>NZ_JBFAYL010000002.1:0-1744541 GCF_040681285.1 Nocardia sp. NPDC051832
TTTTTTCTCCTCCCAGACTTACTAAAAAACACAAACTCCAAATTAGAGCCCCCCCCCTAACAACACTGCGTCTACTTGTTTCTGGGGGGGGGGGGGGCCCCCCCCGGCCCCCCCCCCCCCAACACTCACTTCGAGACACAACCTAGCGGAAGCCGAACAGCGGCGGAAAGACCAGGACCACGATCCACGCCCAGGCGGCGTAGACGACGAGGTAGCTGGTCTGCCAATGCTCCAGGCGGGCGAAGGGGGTCCGCCCGCGCAGGAATCCGAACAACAGCCAAGCCGACCAGGCGAGGTTGGCCAGCAGGATGAGGTTCTCGCCGAGGGCGGCGATCTTGTTGGGGCTGGACCCGTATTCGGTGATGCGGCTGGTGAGGGCGGTGAGGACGAGCAGGTCGACGAGCAGGGCGCTGACCACCAGGGCCAGTTGCAGTTTGTCGAACAGCTTCGGCTCGTCCGGACGGTCGACGGCGGAGATGGCGTAGAGCAGCAGGCCCAGGATCACCACCAGCAGCAGGTCGAACAGGATCAGCACGTCGCGGTCGACCTCGAGGCCGGTGCTGCTCAGGCCGAAACCGATCAGCAGGGCAAGCAGGACGACGGTGAACAGCGGCGTGAAGATCTTCGTCAGCACCGGTGCGATGGTTTCCAGGACGCCCTGTTTGGTTTCCACCAGCCAGGCGGCGACCACGATCGCCGCGACCGCGCCGCACGGCGCGAGCGCCTCGCTGACGAAGATCTCGACATCGATGCCGATGGCGTCGAAGGTGCCGACCGTGATGGCGGTGAGCACGCCGCCGCCCAGATTGATCAGGACGAAATAGACGATCCATTCGCCGGTGAAGCGGATGAAGTCCATGCGTTTGGCGTGCGAGCGCCAGTCGCCACCCGTATAGGCCACACCGACCGCCAGCCACAGCGCCAGCGGCAGATGGATGGCCGACAATGCCACCAACTGCGAATCACTGTCCAGCCCAAAGGCGTTGGCGGCGATCGCGCCGACCACGAACAGCCCGGCGACGAGCGCGACGGCGGTGCCGCCGAGCCGGCGCCGCAGGCCGAAGTAGAGCGCGAGCGGTGCGAGCGCGAACAGCGCGAGGTTGCGCAGATAGAACTCGCCGCTGTCGTCGAAGTCGACGCCGAACAGCGCGGGCACCTTGATCGCGAGCGCCGCGCCGGCCGCGCACACCAGCATGGTGAGCATGGCGGTCCGGTTGCCCGTGCGGTCCGGCTCGCCGGTGAGCACCAGGTCGCGCCACAACCGGGTGGCGTGGGCGCGGGCGAACTCGCGCGCCGGGCCGTCCTCGGCGGCAAGCCGTTTCACCGCGACGAGGAAACTCTCGTCGGGCCGCAACCCGGTCGCGGTCAGCTCCTCGATACTGCCCCGCAGACGGCCGTCCAGTGCGTCCGCTTCGCCCGGTGAGCCGTGTTTGCGCAGGTAGGACTGCCACTGGCTGAGCTGTGCGTCGAGACCGTCCGCGCTCATGTCGTCATCACAGGCTGATCGAAACACAGAATGTTGTATTTTCTGTGGTGTTTCGGGTGGGGGTTGGTGTGACCTGCCGGGCGCCAGCCCCAGGCCCGGTAAAGCGCGTCGGCGGGGGCCGTCGGGTCGACCGAGAGGACCGCGAGCGGTTCGGGGCGTCCGCGCAGGAGCTCGTCCAGCACGGCGCGGCCCAGCCCTCGGCCTCGATGTGATCGGCGCACAGCGAATTCCATGATCGAGAACTTCGGTACCTCGAGCGCGCCGGGCGGCGCCGGTGTGGCGGCCTCGGGCAACCACTGTCCGGCCGCGAGGTTGAACCCATAGGCCATCCCGGCGAGTTCGCCACCCTCGACCGCGCGGACCAGAGCGAATCCCGGTTCCGCGAACTCGGTGGTCAGTAACTCGCGGAACCGGTCCACGTCGTCCGGGCCCTCGTTGTACGGCGGGTCCGCGAAAACCTCTGTGTACAACTCGATCAGCGCCTCGGTGTGCCGTGCCGCCGCGGTCGCGTCATCGCGGATGAACTGTGCAGTCATCGTGCATATTCTGCGCGGACCCCGCGCTCCAGGCCAGGGCGTGTCGGCTCCAGTGCCGGTCCATCGGCCGCGACCCGGCCACCCTGGAACGGGTCTACGTCAGCGGCTTCACCCCGGAGAACCCGCTCGCCTCAATGGAAGTCTTCGCCGAAACCGTCGACCGCTACACCGCGATCGGCATCACCGAACTGGTCGTGCACTGGCCGGTACCGGGCAGCGCCTTCGACAACGACATGGCGGTTTTCGAGCGGATCGCGAAATCTCAGCACGCCGAGTAGTCAATCCGCTGACTGGAGGGTGACGGCGGCCTGCCGGAGTTGGGTGAGGAGCTCCGGGGAAGGCCAGGTGCGGATTTCGTAGCGGGGCGGGTTCATGCCCGGCACGGGGGTGAGGCCGGTGATCGCGGCGGCGGCGGCGAAGGGGACTTCGAACAGTCGCTCGATGTCGCCGGATTCGGTGTCGTGGCAGAAAGAGATGTAGTCGGCGTGTGGGAGGAGGTAGTCGACGCCCTCGCCCCAGACGGTGAGGGTGGCGGGACCGTCGGTGGTTTCGATGAAGGTGGCGGCCGCGGCATAGGCGGGGTCCAGGTCATAGCCCGGGAGCTCGTAGATATCGTCGAAAGTCTCTGTGATCCAGTGGGTTTGGGCCGCGTACTCGGCGGTGGTCAACCCGGCGCGGGCGCGCTGGGCGGCGGGTAGTTGCTCGTGCGGGCCGGCCTGGTCGAACGGGACGACATTGTCCGTGGCGTCGAGGGTGTAGCCCTGCGGCGAGAGTGGGCGGGCGGCCTCCCGGTATTGCTGCTCGGCCATCGCGAACATGCGGGCGAGGATGCCGGGGTGGTCGGGCACCACGATCAGGCTGTCGGTGTCGGGCATGAAAGCGACCGGGCGGCGGTGGCCGTACCGGGCGCGGAACGAGGCGAGCCAGCCGGGAACCAGTGGCCAGGAGGCGAAATAGGCGTTGCCGTCGTCGACGTAGCGGAGAATCGCGTCGCCGCCGCTGTCATGCGGCTGAACGAGGGCGGCCAGATTCGCGTGGGCGGCGGTGAAGACTTCGTCGGCCGAGACGCCCCAGCGGGCGAGGGACGACGGGGAGACGATGGCACGGGACTCCGGTTTGTCCACCGCGACCAGCTCATTGATGAACGGGAAGGCGGGGCGTGCCACCGGCTGGGTGTCCGCGAGGTGATCGATCCCATAGGTCACCGGCCGCAGAATCGGGCGCAGGTGCGCGCGTACCGAGGGCCAGTCCTGCTGCTCATCCGCTGAATCCACCACCCGGCCACCGTAGTCCGGACGAGTCGGGCGCGCCCGATTACCGGGTGGCGCGCTGCTGCTCGAACTGTTCCGCGTAGCGGATGAGCAGGTCGCCCGGGTCGGCAGGCGGGGCTTGGCGGCGCCACACGGCGCGGAACTTGCGGGTGAGAACCGCGTCGGCCAGCGGGATTTCGAGGAGTTCACCGGCGGCCAGGGCAGCGCCGGCGACGAGCCGGCTGAGCACGGCGGGTGCGGCGCCGGTGCGCGCGGTCGTCAGGATCGCGGCGGTCGAACCCAATTCGGCGGCGGGGGAGCAGGGTTCGGAGTCGGCCGCGAGCAGTTCCCAGATGGTGTCGCGGGTGCCCGATCCGGGCTCGCGCCAGAGCAGGGCGGTGGCGGCGAGTTCCCGCACGGTCAGGGGTTTGCGGCGACGCGACCACGGGTGGCCGCGGCCGACCACCACGACCAGGTCGTCGGCGCCGAGCACCCGGCTGGCGAGTTCGGCGGGGGCATGCGGTCCTTCGACGAATCCGACGTCGGCCTGCGCCTGCTGCACCCAGGCTTCGACCTGGCGCGAGTTGCCCACTTCGAGCGCCACCGTCACCTCGGGCCGGGCCGCGCGCAGCGCGGCGAGCCAGTGCGGCATCCGGTGGTCGGCAATGGTCTTCGAGGCCGCGATGCGCAGTTTCGGCCGGTCGGCGGCGCGCAGCGTCTTGACGTAGTCGGCGAACGTGCGGGCGGCGGCCAGCACCGGGCGCGCGTGGTCGACGACGGCGCGTCCCGGTTCGGTGAGCACGGAGCCGGTGGGTCCGCGGTCCAGCAATCGCAGGCTCAGCCGCCGTTCCAGCGCGGCGATGCGCATGCTGGCGGCCGGCTGCGTGATGCCGTGCCGGCGGGCGGCGGCGCCGAGACTGCCCAGCTCGGCGACCGAGACGAGAAGATCGAGCACCTCCAGGTCGGGTGTTCCCGGTGGGAGGGTCATGGGGGGATTATGCGCCATGCACCCATAAGTCAGCCTGATGAGGTGGTCGGCATTCGGTGGCTACCGGACCGCGATACCAGCGGCGATCGTTGAACCCTGCCTCCGGGGCAGTGAAAACCGAGGAGACATCATGACTTTCGTCATCGGAGCGGCCTGCGTCGACGTCCTGGACCGCGCGTGCATGGAGGAATGCCCGCTCGACTGCATCTACGTCGGCGACCGCATGGCCTACATCAACCCGGCGGAATGCACGGACTGCTCGGCCTGCGAACCGGTCTGCCCCGTCGAAGCGATCTACTACGAGGACGACATGCCCGCGGGCGAGGAGGTCTTCGTCGCCGAGAACGCGCGCTTTTTCGACGAGGTGCTGCCCGGTCGCGAGGCGGCGCTCGGTGACCCCGGCGGTGCGACGAGCCTGGGCACGATCGGCGTGGACACGGCGTTCGTGGCGGCCTACCCCTCGGCCTGACCGAAATTCGATCGCCCCGAGCCGCCCCGCTCACCTAACGTTCCGGTATGAACGACATGAGCTGGGCGCGCGGCGTCACTCGGCTGGCGGTGCTCACCGGCGCGGGCATCTCCACCGACTCCGGCCTGCCCGACTACCGCGGTCCGCAGGGCACCTGGACCAAGGATCCCGCGCTCATCGGTGCGTTCACCGAGCAGAACTTCCTCGCCTCGGCGGAGGTGCGGGACCGCTTCTGGCACGCCTTCAGCGCGCTGCACCGCACCGACATCGAGCCGAACGCGGCGCATTCCGCGCTGGCCGAACTCGATCGCGGCGGACTGGCGGTGCGGGTGCTGACCCAGAACGTCGACGGGCTGCATCAGCGCGCCGGTTCGCCGGAGCGCAAAGTGCTGGAGTTGCACGGCAGTCTGGCCACCGTCGATTGCCGCGGCTGCGGGGCGCGGAGCGCGACCGAATCGGTGCTCACCCGGGTGGCCGCGGGTGCCGGCGATCCGCGGTGCGGGTGTGGCGGCATCCTGAAACCGTCGATCGTGATGTTCGGCCAGTACCTCGACGGCGCGGTGCTGGCCAAGGCGCGCACCATCGCGGCCGCCTCGCAGCTCTTCCTCGCTATCGGCAGCTCGCTCCAGGTGGAGCCCGCGGCGTCGCTGTGCGCGCTCGCGGTGCAGGCGGGCGCGAAGCTGGTGATCGTCAATCGCGATCCCACGCCGTACGACGCGCTGGCCACGGCGGTGATCCGCGAACCGATCGGCACCGCCGTCCCCGCGATCTGCCGCGCGCTGGCCGCACGCTGATTACCGTGCGGCGGCGGCCCATTCGGTGCTGAGCATGGCGAAGTCGAGTTCCGTCGACCACTCGCCTTTGAAGAATTCGTTGTGCACCAGGCGCGCCTCCTGCCGCATTCCCAGCCGCCGCGCGACCGCGGCGGAGGCCGTGTTGCGTTCATCGAGCCGGGCGATGATGCGATGCAGCCCGAGGTCTTCGAACCCGAGGCGCAGCACGGCCTGCGCCGCCTCGGTCGCGTACCCGTGCCCGCCGGCCTCGGGATGCAGCACATAGCCGATCTCGCCGCCGGCATGGATCCGGCTGTGCCAGAACAGGATCACGTCACCGATCAGCGCACCGGTCTCGGCCACCTCCAGGCCGAGGGTCAGCGCCTGTCCCTCGTCGGTGAGATCGGAATTCGCCCACTGCGTTTCGAGCCGTTCCTCGATCAGTTCCCGCGTCATCGGCTCGAACGGCACGTACCGGCACACATCGGCCCGGCTGCGGTAGGCGTACAACGCGTCGACGTCACCGACGCCGAGCGGCCGCAACAGCAGCCGCTTGGTCCGGATCGGATAGGTGGGACACAGGGCGGCTAGCGGAGCGGACGACACGCCGTCCATCGTGCCAGCGGGTTCAGGTCTCCGGTCCGGATTGCAGGACGCGCAAGCAGAAGCGGGTGCATTCGGCCGCCAGGTCGGCGGTGGACAGGGTGATGGCGCCGTCGAGCCAGCCTTCGATGAGCTGGTTGACGCCACCGGTGATGAACAGGGCGGCGCGGCGGAGCTGGGCGGGGTCGTCCGAGTCGAGGACGCCGGGGGCGTGCTGGACGACAAGGTCGGCGATCATGGCCAGGACGTCGTGCCGGCGTTCGGCCAGGCCGGGGACGCCGGCGGTGTCGCTGGTGACGATGCGCATGATCTGCGGGTCGGCGGCGGTGGTGTCCAGGAAGGCTTGCAGGGCGGCCTGGAGTTTCTCGGCGGCTCCGCCTTCGGCGCCGAGTCCGGCTTGGACCATCGCGGTGAGCAGCTGGTCGCGGACGTCGTCGGCGACGGCGAGCAGCAGCGCGTCCCGGTTGGCGAACTGCTCGTAGAAGTAGCGGTCGGTCAGGCCCGAGAGGGCGCAGACGCCACGCACTTTCACACCGGCGGGCCCGGATTCGGCCCACGCCCGGCGCCCGGCGGCGAGCAACCGCGCCCGGCGTTCGGCTCGCCGGTCTTCGGCGCTGACCCCGCCGTACGGGCGCATCACCTCGGGCCTCGTCATTGACATCACTCTAGGCCCCTTCGTAAATTGGATGACGAACGTCATCAGATTTACGGTTCAAAGGAGAACCCCGTGCATCACCGCGTGTACGAACCGCTGCTGGACGAACGCACCTACCGCGTCGGGCAGATCGACGGCGAGCTGCCCTCGGACTTGACCGGCACGCTCTACCGCATCGGGCCCGGCAAGCACCGGGTCGGGAGCACACTGCTGCACAGCCTCTTCGACGGCGACGGCATGGTGTCGCAGTTCGTGCTCGACGGGTGCTCGGTGCGCTACCGCAACCGATATGTCCGCACCCGGCACTTCGAACACGGTCAGCGTTCGGATCGGATCCGATATCGCGGCGTCGGCACGCAGATCCCCGGCGGTCCGCTCGCCAATATCGGGCGGTTGCCGGCCAACGTGGCCAACACCAACATCGTCGATTACGCCGGCGGGCTGCTGGCGCTGTGGGAGCTGGGCAACCCGCATCGGATCGACCCCGATTCGCTGGAAACGCTGGGCCCCTGCGATTTCGACGGCAAACTCGGCTTCCTCGGCGCGTTCTCCGCGCACCCCAAATGGGATCCGAGCACCGGCGACATGTACAACTTCGGGCTCGATCTGTTGCCCACACCCCGGATTCGCACCTACCGGGTGGACCGCTCCGGCCGCATGCATTCGCTGGCGACGGTGCCGATGCTGGACCTGGTCTGGAATCACGATTTCGCGCTGACCCAGAAGTATCTGGTCTTCGTGCTCGACCCGCTGCGGCCCGACCTGACCAAGGTCGCGCTGGCGAGTCACTCGTTCATCGACTCGCTGCGCTTCGACCGGGCCAAGGGCACCCGATTCCTGTTGGTGCCCAAGGCCGGTGGCCGCCCGCGCGTCGTCGAGCACGAGGCGCTGCTGCATTTCCACCTCACCAACGCCTACGACGACGGCGACGATGTCGTCGTCGAGCTGGTGCGCTTCGACACCGCGTGGAACGAGGTCCGCGGCGCGACCAACGCGATCAACAACGACCGAGGGGAGGCGCCGAGCTTTCCGGACTCGCGCCTGATGCAGTACCGGATCACCCGGGGCGGCACCGTGCTCGAACGTGAACTGTCCGATCGTTCGGTGGAATTTCCGCAGTACGACTGGCGGCGGAGCACCCGCCCGCACCGCTACAGCTACCTCGCGGGCAAGAGCGCCGACGCCGCGGTCTACGACTCGATCGTCAAGGTCGACCACCGCTCCGAAGTGGAAACCCGGTGCGAGTTCGCGCTCAGCAGTGTGGGTGAGCCCTTGTTCGTGCCGCGTACGCCCGACGCCGCGGAGGACGACGGCTGGCTGCTCTTCCTCAATCACCAGCTTGCCGAACATCGTTCGCAGCTGGTGGTGCTCGACGCCCGAGATCTGGAGCGCGGACCGCTGGCGACGGCCTGGCTCGACCATCACATCCCGTGGGGATTCCACGGCACCTTCACCCGGCGGCTCGCACGCTGAGAAACCGATGCGTTACATCGGGGCCGCCGGTGGCGATAATCGAGTAGAGATCTGCCGATTACCTGGAGTGATGTCATGGTCGAGCTCGGTTTTGTCGGTGTCAGCCGTCCCGCTAACGATCATCGGTTCGTCAGTACGACCGATGGTGATACTCCGAATATCGAGATGGCCGTGCGCATGGTCTCCATCGATACTCCCGAGTCGCTGTTCGGCGGCAGCCCGCCGACCGCGCAGGCCGCGCTCGAGCGGGCGAAAACCCGGCTCGAGGATGGCACTTTCGACGCCTTGCCCAAGGATCTCCGCGACTACCTGGTCGGGCGGATCACCGCCGATGCGGCCCAGCGGCATCTGGGCGCGGGGAAGGCGGCCGCCGACGTGCACAAGCAGATGGTCGAGACTCGGCTCACCCGCCCCGACGGCAGCAAACGCAAGCTGGCGGTCATCGCGACCGGTGAGCTGATCGAGAGCAAAGGCCGGATGCTCGCCTACACCGCGCCCTGGTTCAGCGGCACCGCGAGCGATCCGATGCCGCCGCGCAACGATCCCCGCCGCCGCACCTTCAACCTCGAGCTGGTCGCCACCGGCTGGGCCGCCACCTTCCTCATCTACCCCTCGATCCCGCGCACCGCCGACCTGAACATGCTGCTCGACGCGGCAACGGTGGCCTGGGACAACAAGTTCGGCGCATGGACGCACGGTGGTGAGGACCTGCTCCTCGCCTACGAGTACCGGGCACTGATCAAACTCGGCGCCGCCAACCTCGACGATCCCGCCGCGACCCTGGACGAGGCGTTCCAGCGGGTCTGCGTGGACCTACGCGACCTCACCGAGGTCGGCCTGCACGGCTATCACAAGGTCCCCCCGCCACACCGATTGTGGTTCTGGGCCAAGGACACCGAGCAAGCGCGCCGCGATCTGCCGATCACGCACTGAGCCGCCCGGCCCAGGTCGTCCCGCGGCGGCGCTCACTCCCGGTTCGGGTCGGGCTGCCACGGAACGAACGGCCGGCCCTCGGACTCGGCGGCCTTGCGGGCCGCGTTCAGCTGATAGGGCGTGATCCCGCCGGGTTGCCAGGCGCTCACCGAGCCCGCCGCGATCGCCGGAGCGGCTTTCGGCGTGAGCCCGATCTCGCTGCGCACCACCGTGATCGGGCGATCGGCGAGACCGAACCAGTCCAGGTCGAGGAAGTCGTGGCTGCCCTGGGTGCGGGCGCCGCGGCGCATCGCGTCGCCGAGCCGGACCGCCATGCCGCCCGAGCGCAAATGTCCCTCGTTGGCTTCGAACAGGCCGGCGCCGGCCTTCAGATAGCCGGTTTCGAACAGGGAGATGACCATGGCGAGCAGGCTGAAGGCGCGCGGATCGTCGTTGGCGCGCGCCATGAACGCGAACACCTCGATCTCGTTCTCCAGCGTGGTGCCGTAGCCCGCCAGCACGTGCACCCAATCATGTTGGGCCAGTAGGGGCGGGGCCGAACCCGGCAGGCCGGGCGTGACGAAGCCACGATCGCGATAGAAGTCGGCGACACCGCGGCCGAGGGTACCGACCGGCAGCTCCCACAGCTGTGCCCAGCGCGCGGCCAGTGCCGGATCGTGGGCGACCTGGCCCCAGGAGCTGTCCAGGTCCTGGGTGTGCAGCGCGTTGAGCCGGTCGGCGTGCAGGCCGCCGAGGTAGCCGTTGCGGTCGAAGTCGGCCGCCGCCAGATCGGCGGCCCCGTCGGCGTATTTCTCAGCGACCGCGATCATGTCGTCGTCCACGTCCAGCGCGTCGGCGAACTCGCGCAGTCGCAGCGCCACCTCGGCCGGCAGCGGCCGCACCACCAGCGCGGCCAGCAGCATGGTCTGCACGATCCGCTCCCGGAAGATCCGGTTGCGCCGCGCCAGCTGCTGCGCGAACTCGACGGGACCGATCGGCGTCAGCGCCGCCAATTCCACCGCGTGCCCGGTCATCGACAGGAACAGCGACGGAATCAGCAACTCCTGCAAGGGCGTCGGGCCGTCGTCTCCCGTCGCGGCGGCGAGCACGCCGCGCGCCAGGATTCGCACCTCGTCCGCGCCGGGCGGCGTGAGCAGTACTTCTTCCATCGGGCACCCTTCGATCGCTCACGTCATTCTGCGGCCGAATTATCGCCTGCCCGTAGTGATTTCGCTCAGGGCGTGAAAGCGTCGAGGGCCCGGTCCGCCGTAGCGGACCGGGCCCTCGCGATCGTGCGGCGCCTTATTGGTTCTCGGGCGCGTTGATCCGGTTGTGGAAACCGATGCCGATGACGATGGCCGCGGGCACACCGGTCAGCACGAGGCCGGCGGCGGCACCCAGCGGAATGCCGACCGCGGCGCCGGCGAGGCAGCCGGCGATGCCGGTCGCGCCGCCCAGGTCCAGGATCGGCAGGCCCAGGATCAGGCCGCCGGCGCCGCCGATGGCGCAGCCCGCGCCGCCGCCGACGATGGTGCCGACCAGGGTGCCGATGGCGGTGATGATGCCGAACTGGGTGGCCGCGGCGGACACGGCGTCATCGAAGGCGTCCTGCTTGACCACTTCGTTGCGCAGGCTGGACGGGTGCCCGGCGCTGACGTCCTTGACCGGGGTCAGCACGGCGCGCAGGCCTTCGACGCTGGCGTTGATCGGGTATTCCAGGTCGTTCAGGGTGTAGGCGAGCGGCAGGCCGACGACCACGTTGCCCGCGTCGTCGCGCACCTGGAACTGGCCGTTGTCGGTGGTGAGCGAGCCCTTGTCGGTCTCGACGACGATGGAGTCGCCCTCGATGGAGGTCTTCCAGTTGATGCCGGGCAGCACCTGCTGGACGCCCTGGTTCACGCCGTCGAGGAACGACGGCAGGACCGGGACGGGGGCCGGAGCCGGGACGGGAGCCGGCTCGGCGTGCGAAGTACCGGTAGCGATGCCGAGAGCCGCGATAACCAGAGCCGAGGTTGCGGCGATCTTGCTGAACTTCATTACTTTGCTTTCCCTCAGTGGCGCGGTCCCTTATCAGGTCCGCAGGTCCTCGACCGAGCACCCATGGTCAAGTGTCCAAGAGATTGTTGCTGAAAAGTAACTTAAAGTTTCATAAGCGGGCGAAACGGACTGTGATCCGAGTCACTTGGCCGTCATCCGGCCGGTCGCGCCGGGGTTTTTCCGGGCCGTTATCCAAGTGTGACTCGTGCCACAAAACCGTCAGGAACGCTCGGATTCGGGCAGATCCGGGGGATCGGCCGGCAGGCCCTCCTGGACGCGCAGGAACTTGAGGTAGTCGATCAGCGAGGCCAGCGACTGCTGGGACAGGTCGATGGCGCGAAACGCGATGGCCTCGAGACCGGGGGCCGTGCTCAACCGCAGGTACTCGATCTCCTGGCGGCCGCGCTGCCAGGCGTCGTCGTCGGTGAAGAACCGGATGTCGACGCCGAAGGCGGCGGCCAGGCCGGTCGCGTGCTTGAGGGACGGATTCTGCTTCAGGCCGGACCGCAGTTGTGCCACATAGACGGCGGAAATCGGATGCCCTTGCTCGGTGGCCCGGCGGGCGATCTCATCGGCGGTGTACCGCCGGCCGTTGGTGTTGGGCATCGTGCGGAACAGGTACTCCAGCCGGTCTGAGAAGGGCGCTCCTCCCATGCCACGCTCCTCACTGACTCGGGCTCCGCTTTGAGATAGCCGTCATGCTACAGCATATGGCAGTGCGGCCTCGGGCCCCCGGAACAGCCGGGCCGCGGCCAATTCGTATGCGGCACAGTGGGTGTTGCCGGCTGCGGCGGCGCGGATCAGCTGATCGCCGAGT
The DNA here is from genome assembly GCF_040681285.1 of Nocardia sp. NPDC051832. Classification (NCBI taxonomy): domain Bacteria; kingdom Bacillati; phylum Actinomycetota; class Actinomycetes; order Mycobacteriales; family Nocardiaceae; genus Nocardia; species Nocardia sp. NPDC051832. Next base: position 12,000 of record NZ_JBFAYL010000002.1, read on the forward strand.
CCCCGGGCCGCCGCCAGGGCCGGTTCGTCGCGTTGCAGCAGCCGCAGCGAATCGCTGATCTCGATCAACATGTCGGTCACCCGAGTTTCGGCGCGCCGGCTCATCTGGGTGCGGAAACGCACCTGCGGATAACGCTGGGTCAGCCAGGCGTGCAGCGGCGCGAGCTGCTCGATGTAGGACCGGGCCAGGCGCGTGCTCCGGACCGCGCCCAGCACCGCCGGGCCGATACTGCCCGCGACCAGCAGCAGACTCGCGACGATTTGGAACACGATGGTGAGCGTCTGCGCCCACGGCGGCGGCATCGCGGGCCACACGGTGACCACGACGATCACCCACGCCTCGTACACGGAGTACATGACGACCACGCCCACCAGGATGCTCAGCAGGGCCCGGCGCCAGTGCCGCTCGCGGGCGCTGGCGCGGGCGGCGACCACGCCCAGCGTGCACGTCGCGTGGATCATCAGCAACGCCTGCAGGATCCAGTAGAGCTGAATGCGCGGGCTGCCTTCGAATTCGCGCGCGAAGCCGGCGCCGTGTGGTTGCTGGGGCGAGGACAGGAACAGGTAGGCGAGCGCGACGACGACCACCCCGTAGACCGCGCGGGTCACCAGCACCCGGCGGCGGCTCGGCGGCGCGGTCGCGAGCGCGTGGCCCCAGTAGAAGGTGGTCAGGGCGATCGCGGTCAGGCTGCAGAAGTGGCTGAACAGGTAGGCGGCGTTGATCCGGATCGCGTCGAACGCGGCCTCGGCGGACGGCGTCAACGCCAGGAAGCTCAGCGAGAGCAGCACTAGGATGACGATGGGCGCGCGCTGCCCGCGGGCGCCCTGCGGGGTGAGCTGCCAGACCAGGACGCAGGCCCCGAGCAGGATCAGCACGGCGACCACGGTGACGAACTGTGCCATGTGCTACTCGATTCGAGTGCGGGGAAAGCCCAGTGCGCCGCGGATGGTCGCGGATTCACCGGTGTCGGCGTCGCTCCAGAGGATGGTGCGCAGGGTCAGCCGGGCGAAGGACTCGGCCTCGCGCTCGCAGCGGGAGTCGTAGGCCGATCGGTACCGGACATGCGCGAAGTTGCCGATGGCGGCCGGGCTGAGGATCGAGCACAGGGCCTGGCCGGCGTCCAGCCGGAGTTCGACGCTGGTGTGGCCGTGCAGGATATGGCCGGCCTCGTGCAGCACGGTGTTGATGCGCGCGATGTCGGGGAGATCGGCGTCGTATTCGATCAGATCGCCGGAGCCGGTGCGCAACCAGCGACCAGCCACTGCGGGCGGCAGCGTCGTGCTCGGGGCGATGCTGACCGGAATCCCGCTGGCATCGGACAGGATTCGGCCGAACTCGGGCAAGGTGAACGGTTGTAGCTGCGCGGTGTGCCGTTGTACCGCGGCCAAGGTGCGGCGTCGGGTACGGCGGGTCATGTTCAAATCGGCTGGGTCCTCGGGCATGTCCCCCACGCACGATATTGCCACAGCCCGCTGACAGAACCGGCATACGACCGCGCCCGGAATTTCTGGGTCTTGTCCGCAATAGCATAGCGGCACAGTGGTATTCAATATGATCTTGCTGGCTCGGGTGCGGTTGCGGGAGGATGGCGGGATGGGGAGACGCGCGCGCGAGCCGGAGTCGCCCGGCAGTTCCGAGCCGGCGCCGTCGGGCCTGGCCGAGGTGGTGGTGGCGCTGCATTCGGACCTGGCCGAATGGATGGGCACGGACGCGCCGCCGAAGGTCTTCGACCGGTTCGCCGAGGCATTGCACGACAAGTTCAGCGCGGTCACGGTCGTCGCGCAGGTCGTCGACCGCGACACCCTGCTGACCGGCGTGTGGTCGGTGCGGAACGCGCAGCCGGGCTTGCGGATCGAGATCTCCGAGGTCGAGGAGATCGCCGAAGGCGACGGCATGGCCGCGGTCCGCTTCGTCGCGGAGTATCAGCACGAGGAGATGCGCGCCCGCAGGATGGTCACCGCGGTGCTGGTATCCGGCGATCATGGGTACCGGTGGCGCTCGTTGCACGAAACCGCGCCACCGGCGACGGAGTAGGTCAGCTGGTGAGGGTCAGGGTTACCCCGGCTCGGTTGTTGACGCTGTTCGGATCTCCTGCCATCAGCGTCGTGACGCTGACCTGCACATATCTCGGGCCCTGGTGCGAGAGGTTCTCCACCTGGATGTCGCGGGTGTATTGCCCGCCCGCCGCGATGGCCGGGACCGTGCAGACGAATTGGCTGTCGGAGGTGCCGGGGATGAAACTGCTGGTGCAGTCGCTGCCGGCGCCCGCCTTGTAGGAGAAGCCCTGGACCGGGTGCACGACGATGGTCATCGTGGCGGGGCCGGAGGCGGCGCCGTTCGGATTGGAGACAGTAGCGCGAACCTTGCCCAGGTAGGAATTCGACGCGGTGACAACGACATTGGTCGCGAGGTCGACCGTGGAGCCGCTGGCCGGCGGCGCGGGCGCGGGTTGCGGCGGCGCGGGTTGTGGTGGCCGCGGAGATGGCGCCGGGCGCGGCGGGCGGGGCGGGTACGCCGACTCCGGCGGCGCGGTCGGCGGTGGTGCGGAGATCAGTGTCAGAGCGCTGGTGGGAACTAGATTGACAATGGCGCCGCCGCCTACCGGCGCGATGTCGTGGCCATTGAGAGTTTCCACTCCGTTGGGATAACTGAATGAAACTCCCAGTACTTCGTACTGATTGCCCTGGTATTCGACGATACTTCCCGGTCCGTAATAATCCGGCATGGCAGTAACCTTCTGGTGGAATTAGATTGCGCGATAAAGGAATAGCGCTTCGAATAGCGTAAGTGATCGTTTCCGGATCTCTAGGCTGTGCGGGCTAAGCGCTTCCCGCGCAAGGGTTTTCATCGAACCGAAGCCCGCGTTCACGCCGCGGACGCCGCACACCTCGCCTGGAGTAGTCTTGGTCGAGGCGTGCAATTCGTCGCACACTTCCACATCCATGGGTAGGGCCTGGTCGGCTCAGCGAACCGGGTGTTCTATTTCCGAGCCGGCGAACGATAGATCCGGTGGTGCTCGGTTCGTTGCGGTATTCGCACAGGTGGGAGAACTAGAGTGAACGATGCGACATGGGGAGTGAGCGCACCGGCCACGGGGGGCCGTGGTGTGCTCGAAGGTGCGTTCGCGATATTGGAGGTCCTCAGCTGTGGCGCTGAGCTGGGGCTGACCCCGCTGGCCGCGGCGGCGGGGATCCCGAAGGCGACCAGCTATCGATTGCTCAACCAGTTGGTCGACGAGGGCGCGGTGCTGCGCCGCGACGGGCGTTATCAACTCGGACCGCGGTTGTTCCGGCTCGGTCAGACCTGGCAGCCCGCGAAGATGCTGCGGGCCGCGGCCGCGCATCCGCTCGGGCAGCTCACCTCGGTCACCGATCGAGGTGGTTACAGCCTGGCGGTGGCCGAACGCGGCCAGTGCATGCTGATCGGCGGGGTGGGCCGGGAGATCGATGAGGTGTTCCCGCTGCGGGCGGGGGTGCTGCTGCCACCGGGCACGGCCGCCGAGCAGGTGCTCTTCGCCGGGAAGCCGAATGGGGCTGTCCCGGCTGGTTTCTCGCACCGCGAGTGGCAGCGGATGCGGATCGCCACCCGGGATCAGGGGGTGGCTTTCGACACCGACATGAGCCGGTTCGACCTGGCCTGTGTCGCCGCTCCGGTCCGGGATCCGTCCGGTACGGTCGTGGCCGCGCTCGCCGCGACGGTCCGGGAGCAGAAAAGGGTCGGGGGTGCGGCGGAGGCGGTGCGCCGGGCCGCCGACCTGGTCACGGCCAACCTCGGCCGGCTGATGAAAACTCACGCAGTTCGATCTCCGGCGTGACACGCGCAACGCCCCGCCCAGGCCATTCGTCCCCGGGCGGGGTCAAGCGCTAACTTGTTCGGGTGACGAAGAGCGGTGTATCCACGGTGGCGGCAGCATGGCAAGCGGGCGACGGAAGCCCAGTGCCTTTGAAGGACGCGACCGTGGCCTGGGCGCTGGCCGCCCACACCGAGCTGGCCGAGATCGCCACCGGATACGGGCATTTCATCACGGTGACGGAATTGGCCGAACGGGTGCAGGAGGTGTCCGGCGTCCATACCGCCGCGCCGACCCGCACCTGGATGGAGGCGATTCTGCGCAAGGTCGCGCGGCGCTGTCACAAGGCGGGGGAGCCGCCGTTGACCGCGTTATGCGTGCGGCAGAACCACACCGTGGGCGAGGCCTACAAGTACGTGCTCGAGTTGGCCGCCCTGCCGGTTCCGGATGATCTCGAGCTGCACGCGGCCTACGCGCGCTGGCAGTGCTATCAGTTCCACGGCGCCGAGATGCCCGCCGACTTCTCCGTCCCGCCGCTCACCCCCAAGGTGGCGAGCCGCCGTCGCCCCGTCAACAAGATGACCACGCAGGCCGCGCACACCGGCGCCGAGGTCGCGCAGCCGGTGCGGCCGGCCGTCTGTTCGCAGTGCTTCATGCAGCTACCCCGCGCGGGGACCTGCATCAACTGCATCTGAGGTTTTCCGCGAACCCTACGCCGCCCGGCGGCCCACCGAGATCCTTCGCTCAGCGAAGGATCTCGGTGCGGTCGAGCTACCGGTCGAATGTGCCGGTCGCGACGGACTCGGTGAAGGCCGTCCACTCGCCGGGAGTGAATACCAGCGCCGGGCCGGAGGTGTTCTTCGAGTCGCGAACGCCGACTTCACCGGTGTCGAGGAAGGCGACCTCCACACAATCCTTGGTGCCACTGCGCTGGCTCTTGAACCACTTGGCGGCGGACAGTTCTGTTTTCACGGCTTCTCCTTTGCAGTCCTGCGAATGAGAGTTGGCGCCTCCCCGCCACATCCAACAGCGCAGACCCTGGGGTCTGCGCAGGACTACGATACGACTGGATCCGTGCGAGCACTATCGATTCCGGCGGAATTCCGATGCCGCCGTAATCATTCGAGCTCTCCCGGTAGCATAAGTGTAATAGTCAATGCATCGCGATCATGTGATTAACAAAATTAACGACCGCGTTATTGTTATGCGGCGCAACCTATTTCGCCGGTTGCGCAATTGCGAGATCATCCGATGTGATGCTCGGCGACCGGCGTGCTCAGACTCGTGCCGTTGAGCTCGAGGAACAGCTCGCGCTCGGTGATCGACACGGTGACGGTGTTGCGGCGGTCGATCGCGGGCAAGGCGGCATCGATGAAGGCCCGGTCGAAGCTGTAGACGGGGATGTCGGCGCCGCGGTGGATGCGCTTGCCGGTCAGTTGCGCGAGCACCTTGACGGGATCGCGATGGGTGTACACGGCGGCGCGGCCGGCCAGCTTGCTGCCGCGATGCAGGCGCTCGGCGTCGGGCGCGCCGACCTCGATCCAGGCGGTGACCCGGCCGGTGAGGTCGCGCACCAGCACGGCGGGCTCGTCGGTGGAGGAGACGCCGCCCTCGCTGAAGGTGATGCCGTCGGTGTACTCCAGGCAGTAGGCGAGCAGGCGGGTCAGCATGAACTCGGCGGTCTCCGAGGGATGCCGCGCGACCCGCAACTCCAGGTCCTCGTAGACGCCGCGGTCGACGTCGGCGAGCTGGACGGTGAAGGTGTGCAGGGTTGCGCTCAAGGCCATAGCTGCGGAGCCTACTGGGTGCTACGCGTTTGCCTGGAGGTCGAGCTCGGTGACCTTGATCAGGCCCTGGTCCGGGAGCGCGGTCTCCAGGGAGAATGTGGCGGCCCGGCCCGCGATATCGAGCGAGGCGATGGAGTTCCCGAAATGCGGGCCGCTGATCTTCTGCCAGCGCACCGGGTCCGCGGAGATTCCGCGCTTGTCGGCAAGCCAGCGCAGCGCCGTGGCCAGCGGACGGGCCCAGGACAGGGCGAACAGCACGTGGTACCGCTTCGGGGGATCGTTGTGCACCGGGGAGCACACCAGTTGCAGCACTTCGGATTTGGTGGGCTGGGTGTATTCGGCGCGGGCGGCGTAGCTGTGGTGCACGTCGCCGGACAGGACGCAGATCGTGCTCGGTGCGTCCGCGGCGGTGCCCAGCCGGTGGATCAGGCCGGATAGTCGTTCGAAGGAGGCGCGGAACGCGGGCCAATGCTCCAAATCCGCTGCCTGTCTGATTTTTTCACCGAGCCGGCCACGGCGGCCCGGCAGGCTCGCGGCGCGCTCGTTCAGGGATTGCAGGTGGCTCACGGCATGCGGCATCAGCCACGGGAGTGAGGAGCCGATCAGCAGATGATCGAAATCGCCCGCGGCATTGGCCTCGATCCAGTCGAACTCCTCCTCGCCGACCATCAGCCGTTCGCCGTCGAGAATGCGGCCACTGCGAGTGTCGATGACCAGCAGGCGGATTCGGCCGAAGTCGCGGCGGTAGGACCAGCGGGTGGGTTTGCGGCCGTCGACCTCCTTGTCGGCCCGTTCGGCGAAATCCTCCAGCAGCTCCTGTACGTCGGTGCCCGCCTTGGTGATCTCGCGGTACAGGTCGTTGCGTTCCAGCTCGTCCGGGCCGAGGTTGCCCAGATGCTGATACACCCAGTAGGAGGCCAGCCCGGCGCGGATGCGGCCGCGCCACCACGGTTGCTCCGCCATCTGCTCGCGCCAGGTGCGGGAGGTGTTCCAGTCGTCGCGTACATCGTGATCGTCGAAGATCATCGAGGTCGGAGTGGTCGACATCAGCCAGCGGATCTCCGGGTCCGACCAGGACTCGTGATACAGCTCGGCGTACTCGCGGAAGGACACCACCTCCTTCTCCGGCTCTTCCCCGTTGCGCCGTTCGGCCAGCCACTGCTCGACCTGCGGGGTCGGCTGGTCGGCGTAGACCTGATCGCCGAGCAGCATCAACGCGTCCGGCCACTGCTCCTCGGGCAGGTCGCGCATCCGCAGCGCGTAGGCGTCCAGCGCGTCCGGGCCGACCGCGTCCGCCTCCAGGACACCCGGCGTCGCCTTGGCCGCCCGGCACGAGCCGAACAGGATCTTCGACACCTGGCCGGTGCGGATCCGGCAGGGCGGGAACTCGGAATCTGGTTCCGGCCAGACGGATTCCCCATCCAGGACGACCTGGTAGGAGATCGAGGCGTCGGGTTCCAGGCCGTCGATACACACCAGAGCGAAGTGCAGTTCACCCACCTGGAAGGTGCGGGTGCGGTGCCCGAGCACCTCCACCTCGCACGCCACACTGGTTTCCACCCAGACGGTCGCCGAGGTTGCATCGACGTGCCGCAACACCGGACCCAAGACCAACTCCGCCATAATCTCGAAGGTACGTCGTCGGGGGCCGCCGGGGTTGAGAAAAGTGCTCTCCCGCCGATCCGACCAACTCATAGGGTGATTCCCGGCGGCTGTGGCTAGCATCTCGATCGTGCGTGCGGATTCACCCGGGCTGCTACCCCGGGTCCAACTGATCGCCGTCCTCTCGGGGTGTCTCGGTCTGCTGCTCGCGGTACTCGTCCCGCTGCTTCCGGTACGGCAGGATCGAGCGAGCCTGGATTGGCCTCAGCCCCAAGGGATCCAAGTCACCGCACCGCTGCTCCAGTACTCCCCGCTGGCACTCGACTTCACGATCGCCTGCACAACACTCCGCGACCTCCCGGGCGGAACCGTGGTGTCGACAGTGCCTCCGCAGACACCGAGCGACAAGGGACTACTGGTCCGGATCGAAGACCGGGCCGGAATCGGTCGCACACTGGCGGTTTCGCTACGTGGGACATTACTGCTCATCGCCGCGATCGCCGAAATCACCGGCGGTTCGCCCATCCCATCGCCGTCAGAGGGCGAAAAGCCTGCGGCGACTGGTCTTTGCGGTGCGCTGATCGTCCACTCCACCGCTGCTGGGTCGACCGCTGAACTTTCCGGTCTCACGCGCCCCGACGGAACGCCGTTTCGGCGGACGATCGCGGAGGATATCCGCCCCCAAGTCGTCGGCGTCTATACGGATTTGGATCGCGCTCAACTGGGGGACGCCCGGCTGCACGCCGAGGTCGATTCCCGCTTCTCTTCCAGCCCGAGCCGGTGGAAGATGGCCGCGATCGCCGGCGCGGTGCTGTGCACGCTGATTGCGCTGATCTGCCTGCACCTGCTCGACAGCACCGATGGCCGCCGTGCGCGCCGCTTCCTGCCCAGCGGCTGGTGGCGGCTCACCAGCATCGACGGCGTGGTCGTCGGAATCTTGCTGCTATGGCACGTGATCGGCGCCAACACCTCCGAGGATGGCTACCTCCTCACCATGGCCAAAGCCTCCCGCGCGGCCGGCTACACCGCCGACCACTACCGCTGGTTCGGCGTCGCCGAAGCCCCGTTCGGCTGGCCGTACGAGGTGCTGGCCTGGATGACCCGGCTCAGCGACGCCAGCCTCTGGATGCGCCTACCTGCGCTGCTGACGGGCCTACTGTGCTGGTGGGTACTCAGCCGGGAAGTCCTCCCGCGCTTAGGCTCCCGAATCCACACGAACGCCCTGTCCCACTGGACCACCGCCCTGATCTTCCTAACCATCTGGCTCCCCTACAACAACGGCCTACGCCCCGAACCCCTGATCGCCCTCGGCGCCCTACTCACCTGGTGCTCGATGGAACGCGCGATCGCCACCCGCCGCCTCCTCCCCGCCGCCATCGCCGTCCTCATCACCGCCCTCTCCCTCGCCGCCGACCCGAGCGGATTGATCTGCCTGGCAGCACTTTTCGCAGGCTCCCGGCAAGTACTCCGCCGACTGTCCGCCACCCGCCACCGACTCGCTGCGATTTCGGGTGCGTCCGCCGAGGCAGAGGGCGGGTCTGCCTCGGCGGCGGGTGGAGGGCTCGCTGTTGAGGCAGGCGGTGGTGCGAGTGCGGTGCGTCGGCCGCTGGGCGGCGGGCTTCGGTTCGCGGGGGGATTGTCGCGCAGAGTTGGGAGGCTGGGGTTCGGTAGGGGGAGTGCTGACGGTGGTGGGGTCGGGGGGTGGGGGGTTCTGGGGTTGTTTGCGTTGGTGGCACCGGTGTTGGCGGCGGGTGGGTTGGTGCTGGTTGTGGTGTTTGCGGATCAGGGGTTGGGGGTGGTGGGGGAGGCTGTTCGGGTGCGGCGGGTGGTGGGGGCTGATTCGGCTTGGTTCGCGGAGTGGGGTCGGTGGGAGTCGTTGTTCTCCTTGACTCCGGATGGGGCTTTGGCTCGGAGGTTCGGGGTTTTGGCGATGCTGTTGTGTTGGGGGGTGTGTGCCGTTGTCGTGGTACGCGGGGGTGGGCGGGGTTTGGATGTCGCGCGGGGGCCGGTGGTGCGGGTGCTGGCGATGGTCGGGATGTCGTTGCTGTTGATGACGTTTGCGCCTGCCGAGTGGACGCATCATTTCGGGGTTTACGCGGGGCCGGCGGCCGCGGTGGCCGCAGTGGTGTTGGGCGGCAGTGTGATTCGTGTGCGGTATCGCCGGTTGCTGTTCGCCGCTGCGGTGCTGTTGCTGCTGGCGGTGTGCTTTACCGGGTCGAACGGATGGTGGTACGTCTCCGGGTATGGCGTGGTGTGGTCGAATCGGGCTCCGGAAATTGCGGGGGTTGGTGTCGCCGCGGTGCTGCTGAGCCTGGCGGTGGGGTTCATGCTGGTGTCGGTTCGGCGCTACTTCCGTGGTGGCTATCAGAATGATTCGGGCCCAGGGCGTTTCGTCGCTCAGCCGCTGGCTGTCGTGGCGGCGGCGCTGGTGTTGTTCGAGGTGGTGACGATGGCCGCGGCGGCCGGTTCGCGGTACCCGGCGTATTCGGTCGGGCTGTCGAATCTGCGTAGCCTGGGTGGGAATCGTTGTGGGATGGCGGATTCGGTGCTGGTGGAGACGAATACGGCGGATTCCCCGTTGCTGCCGTTCGTGGGTTCGGCGGCCGAAGGGCTCGCCGCGGCGAACATCGGGTTCACCGCTCAGGGCGTCGGGGAGCTTGCGCCTGACGGGGACGGACCCGGCGGCCCGGCACTGCCGTTCGGACTGGATTCCGCACGGGTCCCGTTGCTGGGCAGTTACACCACGGGCGAGCGGCGTGCGGCGAGCCTGACGACGCAGTGGTATCGGTTGGATCTGGCTGCCGCGCAGCAGGATCCCGCCTACCGAGTGGTGGTTCTGACGATCGCCGGGCGAATCGAAGGCGAGCAGCTGCGGGTGGAGTTCGCGGATCGCGCCGGGGACGGCACCATCCGGCCGCTGGGCGAGCTGGTGCCGCCGAGTGTCGCCGGCACCCCGAGGTGGCGGAACCTTCCGATCGCGTTGGATCGAGTGCCCGAGGGGACCAATGCGATTCGAATGATCGCGGCGGACGGCGATCCTGCGGAGCAGCAGTGGCTGGCGGTGACTCCGCCGCGCCTACCGCACCTGGCGACACTCAGCTCATTGGTCGGCAGCAGGGCTCCGGTGCTCGCGGATTCTCTTGTGGGCCTCGCTTTTCCGTGTCAGCGACCGTTCACACATCGCCACGGCGTGGCAGAGCTTCCGGTCTGGCGCATCGCACCGGACGAACTCAATTCCCAAGTCGCCGAAACCTGGCCGGGCGGCCCGCTGGGCTGGACCAGCCTGCTGACCCGGCCGCGCACCCTCCCGGCCTACCTCGAACACGACTGGACGCGGGACTGGGGAGAACTGCAACTGCTCACACCGATCGTCGAAGCGCCCCCGGCGGCATTGCGAACACGCACCGAAAACGAGTGGGGAACAGCGAATTACGGCCCGATCAAAGCCCGGTAACCCCTAGACCTTGGACGCACTGAGCGGCCGCGCCAAATCCTCCAGCGACCGCTGCTCCGCCTTCACCCCGAAGACCACCTCCACCAGCCCCGCCACCAGCATCGCCGTAGCTCCGATCGCGAAGGCCAGAGCGGTCCGCCCGGGATCGCCCTCTTCGGCGAGATTCGCGAAGACCAGCGGCCCCGCGATACCACCGGCCGCGGTACCGATGGCGTAGAAGAACGCGATCGCCATGGCACGGGTCTCCATCGGGAAGATCTCGCTCACCGTGAGATACGCGGCGCTCGCACCGCAGGAGGCGACGAAAAGCACCACCGTCCAGCAGGCGGTGAGGGTCACCGCGCTCAAATGCCCACCCTGGAAGAGCCAGGCGGTGACGAACAACAGGAGCGCCGAGCCGATATAGCAACCCGCGATCATCGGTTTGCGCCCGAGCGTGTCGAACAGCTTGCCCAGCAGCAGCGGGCCGAGGAAATTGCCGAAGCAGATCACCGCGAAGTAGTAGCCGACCGAGGCGTTGTCGATGCCGAAGGATTTCGTCAGGATCAACGCGTAATTGAAGGTGATCGCGTTGTAGAGGAACGCCTGACCGATGAACAACGAGAACCCTAGTACCGCGCGTTTCGGATACAACCGCACCAGCACCGAGGCGATCTCGCCGAACCCGGTGGCGCGGCGCTGGGTGATTTCCAGGCGCTGATCGGAAACGTCCTCGAGCTCGGCCCCGGTCCCTGCGCGCACCTGGTCCTCGATGTCGGCGACCGTGCGTTCGGCGGCCTCCTCGCGACCGTGGATGAACTGCCAGCGCGGACTCTCCGGCATCGTCCGGCGCACGAACAGGATGATCAATCCGAAGACCGCGCCGAGCGCGAACGACAGCCGCCACCCGATATCGGCCGGGAACAGATCCGTGTTCAACGCGACGATCGACAGCAGCGCGCCCGCGGTCGCGCCCAGCCAGAACGTGCCGTTGATGACGATGTCGATGCGCCCGCGGTATTTGCGTGGAATGAGTTCGTCGATCGCGGAATTGATCGCCGCGTATTCGCCGCCGATACCGAATCCGGTGAGGAAGCGGAAGAACACGAACCACCACATGTTGAACGACAGCGCGGTCATGGCGGTCGCGAACAGGTACACCGCGAGCGTGATCAGGAACAGCTTCTTGCGCCCGAACCGGTCGGTCAGCCAGCCGAAGAACAGCGCACCGGTGGCGGCGCCCGCCACATACAGCGCCGCCGCCAGGCCGGAGACCTGCGCGGCGGTAATGGCCAGCCCGCTACCGGGTTCGGATAGCCGGCCCGCCACACTGCCGACGACGGTGACCTCGAGCCCGTCCAGGATCCAGACCGATCCCAACCCGATGACGATGGTCCAGTGCCAGCGCGACCAGGGCAGCCGATCCAAACGTGCCGGAATATCGGTGGATATGGTTCGCACGGGGCACCGCCTTGGATCGCCATCGGTCTGCTGGGGCGATTACCCGCCGACGGCGTGCACAATCGGCGTGCCTCAGGACTTTTCGGCGAGCTCCGCGAGGCGGTCCACCGAGGCCTGCAATTTGTCCGGGGTGGTGGCCCGGGCCCGGGGCAGCCGGTTCTCGTCGGTCAGCCGGGTCCAGTCGTAGGTGTGGGTGACCAGGGTCCGCTGCTCGTCCAGCGGTTCCAGCTCCCACCGCCACAGATGCCCGGGCGGCTCCTTGCCGGGTTCGGCGGGCAGCCAGGCGATCCGGCGACCCTCCTCGAACTCCACCACCCGGTTCTCCCGCACGTGCCCGTTGGTGATAGTCATCGCGAAGACCGCGTCCGTGGCGCGCACCCGTTGTCCCGCAGGCGCTTCCGACAGATTGTCGTTGCCGTCCCAGCGCGGCTGCTGCGCCGGATCGGCGATCAGCTCGAAGATCGTCGCGGCCGGCGCGGCGACCTCCCGGCTGGCGATGACTACCTGTGGCACCTCGATGTCGTCCGTCATGGAATCCATCGAACCACGCGGCGGGCCGGTCTGCGGGGCGGGTTCGAACCAGGTGGGGCCGTCGGCGACGGCGTGCTCGATGCGAAGTCGCTCGTGCGGCGACAGCTCGGGCAGCTCGTCGAGGGCGAACCAGCCGACGGCCAGCGACTCGTCGTCGTTGACGCGGGCGGTGCCGCCGACCGCGCGGCAGACGAAGGTGACGTCCATGAACTGGCAGATATCGCCGTTCGGAAAGGTGTGCGGCGGCAGTGAACGCACATGCGCGATCCGCACCGGAACGCACCGGATCGCGGTCTCCTCGAACACTTCCCGCACCGCGCACGCGGCGGGCTGCTCGCCCGGCTCTGGTATTCCCCCGATCACCGTCCACCGCCCGGAGTCCGCGCGCCGCCCCAGCAGCACCCGGCCCGCGTCGTCGAAGACGACCGCCGCCACACCGGGCATCCAGAGCAACTGCTGTCCCGCGCTCGCCCGGAGCTTACGGATGAAGTCAGGAGTCGCCATGCGACGACAGTAGAGGTGTTGAAAAGATACGAGGGTGAGTGCCACTGGGGATGATGTGCGTGCGGTTGCCCTGTCGCTGCCGGAAACGACCGAGGATTTCGCCTGGGGAATGCCGATCTTCAAGGTCGCCCGCAAACTCTTCCTGACCCTGCCGGAGGCGGAATCCTCGATGGCCGTGCGCTGCCCGATCCTGGAGCGCGACGAACTGGTCCTCGCCGAACCGGACAAATTCTGGATCGCCAGCCACGAGGCGAACAACGCGTGGGTCCGAGTCCGTTTGGCCGCCCTGGAAGACCGCGACGAGTTGGCGGCCATCGTGCGGGACTCCTGGCAGCAGGCCGCACCCCCGCGCCTGCTCACGGAGTAATCCCCCGATCGAGCACCAGCAGCCGGGCCCGCAGATCCGCGATGACGTCCGCGCTGAGGCCGGCCGCACCGGTGAGATAGTCGCGCACCGAGCCGTAGCTGTCGTTCAGGTCGGCGAGCACCAGGCGCATCACCTCGGCGGGCGCCCGCCCGTAGCCGGGCCAGCGCAGCGTGCGCCCAGGATTGGCGGATTTCCAGTCGGCGATCAGGTGCGCTGTGGCGCGTTCGGTCAGGGCGAAGTCGGCGAGGATCTGGTCCTCGGGGACATCCAGCGCGGACAGGAGCAGGGCGGCGATCAGACCGGTGCGGTCCTTACCGGAGGCGCAGTGGAACACCGCGGGCCCGTCGGCGGCGGCGATCAGTTCGAGGGTTTCGCGGATCTCGACGACGCCGTCGGCGGCGACTTCGGCGAAGCGGTCGGCCAGGTAGCGCCACGGGTCGAGATCGGGATCGATCTCGGCCTGATCGTAGGGGCGGTGTTCGATGCTGCGGTTGGCGTAGCGGAAGCGCTCGGCGTGCGGCACCCGGCCCCTGGCCTCGATCTCCCAGGGATAGCGCAGGTCGATGATGGTGTCGACGCCGAGGTCGAGGAAACGGTCCCAGTCGCCGTCGCGCAGCTTGCCGAGGGAATCGGCGCGGTAGATCCGGCCCCAGGCGACGGTGCGGCCGTCGGCGGATCGGTAGCCGCCGAGATCACGGAAGTTGTGCAGACGGTCGAACTCGATGTGCCGCTTCATGTCTCGCAGACTGTCATAGTCGGCTCGTAACCTCAGGGGATGACGCTGCTGGAGGTTCTCGCCATGACGCGGCGGTTCATCGAACTGCCGGACAACGATTTCTCCTGGGCCGGGTGGGCGGACACCGAGGAGGCGCTCGCGGAGTTCGACCGGCTGGTCGCCGAGGTGCGGCGCGGGGGCCGGCCGTTCATGCTGCGGGTGCTGTACGCGCCGACCGGTCCGCTGCAGGAACTGTCGATCTCCAGTGGCTGGGCCGATGAATATGTGGACCTCGCGGGGCAGTTCGACCGACTGTTCTGACTGTTTCGGCCACGTCTGGATTGCGCCGCATATCAACTCGGATCGGGGGCATACGCCCTTATAAGAGACTCCGGGTTACAGAAAGAGCGGTGCCAGAAGATGAGGCCTGTACTCGCGCGCGGACCGGAAGGCGGGGGCGCCGCGCTGGATCAAGTGATAATTCTGACCGGGGCGGCGACGCTCATCGCCGCGGGCCTGATGTGGGTGGCCTACCTGCACCGGACGCGGCGGATCACCTGGCTGAAGACCGCGGCCGACCGGCTGGGGCAGCTCGGGAACCGGCCGGGCTGGGTGGCGCTGCCGATCGGGGTGTTCATCACCACCATCCTGACCGCGATGCTCGGCTTCATCTGGGATGTCAGCCTGCACATCGGGCAGGGCCGCGACGAAGGCCCGCTGGCCAATCCGGCGCACTACTTCATCATGGTGGGCCTGTTCTTCCTGTTCATCGCGGGCATGCTGGCGATCATCCTGCCGCTGGACGAGAAGCCGGGCCCGGCCGCGATCCGGATCACCCGGAACTGGCACGCACCCATCGGCGGCGTGCTGATGGCGGGCGCGGGGCTGTACGCGCTGATCGGGTTTCCGCTCGACGACATCTGGCACCGGCTCTTCGGTCAGGACGTAACCCTCTGGGGGCCAACCCATTTGATGCTGATCGGCGGCGCGGGCTTGTCGCTGATCGGCGTGCTGCTGCTGGAACTCGAAGGGCGTTTGGACAAGCCGGACCCGGACCGCGCCGACGGGCCCTTCATGTGGATCGCCCGCAGCTTCGCCTTCGGCGGCCTGGTGATCGGCCTGTCGGTGTTCCAGGTCGAATTCGATTTCGGTGTCCCGCAATTCCGGCTGGTGCTGCAACCGATGCTGATCGCGGCCGCCGCCACCGTCGCGCTGGTCGCGGCGCGATACACCCTCGGACGCGGCTCCACGGTGATCCTGGTGGTGTTCGCGTTCCTGGTGCGCGGGATCATCGCGGTGCTCGTCGGTCCGGGGCTCGGCGCGCCGTACAACGTGTTCCCGCTGTATCTGGGCATCGCGGTGGTGGTGGAGCTGCTGGCCTTGCTGCCGTTGATCCGCAAACCGGTGTGGTGGGGTGCGCTCACCGGCCTGGTCGCCGCCACGGCCGGACTCTGGCTCGAATCGCTGTGGGTGGATCGGATGTTCGTCGACCCCTGGCCGGCCTCGATGTGGCCGGAACTGCTGGCCATGGCGGTCCCGGTGGGCATCGCGGGCGGTGCGCTCGGCGCGTTGCTCGGCGTAGTCCTGTGCGGTGAGCAGCTGCCGCGCCCCGCGATCCGGCGGGCGCTGGTGATCGGCGCCGTGCTGATCACGGCCGTCGCCACCGCCAACGGACTGCGCCACGACGTCCCCGAAAACGCGACCGCGACAGTCCGATTGCAGGATGCCGAACCGGTGAACGGCGGCCGCATGGTGACCGCCGAGATCACGCTCGCACCCGCGGATCTGGTCGGCGACGACCCGGAATGGGTGCAACTGCTGGCCTGGCAGGGCGGCACGGGTCAGCTGCTCGGCCGCTGGCGCGGCGACGAAACCGAAAGCCCCGGACGCGGTTTGGTGGTCGATCACCTGCGTCGCGTCGGACCCGGGCAGTACCAGAGCACGAAACCCGTTCCGGTGTACGGCACCTGGAAGACGGTGCTGCGTGTGCACGACGGCCGGGTGCTGACCGCACTGCCGGTATTCATGCCGGCGGACCCGGGTATCGGCGCCACCGAGGTCGCCGCGGACAACCAGTTCACCAGGCCGTTCGTCAGCGAAGTCACCGTGCTGCAACGGGAACGGTCCTTCGACAGCCCGGGCTGGCTGATGCCCGCCGCGTCGCTGCTGGTCCTGGTCTGCTCGCTGCTCCTGATCTGGGCGCTGTCCTGGGGCGCGGCGCGGATCGGTCTGGCCTACCGCCGCACCGCGCATCCGGAGCCGGCGGATCTGGTTCGCCAATGAGATACGAACCGGGAGTAGACATTCTGGCCGATCACTCGGCCCTGCTGGCCATCCCCGCGTTCGCGCCCGCGTTCGCGATCGTCGGGGTGGTCGTCTACATCGCCCTGCGCGATCGACGAGCGGAGCGACGCGAGTCGACCAGCACCGGACAGGAGGACGACAATTGAAGGCGCACAGCATATTCGGACTGGTCACCGCGGCTGCGATCGCGTCCGCCTGTTCGACCACTTCCGAGTCGTCGCCGTCCGGCCCGCCCGCGGAGACGACTGTCGCCATCCGAATCGCCGCCGACGCGGTGACTCCCACGAACGGCCGGGCCGACGCCGAAGTGGGCCAGCCGATCGTCCTGAAGGTCGACAGCGACGCCCCCGACGAACTGCATGTGCACTCCGACCCGCCGCACACCTTCGCCGTCGAACCGCGTGTGGGCCAGGAATTCCGGTTCACCGTCACCGTTCCCGGCCAGGTGGAGGTGGAGCTGCACGAGGCCGGTAAGACCGTGACCACCTTGCAGGTCCGGTGACGGTACTGGCGCACGGCCTGGGCGGCGCCGACGATCTGCCGATCCCGTTGTCCTACGCGCTGATCGGTGCCGCCTGGGCGTTGACGGTCTCCTTCGCGATCCTGCTGGTGGCCTGGCGGGAACCTCGCCTGAATCCGGAGTCGCCGGGGCGGCGGCTGCCCGCCGTCATCGATTCGCCGATCCTGCGGACCGTGATCGCGGTGCCGAGCGTGGCGATCGCGATCTTCCTCGGGCTGGTCCTGGTCCTGGGTTCGCCGGACCCGCAACGCAATCCGATCCCAGGCGTCTTCTACATCTACCTGTGGGTCGGTGTCATGACGGCCTCGCTGCTGTTCGGCCCGGTCTGGAAGCTCGTCTCACCGCTGCGCGCGCTGCATCGCCTCGCTTGCTCCCTGCTGCGTCGCGACCCGCGGCAGGGGGTGTTCGACTATCCCGAATCGTGGGGGTACCGCCCGGCGGTCGCCGGTCTGTTCGCCTTCGTCTGGCTGGAACTGGCCGCACCGGAACCGGGTTCACTCCCGGTCATCGGCTGCTGGCTGCTCGCCTACGTACTGATCACAGCGACCGGTTTGGCCCTGTTCGGTACGGCGTGGGCCGAACGCGCCGACCCGTTCGAGGTCTACAGCACATTGCTCGCACGCCTGAGCCTGTTCGGCCGCAACAACTCCGGCGAACCGGTGCTGCGCGCCCCGCTGAACAATCTCGCCGCGAGCCCGGTGCTTCCGGGCGCGGTGGTGCTGGCCGCGACCCTGCTCGGCTCCACCGCGTTCGACAGCCTCTCCGCCCTGCCCGCCTGGCGGAACTTTCTCGACTCCCGCGGCGGCGGAGCGGTTCTCACCGAAACCGTCACCCGGACTCTCGGACTGCTCACCGTGATCGCGATCGTCAGCATCCTCTTTCTCCGGGCCGCCCGGGCCGTCCCCGGCCTGACCCGCGCTGAGCGCGTTCCCCTCCCACGCCTGCTGGCTCACAGCATCACCCCGATCATCGCGGGCTATCTCATCGCCCACTACCTGACATTCCTCGTCGAGAAGGGGCAAGCCACCCTCTTCCTGCTGGCCGACCCCTTCGATCGCGGCTGGAACCTCGCGGGGCTATCCGACAATCAGGTCGACTACTTCCTCTCGGCCCATCCGGCCGTCCTCGCCACCCTGAAAGTCCTTGCCGTGCTCACCGGCCACATCCTCGGCGTCACCGCCGCCCACGACCGCTGCCTGCGACTGCTCCCGCGCGCACACCGCGCCACCGGACAGCTCGCGCTGATGCTGGTCATGGTCGGCTTCACCTTCACCGGCCTGTACCTGCTCTTCGGCGGGTGAGGCGTCCTACTGGCGGACGGTGAGCGCCGTCTCCATCAGCCCGTGGTACTTGCAGTAGACGGGGTGCACGCCCGGTTCGGCGGGGGCGGTGAAGGTGACGGTTTGCCCGGGCGGCACCTCGTAGTCGAAGTAGCCGGTGCGCCGGCTGGTGATGCTGTGCTGGACCGGATCGTTGTTGACGACGGTGACGACCGCGCCCGGTCGGATCGGCGGCGCGACGCTGTAGCCGAGCTTGTCGATGGTGATGGTGAGAGTGCCGGCCGGGGCGGGCGCCGGCAGCGGTGGGACGTCGGCGGGTTCGGATTTGCCGCAAGCCGCCGTCAAGGTCACGGCGAGCACTGTCGCCGCGAGAGCGATCCGGTGTTTCGGTGCGGCCATGGCGCCTCCTGCGCGGTCGGCGAACCTCTCTCGATGGTAGGTCGCCCACGATTGCCGCAGCTAACGATTCGGTCCCGGTACCCCGGGGATCGGCCGATCGGGTCGATCCGGAGCGCCGGGACCGAACTCGTGTTCGTCTCAGGCGGGCGGTGCGGCCGTCATACCCTCGACGGCGCCCGCGGCGGCGCCGACGACCGCGCCGACCGCGGCGAACGGCGCGGCCACCATCGCGTAACCGAGGGCCGCCCCGACCACGGGCACGATGACCAGTCCGATGGGCGCGAACGGCAGGCCCGCCACCAGTCCGGCGACCACGCCGATCAGCGCGCCGGTGGAGGCGATGGGCCCGGCGACGACGGTGCCCACGGCCGCGCCGATCGCCGCGGAGCCGAGCACGTCGTCGGCGACGCGCTCGGCCCGCCACGGCTCGACCCCCGACCCCTGCAACGCGCTCGACAGCGCTGTCTCGGCGCCGCCGGCGGCCTCGTTGATCTGAGCCGCCATGTCGACGGGCAGCCACTCGGGGCGATCGACCTGGGTGTCACCGATGCGGATCCGATTGCTGTCGACCGGCGGCAGCGGTTCCTCGACAACAGGTTCCAGCACCGGGGCCGGCGGCGGCAGCAGGTGCGCCGGGAGCAAGGTTTGCAGGAACGCGAGCGGATCCGGCACCGCCGGTACGGATTCGACGACCTCCGGACCGGGTGGTGACTCCTCGGCGGCCGCGGCGCCCGCCCCGAAGACGGCGACTGCCAGGGGCAATGCGCAGGCCGCGAGGGTCGCGGCGCGCAGGCGGTGGGATCTGACCGGGACTTCGGACTGCTGTGCGTCCATGGGTGACCTCATTCGAACGACGATGTTTACACACCAACATTCGGAACAGCGGGCGTTCCGGATTGCGTCTACCGGATACCCGGGGTGGCGGGCTGGGTGCCCACGCAGCCCAGGATGAAGCAGCCCGGGGGCCAGTCACCGTACGGGGCGGCGAGGGGTTTGCCCAGGCAGGCGGCCACGTTGCAGCCCGGGTACGCGGCCGGTCCGAGCCCGAGGACGCCGAACAGGGCGTCCGGATTGGAGACCATCGGGTCGGCCAGGCTGACATCGGGAAGCGGCGTATAGGGCCCGGGGTCGGGCAGGGCGGGTGCGCGGAACGCCGCGATGACGGCGCGCAGCACATCGTGCGGGAAGCTCACCGAGTCACCGGGAACGGTCACCCCGGTCCAGCTGACCATCAGGCCGAGGCTGGGGACGATGAAGTTGTCCTGGCGCATCATGCCCGACATCTGCACCGCGTCCGACGGTAGCCCGGGGAAGGAGCCGCTACAGCCGGGCCCGTTGACGACCAGCAGGAACCCGAAACACGGCTTGGC
This sequence comes from Nocardia sp. NPDC051832, assembly GCF_040681285.1. Classification (NCBI taxonomy): domain Bacteria; kingdom Bacillati; phylum Actinomycetota; class Actinomycetes; order Mycobacteriales; family Nocardiaceae; genus Nocardia; species Nocardia sp. NPDC051832. Next base: position 32,063 of record NZ_JBFAYL010000002.1, read on the forward strand.
AGGGGAGGGTTCGCTCGCGCGGCGCAGGTACTCCGCGGACACGACCTGGGTGCCGCCGTATGCGCCTTGGTTGCCGATCAGCAGGCCGAGCTTCACGAAGTCCGCCGGCGGCAGCACCAGATGCGCGTACCCGTAGGTGTTTCCACTGCGATCCCGGGCCCAGTAGTAGTCACTGGCCGGAATCCCCAATGGCGTGAACAGCTTTCGCTGCGCATAGGACTGGAAATCCTCACCCACCGCCTGTTGCACGACGTAGACCAGCAGGTCGACCGCGCGCTGGCTGTACTGCCAGGTCGTGCCCGGCTCGTGATCCATCGGCAGTCCCAGCGCCTGCACCACCACGTTCGGGTCGAACTGCGCCAGACCCGTAATCCCTTCGGAGGCAACGGCAACCCGCATACCCGACGATTCGTCCAGCAGGTGCCGCACCTTGATCGCCCGGTGCGCCTCGTCGCCGAGCCCGGGCGGCAGGTAGGCCCCGATCGGATCGTCGATGTTCAGCCGCCGCTCGTCGGCGGCGATGCCCGCGACCAGCGCGACCACACTCTTGGTGCTGCTCCACAGATTCCAGGCCACGCCGCCGTTCTCGGCGTTGCGCGCCCCCGTGGCGATCAGGCAGTTGTTCCGGAAGACGTGGAAGGTGCGCCGCAAGGGATCGTTCGCGATCCGTATCGCCTCGGCCAGCGCGGCCGAATCCAAGCCCACCTCTTCAGGTTTCGCGGTCTCCATGGTGCGGCCGGTACTGACCGCGCAGTGCTTCAATCCCTCCGGTTCCGCCCTCGCCACACTCGGCACACCCCACAGCACGGCCGCCGCCATGCCGACCGACAACACCAGAATTTCCAGACGACGCACAGCACTCTCCGCTCCCGACAACCTCTGCTCGGGACATCGGGCCGCGCAACCTCCGGATTACGCCTTGACGTGCCCATACTTGTCGGGGCGGAAGTTGTCGGGGCGGGTGGCGGACACTTGTCGTACCGCGGTCGTACCCTCGGGGTGCGCGGCACAACCAGGGAAGGCGGGCCGATGGGCGACGAGGAACGCAACGGCGTCAAGCTGACCAATCTCGACAAGCCGTTGTTCGACGGCGCCGAGGCGACCAAACGCGACCTGATCGATTACCTCGAGTTCGCCGGTGACCGGCTGGTGCGCCAGCTCCGCGATCGTCCGCTGTCGGTCATCCGAATCCGGCCCGGGCAGCCGCCCTTCATGCAGAAGAACCTGCCGAAGTACACCCCGGAGTGGGTGCCGCGGGTCACCGTATGGGCCGAGAGTTCGCACCGCGAAGTCACTTACGCGCTCTGCGAGGACGTGCGCACCCTGCTCTGGTTCGGCAACCAGCGGGCCATCGAATACCACCCCACCCTGCTCCTCGCCGATCACGCCCAAGGACCGACGCACCTGATCCTCGATATCGATCCACCCGAGGGGCAGCCGTTCGGGCAAGCGGTCGAGGCCGCGAAACTCATCCGGCAGGCTCTGACCGATGACGGTCTCGCCGGCGCGGTGAAGACCAGCGGCGCCAAGGGCCTGCACATCTTCGTCCCGCTCGTCGCGGGCCTCGCCATCGACGACGTGGCCGCCGCCACCCGCGCCATCGCCGCCCGCGCCGAACGCCTGGACCCGGCCCTGGCCACCACCGCCTTCATCGTGGAAGACCGCAAGGGCAAGGTCTTCCTCGACTCCACCCGCGCCGGCGGCGCGACCGTCGTCGCCGCCTACAGCCCCCGCATCCGCCCCGGCGTCCCGGTCTCCTTCCCGCTGTCCTGGTCCGACCTGGACACCATCACCCCCGCCGACTTCACCCTCCGCACCGCCCCGGAACTGCTCGGCGACCGCGACCCCTGGGCCACCGAAATGCCCGCGCCCCAAACCCTTCCCGCCGATCTGCTGGCCGAGGGCCACACCATCCCCATCGCCCGCGTCCAGGCCATGCACGAAGGCAAACGCCGGGCCCGCGCCGCCCGGAACAAGTAGTCCCGGCCGGTGTGGCCGATCCGCGTTCGCCGGTGGCCTCCGGCAGAATTCCGGGACGCGGCGCGCCGCGGAGTTAACAGGACGCTAGCCATCGACGATCGGCGCGACCCAACCGCTGGCAGGTGGGTTGTCTGATGCGTTGCGGGGCAGTCATTTTCGCTCGGCTCACACCGGAGATCTTCCGGCGGTGCGGCTCTTCACACCCATTCGCCCACCATTTCCCAGCGAGTTATGCAATGTTGGTACTGCACAACGGCATTGAGGAGATGCCGGGGTCGCCGTGAAGGCGTCGGTCAAGGGAGTGTGGCGAACATGTCGTCGGCGTACGCATCCGAGCCAGGCGGCCGCGCCGGCGCGCGTCAGTTCGGGGGGCGCGCTGGTCAGGCTGGTCGCGGCGTCCCGCTGTGGCCGGGAATGATTCCACTGCATCAGCAAGCCAGGCAAGCGCGGCAACAGCGATTACAGGAGCACGCGGAACCGCGGCATCCGGAGCCCGCGCGCGGCGAGATCACCCAGCCGCACACGTCCCCGCTGCGCCAGACTCCGCAGCGCGCCGCCCCGCAGCGCATCGAACCGCGCCGCCCGCTGCCCGCACGCCGGGTCGAACCGCACCAGCGTTTGTGGCCGGCCCGGGCGTCGCGTCCGCACAGTCATCGCAAACGCACCCGGCAACCATGGGTGGTGGTCTCGGTGGCCAGCGGCGCCTCCCTGGCCGCCGTAGCCATCGTCGCCGTCTACACCGCGCAGGCCACCGGCCCGAGCGAATCCTCGCCCACCGTCGCCGGCGCGGCGCTGGGCGGCGGACCGGGTTGTGAGGCGGCCCGCACCGAACAGTTCGTGCGCGGCAACGGAATCGGCTCCAGCGAGACCGGGCCGGACGCGATCCTGGCGTTCCAACACGCCTACTACGTGGAACGCTCCGGCATCGCCGCCCGCGCCCTGACCGCACCCGACGCCTCGGTGCCCGCCGCCGCGGTGATCGACAAAGGCATCGCCTCGGTGCCCGAGGGCACCCGGCATTGCGTGCTGATCACCCCGATGCCCGACGGCCGGTTCGACGTGGTCATCACCGACATGCGCCCGGATGCCACGGTCCGCACCTATCGCCAGTTCGTCACGGTGGCGGTGCGGGACGGCGCGATCGTCATCACGAAGATCGCACCACCGACCTGACCCACCGCCTCGAGGTAGGCTGACCGCCGCGGTCGGCGTGGCAACGGCATTGCTCGCCGGATGACCACTCAGAGAGCGGTGATGGGATGGACGAGAAGATTTCGGAGTCCACGACGGGTACGACGACGATCGGGGTACGGGTCCCGGCGGAGCTCGAACAGCTGACCATGCTGCGCGCGCTCGCCGAAACCGTCACGCTCATCGCGGATTTCGGGATCGACGAGGTCACCGACATCAGGCTCGCCCTGGACGAGATCGCCACCGCCCTGATGCTGGGCGCGGTGCCCGGCTCCGAGGTCGAGGCCGGATTCACCTATCGCGAAGGCGCCATCACCGTGCAGGTGTCCGGCGTCGCGGCCACCGACACCGCGCTGGATCAGGGCAACTTCGGCTGGCACATCGTCGAGACCCTGACCGACACCATCTCGGTGGCCCAAACCCCGTTCGACGCAACGGTTTCCGGTTATCCTACGGTCGTCGTTTTCACCTGGGTCAGAGGCGGAACCATCAATGAGCGATGAGGCGCCTTCGCCTCGCCCTGACCGCACCCCGCACCGCGGGGCGGCAACCGGCGGGGCGGGCAGGAATCGCCGCGGCAGCGACAGCTACGACAATATCGAGCCGCTCTTCGCCGAACTGGCCGCGCTCGACGCGGCGGATCCGCGCCGGCACGAGGTCCGGGAGGAACTGATCCGGCGGTGCCTGCCGCTGGCCGAGCACATCGCCCGCAAGTTCACCGGGCGCGGCGAGAACTTCGAGGACCTGCTGCAGATCGCGCGGGTCGGCATGGTCGCGGCCGTGGACCGGTTCGATCCGGCGCACGGTGCGTCGTTCCTGTCCTTCGCGATCCCGACCATCATGGGCGAGGTCCGGCGGCACTTCCGCGACTATGCCTGGGCGGTGCGAGTGCCGCGGCGGCTCAAGGAGATTCAGCAACTCATCGGGCCCGCCGTGGAGAAGCTGTCGCAGGAGCTGGGCCGGATGCCCAAGGCGAGCGAGATCGCCGAGGAACTCGAGGCCGACCTGGTGGAAGTGACGCAGGCGCTGATCGCCCGCAATGCTTACCAGACCTCGCCGATCGACGCCGCCACCGACAAGGACGACGACAACAGTCCGCTCACCCCGATGGACACCCTGGGCACCGACGACCCGGAGTACCGCAATGTGGAGGACTATCTCGCGGTGCGCCCGCTCATCGCGGCGCTCCCCGAGCGGGAACGCAAGGTCCTGATCCTGCGATTCTTCGAGTCGAAGACCCAGACCGAGATCGCCGAGCAGCTGGGCGTCTCGCAGATGCAGGTGTCGCGGATCCTGTCGAAGACGCTCAGTCAATTGCGGGAGCAGGCGCTCAAGGATTAGGCGCCGTAGCCGCCGTCCACATCCAGCTTCTGGCCGCTGATATAGCCCGCGCGGTCGGAGGCGAGGAAGCAGACCGCTTCGGCGATGTCGTTCGCATCGCCGAAGCGGCGCAACGGGATATTGCCGCGGGCGATCTCCCGCGCGCGCTCGTCGAATTCGCCGGAGTCGAACAGTCGCACCGCCATGCCGTCACCGGTCATGCCCGGGCCGACGCAGTTGGCCCGGATGCCGAAGCGGCCCTCCTCGGCGGCGATGGCCCGGATCAGTGCCTCGACCGCGGCCTTGGGTGCGCTGGAGAGGCTGTCGCGCACCGGGAATCGCGCGGTGGCGGCGGTGGTGACCGCGACGATGTTGCCCTGGGTGGTGCGCAGATGCGGCAGCGCGGCGTGCGCGGCGTTGAAGAACGCGGTCGCGTCCTCGGTCAGTTGCCGCCGGAAGTCGGCCGGGGCGATCCGGCTCAGATGCACCATCGGCACGTGCGGGCCGGCGGCATAGATCAGGGTGTGGATGCCGCCGAACGCCGCGGCCACCTCGGTGACGACCTCGGCGGTCCGCGCGGCGTCGGACAGGTCGAGCTGCCAGGCCTGCGCGGTGCGGCCGTGCTCCTTCGCGACGGCCCGCAGCGGCTCCAGCGTGCCCGCCGAGCGGAAGTAGGTCATCGCCACCTCGCTGCCGCGTTCGATGAGCATGCGCGTGATGGTCTGACCCAGACCGCCGCTGGCGCCGAGCACCAGCGCGGCGCCGGAGCGTTGTGCGAAATCGTCCATCGGGTCATTGTTAGCCGACGGAGCGAAACCAAGCAAGTGCTTGGGTTCAGTCGGGTCGGTCAGGAGGCTTCGCGCTCACACTGGAAACGGCCCCGGTAGATATCGCGGGCGCGCTGCCGCGCACCGAGCCGATCGTGCGGCCGCGCCGTGGGCTCCGGTACGAAAATCGCGGGCGGGTAACGAAACTCGAAATCGAGCGGGTCGGCGTCGGTATTCCGGATCCGGGCGTCGTTGGCAGCGGAGTTCCGGCGGGGGATCTGCATGCGCCCAGGTTAGGCCGGGACCCGGGGGACCGGCACGAGTAGTTCTACCCGGCTGTTGAACGTAATGCACACCAGGCCAACGGGATTCGGAATGCTCCCGTGTTGCTCGACGCAAAGCCTGGCCCGAGGCATAGGGTGGGCTCATGCGGGCGATTGCGTTCAACGAATTCGGTGGGCCGGAGGTACTGCACGTCGTCGAGAAGCCGGTGCCCGAGCCGGTCGGCGACGAGGTCCGGGTGGCGGTGCGCGCGGCGGGCGTGAACCCGGCCGACTGGAAGATGCGATCCGGCGCACTGGTTTTCGGTGAGCCGAAGTTCCCGCAGTACCCCGGCGGCGAGATCGCCGGCTTCGTCGACGCGCTCGGTCCCGACGCGCACGGGCACGCGATCGGCGACCAGGTGTTCGGCTGGGCCCGTAACGGCGGCTACGCGGAATACGCGCTGAGCAGCGCGCTGGCGCGCAAACCCGAGGGGCTGGACTGGGCCGACGCCGTGGCGCTGCCGGTCGCGGTGAGCACCGCCGCCAAGGTGCTGGACCTGCTGAAGTTGCAGGCGGGCGAGGTGCTGCTGGTCAACGGCGCGTCCGGGGCGGTCGGCTCGATGGCGGTGCAGCTGGCGATCGCGGAGGGGGTCCTCGTGATCGGCACCGCCTCGGCCCGCAACCAGGAGATCGTGCGCGGGTTCGGCGCGATACCGACGACCTACGGTGACGGGCTCGCCGACCGGGTCTGGGCGATCGCGCCGCACGGCGTAGACGCGGTCTTCGACACCGCGGGGCACGGTGGTCTGCCCGCGGCCATCGAACTGCGCGGCAGCACCGACCGGATCATCACCATCGCCGACGGCGCGGCGGCGCAGCTCGGCGTCACCTTCGCCAGCGGGGGGTCCGGGCCGCGGCCGGTCGAGTTGGCCGAGCGGGTCGCCGAGCGCGTGCTCACCGGCGAATTCCGGCTGCCCGCGCCGGCCCGCACCTTCACCCTCGGCGAGGCCGCCCTGGCGCAGCAGGAGATGGAACACGGCCGCGGTCCCGGCAAGGTCGTTCTGCTCCTGAACTAGTGCGCCGGGTCACTATCTCGTAGTGATCTCATCCACATAACGTGACGATAACGACAAAGATGTAATTCTCGCGCCACGCGGGCCGACTTGCGCCGATGCCGGAATGTCCGAAATTCGGTCCGGACATCCGCGCCGAATCGCGATGTGCCGCTCTCGCAATTCTTGGTTACCGTCATTGGCGGCCCGAATAACGACGGGCTTTGACTCGACCGCCGAATGCCGGAATCCCTGCCCCGCGGTCCGAGGATCCCCGAGTTTCCCTGGGGGCAGGGACCTGGCTGGAGTAGCGCCGGGACGGTGTGCCGCAGGGCAGGAATTCTTTTATGTCGCTTATGCGTAATGTCAGCACGCGTGCCTTCGGTCTGACCGCGGTCGCCGCCGCTCTGGTGGCGGTCCCGTTCGGCCTGTCCACCGCCACCGCTTCGGCCGAAGGCGGCAACAACTGGGATGCTGTCGCCGAGTGCGAGAGCGGCGGTAACTGGGGCATCAACACCGGCAACGGTTACTACGGTGGCCTGCAGTTCTCGCCGTCCACCTGGGCCGCCAACGGCGGTGCCGGCAGCCCGTCCGAGGCCAGCCGTGAGGAGCAGATCCGCGTCGCGGAGAACGTGCTCGCCACGCAGGGCCCCGGCGCCTGGCCGGTGTGCGGCGCGCACCTCTGAGGTTCGCCCGCGCTCGACAGCCGATCGACGCCCACCGCGTTTCCGCGGTGGGCGTCGTGCTGTCAGAACCCGGGTGTGGGCGGGGTCAGATACATGTAGCTCTTTTCCTCCGACCGGGTCGCGATGCGCCAGCCGCCGTCGACCCGGGTGAAGGTGTCCAAATACCAGAGGCCGCAGAACATTACGGTCTGCTTGCCGTCATGATCTTTGATGAGCATCGGGTTGTGGCAGATGGTGCGTGCGGTCGCGGTATCGCCGTCGACCGTGATCGAGGAATTGCTGATGAGGTGCTGGTAGGCCGGGAAATTGGGGAGGGTCGCGGCCAGGAATGCTTTGGTCGAGGGCAGATCGCCGGTGGCGCCGCCCATGGCCGAGTAATCGATGTGGGCGTCGGCGGTGAAGATGTCGTCCAGCAGGTCCCATTGCCTGGTGTCGACGGCGTGGGAATAGCGGACCATCAGGTCCTGGATTTCCAGACGGTCCGAAATCTCCTGCAACGACAACATAGGGCCTCCGATGTGCTGGGGTGCGTGTGCGTAATCGGAGCAGGGCTGGGCCGGTGGCGCAAGAGCCTGGCTCAGTTCGGGGCGGTGACGTCGAGTTCCCGGACGCCTGGGCGCTGGGTGTCGGAGCCGGTGATCTCGAGGCGGATATACCGTCCGGACGCGGGCCTTTCGAGCTTGCCCGTCGCCGGATCGAACTCGACTGCTGTCCAGTTCTGCTCATCGGGGGAGATCGCTACCGTGGCGGCGGTGGGTGCGGGCTCGGTCCAGTGCGGAACGATGGCGCCGATCTCGAGGTTGCTGCCGAGGTCGACGGTCAGCGTGCCCTGTGCGCCGTCCGGGGCCCATGCCGTCGCCGCGCTGCCGTCGACCGCGGCGTCGCCGTACCGTCCTGATTCGGTGGAGCTGGTGCGGACCGGCTTGCACTGTGAAAGATCCTGCGTTGGTGCGAGATCCGGTCGGCGCGTCGGCACGATCAAGGGCGTCCCGATACTGGCCAGCTGTGTGCCGGACTCGGTGCGCACCGGCATCGGCGCGCCCGCCGAGACGGTGATCCGGGTGTCGCCGGGACCGATCTCGGCATCGAAAATGCGTCCCTGCCAGTGCATTCCGCGAATACTCAGCGCGGCGGACGATGGTGCGGGAAGCAGTGGCGCGATCGCGATCTCGTTGTCGTGCAGGCGAAGTCCCAGCAGGCCGCTGGTGAACGTTTGCAGGAATCCGCCCGCCGCCGTGGTGAAGGTGAACGCCGGCGCGCCCGCCAGCGGGTCGTGCGCGCCCGCCTTCGCCCCGCGGGCCTCGGCGAACTGCGCGAACGGCGGCCGGATGAACGGGCGGGCGGAGCGTTCCAGATAGGTCCAGGTCGCGCAGCCTGGTGCGCCGATCCGGGCGGCGTCGATGGCGTTCACCGAATCGGTCATCGCCGGGCCGTCGGGATCGGTGCGCTCGGAATAGTATTCGAGCACGTTGGCCGCCACCCGCGGTGCCATCGGCCAGTCCAGCGGATAGCCGAGCAGCACGGTGTCGGCCTGCTTGGTGGGCGTGCCCGGGTAGCCGTCGTACTGGAGGAAGATCTGGCGTTCTGGATCGAACGGCATGCGCAGACCGTCCGCGATCGCGGTCCACTCCGGAGGCGCTGGGGCGCCGATGATTTCGGCGGCGCGCGCGGCGTTGCGCAAGGCCAGCGCCGCGCCGCCGTTGGTGTAGACCGCGTCGTTCACGCCGTTGCTGTACTCGTCCGGTCCGGCGACATCGAGGATCGAGTAGCTGTCGTCGGGATTGCGCCGCACCCGCGACGCCCAGAACTCCGCGACATTGCGCATGATCGGCCAGATGCGCTCGCGCAGATAGTCTTTGTCGCCGGTGCCCAGGTAGTAATGCCAGGCGGCCAGCGAGATGTCGCCCTGGAGATGGATCTGGGTGAGGCAGTGCGGTGGATCCCAGCTGTGACATTCGTCGAGAGCGCCGCTGCTGGCGCTGGTCCAGGGATAGAACGAGCCGCGGTAGCCGAGTCGTCCGGCGTTCGCCTGTGCGGCGGGCAGCGTCTTGAACCGGTACTCGACAACGGATTTCGCCAAGGTCGGCGCGAACTGCAGTAGGCCCGGGAACATCCAGATGTCGGCGTCCCAGAAGACCAGGCCGCCGTAGTTGTCGCTGCTCAGGCCGACCGGCGAAAGGCTGTTGTCCTGAGCGGGATTGGTGGCGGAGTACAGGGCGTAGAGCGCGCCGCGGATCCAGGATTGCAGCTCCGGATCGCCCGGCGTCGCGATGTCGCCGCGCCAGAGATCGCGCCAGATGGCGGCGCTTTGTCCGAGCAGTTCGGTCCAGCCTTTGTGCGCGGCGGCCCGGGCGAAGGTCAAGGCGGAGGCGGCGGGCACCGTAGCGGTGCGGTCGGTGTCGACACCCACGTATTTGGTGAGGGCGTAGGAACTGCCCGCTTGCGCCGGCATTCGCACTTCCTGGGTCACCGACAGGTCCCGGGCTTCCGGCTCGCGCGTGCGGTCGGGCTGGGCCGAGTCCGAATCCAGAATGGAGACAAGGCTTCCGGCAACGCCGGTGCCGTCGGTGCGGAAGTCGACGCCGATGGTGCGCTCGTCGCGCGCGCCGCCGCCGGTCTGCGTCATCCGCCGTGCGCCCGCGCCGTCGAGTAGGTCGGTCACCACCAGCTCGCCGGACCAGCGGGGAGTCGCAGTCAGCCGTACCGCGCCGACGTGCTGATCGGCGCGATCGGTCAGCACCTCGTAGGTCAGGTCGGTGGCTTTGCCGTCCGTGGTAGTCCAGGTCAGTGTCGTACGCACCAAACCGCAACGCTGATACAAGGTTTGGTTGAAGTTCGAGATCCGCGCCGCCGGTGTGGCAGCCGAGAACTGCTCCGCGCCCACAGTCACCAGCAGTGCCGACCAATTCGGAACCGCGGCCGCGACCTGACGATCATCGGCCACACCGGGCTGATTGCCGTACAAGCCCGCCACGAACGCCCCGTCGTAGGCGGGTGTGTAAAGCGGCCATCCGGTCGCCTCGTTCGAGGCGTAATAGCCCATTCCGTGCGGCGGCACCCGCAACCCCAGATACCCGTTGCCGACGAACGGATGCTGATCGATCCCGGCCTCGATGCCGGTACCGGCAGGCGACCACCCGGCCGCCGATACGGTGTCATCGGGGCATCCGACCGCCGCAGGTCGCTCGGACGACTCACACGCGGTGATCAGGGCGGCGCTCACCACCGCCACTGCCAGCGCGGATCCGATCCTTCGTGGTGCGGAAGACCGGCGATCTGCTGCTGAACCGGCCTGGATCTGCGAACGCACCTGGCACCTCCCGTTGTGAAACCCGTCCCGGTCGCCTGAATTCGAACCGGCACGGCGCTGACACAGGGTGATTCAGCGCTCGATGCCGCTGAGCGGGTGTAGCCATCGAAGATTTGCCGTACGACGTGCTGGTACCGCGTCGTCCTCATTACGTTTGCAGCACGGCGTGCTGGTGCGGCGTCGTCTCATTACGTTGCTGGGCGGTGTGCTGGTGCGGCGTCGTTTTCGTCGCGTTGCCGGGCGGTGTGCTGGTGCGGCGTCGTTTTCGTCGCGTTGCCGGGCGGTGTGCTGGTACCGCGTAGTCCTCGTCGTGCGTGCCGCAGGGTGGTTGATCCGCGCCGCGGCTTCAGATCCGCAGCGGTTAGATGATGCCACGCCGCGGCTGTCGATTGTGCGTTCGGGCGGGCTGACCAGGGCTGATGGCGGGTCGGATGATCATGGCTAGGCTGGGGCGATGCGTGTTAAACGGGATCGCAAGACCGCCGGACCGCACGGACTGGCCAGCGCACTGGATGTGTGGCTGGTCGATCGGAGCGCGCGCGTCCGGCCGTCGCGCGCCGACCGGATGCTGCGCGGGCTGAGCACCAGCGCGAACTACAACAGGTTGTGGATCGGCGCGGGCGCGGCCATGATCCTGCTCGGCAACCCGGCCGCGCGCCGGGCCGGTGCGCGCGGGCTCGTGGCGGTCGGACTCGCCAGCGGGATCGCGAACGGTGTTGCCAAACCATTGTTTCCGCGTCGGCGGCCACCGGACGAGTCGGTGCCTTTCGTACGGCGGCTGGTGAAACCGCCGGTGTCGTCGTCCTTCCCGTCCGGTCACTCGGCGTCGGCCGCGGCCTTCGCCACCGGTGTGGCACTCGAATATCCCGCTGCGGCAGTCGCGGTCGTGCCGCTGGCCGCCGCGGTCGGATATTCGCGGGTGCACATCGGGGTGCACTGGCCCTCGGATGTGGTGGCGGGGGCGGCGCTCGGCTCCGGTATCGCACTGGCCACCCACCGGTGGTGGGCGGTGCGCGAGGACGAACCGGCGCTGCTCGGGCCCGCCGAGCGGATCGAGCCGCTGGTCGGCGGGCGCGGTCTGCTGATGGTGATCAACCCGAACGCCGGCGTGGGCAGCGGCGGCAGCACCTACAACCCGGCCCTGCTGCGCGAACGCTTGCCCGAAGCGGTCTTCATCGAGCTCGACCCCGCCGTCGGGCTGGACACCCAGCTCGAAGAACGATTGAGCCGCAACGATATTCGCGGCATCGGGGTGTTCGGCGGCGACGGTACTGTCTCGTCGGTGGCGGGTTTCGCGGTACGGCACCGGCTTCCGCTGGCCGTTCTGTCCGGCGGCACGCTGAACCATTTCGCCCGGGACGCGGGCGTCGACGACATCGACGCGACGCTCGCCGCCGTGCAGACCGGTCAGGTCGCGGCGTGCGACGCGGCGGCGGTGCACGCCGACGACGCCGAGCCGCGCACCTTCGTCAACACCGCGAGCCTCGGTGGCTACCCGGATTTCGTTCGGCTGCGCGAACGCTGGCAAGAACACCTCGGCAAGTGGCCCGCCGCCGGCATCGCCATGGTCCGCGTCCTGCTCGGCGCCGAACCCCTGCACACCATGATCGACGGCCGGCCCACCGCCATCTGGATGCTCTTCGTCGGCAGCGGCCGCTACCACCCCGCCAACCAGATCCCGCGCTCCCGCCCCGAACTGCACCGCGGCACCCTCGACGTCCGCTACCTCCGCGCCGACATCCCCTTCTCCCGCACCCGCCTGATCTGGTCCACCCTCACCGGCACCCTCGGCCGCTCACCCACCTACGTCCGCCACGAACGACACCGCCTCGAAGTCTCGGTCACCGAAGCCTCCGTCTCCCTCGCCACCGACGGCGAAGTCGACTACAAGGGCCGCGATTTCGTCTTCGAAAGCCAACCCAACACCCTCACCCTCTTCCACCGCGACCCGCGCACCGAGGACTGACTCACAGAGCCACACCCGATGCATTCGCCGGGCCTGTGTCACAGTGCGAACTCTGTGCTGAGCGACCGTTCGGCCACAGCCTGGAGCTCGCTGCCCGGTCCCGGTCGATGGATGTTGTGGTTGTGGATCAGGCGGGGTAGGTGTGGGTTTCGGTGGCTTTGACGGCGGCCCATAGTTCGGTGCCCGGGTGCAGGTCGAGCTCGGCGACTGTTGCCGGGGTGATGTCGGCGAGGACCGGTGGGGTGCCGTCGAGGCGGACTCGGGTGGTGTGGGCGTGTTGTTCGATGCCCGCGATGGTGACGGGCCAGGTGTTGCGGGGGCTGCCCGCGGGTTGGGCGGGGTGCAGGCTTACCGCGCTCGGGGGGAAGGCGATATGTACTGTGCCGCTGGCCGGTTCGGCGACGGTGAAGGAGCCGCCGCCGTCGAGGGTGACGTGGGTGCCGTCGGCGCTGCCGCGGTAGAGGTTGAGGCCGACCAGGTTGGCGACGTAGTCGGAGCGGGGGCGGCGGGCGACTTCGGCTGGCGGGCCTTCCTGCACGATCGCTCCGTTCTCCAGGATGACCAGGCGGTCGGCGAGGACCATCGCGTCGAGGGGGTCGTGGGTGACCAGGACGGTGTGGCCGGGGTAGTCGGACAGGTGGTGGGCCAGGTCCGAGCGCACGCGCAGGCGGGTGCTCGCGTCCAGTGCGGCGAGGGGTTCGTCGAGTAGCAGCAGGTGCGGGTCGGTGGCCAAAGCTCGTGCGAGCGCGACACGTTGGGCTTGGCCGCCGGACAGGGCGCGGGGTTTGGCGTCGCGGTGCTCGGTCAGGCCGACACGGTCGAGCCATTGGGCGGCGCGTTCGCGCGCGGCGGCTCGGCGGTGGCCGCGGGCGCGCAGTCCGAACGCGACATTGTCGAGCGCGCTCAGGTGCGCGAACAGCAGGTAGTCCTGGAAGACGACGCCGACTGCGCGCCGCTCGGCCGGCACGAACACCTGAGGTGGTGCGTCCCAGAGTGTTTCGCCGACCTGGAGACTGCCCGCGGTCAGTGGCGTCAGCCCGGCCAGGGCCCGCAGTGCCGTCGTCTTTCCGGCTCCGTTCGGCCCCAGCAGCGCCACCACTTCGCCCGCCGCCACCTCGAATTCGACCTCGAGCCGGAATTGCCCACGGGCAACGCCCAATTCCGCGCGCAATGTCATGCGGCTCCTCGAATCCAGCGTTCGCGCAACGCCACCAGCACTATCACCGAGACCGCGAGCAACACCAAGCTGAGCACGATGGCGGCCTCTGGATCGGTTTCCAGGGCCAGATAGACGGCCAGCGGCATGGTGGTGGTCTTGCCGGGGAAGTTGCCCGCGAAAGTGATCGTCGCCCCGAATTCCCCCAGCGCCCGCGCCCAGCACAGCACCGATCCCGCGATCACTCCGGGCAGCACCGAGGGCAGCGTCACCCGCCGGAAGGTCAGCCACCGTGACGCGCCGAGCGTGGCCGCGGCTTCCTCGAACCGCGGATCCGCCGCCCGCAACGCGCCTTCCACCGAGATCACGAGAAACGGCATCGCCACGAACGCCTCCGCGATCACCACACCGGTGGTAGTGAAAGGCAAAGACACCCCGAACCATTCGTACAGATACTGCCCGACCAGCCCGCGCCTGCCGAGCACCAACAGCAGCGCCACACCGCCGACCACCGGCGGCAACACCAGCGGCACCGTCACCAGCGCGCGCAGCACGCCCCGAGCCGGCACGTCCCCCCGCGCCAGCAACCAGGCCAGGGGAATCCCGAGCAGCAGGCACACAACAGTCGCCAGCGTCGCGCACACCAGCGAAAGCCGCAGCGCGGTAAGCACTTCCGCACTGAACAACCGATCCGGCATCGTCCCCCACGGCGCCCGCACCAGCAGCCCGACCAGCGGCCCCACCAAGAACACCAGCCCAATCACCGCAGGCACCATCAGCACCAACGGCCGCCGTCCCCGCACCGACCGCTGCCGCGCCGCCCGCTGCCACAGCGACCGTCCAGTATCTACACGCACCTCGGTCACAGGTACACGTCACCAGCGTGAGCGCCCCCAGCCAAGCAGGCTCGCCGGGCACACCGAAGGCAAGCCGAAACATCCGACCGCCTGCCGCTCGACAGGCTGCCGCTCGATGGGGTGCCGCTCGACTGTGTGTCGTTCGACGGGGTGCGGACGGCTCGGGTCACGGTGTGTCGAATCCGGCCTGGGTGAACACCGCTCGGGCCTGCTCCGACCGGATGAATTCGACGAACGCGGCGGCGGTGGCCGGGTTGGGGGCCTTGGCCAGGGGAGCGATGGGGTAGTCGTTGACGGCCTTGGTGGATTCTGGGAAGTCGATGCCTTCGACCTTGTCACCGGCGGCTTGGACGTCGGTGCGGTAGACCAGGGCGGCGTCTACTTCGCCGAGGGTCACCTTGGTCAGTACTGCCTTGACGTCGGTTTCGCGGGTGTCCGGTTGCGGGGTGACGCCGGCCGCCTGGAAGACGGTGGCGGCCGCCGCTCCACAGGGCACCTGCTCGGCGCACAGTGCGAGCTTCGGTTCGGACTTGCCGAAGTCGGCGAGGCCCGTGATCCGGCCGGGGTTGCCCTTGGGCACCACGATTTCCAGGCGGTTGCGCACGAAAGTGACCGGGTTGGCGGTGATCTCGCCCTTGTCGACCACCTGCTGCATGTTCTTGGGCGCCGCGGAGGCGAAGACGTCCGCGGGCGCGCCTTGTTGCAGCTGCTGGGCGAGCGCAGAGCTCGCGCCGAAGCTGTAGACGACTCGCACGCCGGGGTGCGCGGCCTCGAATCGGGTGCCGAGTTCTTTGAACGTCTCGGTCAGGGAGGCTGCCGCGAACACCGTGACCGTGCCCGACACCTGATCCGCGGGCGCGGCCGAGTCGTCGGATCCACAACCTGTCACCAGCGCGGCGGCCAGTCCCGCCGCCACCATCGCCACACCCGTACGCATCATTGTCCGCATCAACTTTCCGGTATCTCCACTACGACATGTGTCGACTTCACCGACGCGACGGCGACGCTGCCGACCTCGAGCCCGAGCTCCTCGACCGATTCCGCGCTGAGCAGCGACACCAGCCGGAACGGACCGGCCTGCATCTCCACCTGCGCCATCACCCGGTCCTTGACGACCCGGGTGACGATCCCGCGCATCCGGTTGCGGGCCGAGGCCGCGACCGTCACGCCGGGTTCGGGCGCGTCGGCGCGGGTGCGCAGGAACTCCGCGAGTTCGCGCCCGCTCAACCACTTGCGCCCGTTCTCCAGCTGGATCGCGGTGAGTTTGCCCTGCTCGATCCAGCGCCGCACGGTGTCGTCACTGACACCTAGCAGCGCCGCAGCCTCGCTGATCCGCAAATACGACACGGATAGGACTCTACATCCGCATCTGCGGGGAACAATGCTTGATATCTCCGAATGTGAGCGTCTGGGACTGCCCGCTGCTTGGCGGATGCGACAGCCGGACCCCGGGGAATTTCGTGTCCGTCGCACGCACCGGCCGGAATTCCTTTAGCGTGAGCAGCGGGTTGGACGCCGAGAGGGGCCTGGGATGCGATCGGGGATGCTGGGGCTGGCGGAGTTGCGGGTGCGGGTGGAGTCGGGCGACATCGACACCGTCCTGGTCGCGATGACCGATATGCAGGGCCGGTTGCAGGGAAAGCGCTGCGCCGCACAGTATTTCCTGGACGAGGTGATCGGGCACGCGACCGAGGCCTGCAACTATCTGCTCGCGGTGGACGTGGAGATGACCACCGTCGACGGCTACGCGATGTCCTCCTGGGATACCGGCTACGGCGATTTCGTGCTGCGCCCCGACCTGAGCACGCTGCGGCTGCTGCCCTGGTGGCCCGGGACCGCGCTGGTGCTCTGCGATGTCGAACAGGTGCAGCCGAGCGGGACGCCGGTTGCGGTCTCGCCCCGGCAGGTGCTGCGGGCCCAGCTGGATCGGCTGGCCGAGCACGGCCTGCAAGCCTTCGTCGGCACCGAACTGGAATTCCTGGTCTTCGACGACACCTACGAATCCGCGTGGAACAACGGCTATCGCGGCCTGACTCCGGCCAACCAATACAACGTCGACTACTCCATGCTCGGCACCGGCCGTATCGAACCGCTGCTGCGCCGCATCCGCAAGGAGATGGCCGGAGCGGGACTGTATGTGGAGTCGGCCAAGGGGGAGTGCAACCCCGGCCAGCACGAGATCGCCTTCAAGTACGACCAAGCGCTGATCACCTGCGACAACCACAGCATCTACAAGACCGGTTCGAAGGAGATCGCCGCGCAGGAGGGTCGCAGCCTTACCTTCATGGCGAAATACGATGAGCGGGAAGGCAATTCCTGCCACATCCATCTGAGCCTGCGCAGCACCGGCGGCGCGGCGGTCTTCGCCGACGGGTCCGACGGTGAGATGTCCGCGCTGATGCGGCATTTCCTGGCCGGGCAACTCGACTGCCTGCGCGAATTCACCTTCCTGCTGGCGCCGAACATCAACTCCTACAAGCGTTTCGTCGCGGGCAGCTTCGCGCCGACCGCGCTGGCCTGGGGCCGGGACAACCGCACCTGTGCGCTGCGCGTGGTCGGGTCGGGCCCGTCGCTGCGCATGGAGAACCGGATCCCCGGCGGCGACGTGAACCCCTACCTCGCGGTGGCCGCGATCATCGCGGCGGGCCTGCACGGAATCGAACGCCGGCTGCCGCTGGAACCGGAATTCCACGGCAACGCCTACCGCTCGCAGCGGCCCCGGGTACCCAGCACGCTGCGGGACGCGGCCCGGTTGTTCGGCGAGAGCAAGCTCGCGCGCACCGCTTTCGGTGATGATGTGGTGGACCACTACCGAAACGCGGCGCGCGTCGAGCTGGACGCGTACGACGCCGCTGTCACCGACTGGGAGCGCATCCGTGGGTTCGAACGGCTCTGACCGGCGTCCGCTCATCGGCCTGCCCACCTACCGGGAGCGGGCGCGGTTCGGCACCTGGGACACCGAAAGCGCCGTCCTGCCCATCGGTTACGCCACCATGGTGGAGCGCGCGGGCGGAATCCCGGTGCTGTTGCCGCCCACCGGTGTCGCCCGCCCGGAGCTGGTGGACCGGCTCGACGGTCTGGTGCTGACCGGCGGCGCCGATATCGATCCGGCGCGCTACGGCCGGCCGTTGGAACAGGCGCTCGGCTACTCCCGGCTGGACCGGGACGAGTCGGAATTCGAGTTGTTCGCCCTCGCGCGCACGTCGGGTCTGCCGATTCTGGCCGTGTGCCGTGGACTACAGCTGATCAATGTCGCGCTGGGCGGCACGCTGATTCAGCACCTGCCCGATGTGGTCGGCCACGAGGAACACTCCGGCGGTCCCGACTCCTTCACGGTGCTCCGCGTGCTGACCACGCCGGGCAGCGCGATCGCCGACCTGATCGGACCGGAAACCAAGTCGCACTGCCACCATCACCAGGCGATCGAGCAGCTGGCGCCCGGTCTGACCGCGGTGGCGCACAGCGCCGACGGCACCATCGAGGCCATCGAGATTCCCGGCGATCCATTCTTGATCGGCGTGCAGTGGCATCCGGAGGCCGACACCTCCGACGACCGGCTGATGCGCGCGCTGGTCGACGCGGCGACGAACAGGTTCGGGTGAGTGTGTGGAAAGGAGTGGCGTGACGACAACCGAGGTGATCAATCCGGCGACCGAAAAGGTAGTCGCGACAGTCGAACTCGTGGATGCCGCGGGAACGGATGCCGCGGTCGAACGGGCCCAGCGGGCGGCGCGGGACTGGCGCGAGGTCGCGCCGGGGGACCGAGCCCGGCTGTTGCGCAAGTTCGCCGAGGCGATCGACGCGAATCTCGAGGAGCTCGCCCAGCTCGAGGTCGCCAACGCCGGGCACACCATCGGCAACGCGCGCTGGGAGGCGGGCAACGCCCGCGATGTGCTGCACTTCGCCGCGGGCATGCCCGAACGCCTGCTGGGTCACCAGATTCCGGTAGCGGGCGGTGTGGACATCACCTTCCACGAACCGCTCGGCGTGGTCGGGGTGATCGTCCCGTGGAACTTCCCGATGCCGATCGCCGCCTGGGGATTCGCGCCCGCGCTGGCCGCCGGCAACGCCGTCGTCCTGAAACCCGCGGAGCTGACCCCGCTTACCGCGATCCGGCTCGGTGAGCTCGCGCTGGAAGCGGGTCTGCCGGAGCACGTTTTCCAGGTGCTGCCGGGCAAGGGATCGGTGGTGGGGCAGCGCTTCGTCACGCACCCGGGCGTGCGCAAGGTGGTCTTCACCGGTTCCACCGAGGTGGGCAAACAGATCATGGCGGGCTGCGCCGATCAGGTGAAGCGGGTGACCCTCGAATTGGGCGGCAAGAGCGCCAACATCGTGTTCGCCGACGCCGATCTGGAACGGGCCGCCGCCACCGCGCCGTACGGTGTGTTCGACAACGCCGGTCAGGACTGTTGTGCGCGGTCACGAATCCTGGTGCAGCGCAGCGTCTTCGATCGCTTCCTCGAACTGCTGGAACCGGCGGTGCAGGGTGTGCGGGTGGGTGACCCGGCGGCGGAATCCACCGAGATGGGACCGCTCATCTCGGCAGCGCATCGCGAACGAGTCGCCGCGTTCGTCGAACCGTCGACCAAGGTCGCGTTCACCGGCGGCAAGCCGGATGGACCCGGATTCTGGTATCCGCCAACGGTTGTGCTGCCGGACGCACCCGCCGACCGCATCCTCACCGAGGAGATCTTCGGCCCGATCGTCGCGGTGCTCCCGTTCGAGGACGAAGCCGACGCGCTGCGTATCGCCAACGACACCGACTACGGCCTGTCCGGCTCCATCTGGACCAATGACGTCGGTCGCGCCCTGCGGGTGGCACGCGGTGTGGAAGCCGGCAACCTGTCGGTGAATTCGCACTCCTCGGTGCGGTACTGGACTCCCTTCGGCGGCTACAAGCAGTCCGGCCTCGGCCGCGAACTCGGGCCCGACGCGGCCCTGGCCTTCACCGAAACCAAGAACGTCTTCCTCGCCACCCAGTAAAGGAGAAGTGTTGCAGCGCTTACAGGATCGAGTCGCCGTGGTAACCGGCGGCGGCAGCGGCATCGGTCTCGCCACCGTGCGGCGCTTCGCCGCCGAAGGAGCGAAAGTCGTTGTCGCGGACATCGACGCGGGCACCGGTGAAGCCGCCGCCGGGGAGGTCGGGGGCACCTTCGTCAAGGTCGACGTCACCGACGAGACCCAGGTGCGTGCCCTGTTCCAGACGGCCGTGGACACCTACGGCGGACTCGACATCGCCTTCAACAACGCGGGAATCTCACCGCCGGAGGATGATTCGATCCTCACCACGGGCCTGGACGCCTGGCGGCGGGTGCAGGAGGTGAACCTGACCTCGGTCTACCTGTGCAGCAAGTACGCCATCGAGCACATGCTGGAGCGCGGGAAAGGGTCGGTGATCAACACCGCGTCCTTCGTCGCGGTGATGGGCGCGGCTACTTCGCAAATCTCCTACACCGCCTCCAAGGGCGGCGTGCTCGCCATGAGCCGCGAACTCGGCGTGCAGTTCGCGCGCCAGGGCATCCGGGTCAACGCCCTGTGTCCCGGCCCGGTGAACACCCCGCTACTGCAGGAGTTGTTCGCCAAGGACCCGGAACGCGCCGCTCGCCGTCTCGTGCACATCCCGGTGGGCCGGTTCGCCGAGCCCGAGGAAATCGCGGCTGCCGTGGCTTTTCTCGCCAGCGACGACGCCTCGTTCATCACCGCGTCGCAATTCCTCGTGGACGGTGGAATCGCCGGAGCCTATGTAACACCGCTGTAGGGCAACCGATTCCACTAGTAGAAAGGTGAACTACTCGGGGAGGGTTGGCGCCATGGCCGTCCGATTCTGCGCAGGCGACGGCTGCCGTCGCATGCTGTCGATCTCGGTGATCCCCGGCGGCAACCCCGTTGCCCGCGCCGACCCCGAACATTTCGCCGTCCGGTTCCTGATCTGCACCCAGTGCCACTCCGGTTTCTGTGACCGCTGCCTGCCCGCGGAGTCGCCGTTCTACAAACTTCGCGCCTGCCCGAAGTGCGGCGCGGACCTGCTCTGACGCGGTCCGCACCGCGGCTCGGGATCTAGCACTCCAGGGTGATGCGCGGGTGCGATGCGCCTCGCGAGGATCCCTCCAGCAGGTGATCTGGAGGGACGAGCGATGAAGTGGTGGTGGGCGGCCGGTGCGGCCGCGGCGTCGGCGGTGTTGTGGCGCTTCGGTTTCGGGCTGAATCCGGTGCCGGGGTTGGCGGTGCTCGCTCCGTTGCCGGTGTTGCTCGTCGCGCCGCGTCTGTCGGCGAAGGCGACGTTCCTGATCGGGTTCGGCTCCTGGCTGGCCGGTGCGCTGGCGAGCTTCTGGTCGTACCTGGTGCGGACGGTCGAGCAGCCGGTGCCGAATGCCGTTGCGCTGATCGGGATCTCCGCACTGGTGTACGCCGGGGCAGTGGTGCTGTGGCGGGCGCTGCTCCGCCGCGGGCACGCGATGTTCGCGGTGCTGGCGCTTCCGGCGACCTGGGTCGCGTTCGAATTCCTGCTCGCGCTGACCGAGCTGTTCGGCGCGTGGTGGAGCCTCGCCTACACCCAAGCCGGCGTGCTGCCGCTGCTCCAGACCGCGTCGCTGACCGGTCCGTGGGGGATCAGCTTCCTGATCCTGTTGGTACCGGCGGTAATCGGGCTGATCGCCACGTCGGGGATACCTCGGCGGCAACGAATCCGGGTCGGTGCCGCAGCCGCCGTCGTGCTCACCGCGACCTGCGCGTTCGGCGTCTGGCAGTTGGCTGCGCCGCAGCCCGGGAAGTCGGTGCGAGTGGGCCTGCTCGCGGTTTCCCAGCCGCCGGAGTACGTGGCGGTCGATTCGGCCGCGGGCCGGGACATGATCAGCCGGGTCGGCTCCGAGATCGAGCGGCTCGCCGACCAGGGCGCGCAAGTCGTCGTGCTCCCGGAAAAAGCTTGGCGTGCAGATGAATCCAGCCTTCCCGTACTCGGCGCACCGCTGACCGAGCTGGCCACCCGCCGTGGCATCCATATCGTCGCCGGGCTGATTCTCACTCGCGACGGCCACAGTGTGAACGCCGCCATCGACTACCCCTCGGGCGTCGAATACGCCAAGCACTACCTGATCACCGGTCTGGAGGATGACCTCGAGCCGGGCACCGAGTGGCAGCGGGTCCCGGGTGAGCCGTGGGCTCTCGCAGTGTGTTTCGACCTGGACCGACCGGCGCTGGTACGCGAGAACGCCCGCCGCGGTGCGACGTTGATGCTGGTGCCGGCCCTCGACTTCACCGTCGATGCCTGGCTGCACAGCCGGATGGCGGTCCTGCGCGGCATCGAATCAGGTGTTGCGGTGGCCCGCGCACCGCAACTTGGCGAACATGTAGCAAGCGATGCGCGCGGCCGGATCCATGCCGCCGCGGCGACCGATATCGGCGTCACCCGGTCCGTGCTCGCCACGCTTCCGCTCACCGAATCCCGGACCGTCTACGCCCGCTTCGGCGACTGGTTCGGCTGGCTCTGTGTCGCCCTGTGCGCCGCGGCCCTCCTCGTCGCCGTGACCGGTCGAATCCGCCGTTCCGGCGCTCGCGATTAGCCATGCGGTCGATCTTCGGGCGGCATGCCACATCCTGCATGTGACCGGGCTCACATTATTGCCGGATTGCGCAGGTCAGAACCTGTGCCATTCACCCCTCTGCGGTGACCCGGTGTTTGCTGTCCAGCAAACATGGGTATCGGTTGGTTCGGTGCCGTGCACTCTCGAAATCCGGGAGGCCCGGCCGGGGAGAACCGAGGTAGGTCCGCGGGGGAGCGGGCCGAAGGAGGTACGAATGACCGCGTCCACAGCCGCCGAGCCGGAGAGTCCGGAAGCCAAGCAACAATTACGCAAGTCCGTCGCGGCTTCCGCGATGGGCAACGCCACGGAGTGGTTCGACTACGGCGTCTACGCCGCTACCGCCACCTACCTCACGGACGCGTTCTTCCCCGGTGAACTCGGCACGCTGGGCACGATGCTCGGTTTCGCCGTCTCCTTCCTGCTGCGCCCGCTCGGCGGCATGGTCTGGGGCCCGATCGGCGACCGGATCGGCCGCAAAGCGGTCCTGGGCACCACGATTCTGCTGATGGCCGCCGCCACCGGCGCGATCGGCCTGATCCCCACGCACGCCTCCATCGGCGTCGCCGCCCCGATCCTGCTGATCCTGATGCGGGTCGTACAGGGTTTCTCCACCGGCGGCGAATACGGCGGCGCCGCAACCTATCTCGCGGAATGTGCGACCGACCGCAAACGTGGCTTCTTCGGCAGCTTCCTGGAGTTCGGCACCCTGTTCGGCTTCGTCGGCGGTTCGGCGACGGTGCTGGCCTGCCAGCTGGTCCTGGGCTCGGACGCCATGCACGACTGGGGCTGGCGCATCCCGTTCCTGATCGCGGTGCCGCTCGGCCTGATCGGCTGGTACCTGCGCGCCCGGCTGGACGAGTCCCCGGTGTTCGAGGAGGTGGCCGACCAGCCGCACCCGCCCGGCGGCCTGCGTGAGGTGCTGACCACCTACCGGCGCGAAACCCTCACGCTGATCGGCCTGGTCGTGGCCCTGAACGTGGTGAACTACACCCTGCTCACCTACCAGCCGACCTACTTGCAGAACACCATCGGCGTCAGCGACTCCACCACCACCGCGATGATGCTGATCGGTCAGCTGGTGATGATGGTGGTGCTGCCGTTCTTCGGCGGCCTGTCCGACCGGGTCGGCCGGCGGCCGATGTGGCTGGTCTCGCTGATCGGCCTGATCGTGCTCGCGCTGCCGATGTACTGGCTGATGGGTCAGGGCATCGTCTGGGCGGTCATCGGCTTCATCGTGCTCGGATTGTTCTACGTGCCGCAGCTGGCGACCATCAGCTCGACGTTCCCGGCGATCTTCCCGACGCATGTGCGCTACGCCGGCTTCGCGCTCGGCTACAACGTGTCCACCGCCGCGTTCGGCGGCACCGCGCCGCTGGTCAACGAGGCGGTGATCGAGAAGACGGGCTGGGCGCTGTTCCCGGCGGCGTACATGATCGGCGCCTCGCTCATCGGGCTGGTGGCGTGGACCTTCCTGCGCGAGACCGCCGGAACGTCGTTGCGCGGCACCGAGGTTCCGGACGCGGAGAACGAGGAGATCCCGGTTCCGGTTGCGGCAGTGACGAATACCGCGGTGCTCGATCCGATCAAGGACACCGCTGTCCTCGACGCGATCGGTCCCGATGCCGACGAGTCCGGCCCGGCCACACCCGCTCCCGCCCCGGCCTGAGAAACCTGGTACGACAGTGCCATGAAGATCGGTTTCTCGTTACCGCAGATCGGTAGGCACGCCCGGGAAGCGAGTCGGATCCCGGAGTTCGCCGCGGCGATGGAAAAGGCGGGCGCGGAGAGCCTTTGGGTCGGCGACCGGCTGATCGCGGCGACCGACCCCAAGGTCGGCTACGGCGGATCCCCCACCATCCCGGCGGAATTCAACCAGGTGCTGGATCCGTTCCTGGCCCTCGCACTGGCGGCGTCGGCCACGGAGCGGGTGCGCCTGGGTGCGAATGTGCTGATCGCGCCGCTGTATCCGCCCGCCGTCCTGGCGCGTGCGCTGACCACACTGGACGTGGCCAGCGGCGGCCGCCTGATCCCCGGCTTCGGAATCGGCTGGTCGCCTGAGGAGTACGAGGCGGCGGGCGTGCCGTTCAGCAAGCGCGGCGCGCGGCTGGAGCAGACTCTCGATGCGCTGGAAGCGATCTGGACCACCGATCCCGCCGAGTACGCGGGCAGCCTGGTGTCGGTGCCGCGGCATCGCACCGAACTGAAGCCGGTCCAGCAGCCGCGTCCGCCGATCCATCTCGCCGCTTTCACACCGGCGGCGATGGAACGCATCGGCCGCCGGGGCGATGGCTGGCTGCCGGTGGTTCCGGTGCCCGGCCCGCCGGAGTGGGGTGCGCAGCTGCGTAAACTGCGCGGCGTGGTCGACGCCGCCGCCGAGCGGGCCGGTCGTGCGCCCGCGGCGATCGAGACGATCGTCCGGGTCAACGTGAAGGCCGGAACCCCGCTCGAGCAGGTCGCGGAGGCGGTGCGGCGCACCGCCGAACAGTCCGGCTTCGACGACTTCTTCCTCGACCTGACCTACGTGTCCGCCTCGGTGGACAACCTGCTCGAGGATGCCCACCGGCTGCTCGACCTGCTCGGCTGATCGCACGGGTCACGGCTTCCAGTTGTTCGTACGCAACCAGGTCTCCAGATCCAGCAGGCCGGTGTGGTGCTCGCGCAAGGGTGCGAGGTCGATCGGCTCGTCGGCGCCTTCGTTGAAGTAGGCGAACATCTTTCCGACCTGCTCGTCGAACGCCTTGACCTGGTCGACCGGGATCTGGTTGCTGTGCGCGGGCAGGTTCGCGACCCGGCCGAAGACCTCGGCGATCTGCGGGGGCGTGAGGCGGTCGCCCGAGATCGGCACGGTGCGGCCCAGGTAGTCCGCGGGACGATCGAAGGCGATGGCGGCGAACGCGCCGATGTCGTGCACGGAGATCAGCTCCATCGGAATATCGGGCCGCACCGCGAGATTCACCAGAATGTCGCCGTTCTCGTTGCGGACCGGCCGGTTGAACGCGTGGAAGTTGTCCATGAAGAACACCGGCCGCAGGATGGTCGCGGGCAGTCCGGCCTCCTGGATGTACCCCTCGATCGCCTCTTTGGCCGCGTAGTACTCCACGCCGGAGTTCTCTCCCGCGCCCTTGAGCGAGCTGTAGACGAAGTGCTCGACGCCGAGCTCCCGTGCCAGCTCGACCACCGCCTTGCCCCGGCGCTGTTCCGCCGCAATGCCTTCGGCGGTGATGTGTACCCCTTCCATCATGGTCAGCATCATGAAGACCCCGTACGCGCCGGTCATGGCGGCCCGCACCGAGTCGATGTCGTCGAGATCGCCGACGGTCAGATCCGCACCCGCGTCACGCAGTGCCAGCGCCGCCGGCGTCTGCGGGTTGCGGACGAAAGCCCGTACGTCCCAACCCCGTTCGAGCAGCTGCTGGGTGGTTGCCCGGCCCTGCTGCCCGGTCGCTCCGATTACCAGAACCGGTCCTTTGTTGTTACTCATGTCATGCTCCTTGTCGGTGGTGATCGGTGTCGATCACCTGATGACTAGAACGTTAGAGACGAGTGGCGGTCTGGTCCTGGCACCAATACTGCTACCCACAAAGGGATCTCGGGATGAAGGACAACCATCGCGCCGAGCTGGCCGATTTCCTCAAGGCGCACCGCTCCCGGCTGCGCCCCGCCGATGTCGGCCTGCCCGGCGATCTGGAGCCCGGCCGCCGGCGCACCCCGGGCCTGCGGCGCGAGGAAGTCGCCGAACTCGCCGGGGTCAGCCTGACCTGGTACACCTGGCTGGAACAGGGCCGCAAGATCGCCGCCAGCCCGCAGGTGGTGGACGCGCTGGCGCGGGCCCTGCGCCTGGAACCGGTGCAGCACCGTCAGCTCCGCCGTCTCGCCGGACTCGCCGATCCGGTGGTGAAATATCAAGTGGGGGAGGGCATCACGCGCCTGCAGCGGCTGGTCGACGCGATGCATCCGTCGCCGGCGGTGGTGCACGATGCCCGGCTGGATTTCGTCGTCTGGAATGCGGCGTTCAGCCGGATTCGCACCGACCCGGGCGCGTTGCCGCCTGAACGCCGGAATCTGCTGTGGTGGATGTACACCGACAAACGTAACCGTGCCATGATGCGCCGTTGGGAAGCTGCCGCGCGGGCCATCCTCAGTCAGTTCCGGGTGCTGCTCGGCAACACCCCCGGCGATCCACGCCTGATGCAGGTGGTCACTGAATTATCCGCTGCCAGTACGGAATTCCGCACCTGGTGGTCGGAGTACCCGGTTCAGGACTTCCAGGCCACCACCATCGGCATCGACCACCCTGAGGCGGGGCCGATCGACCTGGAACTATTCCAACTGCGGCTGGTAGAGAACCCGGAACTGCTACTCGTCGCCCAACTTCCGGCAACCGACAGCGACCGCGAACGCATCCACACTTACCTGAACACGTGATGGTCGAAGAAGTTGTATCGAGATCGGTGCGTGGGGCAGCTATCCCCGCTAATTTGAAGAGCGCCAACAACGTTGCACCGCGAAAGCGAGGGCGGACAACCGCGCACCGACCGACTCGACCGGGAGCCCCGGCAGGTAGCCATCCTTTGTGCCTTTACAGACACCGCCGACAAGTGGGGAGGCCAGGAGGTCCAGTGCAGCGGTAACTTCGTCCATGCTTGGCGACGGTTGGATCGCACGACGCAAGGCACGATGGATGTCGTACTGGTCGAAGCTGCGGCCAGTCTCCGCCACATACTCCGACTCATCTGCAACTGCGGTGATGACGGCGTTCAGCACCTCAGCCCGGCGATCAGCCTCACCCCATAGATCACCCTCATACTCAGCGGAGAAGAGGGGGATCAGGTCGACCGGTGTGAGTGGTTCCGAACGAGATCTTGAAAGTATGTCTGCGAGATCTTGAATGGTGATCAGGGCACAACCTGATTTGGCCGCACGACTGCGGACACGACCGGTATCGAACCCGGGGGCGACAAGCGCGACGTGTGTGGCGCCGTATTTGACCCGATGTTCCTCCAAGGTGCCGAAGTCCACAGCGGTTTCGAGGATCGACGGATACTTGGAAGCCTTGGTATCAATGATGATTCGAATCGACTCTGTCGGGCTCTGACGTATGGTTATCAAAATGTCGGTTTGCCCCTGGCCGCCGATGTGCCTTACATCCAATCCCAGCTCTTGGAACACAGCCGTGACCGCTTTTTCGAGTCTTTCAGAGTGCGCAGCGTCGGTGGCTGAGTCGAAAAGTGTAGCCAGAGTAGGGTCCTCGGGTGCAGCCGCTATCACGTCAGACGATTCCTGCTCGACGTTGGGTGCGGCCTCCAGGGGGAGTGTCCTTGCGAAAGTCCGTCCCAGTGGGGTTACGCGAAACGATGTGTTCGTAGGTTGCTCAATGAGACCGGCCTCTCGCAGGAGGTGGAGTCGATTGCGCAATGCACCTATTCCGAACGACAGGCCGGGGTAGGTTGACTCGATAGCACCACTCAGTTCTCCGACTGTTCGGGTCTCATCAAGCAGGGGAAGCAGCTCGCCGACACAACGGATGTGTGCGTGGACAATCCCGACAAGATCGAGACCGAGGCCGGATGCCCGCCACGCCCGAGCGGCTTCGGATGGCTCAAATGCAGCGCGGTCGACCTGGATAAATAGCCCCGCGTTCCGGACGGCATCGAGTGCTGATATGGCAGATGAGGGTTTGGCTCGGAACTCGGATGCGCAAAACTCTATGAAAGCGCCTCGCTCGATCCGTGGAGTAGCAGCATCTACTTGAGCAGCTAGCGAACTGATCAAGCTGTGCTTCGCTCCTTTCGGGACATGGTTCAGCCCTGCGGTCACGCGAGATTCAAGGAGTCCTTGATCAAGATCTTTTAGGACCTTTGATGTAGCTGGCATTAGCTGCGGCAAGTCCTCAAGTAGCACTGCTGCCTGTGACTCAAAATCCCTGGGACAGGCCAACTTCAAATGTGTGAGCACCTCTCGACCATGAGCGGTGAGAATGACTTTGCCGGTGAACAGAAGCTCGGCCATGCCCGATGCGCGCAGCCAATAGCACCGTCGCTGAACGGGGTCGAGTGATTGCCACCCCAGGTAGTAGTACTGGTTGGCCACGTCGTTGATCTCAGACACGGTGAGTCCAGTGCCGGAGATCTCGTACATCAGCTCTCCGATGAAACGAAGATTGGTATGGAGGGCGCCGACTAGCTCGGCGTGATCTTGTGATGCGAGCCAACGACGAGCCTGATCGGTCGCCACGATTGTCCCGTCGTTATTCCGTTGGACGAGTCCAGCTGGAGCGAGATGATTTGCAACCTCAGCAGCGGAAATCGCCGAATCGGCCGACGGCCACGGGATCTTCTCATCACGAGGTTGCGGGGTGGTCAGTGTCTCAAGGATTGTCCGTAGACGAGTCAGGTAGCCGTCGAATCCGCCAGGAAGATGTGGCATGGACGTCTTCCGCTGTTGCCAAGGTGAGCTACCGCCGACACCCTGACTACGGCCTACATTATTCATGTGATGACTTTCCTTATGAATCCCAGTACCACCGCTAGCAACCGTGTGAACGGGCGATACCGTAGCGCATAACTCCGTGGTGATGTGTGTTTCCACAGAAAGTTCGCGAACGCGCGCAGTCGCGGACCGCCGGGCGGTGTGCGGTTTCCAGGCGGGTGGTACTCAAACTTCTCAGACCGTTGGACCTTTGGAAGACCCGACTTCGAATGCAAGCGCTCCAAGATCAAAGTGCTCTTCGTCGAACTGACCGACCATCCCGCTCCAAGGGCCCGAAACAGAAGTTGTCGACCGTATCGTCTGCGGAGACCTCCTCGCCCTCCTCAACGAAGACGACCGCGAGGTAGTCGTCCTGCTCCACAGCGGCGTTACCAGCCTCACCGAAATCGCCGAGATCATGGGCTACAGCAACAACGACCGCGAACGCATCCACACCTACCTGAACACGTGAAGGTCGACGAACTGGCCCGGGATTGTCTGCGGTCCACAGGGGCCGGCGGATCGCCCGCCAGCTCTGGCCGCAGGGAGTGTCGAGCTGGCTGAGTGATCATCGCAGAAACATGGCAACGGTGGGCGTGTGGCACTTGCGCATGGCTATATTCAGACTTATATAAGTAACACTTGCGGCCGCGCGGCCAAGGTTGAAAACTACTTCTTCAATGACTCAATAAACTAATGGACACGCGCGACAGAGTCAGCTGCAGTGCGCTTATCCGATGCTCGTAGTCTTTGGCCCCTCGATCTCGTCCATCAGCATGCGCAGCGTGAGTGAATGTTTCTCGGCAGGCAGAGCGTCAAGCGCGCCACGAGCCAGTCTCACGCCTTGATCGCGATCTCCGGCGCGGACCAGCATCAGACCGCGATGCATATCGAGATGAGTGGCGAATCGCGGCAACTCGGGCGGCAACTCGCGGCGCGCGTCGGCCTGGGCTTGCACAGCGATCCTCTCGTCGCCCATGCGTGCCGCCAGCAAGCTCAGGAATACGTTGACGCGCCACCACGGCACCGCGTAGTCGGAGGTTTGCTCGTCGCTGTAGGACACATCGAACTCACGTCGGCCGGTATCGATCAGCTCTCGCACGGTCCGGGAATCGCCCTGGATCACTGCCGCGTGAGCCTTCCCCCAGATCGCATTCAAACGCCCCAGACTGTGCCGGTCGCTAATCGCTATCGCCTGATCAGCGAAGCGTCGCGCCACGGGCAACGATGCACCCTCGTAGCCGAGCGCGATAGCGGCACGGCCACGCACCCACACCCGAATGGCCGCATCGTCTGATCGGTCGGCGGACTCAGCAGCCATCCGATACCACGAGATCGCCTTGTTGCCGTCCCTGCCTGGATACGTCTTCGCAAACAAGGTCATCAACCGAGCCGCGACAGCCCACATGCGTGGCGAGTCCAATTGCTGTTGCAGCACAACGAGATCGGCGGCCAACCGTTGCTGTATCTGGGCCGCACCCTGGCTCATGTAGTCGGTGCCGTACTGAGCAAGCTTCGCTTCCCACGTATCCACGCTGGGGCCGGTCGAGTGCAATCGCGTCGAAAATCCCTGTGACAGGAGATCAGACGCGACGACCGGCGCAATCGAGGTAGCGGCAAGGTGTGTTAAGAACTCTCGACGGTCCACATCGCCCTCCAATAGTTCCGCCGGGCAATCCAGCACGGTCGCAAGATGGCTCAGCCAGAACGGCGACGGCTCGGTTTTGCCCGACTCCCAGTGCCGCGAGATGTATTCGCGGGTCATGTTGCACCCCGACACCTTGGACAGCTCGCTGGCAAGTTTGCCCTGACTCCACCCTTTAGCAACACGCAACTGTTTGATCAGTCTTCCCGTGGCCGCCGACATGCCACTAAGCCTGCCACCAAACCCGTCCCCGGCGCGCCCCCGCGGACTGCGTGCCACCCCCGATGCCACTAGCGCCGGTTCCGGGCTTCGAGGGCCCGCCTCGAGCGCACGCCACATGCCACTGTCTTGCCACTCCTGCTGCACCCCGACAAACCGGAACGCTTTCTATAGGCCCCGAACCGAGAGGCACGCCGACATCCTTCTCCGGGTTGGGGCGCGATCCGAGAATCACAGGGAGGCAACACTTATGGTCCAGGTCAACCCGTCACACGCCACCGGCGACAGCAACCTTTCCGGCGTTCTCCGCGAGTTGGAAATTATCGCAGAAGAGCTCAGGAGCCAGTCGGTTCCGCAGGCCTCCACGCTGGAGGCCATCCGCGATCTCAGCCAGTACGAGGACATGCTGAAGGCCCTGGACTCCCTTACCGACGCTGGGCTTGTCCGCCATGGCCATGAACGCGCAACCGACGCGGTCGACCACGGCGGGCGACGACGATGAGCTTCAACTGGTGGCGAGAAGCCGAACCCGACGAAAGCTCACCACAAGCCATCATCGATCGCGTCCAGGCCGAGTGGCGTGCCGAACAACGCCGCGAACAGGAAACCCCGCAGTCGACTATTGGCGGACTGCGGCCTACCGGATGGCCGCACGAGGCCCCTGAGTATCCGCTTAGCGTTCCGGAGGCGCACCAGGCGATGCAGAGCCACCGGGGGTGCAGCGTCAATCATTGTCCGCGCAAGGCGGCAGCTCGCCGCGCGCTGATCCAGGCGGGAAGGATGACGCCGGACACCTCACGGGAGTCCCGATGAGCTTCGCCGCCGACTGCCCATCTCTCGAAGCGCGTGACCGGTCCCCCGGACCGCCCGGCCGGCCTCGGGTCGCATTCGACATCGCCCCTTTCCATTGTCATCGCGACCGGGAGTACATTTCGACGAGAACGCATCGGTGCACAATGATTGGCGCAACGAATTCCTTTGCTCACCAACAGAAGTCAGAGGCAACCTATCTCGATGTGGCCGCGAACGACCACGGCCACGAGAAAGGGCTACTCGTTCAACGTGCCCTGACCCGGGTAGCAGATGCCGACCCGCACTCGAACCGGACACGATGCGGCGGCACATCGAACTGGCCCTGCGGAGCCTGTCCTGAACCGGGCGTCCGCACGGAGGTTTGTCCGGCAGCGATGACTTTGGCGGGGCGGGGTCGTCAGTCCTGGTATGCGATTGAGTGGGAAAACTGCTGTGGTGTACGGGGCGGGCGGAAAGATGGGCGGTGCGGTGGCGCGCGCGTTCGCCGATGCGGGCGCGCAGGTGTATCTGGTCGGGCGGACCCGGGCGACACTTGAGGCGGTGGCCGCCGAGATCGCTGATGCCGGTGGCCGTGCCGCGGTCAGTCCGCTCGACGTGTTCGATCAAGCGGCGGTCGAGGCGCACGCCGATCACGTCGTCGACCAGGCCGGGGCGCTGGACATCTCGTTCAACGCGGTGGGCATGGCCGCGGTACAGGACGTGCCGCTCATCGACATGAAGCTGGAAGACTTCATGACCCCGATCGTGGACGCGGCGCGTTCGAATTTCATCACCACCACCGCGGCGGCCCGCCGGATGACGGCTCAGGGCTCCGGCGTCATCGTCTTGCTCTCCGCGTCGGCGGCCGGCGAATCCCGCCACCGTATGGGCGGATTCAATCTGGCCTGCGCCGGCATCGAAGCACTCAACCGGAGCCTCGCGGGCGAGGTCGGCCCGGCCGGGGTGCGCGTGGTGTGTCTCCGGCCCAACTTCACCCCGGAGACCGTCCCCGGCCTGTCCGAGGACGATCAAGCCCTGCGGTCGTTGATCCGCGACACCCGGCTCGGGCGGCTGCCCCGGTTGGCCGAGGTCGCGGCGGCGGCGGTCTTCGCGGCCTCCGACGGGGCAGGCGCGATGACCGGCACGGTCCTCAACCTCACCTGCGGCGCGCTCGTCGACTGAGCCGTGTCAGCTGTAATCCACTGTCACGCAACCATTTCGATCCACAGTGATGACGAAGCTGTCCCACGGGTCGTAGTCGCGCATCAGTCGATGCAGCGCCAGCACGGCGCTGGTGATCGACCGGGCCTCGGGAGCGGGCAGCCGGGCGAGGGCGAAGCCGACGAAAATTCCTGTGCTGTCCTCGAATTCGAGGGTGGCGCGGGCCCACTCGTCGCCGGCGTCGCCGAGGGCGCGGATCCGGGTGGCATCTGCCGGCATCAGGGCGTGCAAGGTCCGCCCGATTCGATCGGTGATCTCGGTGGCCGGATCGTCTTCCGCGGCTGGTGAACTCATGATCCCTCCCCAGGCGGAGGCTGGGTCAGCCCTCCGCGGCACCCGGCCAGTCGTCCTCGATGATCAGACCGGCGTCGGCGAGCGCCGCTCCATAGCGCTCGGCGACGACGGCGACCGGGTAACTCGGCCAGTATGAGACAGCACCGGTGGCCTTGTCGATGACCGAGACCGGCGTGAGCGGCGGTGCGATGGTCTGATCGGCGGTGCTCGGGACGATCGCGACGACGGTGAAGCAGGACTCGAATTCGGTGACCACGTGCTCGACGCCGCCGGTCGTATCCCCCGGATCCGACAGGTGGGTGGCCGCGATCCGCTCGGCCTCGGGCAGCTGCACCGGAACGGTGGCGTCGGTCGGATAGGCATGGACTTGCATGGTTCTGCCTATCACAGATAAAAATCGCCTGCGGCTCAATCGAGTTGGACGGTGGCCAGCATCTCCCGGGCCAGCGCCTCGGGATCGTCGGTGGTGGCCAGCGCCGAATTCCGCAGCGCCCCTTCCCGCCACAGCGACGCGAAGCCGTGGACCAGCGACCAGGCTGCCAGCTGAGTGGCCTGCTGGCGCTGCCGCGGCTGGGCCGGCGACAGTTCCGCCACCCCCGAGCGCAGCGCGGCGCCCGATCGGTCCCGGGCCGCCGCGAGCCCGGGGTCGTCGCCGTGCAACAGATCTCGGCGATACATCACGTCGAAGTGCCCGGGGTGACGCAGGGCGAAGCGCACGTAGGCGACCGCGACCTCCCGGAAATCCGTTCCCGCGGAGGTCAATTCGGCCCCGAGCAGGTCGAAGCCCTCGATTGCCAGTGCGGTGAGCAAGCCCGCGCGGTCTCCGAAGTGGTGGGCCGGCGCCGCGTGCGAGACGCCCGCCCGGCGGGCCAGCCCGCGCAGGGACACCGAGTCGACACCCTCGGTCGCGATCTGCTCGGCGGCGGCGGCCAGGATCGTGGCCCGCAGATCGCCGTGGTGATAACTGCTCTTTCCCATGCGTCGATCATGACCCTCAATCTAGCCATTGACAAGTTCGAGTCGACGGACCTAATCTAGTCACTGTCAAGATTCGCTGCCACAGCTCAGGAGTTGTCCGATGGCACCGCTGTTCGTCCTCGTCGTCATCACCGCGATCGCCCGCCTCGCGGGGTGGCTCGGCGATATTGCCTGGCTCGATTCCTGGTCGCACGCCGCTGCCCTCGGCCTGGCCGCCATGTTCCTGCTCACCGCCACCGCGCACTTCGCCGAACCGCGCCGCGGCGCGCTGGTCGCGATGGTTCCGCCGCGACTGCCGAACCCCGGCGCGTGGGTCGCGCTCACCGGAGTCCTGGAAATCGCGGGCGCGATCGGCCTGCTGATCCCGGCCACCGCGAAACTCGCGGCCGTCTGCCTGGCACTCATGATGATCGCGATGTTCCCGGCGAATATTCGGGCCGCTCGCGAAAACCTCGGCATCAAGACCATGCCGTTGCCGGTACGCACCCTGGTCCAGGGCGTCTTCCTGGGTGCGGCGGCCCTGGTGGTGTTCGGCTGAACAGCGGAAACGCCGAAAAGCCCGGCGGCACTGGTTGTGCCGCCGGGCTTTCATTTCCCCGGTGGCCCTGCTCCCCCCTCCTGGAGCAGGCCCTGCCGGTTGATAAGAACAATGCCTTGGGGTACTTGACAGGCCCTTAAAACACCCTTAAAGGAACGATCACCCCATCCGGGCGATCACCGATCCGGGCAGTCGGGGGAGCAGCACGTCGAACAGCCGCCACGGCCACTCCGGCACACAGGCCCGGACCTGCTCTTTCTCGATCGCGCGCACCATCGCGCCGACGCCCTTGTCCAGCGGCGCGACCAGTTTCGCGTCGCCGGCCTTGGCCGCCATATCGGTGGCGATGAACCCGGGCAGCAGGGTCGTCACGGCGATCGGGGACTTGGCGAGCTCCACCGCCAGCGCCTCGCCCAAGGCGGCCAACCCGGCCTTGCTCGCCGAATATGCCGCCTTCTTGCCGGGTAGTCCGCGCACCGCGCTCATCGAGGACACCAGCACCAAGTGCCCCGCGTTCTGCGCCCGGAAGATCTCCATGGCGGCCTCGGCCTGCGCTAGCGCACTCACGAAATTCGTTGTCGCGGTGGCGATGTTCGCGTCCGCGCGACCGCCGCCGATGCGTGCGCCCTTCCCGATGCCCGCGTTCACGATCACCCGGTCCAGCCCGCCCAGGTCGTCCTGGAGCTCGGCGAACACCCGTGGCACCGCCGCGTGCTCGTCGACGTCGAGCGCTCGTACGGCGACGGTGATATTCGGGTGGGCGGCAGTCAGTTCCGTGCGCAACGCTTCCAGCGCGTCCAATCGCCGGGCGCACAGGGCCAAGTCGCGTCCCTTGGCCGCGAACTCACGCGCCATGCCCGCGCCGAGTCCGGCGCTGGCTCCGGTGATCAGAATTTTGGTCCTCGTCATACCGAGGACCCTAACTGTCTCAGCCGCCGAATGACCCGGTGCTGGGCTTCGGTGGAACCAGCTGCCAGGGCCCGCAGTTCGTGGTCTTGAACGCCACGTCGGTCGGCTTGATCAGGGTGCGCACCGGACGTACCCGGGTGAAGTCGTTGCCGATGATGTTGTACTGGTCGGTGTTGTCGCCCTCCACCTTCCACAGCCGCCGGAAATCACAGCCGTGGGCGAGGTCCGGAGTGCCCGGCGCCTCCCAGGTTCCCGGCACGATGTCGATGCCGACCAGGTAGAGGCCGTCCTCGGGCATCACGGTCGCGGGCTCGGCCGCCGCGACTCCGGACATGGACAGGGTTATCGCGGACGCCATCGCCCCCACGACCACGAACGTGCGTGCACGCATGAT
Organism: Nocardia sp. NPDC051832; assembly: GCF_040681285.1. Taxonomy (NCBI): domain Bacteria; kingdom Bacillati; phylum Actinomycetota; class Actinomycetes; order Mycobacteriales; family Nocardiaceae; genus Nocardia; species Nocardia sp. NPDC051832. The sequence continues at coordinate 67,649 of NZ_JBFAYL010000002.1, forward strand.
CTGTTCTCTCTCTTCGCGAATCGGGCCCGACCTCAGCGGTCAGAGATACCAGAGTTCAGTCATAGCCGCAGGGATTCCAGGAGATTCCGGTCACCTGCGCAACGCGCACCCGTTTCGGATGTGCTCGGTCCCTCCGGTTGTCATTCGGGGGCTCCGCCGCGATATCGATGGCGTGAAGGGTTGTGGCATCACTTGCGCCGGCTTGTGCACCGAGCAGGGCATCTCGTCTGTGTTGAAAGCGGATCGCGCGCTGTTGCATTGGCGCGCCATGCGGGGGCTCGGTGACTCCGGGCTGGCCGAACAGGCGGTGCAGGAGACGCTGTTGCGGGCCTGGCGGGCCTGCGCTCGCTTCGACGCGAACAAGGGCAGCGTGCGGACCTGGCTGCTGGCGATCGAGCGCAACGTGCTGATCGACATGGGTCGCGCCCGCGCCGCCCGGCCGGTGGACGCGGAATGGTCCGAGCACGGGGAGCTGATCGATCTGCGGCACGCCAGCCCGGATTTCGCCGACGGGCTGATCGACGGTCTGGTCGTCGACGATCTGCTGGCCCGGCTGCCCCGGGTGCAGCGCGAGGCGGTGACCGAGGTGATCCTGCGCGACCGCGCCTACCGCGAGGTGGCGGCCGAGCTCGGAGTCCCGGTCGGGACCGTGAAAACCCGCGTGTTCTACGCCCTGCAAACGTTGCGTAGGCTCCCACTGGCCGCCTGACCAGCATTGATAGGCAATCACAGTTCTATAAAGGTGCTTGCACTTGTGTGACGAATGTTGCAAGAGTGATCGATGAGTCTGGTGTTACTAGTGGGAAGGGAGGGGTGCTCCGTCCCGGGGCACCGACACCGCACATGAAGCCAAGCACTCTGAAAACGGGTCTCTGCACCGGCGCGGCGGCCGCGATCGTGGCCACGATATCCGGATTGTTGCCCGCCACCGCGCACGCCGCTCCGGCGCCCGCGGAGATGGCGACGAAATTGCTCGGCAGAACGATCTTCCTAGACCCCGGCCATCAGGGACCCGACCACGGTGAGAACCTGTCGCGCCAGGTCGACAACGGTCGCGGCGGCACCAAGGACTGCCAGACCACCGGCATGGTCACCGTGAACGGCATCCCCGAGCACACCATCAACTGGAATGTTGCCCAGCTGGCCAAGGCGTCGCTGGAGAGCCTCGGCGCGCGGGTCGTGCTGAGCCGCAACGACGACAGCGGCTGGGGCGGCTGCGTCGACGACCGGGCCCGTGCCGCCAACGCCTCCGGCGCCGAGGTCGCGGTGAGCATCCACGCCGACAGCGCTCCCGCCTCGGTGAACGGCTTCCACCTCATCGTGCCGCAGCTGCCGATCCCGGACGCCGCGGTCGAGCAGGCGCAGTCCGCCGGCGGCCTGACGGCCTCCAAGCTGGTGCGCGACGCCTACCTGCACGCGGGCTTCACACCCGCCGGTTACGCCGGAGCACAGGAGGGTCTGCAAACCCGCGTCGACATCGCCGGGCCGGCGCTGTCCACGGTGCCGACCGTGTTCCTCGAGATGGGCAACGGGGCCAACCCCGAGGACGCCGCCTTGCTGGAGAGCGAGGCGGGCCAGCTGCGCCACGCCGTCGCGATCACCACCGGACTGGCCAGCTATCTGCTCGGCGTACCGGCGGGCGGAACCGGTTCGGCGGCAGGAGCGCCCGCCGCCACCGCGCTGGCTCCGCAGTTCCCCGCGCTCCACACCCCGGACGCCGCGCCGCAGGTGATTCCGGACGCGTCGCAGGTGCCGAGTGCGCCGCTGGCCCAGGGCTATCGAGTTGCTCCGGGCACGCTGAGTCAGGACCAGAGCCCGGCCTCGCCTGGTACGCAGGACCAGACTCCGGCCTCGCCGGGTACACAGAGCCAGAGCCAGAGCCAGGCCCAGAGCCAGCCGCAGACCCAGGCTCAGCCCCAGAGCCAGCCGCAGAGCCAGGGCCAGAGCCAGGGCCAGTCCCAGGACCTGCTGCAGAACCAGGGCCAGTCGCAGCCCCAGGCCCAGAGCCAGCCGGGTACACAGGGCCAAGGGCAGAGTCAGAGCTCGCCCAGTGCTCAGGGCCAGAGCTCGCCCGGGACTCAGGGCCAGAATCTGAATCCGCAGGCCGCTCCTGGCTGTCCCACGACTCCGGGCGCGGCGAAGGTACCGGGCTGCCCCGCTCCGGGCACCCAGGGGCCGGGCAAGGAGCAGACCGAGCCCGGCGAGAAACTGGACAACAGCGCGCTCCTGAGCGCCGGTATGCAACTGCTGCTTCCGCTGATCCGCTCGTTCGGCATGGACAACTCCGCGATCACCTCGGAACTGATCAACCTGGCCTACACCTTGGCGAGCACCCTGCTCGGTCCCGCCAAATAAGTCTGCGACCTGTCCCGGCCGCCCGGAATGCCGGACGCCCCGTCGGAACCCACCCTCCGACCCGGCGTCCGGCATTTCTGGTTCCACTAGGCTCTCCCGGGTGGCTGAGCGGATTCCTGTTCTGATCGTGGCCGGATTTCTCGGATCCGGGAAGACGACGCTGCTCAACCATCTGCTGCGCAATACCCGGGGCACCCGGATCGGGGTGGTGGTCAACGACTTCGGCGCGATCAATATCGACGCCATGCTGGTCGCGGGGCAGGTCGACGCCATGGTCTCGCTGGGCAACGGCTGCGTCTGCTGCGCGGTCGACGTCTCCGAACTCGACGACATGTTCACCGCGCTGTCCGAACCGCGCGCCCGCATCGATGTGATCGTGGTCGAGGCGAGCGGCCTGGCCGAGCCGCGCAATCTGATCCGGATGGTCGTGGCCAGCGAAAATCCGCGCATCCGCTACGGCGGTCTGGTGGAGGTGGTCGACGCCGAGCAGTTTCCGGCCAGCCGCGCCCAGCATCCGGAGCTGGCCAAGCACTTGCGGCTGGCGGATCTGGTCGTGCTCAACAAGGCCGACCGGGTCCCGGCGGCCGATCTGGCCGAGCTACGCGGTGACCTCACCGAACTGGTCGGCCAGGTCCCGGTCTACGCCACCACGCACGGCCGCGTCGAGCCCGGCCTGCTCTTCGACGAGCCGCTGCGGGAAACCGGCACGGCCGCGGAGCAATTGAGCTTCGACGAACTGCTGGCCGAAGCCGACCACGATCACGACGCGCCGGGCCACCGGCATCTGCACGACGACTACGCCAGCGTGTCCTTCACCAGCGACGCGGAATTGGATCCGCGCCGCCTCGTCGACTTCCTGGCGCACCCGCCCGCCGGACTGTTCCGCGCCAAGGGATTCGCCGCCTTCGCCGTCGCCGGGGAACGCCGGAAGTTCTTGTTCCACCTGGTCGGCCACCATCTGGTCTTCGAACCGGCCGCCTGGTCTCGCGGTGAACCGCGCACCACGCAACTGGTTCTCATCGGTGCGGGCCTGGACGCCGAGACGATGCTGAAACGTCTCCAGGACACCGTGCACACCGCCGCCGAACCGCTGGATCCGCAAGCGCTGCTGAGCGTTTGGCGCTACACCCCGCACTGATCGAAAATTGGCGCGTTCGGCCGGACGCTGGCGTATTGGTCCCTGCCCCGGGCCGCGTGCCCGGACCAGAATTGAGCTCTGCCTGCCGAGTCGGGGCCTGCGCAACGGGGCGCAGACCCCGGCGCGGCGCGGGAACTACGTGGACAGGCGACGCGCCGCACGGCGCATCGAATCCGCGTTCGCGTAGCCGAGTAACTGGGCTTGGTGCGCCCGGCTCAGCCGTCCTGCCGTGGTGGCCTGCCGCAGGCGGGCGCCGCGCGCCCGGTCCAGTTCCTCGCGCCAGGTGGTGCCCGCCTCCCGCAGCCGGCGTTGCAGCGTGCGCGGGCTGGTCGCGAGCCGGCGCGCTACCCGTTCCAGCGAGACCTCCCCCTCGGCAAGCGCTTCGCCGAGCGCGTGCGCGACCAGGTCCCGCCAGCCCACGGCCAGCGGCGGCGGTGGCGGCAGCGCGTCGGCCAGCGGCCGCAAGACCGCGGCGAGCATCGGGTCGGCGGTGGTCAGCGGCAGCGCCATGTCCGCGGTGCGAAAGGTGAGGCAGTCGTCGTCGGCGTCGAATTCCAGTGCGGTGGTACCGAATACCTCGACGAACCGGTCCAGGTCGGCGGGCGCGGACTGGCGCAGCGAGACGCGCAGCGGGGCCAGCGGCGCGGCCAGCGTGCGGCGGGCGCGGTGCAACACCCCGGCCAGCCCGAATTGCAGGGTCAGGTCGCGGCCCCGGCCCTCGCCCTCGAACATGCTCAGGTGCAAGCTGGTTTCGCGGTCGTCGGCCACCAGCTCGAAGCGGTGATTGGTGGACACCGCGGTGATGAAGGGATCGCAGGTGGCCAGGCCCGCCCCGAGCGTGGGCGCGGAGGAGAACAGATAGTCGTAGAGCCCGAGCTGGTTCAGTTCGTAGCGCTGGCCTACCCACAACGCGATGTCCGGGCCGGTGCCGTGCTCGGCGAGCTCCCAGAGCCGGGTCAGGATTCCGCTCGGCACATGCAGATTCGGGCCGGTCGCCAGCGCCCACTCGGGCAGTCCGGAATCCCGGACCAGGCGGTCCCGATCCAGCCCGGCGGCAACCAGTTGGGCGAGGACGAACCGATGCAGCAAAACCTGGTTGGTACCCATGCGCCCCTCCTGCCGCCGTGCTGGACCACCTGGGATGACGCTAGCTCGGCCGGCGGGTTTCGGCGACCGGATCAAGGGGGCTCAACCGCAGGCGTTGACCCACTCGGAGAGGCCGTCGGCGAACAGCTGGCGCTTCCAGATCGGCACCTCGTGTTTGATCCGGTCCACCAGGTCGGCGCAGACGCTGAAGGCCTCGGCGCGGTGCGGGGCCGCGACCGCCACGACGATGGCGAGATCCCCGATTCCCAGCGGTCCGATCCGGTGCACGGCCGCGACCGGCAGCCCGGACGCGGCGGCCGCCTCGGTGCAGCATTTGCGCAGGAAGCGTTCGGCGTCCGGGTGCGCGGAGTATTCCAGGGCCGAAACCGACTGTCCGCCATCATGATCGCGGACCTTTCCGGTGAACACCACGACCGCGCCGTGCGCCGGGCCGGTCACCGCCTGTTCCACCGCCGCGGGATCGAGCGGCTGATCGCTGATCCGGGCGAGTGTGACTGCTGATTCACTCATGGTTGCCGCCTCCGGCTACTTGCGCGAGCAGATGATCGAGGAGTGGTTCGAGGACCGCGATGCCGTCCTTGACCCCGCCGGGGGAACCCGGCAGGTTCACCACCACCGAGCGCCCGGCCAGGCCGGCGACGCCGCGGCTGAGCGCGGCCAGCGGGAACTTCGCGGTGCCGCGCAGCCGGATCGCCTCGGCGACGCCGGGCAGCTCGCGGTCGAGCAGCGCCAGGGTGGCCTCGGGGGTGGCATCGGTGGGCGAGGCGCCGGTGCCGCCGGTGGTGATCACCAGGTCCGGCTCGAAACGCAGGGCGTCGGCCAGGCCGAAGGAGATGTCGGCGTCGGCGTAGACGAGCGGGCCGCGGGCCGAGAAGCCCAGCCCCGCCAGCCAATCCACCAGCAGCGGGCCCGTGGTGTCTTCCCGGGTGCCGGCCGCGGCGCCGGTCGAAGCGACGAGGACCACCGCGGATCCCCCGCCGGGGGTGTCCGGATCGCCACGGTGCGCTTCGTGCAACTGGGCCAGCGGATCGCCGGATCCGGTTGTGGTGGAGTCGTCCGGCCGGACCCAATGTCCGTGCTTGCCACCCTCTTTGGTGAGCAGCCGGACCCCGTTCAGCGTGGCCGCCGGGTCCACCGCCTTGACCATGTCGTGCAAGGTCAGCCCCGCCACCGCCACGGCGGTCAGCGCCTCCATCTCGACACCGGTCTGGCCCCGGGTCTTGGCCGAGGCCTCGATGGTGATGGTGGACTCGGTGAACCCGAACTCCACCTTCACCGACGACAGCGCCAGCTGGTGGCACAGCGGGATGAGCTCGGAGGTCTTCTTCGCGCCCATGATCCCGGCGATGCGCGCGGTGGACAGCACGTCGGCCTTGGGCATGTCGTCGGCCCGCACCAGCGCCACCACCTCGGCGGTGGTCTGCAGCTCACCGGCCGCGACGGCGATCCGGGTGGTTTCGCTCTTCGCGCTCACGTCGACCATGCGGGCCCGGCCCGCACCGTCGACATGCGACAACTCACTCATACATTCCAGCCTCGCACAATCGGGCGCACATCTTCACAGCGCGCGCACGCTCACCGTCGTCCCGGCGGGCACCTCGGTGTCCGCGGCCGGGATATCGATCAGGACATCCGCCCACGCCATCCCGGCAACCAGGTGCGAGCCCTGCCCGGACACCGGTTCCACCCCCTCCGGGATGATCCGGCCCCGCAGGAACTGTCGCCGGCCGGCGGGGGAGCGCACCGTCTGCGACAGCGCCAGCTCGCGGAGCTCGACCGCGGGCAGGCCGGAGAGCTGCCGCAGGATCGGCCGCGCGAACACCTCGAACGACACCATGGTGCTGACCGGATTGCCGGGGAAACTCAGCACCGGGACCCCCTCGAAAACCGTCAAGCCCTGCGGCCCGCCCGGCTGCACGGCGACCGCGCCGAAGGTTCCGCCCAGCGGCCGCAGCACATCCTTAACCACCTCGAAATCGCCCTGCGACACCCCGCCCGAGGTGAACACCAGGTCGGCGGAATCGGTGGCCGCGTGCAGCAATTCGCGGAACTCGGCGGGGTCGTCGGTGCTGTGCCGCACCGACACCACCTCGACGCCGTTGGCGGCCAGCGCGGCGGCCAGCGCGATGCCGTTGGAGTTGTAGATCTGCCCGGGCCGCAACGGAGTTCCGGCCGGGACGAGCTCGTCGCCGGTGGTGATGATCGCCGCGCGGATCTGCTCGAAAACCGGCACCTCGGCCAGCCCGACCGCCGCCAGCGCCGCGATGTGCCGGGGCGTCAGCGCCACGCCCGCGGGCACGAGCAGTTCGCCGGCGCGCACGTCGGTGCCGGCCTCGCGCACGAATTCGCCTGCGGCACGGCCACGTTCGATGGTGACGGTGTCGCCGTCGGAGCGCGTGTGCTCCACCGGCACCACACAGTCGGCGCCCGGCGGGATCGGCGCGCCTGTCATCACCTTCAGCGCGGCGCCGGACGGCAGCGGCGTCTCGCCGGGATTGCCCGCCGCGACCACACCGGCCAGCGGCAGGGTCACCGGCGTCACGGCCACCGAATCGGCGCGGACCGCGTATCCGTCCATGGCGGAATTGCGGAATACCGGCAGGTCGACCGGCGAGCTGACGTCCGTGGCCAGCTGCCGGCCCAGCGCCTGCGGCACCGGTACGGTCGCCACCGCCCGCGCCGCCAACGGGCGCAGCAACTGGTCGATGCTGTCGCGGTACTCGTCGACGGACCGCGTCGTGCCGCTGGCGGGTCGAGAACTCATGCCTGCAGCCTAGGACGCGGCGGCCCGCGCACTCCGCTCCGTGCACGCTTTCGGTGCTTCGACCGAGTTCGGCTCACCGCTGGAACGCCCAGCTCGTGAGATCATCCGAACCTGTGCTGGATCCCACGCGCCTCTGCCCAGCGGAGGGTATGGCGTACATAATGAAGTCGTGACGTTGGTCGAAATGGGCATCCCCGCCGTGCGATCAGGGCGCCCAACACTCGATGGGCGTCCGGAAACGCCGTTCCTGGTGGACAGATTCGGCCGCACCGCGCGTGACCTCCGGGTCTCCATCACCGAGAAGTGCTCGCTGCGCTGCACTTATTGCATGCCGGAAGAGGGCCTGCCGCCGATTCCCAAGGACGAACTGCTGACCGTCGACGAGATCGTCCGGCTGGTCGTGCTGTCGGTGCGCGAGCTCGGCATCCAGGAGGTGCGTTTCACCGGCGGTGAACCGCTGCTGCGCCGGGATCTGGAAGAGATCATCGCGGGCTGTCACGAGCAGGTGCCGGGCGTACCGCTGGCGATCACCACCAACGGCGTCGGCCTGCAGCATCGCGCCCGCGGCCTGGCCGAAGCCGGGCTGCACCGGGTCAACGTCTCCCTCGACACCGTCGACCGGCTCGGTTTCGCCCGCCTCACCCGCCGCGACCGCCTGGAATCGGTCTTCGCCGGAATCCGCGCCGCCCGGGACGCGGGCCTGGCGCCGATGAAGGTGAACGCGGTCCTGATGCGCGAGACCTTGTCCGGCGCCGCGGACCTGCTGCAATGGTGTCTCGACGAACAGTGCGAACTGCGCTTCATCGAAGAGATGCCGCTGGACGCCGATCACGAGTGGGCGCGCGCCAACATGGTCACCGCCGCCGAACTCCTCGACGTCCTGGGCGCTCGCTTCGACCTCGTCGAGGCCGGTCGCGCCGACCCGTCCGCCCCGGCCGAGAAATGGCTCGTCGACGGCGGCCCCGCCACCGTCGGCATCATCGCCACGGTGACCCGCAAATTCTGCGACACCTGCGACCGCACCCGGCTCACCGCCGATGGCATGCTGCGCTCCTGCCTGTTCAGCGACCAGGAGTACGACCTGCGCGCGACCTTGCGCTCGGGCGCGAGCGACGAGGAGATCGCCACGCTCTGGCGCGGCGCGATGTGGAACAAGTGGGCCGGCCACGGCATCGACGCCGCGGACTTCGTGCCCCCGGAACGCACGATGGGAGCTATCGGTGGTTGAGATCCGCTACTTCGCCGCCATCGCCGACGCGGTCGGCAAGGCGAGCGAAACCCTCGATCTCCCCGCCGCGGCGACCATCGCGGATCTGCGCACGGTCCTCGCCGATACCTACGGCCCCGACCTGGACAAGATGCTGGGCGTCTGCGCCTATCTGATCGGCGACGAACTCACCCGGGACCCGTCGACGGCCCTGACCCCGCGGGTCGACGTGCTGCCACCGTTCGCGGGCGGCTGAGGCCGGAAAACTTCTTCGCGGATCGATGTAGAGAACACCGTGCCGTGTTCGTCGTCTGGGTAGCGTGGGGTACCGGACCTCGCGATTCGAGAGGATGGCGACATGCATTATCTGGCGACGTTGGCGGGACCGGCCGAGGCGAGCACCGCGGAGCCGGGCAGCCCGGAATTCGACGCGGAAATCCAGCGCTACGCGGATTTCGAGCAGCAAGCCGGAGCGGCCATCGCGGGCGGTGCGGCGCTGTATCCGGTGGAGACGGCGCTGACCGTGCGCCACGGCGCGGGCCAGGCCCTGATCACCGACGGCCCGTTCGCCGAGCAGGCCGAGGTGGTCGGCGGTTTCTATGTCCTGGACTGCAAGGACCTCGACGAGGCGATCCAGCTGGCCCGACTGATCCCGGCCGCGACCGACGGGCCGATCGAATTGCGGCCGATGGTCATGTACTCCCCGCATGAGGTTCCCGGCGCGGACTGGTGGATGGCGTTGCTGTGGGACCAGCCGGACGCGGTGATCGCGCCGGAGACTCCGGAGTGGGACGCGGCGGTCGCCGAGCACAGGCAGTTCGGCGACGAACACGGCGCGGTGATCCGCGGCGGCGGGGCGGTGCTGCCGCCGTCCACCGCGACCACGGTGCGGGTACGCGACGGCGAGGTGCTGATCAGCGACGGACCGTTCCCCGAATTCGCCGAGGTAGTCGACGGCTTCTATCTCTTCACGGCGCCGGACCGCACCGCGGCCGCCGAGATCGCCGCACGGATCCCGTGCGGCGAGAAGGGTCACGTGGAGGTGCGTCAGGTCGTGGACCTCGGCGCTTGACCAGCATGGACCCGGCCGAGTTCGACGCCGTCTACCGCGCCGAATTCGGCCGGGTCCTGGCCACGCTCGCGCGCCTGGTCGGTGACATCGGGCTGGCCGAGGACGCGGTGCAGGAGGCCTTCGCCGACGCATTGCGCAGCTGGCCCGCGCGCGGGCTGCCCGCGAACCCGGGCGCATGGATCACCACCGCCGCCCGCAACCGGGCCCTGGACCGGCTCCGGCGCGAAAGTTCCAGGGCGGCAAAGGAACAGGACGCGGCACGGCTCGACCGGAACGGCTTTCCCGCGCCGGACGAGGAGCTCGACATGGCACCGGTCGCCGACGACCAGTTGCGGATGATCTTCACCTGCTGTCATCCCGCGCTGTCGGCGGAATCCCAGGTGGCGCTGACCCTGCGGCTGGTGTGCGGTTTGCGCACGGCCGAGATCGCCCGGGCCTTCCTGCAACCGGAACACACCGTGGCGCAACGGCTGACCCGCGCCAAGGCGAAGATCCGGCAGGCGGGCATTCCACTGCGCGTGCCGCCCGCACATCTGCTGCCCGAGCGTACGCCCGCCGTCCTGTCCTGCGTCTACCTCGTCTTCACCGAGGGGTACTTCGCCACCTCGGGCGCGTCGGCGCTGCGAGATGAGTTGTGCGACGAGGCGATCCGGCTGGGCCGGCTGCTGTGCGGGCTGCTTCCGGACGAACCCGAAGCCCGGGCGCTGCTCGCCCTGATGCTGCTCAACGACAGCAGGCGCGACCAACGACGATCCCCCGCAGGCGAATTGGTGCCCCTGGAGGAACAGGACCGCTCCCGCTGGAACCGCACGGCCATCGACTCGGGTCTGCGCTGCCTGGTCTCGGCCGCCGCGGACGGTCACCGCGGTCCTTACCTCGCCCAGGCCAGAATCGCCGCCGCGCACGCCATCGCGCCGAGCTGGGCGGAAACCGATTGGGGCGCGATCGTTTCCGCCTACGACGAGCTGGCGCTGTCCAGCCGATCGCCGGTCGTGCAGGTCAACCGGGCGATCGCCGTCGCCTTCCGCGACGGCTTCGAGGCCGGGTTGGCCGCGCTGGACGCGATCGCCGACCATCCGCGCTTGGCCGATTCCCACGTGGTCGCGGCCACCCGCGCCGACCTGCTCCGCCGCGCCGGTCGGGACCAGGAGGCCGCCGACTACTACCGCCAGGCCGCGGCGAGTGCCACCAACGAGCAGGTGCGGCGCTTCCTCACCAGGCGACTGACCGAAGTGCAGCCCTGACCCGCGGTCAGCGCCACCAGTCGTCGAGTGGTGTGACCGGAACGGTGCGCTTGTGCCGGGTGTTCAGGAAGACCGACTCGACCTTCTTCGCCACGTCGTCGGTGACCTCCTTGCCTTCGAGGTAGTCGTCGATCTCGCTGTACCGCAACCCGAGCGCTTCCTCGTCGGGCAGCGCGGGGCGATCGTCTTCCAGATCGGCGGTCGGCACCTTGGACCAGATGCTCGACGGCGCACCGAGTTCCTGGAGCAGCGCCGCGCCCTGCCGCTTGGTCAGACCGGTCAGCGGGGTCAAATCCACGCCGCCGTCACCGTATTTGGTGAAGAACCCGGTCACCGCCTCGGCCGCGTGATCGGTGCCCACGACGAGCAGGTTCTCCTGCCCGGCGATGGCGTATTGCACCACCATGCGTTCGCGGGCCTTGATATTGCCGCGCACGAAGTCGCGTAGCTTGTCCACCTTCACCGCGGCGGCCACCTCGGCCGCAACGGCATTGGCGCTGGGCCGGATGTTGACGACCACCGACCGTTCGGGCTGGATGAAGCGCATCGCGGTCCGGGCGTCCGCTTCGTCGGACTGCACGCCGTAGGGCAGGCGCACGGCGACGAAGGTCGCCTCGTACCCGTCGGCGCGCAACTCCTCGGCGGCCAGCTGACATAGTCGACCGGCCAGTGCGCTGTCCTGCCCGCCACTGATGCCGAGTACGAAACCCTTTGCGGGAGTGGCGCGCAGATAGTCCTTGAGGAAATCGACCCGCCGGCGTACCTCTTGCTTCGGTTCGATGCTCGGCTGGACACCCAGCTCCGTGACGATCTGTTCGCGCAGACTACCCATGGCAAATCACTCTACGATGCGCCGCACGAAGGCTTCCCAGTTGTCGCCGATTTGCTCGCGGGTGTAGCCGAGGACGTGGCGCTGATGCATGACCAAGGGCGCGGCGAGGACGGCGAGCAGTCCGTCGGCGAGCAACGGTATCTCGCCGCGTGTGCCGGCCACGCGCAGCAGCATCGATACGTGGGCCTTGAGCAAGCCATAGGGGGCGCCGGCGTAGCGGTCGACGCCCTCGCCGATTTCCGCGGCGCGGTGCAGTTCGCCTTCCACCTCGATATCGAGCAGCCGGGCGCGGCCGAACGCGATGAGCCGGTCCTGTGGCGCCGCGCCGGGCCCGAGCGGTGGCGGGCCGAACATGAACGCGGCTTGGAATTTCTGCTCGGAGTGATCCAGCAGTGCTCGCATCAGTCCGGAGCGGTTGCCGAAACGCCGGAAGACGGTCCCTTTCCCGACGCCGGCCCGTTTCGCGAGCGCGTCCATGGTCAGGCCGTCGGCGCCCTGTTCGCGCACCAGCTGCTGGGCCGCGTCCAGCAACAACTGCCGGTTACGCGCCGCGTCGGCGCGTTCGCTGGGTTCGGCGCCGGCCGACAGCGGCAGCAGGTTCCGTACGCCGGGCAGCGATGTGCCATAGGTCACAGTACTTCTCGCACTCTCGAAGGAATGGAACCGGACTGTGGTCCGGTTAGTGTCTGGTGAAAGCTTCCCACACACCAGCTCAGTACATCAGGAGTCATCATGTCGGAGACCCGGATCCTCGCTCTCGTCGGTAGCCTGCGCGCCGCGTCGATCAACCGTCAGCTCGCCGAGGCCGCGGTGCAGACCGCCCCGGAGGGTGTCGAGATCACCCTCTTCGAGGGTCTCGGCGATATCCCCTTCTATAACGAGGACATCGACGTGGACGGCGCCGTGCCCGCCGCGGCGCAGGCGCTGCGCGACGCCGTCGCCGCCGCGGATGGCGTGCTGGTGGTAACCCCGGAGTACAACGGCACCATTCCCGCCGTGCTGAAGAACGCCATCGACTGGGCCTCCCGGCCCTACGGCGTGGGCGCGCTGCAGGCCAAGCCGTCCGCCGTGGTGAGCGCGTCGATCAGCTCGAACGCGGCGCGCTGGTCGCACGGCGACGCGGTCAAGGCGCTGGGCGTGGCGGGCAGCGCGGTCGTGGAGTCGGCGCACGCGCACTTCGGCGTGATCGGTGAGCGGTTCGGGTCCGCGCACCCGCGGGACGACGCCGAGGCGCTGACCGAACTGGGCGCCACGGTGCACGAGCTGGTGTCGGCCGCGCGAGGTGAACTTGTGTCCGCCTGAGTCCGCGCCCGCCTGTAAAGAGGCCGTCCGGTAGCCACCGGGCGGCCTTTTGTTATGGGCGGGACCTGTGTGACGCAAGTGCCGAAAAATGTTTGCTGAGAAAGAGCTGCGCTGCGAAATTGTGATCTAGACCATTGTCGTGTCGGGTTGCGTATCAAGCGTCCAGGTACTTACCGCGGGGGAATTTCATCTTTGTGACTCGCAACATGTCGTGTTGGATGAATCTGTCGGCCACTAGGTGTAGTGTCTTCACTGCTGGAGGGCGACGCGAGACACCCTTCGGGGAGCACCACTTCGAGGCGGTGCGAACAGGGGTTTCGCGGTCGGATCCAAGAGTTTGCGCAGCACCCTGCCGGACCGCCACGCACTGACTTCACTGGAGGGAACACACTATGACGATCACCGTGTACACCAAGCCCGCTTGCGTCCAGTGCAATGCCACCTACAAGGCCCTCGACAAGGTCGGGCTGGACTACGAAGTCATCGACATCTCCGAGAACGCGGAGGCGCGGGACTACGTCATGGCCCTGGGTTACCTGCAGGCCCCCGTCGTCGTCGCCGGCGAGGACCACTGGTCCGGCTTCCGGCCCGACCGCATCAAGTCGCTCGCGACTGTCGCCGCTTGATCGTTCTGTAGTTCCTTCGAGGAAGGAGAACCGACCATGACCGGTCTGGTGTACTTCTCCAGCGCCTCGGAGAACACACATCGTTTCGTCGAGAAGCTGGGCCTCCCGGCAACTCGCCTTCCACTGCACACCGCCGCTGAGACATTGTGCGTCGACGAGCCCTACGTGCTGATCGTCCCCACCTACGGGGGCGGTCGGCACGTACTCGGGGGCACCAGAGACGACAAGGAATTCGTCCCGCGGCAAGTCGCCAAGTTCCTCAACGATCCGCACAACCGTGCCTTGCTGCGCGGGGTGGTCGCGGCCGGCAACACGAACTTCGGCGATACCTTCTGCGCTGCCGGTGAGGTCATCTCGCGTAAATGCGGGGTGCCCTACCTGTATCGCTTCGAACTCATGGGAACCGCTGAGGACGTCGCACGCGTCCGCGAGGGATTGGGATTGTTTTGGCAACAGCAACGACAGCACCGGCAGGCAAGTCAGCTCGTCTAGAGCAGCAGCAGTCGGTCCGGAACGCGGAGGCCGGTGAGGTCTTGGACTACCACGCCCTCAACGCGATGCTGAACCTGTACGGCCCGAACGGCGAGATCCAGTTCGACAAGGACCGCGAGGCCGCGCACCAGTACTTCCTCCAGCACGTCAACCAGAACACCGTCTTCTTCCACAACCTGGACGAGAAGCTGGACTACCTGGTCGAGGAGAACTACTACGAGCCCGAGGTGCTGGAGAAGTACAGCCGCGCCTACATCAAGAAGCTGTTCAAGCAGGCCTACGCGCACAAGTTCCGGTTCCCCACCTTCCTCGGCGCGTTCAAGTACTACACCAGCTACACGCTCAAGACCTTCGACGGCAAGCGCTACCTGGAACGCTTCGAGGACCGGGTCTGCATGGTCGCGCTCACCCTCGCCGACGGCGACGAGGTGCTGGCGAGCAAGCTGGTCGACGAGGTCATCGACGGGCGTTTCCAGCCGGCCACCCCGACCTTCCTGAACTCGGGCAAGAAGCAGCGCGGCGAGCCGGTGTCCTGCTTCCTGCTGCGCATCGAGGACAACATGGAGTCCATCGGGCGCTCCATCAACTCCGCGTTGCAGCTGTCCAAGCGCGGCGGCGGTGTCGCGCTGCTGCTCACCAACATTCGTGAGCACGGCGCGCCGATCAAGAAGATCGAGAACCAGAGCTCGGGCGTCATCCCGATCATGAAGCTGCTGGAGGACTCGTTCTCCTACGCCAACCAGCTCGGCGCGCGGCAGGGCGCGGGCGCGGTGTACCTGCACGCGCACCACCCCGACATCTACCGCTTCCTGGACACCAAGCGCGAGAACGCGGACGAGAAGATCCGCATCAAGACGCTCTCGCTCGGCGTGGTGATCCCGGACATCACCTTCGAGCTGGCGAAGAAGAACGAGGACATGTACCTCTTCTCGCCGTACGACGTAGAGCGTATTTACGGCAAGCCGTTCGCCGATATCGACGTCACCGAGAAGTACTACGAGATGGTCGACGACAAGCGGATCCGCAAGTCGAAGATCAAGGCGCGCGAGTTCTTCCAGACCATCGCCGAGCTGCAGTTCGAGTCGGGTTATCCGTACATCATGTTCGAGGACACGGTGAACCGGGCCAACCCGATCGCCGGCAAGATCACGCACTCGAACCTGTGCTCGGAGATCCTGCAGGTGTCCACGCCGTCGCTGTTCAACGACGACCTGTCCTACTCGCACGTCGGCAAGGACATCTCCTGCAACCTGGGTTCGATGAACATCGCCAAGTCGATGGACTCGCCGGACTTCGCCCAGACCATCGAGACCGCGATCCGAGCGCTGACCGCGGTGTCGGATCAGACCCACATCTACTCGGTGCCCTCGATCGAACAGGGCAACAACCAGTCCCATGCCATCGGCCTCGGCCAGATGAACCTGCACGGGTACCTGGCGCGCGAGCGGGTGCACTACGGGTCCGAAGAGGGCATCGATTTCACCAACATCTACTTCTACACCGTTGTCTTCCACGCGATTCGGGCCTCCAACCTGATCGCGCAGGAGCGCGGCAGCTACTTCGGCGGGTTCCCCGAGTCGAAGTACGCCAGCGGTGAGTTCTTCGACAAGTACACCGAGCAGGTGTGGGAGCCCAAGACCGACAAGGTCCGCGAGCTCTTCGCCGACGCGGGCGTGCACATCCCGACCCAGGACGATTGGCGTCAGCTCAAGGGCCTGGTCATGGCGCACGGCATCTACAACCAGAACCTGCAGGCCGTCCCGCCCACGGGTTCGATCTCCTACATCAACAACTCGACCAGCTCCATCCACCCGGTGGCGTCGAAGATCGAGATCCGCAAGGAAGGCAAGATCGGCCGCGTCTACTACCCGGCCCCTTACCTGACCAACGACAACCTCGAGTACTACGAGGATGCCTACGAAATCGGCTACGAGAAGATCATCGACACCTACGCCGCGGCCACCCAGCACGTGGACCAGGGCCTGTCGCTGACGCTCTTCTTCAAGGACACCGTCACCACCCGCGACCTGAACAAGGCCCAGATCTACGCCTGGCGCAAGGGCATCAAGACCCTCTACTACATCCGCCTGCGCCAGATGGCCCTGGAAGGCACCGAAGTCGAGGGTTGCGTGTCCTGCATGCTGTAGGCAGCACACGGTGAAAGGGGCGGCCTCCGCTGGGAGGCCGCCCCTTTCGTGGTATCAGGAACGAATCAGCGCAGGGCCGGGGCGATCTCGCGTTCGAAGAGTTCGATGCCGGAGGTGTCGTAAGCGGACTCGGGGAAGTTGAAGATGCCGTAGGCGAGGCCGAGGTCCTTGATGGCGGTGAGGTTTTCGAGGACCTGTTCCGGGGTGCCGACCGCGGGGGAGGTGCGGAACATCCCGTCGACGAAGCCCTTGGCCTGGTCGTCGCCGATCACCGCGGCCAGTTTGGCTTGCACCGCCGCCAGGCGGTCCTCGACTTCGGCTTCGGTGGATCCGATGACGGTGTTGAAGTTCGACGAGCGGGTGATCGCGTCGAAATCGGTGCCGACGGTGGCGCAGTGGGCGCGCAGGATCTCCGACTTCGCCTCGAATTCGGCCAGGTTGCCGCTGAAGTTGGTGTACTGCGCGTACTTCGCCGCGATCTTCAGCGTCACCTTCTCACCGCCGCCGGCGATCCACAGCGGAATGCCGCCCTCCTGCACGGGCAGGGGCCGCACGATGGCGCCGTCCACCTGGTAGTACTTGCCGTCCAGGGTGGCCTCGCCCTTGGTCCAGGCCTGCCGGAAGATCTGCACGCCCTCGTCGAGGCGGCCCAGCCGCTCCTTGGCGGGCGGGAAACCGTAGCCGTAAGCCCGCCATTCGTGCTCGTACCAGCCGGCGCCGATACCCATCTCGGTGCGGCCGCCGGAGATCAGGTCGACGGTCGCGGCCACCTTCGCCAGGTAGGCCGGATTCCGGTAGCGCATCGCGGTACACATCTGGCCGAGGCGGATTCGCGAGGTCGAGGCGGCGAACGCCGACATCAAGGTCCACGCCTCGTGGGTGGCCTCCTCGGTCGGCACCGGGACGGTGTGGAAGTGGTCGTACACCCACAGCGACTCCCAGACCGCCGAAGCGTCGGCGCGCTGGGCGAGATCGCGCATCACCTGCCATTGCGCGGCCGGTTCGATGCCGGCCAGGTCGAGCCGCCAACCCTGCGGGATGAAGATGCCGAAGCGCACAGATATCTCCTTCGTGTGTTTACTCGAACCTAGCGGCTGCGAAACCGCGCGGCTCGCTCTTCCCGGTCAGGGCAGTTCGGGGCCGATCGCGTCGCGCGCGGTGAGGCGGCCGCCGCCCCAGCCGAGGGCTTTGCGGTAGCTGCCGAGCAGGTTCCGCGCGATCAGGTGCTGTTCGTCGCGTTGCGGGTCGTCCGGCGGTAGCGGCGCGGTGCGCGCTGCGACGAACAGGGCGTCGGCGGGGCAGTAGGCCTCGCACAGGAAGCAGGTCTGGCAATCGGATTGCCGTGCCAGGACCGGGATTCCGTCCGGGCCGCGGTCGAAGACGCGGGTGGGGCAGACCTCGATGCACTTGTCGCATTCGATGCAACGGCCGGCGGAGACGAGTTCGATCATGCCGGCACCAGCGG
The DNA here is from genome assembly GCF_040681285.1 of Nocardia sp. NPDC051832. Classification (NCBI taxonomy): domain Bacteria; kingdom Bacillati; phylum Actinomycetota; class Actinomycetes; order Mycobacteriales; family Nocardiaceae; genus Nocardia; species Nocardia sp. NPDC051832. Next base: position 85,400 of record NZ_JBFAYL010000002.1, read on the forward strand.
CCGGCGACCGCGGAAGACGGGTTCGGGCGCGGTCCAGAGGTCGTCGAGGCCGCCGGTGAGCAGGCGATGGTGCTGGGCGGGGTCGAGATCGGGGAAGTCCTGCCGCCGGGCCATGCCGCGGGATTCGGTGCGGGCCAGGGCGGCGGTGTACATCCAGCGGGCGTGCGCGGTCATCGCGGCCGCCGACCGCGCCTTCGAACTGTCGGGTGCGCTCAGCCCGGAACGGGCCTGCTGCCACAGGTCGTTCAGGGTGGCCAGGGCGGGCCGCAGCCGATCGCCGTGCCGCAGATAGTTCTTGTCGTAGGGCAGCACCTCGGCCTGCACCGCCGCGACCAGGTCCGCCGGGCGCAGCTCGGCATCGGGCCGGTCCAGCGGGCGCAAGCCCGCGCCGCCCGCGCCGAGCCGGGGTCGCGCCACCGAATCCCGGTGCCGCAGTGCGTAACTGCCCGCGCCGGCGCCCGCCCAGCTGCCCGAGGACATGGCCCAGGCCGCGTTGTGGCTGCCGCCGCCGGTGAAGCCGCCGCAGATCAGCTCCCGGGTGGCGACATCGCCGGCCACATACAGCCCGGGCACGCTGGTCGAGCAGTCCGGGCCGGTGACCCGGACGCCGCCGGTCCCGCGGACGGTGCCCTCGAGCAGCAGGGTGACCGGGAAGCGGTCGGTGAAGGGATCGATGCCGAGCCGGTCGAAGGTGAGGAAGAAGTTCGGCTGGCCGCGCCGCATGGCATGCTGCTGATCCGCGTCGGCGCGATCCAGAGTGCAGAACACCGGCTCGGTCAGCAGTGCCTTGGCGATCGGGGTGCGGGCCTTGCCGGAGGCGCCCGCCAGCGGTTCGCCGCTGCCCAGGTAGAAGGTGGCGAAGGAGTAGTAGGCGGTCTTGGTGACCGAGGTGAACTCCGGCGCGATCGCGTAGGCGTTGGAGAACTCCATGCCGGACAGTTCGGCGCCCGCCTCGACGGCCATCAGCGCGCCGTCGCCGGTATTCACGTTGCAGCCCAGGGTCTTCGAGAGGAAGGCGCAGCCGCCGGTGGCGAGTACCACCGCCGCGGCGGCGATGTCGAGCTGCGTGCCGTCGGCCAGGCGTTGCAGGCGGGCGCCCGCGACGCCGCCGCAGGGATCGACGAGCAGTTCCACGGCGGGGGCGTGATCGAAGACGCGTACGCCGGCGCGCTGCACCCGAAGCCGTTGCCGCTTCATGTAATCGGGGCCTTGGATGCCGGTGCGGACCTGCCGGCCGTCGGACCCCACGGGGAACGGGTAGCGGCCGTCGGTCGCGAGTTCGTTGACCCGGTCGAAGGTCTCGTCGAGCACCCGCGCCATCCATTCGCGGTCGGCGAGGTAGCCGCCGAGACCTTCGCGACTGGCCATCGCCTGCTCGCGTAGCTCGGGTTCCGGCTGGACGTACCAGATTCCGGTGCCCGCGGCGGCGGTCGCGCCGCTGCTGCCACAGAAACCCTTGTCCGCCAGCAGGACCGAGGCCCCGGTCGCCGCGGCCTTGAGTGCGGCCCAGGTCCCGGCGGGTCCGCCGCCGAGGACGAGCACGTCTGTTTCGATCATGAGATCACCTTCTGTGGAAGAGGTTGCGGAAGCGGAGGCCACGGGACGTGGCGAGGGATGAACCGGCCCATCACCGCCGCCCCGAGGGCCGCGACACCGCCGATGGTGAGCGCGGCGGCGGCCAGCGGTGCGGCGCCGGCCAGGACGCCGAGCAATAGTGGCCCGCCGAAAGCGCCCGAGTCGTGGGTCAATCGCCAGGCGGCGAGGAACTCCGCGCGCATGCCCGGCGGCGCGACATCGGCCCCGAGCACCATGATCAGCCCGTTCCCGATGCCGTTGCCGACTCCCAGCGCGACCGCGACCGCGCCCAGCGTGAGCGTCGAATAAGTCAGCGGCACAGCGATATAGGAGGCAGCCAGGATGCCGAGCGACGGCACCGCGATCAGCGCGCGCCCGTAGCGGTCCATGAGATGTCCGGCCGGATAGGCGAAGACGAGCTCCAGGGCGGCGGCAATGCCGAAAAGCACACTGGCGGTGGCGGCATCGATCCCGATGTGGTGGGCCCACAGCGGCAGGATCACCTCCCGCGAGGCCCGGGCCGCGCCCATCAGCATCGACCCCGCGCCCAGCGTGCACAGCACCAGGCGATGCTGCCGGACCACGCCGAGCAGCGAAATCGGCGGTGCCACCGAGGGTTCGGTGTAGCTGCCGCCCGGCAGCGGCAGCCGCACCATCATCCAGCCGGCGATCAGGAACGCCAGGAACTGCACCGCGAACGCGCCGCGGATCCCGACGGCGAGGATGGCGCCCGCGCCGAGCAGCGGCCCGAGGAAGAAGCCCAGCCGCATCGCGCCGCCGAACAGCGACATGGCGCGGGCCCGCAGCGGTATCGCGATGGCCTCGGCCATGAAGGTCATCCGGCCCAAACCCCAGACGGCATTGGACAATCCGACGATCAGCAGGCCGGCGCACAGCACCGGCACGTTCGGAGCGAACAGGCACAGCAGCACGCCCGCCAGGCCGACCGCGGTGCCCCAGATGGTCGAGACGCGCTCGCCCAGCCAGGCCACCAGCTGACCGGACGGGATACCGCCGAGCACCTGGCCGAGGCCGACCAGCGCCACCGCCAGACCGGCCATCGCCACCGACGCGCCGAGGTCGACGGCGGTGAGCGTCATCACCGGTGCGGCTGCGCCCATCCCGATGCCCCGCGCCAAGGTGGGCACGTAGACCGTGAGCACCAAGGGGCGCAGGGAATCGATCGGGGCGGCTGCGGGACATGCGGTCACGCCCGCGGCTCTGCGGCGTCGGCGGCGGACCGGAACATGGTTCGCGCGCTCACGCGCTCACTTCGGTGCGCACCGTCGCGAACTGGCTCTCGACCGGCTCCAGGCCGTAATGCCCGCGGAGACTGTCGGATTCGTAGTCGGCGCGGAACAGGCCCCGCTCTTGCAGGATCGGGACGACCTTGTCGACGAAATCCTCCAGGCCGCCCGGCAGGAACGGCGGCATGATGTTGAAGCCGTCGGCCGCGCCGCCCTCGAACCAGGCTTGCAGTTCGTCGGCGATCTGGACCGGGGTGCCCGCGAACGAACGGTGCCCGCGGCCGCCGCCGAGCTTGCCGATGAGCTGGCGAACGGTGAGGTTCTCGCTCTCGGCCAGCTCCTTGACCAGCAGGAACCGGCTCTTGCCGCCTTCGATCTCGGTGACCGGCGGCAGCGGCGGCAGCGGTGCGTCCAGCGCGTGCTGGGTCAGGTCGACGCCGAGCAGTCGGGAGAGCTGGCTCAGGGCGTAGTCGGGGGAGATCAGGTCGGTGAACTCCTGCTCCAGGGCCTTGGCCTGTTCCTCGGTATCCGCGATGTAGGGCACCAGACCGGGCAGCACCTTCAGCTCCTCGGCCGAGCGGCCGTACTTGGGCAGTCGCGACTTCAGGTCGCGGTAAAACGCCTGTCCCTCCGCGAGGGTGCGCTGGGCGGTGAACACGGCCTCGGCGTACTGGGCCGCGAATTCCTTTCCGGCCTCGGAGGATCCGGCCTGCACCAGCAGCGGACGGCCCTGCGGGCTGCGCGGGGAGTTCAGCGGTCCGCGGACCTTGAAGCGCGGGCCGTCGTAGTCGAGGGTGTGCACCTTGTCCGGGTCGGCGAAGACGCCTTCTTCCTCGTCGAGCACGATCGCGCCGGATTCCCAGCTGTCCCACAGCCGTACGGTGAGATCGACGAACTCCTGGGCCCGCTCGTAGCGGCGGGCGTGCTCGGGGATCGCGTCGTAGCCGAAGTTGAACGCCTCCTCCTCGCTGCCGGAGGTGACGATGTTCCAGCCGGCCCGGCCGCCGCTGATGTGGTCGAGCGAGGCGAATTTGCGGGCCAGGTTGAAGGGTTCGTTGTAGGTGGTGGACGCGGTCGCGATGAGCCCGACCTTGGAGGTGGCCGCGGCGATCGCGGCCAGCAGGGTCACTGGCTCGAAGACGGCCAGGGTGTTGCGCTTGATGCGCGGGCCGACCGCGAGGCCGTCGGCGAAGAACACCGAATCCAGTTTGCCGCGTTCGGCGATGCGGCCGAGTTCCTGGAAATGCGCGACATCGAGGACGTCGTGCGACTTGGTGCGCGGGTGCCGCCAGGCCGCCTCGTGGTGGCCGACGCCCATCAGGAAGGCGTTGATGTGGAACTGCTTGGGGGACATGGAGCTTCCTTAGTGGATCAGGAGTTGGACTGGACGCGCCAGCGGGAGAACCGGCGCTCGAGGGTGACGAGCAGGCCGTTGAAGGTGAGCCCGAGCAACGAGATGGCGAGGATGCCCGCGTACATGTTCGGGATCTGGAAGTTCTGCTGGGCAGCGGTGATCAGGTAGCCGAGACCGGCTCGGGCGCCGACCATCTCGGCGGCCAGCAGCACCAGGATGGAGCTGGCGGCGGCCATCCGCAGACCGGTGAAGATGGACGGGATGGCCGCGGGCAGGATCACCTTCTGGAACAGCCGGATCGGCTTCAGACCCAGGGACACAGCGGATTTGATGAGCAGCGGGTCGACCGTTCGGACACCGGTGATGGTGTTCAGCAGGATCGGGAACGAGCTGGCGTAGACGACCAGCGCGACCTTGGAGGTCTCGCCGATGCCCAGGATCAGCACGAACACCGGCAGCAGTGCCAGCGCGGCGGTGTTGCGGAACAGCTCCAGGATCGGGTTCAGCAGCTCCGAAACCGGTTTGTACCAGGCGATCGCAATGCCCAGCGGCACTGCGATCAGCAGCGCGATGCCGAAACCGGTGACCGAGCGGCCCAGGCTGGTGGACACGTGGTTCCACATCTCGCCGCTGCGCACCAGGTCGGCGAAGGCCTCGGCGACGACGGTGAACGGCGGCAGGAACACTTCGTCCACCAGTCCGGCGGCCGGGGCGAACTGCCACAGCAGCAGGAAGGCGGCGATGGCCAGGAACGGCTTGGTCAGCCGCCAGGCCAGTTGTCCGGCGGCCGTCAACGCCCGCGATACCGGTGCGGGAGAGCGGGTTCCGGCCGGCTGATAGGGCGCGGCGACAGTGGTGCGGACGGGCGGTTCGACGAGTTCCACGGCGCTAGACATGACTCGGCCTTTCGGTGCGGGATTCGGCGGCGGCGCTCTCGGAGCGGGATTCGAGTTCCAGGCCCTGCGCGCGTTCGACCTCGCTGCGCAACAGGGTCCAGATCTGGTGCCGATACGCGCGGAAAGCCTCGGTCGAGCGGATGTCCGCATCGCCCGCGCGGGCGATGTCCACGTCGACGACGGCCTTGACTCGGCCGGGTCGGGAGGTCAGTACCGCGACCCGCTGCCCCAGATACACCGCCTCATCGATGCCGTGGGTGATGAACAGGATCGTCTTGCCGGTGGCCTTCCAGATCCGTAACAGCTCGTCCTGCAACGACTCCCGAGTCTGGGCGTCCAGCGCCGCGAACGGCTCGTCCATCAGCAGTACCTCCGGATCGAAGGCGAGGCTGCGCGCGATCGCGACGCGCTGCTTCATGCCGCCGGAGAGTTCGTGCGGGTAGCGGTCGCCGAATCCGGTGAGGCCCACCAGGTCCAGGTACTCCGCGGCCCGGGCGCGCCGCTCCTTGCGGCGCAGTCCCTTTGCCTCCAAACCGAATTCGATATTGGCCCGGGCGGTGCGCCAGGGGAACAGGGCGTACTGCTGGAAGACGATGCCGCGGTCCAGCCCGGGGCCGGTGACCGGTGCGCCGTCCAGCAGGATCTCGCCCGAGCTCGGCTTGGTCAGCCCGCCCAGCAGATCCAGCAGCGTGGACTTGCCCGAGCCGCTCGGTCCGACCAGGACCAGGAATTCGCCGGCCCGCACGTCCAGCGAGATCTCCTCGATCGCGGTGAAGGTGTCGTTCGCGCCGCGGACCGGGAATCGCTTGCTCACCCGGTTGATCGCGAGTTTCGGTGTGCTGCCGCTCATTTCGCCGCCACCGCCTCGCCGGTCGGGCCGCTGGCGGGCTGGTAGGTGCCGTTGGCGTAGGGGTTGAACTTGTTGGTGAACAAATCCGTGCTCTGCACCTGGTCCTTCTTCAATTCGCCGTTGCGGACCAGCCAGTCGATCCAGATCTGGATCTCCTTCTCCTGCACCACCGCGCCGGGCGTCGGGAGACCGGAGCTCTTCCAGTACTTCAGGAGATCGATGTTCTCGTTGCGGCCGCGTTTCTGGATGATCGAGGTGAAACGTGCCAGCACCTCGTCGCGCGGGGTGACCTGCAGCCAGCGGGTGGCGCGCGCGGTGCCCTGGACGAAGTCCCGTACCGCGTCGGAGTTGGCGGCGAGGAACTCGTTGCGGAACACATAGGTGCCGTAACTGGCCTGCCCGAAGATGGCAGTGTCGGTGTAGAGCGGGTGGATGCCGCCGCGCTCCAGGGCGGAATCGCGGAACACCTGGCCCAGGGTGCCGACCTCGACCTGGCCCTTGCGCAGCGCGTCCTCGGTGTTGGCCGGCGGGACCACCAGCAGCTGGACCTGCTTGATCTCGTCCTCGGTCAAGCCTTCCTTGTGCAGCCATTCCCGGGTGATGAACTCGTGGTGCGCGCCGAGGGTGTTGACCGCCACCTTCTTGCCGATCAAGTCGCGCGCGGTCTTGATGGGGGAGTCGTCGCGGACGTAGTAGCCGGTGAAGGTCTTGTCGTCCGAACCGTAGGAGCTCAGCACCGAGGTGACCTTTGCGCCACCGGCGATCAGCTTCACCACCGCGCCGTTGAAAGCGCTACCGAACTCGACCTGGTTGGTCGCCGCGGCCTGGATGTTGGCCGGACCGCTGGTGGTGTCGCCCTCCCACCGCAGCGAGATCTTGCTGAAATAGCCGAGGTCCGCGGCCAATTCGTACGGGGTGACCTGGCCGGTGCTGCCCTGGTAGCGCAGCACGGTCTTGCCGTCGGCGGTCGTGCCCGCGTCGGACTTCCCGCAGGCGGCGAGGGCGGTAACGCTGGTGAGCAGGGCGAGGGTGGCGGCGATCGCGCGGTGTCGTCGCCGCGGTGCGGTGAAACGCATGGTGTTCCTTCAGATGAAAATGCTGCCGCGCAGGCGAAAAGGGCATGCGGCGGCCAAGAGCCGGGGATCTGGAATAGGAGCCGGTCCGCGGGATCCGCGGTCCGGACGCGGAGCGTCAGAGTCGACAGATCCCGTGCGGAACCCGCATGAGGTCGATCGCGCGGCGGCGGATCAGCGCAGTGGGTGTCAACACGTGGGTACTTCCATGGTCTGAATCGGGGTTCGGGCGAGGCCCGTGGTTTTCCATGGTGTGGGTGTGCCGGGTGTCAGACAACGGCCATTCCACATTGTGAAAATCATGGTGAGTCTTATTCGGGCGTGCTGTTCGGCACGACGGAGCCGATCCGCACCGCGAAATGCTGCATGGCGGGCAGGATCTCGCGGACCAATTCGTCGGTGAGCCGCGCCGACCGCGCCTGCACGCTCAGCGCGCCCCAGACCTGCCGTCCCGGCCCGAACACCGGCACCGCGACCGCCCGCAGCGGGTCCGCCACGGCGATCTCCTCGAGCGCGAAACCCTTGCGCCGCACCAGATCCAGATCGGGGCCGCGGCGGTTATTGGTGGCCGCGTAGGCGAGCAGGGCGTGCCCGGCGGCGCTGGATCGCAGCGGCTGCCGGGGCCGGGGCAACTGGTTGTTGCAAAACAGGACCGGCGGGCGCGCCTGCAGGATCGTCACGGCGTCGCCGGCGTCGATTACGCTCAGGCTCACGGTGATTTTGATCCCGGCCGCCAGCGCGTACATATGTGGTGCGGCGGAATCGATTCCGAGCCGGGTCAGCGCCGGACGGGCCAGCGTCGCCAGGCCCTGGCCCACCCGATAGCGATCGGTGGCCGGATCCTGCTCCAGCAGCCGGCCGCCCACCAATGCCTTGGCCAGCCGGTGCGCGGTGCTCACCGGAACCCCGGCGAGGTGGGCGAGCTCACTGAGCGAGAACTCGGGGTCGTCGCCCTCGAAACAATTGAGCAGATGAATGGCCCGCTCGACGGCTTGTGACCCCGAACGCGGCTGATCGGTGCTGGTCATAGCGTAGATCCTCGGTGCTGGGGCGGCCGCTGAACAGGGTTAGACGCCCGGTGCATCTAATGCTGGCCGCCGTAATTCACTGGCGGTGTTTTCGCGCGCGGGTCATCCTCGAAGGCGATATGAAAACAAGTGAAGTACCTCGGCTCGGAGTCGATTTCGGGCGAGTGATCCAAGGGGCGCTACTGGAACCAGGAGACGCCGATACCGCTTTTCTCGATGGGGGATTCGACGAGGCGATGCGAACGCCGCCCAGCCCCAACGCTTTTGAAGTCCTGACGCGCTTGGTGGCGCGGTTCGAGGGCCGGGCCTGGGTGATCTCCAAGTGCGGGCCGCGGGTGCAGAAACGGACCCGGCAGTGGCTCGACCACCACGACTTCCACGCCCGGACCGGGCTGCCGGAGGGCAACGTGCGGTTCTGCTTGCAGCGGGCGGACAAGGCGGGGCACTGCGCCGAGCTCGGCATCACCCACATGATCGACGATCGGATCGACGTGCATCGGGCGTTGCGCGGCCTGGTCCCGCACCTCTACCTGTTCGGTGCCCAGACCCAGCCGGTTCCGGATTGGGTCCGGCACGTTCGGACCTGGGACGATGCCGAGCCGGTGATCCTCACGACGCTCGCGGCGCACCAGCGTGACTGAGCAGAGTCCCCGGTCGGGGCGAGGGGACGGCCCGATCCATGTATCCTTCTCGGGGGATGCATTCGCATTCGTTCTAGTTTTCCGGTAGGCGACGCGTAGACCGTCCGGTCCGCGGCACGACGAGCAGGAGGTGGGTCGCCATGCGCAGTGAACCTCCGAGTCGAAGGCCGCGCGGCGCCGCCCCCTCGCAGCTCTAGCTTTCTCGCGACATCCGGCCGGCGCCTCGCGGTGTGAAGTATTCGACCTCACATCTCACTCCCGACAGGGCCTAACCGCCCCCTGCGCGAGGAACACTCATGTCGCCGACCGATCTGATCGAAGCACGCCCGCAGATCGACAGCCCCACGCTGTCGGAATCACTCCAGGACATCGTCGAAAGCCACCGCGTCGACGTTGCCCAGGAATGGCTGGCCAATCATCCGCCGCACCTCATCGCCGACCAGCTTGCCCGCATGGACGCCGTCCAGGCCGGGGTGGCGTTCCGGTTGCTCGACAAGGACGCGGCGCTGACGGTGTTCGAGGAACTCGAACCGGTCGACCAGCAGCAGATCCTGCAGGGCCTGCGCGATCAAACCTTCCGTGAGCTCGTCGAGGAGATGGCTCCCGACGATCGCGCCCGCATGCTGCGCGAGGCGCCCGCGAAGGTGGCCAAGAAGGTGCTCGCCGGGTTGAGCCCGCGCGAGCGGCGCATGACCGCGAGCCTGCTCGGGTACCCCGAGGGTTCGGCCGGCCAGTACATGACCCCCGAGGTCGTCGCGCTGCCCCGCAACCTGTCGGTCGCCGAGGCGCTGGCCATGGTGCGCGCCAAGGGTTCCAGCGCCGAAACCGTCTACACGCTGCCCGTGGTCGACGGCGGCAGACGGCTCACCGGCATCGTGGAACTGCGTGAGCTGGTGCTCGCCGAGCCCGGCGCCATGGTGTCCGAGCTGGTCGTCACCGAACCCGCGTTCGCCCGCGCCACCGACTCCGCGGAGAAGGCCGCGCGGTTGATGCGCGAGACCAACGACATCAACCTGCCCGTCGTCGACAGTGAGGACAGGTTGGTCGGCCTGCTCACCATCGACGACGCCGTCGAGGTCATCGAGGCCGCCGACAGCGAGGACGTGGCCCGCCAAGCCGGTTCCGCGCCCTGGGAGGGGCACTACATGGCGGCCGGCGTCTTCCAGCTCGCGCGGTACCGCGCGCTCTGGCTGATGCTGCTGCTCTTCGCGGCCACCCTCACCGTCAGCGTCACCGACTTCTTCGCCGGCACCCTGGAACAAGCCGCCCACCTGGCCTTGTTCATCCCGCTGCTGATCGGCGCGGGTGGCAACGCGGGCGCCCAGGCGGCCACCGCCTGTGTGCGCGCCCTCGCCGTCGGCGAGGTCCGGGTCTCGGACCTGTTCAAGGTGATCTGGCGGGAATGCCGCGTCGGCCTGGTCCTCGGATCCCTTTTGGCCAGTGCGGGTTTGGTGATCGGCGCGTTGTTCGTCGGCCCCGGCGTAGCCGCGGTCGTCGCCATCACCCTGGTCCTGATCTGCGGCTGGGCCGCCACCATCGGCGGCACCATGCCGCTGCTGGCGAAAAAGCTCCGCATCGACCCCGCAGTCGTCTCCGCCCCCATGGTGACCACTTTGGTCGACGCCACCGGCCTGATCATCTACTTCACCACCGCCAAACTGGTCCTCGGCATCTAACCGGTACGCGCTCACAGCGGACTCGCAGGGAGGTCCCAGGGTTCGCGGAGCGCGGGTGCCTAACGTCGCTGGTGTTATCGACGGCGACGGTTAGGAGTTGGTTGTGGATCGCGGTGACAGGGAGGTGCACGAGCACGATCTCGGGCTCGCGCACGATATGCGGGTGATGTCCCGGCGGCGGGCACTGTGGTTCTTCGGCGCCGCCGGGGCGGCGACCGTCGCGGCGGGGTGCGCTGCCGGTGAGACCGGTTCCAGCGCAACGGCTTCGAGCTCGACCACGGCCGGGACCGTTGCGGCGATCCCGCAGGAGACAGCGGGGCCATACCCGGGTGACGGGTCGAACGGTCCGAACGTCCTGATCGAATCCGGCGTGGTCCGCTCCGACATCACCACCAGCTTCGGCTCGTACTCCGGTGTCGCACAAGGTGTTCCGATGACCCTGACGCTGTCTCTGAAGGACCTGGCGAAAGACGGCGTCGCCGGTTCCGGCATGGCCGTCTACCTCTGGCACTGCGACCGCGAAGGCCGCTACTCCCTCTACAGCGACGGCGTCACCAACCAGAACTACTTACGCGGCGTCCAAGTAGCCGACGCCGCCGGCACCGTCACTTTCACCTCGATCTTCCCGGCCTGCTACGCGGGCCGCTGGCCCCACATCCACTTCGAGGTCTACGACTCCCTCACGACCGCCGTGGCCGGCGAAAACGCCCGCCTCACTTCCCAAATCGCCCTCCCGGAAGCCACCTGCGACCAGGTCTACGCCCACGACCCCGGCTACTCCGCCAGTCCCCGCAACATGTCCAGCGTCTCCCTCGCCTCCGACAACGTCTTCGGCGACGGCTGGGACGCCGAACTGGCCACCGTCACCGGCACCCCCGCCACCGCCCTGAACGTCACCCTCACCGTCGGCGTCGCCGAAAAGTCCGCCAACATCCACTCCGCACCCGGCCCCGGCGGCCCACCGCCCCGCTGAATGTCCTCTGGCTTAAGCCACCACGAGTGGCTATCGTACGGGCATCATTTCGAAGCACCGCCGGATCAAGGAGGGCTCGACCATGGGTGACACAGGCAAGCCAGCGGCTGAACGATTGGCCGAAATCGAAGAGTGGCAAGCGTTCCGCGGCGAAGTCGACGCTTGGGCCTTCGACGAAGTAGAGACCCGCCTGGACAGCCTGCACCTGAAACTTCGCGAGTCCGATCCGCCGCCAACCCTCGCCAGCATCGGTTCCGAAATCGAAAACCTGCAAGCCGTCATGCACCGCCGCCGCAGACGCTTACGCCTGTACGAACGACAGGTCAGAGTATCTACCCGCCGCAACCAGTAGATCTCCAAGTTTGCTGAAAGTGCCTGTCCAGCAAACAATCTCAGTGTCCAGTTCACCCGCAGCGAACGTCGGCAAATCCCCGCAACTTTTCCGCCGTATCCATGGCATAAGCCATGTCCAATGGCTATTGTTTCGGGCATCTGTTCGAAGTTCCACCGGATGAAGGAGGGCTCGACCATGATTGGAAACGGCAACGGACAGGACAGCGTTCCACAACGGCTACAGGCGGTCGAGAATCGGGTCGACGCGCTCGAAGAGGTGCTGAAGCGGCTGGTGATCCGCGATAATGAATTCGTGACGCAGTCCAACGGGCACCTGACGAAAATGCGCGAGGATCTCACAGGTCTTCGGAACGATGTCGGCATCGTCGACGGCCGGTCGCTTGTCTCCCGTCTCATCTTCAACGACGAGGGCATCAAGAGATTGGCAATCGGTCAGGAGGACCTGCGCCAGACGTTGCGCTCGGTCAAAGCCAGCCAGGCCGCCATGAGTGAAAAACTGGATGCGTTGACCTTCGATATGGGCGCGCTGAAAACCGAGCTCGTGCGGGACATGGGTGAGCTCAAGCGGGATATGGGCACGTTGGCGGAAGGGATGGCCGAGGTGCTGCGGATCCTCGAGGAGCGTGGACACACCAACTAGGGCCCGATGGCCGGTGCTGCCGTCACGTGCGGCGGCACCGGTTCAGCGGTTGGTGGACCAGGTTGCGATTTGCTGGGCGGCGATGGAGACCAGGCGGTCGTAGCCGAGGTTGATGTCGAGGAGATGGCTTGTGGCGTAGGGGAGTTCGTTGATTTGGGGGCCGGTGGGGTCGAGGGTTCGGTACTGGTAGATGTGGTAGCCGTGCCTTTCTTGGCACTCGCCTTGCATGCGTTGAGCGCTGGTGGTCCAGGTCGAAGTGGATTTGGGCATGCCCTGGGGGTAGGCCATGTAGTCCAGGAGCAGGGCGAGGTAGCCGAAGGTGTAGGGCGCGGTGGGGACGGTTAAGCCGACGGGGGCGGGGGCGCCGCTGAGGATCGCGGGGTCGGTGCAGGCGATCTCGAAGTGCGGGCCGGAGGGGGCGCCGACGCTGGGGGAGAGGATGTCGAAGGCGCTGTTGCCGAAGATCGAGAGGGCGTTGATCGGGTCGACCTGGCTGGTGGAATAGGCTACGGCGCAACCGGATTCACCCTGTCGAGTGCAGATCGGGATGTTGGTGAAGTCTCCGCCGACGGTGCTGCCGCGCAGGGTTTCGACGTTGCCGCCCATCAGGAAGGCGCCGACCAGGCGTTGGCGCAGGTCGGGGTCGGGGTCGATGTGTTCGCGAATCAGCTTGCGCAGCAGCAGGGTTCCCTGGGAGTGGCCGATGAAGATGACGCCGCGCCCGTTGTTCTCGTGGACCAGATAGTGCTGCCAGGCGTCGAGGACGTCGCGGTAGGACTGCTGGATCAGTGGGAGGCCGAGCAGCTGGAGGGATATGCCCGGGTACAGCGTCAGCTGACGGTACAGCGGGGCGAAAACCCGGCATTGACTGGAGAATCGGGCCGCCTGCATGCTCGCGATCGAGTCGACCTCGGGCTGGCGGGGTGGGTCGGCGTAGATGGCGAGTTGGTCGCTGACCGTCGGATAAACGTAGAAACAGTCCACCGGCTTCTCGGATTCCGTTGGCACGGAGTGTGTTTCGATCGAGCCCGTGAGCTGGTCGGTGGTGTCCAGTGGAATATCACACGGATCCGCCTCGAGGGCGGGGCTACACAGCCACTGCACTGGTGGGTTGGGATCAGCGGCAGCGGGGGCGGCCCACAGGCCGACGAAAAGCGCTAGCGCGCCGACTATTCCAACGATCCGCGCCATGCCCTGTTATAGCAGAAGGCCCCGCCGGAGCGGGGCCTTCGCGGGATCAGTGATCAGAATTCCCAGTCTTCGTCTTCGGTGTTGACAGCCTTGCCGATGACATAGCTGGAGCCGGAACCCGAGAAGAAGTCGTGGTTTTCGTCGGCGTTGGGGGACAGGGCCGAGAGGATGGCGGGGTTGACCTCGCACTCGTCCTTCGGGAACAGGCCCTCGTAGCCGAGGTTCATCAGGGCCTTGTTGGCGTTGTAGCGCAGGAACTTCTTGACGTCCTCGGTCAGGCCGACTCCGTCGTAGAGATCCTGGGTGTATTCCACCTCGTTGTCGTAGAGCTCGAAGAGCAGCTCGAAGGTGTAGTTCTTGAGCTCTTCGCGCTCGGCCTGCGAGACCAGCTCCAGGCCGCGCTGGTACTTGTAGCCGATGTAGTAACCGTGCACGGCCTCGTCGCGAATGATCAGGCGGATCATGTCGGCGGTGTTGGTGAGCTTGGCCCGCGAGGACCAATGCATCGGCAGGTAGAAGCCGGAGTAGAACAGGAAGGACTCCAGCAGGGTGGAGGCCACCTTGCGCTTGAGCGGGTCGTCGCCGTTGTAGTACGACAGGACGATTTCGGCCTTGCGCTGCAGGTTCCGGTTCTCCTCGGACCAGCGGAAGGCTTCATCGATCTCGCGGGTGGAGCACAGCGTGGAGAAGATATTGCTGTAGCTCTTGGCGTGCACCGACTCCATGAACGCGATGTTGGTGAGCACCGCCTCCTCGTGCGGGGTCAGCGCATCCGGGATCAGGCTCACCGCGCCCACGGTGCCTTGAATCGTGTCGAGCAGCGTCAGGCCGGTGAATACCCGCATGGTGAGCTGCTTCTCGTCGGCGGTGAGGGTGTTCCACGAGGGAATGTCGTTGGACACCGGGACCTTCTCGGGCAGCCAGAAGTTGCCGGTCAGCCGGTCCCAGACCTCGGCATCCTTCTCGTCGGGGACCCGATTCCAGTTGATGGCCGCTACCCGATCGATCAGTTTCATCCTGCCTCCACGCCCTTTCCCGAGACCGTTCTCGAGCACACTGCCGTCCGGTATTCCTCGCACTGAACACTACTCCTAGTGGGTGACAAGTCCATGCAGCACAACACCTTGTGTCGCCGCGGGTGTATGTCACATCCGCCATAGCCGGCGGTGACCACCGCGTGCGGCTCCCTATTGTGCGGTACGGGCTCAGGGGTGGATGCGGCGGTCCGGAGGGGTCCGGATCGATCGCCTGCAGTTTGCCGGTTCGCGGCGGCCGGCGCGGGGAGGTGGTCGGTGCGCCGCCTCGCGGTTTGCCGGACTCCCGGTGGCGCCGGTGCGCGCTGTCTAGGCGGGTGGACGACGCCCCGGAAATGTCGGATTCCACACGTAAGATCGGGCCGTACGCAGCACGAGGGGGACTGTGATGCCCGCACCCACCGATCCCGATATGACGGATCTGCTCGGCAGACTCGCGCGGATTCCGAGCGGCCGCCGGAGCAAATGGGTGGTGCTCGGTGTGTGGATCATCGCACTGCTCGCCCTGGGTTCGTTCGCGGGCAAACTCACCGGCGCGCAGGAGAACGACAGCGTCAACTGGCTCCCGGACAGCGCCGAATCCACCCAAGCCTTCAAGCTGGCAGAGACTTTCGGCAACAGCGAACACATCCCGGTCGTCCTCGTCTACGAACGCACCAGCGGCATCACCGACGCCGATCGGGCCGCGATCGCAGCCGACGCCGCCCGCTTCAAACAGGTCGAGCACATCGTGGCCGACAAGGTGATCGGGCCGATCCAGTCGCAGGACGGCCAAGCCGTGGAGGTGCTCGCCCCGATCGACATGGGCTCGGAAGGCTGGAGCCGGCTGACTCCGGTCGTCGAGGACATCAAGGCCGCGGCCGGGGAGCGACCGGACGGATTGTCCTTCCACGCCACCGGCCCCGCGGGCTACGGCGCGGAGTTCGGCGAGGCCTTCGAGGGCATCGACGGGCTGCTGCTCTACTCCGCCGCCGCGGTCATCGTGGTCATCCTGCTGTTCACCTATGGACCCATGCTGTGGGTGTTGCCTTTGCTAGCGGCGGGTTTCGCGCTGGCGGTCTCGCAGGCCGCGGTGTACGGGGCGACCCAACTCGGCCTCACCATGAACGCCCAGAGCCAGGGCATTCTCACTGTCCTGGTCTTCGGCGCGGGCACCGACTACGCGCTCCTGCTGATCGCGCGCTATCGGGAAGAGCTACGCCGCCATGAGGATCGGCACGAGGCGATGGCGGTCGCGCTGCACCGCGCCGGCCCGGCCGTGGTCGCCAGCGGGGCCACGGTGATCGTCGCGATGCTCGCTCTGCTTGTCGCGGAGATGAATTCGACTCGCGGCATCGGCCCGGTCTGCGCCATCGGCGTCGCGGTGGCCCTGCTCGCGATGCTCACCCTGCTGCCCGCCCTGCTGGTCATCGCGGGCCGCTGGATCTTCTGGCCGCGCCACCCCAGCTACGGCACCGCCGACCACACCGAGACCGGGCTGTGGGCCAAGGTGGGCGCGTTCATCGCCCGGCGGCCCCGTGTGGTGTGGATCGGCACCGCACTGGCCCTCGGCGCGCTGGCGCTGGGCGCGACCGGCCTGGAAGCCAACGGCATCGCCAACAAGGACTCCTTCGTCGGCGCCTCCGACGCGGTAGACGGCACCGAAGTACTGGAACGCCATTTCGAAGCCGGCATCGGCAACCCGGTCATCGTCATCGGGCAGGCGGACCGGTCCGAGGCGATCACCGCGGCGCTGAAATCCACGCCCGGCATCACCAGCACCACCGAACCGGTGCCCAAGGACGGACTGCTCTACCTGGAGGGCACCCTCGCCGACCCGCCCGACAGCCGCGCCGCCGACAGCACCATCGACAAGGCCCGCGCCGCCGTGCACGCCGCCGACCCCGACGCCAAGGTCGGCGGCCAGACCGCGACCGTGCTCGACATCAAACGCGCCGTCGCACAGGACAATCGGGCGATCGGCCCGGTGGTGCTCGTCATCGTGATGGTCATCCTGATGCTGCTGCTGCGCTCGCTTCTCGCGCCCGTCCTGTTGACCGCCACCGTGGTGCTGTCCTATTTCGCCGCCCTCGGCCTGAGCCGCTGGATCTGGGACCTCGTCGGCTTCCAGGGCGCGGACGCGGGCCTGCCGCTGATCGCGTTCGTCTTCCTGGTCGCCCTGGGCATCGACTACAACATCTTCCTGATGTCGCGAGTCCACGAGGAAGCCGGCAAGCATCGCACCCGCGCCGGCGCGCTCATCGGCCTGTCGGCCACCGGCGGCGTCATCACCTCCGCGGGCCTGGTTCTCGCCGGCACCTTCGCGGTCTTCGCCACCATGCCGGTCGTCACCTTCGCCCAGATGGGCATCCTCATCGCCGTCGGCGTCCTCCTGGACACAGTGATCGTCCGTTCCATCCTGGTCACCGCTCTCACCCTCGACATCGGCGACAAGATCTGGTGGCCGAGCACCCTGTCCCGCCCACCTGCTTCGGAGTGATAGGTTCGCCGGCATGCCGCACCGCGACGATAAAACGGTTGGCCTGATTCTCGTGACCTATCAGTCGGCCGAGGATCTACCGGCGTTTCTGGAGTCGTTGCCTGCCGCGGTCGAGCCGTACACGCTCGAGGTGATCTGTGTGGACAACACCTCGACCGATGGCAGCGCTGACATCGTCGAGGACTTCGGTGGCCGGGCGATTCGCAACGGCGAGAATGTCGGGTTGTCGGCGGCGATCAATCAGGGGGCGGCGGAGACGGACGCCGAATGGCTGCTGGTGGCGAATCCGGATACGCAACTCAGTCCCGGGTCGATCGCGGCGCTGGTGGAGACGGCGCGTGCGGATTATCGGATCGGCATGATCGGGCCGCGGATCGCCCGGTTGGACGGGACGCCGTACCCGAGCGGGCGGCGCTTCCCCTCGCTGCTGACCGGCATCACGCATGCGTTGCTCGGCGGCGTCTGGCCCGGGAATCCGGCGACGCGCGCGTACTTCGGCGAGCCGGTCACCACCGTCAGCGACGTGGACTGGATTTCGGGCTGCTGCATGCTGTTCCGCCGCGGCGCCTTCGATTCTGTCGACGGCATGGACTCCCGGTACTTCCTCTACTTCGAGGAAACGAAGATGGCGCTGGACATGCACCGGGCCGGCTGGCGCGTGGTGCTGGACCCGAGCGTGGAGATCCGGCACCGGGAGGGCGGCAGCATGCGCCACGCCCCCTTCCGCAAGGTGCGCACCCACCACCGCAGCGCACTGCGCTTCTACTGCGATTATCACCGGCGCTCACCGTGGTTGGTGTTCGCGCCGCTGGTCGCGGCCGGTTTGGCCGTGCGGGGCGCGCTCGCGGTGTTGCGGACCGCGTTGCGGCAGCGGCGGGAACGCTGAATCAATCGATGGCGCGCAGGCGCTCCAGCATGGCGCGGAACTCCGCGTCGTCCGCGGGATCCTGGGGTGGTTCCAGCGAAATCCCTTGGCACAGGCCCTGATACCAGCGCGCGAGCACATCCGGGAGATCGGCGTAGGTGGCTTGGGGAACCAGGCCGGCAACCATCTCGTCGGTGAGTAGGTCCGGCAGCCGCTCCCATTGCTTTTCCTGGGCCGCGGCCGCGAGGGCGGTCGCGGTCTCCCCCAGCCCCAAGCGGTCGAGGGTGCCGCGGTAGGCGGGGGTGGAGTAGAGGAACGCGAGCTCCTTGCGGATCGCCGCCCGCGCGCGGGCGACCGCGGACTCGTCGCGGCCGGTAATCACCTTGGGCACCACCACAATTCGGGGCAGCCCGCGGTTGCGGGTCTGCGCACCCGCGAGCAGCGCGGGCCGGACCTGCTCGGTCAGCGAGCGTGGATGCGACCCGGTCGGGTGCGCGACGAAGCCGTCGGCGACCGCGCCCGCGAGTTCGCACATCCGGGTGTTGACGCCGCCCAGCCACACGGTCGGCGCGGGCACCTCGAGCGGCCCCGGATTGAAGAACGGCTGCAACCGCGTGAACGTGTAGTGACTGCCGTGATGCTCCAGCGGCGTCCCGTGCTGGAAGGCGTCGAAGATCGCGCGCAGGCTGTCGGCGTAATCGCCGAGCTGCGCCACCGGATCGGTCCACGGCATCGAGAATCGCCCGACGATATTGCCGCGCACCTGTGAGGAGATCCCGAGCTGGAACCGCCCGCCGGAGAACCGCGCGAGATCCCAGGCGGCGCAGGCGGTGAGCATCGGGCTGCGCGGAAACGCCACCACCATGCTGGTCCGCACGGTGAGCCGGGTGCTGTGCTCCACCGCGAGCGCGCACACCGCGAACGGATCGTGCACCGTCTCCGACACGTGCACCGTGTCGAACCCGAGCTCCTCGATCCGCCGGATCCGCGCGGCGACCCGCGCCAGCCCCGTATCGGCGGGTAGTGATGTCACGATCTCCATGGCGAACGTCAGTCGGTGACGTACCCGTTCAAGGTGTTCCGCAGGTCGGTGAGCAGCGCGCGGGCGGCTGTGAGGCCATTGCCGTGCCAGACCGGATCCTCGACCACGAAAACGCGCTTGTCGGTGGCCGCGCTGAGGTCCTTGAACTCGTCGGAGCGAAGCGTCTTCTCGCCGAAGGTCTTTCCGCCGGCGCCGTCGAACATGACGTAGACGATGTCGCCTTCGATCGGTTCCAGATCGGCGGGCGGCACGTCGGCGGAGGCGCCGCGCTGCGCGGTGGGCCGCTGCACGCCGGCGTCGGCGAGCACCTGCCCGGCGAAGCTGTTACTGCCTTGGATCTGGATGGCGCCCGGTGTGAATCGCACGACCGAGGCTTGGCTCTGGTTGGCGGCGAGCTCGTTGCCGGTGTTCGCGGCCTCGACGCGGTAGTCGGCGAGCGCCTGCTCGGCGGCCGTCACGCGGTCCAAACCGGAGGCGTAGCCGAGGAATTCGGCCTGCCAGCCGTCATCGCCGCCGACCAGCACGGTGGGCGCGATCTTCTGGAGCCCGTCGAAAGCGGCGGTACCGCCAGGGGTCTCGCCGAGAATCACGTCGGGACGCAATTCGGCGATCTTGGCGAGATCGGGTTCGGCGGCCGACCCGATGGCCGGAATCTCGACGACGCCGTAGCCGAGGTACTGCGGCTGCGGACGCGGCCCGGCGATGGTGACCGCGCCGACGACGCGCTCCCAGAGCCCGAGTGCGCACGCCGCGTCCAGCGCGGCCGTGGACAGCACCACGATGCGCTGCGGATCGGCCGGCACCTGCGCGACGCCAGCGGCGTGGGTGACGCTGCGGGTGCCGCCGGCCTGATCGGGCGCGCTCGGCAGCGGGCACGTCTTCGTGGTGTCGCGTTCCACCCCGACCACGCCCGCTCCCGCGATATTCGTGGTGGTGCGGACGATCGAACTCGCGTTGTCCGCCTTGCCGCAGCCCGCGACCAAGGCGACTACGGCCACGGCGCACAAGACCAAGGCGCGACTGTGATTTCGGGTGCGATCCGAGACGCTCACCGGCATGCCGGAGAGGGTACATGGGCCTCGGACGGCGCCGGTCGCGCACCACAGACCCGTGCGCGACCGGCTGTTGCTCAGGCCGCGTCCCCGCCGAGGTTGAAGCGGGCGCCGGTCACGTCGGCGACCGTGGCCATCCGGCCGTACGGGGTGTCCATGGCGGGCGAGAGCACGCTGCCGCCGAGTTCGACGACCTTGGTGACCGCCTTGTCGACATCGTCGGCGCCGAAGTACACCGACCAGCTCGCGGGCTGTCCTTCCGGCAGGAACGCGGTGGCATCCATCACCCCGCCCAGCATCGGCGAGGTCGAATGAATGGTGCTGTAGCGGAATCCGGGCGCCTCCGGCATCGCGAAGAGGTCGTTCCACTCGAACACGTCGCGATAGAAGTCCAGCGCGCGCTGGTAGTCGCGGGTGTGCAGTTCGAACCAGGACGGCGCGCCCGCGGCGTCGGTCCACTTGCCGCCCTCGACCAGTGCGGCGGTCTCGATGCCGGCGAAGGTGCCCGGCTGCCAGATGCCGATGCCGGCGCCGCCGGGGTCGCCGAGCACCGCCATCACGCCCAAATCGCCGACGTCCATGGGCGGTACGACGATGTCGGCGCCGTGCGCCTTCGCCTTCTCGGCGGTGGCCCGGGCATCGGGGGAGGACAGGTAGATCGTCCACTGATCGGGGCCGTCCGCCTCCCCGTTCGTCTTGCCCATGCCGCCTGCGACGGCCTTGCCGTCTTTGCGGAAGGTGATGTAGCCGCCGAACTCCTCGTCCGCGCGTTCGGCGGTCCAGCCGAAAAGCTCGGTATAGAAGGCGATGCTGGCGGCGGGGTCAGCGGTGAAGACATCGACCCAGATCGGGTCTCCAGGCTTGGGGTGAGTCATTGGCGCAATCTCCTGTCAAGTGGTGGAACACTCTCTGCGGATAGAGACGACGCGGGTGGCCGAGATTCATCGTCGCACGTGACGGCGCCGATCGGCGCTTCGAATACGACACAACGTAGGACCCGTGCGGATCCCTGTCGCAGCACGGTTTACGATCTCAGGAGCGCAAGCGAACTGTCGTTCGTTCCGAAGTTCAGGAGGATCAGTGACTGCGGTAGAGCCCCAGCCAGTCCAGTTGGAAGCGACTCGGCCGTATCCGGCTCGGACCGGGCCGAAGGGTTCGTTCATCTACAAGGCGGTCACCACGACCGACCCGAAGGTCCTCGGTGTCATGTACCTGGTGACGGCCATGACCTTCTTCATGGTCGGTGGACTCATGGCGCTGCTGATGCGCACCGAGCTCGCCCGTCCCGGCATGCAGTTCCTGTCGGCCGAACAGTTCAACCAGCTGTTCACCATGCATGGCACGATCATGCTGCTGTTCTACGCGACGGCGATCGTCTTCGGCTTCGCCAATATCATTCTGCCGCTGCAAATCGGCGCCCCCGACGTCGCGTTCCCGCGACTGAACGCGTTCAGCTACTGGCTGTACCTGTTCGGCGGCACCATGGCCACGGCGGGCTTCATCACCCCCGGCGGCGCGGCGGACTTCGGCTGGACGGCGTACTCGCCGCTGACCGACATCGTGCACTCGCCCGGCGTGGGCGGTGACCTGTGGATCATGGGTCTGGCCGTCTCCGGCCTCGGCACCATCCTCGGCGGCGTGAACATGCTGACTACCGTCGTGGTGCTGCGTGCCCCCGGCATGACCATGTTCCGGATGCCGATCTTCACCTGGAACATCGCCGTCACCGCCGTCCTCGTCCTGCTGGCCTTCCCGCTGCTGACCGCCGCTCTGATGGGCCTGGCCGTGGACCGGCACCTGGGCGGGCACATCTACGACCCGGCCACCGGCGGCGTGCTGCTCTGGCAGCACCTGTTCTGGTTCTTCGGCCACCCCGAGGTCTACATCATCGCGCTGCCGTTCTTCGGCATCGTCTCCGAGATCTACCCGGTCTTCTCGCGCAAGCCGATCTTCGGTTACACCACGCTGGTGTACGCGACGCTGGGTATCGCCGCGCTGTCGATCGCGGTGTGGGCGCACCACATGTACGCCACCGGCGCGGTGCTGCTGCCGTACTTCTCGTTCATGACCTTCTTGATCGCGGTCCCGACCGGTGTGAAGTTCTTCAACTGGATCGGCACCATGTGGCGCGGTCAATTGACGTTCGAGACACCGATGCTCTGGTCCATCGGCTTCCTGGTCACCTTCCTCTTCGGTGGTCTGTCGGGTGTCATCCTGGCCTCGCCGCCGCTGGACTTCCACGTCACCGACTCGTACTTCGTGGTCGCGCACTTCCACTACGTGCTCTTCGGCACCATCGTGTTCGCCACCTTCGCGGGCATCTACTTCTGGTTCCCGAAGATGACCGGCCGCATGATGGACGAGCGCCTGGGCAAGTGGCACTTCTGGACCACCTTCGTCGGCTTCCACACCACCTTCCTGGTGCAGCACTGGCTGGGCGCCGAAGGCATGCCGCGTCGTTACGCCGACTACCTGCCCTCGGACGGCTTCACCGCGCTGAACACGATCTCCACCATCGGCGCGTTCATCCTGGGCGCCTCGATGCTGCCGTTCGTCTGGAACGTCTTCAAGAGCTACCGGTACGGTGAGGTCGTCACCGTGGACGACCCGTGGGGTTACGGCAACTCGCTGGAGTGGGCCACCACCTGCCCGCCGCCGCGGCACAACTTCTACGAGCTGCCCCGCATCCGCTCCGAGCGTCCCGCGTTCGAGCTGCACTACCCGCACATGGTCGAGCGCATGCGCGCCGAGGCGCACGTGGGCTGGGGCTCGGGCAAGCACTCGCACGCGGTCACCGAGGACGCGGTAGCAACTAAGTAGTATTCACAACGACTACGTGTGCACCTGCTGGTCATCAGCGGGTGCACACGTGTTTGAAGACCTGGTTACGCCCCTTTAGGTCCGCGACAACGGCGACGCAGCACAGGGAGGGCAAACAAATATGGAGCAGGACTTGGCTGACACCACCGTTCTCGTCACCGTCACCGGACCCGACCGGCCCGGCGTGACGTCCGTGCTGCTCGCGGCGATGTCGCGGCATCGGGTGAGCCTGCTCGACGTCGAGCAGGTGGTGATCCGCGGCCGGCTCACCCTGGGCGTGCTGGTCACCTGCCCGAGCGATCCCGAGGCGCTGCAGGACGAACTCGAAGAGGCGATGAACACCGTCGGCATGCATGTCGACGTGGAGGTCGGCGCGGCCATCGGCCGGCAGCCGATGTCGACGCACGCGGTGGTGATCCTGGGCGCCCCGGTGACCGCGCGCGCGTTCAGCGAGGTGTCGCGGCAGCTGGCCACCCTCGGCGCGAACATCGACACCATCCGCGGGATCGCCGACTACCCGGTCACCGGTATGGAGCTGCTGGTCACTGCGACAGACACCGGCGCGGACACCGATTCCCGGCTGCGTACCGCGCTGGCCGAGGTGGCGGTCGCCGAGCAGGTCGACGTCGCGGTGGAGCGGGCCGGGCTGGCGCGCCGGGCCAAGCGGCTCATCGTTTTCGATGTCGACTCCACGCTGATCCAGGGTGAGGTCATCGAGATGCTGGCCGCGCACGCCGGCGTCGAAGAGGAGGTCCGCCAGGTCACGGAGGCGGCCATGCGCGGTGAGATCGATTTCGCCGAATCGCTGCGCCAGCGCGTGGCGACGCTGGAGGGCTTGGACGAATCGGTGATCGAGGAGGTCGCCGAGCGGATCGAGCTGACCCCGGGCGCCCGCACCACCATTCGCACGCTGCGCCGGATCGGGTTCCGCTGTGGCGTGGTCTCCGGCGGCTTCCGGCAGGTGATCGAACCGCTGGCCCACGAACTGGAGCTGGACTTCGTGCAGGCCAATACCTTGGAGGTCAAGGACGGCAAACTCACCGGCCGGGTCGTCGGCGAGATCGTCGACCGCGCCTTCAAGGCCACCGCCCTGCGCAAGTTCGCCGCCGAGGCGGGCGTGCCGATGGAGCAGACCGTCGCGGTCGGTGACGGCGCGAACGACATCGACATGCTGAACGCGGCGGGTCTGGGCGTGGCGTTCAATGCCAAGCCCGCCTTGCGTGAGATCGCCGACGCGGCCCTGTCGCACCCTTACCTGGACGCGGTGCTGTTCATTCTCGGCGTCACCCGCGACGAGGTCGAGGCCGCCGACGCCCGCGACGGCGGTGTCCGCCGGGTGCCGCTCGTCGGCACCTGAGCAGGCCCCGACACGGCCCGATCAAAGGGTTGCTCAGCGGTTACCCGGTGCTCGCAGCGGTAGGCTTGGGCCAGTTGGTCATTCGGCGAGCGGAGGCGTGGTGCGGAAATCCCTGGTGATCCTGCTGCTCGGTCTGACGGTCGCCGCGTGCGGTACCGACTCGGGCGACGAACACGCCGGTCACTCCTCGACCTCGCCGGTGACCTCGTCGCCGGAAACCTCGGCGCCGGCGACCAGCGGCGCGTCGGGAACGGTTGTGCCGCAAGGAGGTACGGTGACGGTCACGGATGCCGACAACGGCCGGGAGCGCAAGCTGAACACCGGCGAGCAGCTGGTGGTTCGGCTGGGTTCGAACCCGTCGACCGGCTACGGCTGGCAATTGGCGGGGCTCGATCAGAATGTGGTGCGGCAGTCCGGTGAAAAGGAGTATGTCTCCGATCAGCCGGTGCTGCCGGGTACGCCGGGTACCGAGGTGTGGACCTTTGTGGGTAACGCCGCGGGCGTGACCGAGCTGCGGATGGAATACAAACGGCCCTGGGAGCAGGGTGTGGAACCGTCGAAGACATTTACTGTGGTGCTAGTGGTGGTGTGATGAGTTTCCCGGAGACGGGTGGTGTAGATACCGAATTGCCGACGCCTGATCTGGATTTCGGCGTTCGGCACGCGGAGTTGGCGCGCGGTTACGGTGGCGCGGGCGATCCGGTGGACCCGGATCAGGTGCAGGCCATGCAGATGGTGCTGCATCTGCCCAAGGCGGATCCGCCGCCGCGCAGTGTGCTGCTGGCCGCCGCGGCGACCGCGGTGGTCGCGTTGTGCATGGACCGGCGGGTCGGACCCGAGGGGCCCTGGCAGGAGCGGTATCTCGCGTGGAAGCGGTCCCGTATCCGCAAGGTGGCCCGCCGCGCGCGGGGTGCGCAGTGGCTGGCGGCGAACGAGGTGGACGGCGTCACCGTCGAGGTCGGCGGTGCGCAGGCCCGGGCCTTCGTGCCCAGCGCGGTGGGCGAGGTCGACCCGCGGATCAAACGCTTGCAGATCGGCGGCACGGATCTCGAACACGACGAACCCGGTCCCGCCGATCCGGATCTGCCCGTGCTGTGGGTGAATTCGGAATTGGCGATGACCCTGGGCAAGGCCGCCGCCCAGGTGGGCCACGCCAGCATGTTGCTGGCCGGCGCTCTGCCGGAGGAGTTTGTCAGACGCTGGGCCGACGGCGAGTTCCACTGCACGGTGCGGGAAGCCGGCGCGGAGCAGTGGCGGGAGTTGTCGGCCAGGGTGGCCGCCGGGACGGCGGTAGCGGTGCGCGATGCGGGATTCACCGAAGTCGCTCCGGGTTCGCTGACGGTGATAGCGGTGCCCGCCGAGAGGTGGTGATTCGAGGTTGGTCCGATTTATCCCCGGAACGTCGAGTGTGGCTCGCGAAAATCTGGGTAAATGTGACGGAACAGGGTCGTGCCTATGCTAGTTGCGTCCCAAGCAGGTTCGGAGGATAAGTCATCATGACCATGCTGATGCTGATTCTTGCCGGGTGGGTGGTGTTGTCACTCCCGCTGGCCCTGCTCGTCGCCCGGATGTTCCGGACCACCCCGCCCGCCGATCGTCCACGGCAAGGTCGCCTCAGCCGTGCTCGCATCATCCAGTTGCGCAACCGAATGCCGCGCTCGGCCCGCCCGGTGTGGGTCGGTCAGACATCGCCAACGCATTTGGGCCAAGATGGAGCGCGTGCCGCAACCGGATCCCGATCTGCTCATTGATTTCACCGATGTGACCGTCCGACGCTCAGGCCATACCCTGGTCGGTCCGGTCACCTGGCAGGTCGAGCTCGACGAACGCTGGGTCGTCCTCGGACCCAACGGCGCGGGCAAGACCTCACTGCTCCGCATGGCCGCCGCCGAAGTCCACCCCACTTCGGGTCAGGCCAATCTGCTCGGCGAGATACTCGGCAAAACCGATGTCTCCGAACTTCGTCCACGTATCGGACTCTCCTCCGCGGCCATCGCCAGCCGGGTGCCGAAGGAGGAGAAGGTCAGCGACCTGGTGGTGTCGGCCGGATACGCCGTAGTCGGGCGCTGGCGTGAACGCTACGACGATGTCGACACCGACCGCGCCATCGACATGCTGGAAAGCCTGGGCGCCGAACATCTTTCCGACCGCACCTACGGGACGCTGTCCGAGGGCGAGCGCAAGCGGGTGCTCATCGCGCGGGCGCTGATGACCGACCCGGAACTGCTGCTGCTCGACGAACCGGCGGCGGGCCTGGACCTCGGCGGCCGCGAGGAACTGGTGGAGCGCCTCGGCGATCTCGCCGCCGACCCCGATGCCCCGGCCATGGTGCTGGTCACTCATCACGTGGAGGAGATCCCGCAGGGTTTCACACACGGTCTGCTGCTCAACGAAGGCGAAGTGGTCGCGCAAGGGTTGTTGAGCGATGTGCTCACCGCCGAGAACCTCAGCGACGCGTTCCGGCAGTCGATCGCGCTGGATCGCGTGGACGGCCGCTACTTCGCGCGCCGCGCCCGCCGGGCGGGCAAGCACCGCCACCGCTGAGAGGCGCGTCGGCGACCATGGTCCGCGCAGCCCTCCAACCAAGCGCGCGTTAGGGTGCAGAGGTGAGTGAGACGACTGAGGTTGTGCCGGTCAAGGACGCGTCGACGGTGATGCTGGTCCGCGACAGCGCCGCGGGCCCCGAGGTGTTCCTGCAGCGTCGCGTCGGGGCCATGGCCTTCGCCGCCGGTATGACGGTGTTCCCGGGCGGTGGCGTCGACGTGTCCGACGGTACCGCCGACATTGCCTGGGCCGGTCCCGAACCGGCCTGGTGGGCAGAGCGATTCGCGACCACCGAGGAGCGCGCCAAGGCGCTGGTGTGCGCGGCGGTGCGCGAGACCTTCGAGGAATGCGGTGTGCTGCTGGCCGGGCCGACCGCGGACACCGTGGTCTCCGAGACCGCCGACTACCGCGAAGCGCGGGGCAAGCTGGAACGCCGCGAGCTCTCGCTGGCCGCTTTTCTGGCCGAGTCGAACCTCGTGCTGCGTGCGGATCTGCTGCTCCCGTGGGCGAATTGGATCACCCCGGTCGTCGAACAGCGCCGCTACGACACGCGCTTCTTCGTCGCCGTGCTGCCCGAGGGACAACTCGCCGACGGCGCCACCTCGGAAGCCGACGACGTGCAATGGCGCACTCCGGCCCAGGCCCTGGACCGCTGGCGCGCGGGCGAGGACATCCTGTTGCCGCCCACCTGGTCCCAGCTCGACGCCCTGAGCCGCTTCGACTCCACCGCCGAGATCTTCGCGGCGGATGTGGTCATCGACCCGATCATGCCGGTCCTGACCCAAGTCGACGGCGCACACGTCCTGACCTTCCCGGACAACAAGCGCTATTTCGCCGACCTCCCGGACCAGAGCAAACTCCGCGGTTCCCTGCGCGGCTGAACGCACAGCGAGCGCGGAGTTCGCTTCCTCTCGCGGTGATAAGAGAGGTGCCGCCCACTGGACGTGAATTGCGTCCGGTGGCGGAGTTCGCCTCCGGTTTGCGGTGACTCGGTAGGTACCGCCGCCGGATGCGATTGCGCCAGGAGTGCGATAGCCCCTTCTCCAACTCTGAGCGACAACTCGGCGCAGCATCGCGAATTGTCGCTCAGAGTTGGAATGGTCCGCATATCCCTCCGGAAAGTGCTGGTTGCTGCTGGGGATTAGCCGAGCTCTCAGCTCAGCTGCTTGTACTGGCTGTATTGCGTGACCTGGTAACCCAGCGATTCGTACAGCCGCAGCGCCGGCGTGTTTCCGGCGAAAACGTGCAGACCGAGTGTGGACATGCCGCCGCTCAGCGCGACCCGCTCGGCGATGAGCATCAGGGTACGGCCGTGTCCATGTCCGCGATGTTCCTCGCCGACCTTGACGTCGTAGACGAACGCTCGATCCGCGTCCCGTCGTGCCACCCAGATGTGGCCGACGGCAGTCCCGACGTGTTCGAGGATCCGGAACCAGGTGTCCCGGGTGGCGAGGCCATCCGGGAGGTTGTCCCGGTCGTCGGTCTCCGCTTTGGCGCGAGCCTGCTCCGGGGTGAGACCTCGGTCGATCCAATCCTGGGTGTACTCCTGGATTTCCGCGCGCTGCCAGGGGCCGAACTCGGCGTCGGTCATCGGCCGGGCGTGCGCCCCGGCCGGTAGCGCGGGCGGCTCGGCCGGGAGTTGCTTGACCATGTTCCGGCTGCGCTCGCGGTAGCCCAGGGCCGAGCTCAGGCGCAGCCCGGCGGCGGCGTCGGCGGGCACGGTGACGGTCACCTGGGTGCAGCCCCAGCCTTGGAGCACCTCCTCGGCCGCGAGCACGGCGATCGCCCCGCGCCCCCTGCGTCGTTCGGCCTCATCGATGCGCAGGGCACGGATGGTGCCGACGCCGGGTCCGTAGCGCGGCATGGTGGCGATCCGGATCAGGCCGACGCGCCTGCGGTTCACGCATACGTCGTAGGCGCGGGAACGAGCGCCGTCGGCGTCGTGCTGGAGCGGCTGCGTGGGCCGAATCGTGGTGGTCATCAACGTCGTTGTACCCCGTGCAAGGGCTCTTGTCGCGGGATGTGCGGCTGGGTTGGATAAGTGCGCCGTGATGACAGGGTTGCGGGCGGCGAGCGGTAGCGTGCGTCCCATGGCCGAATTCGTGACCCTCGAGCTGCCCGCCGATGCTGAAGATATTCAGGATGGCGCGCGCGGCATCGCCGTACTACGGATGAACCGCCCGCCCATGAATCGGATCAGCGTGCAGTTGGTGCGCGAGGTGGCGGCCGCCGCGGCGACCGTGGCGGCGGATCCGCGGGTGTCGGCGCTGGTCGTCTACGGCGACGAGCGGGTGTTCTCGGCCGGTGACGAGCTCGCCGAACTGTCCGAGCTGACCCCGGAGCAGGCCACCGCGATGGCCGCCGACGTGCAGGCCGGGCTCGGCTGCCTGGCCAAGGTTCCGCAGCCGACGGTGGCCGCGATCAGCGGCTACTGCCTGGGCGGCGGGCTGGAACTGGCGCTGGGCGCGGATCGCCGCATCATCGGCGACAACGTGAAACTCGGCCTGCCGCAGATCGAGTCCGGCCTCATTCCGCTCGCCGGTATCCGCCGCCTGTCGCTGCTGATCGGTCCCGGACCGGCCAAGGATCTGGTCTACACCGGCCGTTTCGTGGAGCCGGACGAGGCGAAAGAGCTCGGGCTCGTCGACGAGGTGGTCGCCCCGGACGAGGTCTTCAACGCCGCGATGCGCTGGGCGCGGCAGTTCGCCGACGGCCCGACCCGGGCGCTCGCCGCGGCCAAGGCCGTCTTCGAAGCGGGCCCGCACGGGCTGGATCGCGCGCGCACCGAATGGGCCGCCCTGTTCGGCACCGAGGACGCTCGCGCCGGCACGCGCACCGTGCTCGCCGACGGTCCGGGCTCGGCCACTTTCACCGGTCGCTGAAACGGCGAGCGCGCTGGCCTGCGCGGAGTACGGCGGCAGATGCGCAGATAGGAACACGTTTCAATCCGGCCAGTTGACCAGATCGATCTCAATCGGTGGCCCGATTGCTGGCCTCATCTGGGGATTTGGGTAGGCTACCCGACCATGACGGTACGCCCCGACGACCCCGCGCCGAACCCGCACGCCACCGAGGCCGAGGTCGAAGCAGCGCTCAAGGATACGAAGCTCGCCCAGGTCCTCTACCACGACTGGGAAGCCGAGACCTACGACGACAAATGGTCCATTTCCTATGACGAGCGCTGTATCGAATACGCCCGCGGCCGGTTCGACGCCGCGGTCGGCCCGGCTCCGCTGCCCTACGACAAGGCGCTCGAGCTGGGTTGCGGTACCGGTTTCTTCCTGCTGAACCTGATGCAGGGCGGCGTCGCCAAGTCCGGCTCGGTCACCGACCTGTCCCCGGGCATGGTCAAGGTCGCGCTGCGCAACGCCGAGCACCTGGGCCTGGACGTGGACGGCCGGGTCGCCGACGCCGAGACCATCCCGTACGAGGACGACACCTTCGACCTGGTCTGTGGCCACGCCGTGCTGCACCACATCCCCGATGTCGAGCTAGCGCTCAAGGAGTGCCTGCGGGTGCTCAAGCCGGGCGGTCGTTTCGTGTTCGCGGGTGAGCCGACCACCATCGGCAACCTCTACGCGCGCCGCCTCGGCCAGGCCACCTGGAAGGTGACCACCGAGATCACCAAGCTGCCGTTCCTGTCCGGCTGGCGGCGCCCGCAGACCGAGCTCGACGAGTCCTCGCGCGCCGCGGCGCTGGAGGCGGTCGTCGACCTGCACACCTTCGACCCGCGTGAGCTCGAGGCGATGGCGAGTTCGGCCGGCGCCGTCGACGTGAAGGCCACCACCGAGGAGTTCGCCGCCGCGCTGTGGGGCTGGCCGGTGCGCACCTTCGAGGCCGCCGTGCCCGACGAGAAGCTGACCATGCGCTACCGCCTGGCCCAGTACAAGGCCTGGCTGGCGCTGAGCAAGCTGGACGACAAGGTGCTCAAGCACGTCGTGCCGCGCCAGTTCTTCTACAACGCGATGATCACCGGCGTGAAGCCGGGCGCCGCGGCCAAGTAGTGGGATACGGCTTCAGCCGCGACGACGTCGCCTTCCTGACCAGTGCGGCCGGTACCGCCGCGCTGGCGGAGGTGAACCGGCTGGAGCTCACCCCCGCGACGCACCTGCGCGATATCGAACGGGTGCGCCGCCACCACGGGGCCATGACGGCGGCGCTGATCGACACAGTTCGATTGCGCCGCAAGGCAACCGCCAAACTCCTCGGTGCGGGGGAATGGCTGTTCACCGATGACGCGCTGCAGCAGGCGACACCGTCGCTGGTAGCGCGGGCCAGGGCGCAGCGCTTGGCCGGACGCGCCGTGCACGATGTGACCTGTTCCATCGGCGCGGAGCTGGCCGAGCTGGCTCGCGTTTGCCCGTCGGTAATCGGCAGCGACCTCGACGACGTGCGCCTGTCGATGGCCGCCCACAATCTGAGCACACGAAACGTGTTGGTGGCCAAAGCGGATGCACTGGTCCCGGTCAGCCGCGACACCGTGATCATCGCCGATCCGGCCCGCCGTGCCGACGGCCGTCGTACCCATGACCCGGCCAAGCTGCAACCTCCGCTGCCTGATCTCCTCGCCGCCTATGCGGGTCGCGATATCGCCGTAAAATGCGCTCCGGGATTGGATTTCGACAGCCTGGACTGGGCGGGCGAGATCGAAGTTGTATCGCTGGACGGGGCGGTCCGCGAAGCCTGCCTGTGGTCGCCGGGCCTCACCGAATCAGGCGTGACCCGCCGCGCCACCGTTTTGTCCGCGACCGGCGAATCCGTCGTTCTCACCGACGGCGAGCCCGACGACATCCCGGAGCACGAGCCCGGCGAGTGGATCGTAGATCCCGACGGCGCGATCGTCCGCGCGGGCCTGGTCCGCCACTACGCCGCCAAACACGCTCTCTGGCAACTGGATCCGCAGATCGCCTACCTCACCGGCGACCGTGTCCCCGAGGGCTTGCGCGGCTTCCGCATCATCGATCGCCTGGAACTGCGTGAGAAGTCCCTGCGCCAAGAATTGGCCCGCCGCGACTGCGGTTCGCTGGAAATTCTCGTCCGCGGCGTCGACGTCGATCCGGACGCCTTGCGTAAGCGCCTGAAACTCCGTGGCACCCAGCCCTACACGCTGGTGCTCACCCGCATCGGCCGCACCGGCACCGCGTTCCTCTGCACCGCGCACCGCTGACCGCAGCGACGAGTCACCGCTACTCGGTCACTTCTCCGGTTCGAAGGTGAAGACCTCGCCGATGCGGGTGGCCACCACGACCTCGCCCTCGGCGCCGACCGACGTCCCGGTGGTGCTGCCCTTGGCTCCGGGCAGTGGATCCGAGTCTTCGGTGGCGCCGGTCTTGGTGTCGAAGGTGATGAGGTTGAGGCCCTCACCGATGGCCGCGGTGGTGTAGCCGACGCCGCCCGCGGTCTGCACCGGCGTGCCGCGCAGGGCGAGGTCTTTACGTTCCCAGACGATTTCGGCGACTTCGCCCTTGTCCCGCAGGGCCACCAAGTAGCCGTTGTCGCCGGCGGGGATGATCAGGCCGTCGTTGGAGACCGAAATGCCGTAGCGGGGCGCCCATTCCAGGTTCTGCACCCACTTGGTGCGGCCGTCCGCGGTGTCGATCGCGATCAGCCGCTTGCTGTTGTCGCCGACGTAGACGGTCTCGCCGTCCGCCGAGAGGGTGGGGCTGGTGGCGCTGCCCTCCGACAGCATCGCCGCGCTCCACTCCTGCTGAATCCGGTTGTCGTGGTAGCGCATCGCGACCAGGGCGGCGGTCGGCGCGCCCGGCTTCCACAGCGTCAGATAGAAGCGGCCGGTGGCCGCGTCGACGGCGGAGATGTTGGCGACCGGGCAGTACGGGCCGCCGGTGCCGCAGTCCTCGAGGCCCTGGCCGGAGGCCGGGCGGGTCAGGTCGGGGTGGGCGAGGAAATCGGGTTCGCCGAGCAGCTGCAGGGTGGAGACCACGCGCGCGCCGGTCTGGCGGCTGAGGACGTCGACCTGGCCGGACTGGGTCACCGTCAGCACGTTCCCGTCGCCGGTGAACTGCACCGAGACCGGCACACCGGCCACCGGTGTGCGCCAGCGCGGCTGGCCGAGGTAATTCAGCGAGTTCACCGCGCCGTCGTCGCCCGCGTAGACGTTGTCGGCGCCGTCGACCACCGAGGGCGAGCTGATCGCGTTGGGGCCCAGCTGGTTACAGAACCGCTTACGGCCGGTGGGCATCTGCAAGGAAAGCAGCGCGCAGTTGTTCGGGGTGCGGGTGGTCAGGAACATCTGGCCTTTGGGGCCGATGGTGACGGCCTCCTCGATCGGGCCGCCGACGGGGCGAGTCCAGCTCAGCGCCATCTTGCGGGAGCCGACCACGGTGGTGACGCCACCGTTGCGGCCGTCGTGATGCGCGGCGGGCCAGCCGGCTCCCGAGCCGACCTTGATGTCGTCGATGTCGGTGCCGCAACCGGCCATCGTCACCGCGCCGAGGGCCGCGAACACGGCCATCGCATGCATCCGGGATCGCGTACGCACCTGGTTTTCTCCCCTCGGGTCGATGGCCGCACGCAAGAGTAGTCGGTAGCCGACGGGCCCTGACCCGCACCCCATTAAGCTGTCAGCCGATGGACAACCCAGGGCCTGTTGCCCTGCGGAACACGACAGGAGACGGTTCGTGACGAGCATGTGGGGCGCACCGTTGCGCGCGCGGTGGGCGGGTTCGCGCCGCCGGGATCCGCAGCAGGCGAGATTTCTGACGAGGGACTCGCTGCGCTGGGTGCTCGCCAACCGCGCGTACACACCGTGGTACCTGGTGCGGTATTACCGCCTGTTCAAGTTCAAGCTGACCAACCCGCACATCGTGTTGCGCGGCATGGTGTTCCTGGGCAAGCGCGTGGAAATCCACGCCACCCCGGAATTGGGCCGGATGGAGATCGGCCGCTGGGTGCACATCGGTGACGGCAACGCCATCCGCTGCCACGAGGGTTCGCTGCGCATCGGCGACAAGGTGGTGTTCGGCAAGGACAATGTCGTCAACACCTACCTCGACATCGAGATCGGCGAATCCACCCTGGTCGCCGACTGGTGCTACATCTGCGATTTCGACCACCGGATGGACGACATCACCATGCCGATCAAGGATCAGGGCATCGTGAAGAGCCCGGTGCGCATCGGCCCCGACACCTGGATCGCCGCCAAGGTGACGGTGCTGCGCGAGACCCGCGTCGGCCGCGGCTGCGTGCTCGGCGCGCACGCGGTGGTCAAGGGGGATGTCCCGGACTACGGCATCGCTGTCGGCGCCCCCGCCAAGGTGGTGAAGAACCGCAAGGCCGCCTGGGAGGCGGGCGCGGAAGAGCGGGCCAAATACCTTGCCGCGCTGGAGGACATCGAGCGCAAGAAGAACGGGATCACGCAACAGGCGGGCGCGTGACCGGATACGCGGCACTGTTGCGGGGGATCGCCCCCAGCAACCCGAACATGACCAACGACAAGTTGCGGGGCGTCTTCGAGAAGCTCGGCTTCGAGCAGGTGGCGTCGGTCCTCGCCAGCGGCAATATCGTGTTCCACAGCGCCGAGACCGACGTGCCCGCGCTGGAACAGCAGATCCAGCAGGCGCTGATCGCCGAACTGGGGATCGGCGGCGGCACCATCATCCGTAGCCACCAGGAGCTGCGAACCCTGCTGGACAGCGACCCCTTCCCGGGTCTCACCCACGGCCGCGGCACCTACCTCACCGCCACCTTCCTCAAGGACAGCACCAAGGTCCCGGTGAAACTGCCGGACCAGCCCGACCCGCTGGTCCAGGTCGTCGGCTTCGACAAGCCCGCCCGCGTCTTCCTCTCGATCGTCGACAACAGCGATCCCGGGAAGACCCCGGACTTCATGGCCTGGCTGGACAAGACCTACGGCAAGGACATCACCACCCGCACCTGGCTCACCGTCCAGCGGATCGTCAAGAAGCTGGAGAGTCTGGGCTAGCCGCCGAGCCCGCTCAGATCGGGTTGTTCGGATCCCGTTCCGGCAAGGGGCGTTCCACGATGACCGGGCGGCCGAGCGGGTTGCGCACCCGGCGCTTGGCCGAGTGATAGACCTGCGCGGTTTCCGCGGCGACGACGTCCCAGGCGAAGTCCGCGGTGAGACGGTCGCGCGCGGCATAGGCGCGGGACTGCGCCGCGGCGGGGTCGTCCAGGGTGGCGCAGACGGCGTCGACGAGGCCGTTGACGTCGGCGGGTTCGAAGGAGGCGCCGGTGACGCCGTCGATCACCGCTTCACCCAGACCGCCCGCGTTGGAGGTGATCAGCGGGGTGCCGGCGGCGGCGGCCTCGAGCGCGACGATGCCGAAGGGCTCATAGCGGCTGGGCAGCACGATGGCGTCGGCGCCGTGCAGCCAGCCGAGGAGTTCGGAGTGGTCGAGCTGCCCGGCGAAGTTCACCGCGCGCGCGACCCGGTGCACGCGCGCGCGCTCGCGCAGCCACTCGAACTGGGTGCCGACACCGGCGATGGTCAGGGTGGCGCCGGGGTGCGCGCGCCGGATGCGGGGGAGCGCGGCGATCGCGTCCTGGACGCCCTTCTCGTATTCGAGGCGGCCGACATAGAGCAGCCGCGGCGGGCCGCCGCGGGGCGCGCGCGGCCGGAAAGCCCACGCGCCCACGTCGATTCCGTTGCGGATCACCGTCATCGGAATGCGTTCGGGCCCGTAGAGTCGCTGCACCTCGTCCTGCATGGACGTCGAACAGGTGATGAGCGCGTCGGATTCGTTGGTCAGCCACCATTCGACGGAGTGGACCTGCTTGTTGACCTTGCCCGCGACCCAGCCGCTGTGCCGCCCGGCCTCGGTGGCGTGGATGGTCGAGACCAGCGGCACGTCGTAGTACTCGGCCAGCGCGATACCGGGGTGCGCGACCAGCCAGTCGTGGGCGTGCACCACGTCCGGGGTCCAGCCCTCGCCGATGCCTGGCTTGCCGAGCGCGACGCCGGCGCGCACCATGGCGTGGCCCATGGCCAGGGTCCAGGCGAGCATGTCCTCGCCGAAGTCGAAGGACGGCGGGTCCTCCGCCACCGCCACCACCAGCACACCGTCGGCGACGAAGGAATGCGTGGGGTGGGTCGAGGAGTCGGTGCCGGAGGGCCGGCGGGAGAGCACGACCACCTCGTGGCCGGCGGCGGCCAATTCGGTGGCCAGGTGATGCACGTGGCGACCGAGCCCACCGACGACGACCGGCGGGTACTCCCACGACACCATCAAGATTTTCATGTAAGTCCTTCTGAGGGTCTCGCCCCTAGTCTTCTGGCATCGAGTCCCGGGAAGAGCCCGTCGGCCGCACCCCATCCTGCCGCCAACTGGTGTGCTTTGGCGAGTTGGCCCGCCCCGGCCGCGGCCGCGATTTCCCGCACGGCGTGCGCGTGCTGGTGCGCCCGTTCCCGGGCGTAACCGGCGGCGGAGTCCTTGGAAACCATGAACGCCCAGTCGCTCTGCACCGTGAGGATGGCTTCGCGCAGCAGCTGGTCGGCAACCGGGTCGCGCAGCGCCGGACCGGTCTCGGCGGCCCGCATCTTGTCGATGGTGTCCAGCGCCAGCCGGACGATGTCGTCGTTGAGTTCGACCAGGTCACGGACTTGATCTCCGGCCCAGACCCGCCAGTCTTTGCCGGAGCCCCAGGAGGAATCGCCGAGCTGCACCGGTGCGCCCACATAGCCGTTGGCCCGGGCATCGGCCAGCGTGCCGACCGTGACGCCCGCTTCGGGCAGTTTGCGCAGCACCTGGGCCAGCCACTGCGGCCCCTCGTGCCACCAGTGCCCGAACAGTTCGGTGTCGAAAGCGGCCACGACCAGCGCCGGACGCCCGATCCGCGCCGATTCGGCGAGGAGGCGTTCGCGCACGGTCTGCACGAAATCGTCGACGTCGCGGACCACGGCCGCCGCGGCCAGCTCGGGGTCGTACGGCGCCTTGTCCGGACCCGCCACCGTCTTGCCGGTGACCCGGGCCGGTTTGAGTCCGGTCGCGTGGTCATAGTGATGGAAATCACGGTAAGCACCGTGGCCCGGGTAGCCGGATTTCGGCGACCAGACGCGGTAGCTGACGTGCAGATCCCGGCCGAAGGCGACGACCTCCGACTCGCGTACCGGCCGCCCGAGGCTGCTGTCGCCACGCAGCGAGGGGCCGTCGACCATGAAATGCGTCACACCGGCGGCGTCGTATTCGGCCTCCATGCCCGGGGTGAATCCACACTCCGGCGCCCAGATGCCGCTGGGCGTGTGCCCCCACCGATGCCGCGCGTCCGCCAAGCCCTCGGCCAGCTCGAACTCGCGCATCCGGGAATCGAGCAGCGGCTGGAACGGATGCGCCAGCGGCCCGCCGAGCAACTCGATGGTCTCGGCGTCGGCCAGCTGCCGCCAGACCGGCGCCGCGCCGTGCCGCCAGTGCTGCTCGAACTCCGCCAAAGCCGTTGCGGCCAGCCGGTGTTCGTGCCGCCCGAGCGCGACGTTGCCCGCCATCGCGGCCTCGTCGGCGCGCAGCTGCCAGTTGCCCAGCCAGTGGTGCATGCCGGACAGGCAGTGCGGGTCGTCCAGCTGGGCCGCCAGCACCGGCGTGATGCCGAGGCTCAGCAGATGTGAACGACCCTCGGCGGCAAGGGTTCTGAGCACCTCGACGACGGGAAGATAAGTAGCCGCCCAGGATTGGTAGAGCCATTCCTCGCCGACCGGCCAGCGCCCGTGATGGGCCAGCCACGGTAGATGCGAGTGCAGGACCAGCGAGAACTGGCCCGGGACTTGCGCACTCACGCGGGTTTCACCGCGATCGCGAGCAGGTCGAGGCTGGCGTCGATGTCCGGTTCGGCGATCTCGAAGTCGTCGATGGTGACGCCCGCGACGTCGGCGGTCAGCTCGGCCGGCCACGGCTCACCGGCCAGCGCCCGCTCGATCTGCGCGTCGATGAACGACCCACCGTGCTTGGCGTCCAATGCCTTCAGGCTCGGCCCGTGGTGCACGCCGGTCATCACCGAGACCTCGAATCCGGCGTCGACCAGCAGCTCGGTGAGCTCGGCGGCGTTGAGTTCGCGGGTGTGGAACGGATTGAGCGGGGTGTCGCGTCCGGGCGAGAAGGTGATCCGGTTCGGCGTGCTGATCAGCAGCTCGCCGCCCGGCCGCAGCACCCGCAGGCACTCGCGCAGGAACTGGCTCTGATCCCAGAGGTGCTCGATCACTTGGAAATTCACCACGACATCGACCGAGGCGTCGGCCAGCGGCAGGTCGGCGAGGTTGCCCTGGATCATCTCCACGCGCGGGTAGCGCGCCCGCACGTGCTCGACCGCGCTGGTGTCGTAGTCCAGTCCGGTCACCTTGGCGGCGACCCCGGCGATCATGTCCGCGCCGTAGCCTTCGCCGGATCCGGCTTCCAGCACGGTCTTTCCGGCGCAGCGTTCCAGCAGGCGGGCGTAAACGATCTCGTGCCTGCGGAACCAGTAGTTCTCCTCGGCGATACCGGGGACGGTGCGCTCGCCGGTCAGCGGCAGCGGTTCTACAGCAGGGTCCGCAGCATCATCCGATAGTGCGGCAGGGATCACAGCCTCGCTCATTCAACTGACGTTAGCCGAGCCGAAAATGCCCGATACCTGCGGCCGGGCGTTGTGCTCCGGGACACGTGGAGGACAGTTGCGGGAGTGAGGCCGCTAAGTTACCCACGAGTAACTTAACGTAGGGTAATGTCACGCCCGAGCTAACCACACGCCCCCAGAACAGGAGGTCGACGAAGACCGATGCCGAACATCGTCGTACTCATCAAGCAGGTTCCTGACACCTGGTCCGAGCGCAAGCTGACCGATGGTGACTACACCCTCGACCGCGAAGCCGCTGACGCCGTCCTGGACGAGATCAACGAGCGCGCGGTCGAAGAGGCGCTGCTGATCAAGGAGGCGCAGGGCGGCGAGGTCACCGTGCTGGCCGCCGGTCCCGATCGCACCACCGAGGCCATCCGCAAGGCGCTGTCCATGGGCGCCGACAAGGCCATCCACATCAACGACCCGGCGATCCACGGCTCCGACGCCGTGCAGACCGCCTGGGTGCTGGCCAGCGCGCTGGGCCAGGTCGAGGGTGTCGAGCTGGTCATCGCCGGTAACGAGGCCACCGACGGCCGCGCCGGTGCGGTCCCCGCGATCATCGCCGAGTACCTCGGCCTGCCGCAGCTGACCCACCTGCGCAAGCTGACCGTCGACGGCGACAAGATCACCGGCGAGCGCGAGACCGACGAGGGCGTCTTCAAGCTGGAAGCCTCCCTCCCGGCCATCGTCTCGGTCACCGAGAAGATCAACGAGCCGCGCTTCCCCTCCTTCAAGGGCATCATGGCCGCGAAGAAGAAGGAAGTGCAGACCTTCACGCTGGCCGACCTGGGCGTCGACCCGTCGACCGTGGGTGTCGCGAACGCGGGCACCGCGGTGACCGCCGCCACCCCGAAGCCCGCCCGCACCGCCGGCGAGAAGATCGCCGACGAAGGCGACGGCGGCACCAAGATCGCCCAGTACCTCGTCGGCCAGAAGATCATCTGATCCGCCGCCCCGAGACTGCTTAGGAGAGAACACAAATGGCAGAAGTACTTGTGCTCGTCGAGCACGCCGACGGTGCGATCAAGAAGGTCAGCACCGAACTGATCACCGCCGCGGCGGCGCTGGGTGAACCGGCCGCCGTCGTGACCGGCCCCGCCGGTACCGGTGAGAAGCTGGCCGACGCGCTGACCGCCGCCGGCGCCGCCAAGATCTACATCGCCGAGTCCGACGATGTGGACAACTACCTGGTGACCCCGAAGGTCGACGTGCTCGCCGGTCTGGTGGAGTCGGTTTCCCCGGCCGCCGTGATCGTCGCCGCCTCGGCCGAGGGCAAGGAGGTGTCCGGTCGTCTGGCCGCGCGCCTCGGCTCCGGTCTGCTGGTCGACGTCATCGACGTCAAGGCCGACGGCTCCGCCGTGCACTCCATCTTCGGTGGCGCGTTCACCGTGGACGCCAAGGCCACCGGCGACGTGCCGGTGATCTCGGTGCGCCCGGGCGCCGTCGAGGCGAAGCCGGCCGCCGGCGCGGGCGAGAAGGTCACCGTCGAGGTGCCGGCTCAGGAAGACGGCGTCGTCAAGGTGACCGCCCGTGAGCCGATCGTGGGCGGCGACCGTCCCGAGCTCACCGAGGCGACCATCGTCGTCTCCGGTGGCCGCGGCGTCGGTTCCGCCGACAACTTCGCGGTCGTCGAGGCGCTGGCCGACTCGCTGGGTGCCGCCGTCGGCGCCTCGCGTGCCGCCGTCGACTCGGGCTACTACCCGGGCCAGTTCCAGGTCGGTCAGACCGGTAAGACGGTCTCCCCGCAGCTCTACATCGCCCTGGGCATCTCCGGCGCCATCCAGCACCGCGCCGGTATGCAGACCTCGAAGACCATCGTCGCGGTCAACAAGGACGAAGAGGCCCCGATCTTCGAGATCGCGGACTACGGCATCGTGGGCGACCTGTTCAACGTCGCGCCGCAGCTGACCGAAGCGGTCAAGGCCCACAAGGGCTGATCCACAGCGGTATCGAGTGGCCCCGGCTGGAAACAGCCGGGGCCACTTGCGTTTTCCGAATGCCGTGATGAGAAGCTGGGCGGTATGCAGCTGCCAGTGGAGGTCACCGAGAACATTCGCGAAATCTTCGAAGAGCGTGGCGAGCAATGGCTTGCCGACCTGCCGGACGTGATCGAAAGCCGGTGCAAGTCCTGGGATCTGGAGGTGATCGGCGAGACCTTCGGCGGCGGTACGCATTCCTGGGTGGCGCCGGTGCGGCGCGTCGACGGCAGCGTCGCGGTGCTGAAGATCCCGGTGGTCGACGAGGAGAACATCGGCGAGGCCGCCGGGATGTTCTGCTATCAGGGTGACGGCGCGGTCCGGCTCTACGAGTACGACCCGGAAACCGGTGCGCTGCTGCTGGAATGGGCGCGGCCGGGCACCCCGCTGCTGGAACAGCCGGGCTTCCCCAGCCTGGAAGGGCATCCGGAGCACGCGGACAAGATCGAGCTGGCCTGCCGCCTGTACCGCCGCCTGCGCCGCGAGCCGATCGGTATCCCGGCCGGGTATCCCGAGCTGCCCGCGGCCACCGGCATGGTGCGGGAGTGGGGCGAGATGTTCGCCGATCCGGAACCGGAAGTGGCACAGGTACTTCCGGCGACCCTGCGGGACGCCGCCGCCGAGTGGTGCGAGCGTCTGGCCGTGCCGGACGGCCCGCTGCTGGTGGTGAACCGGGACACCCACCTGGGCAATATCGTTGCCGCCGAACGGGAACCGTGGCTGCTCATCGATCCCAAGGCCTACCTGGGCGAGGCCGCGTTCGACGCCGGATTCCTGATCATGATCCAGGTTCAGGGCAATCCGGTCCCGGAACACGCCCGCGCGGTCGTCTCGCGCACCGCGACCGGCCTGGGCGTCGATCTGGAGCGCGCCCGGGGCTGGGCGACCATGCGGGCCATGGAGGAGATCGTCTGGGCCGTCGAGGACGAGGAGCCCGAAGACCTGCGGTTGCACCTGG
The DNA here is from genome assembly GCF_040681285.1 of Nocardia sp. NPDC051832. Taxonomy (NCBI): domain Bacteria; kingdom Bacillati; phylum Actinomycetota; class Actinomycetes; order Mycobacteriales; family Nocardiaceae; genus Nocardia; species Nocardia sp. NPDC051832. The sequence goes on from NZ_JBFAYL010000002.1 coordinate 126,587, forward strand.
CGGTCGCGCAGGCCCTGGTCAGCGGTGCAGGTTCGTGAGCAGCGTGGACAGGATCGGCGAGGGCCGGGCGTCGCTGCGGACCACCGCCGACACCGGGATCCGCAGCCGGTGTTCGGTGAGTTGCAGGACGACCAGGCCCTCGGTGGGACTCTCGGCGTAGAGCACGGTCCACGCGTCGGGCCGGTTGAGCAGCTCCATCGTCGCGGTGTGATCGGGCGGGATCGGCGGGCCGTAGGTGGGTCCGGTGGGCAACTCGGCGAAGGCGGCCCGAATGATGTTGTGCAGCAGCACCTGCTCCTGCTCCGGCGGGAGCAGCAGCGGGTAGGGGCTCAGCTCGGCGAGGGTGACGGTGTCGCGGGTGGCCAGGGGGTGGCCGCTGGAGGTGGCGATGACGAGGTCCTCGACCCAGAGCTGCTGCACCGCCAGGCCCGGCTGATCGACGCTGCCACGGATGAGGGCTAGATCACAATCGCCGTCGGCGACCGCCGTAATCCGTTGGCGGAAGGGCTTGATCACATATTCGATCTCGGCGTCGGGGTGCGCCGCGCGGGTGCCCGCGATGGCCGACAGCGAGCGGGTCGCGAAGGACATGTTGGCGGCCAGCCGGATTCGGGGGCCACTGGTGCGCACGGTGGCGCGGATGGCAGACTCCAAGCTCAGCATCTGTTTAGCCAGGGGAAGTAGCCGAGTAGTCGCGTCGGTGGGGATAACGGCCCGGGTGGTGCGCTCGAACAACGGCACCCCGAGGTCGCGTTCGAGCCGGGCGATCTGATGGCTGATGGCCGACTGTGAGATGAAGCAGCGCGTCGCGGCTTTGCTGAAGCTCAGTTCCTCACAGACCGCGACAAAGTATGCCAGTTGGCGCAGCTCCACGGCAAGCTCCCGATTCATGAGTGATCAAGATAAGAGTCATCTCCATTATGCGCCCTAACACCTGAAATATCTGCGCTTCGTATGACGGTTGGTAATGAGAGAAGGAGGCTGTCATGGAACACGCAGATGTGGTCGTTGTCGGATCGGGATTCGGGGGGCTGGCCGCGGCCAAGCAGTTGGCGAAGTCGGGAATCAACTTCGTGCTCATCTCGAGCACACCGGAGCATCTTTTCCAGCCGTTGCTGTATCAGGTCGCGACAGGTGTGCTGGCCTCCGATGAGATTGCGCCGCCGATCAAGTCGGTGCTGCGCCGGCACCGCGAAGCCGACGTCCGGCTGGGCAAGGTGATCGACCTCGATCCCAATACCGCGGTGCTCACCTACGAGGCGCAGGGGGAGCAGCGCCAGATCCGCTACGGCTCGCTGATCGCGGCCACCGGCGCGAGCCAGTCCTATTTCGGCCGTGACGATTTCGCGGCCAAGACGTTCGCGCTGAAGACCATCGAGGACGCGAAGGCGCTGCGCGCGCAGATCGAGCGCGTCTTCACCCAGGCCAAGGGCGCCGACGAGGCGACGCGCGAGCGACTATTGAGCTTCGTGGTCGTCGGTGCGGGCGCGACCGGCGTCGAGGTCGCGGGCCAGCTCAAGGAACTCGCGAAAAGGCACTACCACCAAGAGGTTTCGGTAACCCTGGTGGAAGGCGCCGGCGCGGTGCTGCCGCCCTTCGGCGGCGGGCTCTCGGAATACGCGAAGCGCTCGCTGGCCGGCAGCGGTGTGGAGGTGCTGCTCGGTACCTTCGTCACCGATATCGAAGGCGGCAAGGTGACGGTCAAGGACGGCGAGGGCGTGGAACGCCGCATCGCCGCCGAGACCGTGGTGTGGTCGGCCGGCGTGCAGGCGGGCGGGTTCGCCAAGATCCTGGCCGAGCGCACCGGCGTCGACACCGACCGGGCCGGTCGGCTGCTGATCAATCCCGACCTGACCGTGGGCGGCCACGCCGATATCTACGCCATCGGCGACATGACCTCGCTCAACGGCTACCCCGGCCAGTCGCCGGTGGCCATGCAGGAGGGCCGGCACGCCGCCGACATCATCCGCCGCAAGAAGGCGCCCGGCACCCCGTTCAAGTACTGGGACAAGGGCAGCATGGCGGTGATCAGCCGGTTCAGCGCGGTGGTGAAGCTGAACGAGCGCATCACCTTCCGCGGCTTCCTGGCCTGGATCATCTGGCTGGCGGTGCACCTGATGTACCTGGTCGGGTTCCGCAACCGGTTCGCCGCGGTGGGTTCGTGGCTGATCGCGTTCATCGGCACCGGGCGGCCCGGGTTCGACGAGGTCGACCCCGCCGCCAATGCGGAGACTCAGGAATTGCCGCGCTTGGCGGCTTGATCTCCTGATCGACATCGCGCTCTCGGCCGTGGCTGGGAGCGCGATTCTTGCTGGTGAGGCACTATTTCGCGAACCCGGCGCGACAGCGGGGTAAACAACTGGTGTGACCGGCGTCTCGTTCACCTGACTGCCCTCGGCGCGACACTTCGGGGTTCCTTCGACGCAGTTTCGGACTGGCTTCATCGAAGCTATGACTATTTCGTCCGTGTTGACCGCTCCGGCTCCGACGGACTCGGGGGTGGAAAAGTCTACCTATTCGCTCGTCGTCTCCTCCGACGCCGATCACCGCCGCGCGGCCCAGCGCCTGCGCTATGACGTGTTCGCCAACGAGCCCGGCTTCCAGATCCCCGACAACGGGACCGGCCTGGACGCCGACCGCTTCGACGACCACTGCGATCACCTGCTGGTCCGGGAGGATCGCACCGGCGAATTCGTCGGCTGCTACCGCATGCTGCCGCCGGACAAGGTGAACGCCGCGGGCGGCTACTACACGGCCACCGAATTCGATGTGGCGCAACTGGATCCGGCCGGACGCCGGATCGTCGAGATGGGCCGCGCCTGCGTGGTGCCCGACCATCGCAACGGCTCGGTGCTGACCCTGATGTGGGCGGGCATCCTGCACTACATCCAGCTCACCGGCTACGAGTGGGTGATGGGTTGCGTTTCGGTGCCGATGCAGGACGGCCCCACCGACCCGATCGGCGTCAACGTCCGCGGCGTGCGCGACATGCTGCTCGGCCGGCACGCCTCCGACCCTGAATGGCGGGTGCACCCGCTGAACCCGGTGGTCGTCGACGGCAAATCCCTCGACGAGCTGGCCCCGCCCGCGCGCCCGAAGCTGCCGCCGCTGCTGCGCGGCTATCTGCGGCTCGGCGCCGAGATCTGCGGCGAACCCGCCCACGACCCGGATTTCGCGGTGGCCGACTTCGTCGCGCTGCTCGGCATGGACACGATCAACACCCGTTACCTGGAACGGCTGCAAAGCGCCGCGGCCTCGCTCGACGGACGGTGAATCCCCATGGTTTTCGACGCCCCGCCCGCGCAAGCGGTGCACGCGTGGATGCCGTCGAGCCCCTGCGGGCCCGGCTGCGTCGAGGCGACCGCTGAGGTCGGTACCGCCCGAGTGCTCGCCCGCCTGCTGGGCGTCACCGGTCTGCTGATCAGCTACCCGCTGCTGAACGCCGCCGCGCCGCGGCGGCATCGCGAGGGCTTGCAGCGCCGCTACGCCCATGCCGTACTCGGCTGTCTCGGAATCGAATTGCGCGTCGTCGACCAGCGGCCCGGCGCGGAGTCGGCCCGCTACGCCGGACCGGGCGACGGCGTCATGATCGTCACCGGCCATATCGGCTGGTCCGATGTGGTGGTCCTGGCGGCGGTCCAGCCGCTCGGCTTCGTGGCCCGCGCGGACATGCTCGACTGGCCGGTGCTCGGCGGACTCGCCAAGCGATTGCGCGTCATCCCCCTCGAACGCGAACGCCTGCGCGAACTCCCCGGCGCGGTAACCGAACTCGGCAACCGGCTGGCCGCCGGTGACCGGGTGGCCGTGTTCCCCGAGGGCACCACTTGGTGCGGCCGCGCCTACGGCCGCATGCGCCCGGCGCTGTTCCAAGCCGCCGTCGACACCGGCACGTTCGTCCAGCCGGTGCGTCTGCGCTACCTCGACCGCCACGGCGCGCAATGCACGATCCCCGGCTTCGTCGGCGACGACACCTTCGCCGACTCCGCGAAACGCATCCTGCGCTCGCGCGGCCTGGTCGCCGAAGTCGTGCTGCGACCGCAGGAATACCCCGGCCTGGACCGCCGCGACCTGGCCCGCCGCTGCGAGCGCGCGGTGCGCGGCACCGAACTCTCGCTGCACGGCAGCACCACCGAGTGGATCGAGGCGAGCGCCACCCGGGTGCAGGACCCCGCCCCACTCCCCGCCCCACCGGCGGTCGCGGCCGCCGCGATCCATCACGGCGTAGACCGTCGTGGATTGCGCGGCCGTGCGGTCGCGGTGCTGCGGCGTCGCACGCGCGACAGCCGAATCACCTCCAGCCGGTAGCCGTTTGCAGCGCGAGGCTGCCCACGGCCAAGATCAGGCCGAGCGCGCCGCCGAACACCAGGGGGCGCGCGCCGTTGGCGCGCAGTTGCCGCCAGGTGAGGGACGAGCCGATGGCGGCGAGGACCGCCGCGATCAGCCAGGCGCTGAGCCGGCCGAGCGGCGCGACCCAGGTGGGCGGCACGATGCCGGTCCCGGCGATCACCGATGCCACTAGAAACAGGACGACGAACAGCGGAAGGCTCTGGCGTAGCGACAGTTTCGCCCCGGCACGCCGGCTGAAATGCAGTCCGAGGCACAGCGGAACGATCATCAGGCTGCGGACCAGTTTGACGATCACCGCGAAATGGGCTGCGGCAGGACCGAATATCACTCCGGCCGCCAGCACCGAGGAGGTGTCGTTGATAGCGGTGCCCGCCCACAGCCCGAACGCCTGCTCGGACAATCCGAGTAGCCGTCCGATAGGCGGAAAAGCAAGTACCGCAACGATATTGAAGACAAAGATGGTACCGAGCGCATAGGCGACCCGTTCCTTCTCCGGCTTGATCACCGCCGTCGCCGCGGCGATCGCGGACGCGCCGCAGATCGTCGTCCCGACCGCGACCAGAGTGGCCGAATCCCGGTCCAGCGCCAGCATTCTCCCGATCACCACCGCGGCGACCGCGCCCAGGGCGAGCGTTCCGAACAGAACCACGGCGGTCTGCCGTCCGACCTCCAGCACCGAGCCGACCGGCAGCCCCAACCCGAGCAGCACGATCGCCGCGCCGAGGATCCGCTGCCGCGTCAGCGCGAGTCCTTCGGCGAAGACGCCTGTCTCCGTGACTGATCGGCGACCCAGGACACCGATCAGGACGCCGCCGCACAGCGCGAGGATCGGGGCGCCGACAACCGGCGCCGCCTTACCCGCAACCGTCGCCACGCTTGCGACCGCGGCGGCGAGCAGGAGGCCTGGAAGATTTCGGCGTAGCCACATCATCTTTCACACGATCACGACTCGCTCGAACGGCCGGTAGCTGGTGAAATAGCAGTACCCCATAAGCGGCGCTGATGTGACTGCCCTTTTTCTGGTTCGCAAGCCCGATCTGCTGGTGATACTCCGAAAGGCGGCGTCGTTCGCGCAGGTCAGGGCCTTGTCAAGAATTCGATAACTGGCGTAACCGTGTGGTAATTGCGCGAAACGTCGCACGTAATCATTGGTTCCGAGCATTTGCGGCATGACAGGCAGAACGTATTCGGAACCGAGCATCAGCCGGCGTTCGGCCCCCGCCCGCCGGATTCGAGATATTTTGCGGGCGCGTATTCGCAGCGGGGTCTACGGAAATCGGCCGTTGCCGCCGGAAACCCAGCTGGCGGCGGACTTCGGCACCAGCCGCAATATCGTGCGAGACGCGCTGGCGCTGCTCCGGGACGAGGGCCTGGTCGACCGGGTGCCCGGCGCCGGGACCTTCGTGGTCTCGGAGAAGGCGGTGCAGGGTCTGGACCGGCTGCGCGGGCTGGCCGAAACCTTCGAGACCGGCAGCGATCGGGTTGTCAACCGGGTGCTGCTCGCCGAGATCGTGCCCGCGACGCCGATCGTCGCCGAACGGCTGGAGCTGGACACCGGAACGCCGGTGGTCGTGCTGGAACGCATCCGCTACCTCGACGGCACTCCGCTGTCGCTGGACGCCAGCTATCTGACCGCCGATATCGGAGCGCCGCTGCTGTCGCTCGACCTGACCGGGCACGACGTGTTCGGCCTGCTGGAGGCCGAACTCGGATTGCCACTCGGCTCCGCGGCCGTCTCCATCGAGGCGGTGGCCGCCGACCCGACCGTCGCCGGACTGCTCGAGGTCCGGCCGGGCGCGCCGCTGCTGTTCCTGGAACGGCTCACCTACACCGATTCCGGCCGGCCGGTCGACCTCGAGTACGTCCGCTACCGCGGCGACCGCTTCTCGCTGTCCGGCCGCTTGCACCGCACCCCGGTCACACCGAACCGCGGTGTCACCGAACCGAATGAAAGGGGCTGATTCCCATGGATATCCCACCGGTCGCGACGCGCCGCGAGCTGAGCTGCGACGTACTGGTCGTCGGCGGCGGCACCGCGGGCACGATGGCGGCCCTGACCGCCGCGAAACACGGCGCCCAGGTGCTGCTGCTGGAGAAGGCGCACGTACGGCATTCCGGGGCGCTTGCCATGGGTATGGACGGGGTGAACAACGCGGTCGTCCCCGGCAAGGCCAGCCCCGAGGATTACGTCGCCGACATCACCGTCGCCAACGACGGAATCGTCAACCAGCGCACCGTCTATCAGACCGCGACCCGCGGCTTCGAGATGGTGCAGCGGCTGGAGAGCTACGGCGTCAAGTTCGAGAAGGACGAGCACGGCGAATACGCGGTGCGCAAGGTGCACCGTTCCGGCAGCTACGTACTGCCGATGCCCGAGGGCCGGGATGTGAAGAAGGTGCTCTACCGCACCCTGCGGGCCCGGGATGTGCGCGCCAAGGTGACCATCAACAACCGGGTCATGCCGGTCCGGGTGCTCACGGTCGCGGGTCGCGCGGTCGGCGCGGTCGGATTCGACACCCGCAGCGGAGAATTCGTGACCATCTCGGCGGGCGCGGTCATCCTGGCTACGGGGGCGTGCGGGCGGCTCGGCTTACCCGCGAGCGGCTATCTCTATGGGACCTACGAGAATCCGACCAATGCCGGTGACGGCTACGCGATGGCCTACCACGCTGGGGCCGAACTGTCCGGCATCGAGTGCTTCCAGATCAACCCGCTGATCAAGGATTACAACGGCCCGGCTTGCGCGTACGTCGCCAATCCCTTCGGCGGCTATCAGGTCAACGCCGAGGGCAATCGCTTCGTGGACTGCGACTACTGGTCCGGGCAGATGATGGCCGAGGTCAAGCGCGAACTCGACAGTGCGCGTGGCCCGATTTATCTGAAACTCAGTCATCTGCCGGACGCGACGATCCAGGAGATCGAAGGGATCCTGCACACCACCGAGCGGCCCACCCGCGGCACCTTCCACGCCGGTCGCGGCACCGACTACCGGACCAGCGATATCGAGATGCACATCTCCGAGATCGGTTTGTGTAGTGGGCATTCCGCCTCCGGCGTATGGGTCGACGAGCACGCGGCGACCACCGTGCCGGGGCTCTACGCGGCCGGTGACATGGCCCTGGTCCCGCACAACTACATGATCGGGGCCTTCGTCTACGGCGACATCGCGGGGGAGAGCGCGACCGAGTACGCCCGCGGCGCGGCACATCCGGCCCTGCCCGAGGACCAGATCGAGGCCGCGCACGAACTCATCTACCGGCCGCTGCGCAATCCGGACGGTCCGCCGCAGCAGCAGGTCGAATACAAGCTGCGGCGCTTCGTGAACGACTACCTGCAACCGCCCAAGGCGCAGCGGTATCTGACGCTGGGGCTGGAGTCGTTCGAACGGATGCACGCCGATATCGCGCAGATGGGCGCGCACACCCCGCATGAGCTGATGCGGTGCGCGGAGGTGAGTTTCATCCGGGACTGCGCCGAGATGGCCGCCCGCGCCTCGCTGCGGCGCACCGAAAGCCGGTGGGGGCTCTACCATCAGCGCGCGGACTGGCCGGCCAGCAACGACGCCGACTGGTTCTGTCATCTCAACCTGTTCCGGGGCGAGTCGGGCGCGATGGAGTTCACCACCCGGCCGGTCGCGCCGTACATCGTGCCGGTGCCCGGGTTCGTCCGGCCCGACGGCGTCGCCGATGTCGCCGCGCCGGAGTTGGTCGGGGCGTGGAGCGCCCGATGAGCACGAGACTGCTGCGGCTCATGGAGCTGGCCGAGGAGTGGCCGGACCTCGACGAGCTGAATCCTTTTCTCGCCGATCAGGATCCGGAGGTCCGGCGGACGGCGCTGTCGGTGCTCAGTGAGACCACCGAGGAGTGGGCGGCGGCCTCGCCGCTCATCGCCGCCGGGCTGGCCGACACCGACGCGACTGTCCGCGAAGCCGCGGTCGGGCTGTTGACCGAGCTGCTCGAAGTGCTGGTCCCCGGCCCGGAATTCGATGGTGCACTGCGTGCTTGCGTCGAAGCGCCGGACCCGGCGGTGCGTTCGGCGGCGATCGAGGCGCTGTGGCGGCACCGCCGTACCAGCGCGGCCGAATTGTCCGGCTGGCTGGCCGATCCCGAAATCGAGGTGCGCCGCACCGTAGTCGGCGGGTTCACCTCGGTGGACGCCTTGGCCGAGCTGGCCGTGGCGGCCGCCGACCCGGCGCCGCTGGTCCGCATCGCGGTCGCCAAAGGTGTGGCGGCGGTCGGCGATCCACGCGGGGCCGCGACGCTGATCGAGCTGGCTCGCGACCCGGACCCGCTGGTGCGGGCGGCCGCGCTCGCCGCGCTCGCGCAGACCGGCTGCGGCGACGAGGCGACGGCCGTCGCGGCCGCGGCCGTCGTCGATCCGGCGTGGCAGGTGCGGCAGGGCGCGGCCATCGCGCTCGCGGTCGCTGATCCGGAAGTCGCCGCGCCCCACCTGATCTCGGCTGTCACCGACGACAACCTCGACGTCCGCAAGGCCGCCGTGCGCGCGCTCGCCGAACGGATCGCCACCCTCCCGGAGGTCGCCGCCGCCCTCCAATCCGCTCTCGAGGACCCGGACGCCGACGTCCGCGCCTTCGCTCGCATCGGCATTGCCAACTCTCGAAAGGAAAGCTGATGGCTCAGGTCAACACTCGCATCGACGTACCGGTCACGGTCGACGAACAGAAGTGCATCGACGGCTGCACGCTGTGCGTCGACATGTGCCCGTTGGATTCGCTGGCGATCCATCCCGACTCCGGCAAGGCGTACATGCACGTCGACGAATGCTGGTACTGCGGCCCGTGCGCCGCGCGCTGCCCGGTCGGGGCCGTGACCGTCGACATCCCGTATCTGCTGCGCTGATCGCAGGCGAAGGACAGCACGATGAGTACACCACGCACCACCCTGGCCCTGCTCCTGGGCATCGCGACCGCCGCGACCGTCGTCGCGGGCTGCGGCTCGGGTGACGGCAAGACCATCACCGTCAATATCGGATACCAATCCAAGACGATCAACACCGTCACCGCGGGCACGCTGCTGCGCGATCGCGGCACCTTCGAGGCCGAGCTGGCCGAGCTCGGAAAAGCCAAAGGCGTGACCTACAAGGTCGAGTGGAAGGACTTCGCCGCCGGTCCGCCGTTGACCGCCCAGATGCTGGCCGGACAGGTGGATATCGGCTCAATGGGTGACGCGCCCGTCCTGGTCAACGGTTCCAAGACTCGCGACCACGCCGACGTCAAGACCGAGCTGATCGCGGTCACCGGCTACAACTTGCGCGGCTCGCTCAATCAGGTTGTGGTGCCGATGAATTCGCCTGCGGTCACGCTGTCCGATCTGCGCGGCGAGATCGTCTCGACCAGTGTCGGCTCGGCCGCGCACGGCATGCTCAGCACCGGACTGTCCGGCTCGGGGCTCACCCTCGACGACGTCAAACTGCTCGGGCAGGATCCGGCGGTCGGGGCCTCGGCGTTGCAGGGCGATCAGGTGGCGGCGCTGGCGCAGTTCGTGCCCTGGCCGCAGAAGCTGGTTTTCGACGGCAAGGCCCGGCTGCTCTATGACGGGGGCAGCGCGAAGATTCCGACCTTCCACGCCGTCGTCGCGAACAAGCGTTTCGACGCCGCCAACCCGGATATCGTCGGCGCGTTCCTGGCCGCCCAGAAGGCCACCTCCGACTACATCAATCGCAACCCGCTGGCCGCGGCGCTGCGCGTCGCCGAAATCACCGGGCTGCCACCGGAAGTCGTCTACCTCTACAACGGGCCCAACGGCTTGGTGAGCTTCGACCCGACGATCAAACCGCAACAGGTCGAGGCGCTGGGCACCTTGCTGCCGTTCTTGAAAGGGCTCGGTGCGCTCGCGGATCTGGACCTTGGCGAGTTCGTCAACGACAGCTACGTCCGGTCGCTGTATGGCGCGGAGTACGAGAAGCAGCGCGCTTCGACAGCCGCGCCGAGCCCGCTGACCGGAACCGATCCGGTGTGCGGCGGGGCCGTCGACGGTGTGGCGACCGCTTCGGAGGCCTGGTTCAAAGGCACGGACACCACGTCGGTGGCGCGGACGCCGACCTGTCTGCTGCGTGTCATCGCTCAGCAGGGCGGGGAGCCGCGGGCCGCCTATGTTCCCGACGCCGCGTCGGGGACACGGATCTTCGCGAATACCGCGACCTGGGTGACTGATCCCGCAGCGGGTCCCGACGAGCGGATGTTGCCGTTCGCGGTGCGTGCCGACGCCCTGTCCTACGCGGGCAGTCATCCGGGCAGCACCGTCATCGATTACCAGGCCGCATTGCTCGCCCGGTAGCGCAACACACGAGAGAAGGAGGTTCGACATGACGGTATCCGCGGAACCGATCACCCTGGTCCCGGCGCCACCCGCCGCCGTCGCGGCGGCGAAACAAGCACGGCGAGTGCGTATGTCACTGCCGGGTCGAGTGAGCGAGGTACTGCTGACCGCTGTCCCGCTGGTGACGCTGCTGCTGCTGTGGTATCTGCTCACCGCGAATCAGGTGGTCTTCTGGCTGCGCTTCGACAAGATTCCCGCGCCCGCGGAGGTTTACGAATCCTTCCGCGCCCAGCTCGGCACCCAGTCCTACTACAGCAACATCATCTCGAGCATGCGCCGGATCCTGATCGGGTTCGGGCTCGCCACCCTGGCCGGCGTGCTGATCGGCATGGCGATCGGGCGCTCCCGGCTGGTCGGCACGCTGGTCCGGCCGGTGCTGGAAGTGTTCCGGCCGATCCCGGCTATCGCCTTGGTGCCCTTGGCGATTCTGCTGTTTCCCACCGGGGAGCAGGGCATCGTGTTCATCACCTTTTTCGCGGCCTTCTTCCCGGTGGCGGTCAGCACCATTCACGCCATGCACGCGTTGCCCAAGGTATGGGAGGAGGCCGCGCGCACGCTCGGGGCCAAGCGCTGGGAGATCCTGTTCCAGATCGCCCTACCCGGCGCGCTGCCCGGAATCTTCTCCGGACTCTCGGTCGCGATGGGTGTCGCCTGGATCTGCGTCATCAGCGCCGAGATGATCTCCGGCCAGTTCGGCATCGGGTACTTCACCTGGCAGTCCTACGGATTGCTGGACTACCCGGGCGTCGTGGTCGGCATGCTGTCCATCGGCGTACTCGGCTGGGCCACGGCCTGGCTGGTCGAACGGGCCGGGCGGCGGGTCAACCGCTGGCTGCCACGGGCCGTGCGATGAGCGCGGGCGCCGCCGTCGCGATGCGGGAGCTACGCATCGCCTACGGCGAGATCCTCACGGCCGAAGTCGATCTCGATGTGACACCGGGGGAGATCGTGGTGCTGCTCGGACCTTCCGGCTGCGGCAAGTCCACAATCCTGCGGGCGATGGCCGGACTGCTGACTCCGATCGGCGGCAGCGCCGAGGTCGACGGCGGCAGCGGTGAGCAATGCGCCATGGTCTTCCAGGAAGACGCGCTGCTGCCCTGGCGAACGGCGCGCAAGAACGTCGAATTCGCCTTGAAACTGCGCAAGGTGCCGCGCGGGCAACGGCGGACCGAGGCACTGGAACTGCTGGATCAGGTGGGGCTCACCGGTTTCGGCGAGCATCTGCCGGGCGCGCTGTCGGGCGGGATGCGCCAGCGCGTGCAGCTGGCCCGGACCCTGGCCACCCGGCCCCGGGTGCTGCTGATGGACGAGCCGTTCGGCGCGCTGGACGCCCAGACTCGCGCGGACATGCAGCGGCTGCTGATCTCGGTCTGGCAGCGGTATCAGACGACGGTCCTGTTCGTCACGCACGATGTCGACGAGGCGCTGCTGCTGGCCGACCGGATCGTGCTGCTGACACCGCGGCCGGCGCGGATCCAGCGGGTGATCACCATCGAACATCCGCGCGCGCCCGGCGCCCGCTTCGAACCCGAATTCGCCCGTAGGCGATACGAAATCCTGGCCGCGCTCGGCGAAGACGCCGAACCGGCCGCGACTACCGAGGAGGCATCATGACCTTCGTTATCGGCGCCGCGTGCGTCGACGTGATGGATCGGGCGTGTGTGGAGGAATGCCCGGTCGACTGCATCTACACCGGTGACCGGATGGCCTACATCCAGCCGGCCGAATGCGTGGACTGCGGTGCGTGCGAACCGGTCTGCCCGGTCGAGGCGATCTACCTCGATGCCGATATCCCGGCCGATCAGCAGCAGTTCGTGGCGGAGAACGCCCGATTCTTCGACGAGCCGCTGCCCGGGCGTGCGACGGCGCTCGGTTCACCGGGGAGCGCGGCGAAAATCGGTGCGGTGGGCGCCGATACGGCCTTCATCCGGGCGTATCGGCCATGACACCGCGGGTAGGGATCGTGGGTTCGGGTCCGGCGGGCATCTATGCCGCCGACGCGCTGCTGAAAGCGCTGCCGGAGGTATCGATCGACCTGTTCGAGCGGATGCCCGCTCCGTTCGGGTTGATTCGCTACGGCGTCGCGCCGGATCACCCGCGGATCAAAGGCATCATCACCGCCCTGCACCAGGTCCTCGACAAGCCGCAGGTGCGGTTGCTCGGCAATGTCGACTACGGCACCGACATCCACCTGGACGACCTGCGAACCTTTTATGACGCGGTCATCTTCGCCACCGGTGCGGAGGCCGATCGAGCCCTGGATATTCCAGGCATCGAGCTCGCCGGGTCCTATGGCGCGGCGGACTTCGTGTCCTGGTATGACGGCCATCCGGATGTCCCGCGTGCCTGGCCGCTGCACGCGGAGCGGGTCGCGGTGCTGGGCGTCGGCAATGTCGCGCTCGACGTGGCGCGTGTGCTCGCCAAGACCGCCGATGAGTTGCTGCCCACCGAGATTCCGCCGAACGTCTACCAGGGCCTCGCGAACAACAAGGCCGTCGAGGTGCACGTGTTCGGCCGCCGCGGCCCGGCGCAGGCCAAGTTCACGCCGCTGGAGCTGCGCGAGCTCGACCACTCGCCCAGCATCGAGGTCATTGTCGACCCCGCGGACATCGACTACGACGCGGGCTCGGAAGCGGCGCGGCGGCAGTCGAAACAAGTGGACATGGTCGCGAACACGCTGGAGCAGTGGGCGATTCGAGATCCAGGTACGCGTCCGCACAAGCTGTTCCTGCATTTCTTCGAATCCCCGGTCGAGGTGCTCGGGGCCGACGGCCGAGTCGTCGCCCTGCGGACTGAGCGCACGCGGCTCGACGGCAGCGGAAATGTCCAGGGCACCGGTGTATTCCGGGACTGGCCGGTCGGCGCGGTATACCGGGCTGTCGGATACCTCTCGCGAAACCTGGCCAAGCTGCCGTTCGACGACCGGGCGGGCGTGGTGCCGAACGAGGCGGGCCGGGTGCTGATCGACGAGGACGCACACGGCGCCGCGCGGCATCTGCCGGGCGTGTATGTCACCGGCTGGATCAAACGCGGGCCGATCGGCTTGATCGGCCACACCAAGGGCGACGCCAATGAGACCGTCGCCTGCTTGCTCGCGGATCGCGAGCGGCTCACGGGCGCAAGCGAACCCGATCCCGGCGCGGTGCTCGAGTTCCTGGCCGCGAAAGGCGTCGGGTACACCACCTGGCCGGGTTGGCGCCGGCTGGACGAGTACGAACGCGGCCTCGGCGCGCTCGCGGGCCGCGAGCGCGTGAAAGTCGTCGAACGTGCCGAGATGGTGCGTGTCAGCCTCGGACCGGATCACGAAAGTTGAGTTCGCCATGCCGATCACCTCTGCACCAGCACCGACCGCCGAACGCGTCCTACAAGCGCTGAGCGGGGTCGAGGATCCTGAAATCCACCGTCCCATCACCGAGCTCGACATGGTCGGCGACGTCGTTATCGGCGACGGCGGCCAGGTCCTCGTGCGGATACGGCTGACCGTCGCCGGTTGCCCGATGCGGGAGCGGATTACCCGCGAGGTCCGCGCGGCCGTGCTCGAGGTGCCGGGAACAGTTGCCGCCGCGGTCGAGTTCGAAGTCATGACCGACGAGCAGCGGACCGCTTTGCGTAAGAAGGTGCGCGGTGACGAACCGTCCATTCCGTTCGCCCAACCCGGCTCGCTGACCCGGGTCTACTGTGTCGTCTCCGGCAAGGGCGGGGTCGGAAAGTCCAGTGTCACCGTCAATCTGGCGACCGCCCTGGCGGAGCAGGGCCTGCGCGTCGGCATTCTCGACGCCGACATCCACGGCCACTCCATCCCCGCACTGCTGGGCTTGACCGCACGGCCCGTCCAGGTGGAGCGAATGATGCTGCCGCCCAGCGCGGGCGGGGTGAAGGTCATCTCCGTCGGGATGTTCGCCGAGGGGAACGAACCGGTGATCTGGCGCGGCCCGATGCTGCATCGGGCGTTGCAGCAGTTCCTCGTCGACGTGCACTGGGGCGATCTGGACGTCCTGCTGGTCGACCTGCCGCCCGGCACCGGCGATATCGCGATCTCCCTCGCCCAGCTGCTGCCGACCGCCGAGCTGTTGGTCGTCACCACACCCCAGCAGACCGCGGCCCGCATCGCCGAGCGCGCGGGCGCTGTGGCGGCGCAGACCAAGCAGCGGGTGGCCGGCGTCGTGGAGAACATGTCGTGGTTCGACGCGCCCGACGGCACCAGACAGGAACTGTTCGGCGCGGGCGGTGGGACGACGGTCGCGGCCCGGCTCAGCGAGCTGCTCGGCGCGGAATGCGCACTGCTGGGCCAGGTCCCGTTCGATCCGGCGGTGTGCGCGACCGGCGACAGCGGCACCCCGATCGTGCGCGCCGCGCCGGAGTCGCCCGCGGCGAACGCCTTTCGGGCAGTCGCGGGCACACTGGCGCTGCGGCCACGCGGTCTCGCGGGCTTGCGCCTCGCGGTGTCGCCCGGCTGACAACCTTCAGCTGGGCTTGATGAGCAGGGTTTCGTAGGCGTAGATCGCGGCCTGGGTGCGGTCGCGTAGCTGGAGCTTCTCCAAGACCCGGCGGACGTGGGTTTTCACGGTCTGCTCGGAAATCACCAGTTCCTCGGCGATTTCGGCGTTGGACAGGCCACGGGCGATGAGGACGAGGACTTCGGTTTCGCGGGCGGTGAGGTCGGCCGGTTTCGCGGTGGCGCGGGGTTGGCTGCGGCGGGCGAATTCGGACAGCAGGCGTTTGGTGACGGAGGGGGCCAGCAGGGCTTCGCCGGCGGCGACGATGCGGACCGCTTCGCCGAGGGAGTGGGCGGAGGATTCCTTCAGCAGGAATCCGGCGGCGCCCGCGCGCAGTGCGGCGTAGACGTATTCGTCGAGGTCGAAGGTGGTCAGGACGATCACCTTGGCGGGGCCGGTGGCGGTGATCTCGCGGGTGGCCTCGATGCCGTCGCAGACCGGCATCCGCACGTCCATCAGGATGACGTCGGGCTGTAGCCGTTCGGCTTCGCGGATCGCCTGGCGGCCGTCGGCGACCTGCCCGACCACGTCGATATCGGGCTGGGTGTCCAGCAGGACGGCCAGGCCCTCGCGGATCAGTTCCTGGTCGTCGGCGATCAAAACGCTGATGCTCATCGGTCTCCGTTCTGGGTCGGAAGTGCCGCGGCGACACGGTATTTGCCGTTTCCGGTGGGTCCGACATCGAGGGTGCCGCCGAGCATCGCGACACGTTCCCGCATGCCGAGGATGCCATGGCCGGAGCCTGTGGTCGGCGGCACCGGCGGCATGTGCTGATTCTCGACGCTGATCCGGATCTCCGCGGGGGTGGTCTCGATTTCGATCCGGACCGGTGCGCCCGGTGCGTGCCGGATGGCGTTGCTCACCGCTTCCTGCACGATGCGAAACGCGGAGAGTTCCACGCTCGCGGGGACTTTCGAGGTGTCGCCGAGCAGCTCGAGGGCAACGTGCGCGCCGGTGGCGCGCACCGAGGCGACGAGATCGGGAAGGTCGGCCAGCGTCGGCTGCGGCATCACCCCGGTGTCCCCGGAACGCAGCACGTCGAGGATGCGCCGCATTTCGCCGAGCGCGGCGGTGGCGCTGGACCGGATGGTGACCAGGCTGGCGGCGGTCTGCGGCGCGATCCCGGGGTCGCGGTACTGGGCCGCCTCGGCCTGGATCGCGATGACCGACATGTGGTGTGCCACCACGTCGTGCAGTTCCCGGGCGATGCGGGCCCGCTCCTCCAACCGCACCGTGCGCTGATGCTGTGCTTCGGCGGCCGCGCGCTGGCTGCGCAGGCTCTGACTGGTCGAGATCAGCGCCCGTACCGCCACCACCGTGGTCAGCAGCAACCCGGAAACGAAGGCGGCCGCGATCAACCCGATCGGCCAGTCGACCGGCCGCAAGTACAGGGCGAGGGCGGCGCCGGTGGCGATCGTCGCACCCCACGACACCGCCGCGGCCCGGGCGCTGGTCCGGAAAGCGGCCAGGCCGAGCACGACGAAATGGCTGTTGAGCGTGGGGTCGACCCACAGCTCGGCGTCCGCCCAGAGCGACCCCAGGGCGACCCCGGCGAGCGAAAGGAGCCACGCCGCGGACGGCCACCGCTGCACCAGCAGCAGCGCCGTGCCGGAGATCAGCGCGAGTCCGATCGCCTGGGCCTCCGGCATCCGGAATGCGGCGATCAGGGTGATCAGCACCACCGTGAACGCCGCTAGCGCGGCAACGATCGTCACCGTTCGCTTCGGCAGTCGCTCGAGGCGGCCGGGCCAGGTGTCCAGCACATGTGCCGCGATGTCGCGCATGCGCTACACCAAGTCCCGGCGGCGCATCAGCCACAGCGCGCCGGCGACACAGGCGGTCAGGTAAACCGCGAGGGCGGCAATCGATTCCGCGCGCGAGATGGTGGTCAGCACGCCGGGTGTCGTCTCACCCTGCAAGGTGCGCAGCGCCCCGGCCAGCGATCCGGCGGCCGTGCCGGGCAGATAGTCCATCACCACACCGGCGCTGCCGAGCATCTCCCCGAAGAAGCGCAGCACGTTCTCCAGGACCAGCACCCACAGCAAACCGAGTCCCACGGCGAGCGCGGGCCCGCGCGCGAGCACCCCGATGAGCACGCCGAGCATCGACCACATCCCCAGAATCGCTATGCCACTGCCGATTCCGGCCAGCGCGCGACCGAGCGAGGGCAGGACGATCGGCTGCGACTCGGCCCACGCGATGGCCGTCGCGACGCCCAGATCGGCCAGGAACGCCCCGAGGACCACGCCCACGACGACGGCGAAGACCGCCACCATGGTTCCGGCCAGGGCCGTGACCCGCCCGGGGCCCTGCGTCAGCACGGTTTTCCAAGTGCCCCAGCCATACCCGCTGCCGGTGGCCAGCGCGCCGAGGATCAGCACCAGCGCACCGCCGAAGACCACGGTGCCACCGGCGAACTCCTCCGGCACGGCCGCGGGCATCATCTGCGCGAGCAGTTGCTCGCGCGTCTGCCCTTCGGTCGCGCCGCTGGAATCGTCGGAGACATAACCGATGTAGTTGAGCGCGTACATGAAGGTCAGATTCAGGGCGAACCAGACCCCGATCAGAACCCAGAGGGTGGGCCAGCGCCGCAGGCGCAGCGCCTCGGCCCGGATGCTCGCCGTCATTTCCCCGCCTCCGTCAGCTCGAAGAACACTTCTTCCAAAGAACGTTCGTCGGTGCGTAATTCGTGCAGATCGGCGCCGGCCTGCACGATCGCGCGGGCGACCAGCGGCGCGACCTCGGCGCCCGCGTCGATGCGGATGCCGCCCGGGGCCGTCACCGCCGTACCGACCGCCGCGCGCACCGCCTCGAGCGCGACGGCCGCCGGTTCGGCCCGCACGAAAAGTGTGGCATTGCCGCGCAGTTCGGCCACTGTGGACTCGGCGAGCAATTTTCCGCCGTTGATCACCCCGACCCGATCGCAGATCTCCTGTACCTCGGCGAGCAGGTGGCTGGAGAGCAGGATGGTGTGGCCGCGGGCGGCGAGATCGGTGATCAGTTGCCGCATTTCGGCCATGCCCGCCGGGTCGAAGCCGTTGGTGGGTTCGTCCAGGATCAAGAGTTCCGGGTTGCCGAGCAGCGCGCAGGCGACGCCGAGCCGCTGTTTCATACCGTGCGAGTAGGTGCGGAACTTGTCGTCGCCGCGCGCGCTGAGCGCCACCCGGTCGAGTGCTTCCTCGGCGGCCGTATCGGGTAGCCGCCGATAGCGGGCCATGACCCGCAGATTGTCGCGGCCGGACAGGAACGGATAGAACCCCGGGCTCTCGATGAGAACCCCGAGCCGTGCGAGCGCCTCGGGATCGCCTGGCGGGCGGCCGAATACCCGCGCGGTACCACTCGACGGCTCGATCAGCCCGACCAGCATGCGCAGCGTCGTGGTCTTGCCGGCACCGTTCGGGCCGAGGAAACCGTAGATCTCCCCGGCCCGGACGGTGAGCGCGACATCAGCTACGGCGAGGTGCTCGCCGTAGCTCTTGGTCAGCGCGTCCGTGCGCACGATGTCGGTAGCCATCACACGGCCGCGGGCAGCAGCGCCGGAACTTCGACCTGGAACTCGCCCTCGATCTTGGCGACCTGCTTCTGCCCGACGATCGTCTTCATCATCAGGTCCCGGGCCTTGGTCGCCGCGTAGCCCCGCCACGAGGAAACCGTGCCGATGCGCCACGACTCCTGCTGGAGCGCGGTGCTTTCCGGACGCCGGACCGCTTCATAGTCGGTCAGGGCGGTGGCCAAGGCGGCGCGATCACCCAGATCGATCGGCACGATCCTGCGGGCGAGCACGATCGCGTCGACGATGGCCTCGCTCGCGCCCCGGCCCAGGTTGGGCGTGACGGCGTGCGCGGCGTCGCCGAGGAACACCACCCGCCCCTGGCTCCAGGAGGGCATGGGCCCGAGGGCCCGGACATCGTGGTGCAGCATCGCCGCCGGCGGCGTCGCGGCGATGAGCGCCTGCACCGGCTCCGGGAAGACGCTGAAGCGGTCCCGCAGATCGTGCTTGACGAGCTCGTTCGGCTCGTCGATGCCGACCTTCGGATTGCGCAGCGCCGCGGCCCAGAAGATGTGGTTGCTGCCGCAGTCCTTGACCGCGACGCGGGTGCCCCGCCCAAAGAACAACGTGAAGTTATTCGCCCCGCACGGCGGCTCGTGCTCGGCCACCGCGTGCACGATCCGGTAGTTGGCGGTGAGGATCTCGACCTCGGGGAAGATCGCCTGCCGGGTGCGGGAATTGATGCCGTCGGCCGCGACGAGCAGATCGGCGCGCTCCTCCCGGCCGTTCTCGAAAGTCACCGTGACACCGGCCGCGTCCTGTTCGACCTTCGTCGCCCGATGATTGAACTCGACCGGTCCGAGGTCGGGGGACCCGGCCAGCGTCTCGATCACCTCCGAGCGCCGGATCATCACCGGCATCGGCGCGTTGTGCTTGCGGGCGAACTCCGCGAGCTGCGCGTGGTAGAGCGGGGTCCCGTTCTGATTGAAGAACTGCTGCCGGTGCACTTCCGCGCCGCGGCGGCGGATCTCGTCGCCCAGGCCCAGTTCGGCGAAGGCCTTCATGCCCTTGACCCACACCTGGAGGGAGGCGCCGACGGTGCCGAAGGCGGGTGCTTGTTCGTAGACGGTGGCGTCGATGCCGACTTTCCGGAAGGCGATGCTGGCGCAGAGCCCGCCGATCCCGCCGCCGAGGATGATGACGCGTCCATTCGATGTCGTCATGGGGAACTCCCGAAATTGATAGTGGCTCAGTGGATGGTGTGCACGAGGTCGAGATCGAAGTTCCCCGAACGGAATTCGGGGTTCGCGAGGATCGCGTCGCGATGGAAGGCCGCGCAGGTGGTCAGTCCCGGGCCCTCGAGCACGAGCTCGTCGAGGGCGCGGCGCATGCGCTCGATCGCGCCGAGCCGATCGTCGGCCCAGACGATCACCTTGGCCAGCAGCGCGTCGTAGTACGGCGAGACCGACATGCCTTCTTCCAGGTGGCTGTCGACCCGCACCCACGGACCCGCGGGCGGCCGGAAGCGCTCGATCCGCCCGGTGGACGGCGCGAAATCGCGTTCCGGATTCTCGGCATTGATCCGGCACTCGATGGCATGGCCCCGTAAGACGATGTCGGACTGCCGGATTCGCAGCGGTTCGCCCTGGGCGATCCGCAGCTGCTCGGCGACCAGGTCCACCCCCGACACCATTTCGGTTACCGGATGCTCGACTTGCAGGCGCGCGTTCATCTCCATGAACCAGAACCCGCCGTCGCGGTCGAGCAGGAACTCCATCGTCCCGGCGCCCTCGTAGCCGACCGAGCGGGCGCCGGCCACCGCGGCCGCGCCGATCGCGGCCCGCTGCTCGTCGTTCAGCGCCGGTGACGGCGATTCCTCGAGCAGCTTCTGATGGCGGCGCTGCACCGAGCAGTCCCGTTCCCCGAGGTGCACGACATTGCCGAAGCGGTCGGCGAGGATCTGCACCTCGATGTGGCGCGCGCCCTCGAGATAGCGCTCCAGATACAGCCCGCCGTCCCCGAAGGCCAGGCTGGCCTCGGCCTGGGTCCGGCTGTAGGCGTCGGCGAGTTCGGCGGGTTCGCGCACCACGCGCATGCCCCGGCCGCCACCGCCCGCCACCGCTTTGAGGATCACCGGATAACCGACTTCACCGGCGATCCGCTCGGCCTCCTCGGCGTTGCGCAGCGCCGCCTGGGTGCCGGGCAGCAGCGGCAAACCGGCCGCGCTCATGAGCGCCCGGGTCACGGCCTTGTCGGCCAGGCTCGACATCACCTCCGAGGAGGGCCCGACGAAAACCAGGCCCTCCTCGGCGCACACCGCGGCGAAATCGGGGTTCTCCGAAAGGAACCCGTAGCCCGGATGAATCGCGTCCGCGCCGGTGCGCAGCGCCGCGCCGATGACGTTCGGAATGTTCAGATAGCTGCGGCCGGGTTCCGGCGGTCCGATGCACACCGCGTCGTCGGCCATCCGCACCGGGAGCGAGTCGGCGTCGGCGGTGGAATACACCACCACGCTGCGCAATCCGAGTTCCCGGCAGGCCCGGACCACGCGCAACGCGATCTCGCCGCGATTGGCGACGAGCACGGTCTTGATCTCGGTCACGACGCCATCTCCATCGTGGTCTCGGCCGGTTCGAACACGATCAGCCGCTGACCGAATTCGACCACCGAGCCGTCGGCGGGCAGCACGTCCACGATCCGGCCCGCGCTGGGCGCGGTGATCTGGTTCATCAGCTTCATGGCCTCGACGATCGCGACCACCTGGCCCTCCTCGACGTAGTCGCCGGGCGCGACGAACGGGTCGGCGCCGGGCTCGATCGCCCGATAGAAATGCCCGACCAGCGGCGATTCGATCGCGAAGGCCGTGGCCGCCGCCTCCTCCTCGGCCGGTGCGGCCGCCAAGGTGAGCTGCTCGGGACGGGTGACGATCTCGACGCTCTCGGCCCATTCGATGTCGACGTTGTAGTCCCCGGCCTGCACCCGCAGCCTGCGCGGCTGCCGATCGAGGTCGGCGACGATGGCCCGCACCTCCCGCATCATGTGCGTGAGCGAGGTGTCGAGATGGGCGTTGTGCTCGGTCTGGCGGAAGGCGGTCATGCGGGTTCTCCGATCATCGGGGTGGTTGATCCGAATTGGCGAAACTTGCGATACCGCGCCTCGACCAGATCGTGGCCGGGTAGCGCGGACAGTTCGGTGAGCGCGTGCGCCACCGCGCCGCGCAGGCCGGCGGCCGCGGAGATGACGTCGGCGGGCACCGACTCCGGGATGACGCCGTCGACGACGCCGAGCCGGAGTAGTTCCGGGGCAGTCAGTTTCAGCGCTTGCGCGGCCGCGCCCGCCGCACTGCGGTCGCCCCACAGGATCGCCGCGCAGCCCTCGGGGCTGATCACCGAGTAGTAGGCGTGCTCGAACATCAGCACGCGGTCGGCCACGCCCAGCGCGAGCGCGCCGCCGCTGCCGCCCTCGCCGGTGACCACCGCGACGATCGGCACCGGCAACCGGCTGGATTCCATGATCGCCCGGGCGATCGCCCCGGCCTGCCCGCGCTGCTCGGCGCCGACGCCGGGATACGCGCCGGGCGTATCGATCAGGGTCACGATCGGCATGCCGAACTTCGCCGCATGGTGCATGAGCCGCAGCGCTTTGCGATAGCCCTCCGGCTCCGGCATGCCGAAGTTGCGGGCGATGGATTCCTTGGTGTCGCTGCCTTTTTCGTGGCCGATCAGCATGACCGGCCGCCCGGCGAGCACGGCGGGCCCGCCCACCAGGGCGGTGCTGTCGCCGAACAGGCGATCACCGCGCAGTTCCAGGAAGGAGTCGAAGGCGACCGCGGCGAAGCTCAATGTCGTCGGACGTTCCCGGGCGCGCGCGAGTTTGACGATCGCCTCCGCGGGCCGGGCCGCGATCGCCTCCGGGTCGGTGATCGTCGTGGGGTCGGGCGTCGAGCGAACCGGCGCGCCGGTGCTATGCGCCGCAAGCACTTTCGTGAAGAACGAGCGCAGCTGTCCGCGCGGCACGACGGCGTCGAGCATGCCGCACTCCAGCAGGAATTCGGCGGTCTGGAAGCGCGGCGGCAGATCCTCGTTGATGGTCTCGCGGATGACGTTGGGCCCGGCGAACCCGATCAGCGCGCCCGGCTCGGCGACCAGCACGTCGCCGAGCATGGCGTAGGAGGCGGTGACGCCGCCGAAGGTCGGGTCGGTCAGCAGGCAGAGCACCAGCAGGCCCTCTTCGTGCATTCGCGCGATGGCCTGACTGGTCTTGGCCATCTGCATCAGCGAGAGCGCGCCCTCCTGCATCCGCGCGCCGCCGGAGGCGCACACCAGCAGGAGCGGAAGTCGCTGGGCCAGTGCGTGTTCGGCGGCCCGGGTGATCACCTCACCGACCGCGCTGCCCATCGAGCCGCCCATGAAACCGAACTCCATGGCCGCCACCACCAACCGATGGCCGCCGAGACTGCCGACGCCGAAGAGCGCGGCGTCCGGCCCGCCGGTGCGTTCGCGCGCTTCGTCCAGCCGTTTCAGGTAGCTCTTGCGGTCCCGGAACGCGAGCATGTCCCGGGTCTCGATGTCGTCGTATTCGCCTGGGGTCCAGGAACCTTCGTCGAGCAACCCAGCCAGCCGCTCGGCGGCGGCGAGGCGCAGATGATGGCCGCAGGCGGTGCAGACCTGGAGGTTGCGTTCCAATCGGCGCTTGTATTGGTATTCCGAGCAGGACGGGCATTTCACCCAGGTGGTTTCCTGGGCGAGCACTTGGGTCATCCGATCTCTCCATTCACCGGTGTCTTCTCGACCTGGGCGGCCAGAAATTCCCGCAGCGCGACGGCGACGGCGGCTGGGTCGTCCGCGTGCACCGCGTGTCCGGCGCCGGGGACGTAGACGTGAGTTCCGTTGTCGAGCAACGACATCGCGCGCTCCACGTGCTCCGGGGCCATCAGCGCGCCCGCGGCCGCGTCGCCCTGCACCAGCAGCACCGGGCAGCGCAGCCGCGCGAGCATCTGGTCGGGGTCCTGCTCGCGCTGGTTGCGGCCCTCGACCCAGCGCTGCTTCAGCTCCGGGTCCGCCAGCCGCAACGAGACCGCGATCGAGCGCATCGCGAAGCTGGGATTCGCGTAGAAGGTCATGGCGTCGCGCTGTTCCTGACGTAGCTGATACAGCGCCGAGTCCACGATGACCACCGCGCGCACCGAGTCCGGGAGAGTCGCGGCTACCATCGACGCCACCCAGCCGCCGAGGGAATGCCCGACCAGCACCACCGGTTCCGCGACCACCTCGGTGAGGAACTCGGTGATGTCGGCCGCGAAGTCGGTGAGCGCGTACTGCCCACTGGCCCAATCGGATCGGCCGTGCCCGCGCAGGTCGGGCGCGTAGACGTTCCAGCCCGGGCCCAGGCTGCGCACGAACGGCCGGAACGTCTGCCAGCGCGCGCCGAGACCGTGCAGCAGGCACAGCGCCGGACCGTCGCCGCCGATATGGGCGTAGTTGAGCATGGCCCCGCCGGCCCGGAAACTCCGCGACTCGATGAGCATCATTGCCCGCTGCCCCAGACCAGCGTCATGCCGGCGTACTTCCATTTGCTGGTCTCGATGGCCAGCAGCATGACGTTGTCGCCCGCGCTGACTCGCCCGGTCGTCGCGGCCTCGTCCAGCGCCAGCGGCACCGCGGCCGACCCGGTCGCGCCGACCCGCGCGATGTTCTCATAGACCTTGTCCCGCAACGCGAGCCATTCGTCGGTGAGCAGGCCGGCCGCCTCGAGTTCGCTGGTCATGTACCCCGCGTTGCCCTCGGGAACCACCCAGAGCGCGATGTCCTCGGCCGCCAGCTCACTGGCCGCCAGCAGGGTCTTCAGCGATCGGGTGATCATGTGCGGGATGAACTTTCCGGATTCGACGACGTCGACCTTGAGCTCGACCAGGCGCTTGGCCAGCGCCTGCTGGTGCAGCGGTGCGTGGGTCGCGCCGCCGATCACCTGCATGCCCGGCTTCTTCAGGCCGCCCATGGTCTCCAGGACCGAACCGAGCACGCCGGAGCGGGTTCCCGGCTCGGCCTCCTCGGCGCGCAATACCAGCGCGCCCGCGCCGTCGCCGAAGGTGTAGGCCACCAGCCGATCCCGCATCCGCACCCGCTCCGGGTCGATGCCGCGATACAGCGGCACCAGCAGCGGCGAGATGGCCTCACAGCCGACCACGAGCGCGTTGCGGAACGCGCCGCGCGCCAGGTAGCCGTAGGCGATATCGGCGGCCTCGACGAAACCCGCGCAGCCGGAACGGATTTCGAGGGTGGCGCACTCGGCGATGCCGAGATGCTGCTGGACGAAGGTGACCGCGGGCGGCAGCTGGTATTCCGGGCTCGCCGTCGACATCACGATGAGGTCGATGTCGGCGGGGCGCAGGCCGGCCCGTTCGATGGCCTGCGCGGCGGCGCGGGCCGCCATCTCGGAGTTGGTGATCAGGTGCTCGCCGGTCTGCGGGTCGATCATCCAATGCCGGTGCTGGACTTGGATGCCCTCCAGAATGTCGTCGGGCACCGGCCCGACCAGCGCCTCGACCTGCTTGTTGTCGATGGGCTCGCCGTGCAGGTAGCTGCCGGTGCCGACCAGGTGAACCGACAATCCGTTCGTAGCCATGCGGTGGTGTCCTCGGTCTCTCGTAGATGTCGATCAGTTCGGCGCCAGCACGATGCTGAAATGGGTGCCGCCGAGCGAAGAGCTGTTCACCAGCACCGCACCGTCGCGGGGCCGATCGGGTTGGCAGGCGGCCAGCGCCGCCGACAGCAGGCCGCCGACGCCGATCTGCTCGCCGAGGGACCGCTTCGCCGAAACGCGAACCGGCCCGGTGTCGCCGAAGATCCGTTCCAGCGCCAGCTGTTCCGGCGCGTCGATCGCCGGCCAGCCGACTTCGTTCGTCCACACCTGCGCGATGTCGGAGATCGCGAGTCCGGCGCTTTCGATCGCCGCCCGCATGGCGCGCTCGCTGCCCGCGCCCTTCGGATCGGTCCGGCCGACCCCGAGCGCGTCGGCGGCCGAGGCATGGCCGAGCACCTCGGCGTACACGGTGGCGCCCCGGCGGCGCGCGTTCTCGGCGCTTTCCAGCACAACGGCTGCCGCGCCCTCGGCGAGCGTGAACGCGTCCCGCGGTCCCATCGGGACGCCGAGCCGGCGGTAGCCCAGCGCGACCAGGTCGGTGAGCGTGTCCGCCGCGGTGGCCAGGATCGCGGTGGCGCGGCCGACCGACACCAGGTCGTAGCCGTAGCAGAGCGCGTTCGCCCCGGCGGCGTGGCCGGCGGTGACGGTCGAGGTCGGTCCGAGCGCGCCGAGCAGGGTGGCGACGCTGCCCGCCGCCGCGTTGTACACGGTGTTGGGGAAGACCGCGGGATTAGCCGCGGCCGCGCCCTCTTCGCGCAGCGGCCGGACGAACTGCTCCATCGCTTGCATGGGTCCGAGCCCGGTGCCGAAGACCACGCCGACCAGGTTCGGATCGTCGGCGATCAGGTCGGCGCCGGCGGCCTGCACGGCCTGGCTCGCGGCGAAGGTCGACAGCAGACCCAGCCGGTCCATCCGGCGGGCCTCGCGCCGGGTCAGGTGCTCGGCGGGATCGACCTCGATCCGCCCCAGCCGCATGCCGTCCTCGATCCGGCCACAATCCCGGCCCTCGGCCAGTGCCCGCAGTGCCGCCTCGATGCCGACACCGGCGGATCCGACGGCGCCCGCACCGGTCAGCACTACCCGAGTCGTCTGCGCCGCCGGCCGGACGACACCGGTCGGGCGGTCGGCGAAGGCGACACTGGCGTTCGCGCCGGCGAAGGCGAAGTTGTTCGAGATCGCGTTGCGCGGGCGCGCCACGCGGGGCTCGACGGCGACATGGTCGAGCCGGCATTCGGGATCGGGGACCAGCAGATTCGCGGTCGGCGGGAGGACGCCGTTGCGCAGTGCGCCGACC
Organism: Nocardia sp. NPDC051832; assembly: GCF_040681285.1. Taxonomy (NCBI): domain Bacteria; kingdom Bacillati; phylum Actinomycetota; class Actinomycetes; order Mycobacteriales; family Nocardiaceae; genus Nocardia; species Nocardia sp. NPDC051832. Next base: position 153,194 of record NZ_JBFAYL010000002.1, read on the forward strand.
GTGATGATGGCTTCCACCGCCCCGGCCGCGCCGAGCAGATGCCCGATCATCGACTTGGAGCTGCTCACCGGGACCGCGTCGGCCGCTTCGCGCAGGGCCAGGCGGGTCGCTTTGGCCTCGGCGCTGTCGTTGCGCGGCGTGCCGGTGCCGTGGCTGTTGATGTAGCCGATCTCGGCGTCGTCCAGGCCCGACCACTCCATCGCCGCGCGCATCGCGCGCGCCGCGCCGGTGCCGTCGGGGCGGGGCGCGGTCGGGTGGTAACCGTCCGCCGAGAGCCCGTATCCCTTGACCTCGCAGAGCGGTTCGATATCGGCGGCCGCCACCAGGTCGGCGCGGGCCAGCACGAGCATGCCGCTGCCCTCGCCGAGCGAGAGCCCGGTCCGCTTGTCCTGATAGGGCGCGGCGGGGGTCGGGGACAGCGAGCCCAGCGAATTGAAGCCGGCGTAGGCCACGTCGGAGAGGGCGTCGGTGCCGCCCGCCAGCACGATGTCGGCGCGGCCGAAGGCGATCAGGTCGGCGGCGTAGCCGATCGCGTTGGCACCCGCCGCGCACGCCGTATTCACCGTCAAGGTCGGTCCCTTGCACTGGAATTCGGCAGCCAGCGACTCGGCGATCGCCTGCGGCGGGCCGTACATCGCCAGCTCGGCGGCGCCGTTGCCGGTCCCGTCGCCGAACCACTCCATGGTGCTGAGCAGTCCGGCGTTGCAGGTGCCCAGGACCACTGCCCGGCGCTCCGGGGCGACCCCGGAGACGAGCGTGTTCGCCGCGTCCATCGCCTCCTGCGCGGCGGCGAAGGCGAAATCGAAAGCGCGATCGCGGAATCCGCCGACCGCGGCCGCGACCGGCGAGGGCGGCACGGGGGAGCGCACCTCGCCGCCGATCCGGGTCCGGTACTCGGCCATCGGCAGGTGCTCGACCGGGCGGATCGCGACGTGGCCGGTGCTGACCCCGTCCCACAGCGCCTTCGCGGTGTCACCCTGGGAGGTGACGGCGCCGACGGCGACCACGACCACGGTCTGCATCGGTGTGGTGTCGAATTCTTCTCGTTCCTTCACGACGGACTCCTGTTCGGATTTCAGATGCGCTTGAGGGCCAGCGCCGCGGACTGGCCGGACAGGCCCCGGCCGATCGCGAGGCTGTAGTCGGATTTCAGATCGCGCGCGGTGCCGGGCACCCAGTCCAGGTCACAGTCCGCCGCGGCGTGCTCGAGGTTGAGGGTCGGTGCGACCGCGCCCTCGCGCAGTGCCGCCGCCGCCAGCGCCACATTCAATGCGCCCGCGGTGGAGAGCAACTGGCCGACCGCGGGTTGCACGCTGCTTGCCAGCACCGAATCCGCGCCCACGCCGAGCGCCGCTCGAAGCCCGCGCGCCTCGGCGGCATCCGCCCGCGGCACGGCAGCGCCGTCCGCCGCCACATATCCGACGGCGGTTCCGTCGATCGACGCCTCGCGTAGCGCGGAGCGGACGGAGTTGGCCAAGCCGGACCCGTCGCCCCAGATCTGGCCCGGCGCGACCGGTTCCCAGCCGCCGCCGAAGCCGACGATCTCCGCGTACGGCTGAATGCCGCGCCGCAGCGCGGCGTCGTAGTTCTCCAGCACCAGGATGCAGGACCCTTCGCCCAGGACGGTGCCGGAGGCGGCCTGGTCGTAGGGCCGGACCGCACCGGGACCGGTTGCCGCGGTGAGCAATCCGAGCCGGTCCAGCTTCGAGGCGCACCACCAGGAGACGGCGTCGTCGAACGCGCCCGCCACCGCGACCGCGGTGTCGCCACGCGCGATGGCGCGATACGCGTTGCCGATCGCGCTGATTCCCGCGTCACCCGCCCCGGACTGGAAGGCGCTCGGGCCGGCGAACCCGAATTCGTCCGAGAGGAAGAACATTTCGGCCGACGGCAGCCCCTCGACGAAGAACAGCGGGTACATGTTCGCCGCGGCTTTGCCGAGCCGTTCCATGTCGATCGATCCGTCGTCGTCGCGGGCCTCGACCGTCGCGTCCAGCACATGACGGGGATCGGCGATCTGGTTCTCGCTGGCCAGGTACACCCCGACGGTGTCGTTGCCGGGCGTCGCCGGATCGATCCGCGCCTCGTCGGCCGCGAGCCGGACCGCGGTATGCGCCAGCTGATTCGCGCGGGTCATCAGCCGCAGCGACTTCCGGTTGCGCACATAGGGTTTGGCGTCGAAGTCGGTGATCTCGGCGCCGAGCTGCGTGCGCAGCGAGGACGGGTCGTAGTGCTGCACGCGGCGGACCGCACTGTGCCCGGCGAGCAGCGCCTTCCAGGTCTGGGTGAAGCCGATTCCCAGGGGCGACACCACACCGATGCCGCTGATCACAACGCGATTCATGGGACTTCCTTAGGTGGGGCCGAATTGTTGATCATGGCCAGCTCCCGGGCGAGCACGACCACGGTGTCGCCGATGGTGATCCGGCCGGACAGCACCGCGTGCGCGCGGTCGTGTTCGCGGATGTCCACCGCCAGCCGGAGCTGGTCGCCCGGGCGCACGTAGTGCCGGAACTGCACCCGGCGCACCACCGTCAGCTGCCACTGGCCGCCCACCGTCGCGGCGAGCAGGGTGTCGGCCAGATTCGAGATCCCGTGCAGCAGCAGTACTCCCGGCAGCACCGGGAAGCGCTGGAAGTGGGTGTCGAACACCGTCAGCGTGTTCGGCACGTTCGCCAGCGCGACCGCCCGGGCGCCGACATGCAGCTCGACGATCCGGTCCAGGCAGAGCCCGCCCGCCAGCGCGAGTTCGTCCGGCGGGACCCGCAGCTCGCCGTCCCAGCGCGGGGCGGACAGGATGCTGTCGATGGTCATGACGCCTCCAGCAGCAGCGAGGCATTGGTGCCGCCGAAGGCGAACGAGTTGACCACCGCGACCGAAACATCCTTGGCGCGAGCCTGATTCGGGACGTAGTCCAGATCGAGTTTGGGATCGGGTTCGGTGTAGTTGATCGTCGGCGTCACCAGCCCCTCGGCGAAACCACGCAGTGCCGCAAGCACATTGAGCGCACCGGCGCCCGCCGTGAGATGCCCGGTCATCGATTTGGGCGAGGTGACCAGCAGCTCGTGGGCGTGTGCGCCGAAGACCTGCTTGATCGCCGCGGTCTCGGAGGTGTCGTTGCCCGGAGTGCTGGTGCCGTGTGCGTAGACGCAGTCGACGGCGTCCGGGTCGACCCCGGCGTCGGCGATCGCGTTGGCCATCGCGGTGATGGAACCGCCGCCGTCCGGCGGGGAGTCGGTGATCCGGTAGGCGTTCATCGTCGCCGCGTAACCGCCGACCCGCCCGAGGATGCGCGCCCCGCGCGCCCGGGCGATCTGCTCGTCTTCGAGCACCATCAGCACCGAGCCCTCGCCGAGCACGAACCCGTCCCGGTTCGCGTCGAACGGTTTGGAGGCCCGGGTGGGATCGTCGTTGTATCCGGTGGTCAGCGCGCCCAGCAAGGAGAAACCGGAGACGTCGAGCCATGTCGTCAGCGCGTCCTGACCACCCGCGATCGCCATGGTGATCTCCCCGGCCTGGATGCGCCGGAACGCCTCCCCGATCGCGTGCGTGGCCGAGGCGCACGCCGTGCTGATCCCGCTGATGGGCCCCCGGCAACCACCCACCTCGGCGATGGCGGCGAGATCGACGCCCTGATCGCAGCGCAGGGTGCTGTCCGGGTCGCGCCGATAGATCTCGGCCCCGTCGCTGCGCCGGCGGGTCAGCCCGATCTCGGCCAGCTCGGCGGCTTCGGGCCGGCCGACATGGCCGCCCACGAAGACGCCCCGGAGTTCCGGGGCGTGATGCCCGGCCAGGTCACCCGCGTCCGCGACCGCCTCTGCGGCCGCGACCACACCGAAAGCGCCTGCGCGAGTGAGCAATTCCCAGCGCTGGGTGTGCAGCAGCTCGGGCGCGGGTGCGAAATCGCGCACCATCCCGGCGATCTGCACCGAGAACGAGCCGGGATCGAAGGTGGCGATCCGCCCGACCCCGCTGCGGCCCGCGGCCAGCGCGGACCAGGTTTCCGGCGCGGTATTGCCGACCGGAGTCACCGCGCCGATGCCGGTGATGACGACCTTGTTGTTCATGAGCGGTCCCCACTTCGCAGGATTTCTTCGCGACCGCGCACCGACTCGGCATCCTCGAGCACGTCGGCGTCGATCAGTGCGCACATCAGGTCCTCGACTTCGAGGACGGTCCGGTCGCCGACCGACAGCCGGCCCGAGACCACGATGGTGTCCCCGGCCGACTGGATGTCGGCCGCCGCGACGACGTCGTCGCCGGGACCCACCTTCGACTGGGCCAGGACCGCGCCCACCGACAGCAGCACCGCGCGGTGCTTGCGTTCGGTACTCAGATAGACCAGCCAGGCCGCGCTCTGCGCGAGCACCTCGAGCTGGATCGGCAGCGGCATGTAGCGGCCGGAATCATCGGTGGCCCAATAGGTTTCACTAGAACTGGTGCGCTTGACCGCCTCGATGCGGGTCCACGGTTCCAGGGTGTCGATGCGATCGACCAGATGGAATCTCATGGCCGCACCGCGTCAGCTCGCCGCGCCGACGTGCGGGGAGACCAGGTCCGCCAGGTTGCGCACCGTGAAGAGGTTCATCACGTCCTCGGCGGGCAGCTTGCCGCTGAGCTCCGCCGTATCGATCTGCGGCATCACCTTTTCCAGCTGCGCCAGGCCGACATCGGAGACGAGGCCGTCGTCGGTGCCGAACTGCTCGTCCGGAATGCCGCCCTGAATCCGCTCGCTCAGCTCGTTGGTCGTGATCTTGACGCCGAGCCGGCGCTCGATCCGGAAGAGGATGTCGAGCAGGTCGATCGACTCCGCGCCGACCTCCCCGAAAAGCGTTGCGTCGGCCTCGACTTCGTCGATGTCGAGGGCGACCGCCTCGGCCACGATCTCACGGACGGCATCGATGACACTGGTTTCGGACATGGTTGTTCCCTCTATCTGTGGTGAGAGCCCGTCAGCGACGGGTGGTTTTCTTCAGTGGTTTGCCCAGAAGCAAAGTGCCGCCGCCCATTCCGTCGATCGGGATGAGCGCGCCGCTGAGGTGCCTGGTGTGCGCCGCGGCCAGGAAGGACACCACCTCGGCGACCTCCTCGACGGAGGTGGCGCCGGGTACCGGGACCTGCCCGATGATGCCGTCGCCGTTGCCGCCGCTGAGCACGTCGGCGATCATCTCGGTCTCCACGAAACCGGGCAGCACGGCGTTGACCCGGATGCCGAACCTGGCGAACTCGAGTGCCGAAGCCTTGGTGAAGGAGTTGATCGCGGCTTTGGACGCGGCGTAGCCGGAGGCGCCGAGCCAGGCCCGCTGGCCCATGACGGAGGAGACGTTGACGATGGCTGCCCCGTCCTGCTGGGTGAGCGCGGCGGAAGCCGCTCGGGTGCAGTTGAAGACGCCGCCGAAATTGACTCGCATCACGTCGAGCCAGTCGGCCTCGTCCATCTGCATGATCAGCCGGTTGCGGGTGATACCGCAGTTGTTGACCAGGATGTCGAGCCGGCCGGCCTGGGCCAGGGTCTCCTGCACGACCGCCTCGGCCTCGGCCAGCTGTGACACGTCACCCTGGACTGCGATGGCACGGCCGCCGTCGTTCTCGATTTCCGCGACGACTTCTTTGGCGGCCTGGTCACCGCGAAAGTAGTTCACTGCTACGAATGCGCCTTCGGCGGCGAGGCGACGGCATATTGCTCGTCCGATTCCGCCCGATCCGCCTGTTACCAATGCGGCGCGGCCGGTGTGAATTGATGACATACAGCCCTCCCCGGAGCACTGCTCTCGGAAGTGCGGCACCGTTCGGATCGAACGATCGGATCCACACTTTCCGAAACCGATGATCCAGCTCGAACTAACACTGTGCAACTGACCAAACCGTGACGCTCGTCACAGCCCTCTCGGCGCTCGAAAAGTCGCCGGAAGCGTGAATTGGAACCGATTACACACGGTTAAATTCGAGATGTTCCCAGGCCATCGGCATTGTCGCGGTTAACGGCCGGACCCGTCCCCAGAGTTTGCCGGATACCATTTTCCGGGTGTGTGTCGCGGGATTGCGACACCTGATGTTCACGATTTCGTATCAAGCTCCAAGTTCGCGGTAACCCAAAAAAGCAAACTGGGCGGGTGACTATTTGGGTATGAGGGTGATACAGGCCACTCTTGCGCGTAAATTCCGTCCGCCTGCGCGCATAATCGCAACCGGGGGTGGCCCCGATGCCGCGACGTACGAAGCGGTCAGTCGTGGCCTGGATTCTTTCGGGTTCTTTGGTATGCCCGTCTTTCTCGATGGAGTTTCGAAATGCAAACCTCGTACTTGTTTCCCGGTCAAGGTTCTCAGCGGGTCGGGATGGGCCGCGACTTGCGCGCCGCCTATCCGGATCTGATAGCTCCGGTATTCGATACCGCCGATGAGATTCTCGGTTTCGAACTGTCCCGGCTGTGCTGGGAGGGGCCCGAGGAACGGCTGGAGCGGACCGACATCACGCAGCCGGCGATCTTCGTCGCCAGTTATGCCGCGTACCGGGTGCTGGCCGAGATATTGCCGCCGCCCGCGGTGGTCGCCGGGCACAGCCTCGGCGAGTACACCGCGCTGGTTGCCGCCGGAGTGCTGGAGTGGACGGACGCGCTCGCGCTGGTGCGGCGGCGCGGGATGCTGATGGCCGGGGTGAACGAGTCGACGCCCGGCGCGATGGCCGCGGCGCTCGGGTTGCCCGCCGCCGAAGTCGAGCGGATCTGCGCCGACGTGCGCGCCGAGACCGCCGCGGTCGTCGAGGTCGCGAACTACAACAGCGCTGATCAGACTGTGGTTTCCGGCAGTGTGGACGGTGTGGCCGCGTTCAGCGCCCGGGTGCTGGCGCTCGGTCGCGCGGAGGTGAAGGTCAAGCGCATCAAGGTCGGTGCGCCGTTCCATAGCTCGATGATGGCGGCGGTGGAAGCCGAGTTCGCCGCCGATCTGGCCCGGGTGCGTTTCGCCGATCCGGTGCTGCCGATCATCGCGAACGTCACCGCCCGGCCGGTGCGGACGGGGGAGCAGGCGCGAGACGCGTTGCGTACTCAGCTCGCGGGATCGGTGCGGTGGAGCGACACCCTGACGACCGTGCTCGGATACGGCATCGACACTTTCGTGGAGGTCGGGCCGGGTCGCGTACTGAGCGGTCTTTGTAAACGGGCATATCCCGAGGTCGCCTGCTATTCCGCGGGGGAGGCCCGGCGTATCGAAACCATTGTCGGCGCGGCCGGCTTCGGTGTGGACGCTGGATTGCGCGCATCCTGAGGAACCCGAGCCGAGGAGGATCCCCGCGGTGGCGCCGCGCTGCCGCGGGCTAAATCGGGCGTTCGGCGACCGTGTCCCAGAATTCCACGGCGAGGGATTCGTAGCGGATGCCGAATTCCAGGACCAGTAGTTCGTTAGCATCACTTTCTGGCGTTCCCGACAGTGAGGTGTGTGCGGTGCGGTAGCGGTCGAGCCGTTGCTGGTGCGCGGACTTCTCGGCTTCGGCTACTTTGGCGATGTCCGCCGGCGCGGACAGGCTACCGAAATAGAGTTTCAGCAAGCCGCTGTCCCGCAGTTCGTGGGTGGGTGCGTCCGCGCTGTGCGAGAGCCATTCTTCGAGTCGTGCCCGCCCGAGATCGGTGATACTATAAATTCGCCGGCGGCGGCCTGTCGGCTCCTGATATCCGGAGAGCAACTGCTTCTCGGCAAGGCGCTCGGGTTCAGCGTATATTTGAGAATGTGGAAAGGACCAGAAGAATCCGATAGAACGGTCCACATGCTTTTTGATGTCGAATGGCGTACAAGGGCCGGTGCGTGCCACCAGGCTCAGTACCAAATATGACGTCGGGCTTAGTTTGAAGTCGGACAAGCGGCTCACTCCTCTCGTGTCGAGGGCAGCCGCGAATAGAAGCGACGGACCCTTTCTCGGTTGTTTGTGGATTCGCGCATTTCGTAATTCACACAGTTCCACTGTCTGGGACTCAACCTGTGGGCCGGACTATACATTTCGGACTGTTGGCGAGTCAACCGGTGTGGGCGTCGCGCGCTATGCGCCGCAATACTTTTCGGATCGAATGTCCCGGCGCCCGAGCGGCGCCGGGACATTCGTGGTCTCACACCGTTGTGACCAAGGGGCCCAACGTTTTTCCGGCGAGTTCGACCACGCCGGGCTGATGTCCGTTGGCTACCATGTTGATGATCAGACCGTCGACGCCGAGATCGAGCACCTGCTGCTGGATCTGGTCGGCGACCTCGTCCGGACTGCCGATGAACAACCGGCCGGCCATGCCCGCGCGGACCCGATCGACCTTGTCCGGATCGCCGACCCGGCGCGCGAACATCTCGTCGACCGCGCGGTGCGCGCGTTCGGAGGACTCGTCCATCGCGACGAACGCGAGATAACTGACATCGAGAGTCGAGCGATCGCGCCCGATCTCGTCGCAGCGGCGCTGCAACGCTTCCAGCTTGCCGGGCAGCTCGACGGCGTCGCAGCCGATGCTGAGATGGTCGGCATAGCGCGCGGCCAGGGCGAATGTCTTCTTCTCGCCCGCACCGCCGAGCATGATGGGCAGGTCGTCGCGGATGCGCGGTTCGTTGATCGCGTTGGCGACTTGATACCACTTGCCCTCGAAGGTGGGCCGGGCCCCGCGCAGCATCGATCGGATGATCTGCAAGGCCTCGTCGAGTTTCTCGAAACGCTCGGTGAACGACCCGAACTCGTAGCCGAAGGACTTGTGTTCGAGCTCGAACCAGCCGGCGCCGATGCCGAGCATGGCCCGGCCCTGGCTGACCACGTCCAGCGTGGTCACGATCTTGGCCAGCAACGCCGGGTTGCGGTAGGTGTTGCCGGTCACCAAGGTGGACAGCTGAATTCGATCGGTCGTCGTCGCGAGGCCGGCCAGCGCGGTGTAGGCCTCGAGCGTCGGCCCGTGCGGCGGGCCGAAGCGCTGGTAGAAGTGGTCGGTCAGGAACACGGTGTCGAATCCGGCGCGCTCGGCCTCCTGGGCCTGCGCGATAACCGTGGGGAAGAGTTTGTCGACCGGCCCGCCGAAATTGAAGTCGGGCATCTGGTATCCGAGGCGAACAACCGCTCGCCCAGCTGTATTCGTCATCTGCTTACTCCGGGGGTGAGGTGCGGATTTCTCACACGTCTTTGCGGATCAGGGCGCGGCGTCCGCCGAACAGGACACCGAGAGTGACCAGGATGACCAGGCCCAATCGTGGCCAGCCGCCCAGCGAGCCGATCAGATGGTCGGCGGCGTCGGCGCTTTGGGACAGCTTGCCGACCACGGCGGTCGGCGCCACCAGCGTCATCAATTTGTGCAATTCGCCAAAAGCGGTGGCTGAGGCAGCTTCCGGGAGCACCACGTGTGCGCTCACCGCGGCCACCGCGCCGGCCGAGCTGCGCAGCATCAGGCCGATGGCCAGGCCGAACAGCGCGACGGCGGGGAACACCACATAGATGCCGAGCAGAGCGGGAAACGGCTGGCCCGCGGCATATTTCGAGGCATCGATGGTAGCGATGCCGACCAGGTAGGCTAAGGTCGTCGACAGCAATCCGACGACGGTGGAAACGGCCGCGGTGGTGATCAACTTGGCCACGAACACGGTGTCGCGCTGTGGTGTCGCCGCGAGCACCGGCCGGATGGTGCCGGAGGAGTACTCGGTGGTGATCATGAGCGCACCCCAGGCTCCGATCACCGCCACGGGCAAGGTGAGTGCGGTCAGCGATCCGCCGAGCACCGTGTCATTGGATTCGAGGCTGTCGGAGATACCGACCAGCAGTGCGCTGGCCGGGCCGATGATCACCGCGAGGACCGGCAGGAACCACAGCGATCGTGCGGACCGCGCTTTGACCAGCTCGGACTGCACTTGAAAGCGCAGCGGAGACCAGGGGCGGACGGGAGTGACGGCGGGGGCGGTGGTGCTGGTCATGCGGACTCCTGCATTACTTCATGAGGTTCGAAAGTGTGCTGGCCAGTGACCAATTGGGTGTAGACGTCCTCGACCGAGGCCTGCATCGGGGTCAGCTCGTCGAGCACGATGCCGCGCACGGCGGCGATCTGCCCGATCTCGCGCGCGCGGGTCCCGCGCACGGTGCCGATGTCACCGCGGATCGACATGCGATCGCCCAGGGCTTCGGCCAGCTCGGCCAGGCCCTCGCTGCGCACCCGGACCGTAGGTTCGGCGACGCGTTCGACGAAGGACGTGGTCGGCTCGTCGGCGATGAGCAGGCCCTTGCTCATGACCAGCAGATGGTCGGCGACCAGTTCGGTCTCGCTCATCATGTGGCTGGACAGCAGCACGGTGCGGCCCTCGTCGGCCATCGCGCGCAGGGTCTGCCGGATCCAGCGAATGCCCTCGGTGTCCAAACCGTTGACCGGTTCGTCGAGGATCAGGACCGACGGATCGCCGAGCAGCGCCGCGGCGATGCCGAGCCGCTGCCGCATCCCGAGGGAGAAGCCCTTCACGCGCTTGCCCGCCACGTCGGCGAGACCGACCCGATCGAGCACCTCGTCGACGCGCCGGCGCGGAATGCCGTTGCTCGCCGCGAGGAAAGCCAGGTGCTGTGCGGCGGACCGCGATCCCAGCACGTCGCCGGCATCGAGCAGCGCGCCGACGGTGTGCAGTGGATGGATGAGGTCACTGTATTTGCGGCCGACGACCGAGACGTTTCCGGAGGTCGGAGTATCCAGGCCCAGGATCAACCGCATCGTGGTCGACTTGCCCGAGCCGTTCGGTCCGAGGAACCCGGTGACGCGGCCGGGCTCGACGGTGAAGGTGAGGTCTTGGATGGCCCGAGTCTTGCCATAGTGCTTGGTCAAGCTACGTGCTTCGATCATGCTTCGAGCCTATGGACGCAGGCAGCGAGGCACATCCCTCCTCCGAGCGAACTTCGGCAGTCACTCTCGAGAGTGACTCTGGTGGCAGAATCTGACAGGTATACGTCATTGCGGCCATGATCATCGAGCGCCGATGATGGGTGCATGCCACTGATCCATCGCGTTCTGATCGCGGTCTTCCCGGATGTCGACCTGCTCGACGTCACCGGGCCGGCCGAGGTCTTCGCGTTGGCGAACCGGGAGGGCGGGGTGCGCTACGAGGTGCGGCTCGCCAGTCCGGCGGGCGGCGCGGTGACTACCTCGGCCGGGGTACGGCTGCTGACCGATGTGGCGTTCGACGAGGTCGACGGCGGTATCGATACGCTGATCGTGCCCGGCGCGGTGGCGTCCGCCCCGGCCGGACCGGTGGCGTTGATCGACCAGGATGTGGTCGCCTGGGTCGAGCGGATCGCGCCGCGGGTAGGTCGCATCGCCTCGGTCTGCGTCGGCGCGCATCTGCTGGCGGCCGCCGGTCTGCTCGACGGCAAGGTGGCGACCACGCACTGGTCCACCGCCGATCAACTGGCGGCCGAGTATCCGCGGATCACCGTCGACCCCGACCCGATCTTCGTCCGCTCCGGGCGGGTGTGGACCGGCGCCGGGATCAGTGCCTGCCTGGATCTCGCGTTGGCGCTGGTCACCGAGGATCACGGCGAGGAGCTGGCGCTCGCGGTGGCCCGGCAGCTGGTCGTCTACCTGAAACGGCAAGGCGGGCAGAGCCAGTTCAGCGTGCCGCTGAGTCGTCCGGCGGCCGCGCGCCGCGACATCGACGACTTGCAACTGTACATCACCGAACACCTCGGCGACGATCTGTCCGTGGCCGCGCTCGCCGCTCGAATGTCTTTGAGCGAACGGCATTTCGCGCGGGTCTTCCGGCAGGAGACCGGCACCGGCGTCGCCGCCTACGTCGAGGCGGCGCGCGTCGAAGCCGCCCGCCGCCTGCTCGAGACCACCGACGACCCGCTGGCCGCGATCGGCGCGGCCGTCGGCCTCGGCTCGGTGGAGACCCTGCACCGCGCCTTCCGCAAACTGCTCGGCACCAGTCCCGGCGCCTACCGCCGCCGCTTCCGCACCATCGCCTGATTTCCTATCCCACCCCATCGAAAGGCATTGTTGTGTCTACTTTTTCGCCTTCTGTCACGCTGCGCGACGTGATCGGCCTGGACAACCAGCTACCCCGCCTGGCCGACGCCGCAGTCATCATGATCGATTTCCAGAACACCTACCGCACCGGCGTCATGGCCCTCACCGGTGCCGAAGAAGCTCTCGACGCGGGCGCACGCCTGCTGTCCGCCGCCCGGGCCCTGGGCCGCCCGATCATCCACATCATCAACGACGGCGGCGCGGGCACCCCCTACGACATCCGCGCCGAAATCGGCTCGATCAGCGCCGAGGTGGCCCCTTTGCCCACCGAAACGGTCGTCGTCAAGCAGGTCCCCAACGCCTTCTTCGGCACCGAACTGGAACAGACGCTGAAAGACCTCGGCGCCGGCCCCGACCTCATCCTCGCCGGTTTCATGACCCACATGTGCGTAACCTTCACCGCCCAAGGCGCTTTCAACCTCGGCTACCGCCCCACTGTCGTCGCCGAAGCCACCGCCACCCGCCCGCTCCCGGGCCAGGACGGCCCCGCCCTCTCCGCCGCCGCCCTGCAATCCGCCGCCCTCACCACCATCTCCGACCTGTTCGGCCTCGTCGCACCCACCGTCGACGACTTGACCAGCTGAGCAAGTTCAGCCGACCACTCCGATGCGGCGCTGAGGCCGAACGGACCGGGCCAGGGCTTGGTGTAGCCAGAGTTGGGCGGCGCCACTGCTGGGTGGGGTGATGAGTTCGCCGGTCAGGGACCAGTAGCGGCGTAGCCAGGGGTTGGTTTCGGTGGCGGCGGTCAGCAGGGTGCTGCGGAAGGCGGGGGTGTCCTTCAGGTCTCTGGCGGTGGCGTGGGTGGCGACGAAGTAGTCGAGCTCGGGGCCCGGTCGCGGTGGGGTGCCGATGGTGAGCAGCGGAGCGACCTGCTCGCCGGCTTCCGCGAGGCCGATCAGGAAGCTGCGACGGTTCTTGATGTCGGCGGGTTTGGCGCACCAGATGCTGTGGGACATAGTGGCTTTGGCTTGGGAATCGGAAAGGTGTGCGATCAGTTCGGCGAAGGTGAGGAGCTGATCGGGGGTGGGGTCGGCGGGGAGGGCCGGGATGTTCATTACGGCGAACCCGTCGAACATCGGCGCCGGGAGCGGGGTGAGGAGGCGGCGCCAGAAGTCCAGGAGGCGATTCTCGGCCGCGCTTCGATTCTGCACGGCGGCAAGGAGTTCGAGGCGAGTGTGCGCCTGGGCAGGAGAGCTGTGCTCGAGCGCGCGCAGGGCGGATCGGCGCCAAGCCAACGCGGCGAGTTCGCTGTCGAGGGCGGCGCGCTCGGCGGCGATCGCTTCGGCCACGGGGAGGCTGCCGCTGAGAACCTCTGCCACCGTGGGTAATCCGATACCGACACCGCGGAGCCGGCGCAGCAGAGTGAGCTTCTCGACGGCGGCGTGGTCGAAGGTGCGATGGCCGCCGCTGGTGCGGTCGCACGCCAGAATTCCCTCGTCGCAATAGAAGCGGATGGTCCGGACCGATACTCCGGTCCGCCGCGACAGGTCTCCGATCCCGATCCGCCCGACGGCTGTGTCCTCGATCACGTTCCCTTGAACCTCCACCCGGCTGGAGTTCCTACCGTACTGCCGACCGTACAAGGAAGGACCACCGCCGATGACCGAGCACCACACCATGACCGACCCCCGCCTCTGGGACGCGGTGGCCGCCGAACGCCGCAGCCTGCACGCACTGCTGGCGCAACTCCCGGAGTCCGCCTGGGATCACCCGTCCCTGTGCGAAGGCTGGCGCGTCCGCGACGTCGTCGCCCACGTGGTCCTCTCCGCCGACGCCGGCCTGGGCTGGATCCTGCGCGAGTTGGTCCGCGCCCGAGGCAATTTCGACCGCGCCATCCGCGACACCGCCATCCGCCACGCCGACCTGACCCCCACTCCGGAACTCCTGGCCGAGCTGCACGCCACCATCCCCGCCCGGACCACCGCCCTGGGCACCACCCCGGCCGATCGCCTGATGGACCTGCTCGTGCACGGCCAAGACATCGCGGTCCCACTCGGAATGCCCTACGAAATGCCAACGCCGTCAGCTCAAGTCGCCTTGCAGAGAATCTGGACTCAGGGCGCACCATTCCACGCCCGCAAGAAGCTGCGCGGCTATCGCCTGGTCGCCACCGACCGCGACTGGTCCGGCGGCGCGGGCGAGACGATCGCCGCCCCGGTCGCAACGCTCCTGATGCTCGTGACTGGCCGGATAGCCGTGGCTGACCTGGACGGCTCCCGCGGCGAACGCGGCTGAGCTGCTGCGAGATCCGCAGAGCCGACCGCAATCCGTCCGGTTGTTCTATCGTTCGATGCGGTGACCGGTCATGGTGCCTGCGGCCGGTCAGCTTCGGAGGGGAGGTTCGAATGTCCTACCTGGCAAATGAATTGGCTGCACGGGCATCCGGCTTGGATGCGGAAGACGGTGTAGTCCGAATCTATCCGGGCGAGCACTGGGGCGAGAGTCTCCAGCGGATGTTGCAGCGAGCGCGCGACGAGGTGGTGGTGGCGGTAGGCGCTCCGCTGCGGATGCAGAACTACTACCACCGCGAAGCTTTGGTGCTGCGGGATCTGGTCGAGACCGGGAAACGGATTCGAGTCCTCTACTCGAAGGGCTATGCCGGGTCCCGGGAGCCGGAGCCGGAAAGACGGCAGCCGATCATCGACTCCTGGACCAAGGTCGCGAGCATCGAATTTCCCAACGCGCTCATCGTCGATCGTTCGGTGGGTGTGCTGTGGAGCCCGGCACGGGCGGCGCGACCCGAGGCGCTGGTGATCCGGAACCCGGCACTGCTCAGCTTTCTGCACCAATTCACCACCACGACCTGGGATTCGGCGGTGCGGCTGCGCCCGGAGCAACCGTGCGCGGAGTTCGACGCGCTCTCGCTAGCGGTCCTCGAGGCCCTGGCCGCGGGACTGAAGGACGAGGTGGCGGCCCGCCGGCTGTCGGTGTCGTTGCGAACCTATCGGCGACAGGTGGCGGCGCTGATCGCGCGGCTCGACGTCGGCACCCGCTACCAGCTCGGGGTGCGGGTGGCGGAGTTGGGCATCAGAGCCGGCGCAGGTCAAGCTCCCCGCCGTGATCCGGCAGGAAGTTGCCAAACCCCTCGATCGCCGGCCTGATCCGCCACCTCACGATTTACGTTGTGCCGCATGGCTTTCAACGTCGCTGACCTTTTCGAACATGCTGTGGACGCGGTGCCCGACCGCATCGCCGTCATCTGCGGCGACCGTCAGGTCACCTATCGTGAACTGGACGAACGCGCTACTCGGCTGGCGCACTATTTCGCCGGACGCGGCATCGGCCGGGGCGATCACATCGGCATCTACTCTCGGAACTCGATCGAAATGCTCGAAGCGATGATCGCGAGCTACAAGTTGCGGGCTGTCTCGGTGAGCGTGAACTATCGCTACACCGCGGACGAGGTCCGGTACGTCCTCGACAACGCCGATCTGGTGGCGCTGGTCCATGAACGCCGATACTCCGGCATCGTCGCGGAGGTGCTGCCGACGGTACCGAAGCTCACCGATGTTGTTGTGGTCGAGGATGGTTCGGATCTGAGCAGTGACGGTGTGCGGTACGAAACCGCCCTGGCCACGCAATCGCCGCTGCGCGATTTCGAGGCGCGCTCCGCCGACGACCTGTACGTCCTCTATACCGGCGGGACGACCGGATTCCCCAAAGGCGTGATCTGGCGGCACGAAGACGTATGGCGCGCACTCGGCGGCGGGATCAACCATGTGACTGGTGCATACGTCGAGGATGAATGGACGCTGGCCGAGCAGGCGAAGCAGTCTCCGGCCGGCCTGGTGATCGCACCGCTGTCGCCGCTCATCCATGGTGCGGCGCAGTGGGCTGCCTTCATCGGCCTCAATTCCGGCGGCACGATCGTCCTCGTGCCCCAGTTCGACGCCGACGAGGTATGGCGGACCGTGGCGAAGCACCGCGTCAATGTGCTCACCGTGGTGGGCGACGCGATGGCCAAGCCGCTGCTCGACGCCTATCGGTCCGGGGACTACGACGCGTCTGCGCTGTGGGCGTTCACCAGCCACGCCGCGCTGTTCTCGCATTCGCTGAAACAGCAGTACCTCGAGCTGTTTCCGAACCTGTTCCTCACCGATGTCGTCGGTTCGTCCGAGAGCGGCGGCACCGGGCTGGGGGTGGTCACCAAGGACGCCGACCACACGCAGGGCCCGCGCGTGAAGTTCAATGCCCAGACAGCGCTGATCGATGACGACGACAACGTGGTCGAACCGGCGCCCGGCGCGATCGGCCGAATGGCGCGCACCGGGCATATTCCGCTCGGCTACTACAAGGATCCGGAGAAGACGAAGACAATCTTCGTCGAGATCGACGGGCGACGGTATGTCGTGCCCGGCGATTACGCCCGATACGAGCCGGACGGCCTGGTCACCCTGTTGGGCCGGGGCTCGGAGTGCATCAACACCGGCGGTGAGAAGGTGTTCCCGGAGGAGGTCGAGAGCGCCCTGAAGTCTCATCCAGATGTGTTCGACGCCTTGGTGATCGGCCTCGAGGATGAACGCTACGGCCAGACGGTGGCCGCCCTGCTCCAGCCCCGGCCCGGCGCCCGACCGGACCTCGCGCAGCTCGACGCGCACATCCGCGCCAGGGTCGCCGGATACAAGGCGCCGCGCGCCTATTGGGTCGTCGCGGAAATGATGCGCCAGCCCAGCGGCAAAGCCAACTATCCGGCAGCCAAGAAGTACGTCACCGACCATGCCGAGCTGGCCATCGGACCGCGCTGACCGATGCCGGGTTCAGCGGGCCGACTCGGTACCGCCGATCGGGAAGGAGGCACTGCGCCCGCGTGCCTCCAAACGTCCGTCACCCCAGCTCGCACTGCCATAGGCGTCGACCTCGATGACGTACTGTCCCGCCGTCCGCGTCTCGGGCAATCGCACTGTCGCCGTGGACTTTCCGTCGACGATGTCGAGGTAGGTCCGCTGGGAGGCGCCCAGCGCGAGAACGAAGATTCGCGCGTACTCGAATCGGCTGCGGGCGGCGACGGCGTCGTCGGGCGACCAGCTGACGGTCGGCGAGCGACCGGCGTCGCCGGTGAATTCGACGGTGACTCGCAGTCGCCCCGCGAGTTCAGCCTGGTGCCGCACGGTGGTTCCTCCTCGACTGCCCGGACCAGCCGGGCTCGCCTCTGAATCCAGGCTGGCACGGCCCGCCCCGCAGGGCAAATATCGTGGTGCGATGCGAACCCTTCACGTCATCGCCCATCCGGAGTCGGCACATCATGTGGACGGGCTCGTCGGCGGTTGGTACGACTCGCCGCTCACCACGGCGGGCTCGGCGGCCGCGGTGGCGATCGCCGAGGCGCTGCGGGCCAGGATCCCCGAAGGCGCCGGGCTCGAACTGTTCTCGTCGGATCTGCGCCGCGCCCAGGAGGCGGCCGCCGTCATCGGCGAACGGCTGCAAGTGATTCCGATCCTCGACCGGCGGCTGCGCGAGAAGTCCTACGGGGAAGCCGAAGGCAAGCCCCAGGATTGGCTGACGCGGCGCTTCGTGACCCCACCCGCAGTGGGCGAGCGCCTGCGGCACGACGAGGGCATCGCGGGCGCGGAGTCCATGGCCGAGTTCGGGCAGCGGGTTTACGCGGCGATGGACCCGATCCTGCGAAGCGACTGCCCGCATCAGATCATCGTGACCCACGGCGGCGCAATCACTTTCGTGGTCGCCGCGTGGCTGGCATTGCCGCTGGACGCCCTCGGGTACGCCCGATTCCGGGCCGGACCGGGCAGCATCACCGAACTGCACGAGGACGATTACTTCCACAACCGCCAGCTCGTCCGTCTCGGCGAGACCGATCACCTCCGCTGACCGCTGTCACAGTCGCCCGGCCTACGTCGTCACCTTCATGACAGCGGATATCGCAGAGAGGGAACGACTATGACGACTACACACGAATCGGCGGAGACCGCGACCGTGGCCGCACACCCGGCGAAGTGGAAGTTCTGGCTGCTGACCCTGGCCGGTCTCTACCCGCTGCTGACCGTGCTGGTGACGGTCACCGCGCCGCTGGTCGAGCCGCTGCCGGCGCCGCTTCGCCTGGCGTGCATTCTGCCGATCGCGGTCGCCGCGATGGTGTGGGGGATCATGCCGTTCCTGACCCGGCGCTGCGCCGGCTGGCTGGCGCGCTGAGGATTCAGGAGCGGGCTTCGGCGGCGGCCTTCAGGTCCTTCAGCCAAGCCTCCAGGCCGGCGCCGAGGAAGGTGGTGGAGGTGGGGACGTCGGCCTCGACCTGCGCCCCGGACCAGTTCTCCTCGGTGCGCACCAGCACGCCGCCGCCCACCTCGGTGAAAGTCCAGACATGGATGCCGTTGTCGATGCGCAGCCCCTCGCCGACCGCGGGACCGCTCCAGCGCAGGCACTTACCGGTCTCCACCTGATGCATCGAGGACGTGATGACCAGGGTGGTGGCCGGGGTCGTCGGGGAGGCGGGCACCGGGGTCTTCCATTCGAACTGTGACCCGTCCCGCAGCGTGCCCTGATCCAGCCGCTCGAGGCTCGCGACCGCCTTCTGCCAGGTGGGCCAGCGCTCCACATCGGTCTGCAACTCCCAGATGGTGCTCAGCGGGGCATTGATCACGGTCTCCGTCCGGTACCGGATCTTGGCCGCGTCATCGATTCCGGCCCCGCCGCAGGTCACCGCCGCGGGCGGCGCGGCGACGGGGCTCGTCGTCGGCTTGCTGTCGGCGGTGTCGGTGCCGCACGCCGCAGTCAGCGCGACGGCGGCGACGGGGATCAAGAGCTGGGCGACGCGACGGTTCTTCGAGTGGGACATGGCTACTCCTCGGGCTGTGACTTAGTGGGTATCGATTTACTTAGACCCTATAAGCGTCATGTCTCGAGTGTCAATCAAAATTCTGAGTAGTGCTCGACTTGGTGATAGCCTCTAAATAACCGAACGAGGAGGCGGGGCCGATGGCAGCAGGTGGAACCGGTTCGCGCGAGCGCTACCGGGCGCAGGTGCGCGCGGAGATCAAGCAGCACGCCTGGGAGCAGATCGCCACGGCCGGCGTCCCGGCCTTGTCGCTCAACGCGATCGCCAAACGCGTGGGGATGAGCGGACCGGCCCTGTACTGGTACTTCGCCAACCGCGACGAACTGATCACCGAGCTCATCCGCGACGCCTACCGCAGCCTCGCCGACACCGTCCGCTCGGCGTTCGACGGCGGTGCCGACGTACCCGCCCTGGCCCGCACCGTGCGCGACTGGGCACTGCACGACCCGCAGCGGTACTTCCTCATCTACGGCACCCCGGTCCCCGGCTACCACGCCCCCGAGGACACGACCGCGATCTCCAACGAGGTCATGACGGTCCTCATCGAAGCCTTCGCCGCACTACCCGCCGACCGGCCGTCCACCCCGTTCGACACCCACCTCGACAAGCATCGGCACTGGGCCCCGGCCGAGATCCCCGCGGCGACCCTGCACGGCGCGCTGACCTTCTGGACTCGCGTCCACGGCGTACTCTCCCTCGAACTCGCCGGTCACTTCGCCGGCATGGGCTTCGACCCCGCCCAGCTCTTCGCCGACGAAGTGGACTCGCTGCTGTCCCGCTGACCGCGAGCACCCCGGACACGCCGAACTTCCAACAACGAACCCTTGGCGCGTCGCTCCCCGTTCCGCGCTCTGCGGTTGGGCGGGAATAAGCAGCCTTTCCCGGCGGCTAGACTTTTACGGTCATGAAGTCGGCTCTATCGGGCGGTGCTGCGCCCAAGACGGTCTACCTCGATCACGCGGCCACCACTCCGATGCTGCCTGCCGCTATCGAGGCGATGACCGCTGCCCTGGCTCGGCCCGGTAACGCGTCCTCCCTGCACGGGTCCGGGCGCGCGGCCCGGCGGATGCTGGAAGAGGCGCGGGAATCGATCGCCGCCGATCTGGGGGCCCGGCCCTCGGAGGTCATCTTCACCTCAGGTGGCACCGAGAGCGACAACCTGGCGATCAAAGGCATCTATTGGGCGCGGCGTGACTCCGAACCGCGGCGCACCAGAATCGTCAGCTCCGCCGTCGAGCATCACGCGGTGATCGACGCGATCGAGTGGCTGGAACAGCACGAGGGCGCGCACGTGACCTGGCTGCCGGTGGACGCGGACGGCGTGGTCGCGCCGCGGGTGCTGCGGGCCGCGCTCGCCGAGCACGCCGACGAGGTCGCGCTGGTCACCGTCATGTGGGCCAACAACGAGGTCGGAACCATTCAGCCGATCCGGGAATTGACTTCGGTGGCACAGGAATTCGGTGTGCCCATGCACAGCGACGCGGTGCAGGCGGCCGCGCAGCTGCCCATCGATTTCGCCGCGAGCGGGTTGTCGGCGGCGAGTTTCGCCGGGCACAAGATCGGCGGACCGCACGGGGTCGGAATACTGCTGCTGGGCCGGCAGGTGCCGTGTGTGCCGCTGCTGCACGGCGGCGGACACGAGCGGGACCTGCGTTCGGGCACCTCCGACACCGCGGCGGCGGTCGGCTTCGCCACCGCGCTGCATCAGGCGGTCGCTGAGTTGCCCACGCGGGCAATGGAATTGGCCGCGCTGCGGGACGAGCTGATCGACCGGGTGTCGGACGCGGTGCCGGAGGCGGTGCTCAACGGCCCGCGCGACGGGCACCGGCTGCCCGGCAACGCGCACTTCAGATTCCCCGGCTGCGAAGGGGATTCGCTGCTGATGCTGCTGGACGCGGCCGGGATCGAATGCTCGACCGGTTCGGCGTGCAACGCGGGCGTCGCCGAGCCCAGTCATGTCTTGATCGCCATGGGCGTGGAGCCGTGGGAGGCGCGCGGATCGCTGCGCTTCTCGCTCGGGCACACCTCGACCCGTGCCGATGTGAATGCCCTGGTGCAGGTCCTGCCCCAGGTAGTGGAGCGAGCCAGAGCGGCTGGACTTGCCGGTGCGAAAGGTGGTGTGTGATGCGGGTACTCGCGGCGATGAGCGGTGGTGTGGATTCGGCCGTGGCGGCGGCACGCGCCGTCGACGCCGGACATGAGGTGGTCGGGGTGCACCTGGCACTGTCGGCGAACCCCGGCACGCTGCGCACCGGATCGCGCGGTTGCTGCTCGAAGGAGGACGCCGGCGATGCCCGCCGCGCCGCCGACGTGCTCGGAATCCCGTTCTATGTCTGGGATTTCGCGGACCGCTTCAAGGAAGACGTGATCGACGACTTCGTCGCGGCCTACGCGGCGGGGGAGACCCCGAACCCGTGCCTGCGCTGCAACGAGAAGATCAAGTTCTCGGCGCTGGCGGATCGCGCGGTGGCGCTCGGCTTCGACGCGGTGGTCACCGGTCACTACGCGCGACTGGACGACGGCGTGCTGCGCCGCGCGGTCGACGCCGACAAGGATCAGTCCTACGTGCTCGCGGTCCTCACCGCCGACCAGCTCGCGCGCGCCATGTTCCCGGTGGGCGACACCCCCAAGCCCCGGATTCGCGAGGAAGCCGCCGAGCGCGGCCTCTCGGTCGCGAACAAGCCGGACTCCCATGACATCTGCTTCATCCCCTCCGGCGACACCCGCGCGTTCCTCGGCGCCAAGATCGGCATCCGGCCCGGTGCGGTCGTCGATGCCGACGGCACCAAGCTCGCCGAACACGAAGGCGTGCACGGTTTCACGATCGGCCAGCGCAAGGGTCTCGGGCTGCCCGGACCGGGCGCGGACGGCAAGCCGCGCTACGTGACCGGCATCGATCCCGAATCCGGCACGGTCCATGTGGGTTCGGCCGAGGACCTCCAGGTGTGGACGGTGCTGGCCGACCGCGCCATCTGGACCTCCGGCGTCGCGCCCACGGGCCCGATCGACTGCGTCGCACAGGTGCGCGCACACGGCGGCACCGCCCCCGCGGTCGCCGAAGCGGTCGGTGACGGCCTGATCGTGCGCCTGCGCGAACCGCTCACCGGAGTCGCGAAGGGTCAGGCGGTCGTGCTCTACCGCCCGGACACCGCGGGCGACGAGGTGATCGGCAGCGGCACCATCAGCGGCACCGAGCGCGACAACAGCACCGCTGGAAGCGAAACCCGCGCCGCCGCACAGTGATCTCGGCGAACCAGGCCACCACGGCCCGCCGTGACTCCGGTGCTCCGGTTCGGCACGGCAATGAGTGGCACGCGAGTTGGCACGCGCCGAGCGGCCGCTCCGCCGCGCCACTCGGCGCACTGAACGAACCTGGGCAGGGCGCACTGAACCGAACCTGGCACGCGGCAATGAACGAACCCGGCCGCACTGAACGAACCTGGGTGGCGTAATGACGACCTGGGTTGGTGGAGCGGCGAAGCCTGGGTTGGGCGTGGTGAACGAAACTGGGTGGGCGTAGTGGACGAACTTGGGCAGGGCGTGGTGAGCGAAACTGGAGCGGACGCGATGGGAACGGCGGAGTTGTTGCCGGGCGGGATCGCGACTGCTGTCGGGTCCTGGCCGGGGACCGATCCGCGGGAGGCGGCCGCCACCGTTGTCGGTGAGCTTCCCGCGCTTGCTCATCTGGTCGAGTTGCCTGGTCGCGGGGTCGGCGCGGATATGCTCGGACGGGTTTCGGCGCTGCTGGTCGATATGCGGTTCGACACCACCACCCGCGGTTATCGGCTCGCGCCGCGTCCGGGTGCGGCTTCCCGGCGGGCTCGCGATCTGCTCCGGGCAGACCTGGACGCACTCGAAGAGGTCTGGGAGACAACGGGTTCAGCGGGAACCGGTCGCGTCGTCAAGGTGCAGGCCGCCGGTCCGCTGACGCTGGCCGCTCAGGTCGAGCTGCCGGGCGGGCATCGCATCCTCACCGATTCCGGTGCGGTGCGCGATCTTTCGGAATCTCTCGCCGAAGGCCTGCGCGAGCACGTGGCCGAGGTGCGCAAGCGTCTCGGCGCGGAAGTCGTTGTGCAGCTTGATGAACCGTCGCTGACCGACGTGCTGAACGGTTCGTTGCGCGGGGTGAGCGTGCTCAACACCGTGCGCGCGGTACCCGAACCGGAAGCGCTGGCCATCCTCGACGCTGTCATCGCGACGCAGTCCGCGCCGGTCCTGGTGCACACCTGCGCCGATGCTCCGGCGATCGGTTTCCTGCGGGGCAGCGCGGCCGCCGCCATCGGCTTCGACATCACCACCATCGCGACCCGCGACCTGGACCAGATCGGCGAAACCCTCGACGCCGGAAAGCAATTGGTACTCGGCCTGGTGCCCACCACCGCCCCGGCCACACCACCGACGTGGCGCGACATCGCCGAACCCGCGGTCCGGCTGACCGACCGCCTCGGATTTCCGCGCCGAACCCTGTCCACCCAGGTGCTCGTCGCCCCGGCCTGTGGCCTCGGCACAGCCTCATTGAGCTGGTCCCGCCGCGCGCTACAACTGGCAACCGACACCGCCCGCGCTTTCGCCGACGACCCGGACTCGCTGAGCTTCGACGACCGCGACCAACGGCAACGCGAACGCGCCGAGGCGCTCGACGAGCTCGCCGAAGACTCCCGGAATTCCCGCCGCCGCGACGACGTCTGAGCCTGTGCGGGCGGGTGCCGTCCGGAGCGCGACAAGGCCGTCTGACGTGCCCGAATGTGTCGGTGGGGTCGGCTAGTGTTCCTTGTGTGAGTGACAGTGTCGAATCCCTCCAGAACCCCGGCGGCGACAGCGCGCCCGCGCCGGCGTCGGCGGAACTGCGCGTGCAGTGGCAGCAGGTGGCCGATGAGGTGCGCGAGCATCAGTTCCGGTACTACGTCCGGGATGCGCCGATCATCACCGATGGCGAGTTCGACACTCTGCTACGGAAGTTGCAGGCGCTGGAGGAGTCGCATCCGGATCTGCGGACGCCCGATTCGCCGACCCAGCTGGTCGGCGGCGGCTTCGCGACCGACTTCACCGCGGTCGATCATTTGGAGCGAATGCTGTCGCTGGACAACGTCTTCGACTTCGACGAGCTGCGCGCCTGGGCCAGCAAGGTGGAAGCCGAAGCCGGGTCCGGCCTGCACTATCTGTGCGAGGTGAAGATCGACGGCGTCGCGCTGAACCTGGTGTACGAGAACGGCAAGCTGGTGCGCGGCGCCACTCGCGGCGACGGCCGCACCGGCGAGGACGTCACGTTGAACGCCCGCACCATCGAGGACATCCCCGGTGAACTGACGCCGAGCGCCGAGTTCCCGATCCCGGCCCTGCTCGAGGTGCGCGGCGAGGCCTACATGCGGCTCGAGGATTTCGAGACGCTCAACGCGGCCATCGTCGCGGACGGCAAACCGCCGTACGCCAATCCGCGCAACACCGCGGCCGGTTCGCTGCGGCAGAAGGATCCGTCGGTGACGGCGCGGCGGCGGCTGCGGATGATCTGCCACGGGTTCGGCCGGATCGAAGGGTACGCGCCGACCTCACAGCACGAGGCCTATCGGGCGCTAGCCGCATGGGGTCTGCCGGTATCCGAGCACACCCGGCTGGTGCAGGGCATCGACGCGGTGATCGAGCGGGTCGCCTACTGGGGTGAGCACCGCCACGATATCGAGCACGAGATCGACGGCCAGGTCATCAAGATCGACGAGACGGCGTTGCAGCGCCGCCTCGGGTCCACCTCGCGGGCGCCGCGCTGGGCCATCGCCTACAAGTATCCGCCGGAGGAAGCGACCACCAAGCTGCGCGACATCCAGGTGAATGTCGGCCGCACCGGCCGGGTTACGCCGTTCGCGGTGATGGAGCCGGTGTCGATCGCGGGCTCCACCGTCGCGATGGCGACGCTGCACAACGCGTCCGAGGTCAAGCGCAAGGGCGTGCTGATCGGCGACACGGTCACCATCCGCAAGGCGGGCGACGTGATCCCCGAGGTGCTCGGCCCGGTCGTCGACGCGCGCACCGGCGCGGAACGCGAATTCGTCATGCCGACGCACTGTCCCGAATGCGGCACCGAGCTCGCGGCCGCCAAAGAGGGCGACGTCGATATCCGCTGCCCCAACCAGCAGTACTGCCCGGCGCAGTTGCGCGAGCGGGTTTTCCACGTCGCCGGCCGCGGCGCCTTCGACATCGAAGCCCTCGGCTACGAAGCCGCGGTCGACCTGCTCAAATCCGGCGCCATCTCCGACGAGGGCGACCTGTTCGATCTCGACGAGGCCGACCTGCTGACCACCACGCTGTTCGCCAACAAGAGCGGCGAGCTGTCCGCCAACGGCAAACGGCTGCTGGAGAATTTGGAGTCGGCCAAGGATCGCCCGCTGTGGCGGGTGCTCGTCGCCTTGTCCATCCGCCATGTCGGCCCCACCGCGGCCCGCGCGCTCGCCGCCGAATTCGGCAGCATGGAACGGATCATGGAGTCGACCGCCGAGGAGCTCGGCGCCGCCGACGGCGTCGGCCCGACCATCGCGAACGCGGCGGCCGAATGGTTCACCGTCGCCTGGCATCGCGCCATCGTCGACAAATGGGAAGCCGCCGGCGTCCGCATGGAAGACGAACGCGACGAATCGATCGAGCGGAACCTCGAGGGCCTGTCCATCGTGGTTACCGGCTCGCTGCAAGGGTTTACGCGCGACGGCGCGAAGGAGGCGATCCTGCTCCGGGGCGGCAAGGCCGCCGCCTCGGTGTCCAAGAAGACAGCGTTCGTGGTCATCGGCGATTCCCCCGGCACCAAGGCGGCCAAGGCCGAAGAGCTGGGCGTGCCGATCCTGGACGAAGGCGGCTTCCGGACACTGCTCGAGCAGGGCCCCGAGGCGGTGACCCCGCCGGCGGCGGACGCCGGTTGACGGCGGGGTTCGGTCAGGATTTCGAGTGTGCCGCGGCGGTGGCGAAGGCGCGGATCAGGGCGGTTTCGTGGCCGGGCCGCCAGGCGAGACGGTGCTCGAGCGGCGGGGCGTCGTTGAGGGGCAGATAGACGACGTCCGGGCGCGGGAAGTAACGCGTCGCGTGTTCGCCGACCACCAGTGCGCCCTGGCCCGCGCCCACCCTGGTCAGAATCTCTTCGTGGCTGTGCGCTTCCGGCGCGTAGGTGATCGGCCGGCCGGTGGGCGTGTGCTCCGGGACGCGGTGCTCGACCTGGGTCCCGGGCGGCCGGAACAGATCAATGGTCGCCAGATCCTCGTGGGTCGCCGCGGATCGCGCGGCGAGCGGATGGCGAGCCGGCACCGCGAGCATGCGTGCCTCGGTGATCAGCACCGGTCCGGTGCGGAATGCCGGATCGGTGATGGGGTGGCTGAGCAGCACCAGGTCGAAATGTTCGCTGCGCCAGTCCGCGCCGTCCCGGGCGGACAACTGGCGGATGTGCACGTCCACCCGGGGATTCAGGGCTCGGAAACGTTCGGCCACAGCCAGAATGAATCGGCCGGCCGGCGCGGCCTCGAAGCCGATGGTCAGCTCGCCTTCGACCTTGCGTCCCGCCTCGATCGCCCGCTGGAGGACGCGCTGCATCTCCATGCACACCGGGCCCATCTCGTCCAGCAGCCGCTGGCCGATGGGGGTCACCGTCACCCGTCGGCTGGTGCGCGCGAACAAGGTGGCCCCGACTCGGCGCTCCAGGGACTGGATGGTCCGGCTCAGCTTGCTCGGCGAGATCCGCAGCCGATCGGCCGCGCGCCCGAAGTGCAGCTCCTGAGCCAGCATGCGGAGCGCCTCCAATTCGCGCTTATCGATCGCGACATTCGGCAACGTTGCATCAGTCGCAACGGTGCTTGCCGTTTTGGTCGTTGTTCCGGAGACGGGCTGTAGCTGACTCTTTACTCCGGTAACCGTTTCGCGTTCTGGAGGAATTGTTCTGACCATGCTGATCCCAATCGCCTACGGCCTGGCCATATTCCTGGCCGTCTTGATCATGTTCATCGGGGTCCGGTTCCTCGTCGTCCCGCAGGCCGCGGCCAGCGGGTACGGGGTGCCCGCGAAGCCCGACGGGGATGCGGCCTATCTCACCATCAAGGGTGTGCGCGATTTCACCTCCGGCGTCATCGGATTGGCGCTGCTCGCGTTCGCGGACGCGCATGCCGTCGGCTGGTACATGCTGGCGGTGGCGTTGACGCCGCTCGCCGACACGGTCGTCGTACTGCGGCACGGCGGCACCAAGGCCGCGGCCTTCGGGATCCACTTCGCGACCGCTGTGATCGTCTTGATCAGCGCGGCACTGCTGTTCGCGGTCTGAGGCGGCGGCGATGCGAAAGATCTATTACGCCGCGCACACCTACATGATCGTGGGGCTGATCAGCGGGCTGTTCTACCGTGAGTTCACGGTGCTGAACGACTTCACCGGCGAGACCCGGCTGTCGATCGTGCACACACACCTGCTCGCTCTCGGCATGCTGTTCCATCTGATTCTGCTGGTGCTGGAGAAGTCGTTCCGGCTCACGGTGAGCAGGCTGTTCGAGTGGTCCTTCTGGGTGTACAACGCGGGTGTGACGCTGACCGTCACCATCCTGATCGTGCAGGGCATCAACCAGGTGCTCGGCAGCGAAACCGCTTCTGCCACAGCGGCGTTCGCCGGGCTCGGGCACATCGTCCTGACGGTGGGGTTGGTCCTGTTCTTCATCAACCTCGGCAAGCGCGTAGCCTACGCCTAGGAGCGTAGGCGGGCCGTCGCCGCCAGCCGGATTCGCCGCGTCCCCGGTGGCGCGAGGCTGGGACGCATGTGGAAATTGAACCGCCGCGCGCGGCAGGCAACGCTCATCGTTCACATCGTCGCCGCGGGTGCCTGGATCGGCATCGATGTCCTCGTCGCCGTGCTGGTCGTGGTCGGCCGCTTCGGTTCCGATCTGGAGACCAGAAGCCTTGCCTACCAGGCGCTCGGGGCGTTCGTGGTGTGGCCGATGCTGGTCTCCGGGCTGGTATGCCTGGCGACGGGTCTGCTGCTGGGGCTAGGCACCAAGTGGGGTCTGATCCGCTATTGGTGGGTGCTGGTCAAGCTGGTTCTCAACGTGGTGTTGTGCCTGCTGATCCTGGAGGCACTCCGTCCCGGAATGCCCGGGGTCGGACGCTATGGACGGGAATTGCTGACCGGCACCGCCGATCCGGCTGTGGTCTCGGACCTAGTCTTCCCGCCCGCGGTATCGCTGACCGCCCTCGCCATCGCCACTGTTCTCAGTGTCGCCAAACCCTGGGGGCGCGTCCGGCGCGCGGCACGCCCGCAGCACGAACGGTCCTTGACCTGAACTATTGTTCAGGTACCACGATGGTGGGTGACTTACAGAGGAGGTCACCATGGTTCATCATCGCAATGCTCTGGTCACCGGTGCGTCCGCGGGATTGGGGCTGGCGCTCAGCCGGGAACTCGTTCGTCGTGGATGGCGGGTGGTCGGCACCGGTCGCCGGGAGGATCGGCTCGCGGCGGCCGGAGCGGAGCTGGGTTCGGCGTTTCTGACCGTGGCCGGTGATGTAGCGGATCCGGTGCATCGGAAACGTCTGGCCGAAGTCACCGGAGCGCTCGGGCAGCTCGATCTCGTGGTGAACAACGCGAGTTCGCTGGGGGCGAGCCCACTGCCGCCGCTCGCCGAGTATCCGCTCGACCTGCTGGAGCAGGTCTATCGCACCAATGTCGTTGCGCCGCTGGCAGTTCTACGGTTCGCGCTGCCGCTGCTGCGGGCCGCCGGTGGCGTCGCGGTGAACATCAGCTCCGATGCGGGCGTCGAGCCCTATCCGGGCTGGGGCGGTTACGGCTCGTCCAAGGCGGCGCTCGACCAGCTGACCGCGATCCTGGCCGCCGAGCATCCGGATCTGTCGATCTACGCCTTCGATCCCGGTGACATGCGCACCGACATGCATCAAGCCGCGTTCCCCGGCGAGGACATCTCCGACCGTCCGACGCCGGAGACCGTGGTGCCCGCGCTGCTCCGTCTGATCGAGCAGCGTCCTAAGAGCGCCCGCTACACAAGCGCCGATTTCACCGAGGTGGTCCGATGACCATCGCGGTGGCCGAACGAGACTTTGTGCTGCCGCCGGAGCGGAACGCGACGCAACCGCCGGAAGCGCGAGGCCTCGCCCGCGACGAGGTGCGGCTGCTGGTGGCGCAGGACGGGTTGACGCACGCACGGTTCAACGAGCTCCCGCAGCACCTGCGGCCCGGTGACCTTGTGGTGGTGAACAATTCGGCGACGATGACCGCCGCGGTGGACGGGTCACTCGGTGGGCGGCCGGTCGCCGTGCACTTCTCGACCTGGCTGGACGACGGCCGGTGGGTGGTGGAAGTGCGCTCGCCGGAACGGATTCCGTTCCCGGCCGCGGATCTCGCGGCGGGCGCGACGCTGCGGTTGCCCGGCGGTGCTCGGGCCACCCTGCTCGAACCCTGGTTGCCACCGGCTCGGCGTTTGTGGATTACCGAGCCGACCGTCGACCCGCATCAGCTGATGCGGGCGCACGGGTACCCGATCACCTACTCGTATGTGCCGCAACGCTGGTCGGCCTCGTACTACACGACCGCCTTCGGTCGCATCCCCGGAAGCGCGGAAATGCCCAGTGCCGCAAGACCGTTCACCGATCGGCTGGTGCTCGATCTGCTCACCTCCGGCGTCGGCGTCGCACCGGTCACCCTGCACACCGGAGTGTCCTCACCGGAGACCGGCGAACCGCCGAGCCCGGAACGCTTCGCGGTCCCCGCCGCCACCGCCCGTCTCGTGAACGGCACGAAAGCCGCCGGCGGTCGCGTGATCGCGGTCGGCACCACGGTGACGCGCGCGCTGGAATCCGCCAGGGATCCGGCCGGTCACGTGCGACCCGCGCAAGGCTGGACGGAACTCGTCCTGGGCGCGAGTAATCCGGCCCGCGTCGTCGACGGCTTGATCACCGGCTGGCACGCGCCGGGCGCTTCGCACCTGGACCTACTGGTGGCAGTAGCGGGCGCGGGGGTGGTGTGCGACGCCTACGCGGCGGCCTTGGACACCGGCTATCTCTGGCACGAATTCGGCGACAGCGCACTCCTGCTGCGCTGACCGGCTACTAGACCGGCGTCAGCACCACCGACGCGGACTTCTGCGCTGGCAGCGGAACCTGCGTGCAATGCCCCGGATCGAGCTCACGGATCAGCGGCCTGGCCATGTACCCGTCGTACTCGGCGCGCACGGTCACCTTGACCTGCCCCACCGAACACACCTTGGACACCCACCGCGGCGACGAGAAATTCGCCGACCCGGCCTGGCAGTGATTGTCCCCGCCCTCGAAGAAGATCCGCGCGGTGCCATCCGGACACGGGGCCCCGGCCACCGCCTCCGGCACGAAAACGACCGATCCGAGCCCCATCGCGGCGATCACCGCGCTCCGAAGTGCCACCCGCCGTACTGAAATTTCCATCGTTACCTACCCGCTCGAAACTTTTCGCACCGCATCGCACACGGCAACTACTGCGCCCAGCATGCTAGTGCGACTTGCCCAGCTTGTCCGGACTTCGGTCGCGGCCGGCGCGGGCCTTGATGTCGCATCCTCGCGGCGGGCAGGCAAGGATGGCAGCGTGTTGCGGAGCTTTCAGGTGGAGAATCATCGGTCGCTGGCCGACCGGCAGGAACTGCGGCTGTATCGGGGGAGCGGGCCGGTGGCGGTGCCGGTGACCGCGGTGCACGGTGCGACTGCGGCGGGGAAGTCCAGCCTGCTCGGGGCGCTGGGGCAGATGCGGGACGCCGTGCTGCATTCGGTGACGGGCTGGGATCCCTATGCCGGGCCGGTGCGAGCGCCGCATCTCGGGTTTCCGGAGCGGGCAACGGAATTCGTCGCGTCGTTCGTGGCCGAAGGGGTGCCGTATACCTACGGATTCCGGCTGGACAACGCGGATGTCACCGCGGAGTGGTTGCATACCCATCCGCGCAACCGGAAGCGGATCGTGTTCGAGCGCACCGGGGATCAGATCAAGGTCGGGCCGATGTTCGAGGCGGCGCGGTACGGGATCGCCGCGCTGGTGCCGCTGGTCCGCCCGAACGCGCTGCTGCTCAGCCTGGCCGGGCAGATGTACGCCGAGGCGCTGGTGCCCGCCTACCGGTGGTTCTCCTCGCTGCTGGAGGTGCAGCTCGGCGCGCCGGAGCCGGAGCGGGTGGCGCATCGGCTGGGCGGGCACGTCTCCCGCTCCGCCGAGAACGCCGCGCGGCTGCTGCTGTTGCTTCGCACCGCGGACCTGGGCATCACGGATCTGCTTGTCGCCGAACACGATCCGCTGTACGCCGACTATCTGCGCGAGCTGGACGCCGACATCGCCGCGACCGCCGAACAGGTCGACCTCTGCGCCACCTCGCCCGGTCACGCCGAGAATCTTTTGCGGGCCAACGGGATCACCGCCTTGATGCTGGACCGCGAGCTCACCAACCTGCGGGCCGCGCGCGACGCGCTCTACTCCCGGATGGTCGACCGCCGCGGCGCGGGCCTGAACCTGGTGCACGAGGGCATCGAGACCCCGTTCGACATCACCGACGAATCCGCCGCCACGCTGGCACTGCTCCGGCTGCTCCCGACCATGCTGGACGCGCTCGACGCGGGCCGCGTCCTCGCAGTCGACGACCTGGGCGCGCACCTGCCCGCCGAGCAGACCGACCGCCTGATCCAGCTCTTCCAGAACCCCGAAACCAATTCCCGCGGCGCACAGCTGATCTACACCACCGGCAATCGAGCGCTGATCGAGCGCGGCAACGGCCGCTCGCAGCGCACCCGCACCGCGGTCTGGCAGGTCCGCCGCACCGAGCGCGGCACCAGCGAGCTCGCCGCGCTCTAGCCGCGCTGACTAGGATGAATGGCATGCTGCAGTTCGTTTTCCTCGTGGTCATGGTGGTCGCCCTGGCCGCCCTGGTGGTGCCGTTGCTGCGCCGGCGCGGGGCCTCGCGGATCGCGCAGCCGGAAAGCGGCTCGGTCTACGTCACCGGGATCAGCCCGCGCCCGCTGGAGGGCACCGAGGATTTCGTCACCATCACCGGCAATCTGAGCGGCCCCTCCGTCTCGGAGACGGTCGTCTACGGCCGCTGGGTGTGGGATGTGCAGCAGTGGCCCACGGTCGGCGAGTTCATCCCGGTCGTCTACCCGGCCGGAAAGCCGGACCGCTGGCAGCCGGTGCACCCCGGCGCCCGATCGCTGTGGGGGTAGCCGCGCGTCCAGTGCGGTTGCCGCTGCTGGCAGGATGCCAGGTATGGGTGCAAACGACTCCGCGGTCGTCATCCGGACGGCGAAACCGGATGAATTCGACGCGATCGGCGAGCTGACCGTCGAGGTCTATGTGGGCGAAGGGTACGTCCAGGCCGATAGCCTGTACGTCGCCGAACTGGGCGATACGCCCAAGCGCGCGGCCGCGGCGCAGATTCTGGTGGCGACGCACGAGGATCGAGTCGTCGGCTCGCTCACCGTCGCCCGGCCCGGCACCCCCTACGCCGAGATCGCCCGGCCGGGTGAGCTCGAGTTCCGGATGCTGGCGGTGTCGAAGAAGGCGCGCGGCCTCGGCGCGGGCACGGCCTTGATCGAGGCGGTGCTCGAGATCGCCGCCGCGGAATCCTTCGGAGCGGTCGCGATCACCACCATGCCCGCCATGGTCGACGCCCGCCGTCTGTACGACAGATTCGGTTTCGTGCCGGTTCCCGAACGCGACTGGCTCACCACCTCGGGTGAGCAACTACGCGTGCTCCGGCGTCAACTGCGCTGAGCGGCGACCTGATTCAGCCGAGCACGGTGGCGATGATCCCGGCCAGATAGCCGAGCCGAGCGATCTCCGACGGCCGGAAATCCGGCCCGCCCGGACGGCCGAGCATCAGGACCTTGCCGGTATTGCCGAGCGGCGCGGCCGCGAGTTTGGTGTCCATATCGCGCCAGATCTGCGGCACCCATTCGGCCTCGGGATCGAGCACGGCGGGCTTCTCCAGCGGCATCCACGGCGCGGAGGCCGCCTGCGTCTGCGGCGCGCTCTGGCTGCCGACCACCCGGTAGGCGCCCTGCGGGCCCATGTCGAGGATGGTGGACCAGCCGACGCGCAGCACGCGCGGAGCGCCGTCGACGAGCACCTGCATCCGGTCGTCGCGCGCACTGGCGACCTGATCGATCAGTTCGAGTTCGCGATGGGTGTCCAGCACGCCCGAGTACGGGCGGATCGAATCGACATGCACGTCACCGATGGATTCGGCGGCGGTGATGAGGGTGTCGGGCAGCGCGCCGGGCGGCACCTCCACGACGAGATCGTCGATCGCGAAGCCCGCTCCGCGCTCGACGACGTCGAGGGAGAGGATGTCGGCACCCACCGAACCCAGGGCGAGTGCCAGGGAGCCGAGGCTTCCCGGGCGATCCGGAAGTTGCACGCGGAGCAGATAAGACACGCGCGTTCCTTTCCTCTGGGCCGGCCGAGCCTGGTGTTCGGTTACCCGGGTCTGGCAATACTTACACCCCTGGGCGACGGTTATCGAGTCGAACAGCCGCCAGTGACCAACGCCACGCGGCGTTTTGGCGGCGCGGCGGCGTGTCACGTTAGGCGGTGTGGGTGTGTCGCTCCCGGCCGGGCTGCGGTGGGCGGCGCATCCCGGCGGGTCGGTAGGCTACCGTCTGGCCGATTCATCATGCTCACCATGCCGAAAGGGGTCCTGCGGTGCCCGCCATCTCCCGCGACGAGGTAGCTCACCTCGCCCGGCTGTCCCGGCTCGCGCTGTCCGATGCCGAACTGGATCAGTTCGCCGGTCAGCTGGATTCGATCCTGAGTCACGTACGGACCATCAACGAGGTCGCCGCCGCCGACGTCCCGCCCACCTCGTCGCCGAATCCGGCCACGAACGTGACCCGGCCCGATGAGGTCCGGCCGAGCCTGACTCCCGGGGAAGCGCTCTCGGGCGCGCCCGCGGTGGAGGAACAGCGGTTCATGGTTCCGCAGATCTTGGGAGAGGGCGAATGAGCGACCTGACCACGCGCACCGCGGCGGAACTCGCCGAGCAGATCCACGCTCGCGAGATCACCTCCGTCGAGGTGACACAGGCGCATCTGGATCGCATCGCCGAATCCGACGGTGAGATCCACGCTTTCCTGCATGTCGCCGGGGACCGGGCACTCGAAGCGGCGGCCCGGGTCGACGCCGATCTTGCCGCGGGCAAGGCGCCCGCCTCCGCGCTCGCCGGTGTCCCGCTGGCGCTCAAGGACGTGTTCACCACCACGGACATGCCCACCACCTGCGCCTCGAAGATCCTCGAGGGCTGGGTCTCGCCCTACGACGCGACCGTCACCACGCGACTGCGCGAGGCCGGCATCCCGATCCTCGGCAAGACCAATATGGACGAGTTCGCCATGGGCTCCTCCACCGAGAACTCGGCCTACGGCCCGACCCGTAACCCGTGGGACACCACCCGCATCCCGGGCGGCTCCGGCGGTGGTTCGGCGGCGGCGCTGGCCGCGCACCAGGCGCCGCTGGCCATCGGCACCGACACCGGCGGCTCGATCCGCCAGCCCGCCGCGGTCACCGCGACCGTCGGCACCAAGCCCACCTACGGCACGGTCTCCCGGTACGGCCTGGTCGCGTGCGCGTCCTCGCTGGATCAGGGCGGTCCGTGTGGCCGCACCGTGCTCGACACCGCGCTGCTGCACGAGGTCATCGCCGGGCACGACCCGCGCGACTCCACCTCGCGCAAGGCGCCGGTGCCGCCGGTGGTCGCCGCCGCGCGCGCGGGCGCCGAGGGCGATCTGCGCGGGCTCAAGGTCGGCGTGGTCAAGGAACTGCACTCCGACAGCTACCAGCCGGGCGTGCTCGAGTCCTTCGACGCCGCGGTCGCGGTGCTGAAGGAGCTCGGCGCCGAGGTCGTCGAAGTGTCCTGCCCGAACTTCGAATACGCGCTGTCGGCGTACTACCTGGTGATGCCCTCCGAGGTGTCGTCGAACCTGGCTCGCTTCGACGCGATGCGCTACGGCCTGCGCGTCGAGGACGATGGCAAGCACAGCGCGGACCAGGTGATGGCGGCTACTCGCGCCGCCGGTTTCGGCCCGGAAGTCAAGCGCCGCATCATGCTCGGCACCTACGCGCTTTCCGCCGGGTACTACGACGAGTACTACGGCCAGGCCCTGAAGGTGCGCACGCTGATCACCCGCGATTTCGACCAGGCCTACGAGCAGGTCGACGTGCTGGTCTCGCCGACCAGTCCGTTCACCCCGTGGAAGCTGGGCGAGAAGGTCGACGATCCGCTGGCCATGTACCTGTCGGACCTGTGCACCCTGCCCACCAACCTGGCCGGGCATCCGGCGATGTCGGTGCCGTCGGGGCTGAGCAAGGACGACGGAATGCCGGTCGGGTTCCAGATCATGGCGCCCGCGCTGGCCGACGATCGCCTGTACCGTGTCGGCGCGGCGTACGAAGCGGCACGCGGCCCGATCAACTGACAGCAGGCGGTGACGGGGTGGAACCGGAGGCCGGTTCCACCCCGTTCCGCTATGCGGGCCAGGTGAATTCGGGATCGGTCTGGTAGTCCAGACGGCGGGCGTCCAGTGCCATGGTGACCATCTGGTGCGCGCCGGGGCCCACGACCTTGCGGACCGGGGGATTGGACATCGCGACCAGTTCGAGGATGGCCGCGGCGGCGACCTCCGGTCCCGGTTCGGTGGACTCGGCGGCAGAGTCGGCTGCGGTGGAGTCGGCTCCGGCGGGCTCGGCTGGGGTGGAGTCGGCTTGCACGAGCGAGCCCCAGTAGTCCGGCATGCCGAAGAGGGCTTCGCGCTGCGCGGTGTAGGCGGGGAGCTCGGTGCCGAACTTCATGCTCGACTTGGCCCAGTCCGTGTCGAACCCGCCCATCTGGGCGAGGGTGACATGGATGCCGAACGGCCGCAGTTCGTCGGCGAGCGAGGCGCTGAAGCCTTCCAGCGCCCACTTGCTGGCGTTGTACAGGCTGAACAGCGGCAGGCTGCCGACCGCGCCGACCGTCGAGATCTGCACGATGTGACCGGAGCCCTGGGCCCGCAGATGTGGCACCGCCGCCTGGGAAACCCAGAGGGCGCCATAGAAGTTGGTGTCCATCTGGTCGCGGATCTCGGCCTCGGTGAGCTCCTCGACGGCGCCGACCAGGCCGTAGCCCGCGTTGTTGACG
Organism: Nocardia sp. NPDC051832; assembly: GCF_040681285.1. Taxonomy (NCBI): domain Bacteria; kingdom Bacillati; phylum Actinomycetota; class Actinomycetes; order Mycobacteriales; family Nocardiaceae; genus Nocardia; species Nocardia sp. NPDC051832. The sequence goes on from NZ_JBFAYL010000002.1 coordinate 189,127, forward strand.
AGCACGTCGATGGTGCCCACCTTGTCGAAAGCGGCGTTCACCGTGTCGATTACGGTGGCCCGGTCGCGGACGTCCAACGGCAGCACGGTGAGCCGCTCGTGCTGGAGATCGTCCATGGTCTTGGGGTCGCGAGCGGTCGCGACGACCCGGTCGCCCTGGGCGAGGGCAGCGGTGGTGAATGCGCGGCCGAGGCCTCGGTTGGCTCCGGTGATGAACCAGGTGCGGGTCATGGTCACTCCTCTCGTCGCGAGACGGTCCGTCTCGTTGGAACGCTGCCAAGAATGCCAACCGGATCGAATCTTGTCAAGACGAGACGTGCCGTCTCGTTCTCGCGTACTGTGGCGGCATGCCCGCAACGCCCAGCGCAGCCCGTCGCAGCGAACGCGCCCGCGCCGCGATCTTGACTGCCGCGACTGAACTGATCCACGAACTGCCCTACGCGAAACTCACCGTCGAGGCGATCGCGGCCCGCGCCGGCGTCGGCAAGCAGACGATCTATCGATGGTGGCCGTCCAAAGGCGCGGTAGTTTTCGACGCCATGCTCGAACTCGACTCCGGCCCAGAAGGATTGGCGCTGCCGAACACCGGCGATATCCGCGCCGACCTGGTCGAGCTGATGCGCGGATCAGTCGCCGCGCTCACCGACCCCGGTTTCGAAGCGTTCCTGCGTGCGATCTACATCGAAATCCAGCACGACCCCGCACTCGGCGCGCTCTATCGCGAACGGCTACTCCGGCCACAACGCGCCGCCATCGCCGAACGCCTCACCGCCGCAATCGAATCCGGAGAACTCCGCCCAGACCTGAACCTGGAACTGGCACTGGACCTCCTCCTCGGCCCGATCCAGAGCCGCTGGTCCCTCGGCCTCGGCGGCCTCGACGAGGCCTACGCCGACGCCGCCCTCGACGCCGCCCTCACCGCCCTGCGCGCCTGACGCTTCCGCCGGCACCGGCTTCGCGCCTGACGTCCCTCGGCAACCGGTGTCACTCGGCACTCGCGAATCAGCGGGCGTGCAGCGATTCGGCTTGGCGTTGGACCGCGGCGGTCATGCCCTCGAAGCCGTCGCGCAGGTGTTTGCCGAGGACGGCGCGCACGACTGGGTTGAGCCAGCCGTTGAGCTCGAAATGGGATTCGTAGCGGGTGCGTTCAGGGGTCACGGCGGTGACGGTGTGGGTGCGGGCGCTGTGCAGGGTGCCGAGTGGGACCGGCTTCATGGTGTAGCTGAATTCGCGGCCGGGGGTGTGGCTGCGCATGTACTCGCGCTGGCGCAGGCGCTTGGGGCCGAGCTGGACGAGCATGTCGATCGGTTCGCCGGGGACCAGGCTGGTCTTCGCCTCCAGGCAGAAGGGGTTCCAGTCGCCGTAGTGCGCGAAGTCCGTGAGCACCTGCCACACCACGTCGGCGGGGGCGTCGATATAGACAGTGGCGTCGATGGTCAGTCCCATGCGAGAAAACTAGAACACGTTTCAGGATGCGTCAACGGTCAGCAGGTCCCGAGGGCGGTGCCCTGGTCGGCGCCGTAGCGGTGCCCGTGCCCGGCGGGCGCGTCGAGGGCCGCGAGCAGGTCGGCGGTGGTCTGGACGAAGCTCGCCACCGGAAGCCACCGCGGGACCGGGGCGTCCACGCGCGTCGCCGACAGATCCGGGGCGCGCCACAGCAGCGCCGGCGACCAATGCACGACCGGGTCGGAGCTGTTGGCCAGCACTGTCGCGCCCGCGCGGTACACCTGCCCGGCCGGTGGCCCTGCCCACAAGGCGGCGCAGGTGCGCCGGTCTTGATCGGCGTCGTCGGCGAAAATCGAGCTGCCGCCGTACGCGCCGAGGCTCTGCCCGTAGATGAACAACTTGCGGTGCCCGCCGAGCTCGGCGCTGCGCCGCTCCACGGCGGTGAACAGCGCGCGGGCCGCGGCGAGCGCGTCGTCGCGACCGAAGAGGAAGGTCACCCAGCTCGGCGCGTAGGAGTATTGCAGTCCGACGACCGCCGCATCGTCTCCGAACCGCTGCGCGAAACCGCGCATCGCATTCGCATCGATCCACCCCGATCCGGTCGGCACCGCGACAACGACGTTCGACCGGGCGAACCCGCCGGACCGCTCCAGTTCCCGGATCGCCAGCGCCACCCGAGCATCCAGATCAGGCGCCGACTCGACCCCGACGTACACCCGGACCGGCCCCTCGGCCTGACCGGTAACGAACTTGCGCCCCTCCGCCCCGAGTGAACCCCAGCTGACCACCGACTCGGTACTCCCGGACCGCGTGAACGAAACCGGCTGCACCAGAGCCGGATCCATCAGATGATTCGCCGCGGCATACGTGCTCTGCCGCCACCCGACGAAACTCGGCACCAGCACCAGATACCCAGCCGCCGCGGCCACCACGGTCAGCGCGACACTGCGCGCCAATCCCAATCGCCGCAGGACCCAGCGGAATCCACGCGCGATGCCCGCACACACCGCCACCAGCGCCGCCGCACCGAGCGCGCACCGCAGCCAGTAGTCCGCTCCGATCGGCGGCGTCCCCATCGCGGCCCGCAGCGAGTTCTGCCAATGCCCAGCCTGCGCCGCTGCACCCACAATCAGGAGCGCACTGATCGCGAACAGCGGACGACGCACACCCGGAAACCGCGTGTTGATATCGAACTGCCAGCGCCGCAGCACCATACGCAGCGCACCCGCCACAGCCAACACGATCACAATCAGCAGTGCGGTCAAGATGGCCTGTGCCCCAGGCGTCCTCGGCAGCAACCCCGGTGCCAGCGAAACCAGCGCGCCGATGCCGATCGCCGAGGTGGTCCCGATCCGCGGCGACCCGGTCAACACCCGCCGTGCAGTCCTCCGGATCCGCCGCGAGACTTCCGTTCCTCCACGCATGCGTATCGGTGCTTCTCCACCCTTGCGCATCAGTGTGACGGGCTCCGTGTCCTCCCGGCCGGAATCAGGTCGTTCGAGGGTGGTCGTCATCGCGAACTCTCCTGGAAGGTGCTGTAGGCCAGCGAAATCGGGTGCGGCACTTCGACCGGCAGGGTCTCGCCCTGTCGTCTTGGCAAGGTCTCGCTCAGTCCCGCCAGGCACTGCCCGGCCCGGCGTGCTTTGTCCGGGACCCAGGCAGCGGCCGTGGCACGGCAAGGGCGTCCGACGTGAAGGTCTGGATGGAGCCGGGATACAGCTGTCCGGCGGCTACCGCTGGCGGGGGCGGATGATGCCGAGTCCTGGCGGGGTTGCGGGGTCCTGATCATGCGGGCGCCCCAGCGACGACGACGGGGGTGAGCCGCTGGGTGCGCGGCCGTCCGCCGAACAGGCTGCGTGCCAGCGCGAGGAGGGCGGTGATGCCCAGCCCCGCCAGCGCGAAGATTCCGAAATGCCAGCTGTTGAGCCCGGATTCGGTGACCGGCGCGCCGTAGTCCTGGCGGCGGGAGTTCAGGTCGACGAAGGCGTCGGCGACGTCGGCCATGGTGAAGCACTCCGCGCGGCCGATCGCGGTGCCGCGGGTGGTGCAGCTTTCCTGCATGCGGCGGTCGAGGGTGGTGTCGATCGCCTGTCGGGCCCAGGGGCCGAGGGCTTCACCGCGGTGGTCGGCGTAGCGAAGCAGGTCGTAGCCGAGATCGTGGGCCCGGCAGGCGAGTTCGAATTCCGCAGGCAGCGGGACGGGGGAGGAGCAGCCGCCGCTCGGGTTGACCAGGAGGCCGCGCTCGGTGCCGGGCTGGTAGCCGAGGACAGTCGCGAAATCGGACGGGAGCTGGTCGGCCGAACCGGGTCCGCCGGCCGTGAGATCCACGACTGCCGCTGCCGCCGAGGCGTTTTCGACGCGCTGTTCGGTCGCGGCCGCCGCGTGGCTCATCGGGGCGAAGGCGACGGTCGCCGCCATCGTGGTCAGGGCGACGGCGGTCACCGCGGCGCACCGCTCCAGGGTGGTGCGGCGGGGGTTCGCGGGGGAGTTCTGCTCGGCCGCTGTGTCGGCGCCGGCCTGCCGTGCGGTGGTCGGGAAGCTCATGATCGGTAACGCTAGAAATCGGCTCCGCCCGCCCACCTCACGCCGAAGTGCGGTTTCGGGTGCCGTGCCTGCGGGGGAGCGGTCCGTAGGTCTCGCACCGGGGTACGGGGTCGGGGTTCACCCGACGGTATGACGCGATCCAGGCCGCGGGTTTCTACTGTCTTAGGTATGAAGCAGCAAATCCGTGCCCGGACGAAGACCTTGCCCCCGCGCCTGTTGTTCGACATCGGCAGCGTGGTCGTGGCACTGATCTTCTATACGATCGCGTGGCCGACGCTGCACCTCACCCATGTGGTCCCGGCCGCGGCCCAGCCGGGCGTGGCCGCGCTGGCCGCCTTCCCGGTGCTGTTCGTGCGGGTGAATCCGGCGCTCGGCTGGGCGATTTCCGCGGGTTCGGCGCTGCTCATCGCGTTGGCGATCCCGCATCAGCCCGGCAACGACATGCCGTTCCAGGTGGTGCACCTCTTGTCACTGCTCATCCTGCTGTTCGCGGTGGGGCTGCGGGCGCCGACGCAGTTGGTCGCGGTGGCGTGGGCGGGAACCGCGCTGCTGTTCGCCACCACCATGCCGGGCTCCGGCGCGGGCGCGGCGTGGGGCTGGCCGATCGGGCTGGCCGCGGTGGTGCTGGTGGGTCTGCTGGTCCGCTGGCTGGTCGCCTCCCGGACGCAGTTGCTGCGGCAGGAGGAAGCCAACGAACTGGAGCGGGCCCGCCGCACGATCCTCGAGGAGAAGGCCCGCATCGCCCGCGATCTGCACGACGTGGTCGCGCACCACATGTCGCTGGTGGTGGTGCAGGCACAGACCGCGCCGTACCGGGTCGAGGGTGTGACCCCGGCCGCCCGCGCGGAATTCGAGTCCATCGGCGCGACCGCGCGCGAGGCGCTGAACGAGATCCGCGGCATGCTCGGCGTGCTGCGCAGCGACGGTCAGCTGCCCGAAACCGCACCGCAGCCCAAGGCCGCCGACCTGCTCACCCTGTTCGAGGGCGCCCGCCGAGCGGGCGTCGACATCGACTGGACGGTCGAGGGCGACCTCAGCGTGGTCCCGGAAACCACCGGGCTGGCGCTGTACCGGATCGCGCAGGAATCGCTGTCCAACGCCTCTCGGCATGCGCCGGGCGCACCGGTGCGAGTCGAGCTGAGCAGCGGCTCGGACCTGATGCTGCGGGTCGGCAACGGCCCCGGCACCACCCCGGCCCGCCCGAGCAGCAATGGCGGCCACGGCATCGCGGGTATGCAGGCCCGCGCGCTGGCCGCCGGCGGCGAACTGCTCGCGGGCCCGCGCCCCGACGGCGGCTACCAAGTCGAGGCCCGCCTGCCGTTGAGCCCGGCACTGCTGAACACCCCTGATCTCGCGGTGGACGCGCCCCCGGTGAGCTAGGCCGCTGTCGTCCCCGCGTGCGCCGTACACGCGGGGACGACTCGGGCGGGTGCGCGGCTAAGGTGAGCGTGTGGCTATAACGGTTTTGATCGCCGACGACCAGGCGATGGTTCGCCAGGGATTCGGCGCCCTGCTCGCCGCGCAACCCGATATCAGCGTGATCGGGGACGCGCCGGACGGGAAGGCCGCGGTGGCGGAGGCCAAGCGGCTGCGCCCGGACGTGGTGCTGATGGATGTGCGGATGCCCGAGATGAACGGGCTCGACGCGGCGCGCGCGATCCTGGCGGCCGGATTCGATCCGCCGGTGCGGGTGCTGATGCTCACCACCTTCGACATCGATGACTACGTCTACGAGGCGCTGAGTTTGGGCGCGAGCGGATTCCTGCTCAAGGACGCGCCCGCCGAGGAATTGGTGCGCGCGGTGCGAGTGGTCGCGGAGGGGCAGGCGCTGCTCGCGCCGACCGTCACACGCCGCCTGATCGCCGACGTCACCAGCCGGCGCAACCACACGCGCGCGAAACCCACTCCCGCCCTTGCCTCATTGACGCCGCGCGAGCGTGAGGTGCTGGAGCTGATCGCCAAAGGCATGTCCAACACCGAGATCGCCGAGGCCCTGTTCGTGGCCGAGCAGACCGTGAAAACGCATGTCTCCAAGGTCTTCTCGAAGCTGGACCTGCGGGATCGGGCGCAGGCGGTGGTGCTCGCCTACGAATCCGGGCTGGTCACGCCGGGCTGAGCCCGCCTGCTACTCCGCACCGAGGCGGCACTATCATTTCGGGCACTTGCCTCCGCGCAGCTCACCCAGATGCCGGTCGAGCAGATCGGCGAGGGTGTCCAGCAGCGCTGTCGAGTCGTCGTAGGTGCCCGAATCGGCCTGCGCCGCAACGGCGATGGCGACCTGACCGGACTTGGTCGGCACCAGCCCGAACTGGCGCACGGTGTAGATGCCGGTTTCGTCGTCGGGACCCCAGCCGCCCTTGAACTCCACGTCGTCGAGTTTGCCCAGCCCCCAGCCCTGTTCGGGGGTGATCTCACCCATCAGCTTGGTGACCGTGTCGGTCTGGGCCAGGCAGGGCAGCTTCGAGGCGAACTTCACCTGATCGGTGAGCGTCCATTCGGTGGCGCCGAAGGCCGACAGGTCCAGCTGGGTGTGCGGTGCGGCGAGGTCGGTGTCGTCGGCGCCGGCTTCGTCGAGCACCTGCTGGACCGCCTTGGCCGCTTCCGCTCCGGCGCCCAGCGACGCCCAAAGGGCGTCCGCCGCACCGTTGTCCGACCAGGTGATGGCGGCTTCGACATCGCTGAGCACGCCTTCGGGGTCGTGGCGCAGTGCGGCGATGGCGAGCGGCACTTTGATGGTGGACCAGGCGATGCCGGTGGTCCAATCGCCGAGCACGGTCATCTTGCCGCCGCCGACCGGCATGATCGCCAGGCCGACCCGGCCACCCAAATCCGGTTGCAGCAGCGCGAATTCGGCGGTCAGCGATTCGGAGCGGGCGGCCGACCAGGCCGACCGCCACATCCCGTCGGTGGGCAGCACGACCTTCGCGGGCGCGGCTTCCATCTTGTGTTCGGGCATCAGGCCGCAGGACGTCAGAGCGAGTGCCGCGGCCGCGACGGCGATACCCCGCACCGCCATCCGGCTCGCGGGCATCGATCGAGCAGACTTCACTACCGTGTCCTCCCCACCACCACGGCATGATCATGACCTGGTGATGCAAACTACTGCGCACCCCGCCCGGTTGCCACCGGGCGGTAAGAACAGTTTCGCTGATATTCGGGCGGAATTCGAAATCAGGAGCTGGGCAGTCGCCTTGTAGGCTGACTTTCTGTCTTGACCGGAAGGGGGTCGCGTTGCTGAACAGCGGTGACGTGTTCGCCGGCTACACCGTGGAACGCCAGCTCGGGCAGGGTGGCATGGGTTCGGTGTACCTGGCCAGGCATCCGCGCCTACCCCGGCAGACCGCGCTGAAGCTGCTGAACCGAGACTTGTTCACCGACGCGGAAGTACGGGCCCGGTTCGAACGTGAGGCCGATCTGGCGGCCCATCTGGACCACCCGAACATCGTGGCCGTCTACGACCGCGGCTCCGAGGACGAGCAGCTGTGGATCGCCATGCAGTACGTCGACGGGGTGGACGCGGCGACCGTGCACCCCATGACGCTGCCGCCCGAACGCGCCGTGCAGATCATCGAAGGCGTGGCGGGCGCACTGGATTACGCGCACGGCATGGGCGTGCTGCACCGCGACGTGAAACCGGCCAACATCATGCTGGCCAAAGCCGGTGGCGGCCACGGGGAACGCGTGTTCCTCACCGATTTCGGAATCGCCCGGCTGCGTGAGGATTCCACGCATCTGACGCAGGCGGGCATGTTCACCGCCACCCTCGCCTACGCCTCCCCGGAGCAGATGACCGGCCGTCCGCTGGACCACCGCTCGGACCAGTATTCCCTGGGCTGCGCGCTGTATTGGCTGCTCACCGGCATCGGCCCGTTCGACGCCGACAACCCCGCCGACATCATCCGCGGCCACCTGCAAATGGCCCCGGTCCCCGTCTGCGTGCGAAGACCGGGCCTGAACCCGGCGCTGGACCAGGTACTGGCGGTCGCGATGGCCAAGCTGCCGGACCAGCGGTTCGGCTCGTGCGCCGAATTCGCCGCCGCGGCAAAGAAAGCCTTGAAGGCCCCGGTCCAGCAAGTCGCGCCCACCGTGACCGGCCCCCTCAATCCGCCCTTCATGCCGGGCTATCCGGTCTACCAGGGCGCTCCCCAGCCCGCACCCTTGCCGGTGCCGCCACTGCCCGCCGCGCCCCCGCCGCCGCCGAACTACGGTGTGCCGCACCCGATGTCGCCGCCACCCCGGCGCACGTCCAGCCTCGTCGGCTGGCTCGTCATCGCTTTGCTCGCCCTCCTGACCCTGATGATCCTGTTGCTGGTGGTCGCCTCCTACGGGCCTTTCGACAACCAGGGCAGCGGTATCGCACCCGGGGCGGACATCGTCGCCTGGGCTCAGGATCTGGGAAAGCCTCAGCAGTAAGGAAACTCGTGACTTATCCACCGCCCGGCCCGCAGTACGGTGCACCTCAGGGTTATCCGCCCGGCCCGAATTACGGTGCGCCGCCGCCGATGCCGGGACCGCCGCGCGGATCCAATCCGGCCGTCTGGATCGTGGTGGGCGTGGTGGCTGTCGTGGCCGTGGCCGCCGCCTTGTTCATGGTCGTCGGCGGAAGCTCGGGTTCCGGCGCGGACACGGCTGCCCCGGAGTCGGCGCTGCCGACGTCACCGGAGCCGCCGGCGGATCCGCTGACGACGAGCCGAGCCGCGTTCCCCGGGCTGGTGCCGCAGGGTTCCGGGGAGTTCGGTGACGCGTACGGGTCCGGCACCTGCTTCGCCTACGAACCCAGCGATGTCTACCGGCTGAAGTTCGAACAGCTGAAGTCGAGTCCGTGGCAACGCATGTGGGAGTGCAACGGCGGCGGCGACGACAATTATGGGTACTCGATTCTGTTCTTCGACAGTCCGAGCGCCGCGGCGGCGGCCGTCGCCGCGCTGCCGCAGCACGAGCTCTCCGCTGGACACAAGGCGGGGGCCCGGCAGACCCACCATTCCTGGATCGAGCCGGACCCGCCGGGCCCACTCCAGCCGTACTACTACACGGCAAACTTGGTGGTCAGTTTCGAATCGGATCCGTTGCGGGACACCTATCTGATCTACACGAGTCACCACGGGACCTCGCGCGACCCGCAGTCCGCGCCGCCACCAGCCGACGAGAAACTCGCCGACTGGTGGGCGCAGGCTCCGCTGTAGCGCTCAGTCGACCGCCAGCGCCGCCACGATCGGCATCCGCGCCGCCCGCAGCGCCGGCGGGATCGACCCCAACAACGCCAGACCGAGGGCGGCCGCGCCGTAGACCAGGATGAGGATGCTCGGGTCGTAGATCGCATCGATCGTCATGGCTTGTCCGATCGCCATGATGGCGAGGTACTGGATACCGGTGCCGGCGACGAGACCGATGGCCGCGCCGATGAATCCGATGCCCGCCGCTTCGGCGAGCACCGAGCGGAGCAGGAACTTGCGGTTGGTGCCCATGGCGCGCAGCACGCCGAGTTCGCGGCGGCGTTCCAGGACCGACAGCATCAGCGTGTTCAGCAACGCGACGGTCGCGACCAGGACCACGATCCAGAGGATCGCGGCGCTCATCGCCGTGCCCTGCCGCAGGCCGCCGGAGATGGCGTCGACCTGCTGCTGCCCGGTGGAGACGCGGATGTCGGCCGGTAGCGCCGCCTGAACGGCGGACCGCACCGTGGCCAGGTCCGCGCCGTCGGCCACATCTACCGCGAGGATGGTCTCGCCAGGGCGTTCGTACCAAGCTCGCAAGTGGTCGACATCCATGATGACCACCCCCGCGACCGCGCTGAAGTACGGAATGACCTGTAGCACTTGCACGCTGTGGTCGCCGGTCGGGGTGGGCAGCGTGACGCGCGAGCCCACGGTGACGCCGAGTTCCCGGGCGACGTCGCGCGAAATGATGACGCCCTCGTCGGCGGCGAGGCGCGGCAACAGGCTCCGATCCACCGCCTCGATCCGGACCGCGCCCTTCTCGGTTTCGAAGCCCTGCAGCATGACCCGGCCGCTGCCGAGGGTCGCGAAGGCCATCTGCGCCGGGCTGACGTCGGCGACCCCGGGCACCTTGGCGACCTTGTCCTTGATGTCGGCGGGCAGCAGCGGTCCGGTCGGAAACTGTTCGGCCGAGGTGACACTGACGTTCAGGTCGATCCGGCCCAGCTCCTCGAAGGTCGTGCTCGCCGAGTCGACCATGTTCTGGGACGCACCGCCCATCGCGACCGTGGCGGCCACCCCGATCATCACCGTCATGGCGGTCGCCCAGACCCGGCGCGGTGCGCGTTCCAAGGTGGTGGCGCCGAGCGCCCCGGGCGGCCCGAAGCGCCGGGCGATCGCGGCGGCGGCGCGCACGATGGGCCCGGTGGCGGCGAAGCAGAGCACGACGGCCGCGGTGTAGGCCATCGAGATCGAAACCAGGGAGAGGCGACCGAGATCGGCGCGCGCGATGCCGATCGCGCCGCCGGCGAGCCCGAGGCCCAGGACGATGGCGGCGATCCGCCACATACGGCTCGTGCTGTCGGTCTGCGCGACGCCGACCGGGACCAGCGCCTCGATCGGCTCCACCTTGTACACCTGGCGGGCCGCGATGGCCGCCGCGATCACGCTGGCCAGCACACACGCCAGCACCGCGACCGGTATCGCGTACCAGGGCACCATGTATTCGGTCCGCGCCTCCACCGACTGCACGATGCCGACCGGGATCCGGTCGATACTGATGCGGCCCATGAGAATTCCGATGCCCGCGCCGATCACGCCGCCGATCACGCCGAGCATCGCAGCCTCGGCCAGCAGGTCACGCACCATCGGCCCGCGTTTGCCGCCGATCGCGCGCAGCAGCGACAGCATCGGACGGCGTTGCGCCACCGCCATACTCATCGCGTTGTAGATCAGGAACGCGGACACGATCAGCGCCGCGAAGGAGGACATGAGCGTCGAGTACCGCACGATCTGAATCGCGCCGCCGGCCTGGGCCGTGCGCAGACCCGGGTCGGCGACCACCGCGCGCCCGCCGACCGCCGTGGTCAAAGCGTCACGCAGCGTACCGATGTCGGTGCCCGGCTGCGCGATGATCTGCACCGAATCCAGCCGTCCGGGGCGTTCGGTCAGGGTCTGCGCCAAGCTCAGCTGGGTCGCCACGAGGTGGCCGCCGTTCAGCTGCTGGGAGGATTCGTGGTCGAGAACCCCGGCGACGGTGACGGTCTCGCTGCCGAGCCGGAAGGTGTCGCCTTCCTTATAGCCGAGCGCCGCGCCGACGAGCACGCCGTTGCGCACCGAGACGAGTTTGAGTCCCTGACTGGCCATCGGGCCGGTCAGCCTGCTGCCGAGCGCGGAGATACTCGGATCCGCGCCGATCAGCATCAAGCGGTCCTCGTCCGCGCCGAGCTGCGCGCGCAACATCGGCACCGCGGCCTTGACGCCGGGCGTGGCCGAAATCTTCGGCAGCAGTTGCTGTTCGAAGCCCGCGTCGGTGATCCCGCTGACCTCCAGCACCGCCGACCCGCCGAGCGCGCGGGTGAGCTTGTCCACCGACCCGGTCACCGAACCGGAAATGCTCAACACCGCCACCAGCAGCGACGCCGAGATGCTCATCACCGCCAGCGACATCACGGTGCGGCCGCGGTGCGCGAGCAGTTCGCCGATATTGAACAGCCGCAACCGATCCCAGATCGCGGCCATCAGGCGTGCACCGCCCCGCCGCCGCGGACCTTGCGATCGACGGCGTCGTTGGACCCGATCAGCCCGTCGCGCAAGGTGATCACCCGATCGCAGTACTCCACCGCACCCATGTCATGGGTCACCATGACGACCGAATTGCCGTCGCCCGCGATATCGCCGAGCAGTTGCAGGATCGACGCGCCGGTCTTGGAGTCGAGGTTGCCGGTGGGTTCGTCGGCCAGGATCAACGGCGGATCCATGATCAGCGCGCGCGCCACCGCGACCCGCTGCATCTGCCCGCCCGACATCTCCGAGGGCCGGTGTCCCGCCCGATCGCCCAGGCCGACCCGGTCCAGCAGTTCCAGCGCCCGCGGCTTGGCCTTACGTAATCCGGTGCCGTCCAGCAACTTCGGGATGGCGACGTTTTCCCACGCGGTCAGCGTCGGCAGCAGGTTGAAGAACTGGAAGATGAAACCGACCTGGTGTCTGCGGAATTCGGATTGCCGCTCGTCGTCCAGCGCGCCGATCTCCTCGCCGCGGAACTGGATGGAGCCCGACGACGGGCTGTCCAGCGCGCCGAGCAGATGCAGCAGCGTGCTCTTCCCGGACCCGGAAGGCCCGATGATCGAGGTGAACTCACCGGGTTCGATGCGCAGGCTCACGCCGTCCAGCGCGCGCACGGACTGGCCGCCCACCCGGTACTCCTTGATGATGTCGGTCAGTTCCAACATGGCCGGATTCGGCATTGTCGTCCCCCATCTTTCTTCTCGGTGGTCAGCGCGCCAGGGCTTCGATCGCCGGCCGGCGCGGGGTGTGGGCATCGAGCACGGCCCGCAGCGCGGGCTGCTCAGCGGCAAGCTCGAGATAGGCCTCGACAGCGGACTGGCCCCGGCTCATCGCCAGCTCCAGCTTTACTTCGAGGTGAATCTTCCAGCGGTAGTACAGCGCTTGCAGCAACCCCGCGGGTCCGCCGAACAACCGGTCCAGTTCCGGGATCCCCGAGAACAGACCGGGACTGGCCGGGTCGTGCGCCGCGCGGGTGAGCACGGTGTGCACAATTTCGGTTCGCGTGTGGTGATCTTCCCACGCGGAGCGACTGCTCGCAGTTCGCTCGAAATGGTCAGTCATGGCTTGGCCTTCCGTGATTCGATGGAACTGACGCTACGGAGACCACTACGCGCTGTCGTCGTGCCAGAGCAGCGAATTCGGTTCCTACCGGAGTAGGAGAGGCCGACCTTTCGCGGCACGATGTGGCGACAGGCACAGGCCGCTAACCTGGCGGGATGGATGTGACCCAGATCCCGCCGGCGGGGAGCGCCGGACCGGCGATCCCGCTGCGCGACCTCGGGAGCATCCGGGACCGCCTGCTGGACCTGTGGCGGAATCCGCGAGCCATGATCCGGCGCTACCTCGAGACGCTGCCGTTCGACTATCCGCCCGCCCTGATGACCGGCGGCTGGCTGGCGATGTGCCTGATCGGCGTGATCGCGACGGTCCAGCGCCACAGCTATTTCCCGAATGTGCTGCCACTGGTCGCCGTCCTGGTGATGCTCGCCTCGATGCCGGTCTTCTGCCTGTTCAGCGTGACGCCGCACCCAGTTGTGCTGGCAGCCTCGGGGCTGGTCAGTACCGCGGTCTTTCTGATGCAGCCGGTCCAGTCGGATTTCGCGCCGTTCGTGTTGATCGTCTCGGTCGGCGAGGTCGCCGCGATCGTCGCCAAACGCTGGAGCGCGGTGTATGCCGTTGTGGCGCTCTGCGAGCTGATCGCCTTCGACGCGATGGACAAGGTGCTGTGGAGCGGGCCGAACACCCGGCTGGAAGGCCTGCAGATGTACACCGCCGGGCTCGCGCTCGGCTGGATGGTCGGCGTCATGCTGCGCTACCAGCGGAAGTTCCTCTATCAGGAGCGCGAGGGCCAGCAGATCCGGGCGATGCAGGCCGCCGACGAGGAGCGCCGCCGGATCGCGCGCGAGGTGCACGATGTCATCGCGCACTCGCTGAGCATCACGCTGCTGCACCTGACCGGGGCGCGGCACGCGCTGGAGACCGACCGCGACGTCGACGACGCGGTCGCGGCGCTGGTCGATGCGGAGCGGCTCGGGCGGCAGGCCATGGCCGATATCCGGCGCACCATCGGGCTGCTGGACGGCCGGCCGTCGAAACCCATGCCGGAACCGGGGATTGGCGATATCGATGCCCTGGTAGGCGATTTCGTGCGGGCCGGGCTGGATATTCGCTACACCGGCGTCGGCGATCACTCGGCGGTGTCGGCGGCGGTCGGGCTCGCGCTCTATCGGATCGGTCAGGAATCCCTGGCGAATGTGGTCAAGCACGCGCCCGGCGGCACCGCGACCGTTCAGGTGGACGTGGACGCGCACACGGTGACGCTGCTCGTCGCCAACACACTGCCCGCCGGCTTGCCGTCGAAGCCGGGCAACGGGATGGGCCTGTCGGGCATGCGGCAGCGGGCCGAGTTGCTCGGCGGCGCGATCGCCGCCGGTCCCTACGACGACGGCTGGTCGGTGCGGGCGGCGTTTCCGCTTGCCGCGCAGCGCAACTGCGTGCTGCCGGAATTGATGCAGCTCGCGGTGACGACGGTGCGTGACGGTGTGGCACGGGAGGCGCCGCGCGCGACGGGCGCGCGGGCCACGGTGGAGGAGAGTGCGTGAGCGTGGTTGGTCAGAACGGCGTCGTGCCGGTGGGCTCGGCCGAGGATCTGGTGACGGTCCTGGTGGTCGACGATCAGGAGCTGGTGCGCGGCGGGTTGCGCCGAATCCTGCGCCGCCGTGACGGATTCGTGGTCACCGAGTGTGCCGACGGCGACGAGGTGATCGCCGCGGTAGCCGCCGAGCAACCCGATGTGGTCCTGATGGATCTGCGGATGAAGCGGGTCGGCGGCATCGATGCCACGCGATTGCTGCGCGCCAAAGACGGTGCGCCGCCGGTGCTTGTGCTCACGACCTTCGACGATGATCAATTACTGTCCGGCGCGTTGCGCGCGGGAGCTGCTGGATTCATTTTGAAAGACTCGCCCGCGGAGGATCTGATTCGCGCGGTCCGCACCGTCGCGAGCGGTGGGGCCTGGCTCGATCCGTCGGTCACCGGCCGGGTGCTGTCGGCCTACCGCACGGTCCGGCCGGTGGTAGCCAAAGCGAATAGCAGGCTCTCGGAATTGACCGCGCGCGAGTACGAAGTGCTCGAGCTGATCGCCCGGGGCCGGGTGAACGGAGAAATTGCCAGGGACCTTGGCATCTCCGAAGTAACGGTGAAAAGCCATGTCGGACACATATTCGGCAAACTCGACCTGCGCGATCGGGCCGCGGCGATCGTCTTTGCGTTTGACCACGGGGTGGTCACCCCAGGAGAATCCACACCTTGACGGAATGCCCCGCTTGGCTAGGATCGCAGGGTCCAGGCGGGCGTCCGGGATGTGGAGGTTGTACGGCGTGGACGGACCTGGCTGGAGGGTCGGCAGTCGATTCGGGCCGTACGAGTTGCGTGCGTTGCTGGGCAAAGGCGGGATGGGCGAGGTCTACGAGGCCTACGACACCGTCAAGGAGCGTGTGGTCGCGGTCAAACTGCTGCCCGAGGAGCTCGCTAAAGATCCGGTGTACCAGGTGCGTTTCCGGCGCGAGTCGCAAGCCGCGGCACGCCTGGCCGAGCCGCACATCATCCCGATCCACGACTGGGGCGTGATCGACGGCGTCCTGTTCATCGACATGCGCCTGGTGCCGGGCTCCGATCTGCGTTCGCTGCTGCGCGGCCTGGGGCCGATGCAGCCGCAGCGTGCGATCGCCATCATCGAGCAGATCGCCGCCGCGCTGGACGCCGCGCACGCCGACGGGCTCGTGCATCGCGATGTGAAACCGGCGAACATCCTGGTCACCGAGGCGGACTTCGCCTACCTGGCCGACTTCGGCATCGCGCACACCGAGGGTGACGCCGCGGTCACGCAGGTCGGAATGGCCGTCGGGTCGTATGTGTACATGGCGCCCGAGCGCTTCGACGTCGGCCAGGTCACCGGCCGCGCCGACATCTACTCGCTGGCCTGTGTCCTGCACGAATGCCTCACCGGCGCAACGCCGTTCCCGCAAGCCAGCATGAGCGTGCTGATCCGCTCGCACCTGACCGAGGCCCCGCCCCGGCCCAGCGTGGCCCGCCCGGGCGTACCGCCCGCGCTGGACGACGTGATCGCCCGCGGCATGGCCAAGGACCCGGCCGACCGCTACCCGACCGCCGCCGCGTTCGCCCAGGCCGCCCGCGCCGCCCTGGGCGCGCCCGCCGCCCCCGCCCCCAAGTTCGTGGTGCACGCCCCCGACCCGTCCCGCTTCGGCAACCCGGACGCGACGGCGACCCGCAACGCGGTGGTGCCCCCGGAAGCGACAGGGGAGTTCTCGGTCATCCAGCCGCCCGCGGCATCCGAGGTGAGCCTCACCGACTTCCACTTCACCCCGCTACCCCAGGACACCCCCGACTCCTCGGGCCCACTACCCATCCGCCCGTTCCCGGACGCGCACCTATACGAAGAGATCGAGCAGTTCCCCAGCGGCCAGTTCGCCGCGGTGAAGCCGGAAGCGCCGGTAACGCAGAAGTACAAGGCGCCATACGGTTCCGAGCCCCAGCCGTACACGCCGCCGGAGAGCTACCACGCACCCGAGCGCTTCGCCGAACCGCAGTCCTACCCGGAGTCCCAGGGTTACGACGAGCCGGACAACCGCTCGGGCCAGCAGGATCCGTCGCGGCAGCAGGCGTACTCCGGATCCGAAGGCCATTCGGAACCGCGAGGGTTTGCGGAGCGGGCGTACGCGGAGACCGAGGGCCGTTCGCAAGCGCGAGGATTCGCAGAGCAGCCCTACGCGGAGACCGAGAACTTCTCGGAGCCGCGAGGATTCGCGACGGAGCGGAACCAGGGGTTCAACAGCCATCCGGAGTCTCGCGGTTTCGATGAGCCGCAGGCGTATTCGGAGCCACAGAGTTACTCGGAGCCGCGTGGTTCCGCTGAACAGCGGCCATATCCCGAGCCGCAGGGTTACTCCGAGTCGCGGGATTTCGAGGAAACGCGGACCTATTCCCAGCCGGAGGGCTATCGCGAGCCGCAGGCATATTCGGAAGCGGCGTATCCGACCGTGCGCGGGCGGAACGGGGATCAGGATCTGACACCGGCGGCGCGGGCGTATCCGGTCGAGCCGTATGACGAGCAGTTCCCCGACGAGCAGTACGCGCCGGAAACCCGGCGCTACCCGGAGTACGCCGAGCCGGATCCGTACCAGGAGCCGCAGCGGCATCCCGAGGATCCGTATCGCCCTGCCGCGCAGGCGTATTCGGAGTACCGGCCACCTGCCGCCGCGGCCGCGCCGGATTACGACGACGACCGTTACTCGCCGCGCGGCGGTTACGACTATGCCGAGGAACCCGAGGATCCGTATCAGCGGCCGTCCGCGCGCGGTTCGATCGTGCTGCCGATCCTGGTCGGCGTGATCAGCGTCGTCGTGGTGGCGGTGGTGGGCGCGGTGGGCTGGCAGATGTTCGGCGCCGGTAATTCCCAGCCCGTCGCCGAGACCGCGGCCGAAGGCAGCTCCGTCGCGGCGACCCCGCGGCCCGTGACTCCGGGAACGCCTGCGCCGCAATCGAGTTCGGCGTCCCCGACGACGACCAGCGGTACCGCCGTGAAACTGCCCGACGGCGCGAAGGCCTGCTCGACGGGTTCGTCGACGAGCACTTTCGGCCGGGCGGCCACCGGCAGCGAGGTCACCAGCTGCCAGTTCGCCGAAGCCGTGCGCAAGGCCTATGCCGAATCCGCCTCCGCTACCCGGGCACCCAGCTCGGTGGTGGCGACCAGCCCGGTCACCGGCCGGACGTACACGATGAATTGCGTCGCGCAGGGTCAGCTGGTGACCTGCAGCGGCGGTGAGAACGCGGTGGTTTATGTCTATTAGTCGTCTGCGAAAAGCGCTGGGCGGCAGTGCTTTCGCGCTGCTCATGCTGACCTCGTGCGCGCAGAATCCGAGTGACGACGCCGCGGCCGAGCCGACCACCATCACCCAGGCGGCCGCGCGTTCGGAGCAGCAGAACCTGCAGATGGCCGTGCCGGGCACGCTGGCGCACAGTTTCCAGCAGTTGCAGGGCAGCTGGCGCGGGCATCTCGGCCTGGCCGTCATGCCGGTCGGCGGCAGCAAGATGGTCACCTTCGGCGATTGGTCCACCGGACCGGCCTGGTCGACCATGAAGGTCCCGTTGACGCTGGCCGCCGTGCGCCGCAGCTCGTCCAACGCCGGATACACCGCGACCACCGCGATCACCCAGTCCGACAACGCCGCCGCCGACACGCTGTGGCAGGCCCTGGGCGGTGCGCAGGAGGCGGCGAAAGCGGTGGAAGCGGTGCTGCGCGAGGGCGGCGACACCAAGACCATCGTGCCCCCGACCCGCACCCGCGCCGAGCATTCGTCGTTCGGTCAGGCGGAATGGTCGCTGGCCGAACAGGTTCGGTTCGCGTCCAATTTGCCGTGTCTGCCGCAATCCTCGACCGTGCTGACCATGATGGCGCAGATCATCCCGAATCACCGCTGGGGACTGGGCACGTTCACCGGCGCGGAATTCAAGGGGGGTTGGGGCCCGGACACCTCCGGCGGCTACCTCGTCCGGCAGTTCGGCGTGATCGACACCGCGGGCGGTCAACTCGCGGTCGCCTTTGCGGCG
Organism: Nocardia sp. NPDC051832; assembly: GCF_040681285.1. Lineage (NCBI taxonomy): Bacteria > Bacillati > Actinomycetota > Actinomycetes > Mycobacteriales > Nocardiaceae > Nocardia > Nocardia sp. NPDC051832. The sequence goes on from NZ_JBFAYL010000002.1 coordinate 207,467, forward strand.
CAACCGGATTCGGGCGCCTTCAACGACGGCATGAACGCCATGAACAAGATGGCGACCCTGCTCACCCAGCACCTGGACGAACTTGCCGGAGGTAAGTGCGCGGCGTGAGTGGCATGATGGCGGCCATGCGCATCGGAGTCTTGACCGGAGGCGGAGACTGTCCAGGACTGAACGCGGTGATCCGCGCGGTCGTTCGCACCGCGAACGGCCGCTACGGTGACGCGATCGTCGGCTTCCAAGACGGCTGGCGCGGTCTATTGGAGGACCGCAAGATCACCATCGCCAACGACGACCGCACCGACCGGCTGCTCACCAAGGGCGGCACCATGCTCGGCACCGCCCGCACCAATCCCGACGTGCTGCGCGCCGGGCTCGGCCAGATCAAGCGCACGCTCGACGACAACGGCATCGAAGCGCTCATCCCGATCGGCGGCGAAGGCACCCTGACCGCGGCCAGCTGGCTCTCCGACGAGGGCGTGCCGGTGGTCGGCGTGCCCAAGACCATCGACAACGACATCGATTGCACCGACGTCACTTTCGGCCACGACACCGCGTTGAGCATCGCCACCGACGCCATCGACCGCCTGCACACCACCGCCGAATCCCATCAGCGCGTCATGCTGGTCGAGGTGATGGGCCGGCACGCCGGCTGGATCGCCATGCACGCCGGCATGGCCGCGGGCGCGCACCTCACCCTGGTGCCCGAGGTGCCGTTCGAAATCGACGAGGTCTGCGCCATGATCAAGCGCCGCTTCCAGCGCGGCGAGAAGCACTTCATCTGCGTCGTCGCCGAAGGTTCGGTCCCCGCTCCGGATTCCGGCTTCACCCTGCGCCAGGGCGGCATCGACGAATTCGGCCACGAGCGCTTCACCGGCGTAGCCCAGCAACTCGGCGCCGAGATCGAACGCCGCATCGGCAAGGAAGTCCGCACCACCGTCCTGGGCCACATCCAGCGCGGCGGCAGCCCCACCCCCTACGACCGTGTCCTCGCCACCCGCTTCGGCCTGCACGCCGCCGAAGCCGTCCACGCCGGCCACTTCGGCCAAATGGTCGCCTTGCGCGGCACCGAAATAGACCTCGTCCCCCTCTCCGAAGCCACCAAACAACTCAAACGCGTCCCGCAGGACCGCTACCGCGAAGCAGAAGCCTTCTTCGGCTGAGGTGCTCAGCGAAATCGGCCACGGGCTATAGCGAATCGCTCTAATGTCGGCTCGTGGCCAGAACGATCGAGCAAGCCGAGCTGCACGCCAGCAGTGCCGTTCTCCTGGAAGCGCTCGACGCGGGTGCGGATCTGATCATCACCCGCGACGGACGCCGATGAGTGAGCCGCCACCGAATGGGCAAGAGCGGCTCGTGACTGCCGAAGAATTTCTCGAAGGCCATCCCGACGCGTTCGGGGAGATCCATGACGGCGTTCTGATCCAGGCGTGTGGGCAATCGCCGCAGCATGGCCTCGTGGTCCGCAGGCTGGCGGCCGAGCTCGAATACGCCGTCGATCCGGACGGACCGCGCCGGGAGGTGTATTGGGACACGCCGATTCGCGTGGTCGACGCCGAGCGGGCTGAGGCCGATCGGCGGGTCCGAGTCCGGCACCCGGACCTGATTATGCGGGATGGTACCGGTGGGCCGTATGACTTGCGATCGGTGGCGCGCGAGATCCTCCTTGTCGTGGAGGTCACGTCGGCCTCGACCATTGGCAGCGACATCGGGCTCAAGCGGGAGCTCTATGCGAGCGAGGGCATCCCGGTCTACCTGATCGTGCACTTCGATAGGGACTGGCAGCAGATCACCGAAATCGAGGAGTGCCGTCTCGACTGGTCGGGCTGTCGTTACGTGACTCGGCACAACCACACCGACTCGCTGGTTCTCACGGAACCGGTCACCCTCACCGTGGCATTCGCTGATCTACAGAGCAGGCTGCCGCGTCGCCCCTGAACCCGTCGGTACTGTGGATCCCATGCGGAGCGGGCGAGTGATGGCGTTGGTGCTGTTCGTTGTTGCCGCGGTGGTGGCGGGGTGTTCGGAGGAGTCGAGCCCGCCGGATCCGACGGTCGGGGATTGGCAGGGGGCGATCGAGCTTCCGGGGCAGCCGCTTCCGGTTGGGGTGACGTTCAAGGCGGATGGCACCGGTACGGTCGATATTCCGCTGCAAGGGATTTCGGGCGCGCCGCTGAAGGACGTGAAGTCCGGGCGGGACGGGGTCGAGTGGGCGATGGCCGACATCCCGGGCGATCCGAAGTTCAAGGGGCGCTACGACTCCGGAACAGACAAGATCACCGGGGATTTCACGCAGTCGGGGCAGTCGTTTCCGCTGGCGCTACAGCGCGGCAAGGTCGCGCCGCTGAATCGGCCGCAGGAGCCGAAGCCGCCGTTCCCGTATCAGTCCGAGGACGTGAGTTACCGCAACGGTGAGCTCACCATCGCGGGCACGCTGACCAGGCCGCAGGGCAACGGGCCGTTCCCGGCGGTGCTGCTGATCACCGGCAGCGGGCCGCAGGATCGCAACGAAGAACTCATGGGGCACAAGCCCTTTCTGCTGCTCGCCGACACGCTGACCCGCGCGGGTTATGCCGTGCTGCGCACCGACGACCGGGGCGTCGGCGGCACCGGCGGCAAACTCGACGACGCGAATTACGAGGATCTGTCCGCGGACGCGGCCGCAGGCGTGAGCTTCCTGCGGGGGCGTGCCGATATCGACAAGGCGCGCGTCGGCCTGCTCGGGCACAGCGAAGGCGGCTACCTCGCACCGCGGGTGGCGGCCAAGCCTGACAGCGGCGTCGCGTTCACCATCCTGATGGCGGGCCCGTCGGTACCCGGCCGGGATGTGCTGATCGAGCAGAACCGCGTCCTGCTCGCTGCGGCGGGTGAATCGCCGGATGCGATCGAGAAGCAGGTGCAGTTCGTCTCCGAATGGTCGGGATTGCTCAGCACCGGCGACTTGGCCGGAGCGAAAGCGGTGCAGCAGCGGCACAACGAGACGCTGCCCGCCGACCAGCGGCAATCTCAGGAGGCGATCGACGCGGTCAACACTCGGTACATGGGCTCGTTCCTGGGCTACGACCCAGGCCCGGACCTGTCCGCGCTGCGCATCCCGGTCTACGCCTTCTTCGGCGCGAAGGACTTGCAGGTTCCGCCCAGCCAGAGCGAACAGCCGATGCGCGACCGCCTCGCCGGTAATCCGGACGCGACGGTGCAGACCTTCCCGGATCTCAACCACCTCATGCAGCCCGCGCCGACCGGGCAGATCAGCGAGTACACCACGATCGAGACCACGATCGACCCCGTCGTGCTGACCGCGATCACCAACTGGCTCACCCAGCGCTTCCCGCCGAAGTAACCCGGCCCGGTCATCCCGGCGGAGGGCCACTACAGCATCCCGCCGAACGCCGGGATCCAGCGTCATGGCCGTGGACCCCCTTGAATAGGATGGTCGCCATGAGTGCAGCCACGGTCGAGTTGATGGATTATGCCGATGTCATCGCCCGCTACGAGCCGGTGCTGGGCATGGAGGTCCACGTCGAGCTGTCCACCGCGACCAAGATGTTCTGCGGTTGCCCCACCGAATTCGGCGCCGACCCGAATACCCAGGTGTGCCCGGTGTGCCTGGGCCTGCCGGGTTCGTTGCCGGTGGTGAACGAGAAGGCCGTCGAGTCCGCCATCCGGATCGGTCTCGCGCTGAACTGTTCCATCACCCCGTGGGGCCGGTTCGCGCGCAAGAACTACTTCTACCCGGACCAGCCGAAGAACTACCAGATCAGCCAGTACGACGAGCCGATCTGCGGCAACGGCTACCTCGACGTGCTGCTCGACGACGGCTCCACCTTCCGCGTCGAGATCGAGCGCGCGCACATGGAGGAGGACACCGGTAAGTCGCTGCACGTCGGCGGCGCCACCGGCCGCATCCACGGCGCCAGCCACTCGCTGCTGGACTACAACCGCGCCGGCGTGCCGCTGATCGAAATCGTCACCAAGCCGATCGAAGGCGCCGGCGAACGCGCCCCCGAGGTAGCTCGCGCGTATGTGACCGCGCTGCGTGAGGTGCTGCGTTCGCTCAATGTCTCCGACGTGAAGATGGAGCAGGGTTCGCTGCGCTGCGACGCCAACGTCTCGCTGATGGCGAAGGGCGCCAAGGAATTCGGCACCCGCACCGAAACCAAGAACGTGAACTCGCTGAAGTCGGTCGAGGTAGCGGTGCGCTACGAGATGCGCCGCCAGGCCGCGGTGCTCGCCGACGGCGGCACCATCCTGCAGGAGACCCGTCACTTCCACGAGACCGACGGTTCTACCTCGCCGGGCCGGGTGAAGGAAACCTCCGAGGACTACCGTTACTTCCCCGAGCCGGACCTGGAACCCGTTGCGCCCGATGCCGACTGGGTCGACTCGCTGCGCGGCACCATCCCCGAGTACCCGTGGCTGCGGCGCGCGCGTCTGCAAGCCGACTGGGCCCTGTCCGACGAGGTCTTCCGTGACCTGGTCAACGTCGGCGCCCTCGATTTGATCGTCGCCACCGTCGACGCGGGCGCCTCGGTCGACGCCGCGCGCGCCTGGTGGGGCAACTCGCTGGCCGGCACGGCCAAGGAACGCGAGGTGGCTCTGGCAGAACTGCCCATCACGCCCGCCCAGGTGGCCGAGGTGATCAAGCTGGTCGAAGCGAAGACCATCAACAGCAAGGTCGCCAAGCAGGTCGTCGATTTCGTTCTCGCGGGCGAGGGCGAACCGGCGCAGATCGTCGAGGCCAAGGGGCTCGGCATGGTCAGCGACGATTCCGCCCTGCAAACCGAGGTGGAGAAGGCGCTCGCCGCGAACCCCGACATCGCCGACAAGATCCGCTCCGGCAAGATCCAGGCCGCAGGCAAAATCGTCGGTGACGTCATGAAGGCCACCCGCGGGCAAGCCGACGCCGCCCGCGTCCGCGAACTCGTCCTGGCAGCCTGCGGCGTCAGCTAGCCTGTCTGCCCCGGCTGCTGGCCAGCCCGTTGTTTCGGGCTCCCAGCCACCGGTCGTCCCGCCGTGCTTGTGGCCGGGACTCAGGGAGCACACCAGCGAAAAGGCGTCCCGCTCCCCAGCGGGACGCCTTTCGCGTCTAGTCCGGCGTACCGCCACCACCCGACGGCGGCGGAATCTTCACCACGCGATCATCGAACGGCCCGTGATTGTCGTCGTTGTTGACCGTCGCCACCCAGATCGCGCCGTCGCTGGCCGCGGCCGCCCCACCGAGCCGCCCGTACTTGTCCTGATTGGTGAGCGCGGGCTGCGTGGTGATCGCATGCGACTTCGGATCGACCTCCGCGATCGCGAGCGCCTTCCCGCCCGACATCGCGATCGCCACCATCTCCGGCCCGGCCGCGCAGCCCGCGACGCCGGGATGATCAGGCCAGGTCCAGCCGACGCTGACCGACCCGTCCTTGGCGAGCCGCTGCAACCGATCCTCGGTCGCGGTGCGATCGGTGACCCAGGTGCTGTCCGCGCCGTCCCAGCACAGGTCGCCGCCCATGCCGAGCCCCGAGAGCACGACCTCCGGACTGGCGTCCGGCGCGGGCGACTTGACCCGCAGCACCTTGCCCGCCAGCGACGACGGCGTCGAGGCCAGCCCCGGGTTCCCGGCGTCACCGGTCAGCACCAGTAGCTCGGTATCGGAGACGAACTCCAGCGCGCCGTGATTGCCGTTGGCGCCCTTGGGGATTCCGGCCACGATGACCTTCGGCTGCCCGCCCTGGGCGATGCGCACCACCCGGTTGTCCGAGCCGGTGGTGATGTAGGCGTAGATCAGGCCGTCCTCGTGATAGGTCGGGGAGAGCGCGAGATCGGTGATGCCGCCGTCGCCGGAGGCGTCCACGTCCAGCTTGGCGATCTCGATCGGCGGGACCTGCGGATCGCTCTCACCCACCGGCACGACCTTCAGGATCCGGCCGGTGCGCCGCTCGGCGACCAGCGCGGTATCGCCGAGGCCCACGATGCCGCCGGTGGAGTCCAGGCAGGTGCTCATGACCGCGGGATCCGGGTCGATGCACGGTCCTTCCGGCCGCGGCGGCGGCTTCTGCGTGGACTTCGGCGCCTTGGGGTTCGCGGGCGCGAAGGTGGGTTCGGGTGTGAACGGGCTGGCGGCGGAATCGTCGAAACGCGCACAACCGACCAGCAGGACCGAGCCGAGCGCCAGACTCAGGGCGACGCGGCCCGCGACAACCAAACTCATGGTAGTGACGTTACGGAAATACCGGCGCGGGCGCTGCTCCCGGGTACGTGTTGCGGCGATCGGGGCGGTCGCGGGCGCCGAATCCGGTGCACTGGCAGGGTGGTTCGCGCGCGTAGCACCACTGCACAGGGTAGGCCGGGATTGACACGCCGTACCGCTAAGTCTCCCGCCGAACGATCGTGCGGCATAGGGTGTTGCCGTGAGTGAGCGTGAGCTAACCATGGACGCAGCCCCACCGGCGACGGCGGAGCCGATCAGGAGCGAGGTGCGGTTGTGACCGACAAGCCGAAGGACACCTCCGGTGACCCCAACGCCACCGGTCGCGGTGTGACCAGCCCGTACGATTCGCCGACCGGGCAGTTCCCGCGCGTCGGCGGCGGTCCCGAACTGCGCAAGGACGTGCCCCGCACCGACGAGGAACTGGGTCTGGAGCCGGACGTCCCCACGGTGGGCGAGCAGACCACCACGACGACGCCCTATTCCTACGCCAGCATCCCGCCCGCCGCGAACACACCCGGCGAGCCCAGCTCCGCGCTGCGCCGCCGCGCCGCCGAAAACCGGCGCGGCACCTTGGATTTCGGCTTGTTCCTGCTGCGCCTGGTCGTCGGCGGCACCTTCATCTATCACGGCCTGCAAAAGCTGACCGGCTGGTTCCACGGCCCGGGCCTGGACGGCACCCGCGACATGATGACGGGCGGCGGCTGGGATCACGCCACCGTGTCCGCCATTCTCCTCACCACCGGTGAGCTGCTCGGCGGCATTCTGCTGGTGCTCGGTCTGGCCACCCCGCTGGCGGCGGGCGCGGTCCTCGCCGTGATCATCAACGCCTGGCTGTGGAAGCAGGGCATGATTCCCGGTTTCCAATACAACGCGGGGGTGAAGACCGGCGTCGAATTGGACAGCATCCTGGTCGGCGCGTCCGCCGCGATCATCCTCACCGGCCCGGGCCGCTGGTCCCTGGACCGCAATCGCGGCTGGGCCCTGCGCCCGGCCTGGGGTTCCTTCGTGGTCCTGCTGCTGGCGGTCGCCGTCGCGATTCTCACCTACTGGTTCCTGCACGGCGGCAACCCGCTGACCGGCATCGGCCCGTTCGACTAGCCTTACCGACGCGAACGGCGTCCCCTCCGCGGAGGGGACGCCGTTCGCGTATTCGACTGTGCCGCTATCGGTTACGGGACGTACCGGACCGCGCCCTTGTCGGCCGAGGTGGCCAGCGCGGCGTAGGCGCGCAACGCTGTGGTGACCGGACGATCCCGGTTGACCGGCTGCCAGGGCCGTTCGGAGGCTTCCATCTTCGCCCGCCGCTCGGCCAGCACCGCGTCGTCGACCAGCACCTCGAGCGCCCGGGAGGCGACGTCGATGCGGATCTGGTCGCCGTCCTCGATCAGGCCGATCGCGCCGCCGGCGCCGGCCTCGGGGGACATGTGGCCGATCGACAGACCGGAGGTGCCGCCGGAGAAGCGGCCGTCGGTGATCAGCGCGCACAGCTTGCCGAGGCCCGAGCCCTTCAGGAACGCGGTGGGGTGCAGCATTTCCTGCATGCCCGGCCCGCCCTTGGGGCCCTCGTAGCGGACCACGATCACGTCGCCGGGCTTGATCTTCTTGGCGAGGATCGCCGACACCGCTTCCTCCTGGGATTCGACCACCACGGCCGGACCCTGGAAGGAGAACAGTTCCTCGTCGATGCCCGCGGTCTTGAGGATGGCGCCGTCGACGGCGATATTGCCGCGCAGCACGACCAGGCCGCCTTCGACGGTGTAGGCGTGCTCCTTGTCGCGGATGCAGCCGCCCACGGCGTCGGTGTCCAGCGAGGACCAGCGGTTCTCGGTGGAGAACGGCTCGACGGTGCGCACGCCGCCCGGGGCGGCGTGGAACAGCTCGAGCGCTTCCGCGGAAGCCTTGCCGGAGCGGATGTCCCAGGTGTCGAGCCACTCGTCGAAGCTCTTGGTATGCACGGTGGACACGTCCTCGTGCAGCAGCCCGGCGCGCCGCAGCTCGCCCAGCAGCGCGGGGATGCCACCGGCGCGGTGCACGTCCTCCATGTGGTAATCCGAGTTCGGCGACACCTTGGACAGGCACGGCACCCGGCGGCTGATCTCGTCGATGGTTTCCAGATCGAAGTCGATCTCACCCTCCTGCGCGGCGGCCAGGGTGTGCAGCACCGTGTTGGTGGATCCGCCCATCGCCACGTCCAGGGCCATCGCGTTGCGGAACGCCTTCGCGTTGGCCACATTTCGCGGCAGCACCGACGCATCGTCCTCGCGGTACCAGCGGTTGGCGATGTCGACGATCACCGTGCCCGCCTTCTCGAACAGCGCCCGGCGCGCGGCATGGGTGGCCAGCGTGGAGCCGTTGCCCGGCAGCGCCAGACCCAGCGCCTCGGTGAGGCAGTTCATCGAGTTCGCGGTGAACATGCCCGAACAGGAACCGCAGGTCGGGCAGGCGCTGCGCTCGACCTCGTCCAGGCCCTCGTCCGAGACGGCCTGGTTCGCGCTCGCCGAGATGGCGACGACCAGGTCGGTCGGCGCCTGCGCGACACCGCCGACGACGACGGCCTTACCGGCTTCCATCGGACCGCCGGAGACGAACACGGCGGGGATGTTGAGCCGCATGGCGGCGTTCAGCATGCCGGGGGTGATCTTGTCGCAGTTGGAGATACACACCAGCGCGTCGGCGGTGTGCGCGTTGGCCATGTATTCGACCGAGTCGGCGATGATCTCGCGCGAGGGCAGCGAGTAGAGCATGCCGCCGTGACCCATGGCGATGCCGTCGTCCACCGCGATGGTGTGGAATTCACGCGGCACGCCGCCCGCGGCGCGCACCGCCTCGGCCACGATGTCGCCCATGTTCTTCAGGTGCACGTGGCCGGGCACGAACTGGGTGTAGGAGTTCGCGATCGCGATGATCGGCTTACCGAAATCGGAGTCGGTCATACCGGTGGCGCGCCAGAGCGAGCGGGCGCCGGCGGCGTTGCGGCCGATGGTGGTGGTGCGTGAGCGAAGCGGTGGCATTAGCGGAATCCTCGATGGTCGCGGGGGGCTGATGTGCGACTGCGTAGAGCGGGTCTACGGCCGTTCCACGGTACTCCCGGGTGACCGGGTGTTCGCGGTGGGCCGACCGCTTTGGTGTCGCTGATTTCTCGCCGCGAAGGGTGTCGCAGGCGCCTGCGGTGTCATCGGGGAGTGCCCGGACCGGCTCGGCTGAAGCTCGCTGATCGCGAAGCTACCTTCACTCTAGCGAGTTCGAGCCGACCGGTATTCCGCGGTAGCCGGGTGTGATTTTCCTGTCATCCAGCGCGAGATTTCGCATCTCAGTATGTGAGACGTGGTTAGTCGGCGGTGTCGTCGGTCTGCTCGGCCTTTTCGGCGGCCTTGCGCTCCTCGTAGGCCTGCTGCTCGGCTTCCTCGGCCGCCGCGAACAGATCCGGGATCCGGCCCTCGGACGCATCGATCAGCGCGCGCAGCCGGTCGTAGCCGACCGCGGGGAGTTTCACCTCGGAGTCATCGGTGAGGTGCGCCCGTACGTACCCGCGCTTGGGGATCGAAACGCCTTTCAGCTCATCCCAATCGATGTGCCGCTTGCCGAAAACGGTCCGCAAGTCCAGGCCCGCGTCGGAGACCTTGGTGTGCGTCCGCTCGATCCAGAACACCGCGGCCAGCGGAATCAGGAGTAGCCACCACAAACCGATCGGCCAGCCCGCGAAGAAGAAGAACACGCAGAAGAACAGAACGACCACGCCGATGTAGGTCGTCTGCGGAATCCGAATGACCTTCGCTTCTGACCCACCCGTGGCGGATCCTTCGTCGGAGGTGTGGGACGATTTAGCCGGTGGCACGGACTGATGCGGTGATGACACACCACCATCCTCGCATCCTGGTGAACGGACACAAGCAACCGCACTGTCTCACATAATGAGACGCCACGAGTCAGAAGTTTGACTCACCGGTTCACGCCCGCATAACGTCGTCCGCGTGAATCCAAACGAGCTTCTCGTAATCAGCCGGCGCGTCCAGCGTTGAGCTTGACTCTCTGAGTCGACTACGAAGCTCGCGTTGCGACGCGCCACCCTCGAACAGCCTGGCTGTCGAGGGTTTTTTTGTGTCCAGGACTAATGTCCGACGCGGGGCGCTCGCAAGGCACCACGTGTCAAGCACAGCAAGGTTTGTCCGGGGTCTAGAACGAAGAAGTTAGGAACGAAGACGGTGAGTGCACCAACCGCACGGCCCGGGCCCTCGGCCCGCAGGCCAGCGCCTTCGGCTCAGCAGGCCAATGCTGCCGGCCCGACGACCGCGGCCAACCGCCGCCAGGTCCCGCCCGAGAAGGTGACCGGCGCGCAGTCGGTCGTCCGCTCGCTCGAGGAGCTCGGCGTCGACACCGTATTCGGCATTCCCGGCGGCGCGATCCTCCCGGTCTACGACCCGCTCTTCGACTCCACCAAGGTGCGCCACGTGCTGGTGCGCCACGAGCAGGGCGCGGGCCACGCGGCCACCGGTTATGCCCAGGCCACCGGCAAGGTCGGCGTCTGTATGGCGACCTCCGGTCCCGGCGCGACCAACCTGGTCACCCCGATCGCGGATGCGCAGATGGACTCGGTGCCGCTGGTGGCGATCACCGGCCAGGTCGGGCGCGGCCTGATCGGCACGGACGCCTTCCAGGAGGCGGACATCTCCGGCATCACCATGGCGTGCACCAAGCACAATTTCCTCATCACCGAGGGCGTCGACATCCCGCGCATCATGGCCGAGGCGTTCTACCTGGCTTCGTCCGGCCGCCCCGGCGCGGTGCTGGTCGACATCCCGAAGGATGTGCTGGTCGGCCAGACCACCTTCAGCTGGCCGCCGGAGATGCGACTGCCCGGCTACCGCCCGGTCACCAAGCCGCACGGCAAGCAGGTGCGCGAGGCCGCCCGGATGATCATGGAAGCCAAGGCGCCGGTGCTCTATGTCGGCGGCGGCGTCATCAAGGCCGACGCGTCGGCCGAGCTGCTGGAGCTGGCCGAGCTGACCGGCATCCCCGTGGTCACCACGCTGATGGCGCGCGGCGCGTTCCCGGACTCCCATGACCTGAACATGGGCATGCCCGGCATGCACGGCACCGTCGGCGCGGTCGCCGCCCTGCAGCGCTCCGACCTGCTGATCACCCTCGGCGCGCGGTTCGACGACCGGGTCACCGGTCAGCTCGACTCGTTCGCGCCCAACGCCAAGGTGATCCACGCCGACATCGACCCGGCCGAGATCGGCAAGAACCGGCACGCGGACGTCCCGATCGTGGGTGACTGCCGCGAGGTGATCGCCGAACTGATCGAGACCCTCAAGGCCGACCCGGCCGCGACCGGCAGCCCGCTGCTGACCCTGACCGACTGGTGGCGGTACCTCGACGGCGTGCGCAAGTCGTACCCGCTCGGCTACGCCCCGCAGGAAGACGGCTCGCTGTCGCCGGAGTTCGTCATCGAGAAGCTCGGCGAGCTCGCCGGACCCGATGCCGTCTACTGCGCCGGCGTCGGCCAGCACCAGATGTGGGCCGCGCAGTTCATCAAGTACGAGAAGCCGCGCACCTGGCTGAACTCCGGCGGCCTCGGCACCATGGGCTACGCCGTCCCGGCCGCCATGGGCGCCAAGATGGGCGCCCCGGAGAAGGAAGTCTGGGCGGTCGACGGTGACGGCTGCTTCCAGATGACCAACCAGGAGCTGGCCACCTGTGCCGTCGAGGGCGTGCCGATCAAGGTCGCGCTGATCAACAACGGCAACCTCGGCATGGTCCGCCAGTGGCAGACCCTGTTCTACGAACAGCGCTACTCCAACACCGATCTGGGCACCCACACCCTGCGCATCCCCGACTTCGTCAAGCTCGCCGAAGCCCTGGGCTGCCACGGCATCCGGGTCGAGCGCGAGGAGGACGTGGAGGCCGCGATCCGGGAGGCGCAGTCCATCAACGACCGTCCCGTGGTGATCGATTTCATCGTCGGCAAGGACGCCCAGGTGTGGCCGATGGTCGCCGCCGGTACCGGCAACGACGAGATCATGGCCGCGCGCGGCATCCGCCCGCTCTTCGACGAGGACGAGGCGGCCGCCGAGCCCGCCGTCATCCACGAGGCCATGACCCATAGCGAGGGACAGAAATGAGTACGACCCACACCCTGTCCGTCCTGGTGGAGGACAAGCCCGGCGTGCTCGCGCGCGTCGCCGCGCTGTTCTCCCGCCGTGGCTTCAACATCGAGTCGCTGGCGGTCGGCGGCACCGAGATCCCGGAGATCTCGCGCATGACCATCGTCGTCACCGTCGAGGATCTGCCGCTCGAGCAGGTCACCAAGCAGCTCAACAAGCTGGTGAACGTCATCAAGATCGTCGAGCAGGACGCCGACACCTCGGTCGCTCGCGAACTGATCCTGGTGAAGGTGCGCGCCGACGCCAGCGTGCGCACCCAGGTCATCGAGGCCGTCACCCTGTTCCGGGCGAAGGTCATCGACGTGTCCCCGGACGCGCTGACCGTCGAGGCGACCGGAACCCGGTCCAAGCTCGACGCACTGCTGCGGATGCTGGAACCGTATGGCATCCGCGAAATCGTGCAGTCCGGTGTCGTGGCCGTCGGCCGCGGTCCGAAGTCGATCACGGCAACCCGTTAATACCTAAGAAGAAATCAGAAGGAGATACCCACAGTGGCAGTCGAGATGTTCTACGACGACGATGCGGACCTGTCGATCATCCAGGGCCGCAAGGTCGCTGTCATCGGCTACGGCAGCCAGGGCCACGCGCACTCGCTGAGCCTGCGCGACTCCGGCGTCGACGTGCGCGTCGGCCTCGCCGAGGGCTCCAAGTCCCGCCCGAAGGCCGAAGAGGCCGGTCTGACCGTCGGCACCCCCGCCGAGGTCTCCGCCTGGGCCGACGTGATCATGGTCCTCGCGCCCGACACCGCGCAGGCGTCCATCTTCACCAATGACATCGAGCCCAACCTGAAGGACGGCGACGCGCTGTTCTTCGGCCACGGCCTCAACATCCACTTCGGTCTGATCAAGGCTCCGGCCAACGTCACCGTCGCCATGGTCGCCCCGAAGGGCCCCGGCCACCTGGTGCGTCGTCAGTTCGTCGACGGCAAGGGCGTCCCCGCCCTGATCGCCGTCGATCAGGACCCGAAGGGTGAGGGCCAGGCCCTGGCGCTGTCCTACGCCGCCGCCATCGGTGGCGCGCGCGCCGGCGTCATCAAGACCACCTTCAAGGAAGAGACCGAGACCGACCTCTTCGGTGAGCAGGCCGTGCTCTGCGGCGGCACCGAGGAACTGGTCAAGACCGGTTTCGAGGTCATGGTCGAGGCCGGCTACGCCCCCGAAATGGCGTACTTCGAGGTGCTGCACGAGCTCAAGCTGATCGTCGACCTCATGTACGAGGGTGGCATCGCCCGCATGAACTACTCGGTGTCCGACACCGCCGAATTCGGTGGCTACCTGTCGGGCCCGCGCGTCATCGACGCCGGCACCAAGGAGCGCATGAAGGCGATCCTCGCCGACATCCAGGACGGCACCTTCGTCAAGCGCCTCGTCGCCAACGTCGAGGGCGGCAACAAGGAGCTCGAGGGTCTGCGCAAGGCCAACGCCGAGCACCCGATCGAGGTCACCGGCGCCAAGCTGCGCGGCCTGATGAGCTGGGTCGATCGCCCGATCACCGAAACCGCGTAAGTTTCGCTCCGAAAGGGGCCCGGCACTCGTTGTGTGCCGGGCCCTTTTCGTGTCGCTGTGCCGGAGTATCGAATCCGATGGTTAGGGTTCAGCTAATTGTCAGCTACTGACGTGCCTACCCTCGGAGGATTCCCTTGCGTCGGTTCTGGAGTCGTCTCGGATTCGCCCTGACCGCAGTGCTGCTCGCGCCCGCGGGCCCCGCCGCAGCAGCACCCGAGCAATTGCCGGTCGAATACTCCGCCCCAGCCTTCGCCGTGGCGGCACTGACCGCCAAGGCTCCCTTCAACCCGCCGGGCGGCAACGACTGGTCCTGCGTCCCGTCGGCCGATCATCCGCAACCCGTGGTCCTGGTCCACGGCATCCTCGGCAACGGCGCCGGCTGGCCGGCCATGTCCCCGCTGCTGCACAACAACGGCTACTGCGTCTTCTCGGTCACCTACGGCATCTACCCGTGGCAGGCCGGCGGCGCCCTCGCCGGAACCGGCGGCATGGCCCCGATCGCCGAGTCCAGCAAGGAGTTACGCGACTTCGTCGCCCGCGTCCTGGACGCCACCGGAGCCGAAAAGGTCGACCTGCTGCCCTGGTCCGAAGGCACCCTGGTCGCCGCCCGCTACATTCTCGTCGATGGCGGCGCCGAGGTCGTCGACCAAGTCTTCAACCTGGCCCCCATCTACGCCGGCACCGACGTCGCCGACCCGATAGTCAACGCGGCATACGGTCTCGGCATCCAGGACCCGATCTTCACCGCACTGCGCGGCACCTGTCAGGGCTGTGTCGACATGCTCCCGGTCTCCGACAACATCCGCGAACTGCAAGCCGCCGGCGTCTACGCCCCCGAAGTCCGCTACACCAACCTCTTGACCCGCGGCGACCTGGAAGTCGTTCCCTACACCAACGGTTACCGCGAGGCCCCCAACGCGACGAACATCGTCCTCCAGGACGTGTGTCCGGTGAATTTCGCAGGCCACAACTCCATCTCTGTCGATCCCACCGTCGCCGCCTTGATGCTCAACACCTTCGGCACCCCAGTCGAAATCCCTTGCGCCCCTTCGCCAACCCCGTACGTATGACCTGCAATGAGTAAGGCCTGGCACTCCTCGGAGTGCCAGGCCTGATCGGCTACTTCTACTCAGTTGTTCTGCACCGGCTGACTGAACCGCACCATGTTCCCGGACGGATCCCGGAACGCACAGTCCCGCACCCCATAGAACTGATCTGTCGGCTCCTGCAACACCTCGGCCCCGGCGGCACTGATCTTCTCGAAGGTCGCGTCGACGTCATCGGTCCCGAAAATGACCCCGCGCAACAACCCCTTCGACAGCAGCTCCGCGGCAGCCTTCTTGTCTTCTTCCGACGCATTCGGATCGCCCACCGCAGGCTCGATCACGATCGTCACATCCGGCTGCGACTTGGGCCCCACCGAGATCCAGAACAGCCCCTCGGCCTGCACATCATTGCGCAGTTCGAGCCCGAGCACGTCGGTATAAAAGGCCAGCGCCTCGTCGTGGTCAGCGGCGGCGATGAAGGTTTGCGAAAGTTTGAGTTCCATGGCTAAAACGCTAGGCCCGCAGCCCCAACCAGCGCTTCTCGATTCCTGATCGGTGTCAGCCCTGATAAGGCTCGACCGTGAACTCCACCTGCCCGGAGGACCCGACACTGAGAGCGTTCACAGTGACCGTCCCAACAAACTTCCCAAACCCAGGCTGGAAGATCGTCGTCTTCGGATCACTGATCCAATACCCCGGCCCGGTAGCCTTCGCGGTCTTCGTCCCCGACTCCCCGGTATCCACATTCCGCCAGTGCAACGTGACATCCAGACTGCACGACCCGAACCCGGTCATGTTGGTACTCACCGTGAACGACGCCGAACTCGGATACCCCGGCCCATGCACCGACGACTCCACCACCGCAACGCAAAGCCCATTGGTCAACGAGTAGATCGTCTGAAACTTGCCGCCGTTGGCAGCGGTGGCAGGCGCGGCGGTAAGCGTTAGAACCGCAGCCGTGGCAACAGCACCTGCGGTAGGAAGCATGAAACCTCTTCTGACCGAATTCATCTGAAACCTCTACAGTTGGGAAGGATCTTCGGATGATGCGGGGAACCTTACTCGCACAGCGACCAGAACGGGGCCGGATCCCATAAACTCTGCCGCATTGCTGTGGACCTAATCGTCAGCGAGATCCGGTCAAGCTTGTCCTAATCCCGGGAGAACGCCTTTCCTATTTCAGATCGATTGATCGTGATGGGGAAAGTCAATTGGACTTATTATTGCGCTCTCGTGCAGCTTTCAGAACATCGATTATAGACTTTCCGACGGCCTGTGCAACTGGTGGAGGAAAAGCGTTCCCGACCTGTCGGTACTGCGCAGTCTTTCCTCCAGAAAATTCCCATTCAGTTGGAAACCCCTGGATTATAGCTGCCTGCCGAACGGTGAGCATGGGGCCATTCTCGCCGAAAAGTTCACGGTTCTCGACCCTTGTCCGCTTCTCCTGGTCGAACATTTTCAGCTCCTCAGGGTCGGTAGCCACTCCCATGCCAGATATGCCCAGGTTGTCCCAGGCTGCTTTTGCCCGGCTTGGTCCAAGATCTGCGCCGCCATGTTTTTTGGATCCACCGACTAGTGTTGGCGCAATACCGCCACCCTTTCCCGCTGTTGCGACTTCTCGCTGAGAAGCCTGATCATGCCACTTCTTGTACTTCTTGCGTGCTTCTTTTGAGCGCGGTCCATTGTAGTATTTCTTGTATCGCTGTTCCATTGATGGTTGAAGGCTCCGCGCAACACTAACTGGAGTTTCGTGGGTCGGCGAAGGCCATTCGTACTTGATATCTTGGAGGATGTCATCCCGAATTGCTACCAGAATTGCCCGAGGTCGAAGCTGTGGTACACCGAAATCGCTGGCCTCCAGGACATCCCATTTGCAAACCGTGTATCCGAGGCCTTCTTCAACGGCGAACTGCCCGTCGTCGCCAAAGTAGGTTCCGCCTTCCAGTTTCGCCTGGATCCAATCGCGGTAGGTCGAGAACTTCGGATCCATGATGCCGCGTACATTCTCGATCATCACGGCTCGCGGCCTGAGGATCTGGACGAGTTCGAGCATTCGTGGGAAGAGATCGCGCTCGTCGTTCTTACCCAACTGCTTACCTGCATGTGAGAACGGGGGGCACGGCACCCCACCAGCCAGTAGATCCAGGCCATGCTTTTTGAATATTTCAGCACCCTTGACCAAATCTTCGGAAGGCTCGAACTTCTTGACATCCTTTGGAAGAATGTCGCAGTGTTGGCGCTCCCAAGACCATACCTCGTGGTCCTCGATATTCAGCTCCAGCGTTTTGACAGCGTTTAGATCGATCTCCACGAGAGCTAAGTGCCTGAAGCCCGCCTGATGCAGGCCGACAGCTTGTCCGCCAGCGCCGGCGCAAATCTCAATCGACGTGAACTCCGCCGAGGTTGTCGAAGTAGTCTCGGGGTGTTCCTCGGCATCAGCGGTGGCAAGAGTCTCATCGACACGAAGCTCGGTCACGCTGGTGCCTTTCGTTGTAGGGGCTGGCGTCGTACGGTCGTTGGTGCGGGAGTATCTTTCCGCACGGTATTCGCTGGCATCGGACTGGGACAGATATGACGGAGAGTAGATCTGACGAGGCGCGCAGAAAAGCCCACCTGTCGGGCGCCTACCCGGCTCCGCTGAACGAGGGCCGCTCCCGGAACATGCGAGCGAACCGCCGCTCTGACACCAAGCCCGAGATCCTGCTGCGACGGGCACTGCATCGGCTGGGCTACCGGTATCGCAAGGATCTCCGACTCGACCTGGGTTCGGCGAAAGTTCGCCCTGACATAGTGTTTACGGCGAGGAAGGTTGCAGTCTTCGTGGATGGCTGCTTCTGGCACGTTTGTCCACAGCACGGTCGCCAGCCAACAATGAACGAATGGTATTGGACGCCAAAGCTTCGCCGGAACATCGAGCGCGATCGCGCCGCTGACGTCGCTCTGGCAGAAGCGGGTTGGCGAGTTGTCCGCCTGTGGGAGCACGAGCCCGTTGAGGATGCTGTGACCGCCGTAATCGAGGTGCTTCGTCGCGGATCCGAACATGCGAGCGATCATATTGGATAGACCCGCTGTTGATTGCGCGACGTGCTCGATTCGACGCGCAGCCCTGCATAGCTCACCCGGGTATGCCACTGAGCTGCCCCGGTCCTGGAAGGACGAGGACGACTAGGCTTCGCGGGTTCCACGTGCTGGAAGTGTCGGCGCTACGCAGGCTGGATCACTGGCCCGTGCCCTTCGCCACCGTTGACCGTCGATCATCACCCCCGAGGCTGCTGCCGGCGTAACTCGCACGGAGATGTAGTGCATGTCGTCCGGTGCCGGAACCCCCAGTTCCTCGGCAAGATGTGCGTAGTAGCTGCTGAGGATGATGTACCCCTCGGGTTTCAGTGCGGATCGAGCACCGCCGTTTGTTCGGACGCGCTTCTGGTCGTCGAGTTGCTTAGCGACAGTTCGGACAGTGTTGCGGTGTACTAGTTTTCCCTCAGTGGCTCGGAAGAGTCTGTTGACGCGTTGCGTACCGAACTTGCTGTCGAAGATATCTGCAACCGTCTCGTCGGGAAGCTGCAGCAGGATGCTCGCCGGCATAGGGTGTTCTTTCCACAACCACCGAATCGCGAAGTTGCCTAGCCGGTTCAGGGAGCTCTTCTTGTCACGGTTAAGGCCCTCGCGTCGATACTTGGCTTTCACACGCACCAGTCCCAGTGAGAACTGCGCGTCGGGGTCGCTCGCTGTCGCGACGAGCGCAAGTTCATCGAAGACCTCGGGTGGAAGCATCCATCCGCCCTCGATCTGACTCCACTTTGCGTCGACCTGGTGGCCGGTGATCCGAAAGTCGGTGGAATCTCCTCCCTCGAAGCCGAACTCGCGCTGAGCATTGATTTCGAAGACGGTCCCGAAGTGGGTTTTCTCTGTTTTCATTAGCTCCGACCAACGAAACCGCCCAGTCTCTGGCCCGTTGTAGATCATGTCGTAGGTGTGTCGTATGACCGCACCCCACCGTCTGCCACCGGGGTCTAGGCGGAGCAGTTCAGCGGCCACCTCGGCGAGCGCGGGATCCGGCACATCATCGAAGAGTCGAGGCATCGAAAAAATATACCCGCCTTGCTCTCCGTATGCCGGCTGGGAGCCGACGGCTGGAGCGTCCAGCCTCGAGCATTGGCGGCTGCTCGTAGGCTCAGAGCGTTGAAATCGATTCCACGTCGGGTTCACCGAAGGCTGCTATGGCACTGGGTTCCGACCCGCAGGTGACTGCTCTGGCCCGGCCGGATCGGGCTCCGGGGTGTCGACGTACTTGAACACCATAACCATGAAACTGGTGGCACCGGCGAACGCCGCACCGCCGGCGAGTACCGCGGAGGCGGGTACCTTCCCGCAGGCGATGGTCAGCCAGCCGGCAATGATGCCGGCGATGATGCCGATCAGGATTGCGATAATGGCCAGAAAGATCCTGATGGTTTTCTTGGACACGGTGTTCCTTTCGGGGACGCGTTTGATCGGAACCGGAACTTCGGATTCCGGCTCAGTTCTGAAAGCTCGCCTGAGAGGTAGGCTGCACCGCCGACGTGGTGTCTACCTAGGGCGAGATTCGGGTTATTCGGTTATGTGTGCGTGCGCACACAGGCGGGTGCACTTGACGCCCTCATGGGCCGGTGGTTCTGAAAGCGCTTGCGCCCCAACGTATGTGGAGACTGTTCGGAAGCGGCGATATAGGTCGGGCCAGTTGCAGTCCTCTCGTGCTGATCGGTCGTATGCGGCCGGGCTAGGTGATGTTCTCCGTTGCGAGCGGGCGTGAATTGACGACCGCGTGCTCCAGTAAGGCGTCGGCGTCATCTGCTTGGCCTTGCCGTTTCAGCGAGTGAAGGATGCGGAGCACATCACCCTCGGATCGGCTGCCCGCGTAGCTGATGATTGTCTCGGCGGCGTCATGGAGCGCTAGCTGGCGAGCCGAAGCGATTGCGGTAGCTGTCTCGCTGGGCGGTGTGTCGAGGCCCGCGTGGCGCACGAGGCCGTTGACTCGCTCCCAGTCGCCTGAATCGATGTAACGGGCGAGGTCGTGAACAGCCGGCCATGCAGGGCTCGATGCTTTGCGATTGTGCCGGTCCCCCCGTCTCGGGGGGACCGGCACAACATTTTCGGACATAACCCCGGCCGGCTTGCCTGGATCGTGCGTGCTGCTAGAGGTGCCAGCCTTGTTGGGGCTGTGGGCAGGTGGGACGGTGCCACATGAGGAGCAGGGCGCAGCGTGCTGACGGGATGTGGGCAGGAGGGCGCGCCAGAGCTCGACAAGGTCGGCCCAGGGGATGATCTCGTTGAGCTCTGCTTTCGAGCATGCGAGATCATGGAGCCGCTTGAGGGTATCCAGCGACGGAGCGCGCTTGCGCTTGCCGTTGGCCAGGTCCCATAAGGTCGACTTGCTCAGATAGGCCTGCTTCGCGACCTCCCGGAGTGGCAAGCCGGTGCTTCGGATCAGATCGCGCGCGGCTGTTCCAAGTGCCTCCCACTCCGGGGACGTGCCGGATTCGGTGGCCTCGGGCGCGCGTGCTTGTAGCTGGTTCTCTGCTCTGTGTGGCAAATGGGTTCTCCGCCATAGTGATCGGATAGTTCTCGATCGAGATTCTGCCTCCTGGGCGGCGTTTGCGCTAGATCATTAGAGAAATCTCCAATTTTTCGTTATCGCTATAAAAGGGCAATTTTGTGTCTGCCGTCACTAATTCTCCTGTCGGCTATGAAATAAACCGCTGTCCGGAGTTCTGCGCAAACTCCGGACGGTCAAACTCTTTACAATCCTCGGGGTGATGCGGTTCAGTTGCGGGACAGCTGTCTGCGCTCACCGGTACTGCAGACGGCTCATCCTGAAATTGGCTTCTCTGTCTTACTGAAAAGGATGGAACTTCCTTGACCATGCCTTCCTGGAGAGACTCGAATCTCGGCACCATGAAGCGTGCGGCACTGTGGCTGGTGCAAGAGGTCGGCGTCGGAGAGTTGTTCACGAAAAGTCAGCTCCGCGAGGCGTTCCCCGAGGTTGCGCAGATTGATCGAAGGATGCGTGACCTGCGTGATTTCGACTGGCGTATTGACACGAGTCGTGAAGATCCCGAGCTTGGGAGCCACGAGCAACGATTCGTCAAACAGGGTGAGCCGGTCTGGGAGCCGGGCAAGGCGAAGCGTAAGGCCGGCGTCACGATCACCGCGGCCGAGCGACAAGGGGCGATGATGCGAGACGGTCACAAGTGTCGCTCGTGCGGCATCGGCCCCGGCGAACAGTATGCCGGCACGTACATTACGTCGCAGCTTGACGTTGCCCGCCGGGTGGTTCGGTTGGCCGATGGCAGGGAAAGCCTGCAACTGGTGATCGAATGCACCCGCTGCCGCATCGGAGGCCGCGACCTGATTGCCGACCTGGGCGAGGTTCTCACTCGCATCGCTCGCCTCCCGGTCTACGAACGGAAGATGCTTGCCGCCTGGGTCGAGCAAGACGCCCGAAAGTTCAGTGAGACAGAAGATCTGTGGGCTGCGTATCGGACATTGCCGGCGGACTCCCGGGACCAGATCCGCAACATTCTGCGCAGCGACACATGATGTGGCTACGCAGCGCATCGACCGAAACCTTATCGCCCATAACGAATCTCGAGCTGTTCAAACTGCTGACAGGAGCTTTCCGCAATGTTCAAGGACTATGGCCTTCCTCCGACTGCCGCGGCTACCCAATCAAAAGTGGAGCAGCGGTTGAAAGAGCTGAGGGAAGGCGCAGGTGTCGCGGAGACTCTGACCGTCGAGTGGCGCGGCGCACCCTTGCATGTCGAGGTGATCGACATGCCTCTCGCGGATCTCTACTACAATCCCAGCACACACAGGATCCGAGCTCAGCGTGACCTCGAACCGAGCCGAGATGCAGCTCTTGCGAAGGATCCATGGAGCACGGAAAGCCAAGCCTATCTGGGGCACTTGCTTAAGGTTAGGCCTTCGGAGCCAGGACATCGGGACCCTGCGTTCGAAGACCTGAAGGCACATCTCAACGAACATAAGCAGATCGAGCCCGGCCTAATCACACGCGATGGGATTCTGGTCAACGGCAACACGCGTTGCGCAGCGCTGCGCGAGCTCAACACCATCACCAGCATTCGTGTCGGCATCCTGCCGGAGTCCTGCACCTGGGACGACATCAACGACGTGGAATTGTCGCTACAGCTGCGCTTCGACAAACGTCGCGATTACTCGTACATCAATCGATTGCTAGCGATCGAGGAGCAGCGGGTCGTTCTCCATCGGGACTTGTCGGTGATCGCCAAGGCTTTCCACACGGACGTCAGGTCGTGCGAGCGTGACCTGTGGATTCTTGCTCAGCTCAAGGATTTGATCGCGCGTAGCGCGACCGATGGGGGCCCGTCGTTGCGTCTGATGGACCTCGAGGGTGCGCAGGAGCGGCTCTACGAGCTCTACCGTGTCTATCGCGACGAGCACGCAAAGAACAAGGAGCGTGCCGACATTCTGAAGGAAAGTAGGCTGGCCGCAATTGTTCTCAACTTCTCGAA
Organism: Nocardia sp. NPDC051832; assembly: GCF_040681285.1. Taxonomy (NCBI): domain Bacteria; kingdom Bacillati; phylum Actinomycetota; class Actinomycetes; order Mycobacteriales; family Nocardiaceae; genus Nocardia; species Nocardia sp. NPDC051832. The sequence continues at coordinate 229,907 of NZ_JBFAYL010000002.1, forward strand.
GACCGATGTGCGCTATATAGACCCGGACTTCCAGAAGAAGTATCTGGACAAGACGCTTCCGGATGAGCTGAAGCCGGCAAAGACGACAGCGTCAGCCAAGGCGATTCCAGGTTTGGGCAGGAGTGTGCAGGCAGAGGGCGCCGAGGTTGCGGCGGCACGTGCGCTGTCCGATAAACTTCTGCGGGCAAAGGCCGTTGAGGTCGCTGGGGAGGCCGCGACGCCTCAGGAACATGCTGCCGCAGCTGCCGTCATCGCCTCGTACAAAGGGGCCTTCAACGATGCAATCGAACGCGCTGGTAGGGACTTTCGCTTGCGGAAAAAGCGCCTGGCGGCCCCAGATCGGATCAACGACGCATGCAAAGATCTTGAGTTGTCTATCACCGACCTCGTCATGTCTCGCGGTAGTTCGAGTTTGGATGAAGATGCCTTCGATGACGCCCTTCAGCAGCTCCGCACCGTACTTGGATCACTGGCATTCGAAGCGAAGCGAACCGTCGAGCTTCCTGGGAAGGGTCTTGATTGGCTGATCACCGCGGTGGACGCGAAGGGATCGCAGCCATGAGTAGCGCCGAACCCTCACTCTCATTGGGTTTCGATGTAACTCGGACCAAGGTCGAGCTGCGCACAGTTCCGGCCTACCAGCGGGACTTCGGGCAGCTGACGGCGCGCATCTCCGCTGGTGGCCAGCGTGGCCCGCTCTCTGCGGAGATCGACCTTGACGACTTGCTGGTCAACCTTACTGAGCTGGCTACTTGGCCCAACGATGATGTCGAGTGGGCGCCCGACCTCGCGGCGCTCGTCAATGGTGTCCTTGACGACGCAGAAGTAGTTCAGAACCGCCTCAGTGACGGCGCGCCTGAAGATGTTAGCGACGGGATCCATCCCGATGAGGTTGTGGGCCTTCTCGGGAACGACTGGATCGCCGACCTCACATCTTTTCAGCGACGTGACATCGCACACCTGCTTTCACTGCGTCATGGTGCCAACTTCAGCGTCCCTGGAGCAGGCAAAACGCGTGTAGCGCTGGCGATCTACGCCGCGATGCGCGAGCGTGGGGACGCACAGCGACTGCTGGTGGTCGGTCCAAAATCGGCCTATGAGTCGTGGGAATTCGAGAACGCCGTCTGTTTCAAGGAACCCTTGCTTGCCACTGTGGCCGGACGAGCCGAGGACCCACTTGCGGAGTTGCGAATCGTCAATTACGAGCGGCTCCATCGCTCGATGGGCAGTCTTGCCGTCTGGCTGCGAACAGGACCAGCGATGGTCGTGTTGGACGAGGCTCATCGAATGAAACTGGGGGCTAGCGGTACATACGGTGCTGCCTGCCTCGCGCTCGGCCCCCTTGCCGACAGGAGGCTGATCCTCACCGGTACACCAGCTCCGAACGGCGCGAAGGATCTGGAGAACCTCCTGTCCTTTGTATGGCCAGGTCGCGGAAAGAGAGTCGTGACGGAGGCGGTCGGTGGTGGCGACCTGGCTTACGCCAGCTCCGTTCTTCGGCCCCTCTTCACCCGCACCACGAAACACGAACTTGGACTGCCACCGTTTGAGCCAAAGATCCGGTACCTGGACATGCCCCCCGTACACGCGGAGATCTACGACGCACTGAAGGGAAACTTCTCGGCTCGTGCCGAGGGCTCTCGGAAGAGCATCGAGTCGTTGGGCCGGGCTATGCTGCGGCTCCTGATGGCAGCGACATGCCCGGCTCTTCTCTTGGAGGGCGCGAGCCGCTACGAACCCCTGGAGTATCAGCTACCACCGTTGGAACCTGACCCCAGCGATTCGTTATATGAGCTCTTGCAGAACCTCCCGAGTATCGAGTTGTCGCCCAAATACCAAGAGGCGCTGGCGATCGTCGCCGATAACGCCGAGAACGGCCGGAAGACATTGGTCTGGACTACATTTGTCCGAAGCCTTACGACTTTGGAGAAGCTGCTAGAGGGCTATTCGCCGGCGGTTGTCCACGGCGGCACTCCCGACCGTGACGAGCAGTTGCGACGCTTCCGGCAGGATCCGGGCTGTCACGTCTTGATCTCCAACCCGGCTACCTTGGGCGAAGGCATCAGCCTTCATCAGGTCTGTCACGATGCTGTCTACGTAGATCGCGACTTCATGGCAGGGCGATTTCTGCAGAGTCTGGATCGTATCCACCGCCTTGGTTTGGCTCCCGATACTGAGACCAGGGTGACAATCCTGGTTGCTCGTAACACGGTCGATGAGGTAGTCCGTCTGCGCCTGGAGGAGAAGCTCGAGTTCATGGGCCGTATCTTGGACGACCCAGGTGTCCAACAGCTTGCTGATTTGCAAGAGGAACCGGCAGTTGGCGCCGGGATGGACGCGGCCGATGTCCGGGCACTCCTGCGGCACCTCGAAATTGGAGATCCGGTGACTTAATCACCATCAGGGCGGGTCGGCAACCGCTGGCGATAGTCGGCCGTGACGAACATCGTGTTCTGCTCCACACTCAGGCTCGCACCTACTTGCGCAGTCGCGCCATCGCGATTTGGGTTGTGTCCTGGGATTTCGGTGCGCCATATGGGCGCATGCCAGCACGGTCCGTGCGTCCCTCCCATTGCGGTGGTTGGGAGCGGTTCAGCTTCCGCTGCTGCTTTCGTTGCTCGACTTGCCGAACCCGCCGCGGAGGATTTTTCCTCCGCTGGCCGGTACTCCGCTGTCCCGTAGTCGGCCGGTTGTCGGCCGGATGAAGGTGCCGGCGCTGAGGAGGATGGCGGCGCCGATGGCAGGGTAGAGGAGGTCGGGGGTGTGGGGGTACCAGAAGTGGCGGTAGGGGGAGGTGGTGGATTTGCATTGGTCATCGGGGACTCGGACTGAGGTTTTGGGGTCGACGCAGACCGCTACGTTGGTGGGGTCTTCGGAGGCGGCGGTGCTGGTTGTTGGTGTTGTGGGGGTGACGCTGCGGTCTGGGGTGCCGCAGGCGGCGGCGAGTAAGGAGACCGCGACGGCCGCTGGGAGGGTGTAGGACACGCGGCGGGATTTGAGTTCGGTGCGGTTCGGTCGCTTTTCAGTGGATGCGCTTGGCATCTCCACCCCCTGAATTGGAAACGTCTAGCGACCCGAGGCTAGCAAAGGGATCTGTTCGGCGACAAAGGAGTTCAGCTTGTCGGCTGCAACTGGTAGGGGTGCATGGGGTTGGCCGGGTTCACGGGGCTGAGGGGGCTCAGTGCGCTCGACGGGTTGGCTGGGTTGTTCAAGTTCAGCGGGCTGGCGGGGTTGGCGGGGTTGTTCATGCTGGTGTCCCAGCACGGGTCGGTGGGTTCGCAGTCGTCGAAGGCGCCGATGGCGGTGGCCTGTGGGGTGGCGGGGGCGGCGACGGCGGGGATGGCTACGGCGGTGAGGGCGGCGGCTGCGAAGGCACTGGCGATGGCGACGCGGGCGTAGAGGCGGCGGGAGGCGGAGAGCGAGGACATCGTGGGGCCTTTCGGTCGAACCGGTGTGCGTCGGTGTCGGTCGCACAGTTCAACTTTGGCGTATGAAAGCGTGAAAATCGCTGTTACCAGCAACTTCCCAGGGAATGTTCATCCTCGAGAATGATCAGACAGGCCCGGGGTACTAGGGGTTGTCCCCTAAAGCAGAACCGTGGTGGCACTCGCGGTGAGGTCGGAGCCAAGTCTGTTGCTATGTGGTTACCGGACTGCGAGTCGTCGAGCGCCTCCGGTTGCGCTGAACAGGCAATTTATGTGAAGGTGCTGGATGTAAATGCGGTTGCTGGAGGGCCGCCACGACGGGGAGGTCCGATGTCGGAGACTTTCAAGGTTGATCCGGGAGCGGTGGACAAGTTCGCCGCGGACTTGCGGGCGCTGGCCGAGGCGAACGCGAATGTCGCGACCTATCTCGAGAGCTGGCTGGTGCTGGACAACACCGTGTGGGGTGACGGCGGGCTGATCCGGACGGGGCTCAGCGCCGTCAGCGAGGCCTACGAGAAGTTGAAGCCGAACTACGAGACCTTGGGCACCCTGACCGACGCGGCGGCGACGGAGTTGACCAAGGTGGCGCAGGTGTACCGGACCACCGACAAGGCGCGGGCCGATGAGCTGGACCGCACCTATCCCACAGGCAGTGGCCGATGACTCCGTCCGAGCGGCTGACCGAACCCGCGCTCGAGGACCCGCTCAACGACAGTTTCGAGTTCCTCATCACCTCCAATGTGATCTCGCCGAGCTACTGGGCGTGCAAGTGGAGCGAGAACGTCATCGGGATGGATCCACTGAAGTGGTTCTCGAGCAAGATCGCCGGTGACTGGGAGGCCTTGCAGAAGGCGGGCAAGGCGGTGGAGAACCTCGCGGCCTACAGTTCGAGCTTCGCCGAATCGGTGCAGTCCGCCGCGTCGACCGTCGACGCGACCTGGGACGGGAACGCGGCGACCAGCGCCCAGGCCTATTTCGCGAAACTCGCGGCGGGTATCGATGCCCAGGTCGAGCCGTTGAAAGAGATGGCTTCCGAGATCGGTCGCTTCGCTTCGACCGCCTACCACCTCTCGACGGCCGCCAGCAATACCGTGCAGGCCCTGCTGGACTGGGCCGCCATCGCGATCATCGAATGGGCCGCGGCGCAGGCGTCCGCGCTGACCGGTGTCGGCCTCGTCGCCACGGCGGCCCTGGTCGCCGCCGCCACCGCGACCACGATGCTGGTGATCAAGGAGTGGGGGCTGTTGGTCAACACCCTCAACAAGGCCTATGTCGCGCTCGAAGCGATCGCCGGCGCCGGTTTCGGCGTGGCCGCCGTCATCGAGTCCGCGGAGCTGCCCGCGCTGCCCACCGCCACCTACGACCATCCTGGAGCCTGAATGGACGCGCCTGAGCCGATGCATGATCTGGCCCGTGGCGATGTGGGGGTTTCGCGGCAGCTGTCCCGCGCGCTGCGCGTGCTGCTGGACACCGCGACCGATCCGCAGTTGAAGGACCAGTTGCGCGGCATCCTCGAGGGGAAGGGCAGCGCCCGTGACCTCCTGCACAACGAGGCGTTCAATCAGGTGCTGGATCAGACACTGCCCGCCGCCATGCAGCAGTTCGCCGAGATGCCGGAAGAGGAGCGGCAGCGGCTGGCCGAACAGGGTGAGGCCGAGTTGGAGCGACTTCGGTCGGACGTGCCCACGGAACCACCTGCGGAGCAGCAGCCTGCGGAACCACCTGCGGAGCCCCGGCTCACGGCACCTCCCGCTGAATCCCGGCCCACGGAACCCGCACCCACGGCAGAGGCCCGGCCGACCTCGCCCGTGGTCCCCGGCACCCGCAAGCCCAACCGCGAGGTCATCGTCACCCCGGACGATGACGACGAAGACGACGAGTACTTCCGCGACCGCCGCCAGCACGGCTGGCTGGAGTAACCGTGCCCCAGATCGGATTCGACACCGAGATCAACCCGGCCTGGCCGCCTGCCCCGGACCCGGCCGAGCTGATCCTCGCCGAGCCGATGCCGGACCTGTGCAGTGAACACGGCTTACCCGCCGCCGAAAATCGTTCCTGCACAGTCAATTCCAGCGGCCCGCTCTCGGTGCGGCCGACAGTCTGGGCCATGCTGCGCACCATCAAGCCCCCAGGTGCACACCGCGACCCGGTCCTGGCGCGCGTCCGATTCGACTGCCCGGCTTGCGAATTCTGCCTGCGCACCGCGCGCCGGTACCGCCGGATCGCGCTGCTCGCCCTGCTCGCGATTCCGCTGATCATCGCGGCGGTCTACGCGGCACGGGCTTTCGAGCTCGAATCGCTCTACTTACCTTTGGCTTTCGCGATCGTCCCGGGCTGCATGCCGCTCGCGCCGATGGTGGCGATGCTGGCCTGGAGCCGATCGGGTTATTTCGCGGACGTCTGGCTGAACGAATCGGCGGACCAGCTGATCGTCTCGGCGCATCCCGACTTCGTGGCCGCGGTCGAGGAGCGCCGGGCCGATAAACACTGAACACCCCACCGAAAGTTCCCGGCGGGGTGTGTGTGACCAGTGCTACCAGCTGCTGCCCGAGGAGAAGGGCGGACGGTGGTAACCGGGGTGGTGCGGCTTGCGGGGGCGATCGCACTTGTCCCAGAAGTTGTCCCAGGGATCGTTCCTGCGGTTGTCCCAGAAATCTTCCCACGGCTGCTTCTTGCGGCAGTCGTCGCGGCGGTGCGCTTCGGTGACGCCGGGGAGGTCGGCGGCCGGGGTGGCCGAAGCGGGAACGGCCAAGGCGGACAAGGGGATCGCGGCGAGGACGCCGGCGACGGCGACGCGGGCCAGGGTGCGGCGGGCGGTGGACTTTCTCGTCGTGTGCAACGTAAATCCTTTCGGCTCTTCGGCGAACATGCGCGTTCGCGGCGTTCGCACACCTGACACTGTGCCGCACTCGGGCTGAAAGGTCACTGGTGGAAAGGTATTCCAGTGCAGATCTCACTCTCGGGTATGAGACCTCGTCGGGGTGCACCCTGAGGTTCAGGTGGGGCTAACCCGACTTTCGGGGGTCCGCGCGAGCTGCGGTAGATCTTGCGAGCCGAGAGCGTCAGGCAATTGAATAGCAACCATTGTGCGGCGGAGCCGTAACGCAACGGTTCAATGCCTTGCCGCTCCGGAATATCGGCGGAAGACTGGGCCGATGACGAGCGCGGCGACCACTCGAACCGATCTTTCCGCCGCTGTGGAAGGCCGGGCGGCCCGCAAGGTGGTGCCGCGTTCCGCGCACGCGGAATGGCGGCCGCCGAAGCAGCGCGCCAACCCGGTGACGATCCTGGAAAAGCAGGCGAAAACTCGGGTCCCGGATCTCGTGCCCATTCGGTATGCGCGCATGTCGACCGGCCCGTTCCCCTTCTATCGCGGCGCTCCCGCGATCATGGCCGCCGACCTCGCCGTCGGCCCGCGCACCGACCTGATCGTGCAACTCTGCGGTGACGCGCACCTGTCCAATTTCGGCCTGTTCGCCTCCCCGGAACGCGAACTGGTCTTCGACCTCAACGACTTCGACGAAACCCTCCCCGGCCCGTTCGAATGGGACGTCAAACGCCTCGCGGCCAGTATCGCGGTGGCCACTCGCGCCAACGGCGGCAGCGACGCCGAAGCGAATACAGCGGTCCTGGCCGGAGTTCGTGGCTACCGCGAGGCAATGCATCGCTTGGCCGGTCTGGACTCGATCACCGTCTGGTATGAGCGCACCAACGCCCAGGCGGTCGAGGACCTGATGAGCACCGTCCGCTTCCGCAAAGGCGCGGCGAAGATCATCCAGGACGCCCGCGCCCGCACCAGCGCTCAGGCCCTGCACAAGCTCACCGAACCCGGCGCCGACGGCGGCCGGCGCATCCGGGAGAAAGTCCCGTTCGTCACCGAGACCACCGAAGCCGAGAAGGGTGCGATCGACGTCGCCTACGGCGACTACCGCCGCACCATCGCCGAGGAACGCCGCCCTTTGCTGGATCGGTACCGGCTGGTCGACACCGCCCGCAAGGTGGTCGGCGTCGGCAGCGTCGGCACCCGCTGCTACATCCTGCTGCTGGCGGACCTGCACACCGGTGACCCGCTGTTCCTGCAAGCCAAACAGGCGGAGGCGTCGATTCTCGCCCCCTATCTGAAGCCGAGCAGGTTCCGACACCAGGGCCACCGGGTCGTGGCGGGCCAGCGCCTCATGCAGGCCACCAGCGACATCCTGCTGGGCTGGGCCACCGGCCTGGAAAACCGCAACTATTACGTGCGCCAGCTGCGCGATATGAAGGGTTCGGTGGTCCTGGAGGAAATGCCCGCCCCGGTGCTCGCGGCCTACGCCGAGCTGTGCGGCGCCACCCTGGCCCGCGCGCACGCCCGCTCCGGCGACCGGGTCGCGATCGCCGCCTACCTGGGCAACGGTGACGTGTTCGACAAGGCGATGGCGGAGTTCGCCCACGCCTACGCCGACCAGACCATCGCCGATCGCCTGATCATGCTCGAGGCGATCGACTCCGGCCGCATCGAGGCCGCTCCCGAGGCGTACTGAGCCTTCCCTACACTGGTTACCGATGAGTAAGTTCTTTGCGTCGGTGGATGAGGTGACCGCGCGGTTGTCCGCGGCGGGATACCTGCCGTCCACCGATATCGCCACCGCCGTGTTCCTCGCCGGGCACCTGGGCAAGCCGCTGCTGATCGAGGGACCGGCCGGCGTCGGCAAGACCGAACTCGCCAAGGCGGTGGCGGAGGCGACCAGCTCGGAGCTGGTGCGCTTGCAGTGCTATGAGGGCATCGACGAGGCCCGTGCGCTCTACGAGTGGAACCACGCCAAGCAGCTGCTGCGGATCACCGCGGAGCGCGAGAACTGGGACAGCACCCGCGATCACGTCTTCACCGACGAATTCCTGCTCGAACGGCCGCTGCTCGCCGCGATCCGCAACCCGCACTCGACGGTCCTGCTCATCGACGAACTCGACAAGGCCGACGTCGAACTCGAGGGTCTGCTGCTGGAGGTGCTGGGCGATTTCCAGGTCAGCATCCCCGAACTCGGCACCATCACCGCCGTGCGTAAACCGTTCGTCGTCCTCACCTCGAACGCCAACCGCGACCTCTCCGAGGCGTTGAAGCGCCGCTGCCTCTACCTCCATATCGACTATCCAACAGCAGAATTGGAACGCGCGATCGTCCGATTGAAGGTGCCGGAACTGGACGAGGTCGTCGCGGCCTCGGCGGTCGAGATGGTCGGCGCGCTGCGCCAGCTGTCGCTGCGCAAGTCGCCGTCCATCGCCGAAACTGTCGACTGGGCACGAACATTGGTGACTCTCGGCGCGCGCAACCTGACCAGCGGCGTGGTGCGCTCCACGCTCGGGGTGCTGCTGAAGTACCAGTCCGACCATCGGGTGGCGATCGAGCGGCTCGCGCTGCTCGATCCGGATGCCGGCGACAAGGACGCACGGTGACCCGACTCGGCAGCCGGACGATGACCGATCGGCTCGTCGACTTCGTCGGGATCCTGCGCGAGCACGGCATCAACGCGGGACCGAGCGAAACCGTCGACGCCGCCGAGGCGATCATCGCGCTGGGGTTGTCGGACCCGAATCGGCTCAGATCCGGACTCGCCGCAACCCTGCTGCGCCGCAACGGGCAGCGGTCCGTCTTCGACCAGCTCTTCGACCTGTACTTCCTGGGTTCGGAACTGCCGCAGCAGGTTCCAGACATTCCGCTGGACCAGCTCCGTGACCGTTTGGTGGACGCCCTCGCGCAGGACGACCCCGCCGCCGTCACCGAACTCGCCCGCCAGGCGCTCACCATGCTCGGCGGCTACGGCGGTGTCGGCACCGGGCAGTCCGATCAGCCCGTCACGACCGCTTCCGGCGCGGGCTGGTCGTCCTACCTGACCATGAAGAACCTGCGCCCGGAAGATCTTCAGGACCGCGTCATCGAAGCCATGGGCGGCTCCGGCCAACTCGACACCGCCGTCCACACCATCGAAGCCCAGCGCCGCCTCACCGACTTCCGCACCCAGGTGCAGACCGAGGCTCGCCTGCGCTCCGCCGAACTCCGCGGCACCGACTACATCGCCCGCCGCGGCATCGAATCCGCGGCCGACCAGATCGATTTCCTGGGCGCCCGGGAACAGGACCTCGCCGAAATGCGCCGCCTGGTCAGCCCTTTGGCGCGCAAGCTCGCCACCCGCCTGGCCGCCCGCCGCAAGAAGGCCGTCCGCGGCCAGATCGACATGCGCCGCACGTTGCGCCGCTCCATGGCCACCGGCGGCGTCCCCGTCGACCCGGTGCTGCGGGCCCGCAAGCACGGCCGCCCCGACCTAGTCGTCTTCGCCGACCTTTCCGGCTCGGTCACCGGCTTCGCCGAATTCACCCTGCAACTCGTGCAGGCCCTGCAAGACCAGTTCAGCCGCGTCCGCAGCTTCGGCTTCGTCGACACCTGTGACGAGATCACCGGCTTCTTCACTCCCGGCGAACCGCCCGAGCCCGGATTGTCGGCGCGCATCCTCCGAGAGTCCCGAGTCGCCCGTTTCGGCAGCAGCAACTACGGCGAAGCCTTGCAGGGCTTTGCCGACCACTACCTCGACGCACTCGGACCCCGCACCTCACTGCTCATCCTCGGCGACGCCCGCACCAACCGCACCGACCCGAACATCACTGCCCTGCAACAGATGTGTGATCGCGCCAAGCATGTGTACTGGCTGAATCCGGAACCGTCGCGCTCCTGGTCGACGGGTGATTCCGCGGCCCACCACTACGCCGAGCAGGTGACCATGCACGAATGCCGCAACGTCAAGCAACTGGCCGAAGTAGTCGCCCGCCTACTCCCTGCCTGAGAGCCCCCGCATCAAGAGCTGCGCAGCGCCATCCAGTCGCCGGGTTTCTCCAAAGGCTGGAATCCGACCTTCGCGTAGACCCCGTGCGCGTCTCCGGTGGCGAGCAAGATCCGCCCCAGCCCGAAAGGCTCGAGGTGGTCGCGGACGGCGATCGCGAGGGTTGTGCCGAATCCTTTCCCGCGAACAGACCGATCGATGTAGACATCGCACAGCCACGCGAAGGTGGCGAGGTCGGTCACGACCCGCGCGTATCCCACCTGCACACCGGAAACAGACTCGTACACCCCGAAATTCAGCGATCCAGCGATGGCCGCATCATGCTTCGCCCGAGTCCGGCCCATAGCCCAGTACGAATCGGTGGACAGCCACTGATGGACCAGGCCCGCATCGAGACGGGCAGCGTCGGTGGATATCTCGTATCCGTCGGGTAGTGCGGAAAGTTGATCGGTCATTACCAAACCTCCTGTGCCGCGCCGCGCGGATCATGCCGCCTGACTATCTGCTTACCATGCGCGACCGACATGCCGGACATATCGGGAGCTCCCGCGGCTTCGGAGCGACTTGGTGAATCAGCGGCGTGCCGAGGCGGTTTGGGCACGTTACGCCGCCCCAATTTCCACACAACGTGCTCGCCGAGCGGGATATCGCGCCGTTTGCGGAACACCTTGCGCCGATGCGCGCGTACTTCCTGCTCGGCATGGTCGGCCCACGCCACATCCACGGGACCTGCCGCCCGCGCCAGGGACTGCGCGTCGAAGTGCCGATTGGCCCGATGCGCCCGGGCCCGGGCGCGCGGGATGTTCTTACGCGACGCCTTGTCGTTCTCGCCGTACTCGTTGCGGCAGTCTTTCGCGTAACTGAGCCGTTTCTTCTCCTGTGGTGTCTTCCGCACCCGGCCACGGTATGTCCGCTGGGGCCCCAAAGCACCCGAATTTCGGGTCAGTGCGCGCTGTGCACGTATTGCCAAGTGGCCCAGCCGGATATCGCGATCCCCACCAGCATCAGCACCACACCACAAGCGATGAGCCGCAGCGTGAGCCGCTGGTACAGGCTGAACCGCGACTGGTTGGTGAAGTACGCGTCGGTCGGCAGATCCCCGTTGATGAAACAGGATTCGGCAGCCCGAGCAGCACGATCGGCGCGCAGATCGGTGACGGCGGAGGCGAGTAGAGCGGCGACAGCGGTGGCGACACACACGATCGACACAGCGGTAGGCAAGACGTGCGACATGGGAACCCCCCCAAGGAAATCCAAACCGGATCAGCGCGGGCACGCTGTCCACCACCAGTGTGTCACCGCAGTACGACATCCCGCCGCTACCGGAGCGGTCGGTTCGGACCGCTCTAGCGGCGCACCTCGTCGTGGCGCACCGGGCGGCCGTCGCGGCGCGAGAGTTCGCAGGCCTCGGCGATGTAGAAGGCCTCGAGCGCGTCAGCGGGATGACAGGGGGTGGGAATCTCGCCGGTGACTACCGAGAGGAAGGCGAGGAGTTCGGCGGTGTAGGCGTGGTGGAATCGCTCCATGAAGTTGGGGTAGGCCGGGGAAGTGGATGGGGGACAGCCGGGTTCGACGGAGCGCAGGGGTGTGCGGTCGTCCAGGCCGACGATGGCGTTGCCGCGCGAGCCGAGGGCTTCCAGTCGCACGTCGTAACCGGCGCCGTTGTACCGGGACAGCGACACCGTCGCGAGCGTCCCGTCGTCGAGCGTCAGGGAGACCACGGCGGTGTCGACATCGCCTGCGGTACTGAAGAATTCGTCGCCTCGATTGCCGCCCGTGGCGTACACCTGGACGACCTCGCGCCCGGTGACCCAGCGGATGATGTCGAAATCGTGGACACCGCAGTCCCGGAACAGCCCGCCCGAGCGGGCGACGTACTCCGCGGGCGGCGGTGCCGGGTCGAGGGTGGTGGCGCGCAGCGTGTGCAGCCAGCCGAGTTCACCCGAGGTGATGGCGGCGCGGGCCGCGCGGTAGCCGGCGTCGAAGCGCCGCTGAAAGCCGATTTGTACTGGGACATCGCTGTTTTCGAGATGCTGGAGCACCGCGAGCGTGCCCTGGATGTCCGCGGCGACCGGCTTCTCGCAGAACACCGGAAGGCCGTGATCGACCGCGCGGGTGATCAGCTCGGGGTGCGAGTCGGTCGCCGTGGCGATGACCAGGCCGGAAAGTCCGGAGTCGAGCAGTGTTTCGACATCGGGCGCGAAATCGATGCCGAGTTTGGTCGCGGTGGCCTGCGCTCGGGCCGCGTCGGCGTCGGCGACGGCTACGGAGCCGACGCCGGGCAGGGATTTGAGGGTTTCGGCGTGGGCGGCGCCGATACGGCCGGTGCCGGCGAGGCCGATGCGGAGGTCGGTCGTGGTCATCGAATCTCCTTGGGTGCGGGCGCTGAGCTCAGGTGAGAGCGGCGGTGGTGGAGCGAACGACGAGAGACGGTTCGACCCGGCGGCGGACCGGAGTGGTCCGTCCGTCGCGCAGGCGTTCGGCCAGGGCCTCGAGGGCGAGCCGGCCCATTTGGATGCGTGGTTGATCGATGGTGGTGAGCGAGACGTGGCGGAGCGCGGCCAGCGAGGTGTTGTCGTAGCCGACGATCGACACGTCCTCGGGCACCCGCAGCCCGGCCTCCTCCAGCCCGGACATGGCGCCGACCGCGTTGAAGTCGTTGCCGCACACCAGCGCTGTGGGGAAGTCGTTGTGGGAGAACAGGTTCCGCAATTGCTGCACGGCGGCGAGACCGGCGGAGTCGGTGTGTTCGCTGGGGACGACCATCGGTTCCAGCCCGTGGCGCCGCATGGCGGCGAGGTAGCCGCGGCGGCGCGCGGCGGAGGAAAACGCCGCGCCGCCGTCGAGATGCACGATGCGGCGGTGCCCGAGCGTCACCAGATGGTCTACCGCCAGGGCGGACCCGGCCTCCCCGTCGTCGTTGACGGTGTCGACCTCGGGAACGGTCGAGCCACGCGACACCAGCACCACCGGACCCTGTTGCGCCGCAAGACGAATGGCGGCGGCGGGCAGCACGGGGGAGAGCAGGATGATGCCGCCGGGCCGGAATGCGAGCAGGCTCTCCACGGCGGTGCGTTCGCGGGCGGCGCTGCGGCGTCCGGTATTGAGGATGAGTTCGAAGCCGAGTTCCTGCGCCGCGGTGTCCATGCCCTCGACCACGTCGGCGAAGAACGCGTTGCGCAGATCGGAGACCAGCACGCCGACGATATTGGAGGTCCGGCTGGCCAGCGAACGCGCCATGATGTGCGGCTGATAGCCGAGATCCTTCGCGGCCGCCAGCACGGCGCGGCGGCGATGCTCGCTGACCTTGGGCGAGTTGCGCATGACCAGCGAGACCAGGGCGCGGGATACGCCGGCCCGGGCGGCGACGTCCTCCATGGTCGGTCGCGCCATCTCGCCTCCGGTCCGCCGGATCCGGCAGGCGCTGCACCCGCTCCGGTGTCCGTGCGGCTCGCACGTTACAAGGTCCGCTACGGCTAGGCAATAGAGCGCTCTAATCGATCGGCCGCCCGGCTCCGCTTCGGCTGAACGGCAACGTCTTCCGAGGTGGCGCGGCTTTCCGGCCCGAGCGCACACCCCTTGACACGCTGTGGCCTGCGTTACATAGTTGGAGCGCTCCAATCCGCGAGCCCTCGTGCACAGGTCGGAGAGTCCTGATGGCCGAACCGTTCCACCCGCCGCGTATCGCGGGCGCGCCGATCTCCTGGGGCGTCTGCGAGGTTCCCGGCTGGGGCCACGTCCTCGACACCCGGACCGTGCTGGCCGAGATGTCCGCGCTCGGCATCACCGCGACCGAACTCGGGCCGCCGGGCTATCTGCCCACCGACCCGGGTGCGCTGCGCGCGCTGCTGGACGAATACGGCATGCACGCGATCGGCGGTTTCCTCGCCGTACCCCTGCACTATCAACCCGATCTCGCCCTCGCGGCCGTCCGGCGCAACGCCGCGTTGTTCGCCGCGACCGGCGCCGAGGTCCTGATCCTCGCGGCGGCCACCGGCCTCGAGGGCTACGACGGCCGCACGCCCCTCACCGGCCGGGAATGGCAAACCTTGATCGACACCACGACGCGGGCCCGCGATATCGCCGCCGAACACGGCCTGCGCGCCGTGCTGCACCCACACGTCGGCACCCAGATCGAAACCCAGGCCGAGGTCGAGCGCTTCCTGGCCGACTCGGATCTGGACCTGTGCCTGGATACCGGGCACCTGCTCATCGGCGGTACGAGTCCGGTGCGCCTGGCGCGTCGCCACCCCGGCCGGATCGGGCACATCCACCTCAAGGACGTGCGCAGCGACCTCGCCGACGAAATCCGGGGCGGCAAACTCGAATACAGCCAAGCGGTGCGCCAGGGGCTGTATGTTCCGCTGGGTGAGGGCGATGTCGATATCGCGGCACTGGTAGGCGGTATGCACGAATCCGGTTACCGCGGTTGGTATGTCATCGAGCAGGACACCGCTCTGGCGCCCACCGGCGCGGCGAGCCGGCCGCGCCGGGACACCGAACAAAGCTTGCGCTATCTCGCGGGGATCAGCACCGCACTGGCGTCGGGTGAGAAAGTAGTTGGGAAGTGATGACAACGATGTCGATACAGCGCGTACGCCGTTTGGTGCCGTGGATCGCCGCGGCGACGATCCTGGCGGCCTGTAGCGGACCCGGCTCCGACGAGCCCGCCAAGACCGAATCCCCCGGGGCCCAGGGCACCCTGGAGTCGGTCGCGGTCGTCACGCACGGCAGCGCCGGCGACGCCTTCTGGAACGTCGTGAAGAACGGCGCCGAACAGGCGGGCAAAGATCTCGGCGTCCGCGTCGACTACAACTCCTCCGGCGACCCGGGACAGCAGGCCAAGCTGATCGACAACGCCGTCGCGCAGGGCGTCGGCGGCCTCGTCGTCTCCATGGCCAACCCGGACGCGCTGCGCTCCTCCATCGAAAAGGCGGTGGCGGCGGGCATTCCGGTGGTCACCATCAACTCCGGCGAGAACGACAGCGCCAAGTTCGGCGCCATCACCCACGTCGGCCAGAGCGAGACCCTCGCCGGGACCAACGCGGGCAAGCGCCTGGCCGACGCCGGAAAGAAGAAGCTGCTCTGCGTGATTCACGAGGCCGGCAATATCGGCGCGAACCAGCGCTGCGACGGCGCCACCAAGGCGTTCGGCAACGGCAGCACGCTGCAGGTCGACATCAACAACCCCACCGACGCCCAGGCCCGGATCAAGGGCGCGGTCGAAGCCGATCGCTCCATCGACGCGGTGCTGACCTTGAATTCGCAGGTCGCCGCGCGCGCCGTCGACGGCGTCAAAGAGGCGAGCTCGGCCGCGACCATCGCCACTTTCGACCTGAATTCCGATGTGGTGGAGGCGATCAAGGCGGGCAAGCTGCTGTTCGCGGTGGATCAGCAACAGTACGAGCAGGGCTATCTCCCGGTCGTGCTGCTGAAGCTGTACCAAACCAATCGCAACACCCTCGGCGGCGGCGCACCCGTGCAGACCGGTCCGGCGTTCGTGGACAAGAACAATGTGGAAGCCGTCGCCGCCCTGGTCTCACGTGGCACCCGCTGAGCAGGAGGCGATGACATGACCGTTGCGGCAGCCGGTCCCTCCCTGCTGCATCGCCTCCTCGTGCGGCCGGAGGTGGGCGCCGCCCTAGGCGCCCTGCTGGTGTTCGTGTTCTTCTCGATCGTCACCGAGCGGTTCCTGAGTCCGATGGGCATCGCGAACTGGCTCGACGACGCCTCCACCCTCGGCATCATGGCCGTCGCGGTGGCGTTGTTGATGATCGGCGGCGAGTTCGATCTGTCGGCGGGCGTGATGACCGCGTCGACGGCCCTGGTCACCGCCCTGCTGGCCGTGCACGCCGGCTGGAATGTCTGGGCGGCGCTGCTGGTTTCGCTGCTGCTCGCGCTGGCGGTCGGCGCGTTCAACGGCTGGCTGGTCATGCGGACGGGGATGCCGAGTTTCATCGTCACCCTCGGCACCTTCCTGGCGCTCCAGGGCCTCAACCTCGGCATCACCCGGCTGGTCACGGGAACGGTTCAGGTGGCGGGCATTCGGAGCGCGCCCGGCTACGAGTCCGCGGGCTCGGTCTTCGCCTCCACCCTGAAAATCGGCGGCACCAGCGTGCAGGCGTCGGTGCTCTGGTGGATCGTGCTCACCGCGATCGCCGCGTTCGTGCTGACCCGCACCAAGTTCGGGAACTGGATCTTCGCCGTCGGCGGATCGCTGCCCAGCGCCCGAGCGGTTGGCGTGCCCGCGGACCGGACGAAGATCATCCTCTTCATGACCACGGCGTTCGCGGGCTGGGTGGTCGGCTCCTGCATGATCCTGCGGTTCACCAGCGTGCAGGCCAACCAGGGGATCGGGCTGGAGCTGCACTACATCATCGCCGCGGTGGTCGGCGGCTGCCTGCTCACCGGCGGATTCGGGTCCGCGGTGGGCGCCGCGATCGGCGCGCTCATCTTCGGCATGGCGCGGCAGGGCATCGTGTTCGCCCGCTGGGACAGCGACTGGTTCATGCTGTTCCTGGGCGTGCTCCTGCTGGCCGCGGTACTGGTGAACAATCGATTCCAGAAGCGAGCCGAGAGGGTCAGGCGATGACGGCGGCACGCGGCGATTCGACCGGGAACGACGACCAGGCCAGGGATGCGCTGGGGCCGCCGCTGATCGAGACCGTCGATATCGGTAAGAGCTACGGCGGTGTGGTGGCACTGCACGATGTCTCGATGACGGTGCGCGCGGGGGAAGTGACCTGCGTGCTCGGGGACAACGGCGCGGGCAAGTCGACGTTGATCAAGATTCTCGCGGGTGTGCATCAGCACGACCGCGGGGAGTTGCGGCTCGGTGGTGTGCCCACCCGGTTCTCCTCTCCGCGTGCGGCTTTGGACCACGGAATCGCGACGGTGTACCAGGACTTGGCCGTGGTTCCGCTGATGAGCGTGTGGCGCAACTTCGTTCTCGGGTCCGAACCGACCGTCGGTGTCGGGCCGTTCCGCATGCTCGACATTCGCACCGGGCGGGAGATCGCCCGAAAGGGACTGTCGGACATGGGGATCGAGATTCGCGATATGGAGCAGCCGGTCGGCACGCTCTCCGGCGGACAGCGGCAGTGCGTCGCGATCGCCCGTGCGGTGCACTACGGGGCGAAGGTGCTGATCCTGGACGAGCCCACCGCGGCGCTCGGCGTCAAACAGGCCGGGGTGGTGCTGCGCTATGTCGTGCAAGCGCGGGATCGCGGGCTCGGGGTCGTGCTCATCACCCACAATCCGCATCATGCCTTCCCGGTGGGCGACCATTTCTTGCTGCTCAAGCGGGGCGGCGTCCTCGGCTCCTACGACAAGTCCGAGATCGATGTCTCCGATCTGACCAGGCAGATGGCGGGCGGCGCGGAACTCGAGGCGCTGGAGCACGAGCTCCAGCGGGTGGTGGACGCCTCGTGACCGAGCTGGAGGTCCTCACGATCGGGCGGGTCGGGGTGGACCTGTACCCGCAGCAGAGCGGCGTGCCCCTCGCGGAGGTCGAAACCTTCGCGAAATCGCTGGGCGGCACCGCGACCAACGTCGCCGTGGCCGCCGCGCGGCTCGGCCGGCGCAGCGCGGTGCTGACGAAGGTCGGCCCCGATGGTTTCGGTGATTATGTGCGGTCCGCCCTCGAAAGATTCGGCGTGACTTCGCGATACGTGGCGACCGCGCCGAATTTGCAGACGCCCGTGGTCTTCTGCGCACTGGATCCGCCGGAAGACCCGCCGCTGCTCTTCTACCGCTCGCCCCTCGCGCCCGACCTGACCATCGAAGCACGCGATGTCCCCTGGGATGTGGTGGATCGGGTGCCGCTGCTGTGGGTGACCGGCACCGGCGTCAGTGCCGAGGCGAGCCGCAGTACGCAGCGCGCGATCCTGCACCGCCGCGCCCGTCGTGGCCACACCGTGCTCGACCTCGACTACCGCCCGATGTTCTGGCCGGACCCGGCACTGGCCCGCCCGGAGATCGCCTGGATGCTCGACCACGTCACCGTGGTGGTGGGCAATCGTGCCGAAACCGAAGTGGCCGTGGGGACTTCCGATCCGGATGCGGCCGCGGACCGAATACTCGCACGGGGCGTCAGCCTGGCGGTCGTCAAACGCGGCGCCGAGGGTGTCCTGATCGCCACCGCCGAGGCGCGCTGGACGGTGCCGCCCTGTCCGGTACAGGTGGTCTGCGGGCTCGGCGCGGGCGACGGGTTCGGCGGCGCGCTGAGCCACGGTCTGCTCTCGGGCTGGGATCCGGAACGCATCGCCGTCTACGCGAACGCCGCTGGGGCACTGGTGGCTTCGCGGCTGGCGTGTGCGGACGCGATGCCGACGCACGAGGAGATCGACGCGCTGGCGACCAGAGTGCCCCGCAACGACCAGTGAGTGAGCAGGTTCCGTTCGAAGGAGGCGTGATGTATCTGACCGATGCTCGCTGGCGTGAACTGCTGCGCATCCGCGCTACCGACCCGGGCGCTGTCGAACGTGCCTACGCTCGCCGCGTCCGCCGCCCGACGCTGATGCCGGACAAGCGCACCCTGTTCCTCGTCGCCGCTGATCACCCGGCGCGCGGGGCCTTGGAAGTCGGCGCGGATCGCACTGCCATGGCCGATCGCCGGACCCTGCTGGAGCGCCTGCTCATCGCGTTGTCCAACGAGGCCGTGGACGGCGTGCTCGGGTCTCCGGACGTGGTCGAAGAACTCCTGCTCCTCGGTGCCCTCAACGACAAGGTCGTCATCGGGTCGATGAACCGCGGCGGCCTGGCCGGCGCGGAATGGGAGATCGACGACCGCTTCACCGGCTACGACGCCGCCTCACTGGTGAAGTACCGCCTCGACGGCGGCAAAATGCTACTGCGCCTGGTGGATTCGGATCCCGGCACCGTCCCGACCCTGCACGCCTGCGCCCAGGCCGTCTCCGACCTCGCGGCCCACGGCCTCATGGCCATGGTCGAGCCGCTGCCCTACCGCCGCGACGAATCCGGCGCACTGGTCATGAGCAAGGACGCTCCAGCACTCTCCCGCGCCATAACCGTCGCCTCCGGCCTCGGCGTCACCTCCGCCTACACCTGGCTCAAAATCCCCGCACCCGACGACAACTCGGTCCTCGACGCCACGACGCTGCCGGTAGTCGTCCTCGGCGGCATCCCGTCCGGTGACCCCGCCGCTGACTTGACCGCGTGGGGCAGCGCCCTCACCCATGACGTAGTCCGCGGCCTGGTCGTCGGCCGCTCCCTGCTCTACCCGCCCGACGGCGACGTAGCCGCGGCGGTCGACGCCGCGGCACGAGTCCTGAAGGAAGCCCGATGAACCCCTGTCCTCCCGGCGCGCTTCCGGCCGGGACCCGGGCAGCGGATTCCAGCGCGATCACCCACCGCACGGCGGCGCCCCGGCTCGCGGCCGAAAGCGGGCCGGGACGACGGGGCCGTCGCATGGATCGCGAGCGCTGCGTGGTCCGTGCGGGGATTCGGCGGCGGCGGTGCCTGGGCAGGTGCGCCGTGAGCAGGCGGGTGGTGGTGCGATGACGTTGCATCTCCCTGCGGGGACTCTGATGGACGGGCTCGACCCTGTTCTGCTGACTCCGGAGACGGCGCAGTGGCGTTACGCCGGGTTGCGGGTGGTGAGCGTGGCCGCCGGGACGTCGAGGACGGTGTGGACCGGGGAGTTCGAGGCGTTCGTGCTGCCGCTGGCGGGATCCGGGACTGTGCGTGTCGACGGGCAGACCTTCGAACTGCAAGGGCGTGCATCGGTTTTCACCCGGGTCACCGACTTCGCGTACGTTCCCCGTGCCGCCGAGGTCGAGCTGTCCAGCCGGGAGGGCCTGGAGGCGGCGTTGCCGATGGCGCGTTGCACGCGCCGCCTGACGCCGAAATACGGCCCTGCCGAGGACGTTCCGGTGGAAGTGCGCGGTGCGGGTCAGGCGACCCGTCAGGTCACCAACTTCGGGGTTCCCGGGGTCTGGGACCATGCCGACAAACTCAATGCCTGTGAGCTGCTCACGCCGGACGGCAACTGGTCGTCCTATCCGCCGCACAAGCACGACGAGGTGAGCGACTGCGAGGTCGTGAACGAGGAGATCTACTACTTCCGCATCGCAGGCGGGGACGGAATCACGCCGTCCCGCACTGGTTTCGGTATGCACCGCACCTACGGCGGCACGCTCGACGAGAACGTCGCCGTCCGGGACGGCGATGTCTTCCTGATCCCGCACGGCTATCACGGACCGTGTATCGCGGCCCCCGGCTACCCGATGTACTACCTCAACGTGCTCGCGGGACCCGCCGAGCAGCGCTCGATGGCCTTCTGCGACGACCCGGCGCACAGCTGGGTGCGCGAGACCTGGAACACCCAACCCCGTGACCCCCGCTGCCCCGTCACGAATCACCAGGGGCGCCTGTAGAGGACGGTTCCGATGAAGTCGACCACCGCACAAGCTCTCGTCTCCTGGCTGATCGCACAGCGCTCGGAAACGCTCGATGGTCGTGAAGTCCCGTTGTTCCCAGCGGTGTTCGCGATCTTCGGGCACGGCAACGTGCTCGGCCTCGGCACCGCGCTCCAGGAGCGGCGGGACGAAATACCCACGTGGCGAGGGCATACCGAGCAGGGCATGGCACTCGCGGCGGTCGGCTATGCGAAAGCGACGCACCGCCGTCAGGTGGGTGTCGCGACCTCCTCTATCGGCCCCGGGGCGCTGAACATGGTCACCGCGGCCGGGGTGGCGCACGCGAATCGGCTTCCGCTGCTGCTGCTTCCAGGTGACACCTTCACCGGCCGCGCACCGGATCCGGTCCTGCAACAGGTTGAGCATTTCCACGACGCCACCGGCACCGTCAACGACGCCTTCCGCGCCGTCAGCCGGTACTTCGACCGCGTCACCCGCCCCGAACAGCTCATCGCCACCCTGCCCCAAGTGGCCCGCGTGCTCACCGATCCAGCCGACGCGGGGCCGGTCACGCTGGCCCTGCCCCAGGACGTCCAAGCCGAGACCTTCGACTTCCCCGACGCGCTCTTCGAGCCCGTCCTGCATCGAATCCCGCGTCCCCGTCCCGACATTCGGGTACTCGCCGAAGCCGCCGCCGTCATCCGCACCGCCGGGCGACCGCTGATCGTCCTCGGCGGCGGCGTCCGCTATTCGGACGCGGTATCGCAGATACTGGAGTTCGCTGAGCGCCACGGCATTCCGGTGACCGAAACCACCGCTGGCCGCACTCTCGTCCCGCACGACCACCCGCTGCACGCGGGCCCGCTCGGCATCACCGGGTCGGAATCGGCGAATGCCCTTGCCGCCGAAGCGGATCTGGTCCTGGCGATCGGCACCCGCTTGCAGGACTTCACGACCGCCTCCTGGACCGTCTTCGCTCCCGGCGTCCGCCTCGTCACCGTCAACACGGCTCGCTTCGACGCCGTCAAGCACGGCGCGCTGGCCATCGTCGGCGATGCCCAGGCGACCATCGCCGAGCTGTCCGAGCATGTGCAGCGGGATTGGCGGGTCGAGCAGTCCTGGACCGAGCGCGCCGCGGCCCTGCGCGGGGCCTGGGATGCCGGTATCGACAAGCTCCGTGCCCCCACCGCGGGCGAACCCAGCTACGCCCAGGTCGTCGGTGTGGTGAACGAGCTCAGCGCGATCGGCGACTACGTCATGACCGCCTCCGGCGGTCTCCCCGGCGAGCTGATCGGCGGCTGGCGGGCCCGCGGCGGCGCACCGGAAATGGACGTCGAGTACGGCTTCTCCTGCATGGGCTACGAAGTGGCCGGCGCGTGGGGCGCGGCCATGGCGCACACCACAGGACTGGTCACCACGCTGCTCGGGGACGGCTCCTATCTGATGGCCAATTCCGAGCTGTTCTCCGCGGCGTTCGCGGGCCATCCGTTTGTCGCCGTCGTCTGCGACAACGACGGCTACGCGGTCATCGCGCGGCTGCAAGAGGGGCAGGGCGGAGTTTCGTTCAATAATTTCTACGCCGATTGCCGAACCACCCTCGCCGAACCACCGCGGGTGAATTTCGCCGAGCACGCCCGAGCCCTGGGTTGCGCGGTCTATACCGCCACTGACCTGGTCGAATTCCGTGCTGCCTATGCTCGGGCCCGGAGCGCGGCCGCCGAGCACTCCCGGCCCGCCGTGGTAGTGGTCCGCACCCAGCCCGCAACCTGGACCGAAGCCGGCGCCTGGTGGGAAGTCGGTGTGCCGCAACATCTTTCCGGACGAGCGGACTACGAGCCGGGCAAGCGCGACCAGCTCCGCTACCTCGGCCCGGCGGGTGCGAACTTTTCTCAGCTGCGCCATCGGCCTCCTCGCGCAGAACTTCCGGATGGAAATGGGCGTTGAGCGGGGGAAATGCCGATCGGGCGGCGGTCGCCACACCGCGCGGCAGAGGTTGTTTTCCTCACATCGGGGGTACCGGACTGTGGCCGAATTCGTCGGATCATGGCATCGTTGATCATCGAGACCAGGGCATTCCGTTTGCCAGAATCTGGCTCGTCTACAGAAGGTATGAAATGGCTCAGGGTGTAGTTAAGTGGTTCAACAGCGAGAAGGGCTTCGGCTTCATCGCGCAAGACGGCGGAGGCCCCGACGTCTTCGTGCATTACTCGGCTGTTAGCGGCTCGGGTTTCCGGTCCCTCGACGAGGGGCAGCGCGTGGAGTTCGAGATCGGCCAGGGCCAGAAGGGCCCGCAGGCGCAGGACGTCCGCGTTCTCTGATCTCGCGATCTAAGCTTCGACAGCCCCCGCACCGGCACGGTGCGGGGGCTGTCTCACGTTCGGGGCCGTTCTAGGATGAGCTTGTGGCGCAGGGCACAGTGAAGTGGTTCGACACGAAGAAGGGCTTCGGGTTCATCTCCGAGGACGGCGGCCTGGACGTCTTCGTCGACTATCTGGAACTCGACGGCTCCGGCTTCCGCAATCTCACCGAAGGGCAACGCGTCGAGTTCGAGATCCGGCACGCCAAAGCCGGCCCCGAAGCCCTCGGTGTCCGCCTCATCGACTGAGCGCGGTGTTCGATCGGCCACATCTTCGCGGGTGCGCCGTGATCATCGGACCGCTGGCCGATGCCCGATATGTCCGTTGCTGTCGGCGGGGTTCCGATGTCTGATCAATCCGATTCGCCCGAATAGTAAGCAGTGCCCGGCGCGGGTCGTGCAACGCAATCACGGCGTTGCGTTGCCTGCTCATCACGTGAGTATCACGGGTGAATCACCGAGAATTGTCGTCGACGATCGGCAGGGCGCAGGTGCCGCTGTAATGGCCTCAATGATTCGACATTCAATTCGTCTACCAGCAATTCTTAGACGGCTGCCAGAGTTCTCACATGAAGCCGCAACGCTCTGGCGAACTGGTCGATCGTCCAGCCTGCCGGTGTGGCATTTCCCCAGGTAAAGCCCCAGATTCCAGGGTCATTGGCGGCAATATTTGGTGACCTGGGCCACTTCAAGCCCATCGATGTGTCCTGCATCACTAATCGTGAGAATTCCGTAACCGCATTCGTCCGGGCCCCGATGTGCCATGTGCAAGCCAGTTCACTGGAAACATTACGACCGAAGAGGTTTTCAAATGATCCCCGTTATCATCGACACCGGTTCCGCTGCGCTCGACGGCCTGTTCAACACCTTTGGTGCCGCCCTCTCCGGCATCTTCAAGACCCTGTGGACCGGCTCCTTCGGCGGCTGATTCGAATTTCCGATCGAATAATTCGATCGACCCCGCGCCGCCCGGTCGGCGCGAAATGTGGGAAGGCCTCTCGCCCCTGTGGCGCGGGGCCTTCCGCCGTGTCCGGGCCTGCTCGCGGAGTGTCACACTGACGGCGGCTGCCTACCGGGGGGTAAGGGTGGCCGAAATCGATCCCACTAAGCTAGGCGGCGGTAAATGCCGACCACCATTCCCCAGGAGTACTCCATCGTGAGCCAAGCAGGCCGTCCCGTTGTCCTGATCGCCGACAAGCTCGCCCAGTCGACCGTCGACGCGCTCGGTGATGGAGTCGAGGTTCGTTGGGTCGACGGCCCGAACCGTCCCGAACTACTCGCCGCGGTACCGGAGGCCGACGCGCTGCTGGTCCGCTCCGCGACCACCGTCGACGCCGAGGTGCTCGAAGCCGGCAAGAACCTGAAGATCGTCGCCCGGGCCGGCGTCGGCCTCGACAACGTCGACGTGCCCGCGGCCACCGAGCGCGGCGTCATGGTCGTGAACGCCCCGACCTCCAACATCCACACCGCCGCCGAGCACGCCGTCACCCTGCTGCTCGCCGCCGCCCGCCAGATCCCCGCCGCCGACGCCACCCTGCGTGAGCACACCTGGCAGCGCAGCAAGTTCAACGGCGTCGAGATCTTCGGCAAGACCGTCGGCGTCATCGGCCTGGGCCGGATCGGCCAGCTCTTCGCCCAGCGCCTGGCCGCGTTCGAGACCAAGCTCATCGCGTACGACCCCTACACCTCCCCGGCGCGCGCCGCGCAGCTCGGCATCGAACTGGTGACCTTGGACGAGGTGCTCGAGCGCGCCGACTTCATCTCCATCCACCTGCCGAAGACGCCCGAAACCAAGGGCATGATCAACGCCGAGACGATCGCCAAGACCAAGAAGGGCGTCATCATCGTCAACGCCGCCCGCGGCGGGCTGATCGACGAGCAGGCGCTCGCCGACGCCATCACCTCGGGCCACGTGCGCGCCGCGGGTCTGGATGTGTTCGAGACCGAACCGTGCACCGACAGCCCGCTGTTCAACCTGCCGCAGGTCGTGGTCACCCCGCATCTGGGCGCGTCCACCGCCGAGGCGCAGGATCGGGCCGGCACCGATGTCGCCAAGTCGGTGCAGCTCGCCCTCGCCGGTGAGTTCGTGCCCGGCGCGGTCAACGTGACCGGCGGCGCGGTCACCGACGTTGTCGCGCCGTGGCTGGAGATCGTGCGCAAGCAGGGCGCGCTGCTCGGCGCCATCGCCGACGAGCTGCCGGTCAGCCTGGAGGTCCAGGTGCGCGGCGAGCTGGCTGCCAGCGACGTCGCGGTGCTGGAGCTTTCGGCGCTGCGCGGCGTCTTCTCCGCGCTCATCGAGGACGCGGTCACCTTCGTCAACGCGCCGTCGCTGGCCAAGGATCGCGGCCTGGAGTCCTCGGTCAGCACGCACACCGAGAGCCCGACCCACCGCAGCCTGGTGGACCTGCGCGCCGTGTTCGGCGACGGCAGCACCCTGAACGTGGCCGGCACCCTGACCGAGCCGCACCAGGTGCAGAAGATCGTCAACATCAACGGCCGCAACTACGACATGCGCGCCGAGGGCCTGAACCTGGCCGTCCTCAACTACGAGGACAAGCCGGGTGCGCTGGGCAAGATCGGCACCAAGCTCGGCGAGGCCGGCGTCGACATTCTGGCCGCGCAGCTGAGCCAGGACGTGGATCAGGAAGGCGCGACCGTGGTGCTGCGCGTCAACCAGGACGTGGCCGCCGACGTGCAGGCCGCGATCGCCGAGGCCGTCGGCGCGGCGAAGGTCGTGCTGGTCGACCTGGCCTGAGCCGGCTGAAAGTCTTTGCCGCCGAGTCCCTTCCACAGTGCGTGGAAGGGACTCGGCGTTTCGGTCAACCGATGCCGCGTGCCCGCGCCTCGACCGCGTCCTTGGCTTCCACCAAGCTGGCCGCGGGATCGAGATCGCGATAGGCCTTGATCGCCTGAATCTTCTTGCCGCGCTTGATCAGCGCGTCGACCTCGGCGTAGTCGAACGCCAGGCTCGGGTCCGGGATGTTCAGATGCTCGAGGATGAGGTCGAGTTTGCGTTCGAGCCGGTCGATCTTTCGCTCGAGTCTGTAGGTGTCGAACATGGTCCGAACCCTACCGACGCTCGGCTATCTCACTGTGTGAGAGAGGTTTGCCCTGGTGGCGGGGGTATCGGGGCCGCCAGCTATCGTGGGCCGTGTTGACGGGCGCACGAATTCGAACAGGAGCATTACTTTCATGAAGCTTGCTGTCATCCCTGGTGACGGAATCGGTCCCGAGGTCATCGCCGAGGCACTCAAGGTGCTCGACGTGGTGCTGCCCGGTGTCGAGAAGACCGAATACGACCTGGGTGCCAAGCGCTACCACGCGACCGGCGAGATCCTGCCGGAGAACGTGCTCCCCGAGCTGAAGCAGCACGACGCGATCCTGCTCGGCGCCATCGGCGACCCGTCCGTGCCCAGCGGCGTGCTGGAGCGCGGGCTGCTGCTGCACACCCGCTTCGCGCTGGACCATCATGTGAACCTGCGCCCGTCCAAGTTGTTCACCGGCGTCACCAGCCCGCTGGCCGGTAGCCCCGACATCGATTTCGTCGTCGTGCGCGAAGGCACCGAAGGTCCTTACACCGGCACCGGCGGCGCCATCCGCGTCGGGACCCCGCACGAGGTCGCCACCGAGGTGAGCACCAACACCCGCTTCGGCATCGAGCGCGTCGTGCGCTACGCCTTCAACCTGGCGCAGACCCGCCGCAAGCACCTCACGCTGGTGCACAAGAACAATGTGCTCACCTTCGCCGGCTCGCTGTGGCAGCGCACCGTCGACCAGGTCGCGACCGAATTCCCCGATGTCGCAACGGCTTACCAGCACATCGACGCCGCCACCATCCACATGGTCACCGACCCGGGCCGCTTCGACGTCATCGTCACCGACAACCTCTTCGGCGACATCATCACCGACCTCGCCGCCGCCGTCTCCGGTGGCATCGGCCTGGCCGCCTCCGGCAACATCGACGCCTCCGGCGTCAACCCCTCCATGTTCGAGCCGGTCCACGGCAGCGCCCCCGACATCGCCGGCCAATCCAAGGCCGACCCCACCGCCGCCATCCTCTCGGTCTCCCTGCTCCTCAACCACCTGGGCCACACCGAGGCCGCGGCCCGCATCGAATCCGCCGTCGCCAAGGACCTCGCCGCCCGCACCGGCCCCGCCTCGACCGTCGAAATCGGCGACCGCATCGCCGCCGCCCTCTGAGCCGAGCCGCATCGAAGGCTCGACCGAACGGTCGGGCATTCGATTTGCGCGCGCACCAGTACGTGCTGGTATCTGCCCAGGCAGTTACCATCGGCGTTAGGCTGATGTCCATTCGAACGGGACGTCGCGGCCAGGTTTGGTTGACCAGCCGCGTCGGCCCGACGTAATCGAGACGACCAACGGAGGCGAGATGACGGCACATCGATCCGCCCACGACGCTGGTTTCGGCCCCTACACTGTCCTCGATCTACACGAGTTGCCAGAGGACGGTAAGGGTTTCGAGCTCGAAGACGGCTGGCTGATCGAGGAGGCGGCGGGGTATCGACACAACTGGATTGCTCGGCGGCTTGCTCGATTGATCGAAGATGCCAGTGCTGGGACCTTGGTCGCACTGGACGGCGGTGAGTGGGAAGTCAATACCCCGAGCGGTGTGCGTAAGCCCGATATCGCGGTCCTGGATGTGGAGTTCGCGCACGCCCTCCTCCTCGAGGACTCCCCGAAGCTGATCCCTGGGAACGCGCTCGTCGTAGCGGTTGAGGTGATCTCGCACGGCAGTTCCAGCGAGCGTACCGATCGATTGCGGAAGGCTCACGAGTACGCAGCACTGGGAATTCCCGAGTACTGGATCATCGAACAGAAGCCGCAGATCCGGGTCCTCCGGCTGGTTCTCGATGGTGCGACTTACCGATCTGGAACCGCCGTTGCGGCGGGATCGGAATTCGTTGCTGATGTCGACTGGGACAAGCCGTTCCGGGTTGCGTTCGACCCTGCCACCCTGCTGGGGCACTGATCGAGAGCGCATAGTATCCGGCTGGCGCGCGTAGTTACGTTATGGCCCTGCACCTTGATGGTGCAGGGTCACAACGGTATTCGCGATGAGAAATAGGTGGTTCGCGGTTCCGCTGCCACGATGATCGAGATATGCGCGGTCTCAACGGGATCGGAGAGGAACGGCTGGAGGCGTAGCGGCCGGACGCCAGCGGCCTTTTGCAGGATGTGAGACGGCCGCGTTGCCGGGCCCAGCTGATGGCGTTGGTCGTCCAATTCTCTGGTGGCGAGTCGTGACCTGGCCCCCAGATGGACAGAGGCCGGAATTCGGGACTGTTTACTTCTCGCCCGGTGTGCCGGGTGGCCGGGGAGTGTCAGGCGGGCGAGGGTTGTTCGAATCTGTTGGTGGGGCTGGCTTTTCGCTTTGGGGATGTGGGTGCGTTCGCCAGGATGTGTCCGGGTGTGCTGGGTGAGCTCGTGGATGTGGTGGGGGAGTCGGCCATTCGTTGCCCGAGGGGCCATCGAAGTGGGGGCCGTCCGGGGGTGGCGGAAATCCATCGCCCGGTGGGGGCGGCCATGGTGCGCCAGGTGGTGGCGGGGGCCACGGGGCTCCGGGTGGAGGTGGTCGCCAATGAGGCTGCTGGGCAGGAGGATCCGAGTCCAGATGTGGCGGCGGATTCGAACCCCAATGAGGCTGCTGGGTGGGGGCACTCGGGTTGGCGGGCGGTACCGGCGGGGTATGGGGCCCATGTGGTTGTCGCGCGAGACGATCGGCGCCCGGAGGGGGAGGTGGGTGCGGCGGTGGATTCGGTCCCCGATATCGCTCCTGGGCAGAGGGATTGGCGTCTGGGTGCGGAGGCGGGTGTGGTGGGCGGGGTGCGCCGGTTGGTGGGGTGGGTGGAGGTGGTGGGTCAGGCGGGTTGTTGGGGTCGGTGGGCATTTCTATCTCCTTGTGGTGGAACGCAGTTCAGTGCTGATGTCCCGGGGTAGGCGGGTGGCCGGGGTGGGGCGGGGCTTGGATGTCGGGTGCGCTCGGCGGGGTTTGGAAGCCGGGAGGGGTCGGTGGGGTTCGGAAGTCGGGGGCCGCCGGTGGGCCGGGTGGGGCCGGGAAACTGGGGGCGGGCGGTGGGCCGGGTGGGGTTTGGAAGTTGGGGGCGGCTGGGGGGCCGGGCGGGAAGGGAGGCATTGGTGGATGCGGGAAGGGGCCGAGTGGGGGCATCGGGCCGCTGAAGCGCTGGAAGGCGGCCTGGCGGGAGGTGCCGAGGAGGTCGCCGAGTTCGGCCCAGGTGTGGCCTTCCTCGCGGGCTTGGCGGGCGAGGGTGTGCAGGATGTCGTCGACGAGGCGGCTCAGGTTGCGGGTGGCGGTGAGGGCGGCCAGGACGGGGACCTTCGGGTCGCCTGCTGCGGGGCGCAGGACTTCGACGACCAGGTCGGCGTTGGCGGACAACAACATTCCGAGGGTCGCTCGTTCGTCCTGTGGGTCGGGACGGTGTTCTTCGGTCATGTGTAAAGCGTGGCTTGACATCCAAGTGTTGTCAAGGCCAGCTTTACGTCGAGCGGGCTTACGCCTCCGTGTCGAACGGGTAGCGGTCGGCGAGGCGGGAGCGGTCGCGGTAGCCGAAGTTGATCACCAGATCGTCGGCGACCTGGAGGATTACGTCGCGGCCTTCGATGTCGGCGACCCAGTCCAGGGGGAGGGCGGTCAGGCCGTGGATGGCGCCGAGCAGATTTCCCGCGACTGCGCCGGTGGAGTCGGAGTCGCCGGAGTGGTTTACCGAAAGCATGAGGGCGGCGCGGACATCCTTGGTTTCCTCGGCTTGCAGCGCGCAGTAGACGGCGATGGCCAGGCATTCCTCGGCGATCCAGCCCGCGCCGACCTGCTCGACCGCCTCCGCGCTGGGTTCGGTCGAATCAGCCAGGCGGAGAGCGGTTTCCAGCGCGGCGACGGTTTGCTCGCTGCTCGGGATCCGACTCAGCTGAGTAATGGTCTGCGACAGGGCGGTTCGCAGATCGAGCCCGCCGAGAATACGGTCGAGCAGGGCGGCGAAAGCGCCCGCCGCGAGGTAGCCGGTGGGGTGGCCGTGGGTCAGCTGGGAGGCGCGGGCCGAGGCGGTGAACGCGATGTCGGGACCGAATCCGGCCAGGCCGAACGGCGCCGAACGCATCACCGTCCCACAGCCTTTGGAATTGCTGTTGACCGTGCCCGGCTCGCCCAGCGGCACCGGCGTCTCGAAACCCTTCCGCTGCTGGCGCAGGCCGCCCATGCAGGCATTGCCCGGTGCGCGCACGTCGTAGAGGAAATGCTGAGCGGCCAGCCAGCCGTCCGGCGCCGCACCGGGGCCGGACTGGTATTGGGTGTCCAGCCAGCGCAGGTATGCCCGGCGCAACGACGGCACCGGATCGACACCGGCGGGGCAGCGCAGCAAGCCCTCGGCAGTGAACAACGTCATCTGGGTGTCGTCGGTGATCCGATGCGGCACAGGGCGACCGGCCAGGAACCCGGTCACGCCCGCGGGCCCGTACTCCGAGCGGATCTGGGCCAGCGATTGGAACTCGATCGGCCACCCCAGCGCGTCCCCCACGGCCCCGCCCAGCAACGCGCCCCGGACCTTGTCGACGATCTGTGCGTACTCCTCCACCTGGACGATCCTGTCAGGTAACAGGATTCCCGGCCAACCATTCCGCTGACCGGGAATCCTGCCGCGCGCTGGTTGCGACGGCCCTAGCCCGGCGGGATCTAGAGCCGTCGCGCTCAGGATGGCAGCGTCTGGTGTCGATCCTTCGGCACCAGGGGCACTGCTGCCGCGGCCAGGACGGCTGCGGCGATGTAGGCCGCTGGGAATCCGGTCGCGGTGATCAGTGCGCCGAAAACCGGTGGAACAGCGGCGATAACCAGGTTCTGACCGGTGTTCTGGACACCCAGCCCGCGCCCGCTCCAGTACGGTCCCGCGATCTCGGCCACGGCGGTGAACGCCAGCCCGTTGTCCGACACGGTGATCACCGAGGCGGCGACCAGCAGCGGAATCGCCGCCCACCACCAGTGCGTCCACGCGGTGAATCCCAAGGCGGCCATGGCGATCACCGCGGCGATCGCCACCGTCCGCAGCGGTCCCATCCGGCTCCCGACCCGATCCGACCACGCGCCCGCGCCGATTCGCCCGAACGCGCCCAGGATCTGCGTGAACGTCACCAGCAGACCGGCCGCCGCCAGCGACCACCCCAGATCGCGGTGCAGCCACAGCAGCGCGAAGGTCCACACCGTGGCCTGCGGAACCACCAGCAGCACCGACACCGCGTGAATCCGCCACAGCGTCGAGTCGCCGCGATAGGGGTTGGCGCGCAACGCCGGATCGGCCTCGGACAGTTTCGGCCGCGGCGGGTCGACAATCCCCGCCAGACACCCGATCGCCGCCACGCCGGCCATCGCCGCGGGCACCAGAACGGCTGCCGCCACGCCGTGTTCGGCGGCCACCGACGGAATCGTCAACGCGCCCACGCCGACCCCCAGGGGCTGCGCGGTCTGCCGGATCCCCATGGCCAGCCCGCGCCGATGCGGCGGGAACCAGCCGACGATGACCCGGCCGCTGGCTCCGTTCGTGCTCGCGGCCCCGACGCCGCCGGCGAACAGCAGTGCGCCCAGCGCGATGTCGTTGTGCGTCAGCGCCGCCGCGATTCCGGCGGCGAACATCAGCAGCGGCCCGCCGACCAGGACCTTGCGCTCACCGATCCGGTCGACCACATAGCCCCACGCGATCAGGGTGCACACCAGGCCGACGGTCGGCATGGCCACCAGCAGCCCTGCGGTCGGCAGCGCCATGCCCCGCGCCGTCAGCGCGGGCAGCAGGAAGGGCACGCCGTGGATGAAGACCGAACTCGAGGCCTGCGCGAAGACGCCGAGGCCGAGCATGGACCACCGTCGAACCTCGCGGATCTCCGTTACGGTAGCCATCGGCCTCACCTCTGATCTCAATATGTGGAATTCTGGTCCCACTGTATGAACAACTGGTCGCTACGCTACACCGGCGTGACCGGATCCGTTCCCGCGCCTGGCTGTCGTACTTCTCACACCGGCCGGGGCCCTCGTCCCACCGACCGGCCCCGGGTCCGAAGCGGGGAACAAGTTCGGCCGCACCCCCTTTCGCACGGTCCGGACACGCCGGTAGAAGCCCGGTCGCGGCCCTGTTCGGCCAGGTCGACGCTGGTCGATAGACTGCCGGACATGCGCCTAGGTCGAGTTGCAAGTCCCGATGGGGTCGCGTTCGTCAGCATCGACGGGCAAGGAAGCGACGCCATCGCGAAGGAAATCGCGGAACACCCGTTCGGTACCCCCACCTTCACCGGGCGGAGCTGGCCGCTGGCCGACGTCCGCCTGCTGGCGCCGATCCTGGCCAGCAAGGTGATCTGCGTCGGCAAGAACTACGCCGCGCACGCCGCGGAAATGGGCGGCCCCGCGCCGGAGGAACCGGTCATCTTCATGAAGCCGAGCACCGCCATCATCGGCCCGAACGCCCCGATCATCCTGCCGCCCAGTTCTTCTCAGGTCGACTACGAGGGCGAGCTGGCCGTCGTCATCGGCCGCCCGTGCAAAGACGTGCCCGCCGCCCGTGCCAACGATGTGATTCTCGGCTACACCGTCGCCAACGACGTGACCGCGCGCGATCAGCAGCGCAAGGACGGCCAGTGGACCCGCGGCAAGGGCTACGACACGTTCTGCCCGATCGGCCCGTGGATCGAAACCTCCTTGGACGCAACGGATGTCGAGATCGTCACCGAACTGGACGGTGAAGTGAAACAGCGCAGTCGCACTTCGCTTCTGCTGCACGACATTCCGAAGCTCGTCGAATGGGTATCCACAGTGATGACCCTGCTGCCCGGCGATCTCATCCTGACCGGCACCCCGGAGGGCGTCGGCCCTATGAAGGACGGGCAGCAAGTGTCCATCACCGTCGAGGGTCTGGGCACCCTCACCAATCCCGTTGCCACCAAGCGCTGATCGCGAAAGAGAGCCATGACCGACGTACGCGTCCGCTTCTGCCCGTCCCCCACCGGAACACCGCATGTCGGCCTGATCCGGACCGCCCTGTTCAACTGGGCCTACGCCCGCCACCACGGCGGCAAGTTCGTCTTCCGCATCGAAGACACCGACGCCGCACGCGATTCCGAGGAGTCCTACCAGGCGCTGCTGGACGCGCTGCGCTGGCTCGGCCTCACCTGGGACGAGGGCCCGGAGGTCGGCGGCCCGTACGCGCCCTACCGGCAGTCACAGCGGCGGGATCTGCATCTCGACGTCGTGCGCAAGCTGGTCGAGGCCGGCGAGGCCTACGAATCCTTCTCCACCCCAGAGGAAGTCGAGGCGCGCCACAAGGCCGCCGGTCGGGACCCCAAACTCGGCTACGACAACTTCGACCGCGATCTGACCCCCGAGCAGATCCAGGCGTACCGAGATGCCGGTCGGCCCGCGGTGATTCGGCTGCGGATGCCCGACGCCGATCTGACCTGGCACGACCTGGTGCGCGGTGCGACCACCTTCAAGGCGGGCACTGTGCCCGACTTCGCGCTCACCCGCGGTAACGGCGACCCGCTCTACACGCTGGTGAACCCGGTGGACGACGCGCTGATGAAGATCACCCACGTGCTGCGCGGCGAGGATTTGCTGTCGTCCACTCCGCGTCAGCTCGCGCTGTACGGCGCATTGGAGCGGATCGGCGTGGCCGGCTTCACGCCGGAGTTCGGTCATCTGCCGTTCGTGATGGGCGCGGGGAACAAGAAGCTCTCCAAGCGCGATCCGGAGTCGAATCTGTTCGCTCACCGGGATCGCGGATTCATCCCCGAGGGTTTGCTGAATTACCTCGCGCTACTCGGCTGGGGTATCTCCGACGATCACGACCTGTTTTCGATGGCGGAGATGGTCGAGGCATTCGATATTTCGAAGGTCAATTCCAATCCGGCCCGATTCGATCAGAAGAAGGCCGACGCCCTCAACGCCGAGCACATCCGATTGCTGGAACCCGGTGATTTCGCCCGCAGGCTGCGCGAGTTCCTGACCGGACACGGCCATATCGGCGCCGACGTCGATGAGAAGACCTTCGCCGCCGCCGCGGAACTGGTGCAAACCCGCATCGTCGTGCTGAGCGATGCCTGGGAACTGCTGCGATTCCTGTTCGTTTCGCCGGCGGAATTCGCTGTGGACCCGGCGGCGGGCGCGAAGAATCTCGGCGCCGACGCGGTGCCGGTATTGGACGCCGCCATTGCCGCGCTGGAGCCGCTGGCCGAGTGGACCACCCCCGCTATCGAGGAAGCGCTGAAAACCGCGCTCATCGAGGATTTGGGCCTGAAACCGCGTAAGGCCTTCGCGCCGGTGCGAGTCGGGGTGACGGGTTCGCACATCAGCCCGCCGCTCTACGAGTCGATGGAACTGCTGGGCCGGGGTGTCACCCTGGACCGCCTGCGTGCGGCCCGAGACTGGACCACAACAGCGTAATTCGGCCAAAAATAGGGCTTTGACCAGGCGATTTGTAGTTTACCGGCAGAGGTTTGGTACTCTTCTTCTCGTTCGGAACACGGCCTCACAGTCACCCAGACGGTGGGGTCAAACGTTCTGGTCATTGGGGTATGGTGTAATTGGCAACACAGCTGATTCTGGTTCAGCCATTCTAGGTTCGAGTCCTGGTACCCCAGCTGGAGAATGTTGTTCGTCTCTCGGTTCGCGACCGAAAGTTGTTCAGCATCCGGCGATTTGGTCGCCGAGCTTCGGTCAGCTAAGCTAACCGAGCTTCCAACGATCACCAGATTGAACCTCTGGAGATCACTCGGATGGTCGCCACGGAAACGTGGAGGATCAGTCCTGGCCCCGTCGTCTAGCGGCCTAGGACGCCGCCCTCTCAAGGCGGTAGCGCGGGTTCGAATCCCGTCGGGGCTACACAAGATAGAAGGCTCGTGCTCACGAAGAGCGCGAGCCTTTCTTGTTTCGCATCATTTTGTGGGGGCGGAGCCCCCACACCCCACCCGGATGGGCTTCGCCCCCCGGACCCCCCTCCGTTGGGGCGCTGCTTCCCAGGCGCTGAGTGTGGAGGTTTGCATGTCGGGTCACCTTTTTGCGTGTGGGGGGGGCTGGGTGCTGTTTCTGCAGATGGAAAAGGCCCTCGCAGCGTTGCTGGGAGGGCCTTTCGGGGGGGCTGTTGCTTATCCGCTCTTGCGGCGGAATTCGCGCTTGTGGCTGGCGTTGCTGTGGGTTCCGGAGGCCTTCGAGCGGCCATCCAGATGGTCGTTCGACTGCGCGTGCTGGGACTTCTTGCGCTCCAGCGCCTCACGGAACTTGCGCTTCACCTCGTCGGCACTGGTGGCTGAACTTTCCGAATCCGTCATCGCCTGCTCCTCCTCGTCGACCTCTATCGAACTACCGAACGCTATACCCGCAGGCCCGCCGGTGTCATTCCGCTTTGCGGCGCGGTCAGTCGAGGGGGTCGGCGGTGGTGCCGCCGCGGGGGAGGGCGGGCAGGTCGAGTTTGCGGTGGTCCCAGGAGCGGGTGCGGTCGGGGACGATGCGGACGGCTACCCGCTTGTGCAGCATCTGGTCGACGAAGGGGCGCATTTCCTCGGAATAGGGGCCGGTGTAGCGCTCCCAGACGCTGACGCCCACCGCGAAGAGCTTGTCGGCGTCGTCGATGATCTCGGCGGTGCCTTCGAAGGAGACGCCGCGCAGCTGGTCGTAGGTGTCGCCAGCCTCGATCATCACGGTGACGCGGGGGTCGCGGCGCAGGTTCACTGCTTTTTGCGACTTGGCCTTCGTTTCGAACCAGATCTCGCCGTCGATCAGGGCGTACCACATGGCGGTCAGGTGCGGTGTGCCGTGCGCGCTGATGGTGGCCAGCGTCGCGACCCGGCTGCGCTGCAGGAACTCGGCGATCTCGGTCTCGGACATGGTGATCTGTGCCCGTTGGTTCACTCCCATGGGCCCACTGTAAGGCCCACGTCCTAGAACGTGTTACAGACGCTTGTGCAAAGCCTCGGCGGCGGCGACGAGATCGGCGGCCCAGCGGGCGCCGGGGCGGCGGCCCATGCGGTCGATGGGTCCGGATACCGAGACGGCCGCGACGATGGCGCCGGCGCTGTCACGGACCGGGGCCGAGACGCTGGCCACACCGGCCGCGCGCTCGGCCGCGCTCTGCGCCCAGCCGCGCTTGCGGACCTCGGCCAGGGCGCGTTCGCCGAAGACGGCGTCGGCCAGGATGGTGCGCTGCAACTCGGGATCGGCCCAGGCGAGCAACACCTTGGCGGCCGAGCCCGCGGTGAGCGGCAGCCGGGCGCCGACGGGAACGGTGTCGCGCAGGCCGACGGGCGGCTCCATCGAGGCGATGCAGACCCGGGAGTGGCCGTCGCGCACGTAGATCTGCACGCTCTCGCCGGTGATCTCGCGCAGGCGCGGCAGAATGGCCGCCGCGGCCTCCTGGAGCGGATCGGAGGCGCCCGCGGCCAACTCGGCCAGGGCCGGGCCCGGCCGCCACAGTCCGTTGCTGTCACGGGCCAGCAAACGGTGCACCTCGAGTCCGACCGCGAGCCGGTGCGCGGTCGCGCGGGGGAGGCCGGTGCGGGTGCAGAGCTCGTTGAGACCACACGGATGCTCGGCGACGGCGTAGAGCACCGCCACTGCTTTGTCGAGGACGCCGATACCGCTATGCTGTCTCATAGAACGATATTAGCGTCTCGGATGTTGAGATGGTCAACCCTGGGGGTGATCACCCGGATCCGGTGTCGC
Organism: Nocardia sp. NPDC051832; assembly: GCF_040681285.1. Classification (NCBI taxonomy): domain Bacteria; kingdom Bacillati; phylum Actinomycetota; class Actinomycetes; order Mycobacteriales; family Nocardiaceae; genus Nocardia; species Nocardia sp. NPDC051832. Next base: position 266,599 of record NZ_JBFAYL010000002.1, read on the forward strand.
GGTTATCCAAACTCTTGGCGGCCGCCAACTCGCGCAATCAGCCCAGATCGCGGGATGACCGGTCGCTCGTCGGAAAGGTGATCGAACATGGCCGACCGCCCACGCACACTGGCCGAAAAGGTGTGGGAACAGCACGTCGTTGCCCGAGGCGAAGGCGAAGGCGCAGCGCGGGAACCCGATCTGATCTACATCGATCTGCATCTGGTGCACGAGGTGACCAGCCCGCAGGCCTTCGACGGCCTGCGCGCCGCCGGTCGCCCGGTGCGCCGCCCCGATCTCACCATCGCCACCGAGGACCACAACGTCCCCACGATCGATATCGACAAGCCGATCGCGGACCCCGTTTCGCGCACCCAGGTGGAAACGCTGCGGCGCAATTGCGCGGAATTCGGGGTGCGGTTGCACCCGATGGGCGATCTCGATCAGGGCATCGTGCACGTGGTCGGCCCGCAGCTGGGCCTGACCCAGCCGGGCACCACCGTGGTCTGCGGTGACAGCCACACCTCCACCCACGGCGCGTTCGGCGCGCTGGCCATGGGTATCGGCACCTCCGAGGTGGAGCACGTGCTCGCCACCCAGACGCTCTCGCTGCGCCCGTTCAAGACCATGGCGATCACCGTGGACGGCCAATTGCCGCCCGGCGTCACGAGCAAGGACCTGATCCTGGCCGTCATCGCCGAGATCGGCACCGGCGGCGGCCAGGGTTATGTGCTGGAGTACCGCGGCGAGGCCATTCGGGCCATGTCGATGGAAGCCCGAATGACGATCTGCAACATGTCGATCGAAGCGGGCGCGCGGGCCGGCATGATCGCGCCGGACGAAATCACCTATGAATTCCTGAAGGGTCGCCCGCACGCACCCGAGGGTGATGACTGGGATGCCGCTGTGACCGCCTGGGAAGCGCTCAAGACCGACGAGGGCGCGGTTTTCGATCATGAGGTGCACATCGACGCGAACGCGTTGACCCCCTTCGTCACCTGGGGCACGAACCCCGGTCAGGGCGCCCCGCTGGGCACCACGGTGCCGAATCCGGCCGACATTGCCGACGAGTCGGCGCGCGACGCCGCGGAGAAAGCACTCCGGTACATGGATTTGACGCCGGGGACCCCGCTGCGGGACGTCACGGTGGACACCGTATTCGTCGGTTCGTGCACCAACGGGCGCATCGAGGATTTGCGCGCCGTGGCCAGCATTTTGGAGGGACGCAAGGTCGCCGACGGCGTCCGAATGCTTGTCGTACCGGGGTCTATGCGGGTGCGCGTGCAGGCGGAAAAAGAAGGACTGGGCGAAATTTTCACGGCCGCGGGCGCGGAATGGCGGCAGGCCGGCTGCTCGATGTGCTTGGGAATGAACCCCGATCAGCTGGAGCCGGGTCAGCGCTGTGCTTCCACGTCCAACCGCAACTTCGAGGGACGGCAGGGCAAAGGCGGCCGTACGCACCTGGTTTCCCCGCTCGTGGCGGCCGCGACGGCGGTCCGTGGAACCCTGTCCTCGCCTGCGGATCTGGCCTGACCGGGCGCGAAACCCTACTCAATCAGGAGAATCTCATGGAAGCCTTCACCGTCCACCAGGGCATCGGGGTGCCGCTGCGCCGCTCCAACGTCGACACCGACCAGATCATCCCGGCCGTCTACCTGAAGCGCGTGACCCGCACCGGATTCGAGGACGGCCTGTTCGCGGCCTGGCGATCGGATCCGGACTTCATTCTCAACACTGAGCCCTACAAACACGGCAGCGTGCTGGTCGCCGGTCCGGATTTCGGCACCGGTTCCTCGCGAGAGCACGCCGTGTGGGCCCTGTCGGACTACGGCTTTCGGGTCGTGATCTCGTCGCGCTTCGCGGACATCTTCCGGGGCAATGCCGGTAAGGGCGGCGTTCTGGCCGCGCAGATGTCACAGAATGATGTCGAAATGCTCTGGAAGTTGATCGAGGAACAGCCCGGCCTCGAATTGGTTGTAGACCTCCAATCCCGCACCGTAACGGCCGGAACGGTCGTGTTGCCGTTCGATATTGATGACTACACGCGCTGGCGTCTGCTCGAAGGCTTGGACGACATCGGGCTGACGCTGCGGCGTAGCGAGGTCATCACCGAGTTCGAAAAGGCAAGGCCGGCTTGGCAGCCCGTCACGCTCCCGGCACGTATTTCGCAGGCGTAATCACACCGGACAGATAGCTGGGTACCACGGGAGAGGGTAGCTAGACGTGTGCTAAACCACGATGAATTTTGGCGTGGCACATAGACTCTTGCCCAATGTGGGTTTACCGTGGTACCTAGTCGGTCCGACGACGGGCCATTAGTCTGCGGAGGATTCAATGAACAAGGCGGAACTGATCGACGTTCTGACCGAAAAGTTGGGTACGGACAGGCGCACGGCTACCGCGGCAGTCGAGCATGTTGTCGACACCATCGTTCGCGCGGTTCACAAAGGCCAGAGCGTCACCATCACCGGTTTCGGTGTCTTCGAACAGCGCAAGCGTGCGGCCCGTGTGGCCCGGAACCCGCGCACCGGCGAAACCGTCAAGGTTAAGCCGACTTCGGTGCCCGCGTTCCGCCCCGGCGCCCAGTTCAAGGCCGTCATCGCGGGTAAGCAGAAGCTCGCCGCGAGCGGCCCGGCGGTCAAGCGTGGCGTGAATGCGCCTGTGGCAGCGAAGAAGGCGGCCAAGAAGACGGCGGCGAAGAAGACCACCGCCAAGAAGGCCACGGGCCCGGCCAAGAAGGCCGCCAAGAAGGCCCCCGCGAAGAAGACGGTCGCCCGCAAGACGACCGCCACCAAGACGGCTGCCAAGAAGGCTCCCGCCAAGAAGACCGTCAAGGCTGTCGTGAAGAAGGCGGCCCCGGCGAAGAAGGCTGTTGCCAAGAAGACGGTTGCCAAGAAGACCGCCGCGAAGAAGGCGCCCGCGAAGAAGACCACCGCCAAGAAGGTCACTGCGCGTCGCGCTCGCTGATCCAGCGTTCGACAAAATGCGGCACGGTTCCTACTGCGCCGCTGGGTAATTCGCTGCCGAGGCAGTCGAATCACCTGATGTACCGACTGAAAGTGGCCCCGAGGTTCATCCTCGGGGCCACTTTCGTTTTGTAAGTATGGAGCTGAATCAGCTTGTGGCGTCGGACTTCACGACGTCGGTCGACAGTGCGCGGTCCATATGATCGGCGGCCACCAGCTTGCCGTCGACGAAGGAAAGCGCCCACGCGCTGCCCTTGCGATTGCGCGCGGACGGCAGCGTCACGCCGTCGCGCTCGGCCCACCAGGCCAGCAGATCGGGAATTACCTTGCCCTGACTGCACACAACACGCACCGCGGAATCTGAAACAAGGCTGACCATGCGCGCTCGGGCTTCGTCTTTCGCTGCCGCATAACCGGATTCGGAGAGCAGGTGTTCCAGAGTTATTGGTACGCCCAGTTTCTCGGCCAGCGGCTGCACCGTCTGCACGCAGCGCAGCGGATCGGCGGAGAACACCTCGGATGCGCCGAACGCCAACAGGTTCGGCACCAGGCTCTGGGCCTGGCCCTGACCGGCCCGCTCCAGCGGACGCTCGGCGTCGGGACCGTCGAACCGATCGCGCCGGCCGGCCTTCGCGTGCCGCACCAGCAGCAGCGTGCTGGTGCGCGCGGGCAGCCGGGTGAACGAGCGCAGCACCTGCCGATCCATCGGATAGGACAGCTGATCCTGCACCTTGTCCAAGGTGTACCAACTGAGCTGATCCACTTCGGAATTGGCGGTGAACGCGCCGCCCGCCACCTCGGCGGACCAGTAGTCCACCCGCTTGAGCTTGCGATGGCCCGGAATCGGATAGGTGACGTGCCCGAGATAGCGGCCCAGCCGGCAGTCCAGCCCGGTTTCCTCGCCGACCTCGCGCACCGCCGCGATCACCGGGGTCTCACCGGGATCGAGCTTGCCCTTGGGCAGCGACCAGTCCATGTACTTCGGACGGTGCACCACGGCGATCTCCACCGCGCCGGTCTCCGCCGACCGCCGCCACACCACCGCGCCGGCGGCGTGAATATTGGCGTGTACTCGGGGATCCCAGAACGGCTGGCCGTTCTCCTCGTAACCGGTCGAACCCTTCACCGCTGATCAGGTCTCCGCAATCGCATCATGAACTCTTGGTGGTCACGCACTCGCACGCCGTTGGCGCTTTCCCCGGGCTCGGTGGGCCAGGCGTGCCAACTGCCGTCGGACTGGAGTACCCAGCACCGGGTCGTGGGATTCAACGCCGAGTCGAACACCTCGCCGAGTTGTTCGGTCAGGCGCGGATCTTTTACCTGCGCCATGACTTCCACCCGCCGGTCCAGATTGCGGTGCATCATGTCCGCGCTGCCGATCCAGTACTGGTCCTGAGCCTGGAAGTGCATGATCCGCGAGTGTTCCAGGTAGCGGCCGAGAATCGAGCGCACCTCGATGTTGTCGCTCATGCCGGGCACGCCGGGGCGCAGGCCGCAGATGCCGCGCACCACGATCTGCACCGGGACACCGGCCTGGGAGGCGCGGTAGAGCGCGTCGATCACCTGTTCGTCGACGATCGCGTTGGCCTTCATCCGGATTCGCGCGGGCTCGCCCTGGCGGGCCAATTCGGTCTCACGTTCGATTCGTTCGATGATGCCCTGGCGTACGCCCTGGGGTGCGACGAGCAGATTTCGGTAGTTCGCCTTGCGCGAGTAACCGGTCAGCGAATTGAACAGGTCGGTCAGGTCCGCGCCGATTTCCGGTGCGGCGGTGAGTAATCCGACGTCCTCGTAGAGCCGGGCGGTCTTCGGGTTGTAGTTGCCCGTGCCGATATGGCAGTAGCGGCGGATGGTCGCGCCCTCGCGCCGCACCACCAGGCAGGTCTTGCAGTGCGTCTTCAGGCCGATCAAGCCGTAGACGACGTGCACGCCGGCCTGCTCCAGCTGGCGGGCCCACTTGATGTTGGCCTGTTCGTCGAAGCGGGCCTTGATCTCGACCAGCGCGACCACCTGCTTGCCGGCCTCGGCGGCGTCGATGAGCGCGTTGACGATCGGGGAGTCACCGGAGGTGCGGTACAGCGTCTGCTTGATGGCGAGCACCTGCGGGTCGGCCGCGGCCTGCTCGATGAAGCGCTGCACGCTGGTGGAGAAGGAATCGTAGGGGTGGTGCACCAGCACATCGCCTTCACGCAGCGCCGCGAACACATTGCGCGGGGTCTCGCGTTCCCCGAAGGCGGGCGGGGTGGCCGGAACGTAGGGGAAATCCTTGAGATTGGGCCGATCGACGCCGTAGACCTGCCATAGGCAGGATAGGTCGAGCAGGCCGGGCACCTGGATGACATCGCCGGGATCGACGTCGAGCTCGCGGAGCAGCAGATCGAGCATGTGCTCGGTCATGTCGTCGGAAACCTCTAGTCGGACAGGTGATCCGAAGCGCCGGCGGGCCAGTTCACGTTCCAGCGCTTGCAGCAGGTCCTCGTCGCGGTCCTCGTCGACCTCGAAGTCGGCGTTGCGGGTGATCCGGAACGAATGGTGTTCCACCACTTCCATTCCGGGGAACAGCAGCTGAAGGTGCGCCGCGATGAGCGCCTCCATCGGCAGGAAAGCCGCGATGGGAGAACCGGATTCGGTGCGCCGCACGCGCACGAAGCGATCGACGTTGTCCGGCACCTTGACGCGGGCGAAGTGCTCGCCGCCGGTCGCCGAATCCTTCACGGTCACCGCGAGATTGAGGCTCAGGCCGCTGATGTAGGGGAACGGATGCGCCGGATCCACCGCCAGCGGCGTGAGCACCGGGAAGACCTGATCCTGGAAGTGCCCGGACAGCCGCCGGCGCTCGTCGTCGTCGAGATCGGACCAGTCGATGATCGCGATGCCTTCTTCGGTGAGCGCGGGCAGCACCGAATTCATGAAGACCCGGGCGTGCCGGTCGGCGATCTCCTGGGCGCGGGTGGCGATCAGCTCCAGTTGCTCGCTGGGGGAGCGGCCGTCGGCCGAACGCACCGTCAGGCCGGTCTCGGCCCGGCGCTTGAGGCCCGCCACGCGCACCATGTAGAACTCGTCCAGATTGGAGGCGAAGATCGCGAGGAACTTCGCGCGCTCCAGCAAGGGCAGCGAGGCGTCCTCGGCCAGGGCCAGCACCCTGGCATTGAAGTCCAGCCAACTGAGTTCGCGATTGAGGTAGCGATCACGGGGCAACCGCTGCGCCTCGGGGTCGGCCGAGAGCGGCGTCGCGGCGGGCGGTGGCGTCGGCAGCATCTGCTGCTTGACGATTTCCGTATCACTCACGCCCACGATCATCCCCTATTTCCGCCGTTGCGCGCAGGTCGACACCCGCCAATGCAGCGAGTCTCACGTCCGTTGGCGATCAACTAGCACACGCGGCGAACAGCTTCGTGAACCTCGGGGGACCAGCTGATTTCGCGGAGGAGAGCACGGGTGGCCGGGCCGGCCCCGAGCGCGACGGCGGCGTCCAGATCGGCCGCGGTGTCGACATCCAACCGTAACCCTGGCCAGTCACCCGCCAAGTCGACGGCGCCCGCGGCGCGATGGGCCTGGGCCGAATTGGGACCGAAGCGCGGATCCAGCGTCAAGGTGCCGTCGCCGACGAACAGCGCGGCCGTGCCGGTGCCCGCGTGATCGATGACGACGGAGCGTTTTCCGGCGGGCGCGGTGGCGAGCATGTCGGCCAGTTCCTCCGGGCACAGCGCGGGCAGGTCGGCTTGCAGAGCGAGCAGTTCGACGGGGCCGTGCTGGGCGCGCAGCGCGGCGGCCGCGTCGGCGAGCGCGCTGTTCAGATCGGCGGCGGAGCGCGGCTCCGGATGCACGACCGCGCCGAGTCCGGGTGCCAGGGCCGCGACCGTGGGATCGGGGGTGACCACGGTGACCGAGCCGATCCGGGGTACCGCCACCGCGGCGGTCACAGTGTCGGCCAGCATGGCGAGCACCAGCCGCGCCCGGTGTTCGGGGCGCAGGCGGTCGGCCAGTCGGCTCTTGGCCAGATCGAGGTTCTTCACGGCGATCACGGCGTGCACGGAGTGCGGACGCATGAGGTCGATCCTTCCATGCCGCGCCGGTGTCTTCCGGGGGCGGGCAGCGGGGGCGCCGCCGCGCGGGGGATGGCATATTGGGCAGATGACAAGGGCGGCAGTAATGGGTGCGGGTTCGTGGGGGACCGCGTTCGCGAAGGTATTGGCAGACGCGGGCACCGAGGTGACGATCTGGGCGCGCCGGCCCGAGGTGGCGCACGCGCTGGCGACCGAGCATCGCAATCCGTCCTATCTCACCGATGTGCAGCTGCCCGCGGTCGCGGCCACCTCCGATCACGAGGCAGCGCTGGACGGCGCCCAGATCGTGGTACTGGCGGTCCCGTCTCAGACCTTGCGGGGAAATCTCGAGAAGTGGAATGGCGCGCTGGAGCGCGCGGTGAGCGGCCAGGACGCCACCCTGCTGAGCTTGGCCAAGGGCATCGAAACCGGCAGCCTGCTGCGGATGAGCCAGGTGATCGAGCAGGTCACGGGCAACGATCCGAGCCGCATCGCGGTGCTCTCGGGCCCGAACCTGGCCGGCGAGATCGCGGCGGGACAGCCCGCGGCCGCGGTCGTGGCCTGCTCCGACGCCGAACGCGCGGCGGCCGTGCAGCACGCCTGCGCCACCGGATACTTCCGGCCGTACACGAATACCGACGTGATCGGTGCGGAGATCGGCGGCGCCTGCAAGAACGTCATCGCGATCGCGACCGGTATCGCCTCGGGCATGGGCCTGGGCTACAACACCCGCGCCAGCCTGATCACCCGCGGTCTCGCCGAGGTCATGCGGCTCGGAGTGGCGGTCGGCGCGGATCCGGTGACCCTGGCCGGCCTGGCTGGCGTCGGTGACCTGGTGGCCACCTGCACCTCCGCGGATTCGCGCAACTACTCCTTCGGATACGTGCTCGGCCAGGGCAAGTCCATGGAAGCCGCCCAGGAAGCCACTCATGGCCAGGTCGCGGAGGGTGTGAAGTCGTGCACATCGGTGCGCGCGCTGGCCGCGGTGCACCAGGTCGAGATGCCGTTGACGAATGCCGTGCACCAGGTCTGTCATGAAGGTGTGTCGGTGGCCGAGGCGGTCGGGATTCTGCTCGGCAGGCAGATCAAACCGGAGCGTTGATCGTCTGGGCCGGTTGGGCACCGAGGATTACGACTGCCTCGAGCGGGTACGGTTCCAGCCATGACGAACCGGATCAGGGTAGCTGTGGTCTTCGGCGGGCGCAGCAACGAGCACGCTGTGTCGTGCCGGTCGGCGGGCAGTGTGCTGCGCAATCTGGATCCGGAGAAGTACGAGGCGGTGCCGATCGGCATCACCCGCGAAGGCAGTTGGGTGCTGGGCGGTTCCGAGGTCGCCGCGATGGGGCTGCCGGACGCGAGCGGCAAGGCCGCGCTGCCGTCGGTGGACGCCGCGGGCGCCGCGCTCACCTTGACCACCGACCCCCAGCGGGCCGGTCAGTTGGTGGCTCTCGACGACGCGCCGATCGCCGAACTCGGTGCGGTCGACGTCGTTTTCCCGATCCTGCACGGACCGTTCGGTGAGGACGGCACCCTGCAAGGCATGCTCGAACTGGCGGGCGTGCCCTATGTCGGGCCGGGTGTGCTGGCCAGCGCGGCGGGCATGGACAAGGAATTCACCAAGAAGCTGTTCGCGGCCGAGGGCCTGCCGGTCGGCGTCCAGGTGGTGCTGCGGCCGGGCGTCAAGACGCTCACCGACGCCGAGCGCGAGCGGCTCGGGCTGCCGGTGTTCGTCAAGCCCGCGCGGGCGGGTTCGTCCATCGGCATCACCAAGGTGACCGACTGGGACGATCTGGAAGCCGCGATCGGCCTTGCCCGCGACCATGATCCGAAGGTGATCATCGAGGCGGGCATCGTCGGCCGCGAGGTCGAGTGCGCGGTGCTGGAGTTCCCGGACGGCCGGGTCGAGGCCAGCGTGGTCGCCGAAATCCTGATGCCCGAGGCCGACACCGCAGCTCCGGAGTTCTACGACTTCGATACCAAATACATCGACGACGTCTGCGAATTCGACGTGCCGGCCAAGCTGGACGACGACGTCTCCGACCAGATCCGGGAACTCGCGGTGCAGGCGTTCCGGGCGCTGGACTGCCAGGGCCTGGCGCGGGTCGACTTCTTCGTCACCGCGGACGGCCCGGTCATCAACGAGATCAACACCATGCCCGGCTTCACTTCGATCTCGCTCTACCCGCGGATGTGGGAGGCGACCGGAATCGACTACACGACCCTGATTTCCACGCTGATCGATACCGCGATCGCGCGCGGCACCGGCTTGCGGTAATCGGGATGTGCGTTCAGTTCGGGATTGGGCCCGGATCGATCGGCTTCTCGGGGAGCGCCTTCTTGATGGTGTCCGACACCTCTTGCAGTGGGGTGGGCCCAGAGCCGTCCGGAACCGTCAGCGCCACATAGGTTTCCCGGTCGACCGCGAACCAGGTGCTGGTCTTGGCGGTCTGGTCGCGGGCCTCGAACCACTGCACGCCGTTGACGATCTGCAATACCGAGGCGCGGTGGAAGTCCAGCGGGCGGTCCAGGCCGCAGCGCAGCACGATCGGGTCGCCGCCCTCGGGGAGCTGCCAGGCGCGGGTGCCCGGCGGCTGCGGGTCGACCAGCTGGGAGTGGGTGTAGTCGCCGAGCTTCGCGGGCAGCGCGGGCAGCAGCGTGGTGCACGCGGGGCCGTCCGCGGCGGGAGCCGGAACGGGACCGAGTACCAGCGGCTCCCGGTCGACCGGGGCGCGGCCGGCCAGCACGGCGGCCACGAGCACGCCGACGACGAGCGCGACCGGCAAGGCGACGGCGGCGGCCACCAGGGCGGGCGGATACGCATGCGTCCGGCGGCCCTCGGGCTCGGTGGTCTTCGCTTCGCCGTGCGCAGCGGCCGCCGGTTCCCCTGAGGGCTCAGCGGCCGTCGCTGCGGCGCTCCCGGCTTCGTCGCCGGTCTGCTCGATCCTCGGATTCGACGAATCGCTGTCCGGCTCCTGCGCCGCCATGTGTGCCGACCCTTTCGTGCTCGGTAGTCTCGACTGCCCTGGACAATGTACCGTCGTCCGGATTTCACCCAGTACGACGCCGGAAGGGGCGGGTCATCAGCGACAGCAGTCCAGAGGGATGGCGGCCCGCGGAGCCGGGTGCCGTGGATCCGACGGAGCCACTGGGCCGGGTGCGGCCGCAGACGGTGCGCGAGCTCGGCGAGTTCGCGCTCATCGAACGCATCAACGCGGGCCGCGTGCAGGGCCCGGCCGTGCTGCTGGGTCCCGGTGACGACGCCGCGGTGGTCGCCGCGCCGGACAGCCGGTTCGTGGTGAGCACCGACATGCTCATCGAGGGGCGGCACTTCCGGCTGGACTGGTCGAGCCCGGTCGACATCGGGCGCAAGGCGATCGCGCAGAACGCCGCCGACGTGGTCGCGATGGGTGCGGCGCCGACCGCGTTCGTGGTGGCCCTGGGCTGCCCGGCCGAGACACCGGTCGAGGTGGTCGACGGGTTGACCGAGGGCATGTGGGCCGAAGCCGGCCGGGCCGGCGGCTCCATCGCCGGCGGCGACCTGGTGCGCAGCCCGCGCATGGTGATCTCGGTGACCGCGTTCGGTGATCTGCGCGGCCACGCCCCGATCACCAGATCCGGTGCGCGCGTAGGCGACGTGATCGCGGTCGCGGGCCGGTTGGGCTGGTCGGGTGCGGGCCTCGCGGTGCTGGCCGCCGGGGCCGGGATCGATCCGTCCGCGGATCTGGTTGCCGCGCACCGGGCTCCGCGCCCGCCCTACGGCGCGGTGCTGGACGAGCCGTCGCGGCCGAACGCGCTGACCGATGTCTCCGACGGACTGCTCGCCGATCTCGGGCATCTCGCCGACGCCTCCGGTGTCGCCATCGATCTGGATTCCGCGGCGCTGTGGGATCCGGCGCTGGAGGCGCTGGCCGAACGTCTCGCGGTCGAGGTGGCGCTGGATGTCGATGCGGCGCAATGGGTTCTGGCCGGCGGCGAGGATCACGCCTTTGTCGCGGCCTGGCCGCCGGGCGCCGAACTGCCGCTGGGCTGGCGCCGGATCGGGCGGGTGCTGGCTGGTCAGGGCGTTACCGTGGACGGGCTGCGGCAGCCCGGCAACGGCGGCTGGGAATCGTTCAGCGGGGCGGACTCGGACCGCCGGTAGGTCCGGCCCCGCATCGGGTTCGACCTCGGTTGGACTTCGCCCAGCCGCGCCGATTAGGTTGTGCGGTCATGGGCGCGCAGAAACCATTGGCGGAAATCATGGATCCGGGCTGGGCGCAGGCGCTGGAGCCGGTCGCGGATCAGATCCGGACCATGGGTGAGTTTCTACGCGCCGAGAACTCCGGCGGCCACGGCTACTTGCCCGCCGGTGAGAACGTGCTGCGCGCGTTCCAACGGCCGTTCGAGAACGTGCGCGTGCTGATCGTCGGCCAGGACCCGTACCCGACGCCCGGGCATGCGATGGGCCTGAGTTTCTCTGTCGCGCCGGATGTTTCGCCGATTCCGCGCAGCCTGTCCAACATCTTCGCCGAATTGGCCAAGGACCTCGGCCATCCCGCGCCGTCCTGCGGTGACCTGAGCCCGTGGTCGGATCAGGGCGTGCTGTTGCTGAACCGCGTGCTGACGGTGCGCCCCGGCGCGCCCGCCTCGCATCGCGGCAAGGGCTGGGAAGCGGTGACCGAGCAGGCGATTCGCGCGCTCGTCGCGCGCGACGAGCCACTGGTGGCTATCCTCTGGGGCCGTGACGCTTCGACTCTGAAGCCGACCCTGACCGCCGCCGAGGTGCCGTTCATCGAATCCGCGCACCCCTCACCGCTGTCGGCCTCCCGCGGGTTCTTCGGATCCCGGCCGTTCTCGCGGGTGAACGAACTGCTCGACGAATTGGGCGCCGAACCCGTCGACTGGCGGCTGCCCTGACCTACGCACGACCGCACCACCGATAACCGATAGAGGAGCTCTTTGATGCAGACCCGAACCGCTCTCCGTGGCGCCACCGCCGCCTTCGCCCTGTGCGCTGCCCTGGCCGGAGGCACCGCCGCCGCGAGCGCCGAGCCGCTGAAGCTCGAGCCCGCCGCGCCCGAAACCACGGTCCCGGTCTCGGAGCAGATGACCTCCACCGGCTCGTCCACCATCTCCGCCTCGGTGAACGCGAAGATCGCGTGCATCTTCCAGAACACCCTGAGCGGCCACAAGCTCGACTGCTGAAAATCCATTCAGCGGAGGCTCATGTGAGCCTCGATTCTTGCTGTGCGATGCTCAGATCGTGAGTAACGCGAACAATCTGCTCGAGCCGGTTCGGCTGGCGCTGACCGGCGCGGGTGGAATCGAGCTGGCCGCCGACCAATTCGGCCCGGCGGACGGCCCGCTCGTCGTCTTCCTGCACGGCGGCGGCCAGACCCGGCATTCCTGGAAGCAGACCGGCGCGAAGCTCGGTGCGGCCGGGATGCGTGTGGTCACGCTCGACGCGCGCGGGCACGGTGACAGCCAGTGGGCGCCCGACCGCGATTACACGCGCGCGACCATGGTCGCCGATCTGCTCGCCGCGCTCGAACAGCTCGGCGCGACCCCGGACCACGGTGCGGTCGTCGTCGGCGCGAGCATGGGCGGCATCACCGGCCTGATCACCACGGCGGTGCCCGGCGCGCCGATCCGCGCGCTCGTCCTGGTCGATATCGTCACGCGCCCGGAACAAGAGGGCGTATCCCGCGTGCTCGATTTCCTCGGCAAGCACCGCGACGGCTTCGACACGCTGGACCAGGCCGCCGACGCGGTCGCCGAATACCTTCCGCACCGTCCGCGCCCGAAGAGCACCGACGGCCTGATGCGCAATCTGCGGGAACGCGACGGCCGCTACTACTGGCATTGGGATCCGGACATGCTGCGCGACCGCGTCGAGGACCCGACCGCGATGATCGGCGACATGGAGGCCGCCGCCCGCGAACTCACCATGCCGGTGCTGCTGGTGCGCGGCCTGCGTTCGGACGTGGTCAGCGCCGAGGGCGCGGCGCAGTTCCAGGAACTCGTCCCGCACGTCCAGATCGCCGAAATCGGCGGCGCCGCACACACCGCCGCCGGTGACGACAACGACGCCTTCACCGACGCCGTCGCCCAGTTCGTGCTGGCGAACTAGTCCGAGATCTGCCGGCCGCCGAAGGCCGCCAGGCGGTCGTACAGCGGTGCCGTGCCGGCGACCGCGACCTCCGGTGCGACGTGGAAACCAGCGGATTCGTCGCCGCGAATCTGCGGGACCATGTTCTGGTGCGCCCAGGCCAGCGCGAACTCGCCGAGATCGGGATCCAGCTCGGTGGACTGGCCGGTGGCCTTGGCGATATCCCAGGCGTGGATCGCGAACTCGGTCGCCTGCTGTCCGAGCAACCAGCTGCCCGGTACCTCGCCACCGGGCAGCACATGAACGCGGTCCAACGCGCCCGGTGCGCGCCACGCGGCCCGCAACGACTCGGCCGCGTTCTCGAACGCCGAGGTCCAATCGTCGCCGAGGTAGTCACCCGAGCTGGGGCCGCGCCGTCCGGTGGCGGTCGATTCGGTGAAGCGATAGGTCTCGTCGACGACGTGGTTGATCAGATCGCGCACGCTCCACGACACGCACGGCGTCGGCAAGCCCGCCTGATCCGGCCGTACCTTCGACACGAGCACGCCGAGCTGCTCGAGGGCCCGGAACACGTAGTCCTGGTTCATTTCCGCCTCCGTCTATTCGATTCACCCGAATAGACGGAATGCCGCGGCAAAACTCATCGCGGCGCCAAATCCGGTGTCTCAGTTCGCCTTCGTGTAGTCCGGCTTGCGCTTCTCGACGAACGCGTCGATGCCTTCGGTGCCCGCCGGGGTGCTCGCGGCGGCGGCGATGGCGTCGCGTTCGGCGTCGAGCTGGTCGCTCAAGCTCGCGGAGACCGACTGCGCCAGCAGGGTTTTCATGGTCGCGTAGGTGGAACGCGGTCCGGTGGCGAGGGTTTGGGCCAGGGTCAGTGCGGTGGCGCGGACTTCCTCGTCGGCGACCAAGCGGCTGAGCAGGCCGAGGCGGGCGGCTTCGTCGGCGTCGAGAACCGCGTCGGTGAGCAGGATTTCGCGGGCGCGGCCGAGGCCGACGATGCGCGGTAGGGTCCAGGACATGCCGCCGTCCGGGCTCAGGCCGATGCCCGGGTAGGCGGGGCGCAGCTTGGTCGAGGGGCCGCCGATCGCGATGTCCGCGGCGCAGACCAGGCTCATGCCGGCGCCGGCGGCCCAGCCCTGGACGCCGACGACCACGGGGACCGGAGCCGCGTCGAGCGCGCGCACGAAATCGTGCAGCGTGGTGGCGAGCGCGTGGATGTGCGCCGAGCGGTCCGCGGCGGCCGCGAAGCCGCGCACATTGCCGCCCGCGCAGAAGTTCGCGCCGGTTCCGGTCAGCAGGACCGCACCCACCTCGGGGGCCAAGCCCTTCAGCGCGGCGGTGCCCGCCTCGATGCCGGCGAAGTCCATGGACGTGCCCGCGGCGGCGGTGGCGATGGTGATCTGCAGGACGCCGTCGGCGATCGAGACGTAATCGGTGCTCATGTCCTGCACACTAACGGTCGCGCGGTGGGACCGGTTTCAGCGGCCGGGGCGCACCATCCGGACCTGCATGGCGGGGCTGAAACCCTCGACCTTGCGGGCGCCGTCGAGCTCGAAACCATGTTTGCGATAGAAGGCCTGGGCGCGCGGGTTCTGCTCGAAGACCCACAGCGAGCAGGAGGCTTCGGGGTCGACCGCCGCCCGCAGCAGCTCGTCGGCGAGGCCGGTCCCGTACCACGGTGACCGCACGTAGATGGCGTTGAGCTGGATAGTGGCGACCGGGGTTTCGACGGGGGTCTGCGGCGCCGCCACGGAGTCGGCCGCGCGGTCCGGCGCGGCGACCGCGAATCCGATGACGGCGCCCTCGGATACGGCCACGTGCAGACAACCGGGATGGCGGACCCGGTCCCGCTCCCAGCGTTCGGTCAGCCGCTCGACGTCGAAGGCCGCGAGCAGATGGTCCGGCACCAGTCCTCGGTAGGCCTCGCGCCAGCACGCGATGTGGCATTCGGCCAGGCCGCGCGTGTGCTCGGCGGTGAGGGGGCGGATCTGCCAGTGCGTCATGGTTGCGCAGTATCCCGCAGAATGCGATTGCCGTCACTCTCGCGCGTGGGTCGCAGCGCCCGAATTGCCTGAACTATACCCACTTTGGTTAATGAAAGGTTACTTCCACCTGAAAGGTTGCTTTGCTGGATATTCAGCCTTGCGAACGAGTTGTAGTGTCCGATCATCGCAGCGCAGCGATTCTCGATCTCCAATTTCACCGGGTGGCGAAGTGATCAGGACCACTTCCGAAAACCCTTGCCGTGGTTCGCAATGAGTGCGAGTCTACGGCCCGCCCGGTACCTCCGCAAAAGCACATCTCTTTTGATAGGTGGTCGAAATGGCCGATCTGTTGATGAATGAGTTTCACGGCGAAATTCGTACCTGGTCCGCGCCGCATTGGAGCGCGCACGACCTGATCGCCGCGAAACGCGGCCGAACGGTTTCGGTGGTACTCCCCGCGCTGAACGAGGAAGCCACCGTCGGCGATGTCGTCCGCGCGGTCCGATGCCTGCCCGACGGCCTGGTCGACGAACTGATCGTGATGGATTCCGGCTCCACCGACGCCACGATGCGGGTCGCGGCCGCCGCCGGCGCGACCGTGGTGCATCGGGAGGCGGTGCTGCCCGACCATCCGCCGGTCCCCGGCAAGGGCGAGGTGCTGTGGCGGTCCCTGGCGGTCGCCTCCGGCGACATCGTGATGTTCATGGATTCCGATCTCATCGATCCGGATCCGCAATTCGTGCCCAAACTCATCGGGCCGTTGCTGCTCGATGAATCCCTGGTATTCAGCAAGGCCTATTACCGGCGCCCGTTGCTCGTCGGCGAGACATTCGACGAATCCGGCGGCGGCCGGGTGACCGAACTCGTCGCGCGGCCGTTGCTCGCGGCGCTGCGACCGGGCCTGCGGCACGTGGTGCAACCGCTGGGCGGCGAATACGCCGCGACCCGGCAGGCCCTCGAAAGACTGTATTTCGCACCGCATTACGGCGTCGAGATCGGCTTGTTGATCGACGTTTACGACACCTACGGGGCCTCGGCCATCGGGCAGGTCGACTTGGGTGTGCGCAAACACCGCAATCGGCCGCTGCACGAATTGGGCGTCATGAGCCGGCAAATCGTGGCGACGGCGCTGGAACGGTGCGGCCTGCCCGATTCGGGCGCGGGCATCGTCCAGTTCCCGCTCGGGGCCGAGGGTTTCGCGCCGCGCGAATCCGCCCTGTCCACCCAGCATCGGCCGCCGATGCGTTCGCTGCTGCGGATCGCGTCGTGAACGCCGGCTCCGGAACCGAAGGAGGACCCCACTCATGATGCAGAGCGGGCTCATCGAGGACTGGCGGCCCAAGGGCGGCCGGCTGACGATCATTCGTCCCAGCGAGAACGCGCGCGCGGCGGCCATCCGGGCCCGGACCGACGCCACTCCGCCGTCCTTCCAGCAGGACGCCTACCTGGCCATGGCGCGCACCGCGAAACAGTCGGGCCGCCGCTTCGATCGGCTGATCCTGTGCGCGTTCACCCTCGCGGGCGATCCCGATATCGCGGCGCTGGTCCGCGCCACCACCGCGGTGGTGCGCCGGCACGACGCCTTCCACAGCTGGTTCGAATTCGACGCCGATCTCCGGATCCAGCGGCGGGTGCTCGAGTCCGAGGACATCGATCTCGTCGCCGATTCCTGGGGCGAGATCGACGGCCTGCTGATCAGCCGGATCGTGCAGCGGGTGACACCCGGACCGACCAGCTGGGATTGCTTCAGCTTCGCGATCATCGAACACGGCGGCTCGTTCACCGTGGTGGTGGCCTGCGATCACCTCAATACCGACGCCGTCTCCGGCGGGATCATCGCCGCCGAAGTCGTCCAGCTGTATTTCGATCCGGCCGCCGCGACCCGGCTCGCCGAGGCGCCGGTGGCCAGTTACCGGGAGTACTGCGGGCGGGAACGCGCGCAGGCGGCCGAGCTCGCCGCGCAGTCGCCGCAGATCACCCAGTGGGCCGACCGCATTCTGGCCAACGGCGGCAAGTTGCCCAGTTTCCCGCTGCCGCTGCGGGAACCGGAGGCGACGGCGACCACCTCGGCGGCCTCGGACCGGCGCGTGTTGTTGTCGGGCGCGCTGGCCGAGGCGTTCGAGGGCGAATGCGCCCGGGCCGGAGTGCGTTTGGTGGCCGGGGTTTTCGCCGCGGCCGCCTACGCCGAGTACCAATTGTCGGGGCGCACAAAGTATTTCAACCTCTCGCCGAAGAACACCCGCGCCGGCGCGGCCGAGCAGCGCACCGTCGGCTGGTACGCCAGCCTGATCCCGATCGCCTTCGAATTCGATCCCCGGGAAGGGTTCGCGGCGACGGCGCAGCGCGCCGATGCCGCCTTCGCCGCGGGCAAGTGGCTGTCCAATGTGTCGCTGCACCGCGTGGTGGAGCTCCTGGAGGAGCAGGAGGGCTTCCACGTCCGGCGCGGCTGGGTCGCTCCCATGTTGTCGTTCCTGGATTTGCGGAAGTTGCCGGGCGCCGAGCTGTTCTCCGCGCTCGACTTCTCCTTCTTCGGCAGCCGGGGCACCTCCGAGGAGGTATACACCTGGGTGCAGCGCACCGACGACATGATCTGGGCCGCATCGCTTTTCCCGGACACTCCGCTCGCGGCCGGGGCGATGACGCGCTACTGCGACGCGCTCACCCGGGTGATGGAATCGATCGCGCAGGCCCGGATCGGTGCGCTGGCACAGGATGTCGCGTGAGGGGCGCGCCGTGAGCGCCCTGACGCTCGAAACCCCGCGTCCCACCCGGAGATCCACCGTGTGGGCCGGGGTGGTGGCGGTGTTCGTCGCCGTCTTCATGCAAATGGTCGACGCCACCATCGTGACGGTCGCGATTCCGGATATCGTCCGGGAGCTCGGCGCGAGTTCGGCGGAATCATCGCTGATGCTCACCGGGTACACCGTCGCCCTGGCGTGCGCGCTGCTGCCGAGCGCGCGGCTCGGAATGCGCTGGGGGCGTGGCGGATTCTTCACCGCCGCGCTGGCGGTCTTCGTCGGCGCCTCGGTGCTGTGCGGCTTGGCGCCGACGCCGCTCGCGCTCATTGCCGCGCGCGTGCTGCAAGGGGCCGCGGCGGGCGCGGTCTCGGCGCAACCGATCGCGATCATCACCGCGCGCTTCGCCGATACCGCACGCCGCAACCTCGCTTTCGCGCTCTACGGCGCGACCGCGGGCACGGCGGCGATGCTGGGTCCGTTGCTCGGCGGGGTGCTGCTGGGCGCGAATCCCTTCGACCTGTCGTGGCGTTCGATCTTCCTGGTGAACCTGATCCCCGGTGCGGTCGCGCTCGTGCTGGCGGCCCGGCACCTGCGCGGGTCGGTGGTGCGCGAGCGGTGCGCGCTGGACGCGACCGGTGCGGTGCTGGCGACGGCGGGACTGTTCCTGCTCATCTACGGGCTCTCGATCGGCCGCGAACATCGGTGGTCGCTACCGATTCTCGCGATGCTGGGGGCGGCCCTGGTGATCTTCGCGGCCTTCGTCGCGCACGAACGCCGGGTGGCCGCGCGCGGCGGTGCGCCACTGCTCGATCCCGGATTGTTCGCCGAGCCACGGTTCTTCGGCTGGATCCTGGCCTGCCTGGTGGTGTACGGCGTCTTCGGCGCGTACCTGTTCACCATGTCGGTGTCGCTGCAATTCGGGCTCGGCTACAGCGCGCTGCGCACCGGAGTGGCGACGCTGCCGTTCTCGGCGGGCGCGGTCCTCGGGGCGCTGGCCGCGCCCCGGCTGGCCGGACGGCTGGGAGACCGGATGATCGGCGCCGGCTGCGCGCTGTTCGCGGTGCTGCTGGCCGGCTGGCTGCTGGCTTTGCAGCCGCAGCCGCCCGCACTGTCGTGGCCGGTGCTGCTGATCCCGTTGGTGCTCGGCGGATTAGGGGTGGGCGCGGCGGCCGCCCGCTTGCAGATCGCGGTGGTCGCCGCCGTTCCGTCCCGGTCCATCGATTCCGCGTCCGGCCTGGTGCCCACCGCGCAGCAAGTCGGAAACTCGCTCGGGGTGGCGTTGATCGGCATTCTGTTCTTCCACGCCATCGCTCTCGCGGCGCCCGCCGCGGTGCGTCAGGAGCGGCCCGAACTACAGCGGCAGCTCACCGCGGTCACCCCGTTCGCCCCGAGCATCGCCGACGAATTCGCCCGGTGCGCGACCCTGCAACTGCGATCGCCCACCCCGGAACGCACGCCCGAGGGCTGTGATCACTCGAACGCGTCGGCGCAACAGCCGGGTGCGGCCAAGACGGCGCAGCAGGTCACCCCGGTCGTCGAGGCCGCCGCGCGGAATGTGTCGGGGACGGTCTTCGTCACCGCTTTCCGGACCGCGGTGGTCGTGCTGCTGGGGCTGGTCTCGCTGACGAGCCTCGCGCTACTGATCCGCGGTCGAAAACACCGGTAAGAAAGGGAAACGCCCCGGTGCCCATAGAGGGCGCCGGGGCGTTGTCTCGTCAACGCTCAGCGCGTGACCTTGCCCGCCTTCAGGCAGGAGGTGCACACGTTCATGCGCTTGGTGTTGCCGGGGGCAACCTGGGCGCGCACGGTCTGGATGTTCGGGTTCCAGCGACGGTTGGTACGCCGGTGCGAGTGCGAGACCGACTTCCCGAAGCCGGGGCCCTTGGCGCAGACGTCGCAGACGGCAGCCATAGTCGCGAACTCCTTCATGTCTAGTGGGGGACCGCTACGACCAACGCAGCATGTCCGGAAACAATGTCTTAATGCCTTGCCGACTTGCGTCGGCCAGCGCGAACCGGCCAAGGCCGCGCGAGGCAACCCTGCAAGGGTAGCTAACGCAGCCCGGTTCCACCAAACCGATGGTTCGGGGAGGGGCCGAAGCGGCCGATATGCGGGATCCAGTCTAGCGGGCGGGCAGGTGCCGCCCCGCCACCCCCTCCTCCCGGTCTGCGCCCTGCGCTGTCGGTAACGCCCGCTAACCTGGCGGGAAGCATGCGGTGAGAGGGGAAAGTGAGGTGGCGGTGCCGGGAGCGCGGGATGTGATCGATGGCGCAGTTCTGCTGCATTGGGGCCGGATCTGCGTCGACGGCCTGGAGTCGCGGCGCGCGGAGATCAATGCCCTCAACGTCTTCCCGATCGCCGATGCCGACACCGGGACCAATCTGCTGGCAACCATGCGCGCGGCACTGCTGGCCGCCGAAACCGCGGCCGCGGGTGTGACGGAGATCGCCGCCGCCGAGGTCGCCGCCGCCATGGCGCGCGGCGCGACCTCGGGCGCACGCGGCAATTCGGGCATCATCCTCACGCAGGTGCTGCGCGGCATCGCCGAGGCGGTGCGCGAGGGCCCGCTCACGGCCGGCACCCTGCGGCTGGCGCTGAGCCGGAGCGCGGCGCTGGTCCGCGAATCGCTGAGCGTGCCGGTCGAGGGCACCATGCTCACCGTTCTGGACTACGCGGCCGGTTGCGCGGCGGATTGCCAGGACACCGCGCTGGCACGGGTGGCGCTGGCGGCCGCCGACGGCGCGGCCAAGGCGCTGGACGACACGCCCGCGCAGCTCGGCGTGCTGCGCGCGGCCGGAGTCGTCGACGCGGGCGCGCGCGGGCTGCTGGTGTTGCTGGACGGGCTGGTCACGGTGACCACCGGCGAATCGCCCGCGCGGCCGGAGTATCTGCCCGGCGACCACCAGCCCACGGCCGAGCCGACCGCCGCGCACCCGGAAAACGCCGCGGACGACCCGCATTTCGAGGTGATGTACCTGCTCGCCGACACCGACGAGGACCGCATCGCGCGCCTGCGTGATCGCCTGTCCGAACTGGGTGATTCGGTGGTCGTGGTCGGCGACGGTGCGGGGATGTGGTCCGCGCACGTGCACTGTGTCGACGCGGGCGCCGCGGTGGAGGCGGGCTTGGCCGCGGGCACGCTGCGCCGCATCCGTATCGAGAGTTTCGCCGTCACCGCGCCCGTCCACGCCGGACCGCGCGCCTGTGATCCCGCGACCGGCCCGGCCGATCGCGGGATCCTCGCCGTCGCCGCGGGCGCGGGCGCGGCCGCCCTGTTCGAGGCGGCCGGCGCGATCGTGCTCGGCGACGATCCGGTCACCCCGCAGGCCCTGCTCGCCGCGATCCGGAACATGCCGAACCGGGAAGTCCTGGTTCTGCCCAACGGCGCGCTACCCGCCCATGAACTCGTCGCCGTCGGTGTCGCCGCCCGCGATGCCCACCGCGACGTGCTGCTGCTGCCGAGCGGATCGATGGTCCAGGGCCTGGCCGCGGCCGCCGTGCACGATCGCGGCCGGATCGCGGTCGACGACGCCTTCGCCATGTCCGAAGCCGCCGCCGCGACCCGCTGGGGTTCGCTGCGCGCCGCGCGGGAGCGCGCGCTCACCATGGTCGGCACCTGCGCGGCGGGTGACGGGCTCGGCCTGGTCGGCCACGATGTCGTGGTGATCGACCATGATGTGCGCGCGGCGGCCCGCACGCTGCTCGATCGCATGCTCGGATTCGGCGGCGAGCTGGTCACGCTGCTGATGGGCGCGGGCGCGCCGGACGGGCTGGCCGAGGACTTGGCCGCGCACATCGGGCAGGGCTTCCCCGGAGTCGAGGTGATCGTGTATTCCGGTGGGCAGCATGGTGATCTGGTGCAGATCGGCGTCGAATGACACAGACAGGAATGCGGCATGGCGACACTCGGTGACCGGCTGGACCACGTTCTCGGCGTGAAAGCCGCCGAAAAGCTGGGCGAAGCCTTCGACATGAACACCGTCGAGGACCTGCTGCGCCACTATCCGCTGCGATACGCCACGCAGGGGCAGCCGCTCACCGAGAACGAGCCGGAGGACGGCGCGCACATCACCGTGGTCGGGCGGATCGCCAAGACCGAACTCAAGCCGATGCGCAACCGCCGCGGATCGCTGCTCAAGGTGCAGCTCGACACCGGTGCGGGCAAGCCGGTCGAGGTCACCTTCTTCAACGGCGACAAAGTGAAATACGTTGTCAAAGAAGGTCTTCGGGCGATGATGTCGGGCACCGTCAGCTACTGGCGACCGGGCAGCTGGAACCTCTCGCACCCCGGATACCTCATCCTGCCGGACGCCGAGGACGACGCGGTCGGCACCTTCACCAAGGTGCGCGGCGGCGGTGACCTGCGCGGGCTCGCCGAGAGCGCGAAAGGCGCCGGGGGCGTGGATGTCTCGTTCATGGAGCGGGAGTTCATCCCGGTCTACCCGGCGACGGCGAAGGTGCAGAGCTGGGACTTGCTGGCCTGCGTGCGGCAGGTGCTCGAGCAGCTCGATCCGATCGATGATCCACTGCCGGAACAGGTTCGCGACGAGCGAGCGCTGCTGGCGGTGTCCGACGCGCTGCGCCTGATCCATCTGCCGGAGCGCAAGACCGATATCGACCAGGCCAAGGAGCGGCTGCGGTTCGACGAGGCGCTGGCCTTGCAGCTGGTGCTGGCCGAACGCCGGCACGAGATAGCGGGCCGGACCGCGCGGCCCTGCCCGCCGCGCACCGACGGCATCGCCGCCGCGTTCGAGAAGAAACTGCCGTTCGAGCTGACCGCAGGTCAGCAGCAGGTGATCGCGGAGATCTCCGATGATCTGTCGCGGGTGCAGCCGATGCACCGCCTGCTGCAAGGCGAGGTGGGTTCGGGCAAGACCATCGTGGCGCTGCACGCCATGCTGCAGGTGGTCGACGCCGGTCAGCAGTGTGCGTTGCTGGCGCCCACGGAAGTGCTTGCCGCGCAGCACTATCGATCGCTGCGGAACATGCTCGGCGAGCTCGGCACGGCGGGCGAGCTGGGCGCGGCCGACGACTCGACCAAGGTCGTGCTGGTGACCGGATCGATGTCGGCGTCGGCGAAGAAGGCCGCGCTGCTGGACGCGGTGACCGGCGAGGCGGGCATCGTGATCGGCACGCACGCGCTGATCCAGGACGCGGTGGAGTTCTTCGACCTGGGCATGGTGATCGTCGACGAACAGCACCGCTTCGGTGTCGAGCAGCGAGACGCGTTGCGCGCCAAGGCGAAGCCGGGTGTCAGCCCGCATCTGCTGGTGATGACCGCGACCCCGATTCCGCGCACCATCGCGATGACCACGCTGGGTGATCTGGAAACCTCCACCCTGACCGAGCTGCCCCGCGGCCGGTCCCCGATCACCTCGAAAGTCGTTCCGCGCAAGCAGCATCCGGCGTGGGTAGAGCGTGCGTGGGAACGCATTCTGGAAGAGGTCGAAGCCGGACGCCAAGCCTATGTGGTGTGCTCGCGGATCGGTGACGACGAGGAGAACGGCTCGGGCAAAAGCAAGAAGGGCAAGAAGGACGAGGAGAAGGAGGCCCCGACCACGGCCGCGGCCCTCGACGTCTTCGACAGTCTGCGTACCGGCCCGCTGGCGAACGTCCGCGTCGGCCTGCTGCACGGCCGCCTGCCATCGGACGAAAAAGACCAGGTGATGCGCGATTTCAACGCGGGCGACATCGATGTGCTGGTCTGCACCACCGTGGTCGAGGTCGGCGTGGACGTGCCGAACGCGACGGTGATGGTGATCGTCGACGCCGACCGCTTCGGTGTCAGCCAGCTGCATCAGCTGCGCGGGCGCATCGGCCGGGGCAAGCACGCCGGTCTCTGCCTGCTGATCACCGATGCCGCCCCGGGCGGTTCGGCCATGGTGCGCCTGGAGGCGGTGGCCGGGACCACCGACGGCTTCGAATTGTCGGTGCTCGATCTGCGCCAGCGCCGCGAGGGTGACGTGCTCGGCTCCGCCCAGTCCGGCACCGCCCGGTCGCTGCGCCTGCTCTCGCTGCTCGACGACCTCGAAGTCATCACCGCCGCACAGGATCTGGCGCGCGAGCTGGTGGAGGCCGACCCGGGTCTGCAGAAGCACCCGGGCCTGGCAGGCATGATGAACGCTGCGGTCGATGCCGAACGCCTGGAGTACCTGGCGAAGTCCTGACCGGCCGGCTATGCGGCCACGGTATCCGTGCTGGGGGCCTGCTTGTTGTCCTGTTCGCCGCGCGAATCCGCCGTCCACATCCCGAGGACGGCGGCGGCCAGCGCGAGCAGCCCGCCGATCAGCAGCGCCCGCTGGAACCCGGAGGTCATCGCCTCGAGGGGCGCCTGCCCGGCGGCCAGCTGCGCGGTGGTGCGGGTGGTGGCCACGGCGGTGAGGATCGCGATGCCGATCGCGCCACCGATCTGCTGGGACGTATTCAGCAGCGCCGCGGCCAATCCCGCCTGTTCGGCGGGCACGCCGGCATTCGCGGCGGTGGTGTTCGCGACGAAGACGCACCCGGCCCCGACCGCCATGACGAGCATGCCGGGCAGCACATCGGTCGCGTAGGAACCGTCGGCGGGAATCCGCGACAGCATGATCAATCCGAGTCCGCAGATCGCCGCCCCGCCGACAATGACCGGCCGGGTTCCCCAGCGCGGGAACAGCTTCGCGGCCAGCCCGGCGGCGATGCCGATGGTGAGGCTGATCGGCAGGTAGGCATTGCCGGCCTGGAGTTCGCCGAAGCCGAGCACCGACTGCATATACAGGGTGACGAAGAAGAACATCGCCAGCATGCCGGCGGCGATAGTCAGATGCGTCAGGTTCGCGGCGGCGAGCCCTCGGATCCGGAAGATGGACAGTGGCACAAGCGGATCCGCGGTGCGGCGTTCATTGACCACGAAGCCGATCAGCAGGGCCGCCGCGGCGGCGAGTGTGACGATCGTCCGCATCGAGCCCCAGCCGTGCTCCGGCGCCTGCACCAGGCCGTACACCAGCAGCATCAAACCGGCGGTGGCCAGCGCGGTGCCGAGAACGTCGAAGCTGCCCCGGATTTCGTTGCGCCGGTCGTTGGGAATCAGCATCGGAACAAGCGCCAGCACCAGCACGCACACCGGGGTGTTGACGTAGAACACCCAGCGCCAGCCGGGTCCTTCACTGAGCAGTCCGCCGAGGAAAACCCCGGCCGCCGAGGCCAATCCGGCGGCGCCGCCCCACACGCTGAGCGCGGTGTTCCGATCGGCGCCCTCCCGGAAGCTGGTGGTCAGAATCGACAGCGCGGCGGGCAGCATCAGCGCCGCACCGACGCCCTGCGCGAGCCGGGCCCCGATCAGCGGTCCGGCGGCCTCGGCGAAACCACCCACGGCCGAGGCGACCGCGACGAGCACCGTGCCCGCGATCAGCACCCGGCGCCGGCCGAGCAGGTCGGCGAGCCGGCCGCCCAGCAGCATCAGGCCGCCGTAGGTGAGCATGTAGCCGCTGGTCACCCATTGCAGCGTCGACACTTCGAGCCCGAGTTCGCGCTGAATGGCCGGCAGGGCGACATTGACGATGGAACCGTCGACGAAATCCAGGAACGCGACGGTGCACAGCAATGCCAGCGTGAGTTTGCCGCGGCGGGTCGCCAGATACGACGGTGTTTCGGTGGATGACTGCACTGCGATGTCCTCTCACGGTCCGGACGTCGATTTCGTCCGCTCCCGAACCCAGAGCCGAACCGGTCGCGGCGACGTGACATCGTGAGAGTCGGATCACAAGGTGCGCGAAAGATGTCACGTTCCGGGTAGTGAGATGCCTCTAGGGAGGCGAGACCGGAACACAGGAGGCCAGATGTTCGACAGCGCCGACGACGAAGCGACCAGGGTCTTCGCCGACCATCGCGAGTTGCTGTTCTCGATCGTCTACAACATCCTGGGCACGGTGGCCGACACCGAGGACGTCGTGCAGGACACCTGGCTCGCCTGGGTGCCGCGTAATCGCCCGGGCGCCGAGGAGATCACCAGTCCGCGCGCGTATCTGGTGCGGATCGCGGTCAACAACGCACTGGCTCGGCGCGCGGTGCTGGCCCGCCGGCGCGAAACCTATGTCGGCCCTTGGCTACCCGAGCCGCTGGTCACCGACACCCCGGAGGTCCGCGACAGCGCCGACCCGGCCGATCCGGCGCTGCGGGCGGAATCGGTGTCCATGGCGATGCTGGTGGTGCTGGAAACGTTGTCCCCGCTGGAGCGCGCGGTGTTCGTGCTGCACGACGTATTCGGCTACCCGCACGCCGAGATCGGCGCGATGCTGGGCCGGGAGACCACCGCGGTCCGTCAGCTCGCGCACCGGGCCCGCGCCCACGTGCACGCCCGGCGGCCCCGGTATCAGGCCGATCCCCGCACGCAGCGCGCGGTGACCGAGCGGTTCCTGGCCGCGCAGGTCGGCGGCGACGTGCAGGCGTTGCTGGAACTGCTCGCGCCGGATGTGACCTTCTGGTCCGATGGCGGCGGCAAGTCGCGGGCCGCGCTGCGCCCGATTCAGGGTGCGGACAAGATCATTCGGCTGATCACCAGTCCGATGGTCACCGGGGTGCCCGATCTGGGGTTCGATTACCGCTGGGTCGGTGGGGATCCCTCCGCGGTGATTCTGTCGGGCGGCGCGCTGTTCGCGGTCGTGGTGCTCGACATCGATCCGGACACCGGCAAGGTGCGCGGGATCTACGCGGTCCGGAACCCGGACAAACTGACCCACATCCCCGCGTGAGTCAGCCGCCCAGCCGGGGATAGGGCAGGTCGGTGCTGGTGTGCTCGGCGACCGACAGCGGCGCGCCGATCTGCGGGAAGGCGCGTTGCGGGCAGGCGGGCCGCTCGCAGACTTTGCAGCCGGCGCCGATCGGCACCGCCGCGGCGGGTTCGTCGAGTTGCAGACCGGTCGAATACGCCAGCCGGTCGGCGTATTCGATATCGCAGCCCAGGCCGATCGCGAAATTCTTGGTCGCCGTGCCGTATCCGTGCGGGGTGGTGGCTGCGGTCCGGGCGATCCACAGGTAGCGGCGTCCGTCGGGCATCGCCGCGATCTGGGTAAGCACGCGGCCCGGATGCGCGAACGCCTCGTGCACCACCCACAGCGGGCAGCTGCCGCCCACCCGGGAGAAGTGAAACGCGGTGGCGGACTGGCGTTTCGAGATATTGCCGGCCCGGTCGGTCCGGACCAGGAAGAACGGCACGCCGCGCTGGCCCTGGCGTTGCAGGGTGCTCAGCCGGTGGCAGATGGTCTCGAAGCCGACTTCGAAGCGCAGGCTCAGCAGGTCGACGTCGTAGCGCAGTTCCTCGGCCGAGCGCAGGAACCGGCCGTAGGGCAGCACCAGCGCGCCCGCGAAATAGTTGGCCAGGCCGATCCGGGCCAGCGTGCGGGATTCGCCGGTGAGCGAGGGGGTTTCGTCCAGCACCGCGTCCAGGTCGTCGCCGTAGAGCAGGAAGCCGAGGGTGGTGGCGATCTGGAAGGCGCGCTGCCCGGGCCGCAGCCGGCGGGCCAGGGTGAGGGTGCGGCTGTCGGAATCGTAGTGGCGTTTAGGGATGGCCGGGTCCGCCCCGTCGCCGCGCACCAGCACGGTGACGCCCGCGCGTTCGTCCGCGATCCGGGCCAGCTGCCGATCCAGGGAGCCGATGGTCAGCCCGGATTCCTCGAAGAGGTGTTCGGCGGCCAGGTCCAGGTGCGGGATGTGATTGTGATGGTCGTAGAAGAAATCCCGGACGTCCTCGTAGGGCATCGGGACGCCGGGCGTACCGGTGGGCGCGGCCACCCGGGAGGACAGCAGGTCGAGTTGATCGGTGGCGGCCCGTAATCGCCGGTGCATGGCGACCAGGATGCGCGCCACTTCCGGCTGCCGGGTGGCCAGCTCCTCCACCTCGGTCAACGGCGCGCTGTCGCCGCCCGCGGCGTCGACCAGCACCTCGTGCAGGTCCGACACCAGGCGGGCGTCGGAGTCGGCGGCGAAGAACTGCACATCGAGGTCGAACGTCGAATTCAGTTTCAGCAGCACCGGAATGGTGAGCGGCCGTTGATCGCGTTCGAGCTGATTGAGATAGCTGGGCGAGAGGTCCAGCGACTTGGCCAGCGCCGCCTGGGTCATTCGCCGTTCCTCGCGCAATCGCCGCAACCGGGCTCCCGCGTACATCTTGCGCACCTGGTGGATGATAGTCGCGGAGCTTCGCAAACATCGCAGAATGGGCAGTTCCGGTCCGCGAAAATCCGCCTGTGCAAGGTGTTTTCGCGATGGGGGCGCATGCGTGGCGTGCGAAGTTCGGC
The DNA here is from genome assembly GCF_040681285.1 of Nocardia sp. NPDC051832. Lineage (NCBI taxonomy): Bacteria > Bacillati > Actinomycetota > Actinomycetes > Mycobacteriales > Nocardiaceae > Nocardia > Nocardia sp. NPDC051832. The sequence continues at coordinate 294,672 of NZ_JBFAYL010000002.1, forward strand.
GGAGGACGCCGCCCGGTCCGTCGGAGCAGGGATGAAGACTCATATCGTACGCGCATGCCGTGCGGCGGAATAGGTTCCGCGTTCGGAAACATCTGGCTATTCCATGAATCCACCCCACACCAGCGCCTGGGCGGCGATGACATCGGTGCCGTTGAAGGTCACCGCGGGTGGTCCGTGCAGCCGATAGCCCTCGTCGAGAAGGTCGCTGATCCGTTTGCAGAACGCGGCATCATCCACTCCGGTGATCAGCCGGTAGCGCAGCGGTTGGTCGGCGGACATGGGCACAGCCTAGGGCGGCGGCCGCGGTGGACAAGCGACCGGCACGGCCGATCTCGACGATCCGGCATTAGACCAAGCAATTGTTTGGTTGAATCGGGGTTTCCGTCCGACGAAAGCGAGATTCTCCGATGACCAGCCCCGACGAACTCGTCCGTGCCATGTGCCAGGCCTGGGCCGACCCGGACCCCGCCGAGATCGCCGGGTTCTTCGCCGAAGACGCGGTCTACCACAACATTCCGATGGAACCCGTCCTCGGTCGCGCCGCGATCGCCGATTTCGTCACCGGCCTGCTCGGCCCGTTCACCGCCATCGATTTCGACATCCACCTCCAGGTCTCGAACGGGGCCACCGTCATGAACGAACGCACCGACACCCTGCGCGGCAAAGACGGTCGCGATACCCCGCTGCCGGTGGTGGGCGTGTTCGAGGTGCACGACGGCCTGATCACCGCCTGGCGCGACTACTTCGACATGGCCGCCATCACCCGGGCCTTCGGCAGCTGAGTTTCGATCCGGCCCGGCCCCCGTTCTTCTTGCGGAAATAGCGGAACCGAATGACTGGCGGGTGCGTCGAAGGATTACAACAGGGGACGTCGGGTCTCCGGTGGCCGAGGAGCGTGGCACATGGTGTGTTGTCCGGAGGATCCGAAGTCGTGGCGGCTGGGGATCGGCGGGAAACAGCGGACGCGGCCGGTACCGAGGGCGGGTGAGGTCTGCGAGAGTTACGCGTCCCGGCGCAGACGGCCGCGGCCGAAGCCGGAATCCGATGCGGGCGCCGGTGGGTGATCAGCGCGCGGCCTCTTCCGGGAGCAGATGGGCGATCAGGAGTTTGATCAGCAGGATCGGCGCGAACCAGGCGGCGACAGCGGGCACGGTGAGGATGCTGGTGCTGAGCAGGATGCCGAAAACGGTGGTGGCGAAGGCGATCGGGCGGCGCAGCGGTTCGGCGGCGACGGTCACGGCGAGGGCGCTGAGCACGGCCGTGGCGTAGATCGCGGCGGCGGTGGGCCAGGTGAAGCCGGGCACCACCAAGGCCAGGATGAACGGCTGGATGTGGATCGCGACGAAGCCGAGATGATGCCGCGCCGTCCGGCCCGGGCGGTGATACCAGCGTTTCGCGGCGCAGGTGGAGTTGACCACGGCGCCGCCGAACATGTCGAAGGCGACCAGGGTGAGGATCGCGACTCGCCACCCGGTCAGGTCGGCGTGCAGGCCGAGGACGAGCACGAGGGAGGCGCCGAGGATCGCCGCGCTGTAGCCGCAGGTGGCCTCGCCGCGGCTGGCGTCCGGGGCGATCAGGCGATCGGTGAGTGTCATGTCCGGATCCCTTCGACGCAGAGTTGCAGGACAGGTTCGGTCAGGTCGCGCAGCGACAGCGCGGGGTCGACCAGGGCCTGGACCAGGCAGCCCTCGATCGCGCCGACGATCACCGCCGCGTGGGGCGCGCCGATGCCCGGGCGCAGTGCGCCGTCGGCGGCCGCTTCGGTCAGGAGATCCGCGATGGCGCCGCGGTATTCGCGATACATGCCGGCCATGTCGATGGGCGGATTCGAGGCCCACACATCCAAGAGCACCCGGGCGTGATCGGGGTGGGCGGCCAGCAGCTCCAGGGTCGCGCGGATCAGACGGCTCAGCCGTTCCAGCGGCGAACCGGCGCCCAGCTCGGTCAGCACCTGCGCCGCCTTCGCGGCGTAGCTGTCGAAAACCCCGGTGAGCAGTGCGTTCCGGCTCTCGAAGTACAGGTACACGCTGCCCTTGGCGATTCCGGCTTCGGCGGCCACGTCCTCGATGCGCGACGCGGCGAACCCCTTGCGCGCGAATACTTTCGCCGCCGCGTCCAGGATCTCCTCCTGGCGAGCGGCTCGGTCCACGATCTTCGGCATGCCTCTGATTATGAATGACCAGTCAGTCATAATCAAGCCCGCAACGCGGGAACGGACCGGCCGCAGGCGCCCTGCGGCCGGTCGCCCGGATCAGCGAACGGCGTGCGCGGCCGCGACCATATTGCGCAGCGACGCTTCCACCTCGACCGGCCCGCGGGTCTTGAGCCCGCAGTCCGGATTCACCCAGAGCCGCTCGGCGGGAACGGCTTTCAGCGCCGCTCGCAGCGAGGCGGTGATCTCCTCGACGCTCGGCACCCGCGGCGAGTGGATGTCGTACACGCCCGGCCCGACACCCAGGTCGAAGCCCGCCGCGTTGAGGTCGTCGAGCACCTCCATGTGCGAGCGCGCGGCCTCGATCGAGGTCACGTCGGCGTCCAGGCCCGCGATCGCGTCGATGACCTCACCGAACTCCGAATAGCAGAGATGGGTGTGGACCTGGGTGGTGTCGGCCACGCCGGAGGTGGCCAGGCGGAAGGCCCGCACCGACCAGTCCAGGTAGCCGGGCTGATCGGCGGCGCGCAGCGGCAGCAGCTCGCGCAGGGCGGGCTCGTCGACCTGGACGATGCGGATGCCCGCCGCCTCCAGGTCCACCGTTTCGTCGCGGATCGCCAGCGCGACCTGTGCGGCCGAGTCGGCCAGCGGCTGATCGTCGCGCACGAACGACCAGGCCAGAATGGTCACCGGGCCGGTGAGCATGCCCTTGACCGGCTTGCCGGTGAGCGACTGCGCGTAGGTGATCCAGTCGACGGTCATCGGCTCGCGCCGGGACACGTCGCCGAACAGGATCGGCGGGCGCACGCAGCGGGTGCCGTAGGACTGCACCCAGCCCAGTTCGGTGGCGGCGAAACCGTCGAGCTGCTCGGCGAAGTACTGCACCATGTCGTTGCGTTCCGGCTCGCCGTGCACCAGGACGTCCAGGCCCAGCTTCTCCTGCAGCGTGATGACATCGGCGATTTCGGCGCGCATCCGGCGGACGTACTCGGCCTGGTCGATCTGGCCCTTGCGCAGCAGCGCGCGGGCCACCCGGATCGCCGAGGTCTGCGGGTAGGAGCCGATCGTGGTGGTCGGCAGGCTGGGCAGGTCCAGGTGCGCGGCTTGCAGCGCGCGGCGTTCGTCGGCCGGTGTGCGCCGGTCGGCATCCGCGTCGAGCGCCGCCAGCCGGGCCCGCACCTGCGGGTCGGCCAGTCGCGGATCGTTGCGCCGGGTGTCCAGCGCCGCACGGACCGTGGCCAATTCGGCGGCGACCGCCTCCGTGCCCGATTGCAGCGCGGTGGCGAGCAGCCGCACCTCGGCGACCTTCTCCGCGCCGAAGGCCAGCCAGGACCGCAGCTGGTCGTCCAGGCCGGCTTCGACGGCCAGGGTGTAGGGCACGTGCAGCAGCGAGCAGGAGGTCGACACCGCGACCGCCGCCGCGGAACCGAGCACGGTGCCCAGCGACGCCAGCGCCCGATCGAGGTCGGTGCGCCAGACATTGCGTCCGTCGACCACACCGGCGACCAGCAGCTTGCCGGCCAGCGCGGGCACCGCCACCACCTCGGCGGGCTCGGCGGCGGTGAAATCGACTGCGACGCCCTCGATATCGGTGTCCGCCAGCGCGCTCAGCGCCGCCCGCGGCTGCCCGAAGTAGGTGGCGACCAGGATCGCCGGGCGATCGTCGCCGGCCGACAGCGCGCTGTAAGTGCTTCGCACCAGCTCGATTTCGGCGTCATCGAGATCGGTGACCAGCACCGGCTCGTCGATCTGCACCCACTGCGCACCCGCGGCGGCCAGCTGCCGCAGCAATTCCCGGTACAGCGGCACCAGCTCGTCGAGCCGATCCAGCACCGCGCCGCCGGTCGCCTTCGCCAGCTTCAGGAAGGTGAGCGGCCCGATCACCACCGGCCGGGCCGGAACGCCGAGCGCGATCGCCTCGGCCAGCTCGCTCAGCAGTTTCTCCGGGTGCAGCGAGAACACGGTGTCCGCACCGATTTCGGGCACCAGATAGTGGTAGTTGGTGTCGAACCACTTGGTCATTTCCAGCGGCTCGATGGTGTCGGTACCGCGCGCGGCGGCGAAGTACCGGTCCAGCGGATCCGCGAGACCGGCGACCCGCGGCGGCAACGCGCCGAGCAGTACCGCGGTATCGAGCATCTGGTCGTAGTAGGAGAAGGTGCCCACGGGCACCGAATCGATTCCGGCGGCGGCCAATTCGGCGTACTGCCGGCGGCGCAGGTCCGCTGCGACCCCGTGCAGGCCGGAGGCGTCCAAACGCCCGGCCCAGTAGGACTCGGTGGCGCGTTTGAGTTCCCGACGAGGTCCCACTCGCGGAAGCCCGAGAACCGTTGCGGTGAAAGGAGATTTGACAGTCACGATTGTGCTCCAGTGCTGTGTCGGTCGTGAACCATCGCCATTCGGGCGGGCAGCACCGGGAGACATCGCACGGGCCGTAGGGGAGCCCGAAGATGTCTGCACTGGTGGTCCGCGCGCCCATTCCACGAGGCGGTGGCCGCCGGATACGGCGTATCCGGCACAACTGGCAGGTCTTCGGACTTGCGGGCACGGGCCTTCTGGCCGACCCCCGGGGTGGGGGGCTCACCTACTGGCCGTCGCTTCCCGGATCACTCCAGTGCTTGGTTGACGGCGGTCGTTCCTGCATACCGCTGCGGGACAGTCCCGGATTCTCACCGGGTTCCCTCTCGATCCCCGGTGTACCGGAAAGATCTCGACTCCGATGCGTGACGTCGGGGCTCCAACTCGTCGCGCACTGGAGAAACCAGCTGCGTTGTCCAGCATAAGCCGCGCCGCAAATATTCCGGACACCGGGCACGGAAATGTGACGCCACGATTTCCGCAACTTCGCAACCGTGCTAGGCCCGGTTGTGAAGATGACTGCGAAGCCCGTATCCGTGTCGGAGCTGTGCTCTGCGCCAGGTACCTTGGGTCAATGTTCTCGAAAGTCTTGGTTGCCAATCGCGGCGAAATCGCCATCCGCGCCTTCCGCGCGGCCTACGAACTGGGCATCGGGACGGTCGCCGTCTTTCCCTACGAGGACCGCAATTCGGTCCATCGTCTGAAGGCTGCCGAGTCCTACCAGATCGGTGAGCAGGGACACCCGGTCCGGGCCTACCTGTCCATCGACGCGATCATCGACGCGGCCAAGTCCGCCGGCGCCGACGCGATCTATCCCGGTTACGGCTTCCTCTCCGAGAACCCCGACCTGGCCGCCGCGTGCGCCCGCGAGGGCATCACCTTCATCGGCCCCTCGGCCGAGGTGCTGGAGATGGCGGGCAACAAGGCCACCGCCATCGAGGCGGCCAAGGCCGCCGGGCTGCCGGTGCTGAAGTCCAGCGCGCCGTCGGCCGACATCGATGAGCTGCTGACCGCCTCCGAACAGCTCGAGTACCCGATCTTCGTGAAGGCCGTCGCGGGCGGTGGCGGGCGCGGTATGCGCCGGGTCGCCGCGCCCGAACAGCTGCGCGAATCGATCGAGGCGGCCTCGCGCGAGGCGGAATCGGCTTTCGGTGATCCGACGGTCTTCCTCGAGCAGGCGGTGGTGAATCCGCGTCATATCGAGGTGCAGATCCTGGCCGATCAGCACGGCAATGTCATGCATTTGTTCGAGCGTGACTGCTCGGTGCAGCGCCGCCATCAGAAGGTCATCGAGCTCGCTCCCGCGCCGAATCTGGATCCGGCGCTGCGCGAGCGGATCTGCAACGACGCGGTCGCCTTCGCTCGCCAGATCGGTTACAGCTGCGCGGGCACCGTGGAGTTCTTGCTCGATGAGCGCGGTAACCACGTTTTCATCGAGATGAACCCGCGCATCCAGGTCGAGCACACGGTGACCGAGGAGATCACCGACGTCGACCTGGTGCAGTCGCAGTTGCGTATCGCCGCCGGGCAGTCGCTGGAAGAGCTTGGCCTGAGCCAGGATTCGGTGTCCATCCGGGGTGCGGCGCTGCAGTGCCGGATCACCACCGAGGATCCGGCCAACGGTTTCCGCCCCGACACCGGGCGGATCACCGCCTATCGCACGCCGGGCGGCGCGGGCATCCGCCTGGACGGCGGCGCGAACCTGGGCGCGGAGATCGGCGCCTACTTCGACTCGATGCTGGTGAAGCTGACCTGCCGCGGCCGGGACCTGCCCGCGGCGGCGGCCCGGGCTCGGCGCGCCCTCGCGGAGTTCCGGATCCGCGGCGTCACGACCAACATCCCGTTCCTGCTCGCGGTGCTCGACGATCCGGACTTCAAGGCCGGCCGGGTCACCACCTCGTTCATCGACGAACGCCCGCAGCTGCTGACCTCCCGCGGGTCCGCGGACCGTGGCACCAAGATCCTCAACTATCTGGCCGACATCACCGTCAACAAGCCGCACGGTGAGCGTCGCAGCACGGTGTATCCGCACGACAAGCTGCCCGCCATCGATTTGAGCGTGCCGCCGCCGGACGGTTCGCGGCAGAAGCTGCTGCGTTTGGGTCCGGACGGGTTCGCGCAGGCGTTGCGGGAGCAGAAGGCGGTCGGGGTCACCGACACCACCTTCCGCGACGCGCACCAGTCCTTGCTGGCGACGCGGGTGCGGACCAGCGGGCTCATCGCCGTGGCTGGGCACGTCGCCCGGATGACCCCGGAGCTGCTGTCCATCGAATGCTGGGGCGGGGCGACCTATGACGTGGCGCTGCGCTTCCTGTATGAGGATCCGTGGGAGCGGTTGGCCGCGCTGCGTGAGGCGGTGCCGAACATCAACTTGCAGATGCTGTTGCGTGGCCGCAACACCGTCGGCTACACCCCGTACCCCGAAAAGGTCACGCGGGCTTTCGTTTCCGAGGCCGCGGCGACCGGTATCGACATCTTCCGCATCTTCGACGCGCTCAACAACGTCGACCAGATGCGCCCGGCCATCGACGCGGTCCGCGAAACCGGCACCACCCTGGCCGAGGTCGCGTTGAGCTACACCGGTGACCTGTCGAACCCGAACGAAACCCTCTACACCCTGGACTACTACCTGAAGCTGGCCGAGCAGATCGTCGACGCGGGCGCGCATGTGCTCGCGATCAAGGACATGGCCGGTCTGCTGCGCGCCCCCGCGGCCGCGAAACTCGTTACCGCCCTGCGTAGTAACTTCGATCTGCCGGTGCACGTGCACACCCATGACACCCCGGGCGGGCAGTTGGCGACTTATCTGGCCGCGTGGCAGGCGGGCGCGGACGCGGTCGACGGGGCCAGCGCCGCGATGGCGGGCACCACCAGCCAGCCCGCGTTGTCGGCGATCGTGGCCGCCGCCGCGCACAGTGAATTCGATACCGGCCTGGACTTGCAGAATGTGTGCGATCTGGAGCCGTACTGGGAGGCGCTGCGAAAGGTCTACGCGCCCTTCGAATCCGGGCTCCCCGCGCCGACCGGGCGGGTCTACACCCACGAGATCCCCGGCGGTCAGCTCTCGAACCTGCGCCAGCAGGCCATCGCACTGGGCCTGGGGGACCAGTTCGAAGAGGTCGAAGCGAAATACGCTGCGGCAGACCGCCTTCTGGGTCGCCTTGTCAAGGTCACCCCGTCCTCGAAGGTGGTCGGTGACCTCGCGCTGGCGCTGGTCGGCACCGGTGTCAGCGTCGAGGAGTTCGCCGCCGACCCGGCCCGCTACGACATCCCCGATTCGGTAATCGGTTTCCTGCGTGGCGAACTCGGCACCCCGGCCGGTGGCTGGCCGGAACCGTTCCGCACCAAGGCCCTCTCCGGCCGCGGTCCCGCCAAGCCGGAAACCGAACTCTCCGCGGCGGACGAGGCGGGTCTGGCGGGCAGCTCGCTGGAGCGGCGCAGCACCCTGAACCGGTTGCTGTTCGCCGGCCCGACCGCCGAATTCGAGGCGCACCGCGAGAAGTACGGCGACACCTCCGGGCTGTCGGCCAACCAGTTCTTCTACGGCCTGCGCCACGGCGAGGAGCATCGGGTTCAGCTGGAGAAGGGCGTCACGCTGCTCATCGGCTTGGAAGCGATCTCCGAGCCCGACGAGCGCGGCATGCGCACCGTCATGTGCATTCTCAACGGCCAGCTCCGCCCCGTCGCGGTGCGGGACCGGTCTATCGCCAGTGACGTCCCGGTCGCGGAGAAGGCCGACAAGACCAACCCCGCCCACCTCGCCGCGCCGTTCGCCGGTGTCGTCACCCTGGCGGTGTCCGAAGGCGACGCGGTCGCCGCCGGCGACACCATCGGCACCATCGAGGCGATGAAGATGGAGGCCGCGATCACCGCACCCCGCGCCGGCACCGTCGCGCGGGTCGCCATCGCCAAGGTGCAGCAGGTCGAAGGCGGTGACCTGCTGGTCGAACTGGCGGTCACGGGGGCTGCCGCCGAATGACGCGCATCGTCGCGGGAGCAGCGGGCGGGCGGCGCCTCCGGGTACCGCCCGCCGGCACCCGGCCCACCTCGGACCGGGTGCGCGAGGCCCTCTTCAGCGCCATCGACGCCCGTCTGGATCTCGAGGGCGTCCGCGTCCTCGACCTCTACGCGGGCTCCGGCGCCCTGGGCCTGGAAGCCCTCTCCCGCGGCGCCGCCCACGCCCTGCTCGTCGAATCCGACCGCAAGGCCGCCGCGATCGTCGCGGGCAACATCACCGACCTGGCCCTCCCCGGCGCCGAACTCCGCCAGGGCACCGTCGCCTCGGTCCTGCAACGCGGCGGCGCCGGCGAATACGACCTCGTCTTCTCCGACCCGCCCTACGATGTCGACACCGAAGCGGTGACCACCGACCTGCGCCTCCTCGCCGACCACAAATGGCTCGCCCCCGACGCCCTCGTCATTGTCGAGCGCTCCATCCGCTCACCCGAAATCACCTGGCCGCCCGGCTATACCGCCGCCAAGCCCCGCAAATACGGCGAGACCCGAATCGAACTCGCCGAATTCGACGCGGGCTAGCCGGCCGGGTCCCGGCGTTCGGTTCGCGGGGAAAGCGCGGTAGCGTCCAGTCATGGCTGGAGCACTGTGCCCCGGGTCCTTCGACCCGGTCACCAATGGGCATCTCGACGTATTCACCAGGGCGGCGGCGCAATTCGACGAAGTCGTGGTGACCGTGTCGGTCAATCCGAAGAAGCAGGGCATGTTCACCGTCGAGGAACGGATGGAGATGATTCGGGAGGCCACCGCGGAGTTGCCGAATGTGCGGGTGGCTTCGTGGCAGGGGCTGACCGTGGATTTCGCCAAGCAGGAGGGGATCGGCGCGATCGTGAAGGGGCTGCGCGACGGCAACGACTTCGGTTATGAGTTGCAGATGGCGCAGATGAACAAGAAGCTCACCGGTGTGGACACCTTCTTCGTCGCCACCAATCCCGTGTACAGCTACCTGTCCAGTTCGCTGGTCAAGGAAGTGGCGGCCTACGGCGGGGATGTCGCCGACATGCTGCCGCCGCTGGTGCACAAGCGCCTGCTCGCCCGCCTCGCCGAGCGGCGCGGCTGAGACCGAAAGAAAGCCCCGGTTCCGATGGAACCGGGGCTTTTAGTCTTTGCTGTCAGAAGACCAGGCCGCGCAGCGCGAGGAACCGCAGCCCGCCGACCGCGGCGGTCAGCGCCAGGACCGCGCCGGCCTGCGCCGCACCGCCCAGCCCGGGCGCCCAGATCTCCAGGGCCGCCAATCCGGCTGTGCTGATACCGAGCCCGATCAGGGCGAGCCCGCCGCCCTCCCACTGCGCGGTGAACCAGCCGACCCGGCCGGCCGCGTGGAAGGTGAGCTGACGGTGCAGTTCGTTGGCGATAATGGTGCTGACGACCGATCCCGCGACATTGGCGACCAGCGGCCCGACGCCGTGCATCGCGAAGAACAGCAGCACGTAGGCGACATTGCTGGACCCGCCGACCAGCGCGAACCGGATCAGCTGGGCGAAGGCCCGATCGCCGCGCAGGTACTGCATCAGCTGGTTGAACCGGACGTTCGTCAAGTCGCCCATGGCCGGGTATGCGACGGCCCACGGGGTGTACATGCTCGCGGGGAGAACCGCCTGCCGTGGAGCTTCGAGAACCGTCATGGTCATTTCCGATCGAACTGAGCCTCTGGAGACTCCGAGCTGCTTTCCAAGGTACTGCGTGTTCAGTATGTACTGAACGGATGAAACGTGTCAATCACCAGCTTCAGTGTCCTGCCCGATGCCTGCGAACCGCTTAAGAAGATCTTTCTCAGGTCTTCATTAAGAATGTAGCACCAAGCGGAGGGTGTCTCTCCACTTCTTTTTGTGGCGTACGAGACACTGCCGCGACACACCGATAGAAGTCTCGGCGTGGGCCGTGATCGGAGGCACACTGGCTCAGGTAGACACGGCAGAGAAGCGGGAGTGATCCATGTATCGCGTATTCGAAGCACTCGACGAGCTGGTGGCCATCGTCGAAGAGGCGCGCGGCATCCCGCCGACCCGCAACTGCATCGTGCCGCGCGGCGACGTGCTCGAGCTGCTCGACGACGTGCGTGACGCGCTGCCCGGCGAACTCGACGACGCCCAAGATGTCCTCGACCACCGGGACAAGCTCGTCACCGACGCCAGATCCGCGGCCGAGACCACCGTGACCACCGCCAACGAAGAGGCCGAACAGACCGTCGGCGCGGCCCGCGCCGAAGCCGATCGCATCCTCGCCGACGCCAAGGCGCACGCCGACCGGATGGTCGCCGAGGCCTCCGCGCACGCCGATCGCCTGGTGGCCAGCGCTCAAGCCGAGGCCGACCGCGTGGTCGCCGACGGCAACGCCGAGTACGAGGCCCTCACCGGCCGCGCCCGGATCGAGTCCGAGCGCATGATCGAGGCCGGTCAGGCCTCCTATGACCGGTCCGTCGCCGAGGGCGAGGCCGAGCAGTCCCGCCTGGTGCAGCAGACCGAGGTGGTGCGCGCCGCGCACGCCGAATCCGCGCGGCTCATCGATACCGCCCAGGGCGAGTCGGACCGGATGCGCGACGAATGCGACCACTACGTCGACTCCACCCTCGCCGACTTCGAGGAAACCCTGAACTCCACCTTGCGCACCGTCGGCCGCGGCCGGCACCAGCTGCGCTCCGGCGCGGGCGCGCCCGACTATGTGAGCGAGTACCGCCGCTAGCCTCAGCACCTCATTTGGGCGGGAGCGGGCTGCTCCAGTACTGTGGAGTGGTTGCCCATTCTCTTTTCCGATCGTGAGGTGAGTTCGTGATGTCCGCTGACAGCGGTCGTATGTCGCGTTCGCGTGCGGCCTCGCGCCGCGAGCCCGACGGCGCCTTCGTCGTCGACACCCGCAGCCTGGGGCGCCGCCCCGGCGATATGCGGGAGTTGCAGCGCACGGTCACCCTCGCCGATCGGATGGGTCTGGAGATGGTCGCCGCCCCGCAGGGCGCCGAAATGCGGCTCGATCTGATGCTGCAATCGGTATCCGAGGGTGTGCTGGTCACCGGCACGGTGACCGCGCCGACCGAGGGGGAGTGCTCGCGCTGCCTGGAGCCGTTCACCGCCGAGGTGCGGCTGTACCTCACCGAGTTGTTCGCCTACCCGGACAGCGCCACCGAGCAGACCACCGAGGAAGACGAAGTGCAACGCCTGGTCGACGACACCATCGACCTGGAGCCGGTGCTTGTCGACGCCATCGGGCTGGAGCTGCCGTTGCAGCCCACGTGCACCCCGGATTGCCCGGGACTGTGCGCGGAATGCGGCGTGCGGATGGCGATTGCGGGATCTGATCACTCGCATGAGATACTTGACCCTCGCTGGGCCAAGCTCGCGTCGTTTGCCGCTGAATCGCCCAAGCAAGACCAAGACCAGTAAGTAGTAGAAACCCCCCGTTTAGACCTTAGGAGAGTCAGTCGTGGCCGTTCCGAAGCGCCGGATGTCCCGTTCCAACACCAGGTCGCGGCGCAGCCAGTGGAAGGCCACCGCGCCGACCCTGATCACCTGCCCGAACCGCGCCTGCGGCGAGAAGACCCTGCCGCACATCGCGTGCCCGTCCTGTGGCACGTACAAGGGCCGCCAGGTCACCGCAGCCGTCTGACGGTTCGATTTCCACACGTACCGACGTGACCGCCAGTAAGGACGCCACCGGAGCAACCGGTGACCACGCGAGCCTGCTCGCCGCACTCGGAGTCGACGTACGACCGGATCTGCTACGCCTCGCGCTGACGCACCGGTCGTACGCCTACGAGAACGGCGGCCTGCCGACCAACGAGCGCCTGGAATTCCTGGGCGACTCGGTACTCGGCCTGAGCATCACCGAGCGCCTCTACCACGAGCATCCGGACAAGTCCGAGGGCGAGCTGGCGAAACTGCGCGCGAGTGTGGTGAACATGCACGCGCTCGCCGAGGTGGCGCGTGGGCTCGGTCAGGGCGGTCTCGGGCCGCACCTGTACCTCGGTAAGGGCGAAGAGCTCACCGGGGGCCGGGACAAGCCGAGCATTCTCGCCGACGGCATGGAGTCGCTGCTGGGCGCCGTGCATCTCGAGCACGGCATCGAGACCGCGCGCGGTGTCGTCCTGCGCCTGTTCGCCGAACTGCTCGAGCGCGGGCCCCGCATGGGCGCCGGCCTCGATTGGAAGACCAGCCTGCAAGAGCTCACCGCCGAACGTGGCATCGGCGTGCCCAGTTACGAGATCACCTCGACGGGCCCGGACCACGACAAGGAATTCACCGCGACCACGGTGATCGGCGGCCGCTCCTACGGTCAGGGCATCGGTCGTTCCAAGAAGGAAGCCGAGCAGAAGGCGGCGGGCGCCGCCTACCAGGCGCTGACCGCCGAAAGCTGACAGGTGCCCGAACTTCCCGAGGTCGAGGTGGTTCGCCGCGGCCTGGACGCGCACGTGGTCGGCCGAGTCATCGACGCGGTCTCGATCACGCACCCCCGCTCGGTGCGCCGCCATCTCGAAGGCGCCGCCGATCTCGCCGCCCGCCTGCAAGGCCTACGCGTCGAATCCGCGCAGCGGCGCGGAAAATTCTTATGGCTCACCTTCGACGACCCCGACGACGCCTTGGTCGTCCATCTCGGCATGAGCGGGCAGATGCTCGTGCAACCCGCCGACGCCCCCGTCGAGAAGCACGCCCACATCCGGGCCACCCTGCATGACGGCACCCAGCTGCGGTTCGTCGATCAGCGCACCTTCGGTGGCTGGGCACTTGCTCCGATCATCGAGGTGGACGGCACCCGCGTCCCCGAACCGGTCGCCCACATCGCCCGCGACCCCCTGGATCCCCTGTTCGACCTGGAACTCGCCGTCACCGCCATACGCGCCAAAAACACCGAAATCAAGCGCGTTCTGCTCGATCAGACGGCGATCTCCGGCGTCGGCAATATCTACGCCGACGAGGCCCTCTGGCGGGCGAAAATCCACGGCAATCGCACGGCCTCCAGCCTGACCCGGCCCGCCGTGCGTACCCTGCTGACCGAAGCGACCGCCGTCATGCGAGACGCGCTCGACGCGGGCGGCACCTCCTTCGACGCCCTGTACGTCAACGTCAACGGCGAATCCGGCTACTTCGAGCGTGCTCTGAACGTCTACGGCCGCGAAGACGAGCCGTGCCGCCGATGCGGTGCGCCGGTGCAACGCGTCAAGTTCATGAACCGTTCTTCCTACTTCTGCGGCCGGTGCCAGCCGAAACCTCGCCCGCGGGTGAGATGATCGTCCCCGCGCCCTGACCCAGGGGAGGCGAGGAGCGGAAACGCCAGCGGGGCAAGGTGAGTGGTGATGTCGATATGCGGTGGACAAGTCCCGCCGCAGTTTCCTTTTATGACCTCGATGGTCCCGAGCTCGGCAACATCGACGACTACTTCCAGGAACTCATCGGGGGAGCCGACGGCGTCGCTTCGGCCGCGGCCGCCGTCGCCAAACCCGTTGCCGCACGCCAGGTCGCACTCGCCGATATGCGGAACGGCATCGAGAACGCGATCTTGGTCGCCACCGGCATCGCTGCTGCGGTGGTTGTCGGAATCGTGCTCGTTTCGATCTTTCAGCCAGCGTGCACTGCGAGCGAAAATCAAGGCCACCGAGAAGAGCGAAGGTTGTCGCCACAGCAGTGGCGGCGGCGGACGCTAGCCGGTCGGATAGCCGGCGCTATCGCTTCTGGAGCCGACGCCAGAGCAGAGTAGGAAGACGATTTGTCTCGAGACGTAGAGAGCCTCCTGGCCGAGCTCCGCTCAGGTGATCCCGCGCGGCAGAGTGACGCGCTGCTCGCATTGAGCGATCACATGGATGCGTTGGCTTTGACCGATATTGCGCCCCTGCTGCGGTCCGGCGACGAGTTGGTACGGGAGGAGGCGGTCAAGATATTCGGGGAGCTCGGCGTTCTCCAGCCAGATGAGGCCGGGCCGATTCTGTTGCCGCTGCTCTCTGATCCGGAAATGCTGGTGCGCAATGAAGCAGTCGAGGCCTTCGGCCCCCTCGGGTTCCCGCCGGCGGTTCTTCCGCTGCTCGAGATTTTGCGTGCGGACCCGGCCTGGATTGTTCGGGCCTCAGCAGCAGAGGCTCTTGGCGGCTACAGCGGCAATCAAGTGACGGTGGCACTGGAAGGCGTCGTTCGGGATATAGACGAGGAAACCGCAGTCCGAATGTTCGCCGTCTCCTCGCTCGGGCGGCAGTCCGGGCCGGACGGACTGGCACCTGTCGAGGTTCTCATAGAGCAGTCCGATTCAGAACCACTTGTAGCTGTCGCCCTCCGGGCAGCCGCGTACCGCCTCGGTGGGCAACGGCACCTGGCCCCTTTCCTCGAAGCCTTGAGCAATGCTGAGCGGGATGACGCCCTGCGACTGCTCAACGAAGTCCAAGACTGGGCCGGTCACCCGGCCCCACCAACCCTCTCCGATGATCTCCCGTACATCGAGGCTGAGCTACGCGTCATCGCTGCCCGTTTTCCCATTGCAGCCATCCAGGTACAGCGGATCTTGGATCGGCTTGCGCAGCCCGGTACGGGCCGGCCACGCGGATGTTGCTGACCGAGACGAGCCAGCCCCCCAGGGGATGGCAGCCGGGGAAGTAAAGCCTCGCGGGGTGTGAGCAAACCGAGCTACCGTTTCTTCTAAGGGGTCCGGGCATCAGGCCGGGCGCCCGGGAGGAAGGACCACATGCGCAAGCTCACGTATTACGTCGCGTCGACGATCGACGGGTTCATCGCCACCGAGGAGGGCTCGGTCGATTTCTTCCCTGTGGGGGGTGACCACGGTCCGGCGATCACCGCGCAATATCCGGAGACGCTGCCGACGAAGGTGCGCGAGGCCAGAGGCATCACCAAGAAGGCCGCCTATTTCGACACCGTGCTGATGGGACGTAAGACGCACGACTTCGGGGTACGGACCGGCACGTCGAGCCCGTACGCGCATCTGCGCCAGTTCGTGGTGTCCACCACGCTGCCCGAAACTCCGGACCCGGCTGTGGAATTGATCGCCGCCGATCCGGTGTCGAAGGTGCAGGAGCTGAAACGTGAGAAGGGGCTGGGGATCTGGCTGTGCGGCGGCGGGGAGCTGGCGCAGGTGCTGCTGCCGGAGATCGATCAGATCTTCCTGAAGCTGTATCCGATCGTGCTGGGGCGCGGTAAGTCGCTGTTCGGTTCCGGGCCGCGGCTGCCCGATCCGGCGCGGTTCCGGGTCATCACCAGTCGCGTCTTCGAGGACGGGGTCGCCTTCGTGAAGTACAGCCGGATTCGATAACGCTGTGGCCGACCAGGATCCGATCCCGACCGGGCCCGTGCCCGGGCCGGTCGAAGCGCTGCGCGAGATCGGGTTCTGGTTGGAACGCGGTCGCGCCGAGACGCACCGGGTGAAGGCGTACCGGCGCGCGGCCGACGTGGTGGCCGGACTGTCGAAGTCCGAGCGCGCGAAACATGAACGGGCGCACAGCTGGCAGGAGTTGTCCGGGATCGGGCCGAAGACCGCCGCCGTCATCGAGCAGGCGTGCGCCGGTGCGATCCCGGACTATCTGGCCGGCCTGCGGACCGAGGCGAAACCGATCGGCGCGCCCGGAAAGCCGTTGCGCTCGTTGCTGCGCGGCGATCTGCACACCCACTCCAACTGGTCCGACGGCGGCAGCCCGATCAACGAGATGATGGGCGTCGCAGCGGCATTGGGGCACGAGTACTGCGCGCTGACCGACCATTCGCCGCGCTTGACCGTGGCGAACGGGCTGTCCGCGGACCGGTTGCGCCGTCAGCTGGACGTCGTGGCGGAACTGAACGAGCAACTCGCCCCGTTCCGGATCCTCACCGGCATCGAAGTCGACATCCTCGACGACGGCGCCCTGGATCAGCAGGCGGATCTGCTCGCCGAGCTGGATATCGTGGTGGCGAGCGTGCATTCGCATCTGCGCGCCGACAGCGATGTGATGACCAAGCGCATGGTGTACGCGGTCGCGAACCCGAACGTGGACGTGCTCGGGCACTGCACCGGCCGGCTGGTGACCGGCGGGCGCGGCACCCGGCCGGAATCCACCTTCGACGCCGAGGTGGTGTTCGAGGCGTGCAAGCAGTACGGCACCGCCGTCGAGATCAATTGCCGTCCGGAGCGCCGGGATCCGCCCTCGCGGCTGCTGCGGCTGGCCGTGGCGACCGGCTGCTACTTCTCCATCGACACCGACGCGCACGCGCCCGGCCAGCTGGACTGGCAGGGGTACGGATGCGAACGCGCCGTCGCCAATGCGGTTCCCGCCGAACGGGTTATCAATACCTGGCCGCTGGACGAGCTGCTCGCCTGGCGCACCCGCTAGACCGGCCCGGTGGCGATCCGGTGAACTGTTGCCGAACACTGCCGTAGCTCATCGCCGGGGCGGCCGGACCGGCCGACAATAGGCGGTACGGCGCTGCTGCGGCTGCCGGATCTGTGGGGAGTGGGATTTCTGGTGGGCGACTTTCCGCTCGATACCGTGCTGGCGCTGATCGGTATCGCGGTGCCGGTCGGCGCGTTCCTGTGGGAATTCATCGTGGTCGGCCGCCGGCGTCTGGGTTACCGCGTGCAGATGGATACGCCCGTCACCGGGGAGATCGCCTCGGTGTTTCCCGGCGTGCTCGCGCAATTACGCTCCGACCCCGCGGAATTGCGGGATCTGTCGGTGGTGCTGGTGCGGATCGAGAACAGCGGCGCTACCGCCATCGAGCCCGCCGACTATCTGCTCCCGTCGCCGAGAATCGGTCTGCACCTGCGTTTTCCGCAGCGCCGGGTGATCGGCATGGCAGTCACCGAGCTCAGCGATCCGGCCTTGGCCGACAGCCTCGGCGGCAATTCCGGGATCGGGGTGCGCGAGGACACCGGCGGGCACATCGGCGTGATCGATCTGCCCAAGGTGCCGCTGGACCGGTCCGACCACTACAAGATTCTCGCGATTCTGCAGCGTTCCGAGGGCAATGGCGGGTACCCGGCGCCCGTGCTGGTGGGCGGTCTCAAGCGCGGGCGGGTCACCGAAACCGAGAGCCGCACCGGGATTTCCCGGATGATGCTGGCGCTGGTCGCGTTTCTGGTGCTGGTGATCGTCGTGCAGTTCGCGGTCGCGGTGTTCGAGCCGGAACCGATGCCGGCGGATTGCGCCTCGGGCCGGCTCACCCTGGTCGGTTCCTC
This sequence comes from Nocardia sp. NPDC051832, assembly GCF_040681285.1. NCBI lineage: Bacteria > Bacillati > Actinomycetota > Actinomycetes > Mycobacteriales > Nocardiaceae > Nocardia > Nocardia sp. NPDC051832. The sequence goes on from NZ_JBFAYL010000002.1 coordinate 312,331, forward strand.
GGCCTTCGAACCGGTGATCCGGGCGGCGGCCGCGCAGTACGCGCAGCGGTGCACGGGTGCGGAATTCGCGTTCGGCTTCGAAGGCACCGAGCGCGGGCTCGATCGAGTCACGCTGCAGGGCAAGGACAATCGGGAACTGCTGGCGATCAGTGACGGCTCGAAGGGTGTCGGGTATCCGGCGCTGCGGCATCGGGCGCTGGCGGTGGCGCTGTTCGCGGTGATCGTGCACAAGGACGTGGGGGTCCGCGATCTCACCGTCGCGCAGGTGCGCGACCTCTTTCAGGATCGGATCACCAACTGGAAAGAGCTGGGCGGCAAGGATATTCCGGTGGTCCTGGTGAACCGGCTGCCCGGCTCCGGTACCCGGGACACCTTCGATCGGCGGCTGCTCGACGCCGAACAGCAGCCGTCGCGACGGCATGCGAGCTGCACCGGCATCAAGGACTTGATCGGCGCCGAGCCCGCGCACTGCGATGTGCAGGTGACCAGCGACATGATCCGCGCGGTCGCCGAACTGCCCGGAGCGATCGGGTACAGCGCGTTCGCCGAGGCGAGCAAGGCGGAGGTGGTGCCGGTGACGATCGGCGGTGTGCGGGCCGACCGGGACGCCGCGATCACCCGGACCTACCCGTTCTGGGGCGTCGAGTACGCCTACAGCTACGGCGACCCGCCCGGCGATTCGCTGGCGGCGGCGTTCCTGCGTTTCCTGACCGAGCAGACCGGGCAGGAGGTGCTGCGGGCCTTCGGCAACGCGCCCTGCGACGACCTGCCCGATCGGGACCGATGTTTGCCGGAATCCTAGGCGCGTGTCACATTTGCCGAGGCTGTGTCGTCTAGCTGGTGAAGACCGACGAAAGGACATTTCATGCCTCGCCTGAACCTGCCCGGACTCGCCCCTGAGGTCTATAAAGGCTGGTACGCCGCCGAGATGGCGATCCGGCGCGGACCGCTGGACGCGACGGTCCGGGAGCTGGTCAAGATCCGGGTCTCCCAGATCAACGGCTGCCTGTTCTGCATCGACATGCACACCACCGACGCCCGGCTGCACGGGGAAACCGAGCAGCGCATCTACTACTTGAATGCCTGGCGGGAGTCGGTGAAGTTCACCGATACCGAGAAGGCGGCGCTGGCCTACGCCGAAGAGGTGACCACGCTGGGGCCGCACGGCGTCACCGACGGGGTGTGGGCCGAGGTCGAGAAGCACTTCGAGGAGGACGCACGCGCCGGCCTGGTGGCGGTGACCGCCATGATCAATCTGTGGAACCGGATCGGCGTGCCGCTGCGGATGGAGCCGGCCGCGCCCTGAGCCCGCCGCCGCAGCGGGCGACGCTCGCGGCGGCGCGGTCACGGCGAATCTGTCGGTGGTCTGGGCGAGGATGGAGGCATGACCGAACTATCGCTGCGGGAATTGAACCGGACGCTGCTGGTACGCCAGCTGCTGGTCGAGCGGGTCGAGCTCACTCCGCTGGAGCTGGTCCGGCATCTGGTGGCGGTCCAGGGCCAGGAACCGAACTGGCCCTATGTCGGATTGTGGACGCGGCTGGCCGATTTCGGTCACGCCGATCTGGAAGCGTTGTTGCGCGACCGGAAACTGGTGCGCTCCACCATGATTCGCCGCACCGTGCACCTGGCCACCGCCGAGGACTTCACCTGGCTGCGCCCCACCATGCAGCCCTGGATCGACGCAATGCTGAAAGCGGCCTACTACCGGGAGGAGATCGACGGTGTCGACCTGGCCCGCTTGGCCGCCACCGGCCGCGCGCTCCTCTCCGGTAAAGCGTTGTCCCGCAGTGATTTCGGCAAGCTGCTCGCCGAGCATTTCCCGGACCGGCACGTGCGCCGGCTCGCCGAATCGGTGGAAGTCATGGTTCCGCTGGCGCACAGCGCCGAAACCGGGACCTGGGGCCGCTGGCGCAACCGCTACGTCACGGTCAGCCTGGCCGACGAATGGATCGGCGCCCCGCTCGCCCCCGCCGACCCGCGGCAGCTGATCCGGCGCTACCTGGCCGCCTTCGGCCCGGCCACCGTCGCCGACATGCAGGCCTGGTCCGGCACCACCAAGCTGGCCGAGGTCATCGACGGAATGCGCTCGGAACTAACGGTTTTCACCGACGACCAGCACAAGGTCCTCTTCGACCTGCCCGATGCCCCGCTGGCCGATCCGGACCTGGAAGTCCCGGTCCGCTTCCTGCCCGCCTTCGACAACGCCGTCCTCGGTCACAAGGACCGCCGCCGCATCATCGCCGAGGAAGACCGGCAGCGCATCGCCAAGGAAGCCTCGGCCGGGATCCCCATGTACCTGGTGGACGGCTTCGTCCACGGCCGCTGGGCCCTCGACGACGCGACCATCCGAATCACCCCGTGGCATCCGCTGTCGAGCTCCGACGAGGCGGCGGTGCGGGCCGAGGCGGAAGCACTGCTGCCGTTCATCGCCCCGGGTGCCGAGGGCAAGGTCGTCATCGAGGGATAGCCGGGCTCACGCAGTGGGTGCGGTCTTCTTGGGACGGCGGACGACCTCGCCCTGCTGGATCCGCACAGTGGTGCCCGACGGGTCGCGGAAAGCCGAGTCGCGCGGACCCCACGGACGGTCGACCGGTTCCTGGAGGACCTCCGCGCCGGCGGCCTTGACCCGCTCGAAGGTGGCTTCGAGGTCGTCGGTGGTGAAGACCAGCATGGGCAGAATGCCCTTGACCAGCACGGCCCGCAGCGCGTCGCCGTCTTCCTGGGAACGCCCGGCGTGCGGGGTGGACAGCACGTACTCGAGTCCGGGCTGGTTCGGGCTGGTGAGGTTGACCCAGCGCTTGTCGCCGGAGCCCAGGTCGCTGACGACCTCGAGGCCGAGGGCGTCGCGGTAGAAGGCCAGGGACTCGTCGAAATCGAGGACCGTGACCTGGACGTACTGCAGCGCCAGGGAGGTGGTGCGGGGCGGCTGAAAAGGTGTGTTGCACATGAGAAATACGGTAGGCGCGCGGCGGGCCCCGAGGCTTCTCGATTCCTGATCACTGGTGTGCTTGGCTGAACCGATGCGGAAACGGACTCGGCTGGCCGGCGGTCTCGCGCTGGTGCTGCTGTGGGGTGAGTGGGCGAATTGGCGCGCCGCGCGCCGGGGCGTGGGATCTGCTCGGGGTGGTTCCGAGGTCGTGGTGGTGCTGGGCTATCGCAATGCGGGCCCGCGCGCCAATGCCATGAACAGGTGGCGGGTGCGAGCCGGATTGCGGTCCATCGATCCCGGCGCGGTCGAGAGCCGAATCGTGTTCTGTGGCGGCGCGTGCGCGGGTCCGCGCAGCGAGGCGGCGCTGATGGCCGGTTACGCCGGCGCTGAACGCGGGTATCGCGGCGCGTTCGTCTTGGAGGAGGAGAGCCGGAGTACCTGGGAGAACATCATGTTCGCGATCCCGTTCCTGCGGGATGCCGATCGGATCAAAATCGTCTCGGTGCCGCTGCACGCGGAGAAGGCCCGGCGCTATCTCGCGCGGCAGGAGCCCGAGCTGGCGGCGCGGCTGGTCCGCGGTGCGGAGTATCGGTTCGGCGAGTGGATGCCGCTGAAACCGCTGCTCGCGCTGTACGGTTTGCGGAAGGACGCGACCGGCGGCTAGCTCGTCGGCGCTGGACTGGTCGCCGGTTCCGGGGTTGTCGTGAGTGGTTCGGTGACCACCGGGTAGGTGAACGGCCGGTGCGGTGTCAGCGGGATCTCGTCCGGTTGGGCGTGGAAGAAGACGAAGACGCCGCCGGTGGCCAGCGCGAGCGCCGCCGCGGCGCCGAGGGCCGCCCGGAACGCGTTTGCTTGCTGCTGGAGGACGTCGTAGAGGCGCCATAAACCGGGCGCGCCGAACGGACTGTCCTCATTACCCATCACGGCTCCCACCTTCGACCCCTTACGCATTCGATCGGGGCATGCCGGGCGATAGTTACGCCCACTAGGCTTCGGCCCATGAAATCTGTGTTGGTGACCGGGGCGGGACGCGGTATCGGCAAGGCCCTCGCGCTGCGATTGGCAGAGCAGGGCTGGCGCGTGTACGCCGGTGTTCGCAAGATCGCCGATGGCGAGGCGCTGGCCGCCGAGCACCCGGCGATCGTTCCGGTCGTGCTGGATATCACCGACGCCGGCCAGATCGCCGCACTGGACGAGGTCCTGCCCGCCGCGCTGGACGCCGTGGTGAACAACGCGGGCATCGTGGTGGACGGCCCGGTCGAGACGCTCACCGTGGACGATATGCGGCGGCAGTTCGAGGTGAACGTCTTCGGGACGATCGCGGTGACCCAGGCGGTGCTGCCGCGGCTGCGCGCGAGCAAGGGCCGCATCGTTTTCCTGTCCTCGCTCAGCGGCCGCATCTCCACCCCGGGCACCGGCGCCTACAACTCGTCGAAGTTCGCGCTGGAGGGCATGGTCGACGCGCTGCGCATCGAGTTGCGGCCGTGGGGGATTCCGGTATCGATGGTGGAGCCCGGTCCGACCGACACCGATATGTGGGGCGGCGCGCTGGACATGGTCGACGCGGGCCTGGAACGGCTGACGCCCGCGCAGCGCGAACTGTACGGGTCCCAGCTGGCGGGTATGCGGAAGATGGCGGCGCAGGTCCAGAAGCTGGCCGCGCCGGTCGGAACCGTCGTCGGCGCGGTCGAACGCGCGCTCACCGCTCGTAAACCCAAGGCCCGCTACGTGGTCGGACTGGCGGGCAAGGCGCAGGTCCTGTCCGCCGGTCTCACCCCTACGCCCGTGCTGGACCTGCTGCTGTCGTTCGCGAGCGGCATCAAGCGGCGATGAGCAACGGCGTCACGATCGGGCAGGCGGCGGCCTTCGTCGGCGTCACGGTCAAGACCGTGCGGCACTATCACAAGCAGGGTTTGGTCGCCGAACCCGATCGGGACAGCTCCGGCTACCGCCGCTACGCCTCGGCGGATCTGTTGCGCCTGGTCCAGGTGCGGACGCTGGCCGCCGCCGGGGTGCCGCTGGCCGAGATCGGGCCCCTGCTCGACGCCGACGCCGCCCAGTTCGCCGCCGCCCTGGCCGAAGTCGAACGGGACCTCACCGCACGGATCGAGGAACTGACCGCCCGGCGCGACACCTTGCACCGGCTCGCCGACGGCAATCGGGCCCTGCTGCCCGACCGCGCGGTGGCACTGCTGGAGCGGATGCCCGGCCTCGGGTTCGTCCCGGAGGAGATCGCGACCGCCCGTGAGGGCTGGGTGCTGGCCAAAGCCCTGGTGCCGGAAGGCTTCGACGAGTACCTCACCCACCTCGAGCAGGCGCTCGAAGACCCGCGGTTCGTCGCTATCAGCCTGCGCGCCTCGGAAGTCGCGACCTGGGCACCCGACGACCCGCGCATTCCCGAATTCGCCGACGCCATGGCCGACCACTACCTCGCCAACCCCGAGCAGCTGAAGATCCTGACCGGAATGCAAGCCCGCACCGAGGCGGCGACCCGTTACCGGATCATCGCCCACCACGGCGAGGAGCAGGAGTCGGCCGCGGCGCAGGTGGCGGCGCGCATCGAAGCCAGACTGCGCGCGGCGGGCATCTACATCCCGAGGCCGGATACCCGCTGAACCGGGGAGCTTCTCGCAGACGCGCGAGCGGCCGGTGACGAGTTGTCACCGGCCACAGGCGGTTTCGGATCAGCTCTTGAAGGGGTACCGGCTGTCCAGGTCCATGTTCAGCTGGAGCACGTTCACCCGCGGCTCACCGAGGAAACCGAGGGTGCGGCCCTTGGTGTGCGCCGCGACCATCTCCCGCACCTGGTCCGCGCTGATGCCGCGGGCCTGGGCGATCCGCGGCACCTGGATGGCGGCGTATTCGGGGGAGATGTGCGGGTCCAGGCCACTGCCGCTGGCGGTGACCGCGTCGGCGGGCACGGCCGGATCGGCGGGGGCAGCGCCGTAGATCGGGATGATCCGGCCGGTCGAGAAGTCCGCGCCGTCGTTGCAGACCACGGGGGTGTTCTTGTAGGTGGCAAGGAAGGGCTGTGCGGTCACCGAGCAGAACTCGTTGACACTCACCACCTTGGTGGGATGATCGACCTCGCCATCGGCCGCACGCGGACCGAGCACCGAAAGTACCGCGCCGACACCGTCTTTGGTGCAGAACGGGCGGGCGCCATCGACCCCCTCACGGTCGGCGATCGCCTTGCCTCGAGCGCACACCGTGGTCAGCAGACTGGCCTCGAGCTCCGGTTGCCCGTCCTCGCCGGTGCCCATGCTGTCCACGATGTCCTCGGGGCCGAGGTTGGAGGCCGAGGTGGACAGCGGGTCGTAGCCATCGCCGGCGGCCGAGGGCCGACTCTGGAAATACTGCACCAGCGCATTGCCGTCGGCGTCGGTGAAGCTCTGCCCGATCAGGCTGGAGCCCACCACCTTTCCGTCGACTCGCACCAGTGACCCGTCGGCCTTGTCGTGTAGGCCGGGGATCTGGGCGACACCGAAAACCGCCAGGGGATACACGATTCCGGTCAGCACGGTCAGCACGAGTAGCGCACGCAGTGCGGCCAGGTGCTGCCGAATCCAAGTTGACATGCGCATTTCAGGACATCCCGGGGAGGTGTTGGATTACGAGGTCGATGAGCTTGATACCGAGGAACGGCGCGACGATGCCGCCCAGACCGTAGATGGTCATGTTGCGGCTCAACAGTTTCGAGGCGTTGGCCGGTTTGTACTGGACACCGCGCAGCGCCAGCGGGATCAGCGCGACGATGATGATCGCGTTGAAGATCACCGCGGACAGGATCGCCGACTGCGGGCTGGCCAGCCGCATCACATTGAGCAGGCCCAGCCCCGGGAACAGCCCCAGGAACAGCGCGGGGATGATCGCGAAGTACTTGGCGATGTCGTTGGCGATGGAGAAAGTGGTCAGCGCGCCGCGCGTGATGAGCAGCTGCTTACCGATCTCCACGATTTCGATCAGCTTGGTCGGATCGGAGTCGAGGTCGACCATGTTGCCGGCCTCTTTCGCGGCCGACGTGCCGGTGTTCATGGCGACGCCCACGTCGGCCTGCGCGAGCGCGGGCGCGTCGTTGGTGCCGTCACCGGTCATGGCGACCAAGCGGCCCCCATCCTGTTCCTTCTTGATCAGCGCGAGCTTGTCCTCCGGCGTCGCCTCCGCGAGGAAGTCGTCGACGCCCGCTTCGTCGGCGATCGCCTTGGCCGTCAACGGGTTGTCGCCGGTGATCATCACGGTGCGAATACCCATGCGGCGCATCTCGTCGAAGCGTTCGCGCATGCCCTGCTTGACGACGTCCTTGAGATGGATGACGCCCAGGACCTGTGCTTTGCCGTCGAGCACCTGGCCCACGACCAGCGGCGTACCGCCGCTGGCGGAGATGCCGTCCACGGCCGCGCCGAGTTCGGCTGGGACGGTGCCGCCCTCGCTGCGAACCCACTCCGTGACCGCGCTGGCCGCGCCTTTGCGCAGCTGACGATTGTCCACGTCCACCCCCGACATACGGGTCTGGGCGGTGAATTCCACCCAGGTCGCGTGGTTCAACGAGCCGGCGGAGCGTTCCCGCAGTCCGTGCGCCTGTTTGGCGTAGACCACGATGGAGCGGCCTTCGGGGGTTTCGTCGGCGAGGCTGGAGAGCTGTGCCGCATCGGCCAGCTCGTCGACCGTGACACCGGGGACCGGAACGAATTCCGACGCCTGCCGGTTGCCGAGGGTGATGGTGCCGGTCTTGTCCAGCAGCAGGGTGTTGACGTCACCCGCGGCTTCGACCGCCCGGCCGGACATGGCCAGGACGTTGCGCTGCACCAGCCGGTCCATGCCGGCGATGCCGATGGCGGAGAGCAGCGCGCCGATGGTGGTGGGGATCAGGCAGACCAGCAGTGCGACCAGCACGATGCCGGTGATGCCGTTGCCGTCGAGCGCCAAGGTGTCGGCGACGCCCGGATTGTTGCCCTTGGAGAAGATCGCCAGGGGCTGCAGGGTGGCCACCGCGAAGACGAAGATGATCGTCAGCGAGGCGAGCAGGATGTTGAGCGCGATCTCGTTCGGCGTCTTCTGCCGGGACGCCCCCTCGACGAGCGCGATCATCTTGTCGATGAAGCTGGCGCCGGGTTCCTGGGTGATCCGCACGACGATCCGGTCCGAGAGCACCGTGGTGCCGCCGGTCACGGCGGAACGGTCGCCGCCGGATTCCCGGATGACGGGGGCGGATTCACCGGTGATGGCCGATTCGTCCACGGAGGCGATGCCTTCCACGACGTCGCCGTCGCCGGGAATGATCTGCCCGGCTTCGACCACCACGTAGTCACCGCGCTGCAGCTCGGGTGCTCCGACCTGCTCCTCGAGGATCCGGGCACCGGGCGACCAGTTGACCAGTCGCCGGGCCATGGTGTCGGTCTTGGCTTTGCGCAGGGTGTCGGCCTGGGCCTTGCCGCGTCCCTCCGCGACCGCTTCGGCCAGGTTGGCGAAGATCACGGTGAGCCACAGCCACACCACGATCGCCCAGGCGAAGAACGACGGATCCACCAAAGCGAGCAGGGTCGACCAGATCGCGCCGATCTCGACGATGAGCATCACCGGATTGCGCCACATGGTGCGCGGATCGAGTTTGCGCACGGCCTCGGGCAGCGACTTCAGCATCTGCTTCGGATCGAAGACGCCGCCGCGCGGGCCCTTGTCCTTCGGCTTCGCCGCGGCGCGGGTTTCGTTGGGCTTTTCTACTGTGGGACTGGACATTTCAGTGGATTCCCTCGGCGAGCGGCCCGAGCGCGAGCGCGGGCAGGAAGGTGAGCGCGACCAGGATGAACGTGACGCCGACGACCAAGCCGACGAACTGCGGCCGGTGCGTGGGCAGCGTGCCGATCGACTCCGGGGTGTGACCCTGCCGGGCCAGCGAACCGGCCAGGGCGAGCACGAAGATCATGGGCAGGAACCGGCCGAAGACCATCGCCAGACCGAGCGCGGTGTTGTACCACTCGGTGTTGCCGGTGAGCCCCGCGAAGGCCGACCCGTTGTTGTTGGCCGCTGAGGTGAACGCGTACAGCACTTCCGAGAGTCCGTGCGGGCCGCTGTTGAGCATCGACGCCCGCTGACCGGGCAAGGCCATGGCGATCGCGGTTCCCACCAGCACGATCAGCGGGCTGATCAGGAAGTAGGTCGCGGCGAGCTTGATTTCGCGCGGGGTGATCTTCTTGCCCAGGTACTCCGGTGTGCGTCCGACCATCAAGCCGGCCACGAACACCGTGATCACGGCGAGGATCAGCATGCCGTACAAGCCGGAGCCGACGCCGCCGGGCGCGACCTCGCCGAGCTGCATATTGAACATCAGCATCAGGCCGCCGAGGCTGGTGTAGGAGTCGTGGAACGAATCCACCGCGCCGGTCGAGGTGAGCGTCGTCGCCGCGCCGAAGACGGCCGAGTTGGCCACGCCGAAACGGGTTTCCACCCCTTCGGCCGCCGCGCCGATCGCGGTCGGGACGGTGCCGTGGCCACGCAGCTGGAAGTACATGGTCAGCGAGGTGCTGATCAGCGCGATGGTGCCCATCACGGAGACGATCGCGAAGCCCTGTTTCTTGCTGCCCACCATGCGACCGAAGGTCCGCGGCAGCGAGAACGCGATCACCAGCAGCAGAAAGATTTCCAGCCAGTTCGTCCAGGAGTTCGGGTTCTCGAACGGGTGCGCGGAGTTCACGTTGTAGAAGCCGCCGCCGTTGGTACCGAGTTCCTTGATGACTTCCTGGCTGGCGACCGGCCCGCCGGGCAGCGTCTGGGTGCCGCCGCTGATCGTCTCGACGACCTGATCGTTGAGCATGAAGTTCTGTACGGCGCCACCGGCGACGAGCACCACCGCGGCCACGAACGCGATCGGCAGCAGGATGCGCACGGTACCCCGCACCAGGTCCACCCAGAAGTTGCCGAGTTCGCTGGTGTTGCGGCGTGCGAAGCCACGCACCAGCGCGATCGCCACCGCCATGCCGACGGCCGCGGAAACGAAGTTCTGCACCGCGAGACCGGCCATCTGCACCAGGTGGCCGAGCGTGGATTCACCGCTGTAGTTCTGCCAGTTCGTGTTGGTGACGAAACTGACCGCGGTGTTCCAGGCCAGGGCGGGGGTCAGCTCGGTGGCCGGATCCTGCAGGTGCAGCGGAAGCCAGCCCTGTACCAGTTGGAAGAAGAACAGGAACAGGATGCCGACCGCGGAGAACGCGAGCACGCTGCGGGCGTACACCGCCCAGGTCATCTCGACGCCGGGCTGTACGCCGACGAGCTTGTAGACGACCTTCTCGACGCGAGAATGCTTGCTGCTGTTGTAGACCCGGTACATGTAGTCCCCCAGCGGCACATGGACCAGCGCGAGCGCGAGAATCAGGGCCACCAGGAAAACGATCCCGGCTGTTGTCGTATTCACTCAGAACCTCTCCGGGAAGAGCAGTGCCGCGACCATGTAGACGGCGATGCCGACGGCCAGAATCAGACCGATCAGATTCGCGATCACAGCTTCTCCACTCCGCGCTGGATCAAGCCCAGCAGCGCGAAAATCGCCACGGTGAGGACCGTGAACACCACGACAGACATGAATTCCTAACCTCCGTTCGCACTCCGGATGTGGGGTGCGCATGGGTGAGTCAAGCTGCCGAATGGCGTCGAACGGCCGGTTCTTACGGGTCCTTAGCGCCGCGAACTCGCGCATTTACGCTTTGTTTACGGCGGGCGGCGGGCTGATCGAAAGGATGCCGTCAAGGTCGGCCGCGCAAGCGTCAACACACCGTAAAGATGCTGATCATCCCGTTTTCCGGCAGGTAAGAAATGGGAGGCCGGACTGCACCAATGCACCCGGGCGTCGGATGGTTGCGGGAAGGTTCGTTATGTCGGCTGTCGCAGTGCTGCTGATCGTGGGATTCATCTGTGGCTTGCTGGCCATTCGTTTCCTGGGAGCTCGCCAGGAGGACACACGCACGGTGACGCGCTGGCGATCCGCCACGCCCGGACGCGCGATGATGGACCGGTGAAACGCGGCCAGCTACGGATCTACCTCGGTGCGGCTCCGGGAGTCGGGAAGACCTACGCCATGCTCGGCGAGGCCCATCGGCGCCTGGAACGCGGTGCGGACGTGGTGGCCGCGGTGGTCGAGACGCACGGCCGGACCAAGACCGCCGAGGCGCTCGAGGGCATCGAGCGGATCCCGCCGATAATGGTGGCCTACCGCGGTACCGAACTGCCCGAACTGAATGTCGAGGCGGTGCTGGCGCGCCGGCCCGATGTGGTGCTGGTGGACGAGCTCGCGCACACCAACGCACCGGGCAGCAAGTACGAAAAGCGCTGGCAGGACATCGCGGACCTGCTCGAGGCCGGCATCGATGTGATCTCCACGGTGAACGTGCAGCATCTGGAGAGTCTCAACGACGTGGTCGAGCAGATCACCGGTATCAAGCAGCAGGAGACCGTGCCGGACGCGGTGGTCCGCGGTGCGCAACAGGTCGAACTCGTCGATATCACGCCGGAAGCGTTGCGGCGCAGGATGTCCCACGGAAATGTCTATAAGGCCGACAAGGTCGACGCGGCGCTGCGCAACTACTTCCGGCCCGGAAACCTCACCGCGCTGCGGGAATTGGCGCTGTTGTGGCTGGCCGATCAGGTCGATGCCGCGCTGGCCAAATACCGCGCCGACCACAAGATCACCGAAGTGTGGGAGGCGCGCGAACGCGTGGTCGTCGCGGTCACCGGTGGGCCGGAATCGGAGACGGTGGTGCGCCGCGCCGGCCGGATCGCGACGAAATCCAGCGCGGATCTGGTGGTCCTGCATGTCGTGCGCGGCGATGGCCTGGCGGGGGTCTCGACCGAACGGTTGCACCGCTTGCGGGAACTGGCCGCCAGCCTCGACGCCAGCCTGCACACCGTCACCGGATCGGACGTGCCGACCGCCCTGCTGGACTTCGCGCGCGAAGTGAACGCCACCCAACTCGTCCTGGGCACTTCGCGACGGTCCCGCTGGGCCCGGATCTTCGATGAGGGCATCGGATCCACCGTGGTGCAGCGGTCCGGAAAGATCGATGTGCACATGGTGACCCATGAGCATGCCAACGCCGGTGCCCGCCGGTTCGCCTGGCGCCCACGCCAATCGGTGCTGGCCTGGCTCGCGGCCGTCGCCGTTCCCGCCGCGATCGCCGGCCTCGGTGTGCTGGTGACCTCGAACTACTTGGAGCTCGGCGGGCTGAGCGCGTTGTTCTTCGTCGGTGTGGTCGGCGTCGCGCTGCTGGGCGGCATCCTCCCGGCCGCGTTCTCGGCCTTGCTGTCCGGGGCGCTGCTGAATTGGTTCTTCACCCCGCCGCGCTACAGCTTCGCGGTGGCCGAACCGGACAACTTCGTCACCGTCGTGGTGCTGCTCATCGTGGCGGTCGCGGTGGCCGCGCTGGTGGACACGGCCACCAAACGAACGCGGCAGGCGCGCAAGGCATCCCGGCAGGCCGAGTTGCTCACCATGTTCGCCGGCGCGGTCCTGGGCGGTGCGGATCTACCGCATCTGCTCGAGCAGGTACGCGAGACCTATGGTCAACGCGCGGTGAGTCTGCGGTGCGGCGGCAAGGTGCTGGCCACCGTGGGAGACGAACCGCCGCAACGGCCGGACGAGGCCGAAACCACAGTCGAGGCCGGGGACGCCTCGAGTCAGCTGCTGCTGGCCGGACGTCCGATCGAAGCCGCCGACCGGCCGGTGTTGCGCGCTGTCGCGAACCAGGCGGCGGGCCTGGTACGTCAGGCCCGGCTGGCCGAGGAAGCGGGCGCCGCGGCGGCGCTGCTCGAAGCCGACCGGTTGCGGCGGGCGCTGCTCTCGGCCGTGAGTCACGATCTGCGTACTCCGCTGGCCGGGGCGAAGGCCGCGGTGTCGAGCCTGCGCAGCGACGATATCGAGTTCTCCGCCGAGGACACTGGTGAATTGCTGGAAACTATCGAGGAATCGGTGGATCAGCTGACGGCTTTGGTCGGCAACCTGCTCGACTCGTCCCGGCTGGCGGTCGGCGTGGTGACGCCACAGCTGCGCCAGGTCTATTTGGACGAGGCGGTCCATCGAGCGCTGGTGAGTGTCGGGATGGGTGCGCGCGGACTGCGGCGAGCCGCGATGAACCGGGTTCAGATCGAGGTCGGCGAGCTGTCGGTCCAGGCCGACGCGGGCTTGCTGGAGCGGGTGCTGGCCAACCTGGTCGACAACGCCCTGCGGCACGCACCGCGGGATTCGCCGGTCCGGGTGACCGCCGACGCACAGGGGGAGCGGGTATCGATCGCGGTGGCCGACACCGGACCGGGCGTCGACAAGAACGCCGAAGAGCAACTGTTCGAACCTTTCCAGCGTCTCGGCGACCGCGACAACACCACCGGTGTCGGCCTGGGCTTGTCGGTGGTGCGGGGGTTCGTGGAGGCGATGGGCGGCACTGTGCAAGCCGAACAGACACCCGGGGGCGGCTTGACCATGCTGGTGGATCTGCCGGTGGGCGGCGATGACGACGACGAAAGTTGAGGACCGCGTGACCAACAATGAAGCCGGTCCCCTGGCCACCAAGGTGCTCGTCGTCGATGACGAACCACAGATCGTGCGCGCGCTGCGGATCAACCTGTCGGTGCGCGGCTACGAGGTGCTGACCGCGGGCACCGGCGCCGCGGCGCTGCGCATCGCCGCCGACAAACATCCCGACGTGGTGATCCTCGATCTCGGCCTGCCCGACATCGACGGGATCGACGTGCTCGCCGGTCTGCGCGGCTGGACCTCGACGCCGGTGATCGTGTTGTCGGCGCGCACCGACTCGGCCGACAAGGTCGAAGCGCTGGACGCGGGCGCCGACGACTATGTCACCAAACCGTTCGGCATGGACGAGTTGCTGGCCCGGCTGCGGGCCGCGGTGCGCCGGGGCGCGGGCGATCCGGGCACGCATGAACCCGTGGTCGAGACCTCGTCGTTCACCGTCGACCTGGCCTTGAAGAAGGTCACCAAGAACGGCGCCGCCGTGCATCTGACGCCCACCGAGTGGGGGATGCTGGAAATGCTGGTGCGTAATCGCGGCAAGCTGGTCGGGCGCAAGGAGTTGCTGCGCGAGGTGTGGGGTCCGGCCTATGCGACCGAAACCCACTATCTGCGGGTGTATCTGGCCCAGCTGCGGCGCAAGCTCGAGGACGATCCCGGCCATCCCAAGCACTTGCTCACCGAGGCCGGGATGGGGTATCGGTTTCAGGAATAGGAATGAGTCAGTTCAGTCCGGTGTTGCCACGCGTGCACTGTACGACTGCGACGAGATGGCAGGATCGTGACCATGGCTGAAGAAACCCCGACCACCCTGTGGGTCGAACGCACAGGCACCCGGGCCTACACCGGCCGCAGCTCGCGCGGCGCGGAAGTGCTGATCGCGAGCCAGGGCGTACCGGGCGCGTTCACCCCGGGTGAGCTGCTGAAGATCGCGCTGGCCGGTTGCTCGGGCCTGAGCGCGGACTTCACGCTCGCCCGCCGCCTCGGCGACAACTTCGACGCGACCATCCGTGTCTCCGGCGACGCGGACCGGGAGAACGAGGTCTACCCGCAGCTGGACGAGCAGTTCGAACTCGACCTCAGCGAGCTCGACGACGCCACCCGGGACCGGCTGCTGGTCGCGGTGCAGCGCGCCATCGACAAGGCGTGCACCGTCGGCCGGACGCTGAAGGCGGGCACCAAGGTCAATCTGAACTTCGACGTCGACGCCTAGATGGACGCGGTGCGGCTGAGCGCGTGGGTGCACGGCACAGTGCAGGGCGTCGGGTTCCGCTGGTGGACCCGCGCCCGCGCACTGGAACTCGGGCTGACCGGGTACGCCCGCAACGCGCGCGACGGCCGCGTGCACGTCATCGCGGAAGGACCGCGCGCAGCCGGCGAGAAACTGCTCGGCCTGTTGCGTTCCTGTGAAACGCCGGGCCGTGTGACCCTGGTTGTGGAAAGCTGGGACCCCGCGCGGGGTGATATGTCCGGATTCGAGGAGCGGTAGTGAAGGCGGATCGGTGAGCACGCAGCACCCGGGCGACGGTGAGCACCGGCCCGAAGAGCCCGAGGCGACGCCGCCGCAGCGGCCCGAGCTCGCGCTGCCGCCCGAAGAACCCCGGTTCGGCAGCATCCAGCGCCAGGAACCCGGCGTCACCCAGCCGCGCCCGCCGACCGTGGCCGAGTCGCGGGCCCGGGACAAGGCCCGCAAGAAGGCCGATCAGGAGCGCCGGGCCGCCGAAGCCGCCGAGGCCGCCAAGAAGAAGACCCGCAAGCGAGTGCTGATGGGCAGCGTCGCGGTCGTCGGCGTCGCCGGGCTGGTCGGCGGCGGTTACCTGGTCTACAAGGCCGTCAACAAACCCGACCAGGTGACCGCGTCCTGCGTGCAGATCGATCAGAACGGCAAGGAAGTCGTCGTCCCCGACGACAAGTGCGGTCCCGGCAAACAGAACTTCAGCGACAACGACGGCTGGCACGGCGGACTGGGCGGGCTGATCATCCTCGGCGGCTGGCCGCAGTACCGCTACTACTACGGCGGCACCCCGACCATCGGGCAGACGCCCGTCGGCGGCAGCACCGTGAAACCCAAAGGCGCGGAGATCAAAACCAAGAGCGGCACCACCGTGCAGCGCGGCGGACTCGGCAGCAAGAGCTCGGGCGGGGGGTCCTGATGCGGCGGGTCCGCGGCACGCCCCGGCCGGGCTGGCAGCAGATCATCGAGGAGCAGGGCCTCGTCTACGGTGCGCCCGGCCGGGACGCCAGCGGCCTGCCCCGGCCGTACTGGGACGAGTCGGTGCACTACGAGTTCGACATGGACGAGATCCTCGCGCTGGAAGCCGATGTCGAACTGCTGCACTCGATGTGCCTCAACGCCGTCGAGCAGGTGATCCTGACCGAGCGGTTCCGGGATTTCGGTCTGCCCGACTGGAGTTGGGAGCCGATCACCGAATCCTGGCGGCGCGGTGACCCTTACGTGTACGGGCGGTTCGATCTGCGCTACGACGCGCGGCGGCCCGCGAAACTGCTGGAGTACAACGCGGATACGCCGACCTCGCTGCTGGAGGCCGCGATCATCCAGTGGCACTGGCTGACCACGCAGTACCCCGGCGACGATCAGTGGAATTCGTTGCACGAGAAGCTCGTCGAGCGGTGGACCGAGTTGCGGGACGTGCTGCCCGCCGCGCAGTTGCACTTCGCCTGGTCCTCGGCGGACGCCTCCGGCGAGGACAACGTCACCACGGCCTACATGCAGGAGACCGCCGCCGAAGCCGGGTTCGACACCATCGCGCTGCCCATCGAGGAAGTCGGATTCGACACGGAGCTGGATCGTTTCGTGGATCTGGCCGAGGCCCCGATCGAGTCGATCTTCAAGCTGTACCCGTGGGAGTGGGTGCTCGACGACGACTTCGGCAAGCGGGTGATCGCGAGCCTGCCCGCCACCATGTGGGTCGAGCCGCTGTGGAAGACGCTGCTGAGCAACAAGGCGATCCTTGCCGTGCTGTGGGAGATGTACCCCGGGCATCCGAACCTGTTGCCCGCCTACCTCGATCAGCCCAACGAGCTGACCGAATACATTCGCAAGCCGAAACTCGGCCGCGAGGGCGCCAATATGACGATCGTCGGCGCGGGGCTGGAAACCGCGACCGGCGGGGTGTACGGCGCCGAAGGCTTCGTGTACCAATTGCTGGACCCGCTACCGGAATTCGACGATATGCGCCCGGTCCTCGGCGCCTGGATGGTCGGGGGCAGCTCCGCCGGACTCGGCATCCGCGAGACCGCGGGCTTGATCACCGACGACGGCGCCGCCTTCGTCCCCCACCGCATCCCCGCCACTTAACTGTTCCCGGAAGGACTTTCGATGACCACACTTGCCCTCGAGCAGGACTATTGGCGCCTGCTCGGCGAAGGCGTCGGGGCCATCATCCTGTACGCCATCATCGGCCTGGCACTGATGCTGATCGGTTTCTACGCCATCGACCTCACCACTCCGGGCCGGCTGCGCGGCCTGGTCGCCGCGGGCAAGCCCAATGCTGTCGTCGTCACCGCCGCCGGAATCATCAGCATGGCGTTCATCGTCGTAGTCGCCATTTACACCTCCGGTGGCGACCTGGTGGAGGGGCTGATCGCCTCGACGGTGTTCGGCCTCATCGGCATTGCCGCCCAGGTGCTTTCGGTGCGCGTGCTGGAACGCGCCATCGGCATCGACATCGGCAAGGCGCTGCACTCGGAGACGTTCACCCCCGCCTCCCTCGCGGTCGCGGCGGCGCATTTCGCTCTGGGTCTGGTAGTTGCCTTCGCGGTCTTCTGATTCGCCACTCGCCCGCCTGAGATCGGCGCCGGTCCGGTCCGGCGCCGCACTGCTGGCCTGGGGCGCTGTCGTGCTGGGCGCGGCCGGGATCGCGCTGCACTTCAGCCGGTCGTCCTGGCGCTGGCTGGTCTACGCCGCGTCGGTCGCGCCGTACCTGATGTGTGCCGGACTCGTTGCGGCACTGGCGTTTACCGTGTTGCGGAAGCGGATCGGCGCGGCGGTGGCGGTGGTGGTCACCGCCGTCGCGGTGTGGACCCAGTTACCGCTGTATCTCAGCGACTCCGGTGCGGACGGCGGTCCCGAGGTGACCGTCATGCAGGCCAACCTCCTGTTCGAAGGCGCGGACCCGCACGCGCTGGTCGAGGCGGTCCACACCCGTCAGGTCACCATCCTGACCGTCAACGAACTCACCCCCGCCGCCCTCGACGACCTCACCCGCGCCGGCCTGGACCGGCTCCTGCCGCACCGGTACGTCTCCCCGGGCCGCACCGCCACCGGGACCGGGATCTGGAGCGCCTACCCCCTCACCGACACCGTCGAGTACGACGGCTACGTCCTGAACCAACTCTCCGCCACCGCAACACTTCCCGACGCGGGCGCGGTCACCGTCTACGCCTTCCATCCGGTCCCGCCCATTTACGGCACCGAGGTCTGGTCCGACGAACTCGCCCGCCTCCGCGCGATCCTTGACCGCGCCCCCGCCGATCGCCCGGCCATCGCGGGCGGCGACTTCAACGCCACCTTCGACCACTTCCAGTTCCGTGCACTGCTTTCCGGGCGCTTCCACGACGCCGCCGAACAGTCCGGAGCCGGGCACCTGGTCACCTACCCCACCGACAAGCCCTACCCGCCCGTCATCGGCATCGACCACCTGCTCCTCGCCGACGCCCGTGCCCTAGCGGTCGAAACGGTGTCGTTGCCCGGCGCGGACCACCGCGCGCTCGTCGCCCGCGTGCGCCTGGCGGACCGGTCTCACCTGTCGTGGCGCCGAGCGTAATCCAGTGCCGCACGAATGTTCCGGTTCCTGGCCGAGGACAAATGGACGCTGATGTATCCGCCGTCGGTGTGGAATTGCGGATCGGACAGCGGCGTGTTCCGGTCCACTTCCCACCCGATGTCGTCGCCGCCCTCCGTGCGCACGGCGCGCATGACCGCGATCAGGAGCGAGCGGCCGAGGTGCGGCCGGACCCTGAGCGCCCAGATATCCGGATCCGACCTACTGGTATCCGGCACGTATCGGATATCCCAGAGATGCGCGATCAGATCGGCGAAGGTTCCTACCCTGGGCAATTCGACCGAATGCCAGTGCGGCGCATCGAAATCGTCCCCGGCGTTGATGCTCTCGCGGTGCGCCATCACTTCTATCGTCGAGCTGTCTCCCATGATCGAATTCTGCCAGCGGCTCGGTGAAAGAGCGGACGGAGCGGTCGGGTAGCTCGTAGCCTGGTACTCCACGGGTATGCGACTCGGGAGTTGCGGTGGCCTACGAACTCAGCGCGGTAATCGGTGAATTGGCGTTGCTACAAGGGATCGGGCGTGAGCATGGTGTCCCGGTCGTCGCGCTGGCGGCGGGTTTTGCCCTGATTCCGCTCACCGACGAGATCGCGAGCGTGTTGCTGGCGCCGAATCGCCGGTTCGAGGAAGTGCTGCGCAAGTGGTCGATTCGCGGGCCGGTGATCTACGCGTGGTCGGAAATGCATGCCGGTCTCGGTGTGCAGGCGGCCACGATCTGGGAGGACGGGGTCGTCACGTACCACGAGACGGGTTATCCCAGCCACGGTCCCATCTCCATCGCGCTGCAACGCCTCGGCCTGACCGGCGCTACCGACCGGCGCGACGAATTCGATCTCGTCGGGCTCGGCCGGCATCGCCGCACCAGCGCCTGGATTCCCGCTCCGCCGGAGTGAGGGGTCAGTGGCCCCTGGCGAGCCAGTCGGACAGGGCGGGCTTCTCGGCGCCGATGGTGGTGGTGTCGCCGTGTCCGGTGTGGACGGTGGTTTCCGCCGGGAGCGTGAGCAGCCGGTCGCGGATCGAGTCGATGATGGTGCCGAAATCGGAAAAGGAGCGGCCGGTGGCGCCGGGGCCGCCGGAGAACAAGGTGTCGCCGGTGAACAGGGCCGCCAGGTCCGGGGCGTGCAGGGAGACCGAGCCAGGGGAGTGGCCTGGGGTGTGCAAAATGTCGATGTCGGTGCCCGCCACCGTGATTCGCTGCTTGTCGGCCAGCGACGTGTAGTCGACATCGGGGTGGGTCATGCGCCACAGGACGTCGTCGGCGGGATGCAGGAAGATCGGCGCGTCGAAGTGGCGGGACAGCTGCGGCGCGACGGTGATGTGGTCGTTGTGGGCGTGGGTGCAGAGGATCCCGACGACCTGCCGATCGCCGACGGCGTCGACGATCGGCTCGGTGTCGTGCGCCGCGTCGACGATGAGCACCTGCTCGTCGTCGCCGACCAGCCAGATGTTGTTGTCGACATCCCAGGTGCCGCCGTCCAGGGCGAAGGTGCCGGAGGTGACCACACGGTCCACGCGGGTCACAGGACCACCACCGAACGCAGTACCTCGCCGCTGTGCATGGCGTGGAAAGCCTTCTCGACCTCGTCGATGGTGATGCGCTCGGAG
The DNA here is from genome assembly GCF_040681285.1 of Nocardia sp. NPDC051832. NCBI lineage: Bacteria > Bacillati > Actinomycetota > Actinomycetes > Mycobacteriales > Nocardiaceae > Nocardia > Nocardia sp. NPDC051832. Next base: position 332,182 of record NZ_JBFAYL010000002.1, read on the forward strand.
ACGAAGCGGTCCAACGGCAGACGGCCCTGGCGGTAGAGGTCGATCAACAGGGGGAAGTCGCGTTCCGGGAGGCAGTCGCCGTACCAGGAGGACTTCAGCGCGCCGCCGCGGGAGAACAGGTCGATCAGCGGCATCTCCAGGGTCATGTCCGGCGTCGGGACGCCGACCAGGACGACGGTGCCGGCGAGATCGCGGCCGTAGAAAGCCTGCTTCCAGGTCTCGGGGCGGCCGACCGCCTCGATGACGACGTCCGCGCCGAAGCCGTCGGTGAGCTCCTGGATCCTCTCGACGACGTCCTCGTTGGCCGCGTCGATGACATGGGTGGCGCCGAAGTCCTTGGCCCACTCCAGTTTCCGGGCATCGCGGTCGATCGCGATGATGGTGCGGGCCCCAGCCAGCCGGGCGCCCGCGACGGCCGCGTCGCCGACGCCGCCGCAGCCGATGACCGCTACGGTGTCGCCGCGCGAGACGTTTCCGGTGTTCACAGCCGCGCCGATCCCGGCCATCACGCCACAGCCGAGCAGTCCGGCGACGGCCGGGTCGGTGCCGGGATCGACCTTGGTGCACTGCCTTTCGTGCACCAGGGTCTTGTCGGCGAAGGCGCCGATGCCCAGGGCCGGGCTGAGTTCGGTGCCGTCGGTGAGCGTCATCTTCCGGCTGGCGTTGCTGGAATCGAAGCAGTACCAGGGCCGCCCGCGCTTACACGCCCGGCACTCACCGCAGATCGCGCGCCAGTTCAGCACCACGAAGTCGCCGGTTTCGACGTGGGTGACCTGGCTGCCCACGGTCTCCACGATCCCCGCCGCCTCGTGGCCGAGCAGGAACGGGAACTCGTCGTTGATGCCGCCCTCGCGATAATGCAGGTCGGTATGGCACACCCCGCAGGCCTGTACCCGCACCACGACGTCGTGCGGGCCGGGATCCGGAATCACGATATCGACGAGTTCGACGGGGGTGCCTTTGCTGCGGGCGACGACGCCGCGCACGGTCTCGGACACGAACAAACCTCCTCGATCAACGTGCCAACGGCGGCACCGGTCCCATATTGCCGTGCGCATGCCGGCAAGTCACACGAATCGGGCGCGACCCGCGGCGGGACCCGGTCGCGCGCCGCAAGATGGAGTGATCACCGCAGGTGTCGTGAAAGGAAAGCGCTCATGGGAACTCTCGACGGCAAAGTCGCTCTGGTCTCCGGCTCCGGCCGGGGCATCGGCCGGGAGATCGCACTGAAACTGGCGTTCGAAGGGGCGCGGGTGGTGGTCAACGACCTCGACGCCGAACCCGCCAAGGAGACCTTGTCCGCGATCGATTCCGGTGGCGGGCAGGCGGTTTCGTGCGTCGGCAGCGTGACGGAGGAAGGCTTCGCCGAACGGTTCGTGCAGACCGCAGTGGACGAGTTCGGCGGTCTGGACATCATTGTCAACAACGCGGGCTACACCTGGGATTCGGTGGTCCAGAAGATGACCGACGAGCAGTGGGACGCGATTCTGGACGTACATCTCAAGGCCCCGTTCCGGATTCTGCGCGCCGCGCAGCCGGTGATCAGCGGACTGGTCAAGCAGGCCAAGGCGAACGGCGAGCCGGTGCCGTGCCGCAAGGTGGTCAACATTTCCTCGCTGGCGGGGACCGGCGGCAATGCGGGACAGGCGAACTACTCCGCCGCGAAAGCGGGCGTCCTCGGCCTGACCAAGGCGATGGCCAAGGAGTGGGGGCGCTACAACGTCACCGTCAACGCGGTCGCGTTCGGCATGATCAAGACCCGCCTCACCGATGCCCCGGCCGGCGGCAGCACCATCGATATCGAGGGCAAGGAGATCAAGGTCGGAGTCAACCCGCACCTGATCACCGCCATGGAGCAGATGATCCCGCTCGGCCGCGGCGGCACCCCGCGCGAGGCCGCGGGCGCGGTCTACCTGTTCACCCTGCCCGAAGCCGACTACGTCAGCGGCCAAACCCTGGTCTGCGGCGGCGGCTTCAACCTGTGACGCCGCGGCGCTGCCACACCAGGACCTGATCGGGCCGGAATCGCTTGACATTCCATAGTGGAGGGTTCATTCTGGAGGTACCTTCCAATGTGGAATATGGACTCGAAGGACCTGACATGGACATCACCTCCGGAACCCGCGCCTCCGACGCCGAACGCGATTCCGTCGTGCGCCTGCTCGGCCGCCACCTGGCCGACGGGCGGCTCGACCTGGCCGAATACGACAAGCGAGTGGCTCAGGTCTATGCGACCGCCACACGTGAAGACCTCAGTTCGGTGCTTTCCGATCTGCCCAAGTTGTCCAAGGAAACCCCGGCCGGGTTCGCGAAGACCGGCGGGCGCGTGCCGATCTGGCAGCGCATCGAGGCCGGCTCCTGGCTCGGGGTCAGCCTCCTGGTGCTGGGGATCTGGGCGGCCGTCTCCCTGGGCGTCGGCGAGCTCACTTACTTCTGGCCGGTGTGGGTGATCGGTCCGTGGGGTGCGGTGCTGGCGTTCCGCATGCTCACCGGTTTCGAATCCGGCAGCTGCCGCCCGGTGCGGCACTGATCGCCCGGCACGCACGAAATCGGTGGTGACCCACCATGCTGCTGGTGCATATCGTCTCCGGCACGCTCGGCCTCCTGCTCGGGCCCGCGGTGATGTGGCTGGACGGCCGCGGCCGGGGACGACGCACCGGCTACGTCTACGTGGGGACGGTCGTGGTCATCTGCGCCTCGGCCACCGTGCTGGTGCTGACCGTTCGCCACGACCTGTGGTGGCTGATCCCGGTCTCCGCCCTTACCCTGGGCCTCACTCTCCTTGCCCGCCAGGCCCTTTCGCGGTACGGAACGGGGTGGAGTCATGCCTACGCGCATGGCCAGGGCGGCTCCTATATCGCGCTGATCACCGCCACGATCGTGGTGAGCTTCGCGCTGGAGGACGGGCCGCTGACCGGCCCGAGTCAGCTGATCGCGTGGCTCGGACCCACGATCATCGGTACGCCGCTGATCGAACTCTGGCGACGCCGTCTGGTAGGGGAAGGCGTCGAGTGGCCGCCGCGCGGTCTGCGAAACCCATTGTCGGCCTGAGGCTCTCGGGGAGCAAGGCGCTCAGGCGTCAGCGACTGTGCCGGGAACGTGACGGAGCCGCACGGGGGATGTCTTCGTACTCCACGTCGTACTCGACGTCATAGTCGTATCGCGCGTCCAGACGGTTGAGCGGGACCTGAACCGGCCGATCGGTGACAGCCTGCCCCCGGCGTGGCGCGCGATCGGACGCGGGACGTGCAGGCCGATCGGCAGCCGAACGTGTCGGCCGGTCGGCTGCGGAACGTGTCGGCCGATCGGCTGCGGGACGTGCGGGTCGATCAGCTGCGGAACGCGCGGGTCGATCGGAATCGTTGCGGGCTGGGCGCTCCCGACGGCTCAGTGCCGAACGATCGGGCGAGCGCTGCGCGGAAAGATCCGCCTGCGGACGCCGGCTGCGCCGCGACGAATCCTCACGCAGATCCGGGATGTGCTGCTCCCGGCGAACATTCGGCTCCTCCCGCCGAGGCCGGGACCCGCGCCGCGACGGGGCAGCTTCATCAATGGAGGGTCGTTTTCGTGGCGAACGATCGGCGGGCTGTTCGGCGGCCGAGCGTGAGCGCCTGCCGGGGGCCTCGAGCTCCGGCTCCGATTCGACCTGGCGCCGCCGCGACCGCTCACTCGCCGGCTGTGCGTTGCGCTGCCGTTCCGCGGCCCCCGCACGCTGCCGCGGCGCTTCCGCGCTCGCATTCCGGCCGCGCGTGCCCGGCTTGGGCAGACCCAGCTTCAGCACCGGCAGCTCGCGCGTGACCTCGGTGGGATTGTCCCCCTTCTCCCGATAGGTCGCGGGCACCTCCTGTGCGCGTAACCACGCGCCCGGATCGGCCTGCCCGTCCCGATCCAGCTGGGGGATGGTCTTTTCCAGCAGTTTCAGCAGGTCACCACCGTCGTCGCCGAGCGCGGCGCGGATCGCGGGGAAGGCGGCGGGGCGGAAGGTCCAGGACCATTCGTAGTCGGTATCCAGATCGCGGCCGTGCAGGACGAGGTTGCCGGAGCGGGCGATCCGCCCCCGGATGATCCGCTCGCCGGTGTCGAAATGCAGGCCTTCGGCGCGGGTCTTCCCGTTCCGGGCGGAGCGCTCGTCGATCATGATCTCGAACCATGCCGCACCGATTCCGGCCATGCCGAAGGCGGCCGCGAGCAGGATCTCCACCCACACGTCGGAAAACATCGTGCTCCGGCTGCGTTCACAGGCATAAAGGAACAGCAGGCTTCCGACGACGAGCGCGGCGATCCGAGCGAGCCGGTAGCTGGTGCTGGTCCCGAAAAGGGGTGGCATCGGCGGATACTCCCGAATGACGGTGCGCTGGCAAATCAGGGTGGATGGTATGTGCCGCAGGTGTCCGGTGCTGGGATTTGGTGATCACGGGTTGGCATCGAATCTGACCGGCTCAGCTGACCAGTTTCGGCAAACCCTCGGCACACTGAAATATGCCTGTTTCAGGGCGGACTCGATACGCTGGAGCCAGTCGCCGTCACCGGACCCCCGATGCGCTCCCCGCGTACCAGACGGTCGGCGCGGGGTGGATATCATGGCTGGTCGCCCGCCCCGGATCATGCCGACTCCCGAAAGGTCGTCGAATTGCATTTGAAGAGTCTGACGTTGAAGGGATTCAAGTCCTTCGCGTCCGCGACGACCTTGCGGTTCGAACCCGGGATCACCTGCGTGGTCGGCCCGAACGGTTCCGGCAAATCGAATGTCGTCGACGCCCTGACCTGGGTGATGGGCGAGCAGGGCGCGAAAGCGTTGCGGGGCGGCAAGATGCAGGACGTCATCTTCGCGGGCACGTCCGGCCGCGCGCCGCTGGGGCGCGCCGAAGTCACCCTGACCATCGACAACGCCGACGGCGCGCTGCCCATCGACTACGCCGAGGTGTCGATCACCCGGCGCATGTTCCGCGACGGCGCCGGTGAATACGAGATCAACGGCAGCAGCTGCCGTTTGATGGACGTGCAGGAACTGCTCAGCGACTCCGGCATCGGCCGGGAGATGCATGTCATCGTGGGCCAGGGGCAGCTCTCGGCGATCCTGGAGTCGCGCCCGGAAGACCGGCGCGCGTTCGTCGAAGAGGCCGCCGGCGTGCTCAAGCACCGCAAGCGCAAAGAGAAAGCGGTACGCAAACTCGACGCGATGCAGGCGAATCTGGCCCGCCTGACCGACCTGACCACCGAATTGCGCCGCCAGCTCAAGCCGCTGGGCCGGCAGGCTGAAGTGGCGCGGCGGGCCCAGACCGTGCAGGCCGACCTGCGGGACGCCCGATTGCGCCTGGCCGCCGACGATCTGGTGACGCGGCGGGGCGAACTGGAGAGCCAGCAGAGTAAAGAGGCCTACGCGCGCGAACAGCACATCACCGTGCAGTCCGAGCTCGACGCCGCCAACGCGGTGCTGGCGCAGCAGGAATTCCAGCTGTCCCGGCTGACGCCGAGCGCGGAGGCGGCGGCGCAGATCTGGTTCCAGCTGTCGGCGCTGGCCGAAAGGGTGAACGCGACGATCCGGATCGCGGGGGATCGCGCGCGCCATCTGGACACCGAGGTGCAGGTCGGCACCGGCCGGGATCCCGAGCAGCTGGAAGCCGAAGCCGCGCGGGTGGAGGCCGAGGAGGCCGAACTGCGCGAGGCCGTGGAGATCGCGACCGAAACCCTGGAGGCGGCGCGGGACGCGCTGGCCGAACGCGAGTACGCCGCGAAGGCCGCCGAGCAGGCGCACCTGGCCGCGGTGCGCGCGATCGCCGACCGGAGGGAGGGTTTGGCGCGGCTGTCGGGGCAGGTCGATACCTTGCGCACCAAGGCGCAGTCGATGGACGCCGAGATCGCGCGGTTGTCGGTGGCGATCACCGAGGCCCGGCACCGCGGCGAAGCCGCGCAGGCCGAATTCGACACGGTGCAGAGCGAACTCGGGGAACTCGACGCCGGCGAGGAAGGACTCGACGCGCAGCACGAGCACGCGGTGCAAGCGTTGGAGCTGGCCGATCAGCGGGTCAAGGAACTGCGCGAACAGGACCGCGACGCCGGCAAGCTGGTCGCCTCGTTGAGCGCGCGGATCGAAGCGCTGAGCATGGGGCTGGCGCGCCGGGACGGCGCCGCCTGGCTGGTGGAGAATCAGACGCAGGGCTTGCTCGGGCCGCTGTCCGGGCTGTTGCGGGTGCACAGCGGCTTCGAAGCGGCCGTGGCCGCGACGCTGGGTCCGCTGGCCGACGCGGTCGCCGCCGACGGCGCCGCCAGCGCGCACGCCGCGGTGCGGTCGCTGAAGGAGGCCGACGGCGGCCGGGTCGCGCTGGTCTTCGGCGCGGACCAGGCCGGGACGTCATCCGGGAGCGCGCTGCCGGGTGCGGCGCGCTGGCTCGCCGAGGTGGTGGACTGCCCCGACTCGGTGCGCGGCGCCATCGCGGCCTTGACCGCGGGCGTGGCGGTCGTCGAGAACCTCTCCGCCGCAACCGAACTGCTGCGCGCTCGACCGGACCTGCGGGTCGTCACCCGGGACGGCGACCTCACCGGCACCGGCTGGATCCTCGGCGGCTCCGACCGCGCGCCCAGTCAGCTGGAGATCCAAGCCGATATCGACACCGCCAGAAGCGATCTGATCGCGGCGCAGCGGCACGCCGAGGAACTGGAAGCGGCGCTGTCGGGTGCGCTGGACGAACAGTCCGACCGCAAGGACGCCGTCGACCAGGCGCTGCTGGCCCTGCACGAGTCGGACCAGGCGCTGATGACGATCTACGACCGCCTCGGCCGTCTCGGTCAAGCCGCCCGCGCCGCGACCGGGGACAGCGATCGCCTCACCGAGCAGCGCGCCGCCGCCGAAGCCGGTCGCGAGGAATCCCTCACGGCGCTGGCCGAATTGGAAGACCGGCTGCGCGCCGTCGAGATCGAGCAGGACGACTCCGAGCTGGCCTCGGCGGGCACCGAATCCGCGGGCCGCGACCGTGAGGAAGCCGCCGCCGCGCTGGCCGAGGCACGCTCGATGGAGGTGGAAGCGCGCCTGGCCGTGCGCACCGCCGAGGAACGCGCGGAATCGGTCCGCGGCAAAGCGGATTCGCTGCGCCGCGCCGCCCGCGCGGAACGCGAAGCCCGGGCCCGGGCCGAACGCGCGCACGCCGCCCGCCGGCAGGCCGCCGAGGTGGCGGCGGCCGTCGCCGCGTCCGGCGCGCGGGTCGCCGCCGAACTGGAAAAGGTTGTCGCCGAGGCGAGTACCCGCCGCGACGAACTGGTGCGCCGCCGCACCGAAGCCGCCGCGCAGGTCGAGCAGATCAAGGAACGGGTGCGCGCGCTCGCGACGCAGCTGGCTCAGCTCACCGATGCCGTGCACCGCGACGAGGTCGCCAAAGCCCAAGCGGCGCTGCGCATCGAACAGCTCGAGGCCAATATCTCCGAGCAGTTCGGCATCGCGCTCACCGACCTGATCGAGGAATACGGTCCGGACGTGCCGCTGCCCGCCAGCGACCTGGAATGGCAGGAGTACGACCAGGCCCGGGAACGCGGCGAACAGGTCACCGCGCCCACCGCGATGCCCTACGACCGCGCCACCCAGGAACGCCGCGCCAAACGCGCCGAGAAAGACCTCGCCACCCTCGGCAAGGTGAATCCCCTTGCGCTGGAGGAGTTCGCGGCGCTGGAGGAACGCTACAACTTCCTGTCCACTCAGCTCGAAGACGTCAAGAACGCCCGCAAGGACCTGCTGGACGTGGTCGCCGAAGTCGACGCCCGCATCTTGCAGGTCTTCACCGAGGCCTATGAGGACGTGGAACGCGAATTCGTCGGCGTCTTCGCCAAACTGTTCCCCGGCGGCGAAGGCCGGCTCGTCCTCACCGACCCCGCCGACATGCTCACCACCGGCATCGAGGTCGAGGCCCGCCCGCCAGGTAAGAAGGTCAAGCGCCTCTCGCTGCTCTCCGGCGGCGAGAAGTCCCTGACGGCGGTCGCCCTGCTGGTCGCCATCTTCCGCGCCCGCCCGTCCCCGTTCTACGTCATGGACGAGGTCGAAGCCGCCCTGGACGACACCAACCTGCGCCGCCTCATCGGCCTCTTCGAGCAGCTCCGCGAAAAAAGCCAGCTCATCGTCATCACCCACCAGAAGCCGACCATGGAAATCGCCGACGCCCTCTACGGCGTCAGCATGCGCGGCGACGGCATCACCCAGGTCATCTCCCAGCGCATGCGCGGCGAGAACCTCGTGGGCGCGGCAGCGAACTAGTCGGACCAGACGGCCGGGTCAGGGGTTTGCATCGAGCGGCGCAGCACCGCGGGATGGCGGAGCAGGGCCGGGAACAGGCGCACGGCGACGAGGGTGAGGGCCAGCCAGGGGCGCAGGTGCGGGGCGAAGCGGCGGATTCGGCCGTCGACGTCCAGGTCGACGATCATGGCGTCGGTGAGGCGGACGGGTCCGATTTTGGCGTGGCCGAGGACGACTCGGCGATCGCCGGTGCCGATGGGGGCTTCCCAGCTGACGTCGGACAGCGCCGAGTAGATCGCGGTGAGCAGGATGCGGAGATCGTCGTGGCCGCGGAACACCGCGCGCCCGGACAGCGGCGAGACCAGGACCGCGTCCTGGGCGACCGCCTTCATCATGGTGTCGAAATCGCGCGCCGCCGAGGCGGCGCAGTACTCAGCCAGGAAATCTTCCACTGCCGGGGCCTCACTGCCGTATTGATCACTGGACACCGAATCTACGCCTGTCCGTCGTTGTGCCGGTGCGGCTTTCGCGGGCGGCAGGCGTAGACGCGGTGCGGTTCAGGGTTTCAGTACCGCGACCTTCGGCGTGAAGTTCACGCCGAAGTCGGCCCCGTCGAGGATCTGCACCCGATCAGGGTCCAGGCGCAGGATGTGGAAATCGGGGCTCTCCGGGCTGGGAGCCGCGAACTGGCTGAGGTCGTAGCCCAGGGGTGGGGGTGTGTTCATGAACAGATCCCAGACGTGTTTCTTGGTGTCCAGATCGTCCACCCAGCTCGTGCCCGCCTCACCCTGCACCACGCTTTGCGCCGGGCTCCAATACGAGAACGCCACCACCGGATTGGCGGCCAGGTGCCGCACCTTGATCGGGGTGCGGCCGGTGACGATCCAGCCGACCGGGCGGCCGTCGACCTGCTCCCAGATCGGGTGCAGGATCCGGGACCGGGGGCGGCCGCTGCCGTCGACCGTGGTGATCGTGCACCACACGACCTCCGTGGTGATGCGGAAGAAATCCGCGGCGATATCCTCGAAACTCGTTGTCACACCGAACTCCTAACGCGTGGGCCCAAACTGGCATGGTCGCACGGGGCACCGACAGGTTCGGGCGATCAGCTCGACAGGACGGCCTTCAGCTGCGCTGATCCGGTTGCGGCGAGCCAGGATTCGAGCGACATCAGCCCGGGATGCACGGCGCGCAACGCATGGATGTCGGCGTGCCAGCCGCCGGTGTGCCGGCTCCGGCGCCAGACATCGGCGATCTCCGGGCCGATGGCCTCCGCCTCGGCTTCGGTGAGCTCCTGGTAACGCACCGGTCGACCGATGTGCGCGCTGATCAGCGCCGCCGCCTCGGTGGGCTGGATTGCCGCACCGGCGATTTCGAGGATCAGGCCGTGGAAACGATCGGGATCAGCGAAGGCCAGGACGGCGAACTCGGCGACGTCGGCGACCGCGATCATCTGCAACGGGCGGTCGGCAGGGAACAGATGGCGGTGCACGCCGTTGTGGATGCCGTCGACCGGGAACCCCTGCAGCAGATAGTTCTCCATGAAGCGGACCGGCCGCAGGATGGTGTAGCGCAGGCCGCTGGTGAGCACGGCCTGCTCGATGCGGCGCTTGCCGCCGGTGCCCCAGTTGTCGTCGTCGCTCATCGAGGCGATACCGGTGAAGACCAGCTGGTCGACGCCTGCCGCGCGGGCGAGGTCCACCAGGAGTGCACCGCGTCCGGCTTCCAATTCGACATCCCAGCCCCCCGCTTCATAGGCGGCGGGCGGTACGAGGAAGACGGCCTGGACGCCGGTGAGGGCGGCCGCCAGCGTGTCGGGCCGATCGAAATCGCCGATGACCAGTTCGGCTCCGGCGGCCGCCAAAGCCTGTGCGGCCGCGGTGCTCTCGTCCCGGACCAGCGCGCGGACGACGGCCCCGCCGGCGAGCAGCCGGTGCGCGGTGGCGCCGCCCTGCTTGCCGGTGGCGCCGGTGACGAGGATCGGATTCTGCGGGAAGGACATTCGATGCCTGCTTCTGCGAGTGCTAGATTCAATCGGGTCGGGCGACCCGCTTTCGGACCATACGGGTGGCCTGCCCCGCTCGACCAGGCGTGAAAACGGAAGGCCGTAACGAAATGCCCGCTGCACCCCCGGCTCTCGGCCCCGCTTCTCGCACCGATGCCCGGCGCAACCGGGCCCTCGTGCTGGCCGCCGCGCAGCAGGCTTTCGCCGAACACGGAATCTCGGTGTCCCTGGCGGAGATCGCCCGCCGGGCGGGTGTCGGCGCGGGCACCGTCTACCGGCATTTCCCCACGAAATCCGATCTGCTGGAAGCGGTCATGCAGCAGCGCATCGACCGGTTGGCGCGCTTCGCCGCCGAACACCAGAACACCGCCGACCCGGGCGCCGCCTTCTTCGCGGTGTGCACCGAGGTTATCGCCTCCACCCCCGGCAATCAGGCCCTTTGCGACATAGTGCAATCCGATGACGGCTGGCCGCGCGCGCTGATCCAGAGCGCGGGCGCCCGCTTCCACCGCGCCCTGGAAACCCTGCTCGACGCCGCGCAGCGGCACGGCGCGGTCCGCGCCGACGTCACCCTGGCCGACGTGCTCGACATCTTCACCGGTTGCGTTGCCATCCAACGACATCAACGCCCCGACCGGAGCCTCGTCCGGGGCGCCGCCCTGGTCCTGGACGCACTACGTGCCGCACCCGCCGTAACGAAACCCGCGACGAACCCCAACTCGCAGAACGAAACCAAGCCACGTAACGAAACAGCGGCCCCGCGCTGCCCGATCTGCGCCGCCGACCTCCACCGCCCCCGGACCGGCCGCCCCGCTCGCTACTGCTCGGCCGCCTGCCGGCAGAAGGCGCACCGCCGCCGCGCGGCCCGATCCGCTTCGGTTACAGCAGGTCGCTGACGTCGTCCGGGACGTCGACGGCGTACTTGCGCAGGATGTCCATGGAGATGACCTCCAGGGCGTTCTCATGTGTGGCGGCGAGCACAACCGGGGCGGCGACGCCGTCCTCGTGGGCGTGTAGCCAGCGCACGGCGACTACGCACCATCTGTCGCCGGGTTGCAGGCCGGGGAAGTTGTTGTCTGGACGGGGCGTGGACAAGTCGTTGCCGATAGAGGCCTGATGCTCCAAGAATTCCGCCGTCACGACGGTGCACACGGTGTGGCTGCCGAGATCCTCCGGGCCGGTACTACAGCAGCCATCCCGGTAGAAGCCGGTGAGAGGATCGGCGCCGCACTCTTCGAGCGGCCCCCCAAGCACGTTTCGGTCGGTCACGCTGCCGATCCTATTGTCAGTTCGCGAGAAGTTCCGCAGGACAAGAAATCTCGCTGGTTGTGTCCAGTGCACAAACGCCTTCTGCCTGGAGCGGGAGGTCGCACTGCCGGACTCGTCCGGTTGTGCCTAGTCCGTGGCGTGTCGGTGGTCTGCAAGGATGGGCTGCGTGAGTGCCCAAGCCTGGATTCTGATCGCCGCGGTTGCCGCGTTGCTGCTGGTGGTGCTTGTCGCCGGTTCCGTCCGGTACAAGCGCCGCCGCGTGTCGCTGACGCCGCCGACCTCGGACAAGGAGGTGACCGACCGGTCCGGTGGTTATACGGCCCAGGGCGGATTCAGCTTCAGCCAGGGCGGCGGCACCGCGACCCTGGAACCGGTCCCGCTGGAGCGCACCGACGACGAGGGGCAACCGCACGTCGGTGACGACGCCGCGATCCCGCGCGACGCTCCCAAGCGCGGGATCACCAACGTCCCGCTGCCGGAGGCCGATGTCGAAACCTCGGGAGCTCCCGAGGTCTCCGCAGCGCCGGAGGCGCCCGAAGCCCCTGAAGTTCCCGGAGCCGTCGAGGCGCCCGAAGCTCCCCTCGACGAGATCGAACCCACCGAGGGCCGCCTGTTCCGCCTGCGCGGCCGCTTGGCCCGATCCCAGAACGCGGTGGGCAAGAGCCTGCTCGGCCTGCTCGGCGCCGGTGACCTGGACGAGGACTCCTGGGAGGAGATCGAGGACACCTTGGTCCTCGCCGACCTCGGCACCGCCAGTACCGCGTCCGTGGTGACCCGCCTGCGCGAGGAGATCGCCGCGCACAGCGTGCGCAGCCCCGAGGAAGCCCGCGCCATCCTGCGCAAGGTGCTGATCGAAGCGCTGCGACCGGACCTGGACCGCTCGGTGCGCGCCCTGCCGCACGACGACCATCCGTCGGTCCTGCTGGTCGTCGGCGTCAACGGCACCGGAAAGACCACCACCACCGGCAAGCTCGCCCGCGTGCTGGTCGCCGACGGCCGCCGCGTACTGCTCGGCGCGGCCGACACCTTCCGCGCCGCCGCCGCCGATCAGTTGCAGACCTGGGGTGAGCGGGTCGGCGCCGAGACCGTGCGCGGCAAGGAAGCCGCCGACCCGGCCGCCGTCGCGTTCGACGCGGTCAGCGCCGGCATCGACCGCGGCGTCGACGTGGTGCTCGTCGACACCGCCGGCCGCCTGCACACCAAGACCGGCTTGATGGACGAGCTCGGCAAGGTCAAGCGCGTCATCGAGAAGAAGGCCGAAGTCGACGAAGTCCTGCTGGTGCTGGACGCGACCATCGGCCAGAACGGCCTCATGCAGGCCCGGGTGTTCGCCGAAGTGGTGGACATCACCGGCGTCGTGCTCACCAAGCTGGACGGAACCGCCAAGGGCGGCATCGTCTTCCAGGTGCAGCACGAACTCGGCGTCCCGGTGAAGCTGGTCGGGCTCGGTGAGGGCGCGGACGATCTGGCCCCGTTCGAACCGGGCGCGTTCGTCGACGCGCTGCTGGGCTGACCGATTACCGATCGTTAGCCACTCGCCAACCCTCACACCTGGGCTTTTGTGAGTGGTCGGCACTATGAAACGTAGATGCAACACAACTGGCTCATCCGTTCACGCCCGCGAAACCTCGCGGCACGCCAGATGAAACACCGAGTGAGGAACCTTTCTGTTCAGGTCCATATCGCCGTAAGTCGGCTGGGCCCGAGATGAGGAGGACTTCAAGGTGGCATTTCCCGTAATCGGCGCGCCGGACGCCGGCGATACCGCATGGATGCTGACCAGCTCAGCACTCGTGCTGTTGATGACACCCGGACTCGCGTTTTTCTACGGCGGCATGGTCCGTAGCAAGAACGTGCTGAACATGATCATGATGAGCATCAGCGCCATGGGGTTGGTTTCCATCCTCTGGGTGCTGTACGGCTTCTCGATGACCTTCGGTGACGACAAGGGCAACTTCTTCGGTGACCCAGCTCAATACTTCGGCCTGAAGCAGATCTTCGGCGGCGCCGACCAGTCCAACGTGCTGGCCGACGTCGAGACCGCGGTACCGCTGGCGGGCACGATTCCGTTACCGGTGTTCGTCGCGTTCCAGCTCATGTTCGCCATCATCACGGTGGCCCTCATCTCGGGCGCGGTCGCCGACCGCCTCAAGTTCGGCTCGTGGCTGCTGTTCGCCGGTATCTGGGCGACGGTCGTGTACTTCCCGGTCGCGCACTGGGTCTTCGCCTTCGACGGCATCACCGCCGAGTCGGGCGGCTGGATCGCCAACAACCTCAAGGCGATCGACTTCGCTGGCGGTACCGCGGTGCACATCAACGCCGGTGTCGCCGGTCTGGTGCTCGCCGTCGTGCTCGGCAAGCGCAAGGGCTGGCCGAAGACGCCGTTCCGCCCGCACAACCTGCCGTTCGTGATGCTCGGCGCCGGTCTGCTGTGGTTCGGCTGGTACGGCTTCAACGCCGGTTCCGCCGTCGGCGCCACCGCCACCGCGGGTGCGACCTTCCTCACCACCACCGTCGCCACCGGCACCGCGATGCTGGCCTGGTTGCTGGTGGAGAAGTTCCGTGACGGACACGCCACCTCCCTGGGCGCGGCCTCGGGCATCGTGGCCGGTCTGGTCGCCATCACTCCGGCCTGTTCCTCGGTGAACGCGGTCGGCGCCATCGCCATCGGCGCGGTCGCCGGCGCCCTCTGCGCCCTCGCGGTCGGCCTGAAGTTCCGCTTCGGCTTCGACGACTCGCTCGACGTGGTCGGCGTGCACCTGGTCGGCGGTCTGGTCGGCACCCTGATGGTCGGCCTGGTCGCGACCGAGGAAGCTCCGGCGGCGGTCAAGGGCTTGTTCTACGGTGGTGGCATCGAGCAGTTGAAGCTGCAGGCCGTCGGAGCGTTCGCCGTCCTCGCATACTCGCTGGTCGCGACTACCGTGATCGCTTACCTCATCAAGTTCACGATCGGGCTGCGCGCCAGCGAGGACAGCGAGTCGGTGGGCCTGGACGAGTCCGAGCACGCGGAAACCGCATACGATTTCGCTGCTGTGGGTGGCACGGCACGCTCGGCCAGCTCGGTCCCGAGCTCGCTCGTCAAGGAGGCATGACGACCATGAAGTTGATCACCGCAATCGTCAAACCGTTCACTCTCGAGGACGTCAAGACCGGACTCGAGCAGGCGGGCGTGCTCGGCATGACCGTCAGCGAGGTGCAGGGTTACGGGCGGCAGAAGGGTCACACCGAGGTCTACCGCGGCGCCGAGTACTCGGTCGACTTCGTGCCCAAGGTGCGCGTCGAGGTCGTCGTGGACGACGCCTCGGTCGACAAGGTCGTCGAGGTGATCGTCGAAGCGTCGCGCACCGGCAAGATCGGTGACGGCAAGGTCTGGGTCACCCCGGTCGAGTCGATCATCCGGGTCCGGACCGGCGAACGCGGTACCGACGCTCTGTAAGACCAGAACGACAATCGAGCGGCGGCCTCGCTCCTACCGGTTTCCGGTCGGGGCGGGGCCGCCCGCATTGCGCACACAGGTGGTGGGTTGTGGGTCAGTCGAATGGAGCGGCCGAACTGGTCGCGGCACGGAAACAACTGCTCGACGGGGGAGTGCCCCGAAATCCGCGCTTGGACTCCGAGGCCGTGCGGGCGGCGCTGGTCGATCTGTACGAACTGTGGCTGACCACCAAGGGCGCCGAACTCGGCATCACCGCCGACAGCGGCCTGGCCGTGGTGGCCGTCGGCGGGCTGGGCCGCAAGGAGATGCTGCCGTACTCGGATCTGGATCTGGTGCTGCTGCACGACAATGTCGACGCGGCCCGGGTGGCCGAGGTGGCCGACCAGCTCTGGTATCCGCTCTGGGATGCCCATATCAAGCTCGACCACAGCGTGCGGACCGTGCCGCAGGCGCTGCGGGTGGCCGCGGATGACCTGATCGCGGCCATGGGCATGCTTGAGGCCCGGCACATCGTCGGGGACGCCGAGCTGAGCAACCTGCTTATCGGCGGGGTGCGCCGGGAATGGCGGACCGGGATCCGCGGTCGTTTCGACGAGCTCATCGCCCAGGCCGAAGCCCGCTGGCAGCGCAGCGGGGAGATCGCCCATCGCGCCGAACCCGATCTGAAGAACGGGCGCGGCGGGTTGCGGGACATCCAGTTGCTGGACGCGCTGGCTATCGCCCAGTTGACCGATGCCATGCCGGGGCTCGGTCCGGATGTGCCGGGTGGCGGCTTGAAGACCGCCCACCGACGTTTGCTGGATGTTCGCACGGAGCTGCATCGAGTGGCGGGGCGGGCTCGCGATCAACTCCGGGCCCAGGACGCCGACGAGATCGGCGGCGCCCTGCGCATCGGCGACCGTTTCGATCTGGCGCGCACGCTGAGCGATTCGGCGCGCACGGTGAGCTACTCGGTCGATGTCGGCCTGCGCACCGCCGCCAACGCGCTGCCGCGCCGCGGCCTGGCCCGGCTCCGCCGGATGCCGGTGCGCCGACCACTCGATGAGGGGGTGGTCGAGCACGCGGGCGAGGTGGTGCTGGCCCGGGACGCGCGGCCACAGCGCGACCCCGGGCTGATCCTGCGGGTCGCGGCGGCCTCGGCGCAGACCGGGCTGCCGATGTCGGCGACCACGCTGAACCGGCTCTCCGAGGACGCGCCCGAACTGCGCGAGCCATGGCCCAAGGACGCGTTGAACGATCTGCTCGTGCTGCTCGGCTCCGGCCGCGGCATCATCGACGCGATCGAGGCGCTGGACCGCACCGGATTGTGGGGGCGGCTGCTGCCGGAATGGGGTGCGGTGCGCGATCTTCCGCCGCGCGACGCCATGCACACCTGGACCGTCGACCGGCATCTGATGGAGACCGTCGCTTACGCAAGCGCTTTGAGCACCCGGGTCGCCCGCCCGGACCTGCTCGCCCTCGGCGCGCTGCTGCACGACATCGGCAAGGGCCGCGCCGGCGACCACAGTGTGGTCGGCGCGGAACTGGCCACCCACATCGGCCGCCGGCTGGGGTTGTGGCCGCAGGACGTTCGCACGTTGTCCGCCATGGTGCGGCACCATCTGCTGCTGCCCGACACCGCGACCAAGCGGGATCTCGCCGACCCCGGGACCGTGCGATACGTCGTCGACGCGCTCGACGGCGACATCCAGCTGCTGGAACTGCTGCACGTCCTCGCGGAAGCCGATTCGCTCGCCACCGGCCCTGGCGTGTGGGGCGATTGGAAGGCCTCGCTCATCGGTGATCTGGTGCGCCGCTGCCGTCTGGTGCTGAGCGGCGAAGAACTCCCGACACCCGAACCGATCGCGCCGGAGCTGATCGCCAAGGCCGAATCCGGTGGCGTGCACATCGATTTGCGGCCCGCCGACGGCAAATACACCTACGTCGTCACCATCATCGCGCCGGACAGCCCAGGGCTGCTGTCGGATTCGGCGGGCGTGCTCGCCCTGCACTCGCTGCGCGTGCTGTCGGCCGCGGTCGGCGGCGCGGGGGAGTCGGCGATCAACACCTTCGTGGTCGCACCGAAGTTCGGCGATCCGCCGGACCCCGGTCTGCTGCGCCAGGAACTGATCCGCGCCATCGCGGGCGATCTCGATCTGCCCGCGCTGCTGGCGAAGCGGGAACGCGACGCCGGAATCAGCCCGAGTCCCTACGCGCAGGCCGAGCCGCGCCTGATCTGGTCGCACACCAGTACCCCCGGGCAGTTGCTGCTGGAGTTGCGCGCCGAGGACCGGATCGGATTGCTCAGCCGGCTGGCCGCCGCGTTCGCGGCCTGCGACGCGAATGTGCGCTGGGCCAAGGTGGTGACCATGGGTTCGGCGGTGGTGGACGCGTTCTGCCTGGAACTCGGGCCCGAAGACGGCCCGGGCCGCCGGGAAACCATCGAAAAGGCGGTCATGGAAGTGGTCCCGCGCCCCGCGCCGAAGCGGCCGGAGGAGCCCGCCGCCACATAAAACGGCCCACGCTATCAAACCGTTGCACGCAATTTGCTGGAACCCGTAGGCAGGTGCTCGTCCCGCGCCCTAGTATCAGAGCGTCTGGCTATCGCGAGCGTGAGGGGAGCAGGTCGGTGGCAATTGAAGTCGTTTCGGCGTCGATGATGACGAGCAACGAGACAACGCACATGGCGCGCTGTGTCGGCGGTGACCGCTGGGTCGTCTCCTGGCTGCCCGGCCGCACCCTCACCGGGCAGCAGGCTGTGACCGCGATGACCATTGCCGTAACCGCCGCCTGCACCGACGCCCCGACCGACGCCGACTACGCCCTGCTCGACGACCTCGCCCTGGAACTCGGCCTCACCGGCCGCGAAGCCATCTTCATGGTGGGTGCGGAAAATCACGACTACCGCAAGACCGCCAAACCGCGTCGCCGCTCGCTGGACTGATCCGCGCCCCGTGCGCGATCACCGGCGTTCTCCGATTACTCTGGGGTGGTTGACGTCCGAACCCCCGTAGAGATTCAGGAGCGCGATCGGTGTTCGAATCACTGTCCGACCGGCTAACCGGTGCCCTCAAGGATCTGCGCGGTAAGGGGCGTCTGTCACCGGCCGACATCGACGCCACCTGTCGCGAGATCCGGCTCGCGCTGCTCGAAGCCGACGTCGCGCTGCCCGTGGTGCGCGGATTCATCGCCAAGATCAAGGAACGCGCCAAGGGCGCCGAGGTTTCCGCGGCGCTGAATCCGGCGCAGATGGTCGTCAAGATCGTCAACGAGGAGCTCATCGGCATCCTCGGCGGCGAGACCCGCCGCATCGCCTTCGCCAAGACCCCGCCCACGGTCATCATGCTCGCCGGTCTGCAGGGTTCCGGTAAGACCACCCTCGCGGGCAAGCTCGCGAAATGGCTGAAGGGCCAAGGACATACCCCGCTCCTCGTAGCCTGTGACCTGCAGCGCCCCGGCGCGGTCACGCAGCTGCAGGTGGTCGGTGAACGAGCCGGCGCGGCCGTGTTCGCACCGCATCCCGGCACCTCCGTCGGCGGCGGCGAGAATCCGCTCGGCATCTCCGCGGCCGACCCGGTCGAGGTCGCGCGCGCCGGTATCGAAGAGGCCCGGGCCAAGCAGTTCGACGTCGTGATCGTCGACACCGCAGGCCGCCTCGGCATCGACGCCGAGCTGATGTCGCAGGCCGCGGGCATCCGCGATGCCGTCAAGCCCGACGAAACGCTGTTCGTACTCGACGCCATGATCGGCCAGGACGCGGTGCACACCGCCGAGGCCTTCCGGGACGGCGTCGGCTTCACCGGCGTCGTGCTCACCAAGCTCGACGGTGACGCCCGCGGTGGTGCGGCGCTGTCGGTGCGGGAGATCACCGGCGCGCCGATCATGTTCGCGTCCTCCGGCGAGAAGCTGGAGGACTTCGACGTCTTCCACCCCGACCGGATGGCGTCCCGCATCCTCGGCATGGGCGACGTGCTGTCCCTCATCGAGCAGGCCGAACAGGTCTACGACGCCAAGCAGGCCGAGGAAGCCGCCCGCAAGATCGGCAGCGGCGAGCTCACCCTCGAGGACTTCCTCGACCAGATGCTGGCCATCCGCAAGATGGGCCCGATCGGCAACCTGCTCGGCATGCTCCCCGGCGCCGGCCAGATGAAGGACATGCTCGCCCAGGTCGACGACAAACAACTCGACCGCGTCCAGGCCATCATCCGCGGCATGACTCCCGCCGAGCGCGACAACCCCAAGATCATCAACGCCTCCCGCCGCCTCCGCATCGCCAACGGCTCCGGCGTCCAGGTCTCCGAGGTCAACCAGCTCGTCGACCGCTTCTTCGAAGCCAAGAAGATGATGACCATGATGGGTCGTCAGATGGGCCTGCCCGGCGGCAACAACCGCCGCAACAACAAAAAGGGCGGCAAGAAGGGCAAGAAGGGCGGCCGCGGCCCCACCCCGCCGAAGATGCGCGGTGGTTTCCCGGGCATGCCGGGTCTGCCCGGCGGCATGCCCGCGGGTATGCCGGACATCTCCGAAATGCCCCCCGGCCTGGACCAACTCCCCCCGGGCCTGGAAGGCTTCGACCTCTCGAAGCTGAAGTTCCCGAAGAAGTAAGCACTCGATGCCTGCGGCCGGTGGCGGTCGCAGGCATCGTGGTCAGGAAACGCGGACCTTGGTCGTGCGCGGGTCCGCGGGGTCGCCGTCGGCGAGTAGTGCGCCGGAGGCCACCAGGTCGATCACCCGCTTGTTCAACATCGCGTTTCCGGTTTGCTGGTAGGGGCCCTTGCCCTCGACGCGTGCGACGACCTCGCTGATGCGGGTCCAGTCCGTGCTCGCTTCGTCGAGCAGGAATCGGTCGAAGTGATCCGCCTGCACGGAGGCGACACCGGTCGAGGTCACCACCCGGAAGCCGGCGTTCTCGGCTTGCAGCTGACGCCATTCGTGTTGCCATCGAGTGCGTTCCGCCTCCTTGAGCCGGCGGTGCTTGCCGACCAGCGGTACCAGGTAATCCTCTCGGACCACCGAAACCGATTGCGCGCGATAGGTTTCGCCGCCCGCGAGGTGCCGCCGGGGTAGCTCGAGATCGGTGACGTCCATCAGGCCGATCGGCCGGCCGCCCAAGTGGCTCACCAGCGCCCGCAGCAGGATCGCCTCGCGCGCCGATTCGCGGCCGAACCACACCACCAGGTGCTGATCCCCGGCCGCGTCCAGGCGCTGCCAGAACTCGGCCAACCCGGCCTCGGAGACAGCCTGGTCGCCGTGGAAGCGCTGCCACCACCCGGCCCGCGTGGCGGGGTCGAAGGGCGCGATCGGCCCGCAGGTCAAGTCGTCGTGAAAGGCCAAGACCTCGTCGGAGCGTCCGGCATCCCTGATCGCGATCCGCAGACTGGCGCCCGCGGACGCGGTAGGGGCGATGTGCAGCGTTTCCATGGCGTGATCGTCGCACGGCCGAGGGCGCGCGGTCCAAGGTCAGCCGGAGCCGGTGACAAGGGTTACTCGGGCGCTGCCGCCACCAGGTCCGGATGACCTCGTCCGGTGCTGCTGCCGGGTCAGCGGTGCAGGATTTCGGCGGGGGCGTAGTGGGCTGGGCGGAGCCAGATCTGGGCCATGCCGCAGGAGCAGCGGGTGTAGCGGATGGTGCCTTCGGAGGTGCGGTGGCAGGAGACCGAGGGGTGGGGTTGTTCGATCGTCCGGCCGCAGCGGCGGCATCGTGTCAGGGACTCGGCGGTGGGGTTCTCGGTCAGGGGTGAAGGGGGCATAGTCGAAGTATTCGTCGAGTGGATGTGTGAATCCATCAAAAGATTCCGCACTGAATCGTGTTGAATAGCAGCATGATCGACCCGCGTTTGCAGACCCTGCGGATGCTGCGCGAACACGGCACGGTCACCGCGGCCGCGACGGCGCTGCACCTCACGCCTTCTACGGTGTCGCAGCAATTGCGCCAGCTCGCGCACGATTTGGATGTGGTCCTGCTGGAACAGGTCGGCAGACGGGTTCAGCTGACCGCTGCCGCGCACACTCTCCTGCGGCACGCGGACGAGCTGTTCGCCCAGTCGGAGCGAGCGCGCGCCGACCTCGCCACCCATCGGGCCGACCTGGCGGGCGTGCTGCGAATCAGTGCGATGCCGACCGCGATGGTGGCACTGGTGGCCCCGGCGGCGGCGCTGCTGCGGGCCGACCACCCGAGGCTGGCACTGGAGATCAACGAAGACGAAAGCCGGCACTGCTTCGACCTGCTGTTGGCCGGGGATACCGATATCGGTGTGGTCATCCCGGCCGCTGACGGGCCTTCCCCGGCCGACCCCCGCTTCGAACAGCACCCGCTCGCCGACGAACCCCAGGACCTGCTGGTTCCGGTCGGGCACCGGCTGGCCGGTCGCACCAGCGTCGAACTCGCGGAGGCCGCCGAAGAAGAATGGATCGGTGCTCCGGACCGAGTAGCGCACTGCCAGTTGCAGCTGAGCGCCTGTGCCGCAGCCGGTTTCACGCCCCGCGTGGTACACCGCGGCATGGACTGGATCGGCATATCGTCCCTGGTCACCCGCGGTTTCGGCATCAGCCTGATCCCGCGCCTGGCCTATCTCCCCGCCGAACACGACGTGGTCCGAGTCCGCCTGCACGGCCCCGCCGCCCCAAGCCGCCGCCACGTCGCCTTCGTCCGCCGCGGCAGCAGCACACACCCCTCGATCGCCGCCGGGCTGGCCGCCGTCCGCGCAGTCTGCCGCTCCCGCGCCGACATCACCACGGTCGAGCCGGAAGCCTGACCAACCAACGAGGTGGGCGGTAGGTTGGATGCTGCCGACGACGTCCAGGAGGTTGCTGTGCATCTGCGTGGTGTGGTTCTCCCTGATGACGAGGTGCGTGACCTGTGGGTGCGGGACGGCGTGGTGTCGTTCGAGCCGCTGGCGGGAGACGAAACCCTGTGTGGGGCGGGGTGGATCGTGCCGGGGCTGGTCGATGCGCACTGTCATGTCGGGATCCGGTATGGCGGGGGTGACGAGGACCGGGCCGGGGCGATCGGGCAGGCGGAGACCGAGCGGGATGCCGGTGCGCTGTTGCTGCGGGATGCGGGGTCGCCGATCGATACGCGGTTCATCGATGAGCACGAGGAGCTGCCGAAGATCATTCGCGCGGGCCGGCACATCGCCCGGCCCAGGCGCTACATCCGGGAACTCGGCATCGAACTGGACGACGAACGCGATCTGCCCGACATCGTCGCCGAGCAAGCGCGTTTCGGTGATGGCTGGGTGAAGATCGTCGGCGATTGGATCGACCGTTCCGTGGGCGATCTGCGCCCGCTGTGGAGCGACGCCATCCTGAAGGAGGCGATCGACGCCGCGCACGCCAACGGGGCTCGCGTCACCGCGCACGTCTTCGGCGAGGACGCGCTGCCCGGGCTGATCAACGCCGGAATCGACTGCCTCGAGCACGGCACCGGGCTCACCGACGACACCATCGAAATGATGGTCGAGCACGGCACCGCGCTGGTCCCGACCCTGATCAATATCGACACCTTCCCCGAGATCGCCGACAGCGCGGGCAAATTCCCCACCTACGCGTCCCACATGCGCGATCTGCACCGCCGGGTCCGCAACACCGTCGGCAACGCGCACGACGCGGGCGTCCCGATCTTCGCGGGCACCGACGCGGGCGGATCCATCCGCCACGGCCGCATCGCCGACGAGATCACCGCGCTGGCCGGTGCGGGATTGTCGGCGCACGAGGCGCTGGGCGCGGCCTCCTGGAACGCCCGGTCCTGGCTGGGCCGCCCCTCGATCGAGTCCGGGGCCCCCGCCGATTTCGTTGTCTACCAGGAAGACCCGCGCACCAACCCGGCCATGCTCACCGACCCGCAGTGGGTCGTCCTGCGCGGTCGCGTGGTGAAGTCGCCGAACCCCGTCACCGGTCACCGATAGTCAGAACCGCACATGCAGGTTCGCGTCCTCGAAGACCGTCACCCATTCGGCACCGACCGGCCGATACCCGAATTCCCGCCGCAGTCCCCGGACCACGGCGGGTATGTGCCCCGCACCGTAGGCGATGCCCACCACCTCGGGCCGATCCTTGCGCTCGGCGTAGATGCCGGCCAGTGCGTCGAGCAGTACCCGATCGCGCGCGTCGACCAGGTCCTTCGACCGGAACCGCGTTCTGACCTCGGTGTCGTCATTGACCACATAACGCTGCCGCAGCAGCCAGTCCCGCCCGCCCGCGATCATCACGACCGTGTAGAACGGCGTCATCAGCAGCACATCCAGCCAGCTGGCGGCGGACCGCCACCAGCTGCGGCGCGGTGTGCCCGACCCTTCCGGCCACACCGTCGGCGTGCCCAGGGCCGCGTAGTCGATGTCCTGATGCACCAGCGACCAGGCCGCACGCCGCCCGGTCAGGCGCATCGCGAGCACCACGGCGAAGCCGAGTGAACTGGCATTGTCCGTCCCTTCGGCGACGACCAGGTCGCATTCGCTCAGCCGCCGGGCCACGTCGCGGTAATACTCCGGGTTCCCGAGATGGACCATGGGAACGAGCCGGAATCGCAAGGGACTGCGCGGCGTTCGCAGATCGACGATCGACGAACGCAATCCGGCAACGCTGAACTCGGTGATCTGCATAGCTGGTTCCCCCGAACCGATTCTTCACGTCCTTCCAGGGTAAGGCCGTTTTCGCCGGCCGCGCGTATCGTCGGGAAAGTGACCATTCGCCTCGGCTATCAGATGCCCAACTTCAGCTATGGGCAGCCAGTACGCGATCTGTTCCCGACTGTGGTGGCGCAGGCCCGGGAAGCCGAAGCCGCGGGCTTCGACACCGTGTTCGTGATGGACCACTTCTATCAGTTGCCGGGGATCGGTTCGCCGGATGATCCGATGCTGGAGAGCTATACGACGCTGGGCGGGTTGGCGGCGTCGACCGGTCGAATTCAGTTGTCGGCGTTGGTGACCGGCAATACCTATCGCAATCCGGCGCTGCTGGCCAAGACTGTCACCACCTTGGATGTGGTGAGTGGCGGACGGGCGGTGCTCGGGATCGGCGCCGGGTGGTTCGAGATGGAGCACAAGGCGTATGGGTTCGAGTTCGGCAGCTTCACCGACCGGTTCCAGCGGCTGGACGAAGCGCTGCAGATCATTCATCCGATGCTGCGGGGCGAGCGCTCCACCTTCACCGGTGAGTGGTACCACACCGACGAGGCCATGAACGAGCCGCGCATCCGCGACGACCTGCCGATTCTGCTCGGCGGCGGTGGCGAGAAGAAGACCTTCGCGCTCGCGGCCCGTTACGCCGACCACCTCAACATCATCTGCAACGCCTCCGAACTGCCCCGCAAGATGGCGGCACTGCAGGAGCGGTGCGCCGAGATCGGACGGGATCCGAAGACGCTGGAGGTCAGCTTCCTCGCTTTTCTGATCATCGACGAGGACGGCGATCGGGCCCGCAAACAGCAGCAGGATCTGTTCAGTGCCAATGGCGTCGACCTGTCCTCGCTGTCGGAGGAACAACGCAGGAACTCGCCCGCCGACCGCCAATTCGCGGGTGCCCCCGACGAGGTGATCGAGCAACTGCGATCCCGGGTTTTCGCGCACGGCGTGCAGGGCCTGATCGTCAACATGGTCACCAACGGCCACGAACCGGGCGCTGTCGATCTAGCGGGGCGCACGCTCGCGCCGCTGCTGCGCTAGCGGGTGCACAGCGACCGCAGGATGCGGGAGTCGGCGTAGCGCAGGGCATTGGCTTCGGCCTGCCGCACGGAATTGCCCTCGGCCCAGGAGACCCGCCGGTTGGCCCGCGAATGGGCGACCGCGCCGCAGCGGGTGAAGGTCACCGCCATCCGGCAGTCGGATCTGCCGCAGGCGGAGAGGGCTCTGGACTGCGCCGACCCCGCTGTCGAGTGATTCCAGGAGGCTTTGGCGATCAGTTCGCTCGGGGAGTAGGCGATGGCGCCCCAGGTGTAGGAGTCCGCCTGCGCGGTGGCGGGGTAGGTGAACAGGGTCGACAGTCCGACGGCCGCGAAACCGGCGGCGGTGGCGAGCATTTTCTTCATGGCACAACCAGACCGCGAGCGGCCGGGTCCGAACCAGGCCGCTCGCGCACCTGGGGCGAGTATCCGCAGCTCAGATAGGTCGTGTGGATAATCCGGACCGGAAGAGCCGATCCGCCCGGACCGATGAATTCCGCCCGCGGATGGCGTCGGTATTCGCAGAGACGTTTCCGTGGAAAGGACGCAGCGATGCGGGATCTGGTGGTTACCGAGAACATCACCCTCGACGGGGTGATCGACGCGAGCGCGGGCTGGTTCACCGTCGGCAACGACGCCATCGACGACCAGTCCGACATCCTGGCCGAACTGATGGCGCACACCGCGGCCTGCGACGCGGTGCTGTTCGGCCGGGTGACCTTCGAGGACATGCGCGGGTACTGGCCGGAGCAGGACGACGACCAGACCGGGATCACCGAGGACCTGAACCAGATCACCAAATACGTGGTCTCCGGCACGATGGACGATCCGCAGTGGCAGAACTCCGTTGTGCTGCGCGACCTGGACGCGGTCCGCGCACTCAAGGAGCAGCCTGGCAAGGACATCGTCAGCACCGGCAGCATCACGCTGGTGCACGACCTGATCGCCGCCGGTCTGGTGGATGAGTACCGACTGTTCGTCTACCCGGTCGTGCTCGGCCGCGGCGCGCGACTCTTCGCGGACGGACAGGCAGCCCCCGACCTGCGATTGGTCGAAACCAAGTCGTTCAAGTCCGGAGTGGTGCTGCTGCGCTACCGCACGGCCTAGCCGGCCGCCCCGGTCAACGGCCGATTTCAGAGACGGTGAACCCGTCTGGCAGAATGAACCCTCGTCCTTCGAAGGACAAGTGTCAGCCCGTCTCCGGTTACGTACCGCGCGGCGGTCACGCACTCCAAGCGTGAAACCGGGCTCGCAGGCCATGCGGGTCGCTGAATTGCGCCGTGACCAAACTACTGAAAGAGGCAGATCAGCATGGCTGTGAAGATCAAGCTCACCCGTATGGGCAAGATTCGCAACCCGCAGTACCGCGTCGTCGTCGCCGACGCGCGCACCCGTCGTGACGGCCGGGCCATCGAGTCCATCGGCAAGTACCACCCGAAGGAAGAGCCCTCCTTCATCGAGATCGATTCCGAGCGCGCGCAGTACTGGCTGGGCGTCGGCGCGCAGCCGACCGAGTCGGTGCAGCGTCTGCTGGAGATCACCGGCGACTGGCAGAAGTTCAAGGGCCTGCCGGGCGCCGAGGGCACCCTGAAGGTGAAGGCCCCGAAGCCGTCCAAGCTGGACCTGTTCAACGCCGCGCTGGCCGCCGCCGACAACGCGCCGACCGCCGAGGCCGTCACCCCCAAGAAGTCGAAGGCCGCCAAGAAGGACGAGGCCGCCGCTGAGGCGCCCGCCGAGACCGAAGCCGCCGAGTAATGTCGGCCGTCGTCGCCGATGCCGTCGAACATTTGGTTCGCGGCATCGTCGCCAACCCCGATGACGTCCGCGTCGAGCTGATCACCGGCCGCCGTGGACGCACCGTCGAGGTGCATGTGCACCCCGAGGATCTGGGCAAGGTCATCGGCCGCGGCGGTCGCACCGCGACCGCGCTGCGGACCCTCGTCGCCGGTATCGGCGGCCGGGGCATCCGCGTCGACGTGGTCGACACCGACGCCTAGATGGAACTCGTCGTAGGGCGGGTCGCCAAGTCGCACGGTGTGCGCGGCGAACTCGTCGTCGAGGTCCGCACCGATGAACCGGATGCCCGGTTCGCCGTCGGCAACACCCTGCGTGGGCGGTTGCCGCGGTCCACAGAGGTTCGTGATTTCACCATCGAGTCGGCCCGGGAACATTCGGGCCGGCTTCTGGTGTTCGTCGCCGGCGTCTCCGACCGCACCGCCGCCGACGCACTGCGCGGCACCCTGTTCTTCGTCGACAGCGCGGACCTGCCGCCGTCCGAGGATCCGGACGAGTACTACGACCACGAGCTGGAGGGCCTGACCGTCCAGCTCACCGACGGCACGCTCGTCGGCACGGTCACCGAGGTACTGCATTCGGCCGCGGGCGAACTGCTGTCGGTCAAGGCGGCCGAGGACAACCGGGAGATTCTGATCCCGTTCGTCACCGCCATCGTGCCGACGGTGTCGATCGCGGACAAGCTGGTGGTCATCGATCCGCCCGAGGGTCTGCTCGATCCAGAATGAAACTCGACGTCGTCACGATCTTCCCCGAGTACCTCGAGCCACTGCGAACGGCGTTGCTGGGCAAAGCAATCGACAAAGGCCTGATCTCGGTCGACGTGCATGACCTGCGCGGCTGGACGCACGACGTGCACAAGGCTGTCGACGATTCCCCGTATGGCGGCGGGCCGGGCATGGTCATGAAGCCGACCGTCTGGGGTGACGCCCTGGACGAGGTCTGTCCCGACGACGCGCTGCTCGTCGTCCCCACGCCCGCCGGTGTCCCGTTCACTCAGCGCACCGCCGAACGCTGGGCCACCGAAAAGCACATCGTGTTCGCCTGCGGACGCTACGAGGGCATCGATCAGCGCGTCTTCGACGACGCTGCCCGCCGCGTCCGCGTCGAAGAGGTCAGCATCGGCGACTACGTGCTGATCGGCGGCGAGGCCGCCGTCCTGGTGATGACCGAGGCGTTCGTCCGCCTCATTCCCGGCGTGCTGGGCAATCAGCAATCCCACCAAGAGGATTCGTTTTCCGTCGGGGCGGCGGGGCAGGAAGGTCTCGGTCTGCTGGAAGGCCCCAGCTACACCCGCCCGGTGTCCTGGCGCGACCTCGACGTCCCGCCCATTCTGCTGTCCGGTGACCACGCGAAGGTCGCCGCCTGGCGGCACGAACAATCGTTGCAGCGCACTCGCGAGCGCCGCCCGGATCTGCTCCCGCCCGACTGAGCTACTCGGCGGGGATGACCGCGAGTTCGCCGTCTTTCAATTTGATCAGTACGCCCCACGGTTCGGGGTGCCCGATCATGGTTTGCGGCAAGGTCGCTTCGAATGCGGGCTTCTCCCCTTGTCCGGTGGCGCGGGGACCGGCGACCACCGTGCGCTCGCCCGTCGCCAAGTCGAAGGCCAGCAGCCAGCAGTCGTAATTTCCCCGGCGTTCGCGCATTGTCGCCAGCACCACATTGCCCGCGCCGCCGCCCAGCAGGATTTCCTCGGTTTCCGGGAACGGCGCGCGCCAGCGCTCCCGCCCGTCCACTTCCTCGAGGCGGAAATCCTTGTTGTCCTTGACGGTAGAGCTGTCCATGATCAGGGTCGCGCCGTCGGGCATGGTGACCTGCCACTCGGCTGCCGACTTGGTGCGCGAGCCCAGCACGCGTCCGGTGCCGCTGTCGATCACCTCGCGGGTCTCGCCGGAGAGGACGACCGCGAGCGTGTTGGTCGATCGGGCGAAGCTGCGGCGATCGGGGACCGTTCGCTTCCAGATCAACGCACCGGTGTCCAGCGTCAGCCCGCCGATCAGCTGTTCGCCTTCGAAGTTTTCCGGCCCAGGTTTGACGGGGCATCGGAACAGCGCCGCCTCGCGACTTTCGAACACGTAGATCGAATCCTCGGGAAGCCCAGCGGCGCAACCCAATGCGGTGTAGTCGAGGTCCCAGGCGCGGGCCCCGGTCCGCGGGTCGTTCCGGAGGAACCGGCCGTCCTTGGTGTCCAGCTCGAACCATTCCGAGTCGGTGCGCCACAGCTCGCGCCCGGTGTCGGCGGCGTAGGCGATCTGTCCCGGCGTATCGAGCCAGGACACCTGCAGGACCTTGCCGTAGTCCGCCTGATAGATCCGTTTCGGATCAGGTCGCAGGCCCTCGCGCCGCACCGTCCAGCGCCGCTCGCCGGACAGCGGATCGATCCCCCGTAATTCGCCGTCCGCGACGACGTACAACCCGTCCGCGGTCGGCTTGATGTCGTCGTGCGGCCCCACCGCGAGTTTGCGTATCCCGCCGAGATCCAGGATCGGTGCGTCGGGTGTGCCGACCAGCGCGGAACCCGACTCCGAACACCCCGCCAGCGCCGTCAGCAATCCCAGCACCAGCACGACCCGCAAATTTTTCCACCCCGAGCGTCTCACCGGGCGATCATCGCACGATCTTGCTCCCTCCTTTCAGGGGTGGTGCTAAACCGATGTGAGCCACATCATGTTGGGGACAGTGCGTCGGTCCGCGGAGGAGATCAAGCTATGCCAGTGGTTACCGGTCAGCCCAGCTACGCGTCGGGTGTTTCGGAAGCGCCGTTGCTCGGCGACACTATCGGCGCCAACTTCGATCGCGCCGTCGCCGCGCATCCGAATCGGGAAGCGCTGGTGGACGTTCCGTCCGGCCGGCGCTGGACCTACCGCGAACTCGCCGCCGCCATCGATTCGCTCGCGACCGGCCTGACCGCCCTGGGCATCGACAAAGGTGACCGGGTCGGCATATGGGCGCCCAACTGCGCGGAATGGTTCCTGGTGCAGTACGCGACCGCGAAAATCGGTGCGGTGCTGGTGAATATCAACCCCGCGTACCGCACCAGCGAACTGGAGTACGTGCTGCGCCAGGCCGGGGTGCGGCTGCTGATCGCCGCGCCGGAATTCAAGTCCTCGAACTACGTCTACATGATCGACGAGGTCCGGCCGAACTGCCCGGGGCTGGAGCAGGTCCTGATCCTCGGCACGGTGGCCTGGGACGTGCTGGTCCGCTATGAGCCCGATGCCGCCCGCCTGAGCGAGATCGCGGGCACGCTCGCCATGGACGACCCGATCAATATCCAATACACCTCCGGTACAACGGGATTCCCCAAAGGCGCCACACTCAGCCACCACAACATCCTGAACAACGGCTACTTCGTCGGCGAGCTGTGCGGGTACACCGAGCACGACCGGATCTGTCTGCCGGTGCCCTTCTATCACTGTTTCGGCATGGTCATGGGCAACCTGGCGTCCACCAGCCACGGTGCGACAGTGGTGATTCCGGCTCCCGCTTTCGATCCCGCGGCCACGCTGGCGGCGGTCGCGGCGGAGCGCTGCACCTCGCTCTACGGCGTCCCGACCATGTTCATCGCCATGCTCGCCGAACTCGACGGCGGTGCGACGCCGGACCTTTCGAGTCTGCGCACCGGGATCATGGCGGGCTCGCCCTGCCCGGTCGAGGTGATGAAGCGGGTCATCGACCGTATGGGCATGGCGGAGGTCTGCATCTGCTACGGCATGACCGAGACCTCTCCGGTGTCCACCCAGACCCGCCGCGACGACAGCCTGGACCGCCGCACCGGCACCGTGGGCCGCGTGCTCCCGCACCTCGAGGTCAAGATCGTCGACCCGGCAACGGGTTTGACGGTGCCGCGCGGCGAGCCGGGGGAGCTGTGCACCCGCGGCTACTCGGTGATGCTGGGCTACTGGAATCAGCCGGACAAGACCGTTGACGCGATCGACGCCGCCCGCTGGATGCACACCGGCGATATCGGCGTGATGGACGCCGATGGCTACCTGGCGGTCACCGGCCGCCTCAAGGACATGGTGATCCGCGGCGGCGAGAACATCTATCCGCGGGAGATCGAGGAGTTCCTCTACACCCATCCGGACATTCTGGACGCTCAGGTGATCGGCGTCGCCGACCCGAAATACGGTGAGGAACTGATGGCTTGGATCCGGATGCGCGAGGGCGCGACCCCGCTCGACGCCGACGCGATCCGGGCATTCTGTGCGGGCAAGCTGGCGCACTTCAAGATTCCGCGTTATGTCCACATCGTGGACGAATTCCCGATGACGGTCACCGGCAAAGTACGCAAAGCCGAGATGCGGGAAATGGCGAAGGCGCTGGTCCCGGCCGCGGGCAACGGTGCTGCGGGCGAAGGGTTCACCCAGGGGTAGGTCGTATGTCAGGAGGCGGCGGTAGTGTTGGCGGCCGTGACGACAGCGCCTGAGATCGCCAGTTCAGAGTCGAACAGCACCGACACCTCCGCCGCCGCTCCCACACCCTTGGCTTCGGTCGGGCGGCGGATCGCCGACGAGCTAGGAGTGCGCGAGACCCAGGTCCGTGCCGCCGTGGAGCTGCTCGACGCCGGGTCGACGGTGCCGTTCATCGCGCGCTACCGCAAGGAGGTCACCGACGGCCTCGACGACGCGCAGCTGCGTCAGCTCGACGAACGCCTGAGCTACCTGCGCGAACTCGACGAGCGCCGCGGCGCGATCATCGAATCCATCAAGGGCCAGGGCAAACTCGACAACGCGCTGCTCGGTCAGCTGATGACGGCCGAGACCAAGGCCCGCCTCGAGGACATCTACCTGCCGTTCAAGCCCAAGCGCCGCACCAAGGCCCAGATCGCGCGCGAAGCGGGCCACGAGCCGGTCGCCGACGCGCTGATCAACGACCCCGGCACCGATCCCGCCCAGTACAGCGCCGAGCAGCTCGACGGGGCCCGGGCCATCCTGGTGGAGCGTTTCGCCGAGGACGCCGACCTGGTCGGCGAGGTGCGCGAGCTGATGTGGAATCGCGGTCAGATCAAGTCCACGGTGCGCCCGGGCAAGGAAGAAGCCGGCGCGAAGTTCTCCGACTACTTCGAGTTCAGCGAACCGTTCACCAAGCTGCCCTCGCACCGCATCCTGGCGCTGCTGCGCGGCGAGAAGGAAGAGATCCTCAGCCTCCAACTCGAATCCGAGACAACCGAGTTGGCGCCGGGGGAGCGCTCCATCTACGAGGGCCGGATCGCGGTCAAGTTCGGTATCGCCGACCAGGGCCGCCCCGCCGACAGTTGGCTGCTGGACACGGTCCGCTGGGCTTGGCGCACCAAACTCCAAGTGAGCCTGGGCATCGACACCCGCATGCGCCTGCGGCAGGCCGCCGAGAAGGACGCGGTCGACGTGTTCGCCGCGAACCTGCGCGACCTGCTGCTCGCCGCGCCCGCCGGCACCCGCACCACCATGGGCCTGGACCCGGGGTACCGCACCGGCGTGAAGGTCGCCGTGGTCGATGCCACCGGTAAGGCCGTCGCCACCGAGGTCATCTACCCGCACAAGCCCCAGGGCCAGACCGAGAAGTCGCTCGCCGTGCTCGGCGCGCTGGTCGCCCGGTTCGACGTGGAGCTCATCGCGATCGGCAACGGCACCGCCTCGCGCGAGACCGACGCCCTGGCTACCGAACTGATCGCACGTATCGCGGCGGCGTCGCCGGACGGAGCGAAAAAACCCACCAAGATCGTGGTCTCGGAGGCAGGCGCCTCGGTGTACTCCGCCTCCGCCTACGCCAGCCAGGAACTGCCCGACATGGACGTGTCGTTGCGCGGCGCGGTCTCCATCGCGCGCCGCCTGCAGGATCCGCTCGCCGAGCTGGTGAAGATCGACCCGAAGTCCATCGGCGTCGGCCAGTACCAGCACGATGTGTCCGAAACCCTGTTGGCGCGCTCGCTGGGCGCGGTGGTCGAGGACGCGGTGAACGCGGTCGGTGTGGACGTGAACACCGCCTCGGTGCCGCTGCTGTCCCGGGTCTCCGGCATCACCGGCTCGGTCGCGGAATCCATTGTCGCCCACCGTGATCAGCACGGCTCCTACCGCAGCCGCAAGGCGCTGCTGGAGGTGCCGCGGCTGGGCCCGAAGGCCTTCGAGCAGTGCGCGGGCTTCCTGCGCATCCGCGGCGGCGACGACCCGCTCGACACCTCCGCGGTGCACCCCGAGGCCTACCCGGTGGTGCGGCGCATCCTGCAGAAGACCGGTAGCGGCGTCACCGAACTGATCGGCAACACCGGCGTGCTGCGCGCGCTGCGGGCCGACGAGTTCACCGACGAGACCTTCGGCGTGCCGACCGTCACCGACATCATCTCCGAACTGGAGAAGCCGGGCCGCGACCCGCGACCGGAGTTCAAGACCGCCGAGTTCGCCGCCGGCGTGGAGAAGGTCGGCGACCTGAAGCCCGGCATGGTGCTCGAGGGCGTGGTCACCAATGTGGCCGCGTTCGGCGCGTTCGTCGACGTCGGCGTGCATCAGGACGGCCTGGTGCACGTGTCGGCCATGTCGCACAACTTCGTCAAGGATCCGCGCGAGGTCGTGAAGTCCGGTGACGTGGTCAAGGTGAAGGTGCTCGAGGTCGACGTGGCCCGCCAGCGCATCGGGCTCACGCTGCGCCTGGACGACGAGCCCGGCGGCGCGGCGAAGCCCGAGCGCGGCAGCGGCAATCGGGGCGGCGGCCCGCGTGCCCAGTCCGGCCAGGACAACCGGCAGCGGCAGAATGGACAGAACAGCAAGCAGCAGAATCGCAACCAAGGCAATCAGCGGCGCGGCAGCACGCCCGCGCCGACCGGTTCCATGGCCGACGCGCTGCGCCGGGCAGGCTTCGGTAAGTAGGTTCGCACCAGACGGGAGGTTGGCAGGCAGCCATGCGCAGATGGCTCGAGAACGATGTGATCGCGCAGGGCCGCCTACCGCTGCTGTGCTTTCTGCTGGGGTTCATCGTCGGGTTCCTGTTCATTCGGATCAGCGTCCGGCTGATCCGCAAACAGGTGCGCTGGTGGCCCGGCAACCTCCGCGCCGGTGACACCCATATCCATCACATGGTCATCGGCGTGGTGCTGGTTCTCGGCTCCGGCCTCGGGCTGATCGCGGTGTACGACAGCGGCGGCGAACCGGTCGTGGCGGCGTTCGCGGCCGCGTTCGGCGTCGGCGCCGCCCTGGTCCTCGACGAATTCGCGCTGATCTATTACCTGCGCGACGTCTACTGGGAGGAGCAGGGCCGCACCTCGGTCGACGCGGTGTTCGTCGCGCTCGCCGTCACCGGTCTGCTCCTGCTCGGCTTCCACCCGCTCTCGATTCTCGAGATCGGGGACGTCCGCAGCTCCATCGGCACCGACGCCAAAGCCGTCGCCACCGTGATCGCCTTGTCGAACCTGATGCTGGCCGCCGTCGTCATCGCCAAGGGCAAGATCTGGACCGGGCTGTTCGGCATGTTCTTTCCGCCGCTGCTGTGGATCGGCGCGCTGCGCCTGAGCCGCCCGGGCGCGCCCTGGGCCCGCTGGCGCTACGCCGAACGCCGCCGCCTGATGTACCGCGCGATCGTCCGCGAGCGCCGCTACCGGCGGCCGGTCATCCGCGCCAAGATCTTCATCCAGGACCTGATCGCCGGAAAGCCGGATGTCGAGCACGTCCGCAGCGCCGCCGAAGCGGAATTGGCCCGCAAGGTCGTTCCCGCGCCACCGGCCCCGCATCCGCATCCGCTGTTCTCCCCGGAGCATTCGCTGTTCGCGCCGGAGCACAAGTCCGACCGCTGAGGTGCGTTAGCGTCGTCGGGTGGAGTTGCGACAGTTGCGGTATTTCCTCGCGGTGGCGGGGGAGCGCAATCTCACGCGGGCCGCTGACGTGGTCGGCATCCGGCCGACGTCGCTGAGCCAGCAGATCATCGCGCTCGAACGCGAGCTCGGAGCGGCGCTGTTCGAGCGCACGGCCGCGGGCATGACCCCGACCCGGGCCGGTCTGCGGCTGGTGCCGCATGCGCGAGCCGCCGTGGCCGCGGCAGGACGTGGACTCCATGCGGTGCGGGAAGGCGGCGCGCTACGGGTCGCGGTGACGCCGGGAGCGCCGCCGCACGTCGCGGCGGCGATCTGGCGGGCCGTCGATGATCCGGTCGCCGAAGTTGTCGATAGGCAGACCGCGGAACAGCTTTCCGGTCTGCGGGACGGAACTCTCGATCTCGGCGTGCTGCTGTTGCCCGCCGATCTCTCGGGACTGGACCACGCGGTCATCGCGGACGCCGAGTTGGGTGTGGTGGTAGCAGCCGATCATCGGCTGGCGGGGCGGGACGCGCTGCGCTGGACCGACCTCGACGGCAGCGCGCTGTTGTGGTTCGCGCGGTCCGCCGCGCCCGGCTACTACGACGCGGTGCGCGCGGCTTGGACGCGGGCGGGCTGGCAGCCCACCGCGGTGCGCGCGAGTTCCCCCCGCCGCGCGCTGTTCAGCGCTGAACTCGGTTTCGGCGGCGATGTCCTCGCGCTGCGCCCGGCCTGGGACGTCCGCCCGGGGGACGGCTGTCGTGGACGCCGTTCGCCGCCGACGCGCCGCGGATCCGCTACGCGCTCGTCTGGCACGCCACCGATTCCGCCGCCGCCCGCTACCACGAGATAGCCGCTGACCTGGTGTCTGCGGCGCCGCCGCACACCCCTCCGGCGTTGCCTCGTGGACAGGCGGGCCCGCGATCGGTTCAGCTGGACGGCGATCGGGTCGCACCGGACCAGGAGTGACCGCACCGCACATCGAGAGGCACCGACATGGCACTCACCGCATGGGGATTCATCTACACCGCGGCCGGCAGCGATCCGGCGAAGGAGATGATCGTCGAGACCGCCGATTGCCGCTCGATATTCGTCGGCGTGCACGACCCGAGCCAGGTGATCGACGTCGCACGCCGGCTCGTCGACCGCGATGTGCAGTTGATCGAACTGTGTGGTGGTTTCGGACCGGTATGGACCGCGCGGGTGCTCGAGGCGATCCAGGGTGCGGTTCCGGTCGGAGCCGTCGCCTATGGCCCAGAGGCGATCGATCAGATGCACGCGCTATTCGCTGAGCACTGACGGTCCCGCGCTCACCGGCGGTAGCTGGAGGCGGGCAATCCGGGCTGGGTCGGAGAGCAGTTCGATGGCGGTGATCCGATCGTCGGCGACGGTGAACCCGATCACCGAGATGGGCGCGCCGTCGACCGTATTGAGCAGGCCCGCAAGCCCGTTCACCAGGACGGGGTGCGACCGGCTGGTGGTGGCGAAGCGCTGGAAGACGGCCAGGCGGCCGGCGACCGCGGGGGCGCCGCGCAGCAGCAGGAGGCCGCTGCCGGAATCGCCGTGCAGCACCACGTCGGGATCGAGCAGGGCCAGCAGGGCGTCGAAGTCGCCGGTGCGGGCGGCGGTGAGAAACGCGTCGACCGCCCGGCGCTGGCGTGGGCGATCCGGGACCGGGCTGGGCTGGTGCGCCTGCACCCGGCGGCGGGCGCGGCTGGTGAGCATGCGGGTCGCGGTCGGAGTCTTCCCGATGACCTCGGCGACCTGATCGAACGGGACGGCGAACATGTCGTGCAGCACGAACGCGACGCGCTCGGCCGGATTCAGCGAATCCAGCACCACCAGCAGCGCCAGTCCGACCGAATCCGCCAGTACCGCTTGATGTTCCGGGTCGGCCGGATCGTCCCGCCGGACCACCGGATCCGGCAGCTGCGTGTCCAGCGGGTCCTCGCCGCGTATCGCGCGGCCGCGCAACTGGTCCAGGCAGATCCGGCTGACCGTCGTGGTCAGCCATCCCCCGAGATTCTCGATCGCCCCCGAATCGGCGCCCGCCAGCCGCAGCCACGCCTCCTGAATCACATCGTCGGCCTCGGTCAGCGATCCGAGCATCCGATAAGCTACCGCGGTCAGATGCCCCCGGTAGCCCTCGAACTGCCCCGCCAGCAGGTCCTGTGTTTTCACCTGTTCTCCTCTGCTCGTCTGCGGGGACGACGACGCAGGCCACCGGAGTGTGACATCGGCAACGTCCGCACCGCGCGGACACCGGTCAGAGCCCGGATCGGGGGTGCTGACCGGGGGCGATTTCGTCCGGCGCGGCGCGGTCTGGCACAATACTCGGGTTGCCCTGGGGAGATTTCTGTCCCGGGAGCACCCCCTAATTCGGAGCATGAACCGGTCGCGCGCCCTCAGCAGTGTCGAGGGAATGCCGCCAGGGTCCTCTGTTCGCGCAAACATCACAAAGGATGAAAATGAACACCCTTGACTTCGTCGACGAAAAGTCGCTGCGCACCGACGTGCCCGACTTCCGCCCGGGCGACACGCTCAACGTGCACGTGAAGGTCATCGAAGGCTCGAAGGAGCGCATCCAGGTCTTCAAGGGCGTCGTGATCCGTCGCCAGGGTGGCGGTATCCGCGAGACCTTCACCGTCCGCAAGGTTTCCTTCGGTGTCGGCGTCGAGCGCACCTTCCCGGTGCACAGCCCCAACATCGACCACATCGACGTCGTGACCCGTGGTGACGTCCGTCGCGCCAAGCTGTACTACCTGCGCGACCTGCGCGGCAAGGCCGCCAAGATCAAGGAAAAGCGCTGAATCGATAGCGACCCAGTCGCCACAGCAGAACTTCGTAGCCCGGCACCCGCCGTCAGACAGGGTGCCGGGCTACTCTGTTCGGCGTGGCAGACGAAAGTGGGTCGGTGTCGGTGTCGGGTGCGGACGACGAAGGGGCAGAGCGGAAGAGCCCCAGGGCGCGGCGCGCCAAGAAGACCAAGAAGCAGCGGCCGTTCTGGCAGGAACTGCCCATCCTCATCGTGATCGCGGCGGTCATCGCCGCACTGATGGTCACCTTTATCGGCCGCCCGTACGTGATTCCGTCGCAGTCGATGGAACCGACGTTGCACGGCTGCCCCGGTTGCGTCGGCGACCGCATCTACGTGGAGAAGCTCAGCTACTACTTCGGTGATCCGAAGCCGGGCGATGTCGTGGTGTTCGTCGGCCCGCCGTCCTGGAACACCCGCTACCAGTCGATCCGCTCGGACAACACCATGATCCGCGGCGTGCAGAATTTCTTCTCCTTCTTCGGCCTGGTGCCGCCGGACGAGAACGATCTGGTCAAGCGCGTCATCGCGGTCGGCGGGCAGACCGTGCAGTGCTGCGACGCGGAGGGCCGCATCCTGGTCGACGGCAAGCCGCTGGACGAGTCGTACGTGAAGAACGATTACCCGTGGTTCCCCGGCAAGCAGAACGCCACCTACCCGGCCGGCCGGGTCTTCGGCCCGATCAAGGTGCCCGAGGGCAACCTGTGGGTGATGGGCGACAACCGCGACCAGTCCGCCGACTCCCGCGCGCACGTCTCGGATTCGCTGCAGGGCACCGTCCCGGTCGACAACGTCCGCGGTAAGGCGGTGTTCAAGATCTGGCCGCCGAGCCGGATCGGACCGGTCAGTTCCATCGACCCGCAGGTGAACTGAGACCCCTGGCGAACTGAAAGCGCGCGGCGGCAGGATAATTGGATCGTGGGGTACACCCGGAGCACCACTCTTTGGCCGCCGCGCGTCGTCATGCGTAAGGCGGGTGGCTTGCGCACCCTGGAAGCGGCGCTGATCCGCAGCGGGCTAGGCCCGGTCGCCGGTGTCGACGAAGCCGGGCGCGGTCCGTGTGCGGGGCCGCTGGTGGTCGCCGCTTGCTTGCTTGCCCCCAAGGCTTATGACCGGCTCGGCGGGCTCGACGATTCCAAGAAGCTCACCGAGGCCACCCGGGAAGAGCTCTTCCCGATCATTCAGCGGCTGGCGCTGGCCTACGAGGTCGTGGTCATCCCGGCCTGGGAGATCGATTCGATCGGCATCCACGTCGCCAATATCGAGGGCATGCGCCGCGCGGTCGCCGGACTCGGCCAGACCCCGGGCTATGTGCTCACCGACGGCTTCCGGGTGCCGGGCATCCCCGCGCCGTCGCTGCCGGTGATCGGCGGTGACGCCGCGGCCGCCTGCATCGCCGCCGCCAGCATCCTGGCGAAGGTCACCCGGGACCGGATGATGGTCGACCTCGACCAGCGTCTGCCCGGTTACGGTTTCGCCGCGCACAAGGGCTACAACACGCCCGAGCACACCGAGGCATTGCAACGTCTCGGGCCCAGCAGCGAGCACCGGCGGTCCTGGCGCAATGTGCGGGAAATGGCGGGACTGGTGCCCGTCGATCCGGCGCTGGAGTACGCCGACGCGGTGCTGGCCGAGGATGTGCCGGAAGGCCGAGTGGCTAGCGACGCGGTGCATGCGAGATGATGTGCCGATGAGCGCCGAGGACCTCGAGAAGTACGAAACCGAGATGGAACTCTCGCTGTATCGCGAGTACAAAGACATCGTCGGTCAGTTCTCGTACGTGGTGGAGACCGAACGTCGCTTCTACCTTGCCAATTCCGTCGAGCTGCGGCCGCAGAACGCCGACGGCGAGGTGTACTTCGAAGTGCGCATGAGCGATGCCTGGGTGTGGGATATGTACCGCCCAGCGCGTTTCGTCAAACACGTTCGGGTGATCACCTTCAAAGACGTGAACATCGAAGAGCTGGAGAAGCCTGACCTGCGGCTTCCCGAGTAGTCCACAGCTGAAGGGTTATCCACAGCCTTTCCGTTTCCCCAGGTCGGCTCGACGGCGCCGCCGCGGTCGGCGCGCACGCTGTGCGGGTGACGGATAACAAGGCGCTCGGCGCACGCGGGGAAGAGCTGGCCGCGCAGTACTTGCAGGCCACCGGGTGGACCATCGTCGGCAGGAACTGGCGCTGCCGATTCGGGGAACTGGATCTCATCGCCCAGGATTCGACGGTCACGGCCTTCGTCGAGGTGAAGACCCGGCGCGGCTTGGGTTTCGGCCGCCCCGAGGAGTCGGTCACCTTCGGGAAGCGGCGCCGCATCCGGCAGCTCGCACTGCTGTGGCTGCACGAACAGGACGGGCCCTACCGCCAGGTCCGCTTCGACGTGATCTCGGTGCTGCTGCTGCCCGGCGAGCAGCCGGTCGTCGAACACCTCGAGGCGGTGTTCTGATGCCGCTCGGACGCGCGCACTCGGTCGCGGTCACCGGGGTGGATGGTCAGCTCGTCGAAATCGAGGCCGACATCGGGCAGGGTCTGCCCTCGGTGCATCTGGTCGGCTTGCCCGACACCGCATTACAGGAATCCCGGAACCGGGTCCGCTCGGCGGTCGCGAACTCGGGCGAGAAGTGGCCGGACGGGCGGGTCATCCTGGCCTTGTCTCCGGCCACCCTGCCGAAGGTCGGCAGCGTTTACGACCTCGCCTTGGCGGTGTCGGTGCTGGACGCTTCCGGTGCTGTGCCCTCCCAGCGGCTGGCCAAGACCGTAGTTCTCGGCGAACTCGCCTTGGACGGCCGCCTGCGGCGCGTGCGTGGCATCCTGCCCGCGGTGATCGCGGCCCGGAACGCGGGCTGGCCGACCGTGGTGGTGCCCGAACCGGTCCTGGCCGAGGCTGGTTTGGTCGACGGCATCGAGGTGCTGGGCGCGAGCAGCCTGCGCACCATGG
This sequence comes from Nocardia sp. NPDC051832, assembly GCF_040681285.1. Lineage (NCBI taxonomy): Bacteria > Bacillati > Actinomycetota > Actinomycetes > Mycobacteriales > Nocardiaceae > Nocardia > Nocardia sp. NPDC051832. The sequence goes on from NZ_JBFAYL010000002.1 coordinate 372,049, forward strand.
TCGCCTGGCTGCGCGGCGAGGGGACGTTGCTCGAGCCCAACGGCGACCTGCCGTCCGCGTCCCCCGCCTGCGGCGATCTGAGCGAGGTCGTCGGCCAGGACGAAGCGCGCTGGGCCCTGGAGGTAGCCGCGGCGGGCGGCCACCACCTGCTCCTCACCGGCCCGCCCGGCATCGGCAAAACCATGCTGGCCCAACGCCTTCCGGGCCTCCTGCCGCCACTGTCGGATTCCGAGGCCCTGGAGGTGACGGCGATCCATTCGATGGCCGGCCTGCTCTCCGGCGACCAGCCGCTGATCACCACGCCGCCCTTCGTCGCACCGCACCACTCGACCTCCGCCGCCGCCATGGTCGGCGGCGGCTCCGGCTCGGCCCGTCCGGGTGCGGTCAGCCGCGCCCACCGCGGCGTCCTCTTCCTCGACGAATGCGCCGAAATCGGCACCAAAGTCCTAGAGGCCCTGCGAACCCCTTTGGAGGAAGGCGAAATCCGAATAGCCCGCCGCGACGGCGTCGCCAGATACCCGGCCCGCTTCCAACTGGTCCTCGCCGCCAACCCCTGCCCCTGTGCCCCCGCCCGGGACGTCGACTGCATCTGCGCCCCCATGGCCCGCCGCCGCTACCTCGGCAAACTCTCCGGCCCCCTGATCGACCGCATCGACATCTGGGTCCAAATGCGCGCCCACTCCGGAGCCAGCTTCAGCTCCGAAAAAGCCGAACCCAGCGCCACCGTCCGCGCCCGCGTAGCCGCCGCCCGCCAAGCCGCCGCCGCCCGCTGGCACGACGACGGCTGGACCACCAACGCCGAAGTCCCCGGCCACATCCTCCGCCAGCGCTTCCGCCTACCCCACGAATCCATCGCCCCGGTCGAAACCGCCCTGCGCATGGGCCGCATGTCCGCCCGCGGCGCCGACCGAGCCATCCGAGTCGCCTGGACCATCAGCGACCTCCGCGGCGCGAAAATCCCCACCGCCCAGGACGTCATGCTGGCCTTGAACTTCCGCCAGCGAGGTGCGCAATGAGCACCGATCGCCACCAGAGCAGGCGCCCACACAGCCACCGTCGCTTGAACCTAGCGCCAGCTTCGCAGCAGGAACATGGCGGTAGCCCAGGATGCCATGCCAGCGTCGGCCTTCTGGTATCGAAGTTCGCACGTGTTGTCGGTGCTGGCCGTCTGGTATCGAAGTTCGCACGTGCTGTCGGAACTAGCCCTCTGGTATCGAAGTCCACATGTGCTGTCGGAGCTAGCCCTCTGGCACGAAAGTCCACATGCGGTGCCAGACCTCGCTGTCTGGCAGCGGAGTCCATGGTGGGAGGAGCACGAGGCCCGAGTGTTCAGCTGGGTGTGCGGCGACTGATGGATGTCGGCGTCGGCGAGGTCAGCGCATGAGCGAGGCCGTGGAGGACGCCGGGACGGCGGGGGCCGTGCGTATGGCCGGGCACCCGGTGCATGGGGCGTGGGTGGGGCGGGAGGTAGGCAGCGGGGCGCGCGTGGTCGATCTTGATGCCGGAAGTTGCCATCCGGTCGGATTCTCGAGCGGTCCGACGGAGCTCATTGTGGCGGAGTCGAATTCGAGCGCGGATTTGCCCGGGGTGGTCGACGACGAGCGGCGGTTGGCGTGGGTGTATTTGTCCCGGGTGGTTGAAGGGCCGTGTGCGGCGCTGTCGGCATTGATCGAGTCGGTGGGGGTAGTGGAGGCGGCGCGGGCGGTGCGGGAGTGTGCGTTGCCGGAGTCGTTGCGGGGGCCGACTGCGAGGCGACGGGGGATGAATTGTGCGGAGCGGGATTTGGAGGTTATGGAGCGGTTGGGTGGGCGGGTGGTTACGCCCGACGATGCGGAGTGGCCGACGTGGCGGCTGCTGGGGCTCGAGCAGTTGCAGGCGGGGCGGGATCAGGATGGGGCTGTTCCGCTGGTGTTGTGGGTGCGCGGGGCGGGGTCGTTGGTCGAGGTCACTGCGCGGGCACTGGCGGTGGTGGGGGCGCGCAGCAGCACTCGATATGGGGAGCAGGTGACCTGGGACATCGTGAGTGATCTTGCGGCGGAACAGTGGACGATCGTCTCCGGAGCGGCCTACGGGATCGATGCGATGGCGCATCGAGCGGCGCTGGCCAACGGGGCTCCGACAATCGCTGTGCTGGCCTGCGGGGTGGATCGGCCGTATCCGGTCGAGCATGATCGGCTGCTCGCTCAGATCGCCGAGGTCGGAATGATTGTCAGCGAGTACGCGCCGGGAACCGCCGCACGCAAGCATCAGTTCCTGGCTCGGAATCGGTTGATCGCCGCGCTGGCGGACGGAGTACTGGTGGTGGAGGCGGGGCTACGGAGTGGGGCACGCAATACCGTGAAATGGGCCCGCCGACTGGGACGTCCGGCGTTGGCGGTGCCGGGTTCGGTCAACTCGATGTCGTCGGTGGGTTGTCATCGCATGATTCGGGATGGGGAAGCGTTGCTGGTCACTCGATCGGACGAGGTCATCGATGAAGCCGGCCCGCTGCGAATGTCGTTGCCGGGCACGGCGGGCGTGGTGACCGGGCCGGAGGATGCGCTCAGCGGTGACGAGGCGACGGTTTTCGCGGCGTTGCCGAAAATCGGCTCCCGATTGCCCGTCGACCTTGCCGGGCGCACCGACCTGCCGCTGCCGAGCGTGCGCGCTGCGCTGGCCGCGCTGGAGTTGGCCGAGCTCGTAGGTGTCGGTGAGCGTGGCTGGTACCGGCTCGCTTCGGGCCGAAGGAGGTCTGATCGATAGGGATGGCGGCGAAGGGACCGGATGACATCTGGCTTTCGGTGTAGCGCAGTACGATTCGGCACGTGAATCTGTTCGCGTGGGCCCGGCGGCGGGCAGGTCGATTGCCGGCGGAACTCCGGTCCGAACTCGAGGCCGAAGGCGTGCTGGTGCTGGCCGAAGAGTTGCCGGGGACATTGACGCTACGCAATTACCGCGCGCCGTGGCGATATACGTCGGCGAGCAAGGAAACCGTGACCGGCGCGGTGGGAGTGACGGACAAACGGCTGGTGGTGTGGGCACAGGGCCGCTCAGTCCTGGACGTCCCGCGGCTCGCCGGTCAGGTCGCGAAGCTCGAGGTCGCGGCCGAGGGAGCGGACACGATCTTCTTCGGGTTCGCCGCCGAAGACTTCCACGCGGACCGGTCCGGGCGGGTCGAATTCCGGTTCTGCACCATCGAGGCGGCGCGCATAGCCGAGCTGCTCGGCGCGCGTGGCTGATCGGATCGTCCTGGCCCGGCGCGGGAGCTTGCCAACGAAAGGGTGGGCGCGCGACGGTGGTCGGTATGGAGGAACTGCCTGAGGACCTGGACGCGCTGCTGGCCGAATATCAGCGGTATCTGCGGCTCGGGCAGAACCGGTCGGCGCATACGGTGCGGGCCTATCTGGGCGACGCGCGGTCGCTGCTGGCGCACCTGTGTGCGCGGGCCGCGGATTCGGCTGTGCGGGAACTGGATCTGGCGTTGCTGCGGTCCTGGTTGTCCGCGCAGTCGGCGAGGGGGGCGGCGCGCAGCACCATGGCGCGACGGGCCTCCTCGGCGCGGACGTTCACGGCCTGGCTGACCAAGAATGGGCACCTCGCCGTCGACCCGGGGCTGCGCCTCGGTTCGCCCAAAGCACAGCGCACCCTGCCCGCGGTGCTGGGCAGACAGCAGGCGGTCGAGGCCATGGAAGCGGCAGAATCCGGTGCGGCGCAGCGTGATCCGATGGCGCTGCGGGATCGGCTGATCGTCGAGATGCTATATGCCACCGGTATCCGGGTGAGCGAGCTGTGCGGACTGGACCTCGACGACATCGACCGGGAGCGCCGCCTGATCCGGGTGCTGGGCAAGGGCAACAAGGAGCGCTCGGCCCCGTTCGGCGGCCCGGCCGATCAGGCCATCGAGCGGTGGCTGCGCTACGGCCGGCCCGCCTTGGCGAACACCGAGTCCGGTCGCGCCCTGCTGCTCGGAAGACGCGGGCGCAGACTCGACCAGCGTCAGGCCAGAGATGTTGTGCACGAGGTGATCTCGGCCATACCCGGCGCCCCGGATATGGGCCCGCACGGCCTGCGGCACAGCGCCGCTACCCACCTGCTCGAAGGCGGAGCCGACCTGCGCGTCGTGCAGGAACTGCTGGGTCACGCCAGCATGGCGACCACCCAGATCTACACCCATGTCTCCATCGAACGCCTGAAGAAGGTGCACGACCAGGCGCATCCGCGCGCCTGAGCGCGGCCCGAGCCGAAAGCCTTCGAAGGAGCGCTCACGGCCCCTATTCTGAAACGAGTTCTAGTTTGGGAGGCTTCGTGAACGACGCAGGCGCTGTGCACAACGTGCTCGGCAAAGAGGTCAGGATGCCGGTCCAGATCCGGCAGGCTCGCGCCTTCATGGCGTCCTACCTGGTCCCCGCCGATCCCGCACAGCGCGCCATCGATTACTCGGGATTGCAGGTCATCCGGGTACCCGGCAATCGTGCCCTGTGCACGCTGGTCTTCGTCCAGTATGTCGACGGCGACCTCGGCCCGTACCACGAATTCGGCGTCTCGTTCTCGGTCCGCCACCACACCGCCACGGCCACCGGCGGTCTCGCCGACGTGCGCGCGCTGGCGAGCGGCAAGGCGGGCGTCTTCATCCACCGGCTCCCGGTCGACGGCGAGTTCACCCTGGCCGCCGGCCGGGGAATCTGGGGCTTCCCCAAGGAGATCGCCGACTTCCGCATGGATTACGAAGGCGTCGACCGGCACGGCGTCCTGCACCACAACGGCGAACTGGTGGTCGACCTCACGGTCCGCCCCGGCTTCGCCACCCCCGCCAAGCGCGGCGCGGGCACCTCCTTCGACGCCTACTCGCACATCGACGGCATCACCCGCTGCACCCAGTGGGAGATGGAGCCCGCGGGCATGCACGCCCGGGTCGGCGGCGCCGACCTGATCCTGGGCGACCATCCGTGGGCGCGCGAACTGGCCGGCCTCGGACTGCCCAAACGCGCCTCGATGAGCTCGACCATCGCCCGCCTGCGGATGACCTTCCAGGACGCCACTCCGCTGTGATCCGCGGGGTCACCGGCTTTGGCCCTTCCGGACGTTAGGGTGAAATCCCCGGCCGGAATGGAGAGGTGAGGTGAACCCCGAGTCGCAGCCAGTAGCAGCCGAAACGCAACTCGACTACCGCTTCGACCTCGCCAACGAACGCACCTTCCTGGCCTGGATACGCACCTCGCTCGGCCTGCTCGCGGGTGGTGTCGCGGTGCACACCCTGGCGCAACCCTTCAAGACCGCCGGCTTCCGCCGCGCGCTCGCGATGAGCTGCATCCTGCTCGCCGTGATCGTGGCGGTCGGCGCGTATGGCCACTGGCGCCGGGTCGGTACCGCGATGCGGCGCGGGGACGCCCTGCCGCGCACCGTGATGGTGCCGATCCTGTCCGGAGGCATCGCCATCATCTCGGTGCTGGCCTGTATCGCGGTACTGCTCAAGTGACGCGCGATCCGGGGCTCGCGGCCGAGCGCACCGCTCTGGCGTGGCGCCGCACCGCAGTTTCCGCGATGGTCTGCGCCGCACTGTTTCTCAACCACGCCGTCGGCAGCAGCTGGCGACCGGCCGAAGTCGCACCTCTGGCCGCGGCCATCGCCATGGGTGCGCTGGCCGCGCTGTGTTACGCCCGCAATCGCACCTTGCACGAAGGCCGGCACGGCCATGCCCGTGCCGCCGTCGCCACCACGGCTCTCGCGGTGGTTGGCGTCGCGTGCGTCGCGCTCGCCCTGGGCGCCGCCATGCCGAATCCCTGACCAGCACCAGGAGGATGAAGATGACCGAGCCGAGCAGCTTCATCGTCGCGCAGCAGCAGCGTGCGGCGGCCGAACTCCCGTTTTCCGACGAGGCCGATCGCGCGGACGCCGGGCGCGGATTCCTCGCCGCGCTGGAGCCCGGGGTGGTCACTACCGCCGACGGAACCGTGGTGTGGGACAACGACTCCTACGCGTTCCTGCGGGAGCCTTGCCCCGCCTCGGTGCATCCCAGCCTGTGGCGGCAATCCGGGCTGGTGATCGAGCAGGGCCTCTACGAGGTGACCCCTGGCATCTACCAGATCCGTGGCCTGGATCTGTCCAATATGACGCTGGTGGAAGGCGACACAGGCGTCGTCGTCATCGATCCGCTGATCTCCGCCGAGACCGCGGCGGCGGGCTTGGCGCTCTACCGCGCGCACCGCGGCGATCGCCCGGTGACCGGGCTGATCTACACCCACTCGCACGTCGACCATTTCGGCGGCGCGATGGGTGTGACCACCACCGAGGAAGTCGAGGCCGGGCGCTGCCCGGTGCTGGCGCCCGCCGGATTCCTGGAACACGCTGTGGCAGAAAACATCTACGCCGGCACCGCGATGACCCGGCGCGCGGCCTACATGTACGGCGCGGTACTGCCGCGCGGGCCGCTCGGCCAGGTCGGTGCGGGCCTGGGCCAGACCACCTCGCTCGGCACGGTGACGCTGATCGCGCCGACCCTCGACATCACCGCCACCGGCCAGACCGAAACCATCGACGGCGTCGAGATGGTTTTCCAGATCACCCCGGGCACCGAGGCCCCGGCCGAGATGAATTTCTACTTCCCGGGCCACCGGGCCCTGTGCATGGCCGAGAACGCCACGCACACACTGCACAACCTGCTGACGCTGCGCGGCGCGCTGGTCCGCGACCCGCACGTCTGGGCCAAGTATCTGACCGAGGCGATCACCCTGTTCGGCCGCGACTCCGACGTTCTGTTCGCCTCGCACCACTGGCCCACCTGGGGGTCCGAACGTCTGGTGGAATACCTTGCGCTGCAACGAGACCTGTACGCCTACCTGCACGACCAGACACTGCGGATGCTGAACCAGGGCTTCGTCGGCACCGAGATCGCCGAGCGGATCCAGCTCCCGCCCGCTATCGAAAAGTCTTGGCACACAAAGGGTTACTACGGGTCGGTCAGCCACAACGTGAAAGCCATCTACCAGCGCTACATGGGCTGGTTCGACGGCAATCCCGCGCATCTGTGGGAGCACCCGCCGGTCGAAAGCGCCCGCAGGCACGTGGAATTCATGGGCGGCGCGGACGAGGCGCTGCGCAAGGCTCAGCAGTCCTACGACGCGGGTGACTATCGATGGGTCGCGCAGGTGCTCAACTACGTGATCTTCGCCGATCCGGACAACCGCGCCGCCCGCGACCTGCAGGCGAGCACCTTCGAGCAACTCGGCTACGGCGCCGAGAACGCCACCTGGCGCAACTTCTACCTCAGCGGCGCCTACGAACTCCGCTACGGCTCCTTCGGCACGCCCACCAAGACGAACTCGCCGACCATGCTGTCCGCGCTGTCCGTCGATCAGATCTTCGACGCGCTGTCGCTGCGGGTGGACGGGCCCAAAGCTTGGGACCTGCGGGTGGTCACCGAATGGCGGATCAGCGATGAAAGCCGCACGCACCGAGTCGAATTGGGTAACGGTGTGCTGACGCACTACGACCGGCCGGACGGCGCTGCCCTGTCGGATCCGGACGCCACCTTCACGCTCACTCGGGCCACTCTCATCCGTATCTTGCTGACCGGCGCCGACTTCGGTGTCGCGGTCGCCGCCGGCGATATCGTGATCGATGGCGATCCCGCGGGCCTGGCCACCTTGGTCGGTGTTTTCGACGAGCCGGATCCCGACTTCGCCATCGTCACACCGTGATCAGCTGGAGACGTCCCGCGCTGCGCTCGGCGGTCGGCCGATGGTGACCGGCCGTGCCGCCGACGACCCGGCGAGCGGAACTGCCGCGCTGCGGGACCGGCTGCGCGCCGCGCTGACCGAGGCGATGAAGGCGCGCGATCGAGTGGCCGCGGCCGCGCTGCGGTCCGCGCTCGCCGCGATCGACAATGCCGAGGCGGTCGAGGTCCCAGAGGTACGGGCGGGCGCGATCGAAGACTCGGCGACCGGTCTCGGTAGCGCCGAAGTCCCGCGTCGTGACCTGAGCGCCGGGGACATCGCCGCGATCGTGCGCGCGGAGATCCACGAGCGGCGCAGCGCCGCAGCGGAATACGAGAGCGGCGGTCTCCTCGACCGCGCCGGGCGGTTGCGGGCCGAGGCAGACGCGCTGGCAGCGCTTTTGTAGGACAAGACTCGGATAATTTCGGCTATCCTGAGCTGCCGGTCAAACGCAAGCGGTTCGTAGGATGGCGTGGCACAGATCGATGAACTGACCGAGCGGTTCAGCTCGGCACTGCGACTCGGTGGGGGCGATATCTCCGCCGCGTGCCAGGCGTGCGTGCAAATTCTGCCCGTGCACGGCGCCGCGATCCTCATCGGCGAACGACATCTCGGTCTGTGGCCATGGTCGGTGACCGGCGCGGACGCCGCCCGGATCGAAGGTTTGCAGGCGGTCGCGGCCGCCGGTCCTGCCGTATTCGCGTTCGCCACCGGAGTGCCGGTGCCGCTGCCCGACCTCACCACACCCTGCCCACGGTGGCCGGAATTCGCCGCCGCCATGACACGCGAATCGATCGCCGGGGCGATGGTCTCGGTGCCGTTGCGGCTGGGCATGGCCCGGCTCGGCACCCTCGACCTGTTCGACCCGGACCCTGAAATGGCGGCGCCGTCCACTATTTCGGCGGCCCGCCGGCTCGCGGAACTGGTGACCGCACAGCTGGTTTCGGCACAGTCCGTACGAGCGAAAGGCTGGCTGACGCCTCCGCGCGGCAGCGTTCTGATCCACCAGGCGGCGGGTATGGTGATCGCTCATCTGCACGTCGGCGCGCCGGAGGCCTATGCGCGGCTGCGGTCTCTGGCTGCCCGCCAAGGCCTTTCATTGTCCGAGGTTGCCGAGCGTATTATCGAGCGCCGGCTACCGATCGCCGCCGCACTCGACGCACATTCGCCGAATACCCACGGCAACTGAAGGTTTCGCTGGAGGCGCATTGGTCCATACCATGGTGAGTTGGGCAGGATGCGGCGCAGGATCTCCGTGGCGGATACCAAGGGTTCGCCGGTACAGGGGTGGTTCGGATGTCTGACAGCGAGCTGCTGGTGACGGCACTGGCGAAGCTCGCGCGCCTGATGGCCGCCGACGATACCGCCGCCGTGCTCCAGCACGTGATCGACAGCGCCACCGACCTTTTGGAACTGACCGGCGCCACCGTGCTGCGGGTGTGGGACGGTCTGGGGCTACCGGACGGACAACCGGCAGCGATCACCGCCTCGACCTTCCCGCTGGGCGAGCTCGAACGTAGCCAGCTCGACGCGGCACGCGGGCCCGCGCTGGAAGCGATGCGCCACGGCGAGCCCGTCACCGTCACCGAGATCGGGAAATACCTCGATGTCTGGCCGGAATTCGCGAGTGCGGCCGAGCAGCACGGCATTTCCTCGGTCGCCAGCACTCCGCTGCGGCACGGCGACCTCAGCTTCGGCGCGCTCTGCATCTACTCCGCCGAGCGGCGGGACTGGGCCGCGCCGGACCTATCGGTGGGCGAGCTGCTGGCGCAGTTGACTTCCGGGCATCTGGTCACCGTGGACCGATTGCGCGAAAAGCAGCAACTCGCCGACCAGTTGCAGCACGCCCTCGACGCGCGCATCGTCATCGAACAAGCCAAGGGCGTGATCGCCAACGCCCGCAACATCGCTCCCGACGCCGCCTACAAGCTGATCCGGGCACACGCCCGCCGCAACCGGATCAGCGTGCACGCGGTCGCCACCGGAATCGTCGAGCTGCGACTACGGATCTGATCGCGCAAATGCACTCGCAAGGGCGTCCGCCGCTCGGTAATCTGGCGGATGGCGGATTTCGAAACCCCTGCCCCCGGAGCGGAATCCGAACGCCGACGTTGAGCATCCTTGCCCCCCGATGGTCGGTTCCCACACCGATCTCGCAGCCATGGGGGCATCATGGTCTCGCACGTCTCTTCCACCCGCCGCTACCGGCACCGTTCTGTCCATCGGAGCGAAGCCGACAACCTCGCGGAGTTGATGCAGCGCATCGGCGCCGGCGACCGCGACGCCTACGCGCAGCTCTACAACCGCACTCGCAACCTCGTCTTTCACCGGGTCCTGGCCATCGTGCGCGACCCCGGCTACGCGGAGGAGACCTGTCACGAGGTTTACCTGCAGGTTTGGCGCAGCGCCGCGACCTATGACGTGCGCCGGGGCTCCGTGGCGACCTGGCTGTGGACGCTCGCGCACCGCCAGGCAGTGGACCGCGTCCGCCGCGAACGCGCCGCCGTCGCCCACGATCTGGCCTGGGCGGTCGGCGATTACGGCCCGCCCGTGGACACCGTCGCCGAGGAAGTCCTGCGCCGCCACGAATATCGCAGCGTCCGGCGCGGTTTGGTCTCGCTCACCCCGCTCCAGCGTGAATCGGTGATCCTCGCCTACTACTACGGCCTCAGCTATCCGCAGGTCGCCGCCGAACTCGGCATCGGCCTGGCCACCGTCAAATCCCGCATCCGAGCCGGCCTGGCTCAACTCGAATCGGCGCTCTCCAGCGCCGCCTGAGCTCGCACACCCGTGCTATCCGCTGCCATGTCGGGTGTGCGAGCTCCTAGGCGGTCGGCAGCGCGTCGATGTACCGGCCGGCGAAGAGCCGCTGAATGATGCGCACCACCGGTCCGCCGAGCCGGGTGTACCACACGCCGGGCCGGGAGAAAGCGACGATCAGCCCGTACACGCTGTCGTCGGTGGCGTCGTACTCCACCGCGAACAGCTCCTCACCCGACTCGGGGTGCCCCGGCAACGTCCCGTACGCGAACCCGCGCCGATCCGGTTCATCCAGCACATACACCACCCGGCACGGCGCCATGATCCCGAACGGCCCCACCCCGAGCCGCACCGTCAACGCCGTCCCCACCTCCACCGTCGGCGTACTCGCCGCATGAAAAACCCCGGTCCCCTTCTGTATCCGATAAGCCAAGATCTCCGCCCCGGCACGCTCGAACAACTCCCGCCCCCGCCCGATCCGCCGCCGCAACCGGAACTGGTGATACCCCTCCGGCATCACCCCCCGCGTAGCGCCGACCTCGCTATAGGTAAACGGCACACCACCAACGTTCTCCATGCTCCGATCATCACCGCCCCACCCCCCACCGCATAGCCCCGCCCACCGAGATCCCGCCCACAACCCCCCGCAACCCGAACGAGCTACTACTCGCACGCCCACCCGGCACAGCGCACCGTTGCCGCGATGGCATCCGACCGCAGCACGTCTTGGTCCGCTGCGGGTTGGCCGAGTTGGTCCGCTGCGGGTTGGCCGCGTTGGTCCGCTGCGGGCTGGCCGCGACGCGTCCTAGCCGAGCGGTGCTCGCTAGCGCTTGTTATCGGTCGTGACGGGTTTCAGGCGGATGGGTGAAATATGTAGCAATGCAAGGGGATCGACGTATTCGCGGGCGCTGTGGCTGCTCGACTCGCGGCGGGCGCCCCAATGTAGGCAGGCGGGGGCTGGGCAGCCCTCGTGGCCGGACCGCAAAGTGCCGATGGGGCTGCCGCGGGTGACACGGCGGCCGACGGCGGTCGCGGCTTCGACCGGTTCGTAGGTTGTGCGTAGCCCGCCAGGGTGATCGATCGAGACGACGGGCTTTCCCGCGACTTCTCCTGCGAAGACCACGATTCCGTCGCCGGCTGCTAGGACCGGCTGGCCAGGTGTGCCCGCCAAGTCGACGCCGCGGTGTCCTGGTAGCCAGTTCCGCGCTGGCTTTTCGAAGCGTCGCTCGACGGTGGGACGGGGGCGAAGGGGCCAACTGAACTCACCCGCTGGCGCTCCCGCCGCCGGTGATTCAGCCAGGCCCGACCAACTCACCGCCAGGCCGGTCAGAGTCGCCACAAGCAAACGGGCACGCAGGCGGCGGCTCTGGCCGACGATTGGTGAATCGGTGCCCGCGGTCGCCAACGGCTCCATCGAAGCGACCGCGGGGGAGTCGGTGCGCATTACTTCAGCGCGCTCTCCGCGAGAGCGTGATCAGGACGGCGATCTCCTCCGGTGTGCAGAATTCGTCAGGCGGGCAGGTGATTTCGGGTTCCGCATTCGGGTCGGTCGCGCCTGAGCGCGGCACGAGGCGTGGCGCCTGTCGAGTTTCCGGTGCGGGATCGCCGGGCGCCGATCGAGGCCCGGGAGCCTTCGGCATGCGTGGCCGGGTCGGGCGCGGGTCCGGCTCCGAATCGGTGGGATGATCCACCGTCGGCGGCTGATCCTGCGGCGGCGGCATGACCGGCCCGATCAAGGCGCTCGCCAGCTCTGCTGTCCATGGCGCCAGCTGGGCGAGCGATCGGTCGACCTCCGCGAGGACGCGTTCGATATCGGCAGCTGGGCGGCCCAGTGCCGCGGTGATCCGAGGCGCCAGCTCCGCATGGAGTGGCGCCGCAGCGGCTGCTGCCAGCTGCGCCAGGGGCGGCCCGAGCTCCGCGACGAGCCGGTTCACTTCGTTCGCGGAAAGACCAAGCGACGCCGCGATCCGCGGGGCCAGCTGAGCTGCGAGCGGTACCAGCTGGGTGAGCGGTGGCCCGAGCTCCGTGATGAGCCGGTGCACTTCGTTGGCGGAGACACCGAGTTCCGTGATGACGCGGTGCACTTCGTTGGCGGACAGACCGAGTGCCGCGGCGACCCGCGGTATCGCTTCAGCTGCGAGCGGCACGAGTTGCGCCAAGGGCGGGCCGAATTCGGCGATGAGGCGGTTGACCTCGTTCACGGACACGCCCAGCGCCGCCGCGACGCGCGGCACAAGCTCCGCCGTCAGCTGCCCCAGCGGCGGCCCGAACTGTGCGACCAGTCGATCGACCTCAGCGGTCGAGAAGCCGGGCGGGACGTGGTCGATCCGCCGAGGCGTACTGCACACCGAGCCGGTGCACTGCCCGGCCACCGGATCGGGCATATCGGGCACGGCCCGGGCTGGCGCGGCGGTGATCACCGCCGCCGCGAAGGCCAAGGGGACGAGCATGGTCGTGGTGATCGAGGTACGGTTCATGCCGTCGAGATTCGTCCCGGTGACTGGCGTGTCGGAACCCCCGCTCCGGCGAGTGGGGATAACTTTCCCCACTGTGGACATCTCGTGTTTCTCCTGGTCAGGAGGCCGGGGTCCGGCCGATTTAGAGGTCGGGCCCCCTACGCCGTAGACTGATCGAGCGGTCTGTGCCTGGCATGGGCCGACTTCGCGCGCCATCCGTGCTTGTTTTCGCAACGGGGAATCGTCGGCTGGTCCCGGGCTTCGAGGCTCGGGTCCGACGGTTCGGGAGGCGCCAGGGCTTCGGATCACCGATTCGAAGCGTCAACCGGCAAAGAAAGAAGGATACGGGAGCAATGGCTGTCGTAACTATGAAGCAGCTGCTGGACAGCGGCGCGCACTTCGGGCACCAGACTCGTCGGTGGAACCCGAAGATGAAGCGGTTCATCTTCACCGACCGCAATGGCATCTACATCATCGACCTGCAGCAGACGCTGACCTACATCGACAAGGCCTACGAGTTCGTCAAGGAGACCGTCGCCCACGGTGGCACCGTTCTCTTCGTCGGTACCAAGAAGCAGGCCCAGGAGTCGATCGCGGCCGAGGCCACTCGGGTCGGTATGCCGTATGTCAACCAGCGCTGGCTGGGTGGCATGCTCACCAACTTCTCCACCGTGCACAAGCGCCTGCAGCGCCTCAAGGAGCTCGAGGCCATGGAGCAGACCGGTGGCTTCGAGGGTCGCACCAAGAAGGAAATCCTCATGCTCACGCGTGAGATGAACAAGCTCGAGCGCACCCTCGGTGGTATCCGCGACATGGCCAAGGTGCCCTCGGCCATCTGGGTCGTCGACACCAACAAGGAGCACATCGCCGTCGGCGAGGCGCGCAAGCTGAACATCCCGGTCATCGCGATCCTGGATACCAACTGCGATCCCGACCTGGTCGACTACCCGATCCCGGGTAACGACGACGCGATCCGTTCCGCCGCCCTGCTGACCAAGGTCGTCGCCTCCGCGGTGGCCGAGGGCGTGCAGGCCCGCGCGGGCCAGTCCTCCTCGGACGACAAGCCGGAAGCCGGCGCGGGCGAGCCCCTCGCCGAGTGGGAGCAGGAGCTGCTGGCGCAGGCCGCCCCCGCCGCTGCCGAGGCCCCGGCCGCCGAGACCCCGGCTGAGACCCCGGCCGAGGCCTGAGTTTCGTAACCAGCTGTATCAGCGGTGGTCACGTCGGCATGCCAACGTGACCACCGCTGCCCAGTTTCCCCCCAAACTTTTCTGAAGGAGGCTCGCCCGAGATGGCGAACTACACCGCTGCCGATGTGAAGCGGCTCCGGGACCTGACCGGCTCCGGCATGATGGCCTGCAAGAAGGCGCTCGAGGAGAACGACGGCGATTTCGACAAGGCCGTCGAGTTCCTGCGCATCAAGGGCGCCAAGGACGTCGGCAAGCGTGCCGAGCGCGCCACCGCCGAGGGCCTGGTCGTCGCGCAGGACGGCGTCCTGGTCGAGATCAACTGCGAGACCGACTTCGTGGCCAAGAACCAGGACTTCCTGGACCTGGCCAACAGCATTGTCGCCGCGGCCGCCAAGGCCCGCCCGGCCGACCTGGACGCGCTGAAGGCTCTCGACCTGGGTGGCAAGACCGCCGATGAGGCCGTGCAGGAAATGGCCGCCCGCATCGGCGAGAAGCTCGAGCTGCGTCGCGTCGCGTCCTTCGACGGCCCGGTCGCCGTCTACCTGCACAAGCGTGCCACCGATCTGCCGCCGTCCGTTGGCGTGCTGGTCGAGTACAAGGGTGAGGGCGAGGCCGCCGAGGCCGCCGCGCGCGCCGCCGGCATGCAGGTCGCGGCCCTCAAGGCCAAGTACCTGACCCGCGAGGACGTCCCGGCCGAGCTCGTCGCCAAGGAGCGCGAGATCGCCGAGGCCACCGCCAAGGAAGAGGGCAAGCCCGAGGCCGCGCTCCCGAAGATCGTCGAAGGCCGCGTCAACGGCTTCTACAAGGACGTCGTGCTGCTGGAGCAGGCTTCGGTCACCGACTCCAAGAAGACCGTCAAGGCGCAGCTGGAGGAGGCCGGTGTCACCGTGACCCGCTTCGCGCGCTTCGAGGTCGGCCAGGCCTGATTTCGCCTGTGCTGGGTTCAATCCAGTGAAAGGACCCCTCACACATTGTGATTCAATGTGTGAGGGGTCTTTTTCTGTTCGTCCGGACGCGCCTTGAACGGGGGCTTGTGCCGTGGTGTATTCCGGATAGGGCAGGATAAGAACGCTTTGTGTTGCGCACTCGCGCCATGTTGATGATCAATCGCCGAAGGAGACGAGCACCGATGACGGACCCGGGGACCGACCGCCCAGGATATCGCCGGGTGCTTCTCAAATTGGGGGGCGAGATGTTCGGTGGCGGCAAGGTCGGCCTGGACCCCGATGTGGTGCAGACGGTGGCCGAGCAGATCGCGGAGGTCGTCTCCGACGGCATCCAGGTGGCCGTGGTCATCGGCGGCGGCAACTTCTTCCGCGGCGCCGAGCTGGAGGAGCGCGGCATGGACCGCGCCCGCTCGGATTACATGGGCATGCTCGGCACCGTGATGAACTCCCTTGCGCTGCAAGACTTCCTGCAGAAGCAGGGCATCGATACCCGCGTGCAGACCGCCATCACCATGGGCCAGGTCGCCGAACCGTATCTGCCGCTGCGCGCCAAGCGGCACCTGGAGAAGGGCCGGGTGGTCATCTTCGGTGCGGGGATGGGCATGCCCTACTTCTCCACCGACACCACCGCCGCCCAGCGCGCGCTCGAGATCGAGGCCGACGTGGTGCTGATGGCCAAGGCGGTCGACGGCGTGTTCGACGCCGACCCGCGGGTGGTGGAGAACGCCACCATGTTCACCGAGATCACCCATCGGGAAGTGATCGAACAGGGCCTGAAGGTGGCCGACGCCACCGCTTTCAGCCTGTGTATGGACAACCAGATGCCCATTCTGGTGTTCAATCTGTTGACGAAGGGCAATATCGCCCGCGCGGTCGCCGGTGAGAAAATCGGCACATTGGTTCGGACCGACCCCGAGGCTTAGGGAACCGCCCGAGCCCAGGATCAGGACGATGACGACGCTGTGGAGTCGGTGTCAAGGAAGGACACGGTCGTGATTGAAGAAGCGCTCTTCGACGCCGAGGAAAAGATGGAGAAAGCCGTCTCGGTGGCGAAGGACGATCTCGGGAGCATCCGGACCGGCCGGGCCAACCCCGGCATGTTCAACCGAATCGTCATCGACTACTACGGTTCGGCGACCCCGATCACCCAGGTCTCCAGCATCACCGTGCCCGAGCCGCGGATGGTGGTGATCAAGCCCTACGAGCAGTCCACGCTGGGCGCGATCGAAACCGCTATCCGCAACTCCGATCTCGGTGTGAACCCCACCAACAACGGTGACATCATCCGGATCTCGGTCCCGCAGCTCACCGAGGAGCGGCGCCGCGAACTGGTGAAGCAGGCCAAGGGCAAGGGTGAGGACGCGAAGGTCTCCATCCGTAATGTCCGCCGCAAGGCCATGGACGAACTGGGTCGCATCCAGAAGGATGGCGAGGCGGGTGAGGACGAGGTCGGCCGCGCCGAGAAGGACCTCGACAAGACCACCGCCAAATACGTCGGTCAGATCGACGAACTGGTCAAGCACAAGGAAGCCGAACTGCTCGAGGTCTGAGTTTCATCGGACGGCGGTTGCGGCGGGGGACGAACGGAACTAGACGAGTTGAGCGACGGGACAATCGTGGCCGAGAAAGCAGCCGCGACCGGTGCGGCCGAGGAGCCGAGACCGGCCAACGGCACACCTGAAACTGAATACGCCACACCCGCCGCCGCCCCCGCGGCACCCAAGTCGCGGGCCGGTCGCAACCTGCCCGCGGCCCTGGCCGTCGGTTTCGGACTCGGCTTATCGCTGGTCGCGATCCTGCTGTTCGTGCCCAAGGTGTTCATCGCGGTCGCCGGCGCCGGCGTCGGCGTCGCCACCTGGGAGGTCGCCAAACGGCTGCGCGAAGCCGACGTGCTGGTGCCGCGCATCCCGTTGATCGTCGGCGGTCAGGCGGTGTTCTGGTTCGGCTGGCCGTTCGGCGCGAGCGGTGTCGCGGGCGCGTTCGCCGGCACCGCGCTGATCTGCATGGTCTGGCGGCTGTTCGACCACGGCTTGCAGCAGGCGCCGCGGAACTTCCTGCGCGACACCGCGATCACCATCTTCACACTGGCCTGGATTCCGCTGCTGGCGTCCTTCGCGACGTTGCTGCTGCTCGAACCCGACGGCAATCTGCGGGTCCTGACCTTCATGATCCTGGTGGTGTGCTCCGATGTCGGCGGCTATGTCGCGGGCGTGCTCTTCGGCAAGCACCCCATGGTCCCGTCGATCAGCCCGAAGAAATCCTGGGAGGGCTTCTGCGGCTCCCTGGTCTTCGCCGTCATCGGCGGTCTGCTCACGGTAACCCTGTTGCTCCAGGCCAATTCGATGATCGGCGTCGTCCTCGGTGTCGGCCTGGTCGTCGTCGCCACCATCGGCGACCTGATCGAATCCCAGGTCAAGCGCGAACTCGGCATCAAGGACATGGGCACCCTGTTGCCCGGGCACGGCGGCATCATGGACCGCCTGGATTCCATGCTGCCCTCGGCCTTCGTCTCCTGGCTGGTGCTCAGCACGCTGATCTAACGCTTGACGGCGCGCCGCAACTGCAAGATGCGCAACCCGCCGACGGCAGCCATGAGCAGCGCCCCGCCGATCGCGGACAACAGCACGGCGATGCCGATCGGGAGGTTGAACTCCCAGAAGAGCAGGCCCACACGCACGCTGTTCAGGTTCTGCAGGATGAAAACCAGCAGCACGATCAGGATGAGCGCACTGGCGATCAGCCCGACCCAGGTCCATCCGGTGCGGGTTCCGAGCGAGGTCTTGCGGGCTACCGCGGGCGCGGACTCCGGCGGCAGCGCGGGTGCGGTCGGCTCAGGGCCGGGCTTGGTATCGAACTCCGGGCCGTGTTTCTCGGTTTCCGTGTGATAGGCCTCCGGCCCGGGCTGATAGGGCTCGGGGGGAATGCGCTGCGGCGGAGGCTCCGGCCGCCGCGGTTCGGGCGAGTATTCGGGATTCAGCGACATGTTCCGGGCATTCCCGCTTGCGGCCGGGTTACGCACCGCGCCGGTTATCCATTTGATCACCGGATTCGGGAGCGGCGGGTGATCTCAGCAGGTGCTGGGTGCGGACTTTCCGGCGAAGCGGTCCGCCAGGTAGGCGATGACCACCGGCAGGCCGGTCATGGTTTCGGTGCCGTGTTCTCCGATCGGGTTTTGCACCAGCGCCACCGCGGCGCCGCCGGCGCAGTACTTCTCGGCGAGGGCGCGCGCCGCGCCGATCGGGGCGAACTCGTCGTTGATGGCGTGATGGAGCAGGACCGGCGCGGTCGGGACGCCTGCGCGGAAGAGTGGGCTCGCGCGGCGCGCGACCTTGCTGATCTCCGGGTTGTTCGTGAGCGAACCGGGCCAGGCCTCCACGTCCGCCGTCTTCAGGAACGGGTAGGCGAGCATCGCATCGTGCAGGCAGTACGTCTGGCTCTGGGCCACGACCTGTCGTCCGAATTCGTTGAGGTAACGCAGCACGTCCGCCTCGGGGTAGGAGCGGAGCAGGCCCACGAGACCGATCGCGAGCGCACCTCCGGCGACGCTGCCGCTGAACGATCGCAAGGTGGCTTCGTGATCGGCGACCACCCCGCCGAGTGCTACCCCGCTCACCCGCAGCTCCGGAGCATAGGTCGGCTGCGCCTGGACGGCGGCGGCGGTAGCCAGCGCCCCACCGGAATATCCCCAGAGCCCGATCGGCGCCGCCGGGTCGATATCGGCCGGTGCGAACGACTTCGCGGCACGGACGCCGTCGAGGACTCCACTGGCGTAACCGTCGGCTCCGGAGAAGTCGGAATTCGGTCCCTGATAGTCCGGCACGACTACGGACCAGCCCTGTTGCAACGCGAGACGAATGAAACCGGACTCATTGAGCGCCATGGTCGGACCGGCGCCGAGCCCGCCTCGCAAGGTGTAGGACGGAGCGCATTGCGAGCCGGCACTGTCCTCGGCGACCTGGTACGAGAGCAGTGGCCGGGGTCCTGGCCCGCTCCACTGCTGGTGTGGGACAAGAACAGTCGCGACGTATCCGCTGGGCCGCGCGTGATTGTCGATCGTCTTGTATTGGATCTGCCAAGCGTCGGCCGGCAACGGCAGCGTCATCGGCGCGGCCTCGATCGGCCTGGACGCGAGCACTGTGCCGTTCGGAACAGCCGAGATGTCCGCCGGCACGGTGTAGAACGAATCCGAGGCAGGTAGCGGGACCGCGGCGGCGTGGCCAGATTTCAGCGCCGTCAGCGCGATTCCGCCGACCACGCCCATGGCGATGGCGACCAGCAAAGCTCCGACCCGTGTTTCCCGCATGCACAGCCCCCACTGAAACGTGTTGCAATTTCTGCTCTGCGGCGACACTGTAGCTGAGATGCGCAGTGGACGGAGTGGTTCGACCTGCTTGGCTGATGCGCTGCGGCAGAACGAATTTCGTGGCGGCGGCCCGATCGGCCGCCGCGGCCCGCCGGCCTGAAAGTCAATGCACCTGGCGTTCGGTGTCGCCCCAATACTTCTGGCGCAGTTCGCGCTTCAGGATCTTGCCCGCGCCCGAAACCGGCAGTGCGTCGGTGAGTTCGACTGTGCGCGGGGCCTTGTAGCCCGCGATGAGCGCCTTGGCGTGCTCGCGGATCTCCTCGGCGGTGACCGTGGTGCCCGGCATGCAGACGATGACGGCGTGCACTCGTTCACCCCATTCCTCGTCCGGCACACCGATCACGGCGCACGCCGCGACATTCGGGTGCGCGGCGACCGCGTTCTCCACTTCGACGGAATACACGTTCTCGCCGCCGGTGACGATCATGTCCTTGATCCGGTCGACGACGAAGACATAGCCCTGCTCGTCCATGTAGCCGCCGTCGCCGGTGTGCATCCAGCCGCCGCGTAGCGCCGCCGCGGTTTCCTCGGGCTTGTTCCAGTAGCCGAGCATGACGTGGTCGCCGCGCACCTGGATCTCGCCGACGGTGCCGCGGGGGACCTCGTTGTCGTCGAGGTCGGCGATGCGGACCTCGGCGTGCGGCGCGGCCCGGCCGGCCGAGCGCATCAGGCCGCCGGTGTGGTCGTCGGGGCCGAGCAGGGTGGCGACGGGGGATAGCTCGGTCATGCCGTAGGCCTGGGTCATGCGGGCGTTCGGGAAGGCCTTCATCACGCGTTCCAGGACGGCCTGCGAGATCGGGGAGGCGCCGTAGAGGGCGCGTTCGAGGCTGGAGAGGTCGTGGTCGTGGATCTCGGGATGGTCGACCAGCATCTGGAGCATCACCGGCACCAGGAGCGAGTCGGTTACCTGGTGTTCCGCGATCGCGCGCATGGTGGCGACCGGTTCGAACATCGGGATGATGACGTGCGTACCGCCGAGGAAGACGACCACCGCCCAGCCGGTGAGGTCGGCGAGGTGGAACATCGGTGCGGCGTGCAGATAGGTGGCGCCCGGCGCGAACAGGTAGCCGGTGGCGACCGAGCCGAGCGCGGAGGCGAACAGGTTGTCGTGGCTGAGCATGACGCCCTTGGGGAATCCCGTGGTGCCGCCGGTGTAGAAGACGCCGGCCAGGTCCGCGCCGCCGCGCCGGGCGTCCGGGACCGGTTCGCTGTTGGCGATTAGGTCCTCGTAGGACAGCGCGCCCTCCGGGGTGGGCCCGTCACCACAGTGGATCACTGCGAGGAGGCCGTCGTAGCCCTGCCGGATCGCCGGGAGCATGGCCGCGAAGGCATCGTCGACGAAGAGCACGTTGGTGCCGGAATCGATGAAGCTGTAAATGATTTCGGCCGGGCTCCAGCGAATGTTGACGGGGTTGAGCACCGCGTTCGCCCACGGCACCGCGAGCAGATATTCGCTGTAGCGGTCGGAGTTCAGCGACAGCATCGCGACTCGATCGCCGTCGGCGACTCCCAGTCCGCGCAGCGCGCCCGCGAGCCGGGCGACTCGATCGGCGACCTCCGCGAAGGTGCGCGTGCGATCCCCGTAGATCGTCATGATGCCGCCGGGGTTCTGCTGGACCGCGTGGTGCAAGCCTTGGGTGAGGTACATCGACGTCTTCCTCCGTGCTCTCGATGTGAACGAATCGTAATGTAGCAGAGGTCACAAGATGTAGAGGTCCTGTCGATGATTCCTCAGGAAACCGCTATCTATCAGCGCGATTCGTGATCATGCTTGACGTAAAAACTGTCGCAGCGTTAACTAAGTGAATATTCGATAGTCCGAATCGTTAGGACCGCTATGAAGAATCGAGTGGTGGTGGCGGGGGTCGGGATGATCCCGTTCACGACGCCGAGCCGCACCGAGACCTACGACGTCATGGGCACCGAAGCGGCGCGCAAAGCGCTGGCCGACGCGGGCCTCGAGTACTCCGAGATCCAGCAGGCGTACGCCGGCTACGTCTACGGCGACTCGACCTGCGGGCAGGCCGTGATCTACGGCCTCGGCCAGACCGGCATCCCGGTCGTCAACGTCAACAACAACTGCTCGACCGGGTCGTCGGCGCTGTTCCTGGCCCGCCAGGCGGTCGAAGCCGGCGTCGTCGACGTGGCGCTCGCGGTCGGCTTCGAGCAGATGCAGCGCGGCGCGCTGGCTCTGGGCTACACCGATCGGCCCACGCCGTTCGACCGCTTCAACGTGGTGATGGACCAGATCCAGGAGCGCACCGACGCACCGTTCGCGGCGCAGATGTTCGGCGGCGCGGGGCAGCAGTACGCCGAGAAGTACGGCACCGCACCGGAAACCTTCGCCAAGATCTCGGTGAAGTCCCGCAGGCATGCCGCCAACAACCCGTACGCGGTGTTCAAGGACCCGGTCACGGTCGAGGAAGTGCTCGCCTCCCCGCACATCTACGGTCCGCTGACCCGCCTGCAATGCTGCCCGCCCACCTGTGGCGCGGCCGCGGCCGTCCTGGTCAGCGAGAAGTACGCCAGGGCCCACGGCATCGACGCCGCGGTGGTGATCAAGGCGCAGGCGATGACCACCGATTTCCCGTCGACCTTCACCGAGCAGGACATGACGAAGATCGTCGGCTACGACATGTCCAAGGCCGCGGCCCAGCAGGTGTACGAAGCCTCCGGCGTCGCGCCGGGCGATCTCCGCGTGGTGGAACTGCACGACTGCTTCACCGCCAACGAATTGCTCACCTACGAGGCCATCGGGCTGACGCCGGAGGGCACCGCCGAGAAGTTCATCAACGACGGCGACAACACCTACGGCGGACGGGTCGTCACCAATCCGTCCGGCGGACTGCTGTCGAAAGGGCACCCGCTGGGCGCTTCCGGTCTCGCACAGTGCGCGGAACTGGTGTGGCAACTGCGCGGTCAGGCCGGGGCGCGGCAGGTCGACGGTGACCTGAAAGTCGCGCTGCAGCACAACATCGGGCTCGGCGGCGCGGCCGTGGTCACCCTGTACGAGAAGGTGAGCTGAGCATGGCCATCGATCCCGCCCTCGTCGGAACCGCCTTCCCGGCCACCACGCTGACGGTCGACGCCGGTCGGCTGCGGTTCTTCGCCAAGGCGATCGGCGAGACGAACGCGGTGTACACCGACCTGGACGCCGCCCAGGCCGCGGGCTACCCGGACCTGCCGGTCCCGCCGACCTTCCTGTTCGCCATCGAGCTCGAAAGCCCGGACTCCTTCGGGTTTCTCGCGCGGGCCGGCGTCGATCTGCGCTTCGTGCTGCACGGTGAGCAGTCCTTCACCTACCACTCGACCGCGGTGGCCGGTGACGTGCTCACCGCGACCCCGCGCATCACCGACGTCTACAGCAAGAAGGGCGGTGCGCTGGAGTTCCTGGTCAAGGAAACCGCCATCACCCGCGCCGACGGGTCGGCGGTGGCCGACCTGAAGTCGGTCATCGTGGTCCGCAATCCGGGAGCAGGACAATGACAACCATCGACACCGTCCAGGTCGGTACCGAGCTGCCGCCCTTGCGGATCGGGGCCATCTCGCGCAGCACGCTGGCGCTGTTCGCGGGCGCGTCCGGTGACCACAACCCGATGCACATCGACATCGATGTCGCGAAGTCGGCCGGTCTGGACGATGTGTTCGCGCACGGCATGCTCTCGATGGCCTACCTCGGCCGGCTGCTCACCAACTGGGTTCCGCAGCAATCGATCCGGTCCTATGGCGTCCGGTTCGCCGCCATTACGCCGGTGCATGGCGAGCCCACCGCGACCGGAACGGTCGTCTCGATCGACGAGGTCGACGGCGAACGCCGCGCCACTGTCGAACTCGCTGTCACCCTCGCCGACGGCACGGTCACTCTCACCGGCGACGCCCTCGTCGCACTGCCCTGAACCCCTGAAAGGACTTGAAACACATGGGAACTCTGGACGGCAAAGTCGCCCTCGTCTCCGGCTCCGGTCGTGGCATCGGCCGGGAGATCGCGCTGAAGCTCGCCGCCGAAGGTGCGAAGGTCGTGGTCAACGACCTCGACGCCGAGCCCGCCAAGGAAACCCTGGCGGCGATCGAAGCGGCAGGGGGACAATCGGTTTCGTGCATCGGCAGCGTCACCGACGAGGATTTCGCCGAACGTTTCGTGCAGACCGCCGTGGACGAGTTCGGCGGTCTGGACATCATTGTCAACAACGCGGGCTACACCTGGGATTCGGTGGTCCAGAAGATGACCGACGAGCAGTGGGACGCGATTCTGGACGTGCATCTCAAGGCCCCGTTCCGGATTCTGCGCGCCGCGCAGCCGGTGATCGCCGCCGCGGTGAAGCAGGCCAAGGAGACCGGTGCGCCGATTCCGTGCCGCAAGGTCGTGAACATCTCCTCGATCGCGGGCACGGGCGGCAATGCGGGACAGGCGAACTACTCTGCCGCCAAGGCGGGGCTGCTGGGCCTGACCAAGACCATGGCCAAGGAGTGGGGTCGCTACAACGTCACCGTCAACGCGGTCGCGTTCGGCATGATCAAGACCCGGCTCACCGAGGCGCCCGCCGGCGGCGGCACGATCGATGTGCAGGGCAAGGAGATCAAGGTCGGGGTGAATCCGCAGCTGGCGGCCGCGATGGAGCAGATGATCCCGCTGGGCCGCGCCGGTACGCCAACCGAGGCCGCGGGTGCGGTCTATCTGCTCTGCACTCCGGAGTCCGACTACATCAGCGGCCAGACCGTCGTGTGCGGCGGCGGCTTCAACATCTGAGGACCGTGACGTGACCACCCCGGTGTACCGATCCGCCTGGATCGACGACGAAGTACTCGCGTTGCGGGACATGGCGACCAAGTTCTTCGCGACCGAATTGCTGCCGCACGAGGAGCGTTTCGCCACCCAGAAATGCGTGGATCGCGAATTCTGGAACAAGGCAGGCCAACTCGGCCTGCTGTGCGCCTCGATTCCCGAAGCCTACGGCGGCGGTGGCGGGACCTACGCCCACGATTTCGCCATCTTCGATGCCCAATACCGTTTGGGTGATACGGCTTTCGGCAACATGGTGCACAGCGGGCTGGTCGCGCACTACCTGCTCGCCTACGGCACCGAGGAGCAGAAGCAGCGCTGGCTGCCCAAGATGGCCAGCGGGGAACTGGTCGGGGCCATCGCGATGACCGAGCCGGGTGCCGGCTCGGACCTGAAAGCAGTGCGCACCACGGCGCTTCGGGACGGTGACGACTACGTCGTCAACGGCGCGAAGACCTTCATCACCAACGGCAAGCACGCCGACCTGGTGATCGTGGTGGCCAAGACCGATCCCGCGGCGGGCGCCAAGGGCGTGTCGCTGATCGTGGTCGAAGTCGCGCGGGCTGAGGGCTATCGGGTCGGGCGGGTCCTGGACAAGGTCGGCATGAAGGGCCAGGACACCGCCGAACTGTTCTTCGGTGATGTCCGGGTGCCCGCCGCCAACCTGCTCGGCGAGGAGGGCGCGGGCTTCGGCTATCTGATGAAGCAGTTGGCGCACGAGCGGCTGGTGGTAGCGGTCTGCGCGGTCGCGGCGACCGAGGCGGCGGTGGCGCTCACGGTGGCATACACCAAGGAGCGCAAGGCCTTCGGCGCGCCGCTGTTCGACATGCAGAACACGCGTTTCGAACTCGCCGAATGCGCGACCCTGGCGCAGGTGTCGCGGGTGTTCGTGGACAACTGCATCGAACGGCACCTGCGCGGCGAACTCGACGGCGCCGCGGCGTCGATGGCCAAGGCCTACAGCACCGACATCCAGGGGCAGGTCGTGGATCGCTGCGTGCAGCTGTTCGGCGGCTACGGCTACATGCTGGAATATCCGATCGCGCGAATGTACGCCGACGCGCGCGTGCAGCGCATCTACGCCGGCGCCAACGAGGTGATGAAAGAGCTGATCGCACGCTCGCTGTAGCGTCATCCCACGTGCAGGAGGTATGTCGATGGTGAACGGGCCGGGCGTGGTCCGTCCGGCTCGCGGCACCCGGCCCGCGAACCGGCGGGAACTGATCGTCGCCGCGGCGAGCGACCTGTTCTACCGCAAGGGGTACGCCGCGGTCGGCATGGGTGAGGTCGCCGAGGCGGTCGCGATCGGCCCGTCGGCGCTGTACCGGCACTTCCGCGGTAAACACAACCTGCTGGCCACCGTCGTCGCGGGCGCGTTGCAGTCGCTCGACGACGCGCTCGCGGCCTCGGAGCGCCGGCCGGAGCAGGTCGCCTCAACGCTGGCGGCCGCCGTGCTGGCCAACCGGGGCGCGGGCGTGCTGTGGCGGCGCGAAGCCCGGCATCTGGTCGAGGACGAACGCGCCGCCTTCCGGGAGCTGGCACGGCGCATCGGCGCCCGGATGACCGACATCCTCGCGGTGACCCGGCCGGAGCTGGACGCCGCCCAGCGGGACCTGCTGGCCTGGACGGCGCTGTCGGTGGCCAACAGCGTGTCCTTCCACAGCTTGTCGCTACCCGAACCCGAATTCTCCAGGCTCCTGCGCGAACTCATCACCCGGGCGCTCGACGCCCAGGTGCCCGAGCTGGGCGCGCGCCGCCCGCCCGCCCGGCGCGGTCCGCTGGCGGCCTTGTCCCGGCGCGAGGCGATTCTCACCGAAGCCACCAAACTCTTTGCCGAGCAAGGCTTTACCAGTGTCAGCGTGGAGGACATCGGCGCGGGCGTCGGCATCACCGGCCCGAGCGTCTACAACCACTTCGCGAGCAAGGCCGACATCCTGCTGGCCGCCATCGTCCGGGGCGAGGAATGGCTGCGCATGGGCGTGCACCGGGCGCTGGCCCAGGCTGTGGACCCGGCCGACGCGCTCACCCGGATCCTGGACAGCTATTGCGCCGTGGTCTTCGAAAATCCGCACCTGATGCAGACTCTGGTCTCCGAGACGCGGCACCTGCCCAAGGCGGAGCTCGATCGCGCCCGCACCGGTCAGCTCGCCTACATCGCGGAATGGGTGCATCTGCTGACCGCGATCCATCCCGAGTGGGACCCGGCGGCCGCGCGCATCCGGGTGCAGGCCGTGCAGATGATGATCAACGACACCGCGCTGACCCCGCACCTGCGTGCTTTGCCCGACATCGAGGCGGTCACCGCCGGGATCGGCGCGCAGATCCTCGGCAGCTAGCCTCCCGAGACCGCGAATCCGCACAACGGGCAGGACGCAGCCGCACACTCGTCGCGGCCCTGCCGTCAGGTCAGCACCGCGCGGTCGCGGGTGACCCGGCGAAGCGCCGGCCTAGGTATTCCAGCGCTGCGGGCAGTCCCAGCATCCCCGACGTGGCGTGCGTCGGGTCACCGGTCCGCACGTAGGTCAGCTGCCCACCCGGCCGGCACCACGAAGCGGCGAGCCGGTCGGCGGCCTCGATCGGCAGCACGTCGTCCTCGCTGGAGTGCCAGAAGTAGGTCGGCATCGACGGCGGTGTGGCCGCATCGACGTCGATTCGGCGTGCGATCGCCCGGATAGGTTGCGCGGTACCGATATCGGGTTCGATCGTGAAATCGTCGACGTCGGCGAACATGTACCTCAGAATGAATTCGAATCCGCAGTAGTTCTCGGTTTCGGCCAGCATGCGCTTGCCCTTGTCGTTGAGCAGTGCGGGGATACCGGAGTCGGGGGAGAGCCGATGCATCGCGGCCAGCACGAGGAAACCGAGCCCGGCGTTCATCGTGCCCCGCACGTGCCCCACGACCTCGTCCAGCCCGAACGGAACGCCGCCGACGGCGAGACCGGCCAGCGGAAGTTCGGGTGCGTACTCGGGCTGGGCCTGGGCGGCCCACACGCTCGCGAGTGCTCCGCCGGAGTATCCGGCCAGGCCCACCGGCGCGGATCCGAGGTCGGCGGGAGCGAACGACCGGGCGGCACGAAGGCTGTCGAGCACGCTGTGCGCGGCTTGGCTCTTGTCCAGGAAGCGTGCCCGCGGACCTTGATAGTCGGGGAAGGCGACAGCCCAGTTCCGCTGTAGTGCGATTACCGCGAGCGGGGCCTCCGCGTTGCCATTGTTGATTCGTGCGGACAGGCCGTGCGCCAGGGCGAAGGAAGGGGCGCACTCTGTTCCGAGGCTGTCCTCGGCCAGCTGGTGGCTGAGCAGGGGACGTGCGCCCGGGCCCGTCCACGGTGTGCTCGGCACGACGATCGTAGTGACGCCGGTGGTCGGGTGGCCACTGCCATCCAGCGACTTGTATTTCACCTGCCACGCGCGCACCGGTAGCGGGATCGGTAAACCGAGGAGGTTGATCGGCCGCGAGTCGATGATCGCCCCGTTCGCCAGCGCGGCCGGATTCGCCGGTGCGGCGTAGAACGGGTCGGTGGGCGGAATCGGCTGTGCCGCTATCGGTCCGGCGGCGGCGAGAATCGCGAGTGCGATCGCCAGCAGGACCGGCGCCAGCCTTCGCGGAACGGTAGTGCCATTCATGCGGCATTCGTAGCATGCGGTGAACCTGACTGCACCGCAACCTGTTTGGCGTCTGCCAGCCACGGCCGATCGGTATCCGCCGATCGTCGAGTGCTCGGTCGAAAGGCAATCAGCAGCCCCTGCCGGCCGCCGGTGGGTACGAAGCCGGTGCGCGGCGGGTGGTGGCGCGAATCACCCGGACGAACACGATCCTCGATATCCGCCGCGGCGCTGCCCACGGGCGCCCGAGCGGCCGGTCCGGGCCAAGATCTCGGTATGGGACACTGGAGGCACTATGACCGCCGTCCCCGTACCCCTCGTTTTCGATGCCCCGCGCCGGGGCATGCCCCCCACTCATCTCGCCGATCTCGATGCGGACGGGCGGAAGAAGGCGGTCGAGGAGCTGGGGCTGCCCAAATTCCGGGCAGATCAGATCGCGCGTCAGTACTACGGCCGATTACAGGCCGACCCGGAGCTGATGACCGATCTTCCGGCCCCGGTGCGCGAGAAGATCGGTTCCGCGCTGTTCCCGCCGCTGCTCAACGTGGTGAAACACATCACTTGCGACGCCGGTGAAACCCGCAAGACCCTGTGGAAGGCGGGCGACGGCACGCTCCTGGAGAGCGTGCTGATGCGCTACGCCGACCGCAACACCCTGTGCATCTCCAGCCAGGCCGGCTGCGGCATGGCCTGCCCATTCTGCGCGACCGGCCAAGCGGGCCTGACCCGCAACCTCTCCACCGCCGAAATCGTCGACCAGGTGCGCGCGGCCGCCGCCGCCCTGCGCGACGGCGACGTCGCCGGCGGCCCCGGCCGCCTCTCCAACATCGTCTTCATGGGCATGGGCGAACCCCTCGCCAACTACAAGCGCGTCGTCGCCGCCGTCCGCCGCATCACCTCGCCCGCCCCGGACGGCTTCGGCATCTCCCAGCGCAACGTGGTCGTCTCCACCGTCGGCCTGGCCCCGGCTATTCGAAAGCTCGCGGATGAAGACCTCTCGGTGACTTTGGCTGTCTCCCTACACACCCCGGACGACGAGCTGCGAGACACCTTGGTGCCGGTCAACAATCGCTGGCCGGTCGCTGAAGTTCTGGACGCCGCACGGTATTACGCCGACAAGTCGGGTCGCCGCGTCTCCATCGAGTACGCCCTGATCCGTGACGTCAACGACCAGCCATGGCGTGCGGACATGCTCGGCAAGAAGCTGCACAAGGCGCTGGGTTCCCGGGTGCACGTCAACGTCATCCCGCTCAACCCCACCCCCGGCAGCAAATGGGACGCCGCCCCCAAACCGGTCGAACGCGAATTCGTCCGCCGCGTCAACGAGCAAGGCGTGCCCTGCACGGTCCGCGACACGCGTGGGCAGGAAATCGCCGCCGCCTGCGGGCAGCTCGCGGCCGAAAACTGACAGCGGGCGAACCGCACAGACGCTTGCGGGCAAGCAGGGACATCGATGCCTAAACTCGCAGATCTCCGAGTGTGCGATTCACGCGTTCGACTATCCAGTTGTCCCAACCGTTGATCTGGCTGCCCACACACGCTTTGAGTGCAGGCGAGGGTGTTGCGAATCTGCGGCCGTCGTCGAGTTCGATGAACCCGTCCGAGGTCACAGTCGCGTGGAAGGTGCGCCGCTTTCGCGGTTGATTGTGTGTCAGGCGATCACCGGGCTTGAGACGCCCTTCCTCTATTAGCGCCATGAGCGCGCCGGTTGCCTCCGACGGCGGAGTTACGCTCCTGGCTGGCAGGAGAATTCTGCGCAACCACTCTCCAGTGCTGGTTGCTGGAGGCCCCGTGCGCCGCCTTTCGATTTATTCGAAAGCCAGGCACAATGTGAGGGACCATCCAGGAGGGCGTGATGACAGAGGCACTGAACGAACGCACGCTGCTACCGGAGCATCCGGATCAGTTGGCGGCGGTGCGCAGGTTCTTGGACACGATGTCCATGTCTGGTGAGGTGACTGTTCTCCGTTCGGCGCGGGGCGAAGTGGTGACGTTGCCTGCCGAGGTATTCGAGGGGCTCCGTCTTGTCGCACTCGCTCTCTCTGAAGGCAAGGCGGTCACGGTCGCGCCGTTGCACACCACTCTGACGACTCAAGAAGCCGCTGAATTGCTCGGTATGAGTCGGCCGACGCTGGTGAAGTTGCTGGATGCGGGCGAGATTCCATTCACTCGACCGGGCCGGCATCGCCGAGTGCGTCTAGCCGATGTACTGGCCTTCCGTGAGTATCGACGTGCCGAGCGTGCGGCGGGGCTTTCGGAGTTGACCAGGATCTCCGAGGATTTGGGTCTGTATGACGATCCTCCGTCCGAACTGCTGAGACGGGATGGATAAATGCAGCGAGTATTTCTCGACACCTGCGTCTTGTACCCGGCTCACCTGCGCGACACGATATTGCGATTCGCGGAGGCCGATCTGATCCAGCCGCTGTGGACCGCCGAGGTGCTCGCAGAGCTTCGCCGGAATCTCTGTGCCCGACACCAGGGCGACGAATCTGCAGTGTTGAAGGTAGACCGTCTGATCGGTATCTTGACCGGGTTCTTCCGGATGCGCTGGTCGACGGTTACGAAGTGCTGGTCGACCGGATGGAGAACCATCCGAAGGACCGGCACGTGCTTGCCGGTGCGTTGCAGGGTGACGCGGATGTATTGCTGACATTCAATCTGAAGGACTTCGAAGTCCGGCCCATCGGCGACGGATTCCCTGAGTTGATGCATCCGGATGCCTTCCTGCTAGATGTTTTGGATCTGGCTCCAGGGCAGGTGATCAGGCTCCTGCGGAAGCAGGTGACCGAACACAAGCGCCCTCCGAAGCATGTCCAGGGCTTGCTCGATGTACTTGATCGGACCGGCGTCTCAGGTTTCGCGGCTGAGGTGCGCAGACGCCTGGATTGATGGCGTAAGCGGCGGTCGCCGCCGTCCGCCGCACCACCTCGCCCGCCCCCGACGGCTTCGGCATCTCCCATCGCAACGTCGTCGTCTCCACTGTCGGCTTGGCCCCGGGCCATTCGCAAGCTCGCCGACGAGGACCTGTCGGTGACTTCGGCGGTGTCCCGTAGCGTCAGGCGGATGGACCTCGATTGGCTTCGCGCCAACCCACGCCAGTTGAGCATCTTCCTGAATCATCAACGGATTCGGGTGACGCCGGTGCCGGGTGGTGATGTCTGTGTCGCAACGCGATTGACCTTGGATGACGGCAGTGAGTTGTTCGCCAAGCAGCGCCCCGTGATGCCGCCTGCGGACTTCTTTGCCGCCGAGGCCGCCGGGCTCCGCTGGCTCACGGTGCCGGGCGGGCCGGCGCTGCCCGAGGTGATCGCAGTAGATGCGCAGGGCATCGCGTTGCAATGGGTCGAGCACGGGACGCCATCGGTTGCGGCGGCCGAAGAATTCGGCCGTCGCCTGGCCACGCTGCACCGCGCGCCGTGCCCGGATTTCGGCGCCGAATGGCAGGGCTACATCGGTACCGAACCGCTGGACAACACACCATCCGGAGGCGGCGCCTGGCTCGACTGGTACCGAACGCGGCGGATCGAGCCGTATCTGCGAACGTCTAGAGATGCGGACGCCCTCACCTCCGCCGATGTCGCGATGGTCGAGGCGGCGCTGGCCCGGATCGACCAGCCGGTAGAACCGCCCGCCCGCATCCATGGCGATCTGCACCCGGGGAATCTGCTGTGGGGCCGGGACCGCGCGTGGCTGGTGGACCCTGCCGCGCACGGGGGACACCGCGAAACCGATCTCGCGACCCTGCGCCTGTTCGGCGGCATCGCGCAGCTGGACCGAGTCGTGGCCGCCTACCAGGACATCTATCCGCTCGCCGCCGGTTGGGAGGAGCGCGTCGGCGTGCACCAACTGCACCTGGCACTGGTCCACACCGCCCTCTTCGGCCCCGGCTTCGCCGGTCTGGTCCGCGCCGCGTCCGACCACACGACCTG
The DNA here is from genome assembly GCF_040681285.1 of Nocardia sp. NPDC051832. NCBI lineage: Bacteria > Bacillati > Actinomycetota > Actinomycetes > Mycobacteriales > Nocardiaceae > Nocardia > Nocardia sp. NPDC051832. Next base: position 403,768 of record NZ_JBFAYL010000002.1, read on the forward strand.
CTGACCCGCCTCATCCATGGGTGCGCTGAATCCCGCCGCTGGATGCGGCCGGATTCAGCGCAGCACTGATATCGCTACCTCACTGGTTTACGCAGCTCTTTGCTGCGCTGTGAGATGAGCGCTGCGAGGCGCCGGGTGGTCTTCTCTTCGAATCCGATGGCGCCCACCCGGTCTGCCCATTGCTCGGCCGCGGTGGTGATGCGCGTCAAGCTGCGGTCCATCGCTCGCTGCGGAACTCCCAGAGCGGTGGCCGCCGACGCCCACCAGCGGTGCGTGAGTTTGGCGTCACGGCCGTAGAGTGCCAGCGCCATGGGGTCGTTCCAGCTCAAATACGGCTGAGTGCTGAGCAGGTCATAGGCTGGAGTTACTTCCCAGATGTCATCGGGGCGTTGACGAATCGAGAGGTTTTTGCCGTGCAGGTCGCCGTTTCCGATGAGGTAGCTGAAGGCCGCGATCTCGAGCAGTTGCAGGACCGCCAGCGCACGTGAGCCGCGACCCACGCTAACCGCATCGGCCAGGCCGATGATCGCCTCCTGCAAGGTGATCCGGTACTTCGCGGCCGGATAGCGGCCGAGGATCTGACAGGCGTCCTCTTGGGCCAATCGGCGGACACCGGCGGACGTCGCGACACGATCGAATCTGTCGACGAACAGTGCCGTCCGCCCGTTCTTGTCGACAGCCAGCTGATGGTCCGGGACCCGGATCCCACAGGCGCGGGCCATGCTCAGGAAGAAGTTCTCGTTCTCGACCATCAGGGGATAGTCAGGTGGATTGAGTTTGAGGATCGCCGGGCCGCTGCGGGTGCTGACCGGTGTCGAAATCATCTGCGCTGACACCTTGATCTGGACGCCGGGCAGCGCGGTCCGGTCGAGAACGGCGAGATCGGCCGAAGTCGCGCGGGCGAACAACTGAGTGAAATCTGAACTCGCGGTGTCTATTTCACCGAACACCGGAGACGGGTCGAGCGGTGGCTGTCCGGCGGGCAGTACTTGGACGTCTCCGATCGTGTCGGCGCCGACCGCCAGCAGAATGCTGAAATGATCGTCCTCGCTGGTTCGTGCCGCGGTGGTAATCGCGGTGAGGCGCAGTCCCTCCGGGAGCAATCCTGCGAAAAAGGGCGGGACCGACCCTCCGGTCGCTCGGAACTCTCCCTGTGTCTTCGGCAGCGTGAACGCTATCGGCGGGGCCGACGGATGAGCGAGATACGTTTCGGCGTAAATGAATACGACATCGTCCCGCTCGCGGTGCAAACGTCCGGCGAGGCGGCCGGACTTGTAAACGTCCGCAGCGTCCGTGATTCGAAGTCTGCTCGGGTCGAGGGATGTCATCGGCCTGTTCCGGAGGTGCGGAGTTCGACGGCGTCATCTGTCAGTGTCCGAGCATCGATTTGCGGCATGCCGGCAAGGGACAGCCCGAGGGCGTCCAGGATGCGGAGCGCGACTGCGAGGGTCGGGGAGGTTTCGCCGGCCTCGAGGGTGCGGACCGAGGAGACGCCGACGTCAGCCAGATCGGCTACCTCGAGTTGCGTCAGTCCGAGGAGGTGGCGTCGGGCAATCAGGAAAGCGCCGAAATCAGCGAGTGGGCCGGTCTCGGCGCGGGTGCGCCGCCGGGGACGTGGCCGGGTCATCTGCGCCTCCTATCGTTGCTATTTCAATGTTTAGGGTAAAGGGTCGGGGCTGAACGACAGGTGGATCCGTTCCGAAGATGCTTAACAATGTCATCGCAATGATAGTGGTGATAATTGCAGGTAGTACAGCAAAAGATGGATCTTATCGTTGCTATCGCAGGGTTAGGTCGCCGCGGGAGGGTTCTTGCGCTCGATCGTGTCGTAGTCGCAACCCGAGCGGCACCCCGGGACAGGTGGTTGCCGGTACTGTCCGTCAAAGTACGGCCGGTCTGATTTGTTGCGTTCACCCGCGCAGAGGAGCACCGCATGACTTCACCTGGATTCGACCCGAATCAGCCGCATGACCCGCAAGGGGAGCCTCGCTACGAGCAGTACCCCGGGCAGGGTGGCCAGGAGTATTACGCGCAAGGGCAGCCGGGGTATGCCGAGCCGCTGCGGTTCTCGGCGAGCAACGCGGTGTCGTTCGCGTGGCAGCGGTTCAAGGCCAATCCGGTGCCGTGGGTCGGGGTGACGGCGCTGTTCGGGATCTTGCTCGGGGTGATCACCGGGGGAACCGGTGGTTTCGATACCGATGTCGAGTCGGCCGGTGTGGTGACGCTGAGCGCGGTGCTGACCTGGCTGCTGACCACGTTGTTCTGGAATGTCTTCACGCAGGCGGGGCTGGCCGAGGTCGCGGGGGAGCGGCCCAGCTTGAATCGGTTCACCACGCTGAAGAACTTCGGGCAGTTCCTGATCGCCTCCATCGTGATCGGGATCCTCGGGGTGATCGCTCAGGTGCTGGTCGGGGCGGGGGGTGCGGTGTTCGCGATCCTCGGGGCGCTCTGCGCGATTGCTTCGCTGGTGGTGGCGTTCCTGTTGCAGTGGACGTACTTGTTCATCATCGATCGGGACCTGGGTGCGATGGACGCGATCCGCGCCAGCGCCGCCGCGATCCGCGCGAACGTCGGCCCGATGCTGCTGCTGACGGTCACCCTGGCCGCGCTCAATGTGCTCGGTGCGCTGCTGTGCGGTCTCGGACTGCTCGTCACGATCCCGCTGACGGTGATCGCTTCGGCCTGGGCGTACCGGACCCTCTCCGGTGCGAAAACAGCGGAGGTCTGAACTCTCTAGGCCAGCAACAGCTCTCGGACGGTCGCCCGCTCGGCGGGGAGGTCGACGGGCGTTCCGGCGAGGGTGTCGAGCAGTTCCTGAAGCTTCCAGGTGTGCAGGACCCCGTAGCGGGCGGAGTAGACGCCGGCCGAATGCAGGCGGTAGTGATCGGTGGTGTCGAAGAGGGTGTAGCCGACGAGCTGGTGGATGGTGGCGCGCGGGAGTGTGTCGGCGCGCTCGCCGGATTTCGGATCCGCCCGGCCTTGAACGGTTTTGATGTCGATCAGCAGGCCCTCGACGATGACGTCGGCATCGGCGCGGCAGAGCTCGGAGGCGGCGAAGGTGGGGCCCAGGACGACCCACTTCGGCGGCCGGGGCAGGGCGGCGAAGAATTTCGCGCCCGCCAGATCGAGCAGCGCGCACAGCTGCCGGATCGCGTCCTCGGGAGCGAGTCTCAGCATTTCCTCCGGGGTGAAGCGCTCGGTGCGGCCTTGGCGAGCATGGCCGCCTTCTCGGGATCGGCGAGGGCGTGCAGAGCGGAAATCCCGGCGGTCTCCGCGACCTCGGCGATGCGTGCGTGCGCCGCCGGCGGGAAACCTTGCAGGGCCACCTGCGGAACATACTCGGGATCCAGCAGCTCCCGGATCATGAAATCGAAGGCTGTGCCGATCCGGGCGGGGTCGGAACTGCCGCCCAGGACCGCGATCGCACCGGCCTGTTCGCGATACTGCTGCTGAATCGGCCGCACGGCGGCGAAGCGCTCGTAGAATGCGATTTCCGCCGTGGCGGCTGGCCCCGGGCAGTGCCAACGATGGGCCGGAGCCCAGGCCGACCGGGTAGCATCCGAGCAAACCGCCCGGAAGTTCAGGAGAGATACGTGCTCGAGCCTGGTGATGTCTTCGCCGGTTACACCATCGAACGACTACTCGGCCGGGGTGGCATGGGCTCGGTGTACCTGGCGCGGCACCCGCGCTTGCCCCGGCAGACGGCGCTGAAGCTGCTGAGCCGGGAACTGTACGAGGACGAGGAGATCCGGGCGCGCTTCGAACGGGAAGCGGATCTCGTTGCGCAGCTGGATCACCCGAACATCGTGACGGTGTTCGACCGCGGCGTCGAGGACGAGCAGCTGTGGATCTCCATGCAGTACATCGACGGAATCGACGCGTCCTCGGTGGATCCGAAGAAGCTGCCCCCGCAGCGCGCCGCGCAGATCGTCGCGGAAACCGCTGCGGCCCTGGACTACGCGCACCGGATGAACGTGCTGCACCGGGACGTGAAACCGGCGAACATCCTGCTCGCCAAGGGCGCCGGCCGGGAACGCGTGCTGCTCACCGACTTCGGTATCGCCCGCCCGCGCGAGGACACCAAACAGCTCACCCAGACCGGAACCTTCACCGCCACCCTGGCTTACGCCGCCCCCGAACAGCTCACCGGCGCGAAGCTGGACGACCGCACCGACCAGTATTCGCTGGCATGCAGCCTGTACTGGCTGCTCAGCGGCTCGGTGCCGTTCGAATCACCGCATGCCGCCGCCGTCATCCAGGGCCATCTGCAGCAACCGCCGCCGCCGGTGAGCGCGCTGCGCCCGGATCTCCCGCAGGCCCTCGATCAGGTGCTGGGCCGCGCGCTGGCGAAAAGACCCGGGGATCGCTACGACTCGTGCGTCGAATTCGCGGCGGCGGTGCAGCGCGCGCTGTCCGGCACCAGCACCGCGCACCGCCCGTCCACCGGGCCGACGCCGATGCCGATGCAGGTCGCCGCGCATACGCCGCACCCGATGCCGACCGTGCAGCCGCACCTCGGCCAGCAGTCCCAGCCGCATCTTGGCCAGCAGTCCCAGCCGCATCATGCGCCGATGCCACAGCCTGCGCCGTATCAGCAGCCGCGGCCCCAGCACGCCGGGAACCAGTTCCCCGCAGCCGGTTACGGCCAGCCCGGCTACCAGTCCGGGCCCGGGTACCAGCAGGGCGGCTACCGTCCGCAGCAGCAGGGCATGGCCTCGAACATGAAGATCCTGCTGATCATTCTGGGCGCGGTCGTGTTCCTGACCATCATCGCGTTGATCTGGGCCATGGCCGCCTGATCGGGCGGCGCTCGGGGGTAGAAGGGGAGTTACGTGCTGCAACCGGGGGATGTCTTCGCCGGGTACACCATCGAACGACTGCTGGGACAGGGCGGGATGGGCGCGGTCTATCAGGCCCGGCATCCGCGCCTGCCCCGGCAGATCGCGCTCAAGCTGTTGAACCGGGAACTGTTCGCGGACAGTGAGATTCGGGCGCGCTTCGAGCGGGAAGCGGATCTGGTCGCGCAGCTGGATCATCCGAACCTCGTGACCGTCTTCGACCGTGGGACCGAAGACGACCAGCTGTGGATTTCCATGCAGTACATCGACGGGATCGACGCGGCCTCGGTGGATCCGCGCACCTTGCCGCCCGTCCGGGCCGCGCAGATCATCGCGGAAACCGCCGCGGCACTGGACTACGCGCACCGGATGAACATCCTGCATCGCGACGTGAAGCCCGCCAACATCCTGCTCGCCCGCACCTCCGGCCAGGAACGGGTGCTGCTCACCGACTTCGGCATCGCCCGCCCGCGCGAGGACACCAAGCACCTGACCCGGACCGGAAGCTTCACCGCCACTTTGGCTTTCGCCGCACCGGAGCAGCTGACCGGCGCACACCTGGATCACCGCACCGATCAGTATTCGCTGGCGTGCAGTCTGTACTGGCTGCTCAGCGGAACCGCGCCATTCGAATCACCGCATATGGCCACGGTGATCCAGGGCCATCTACAGCAGCAGCCGCCGCCGCTGAGCGGTGTGCGACCCGGCCTGCCGCGCGAACTGGACGATGTGCTCGCCCGGGCACTGGCGAAACGCCCCGGCGATCGATACGACTCGTGCGCCGAATTCGCGGCGGCCGTGCAGCGCGTGCTGTCCGGAGCGCCGGTGGCGGTCGCCGCGCACACCCCGCGCCCGATGCCGCAACCCGCGCCGCCCTACGCCGGAAGTGCGCTGCCCGCAGGCGGTTACGGCCCCCAGTCGGCGCAGTGGCCGGCGAGCGGTTACCCGCCCTCGGGCTACCCCGCCCCGGCTCGCCGGCAGAGCTCCGGCGGCCGGGTAGCCCTGACCATCCTCGGTGTGATCTGCGCGCTGATCGCGGGCTGCGGCATCTGGGTCTGGCAGGACGAGACCACCTGGGTCTCCCAGCTCACCAACCGCTCCAAAGGCCACAAGGATCTTCAGGCGATGGCCGACGCCTTTCCGCAAATGCTCCCGAGCGATATCGGCAAGACCGGAACCGGATACCAGGGCACCCAATGCCAGCCGGCTCCGCAATGGCGGGACTTCTACGCCACCAAGGGCGGTCTGGCGGCCTTCGACCACTGGGTGGCGCGGTGGAACTGCATGACCATGGGCGACGGAAAACTGGCCTTCCGTTTCTACAGCTTCGACAGCTGGGATAAACGTCAGCAGGTGTTCCGCACGTTGGAGGCCACGACGAAAACCGTGGAAACCCGCGGTGTCGGCGCCAACCGCATCGACACCCACTACATCTACAAGGACGAATACGACCAGGAGGTCGCGATCATCGTGTCGTCCTTCACCGATGACTCCCGCAAGCGCTGGCTGCTGACCTTCCTGCCCGCCATCAAGGGCGCGGCCGGCCTCGAGCAACTGGTGCAGCGGGTGCGCGAGGCCCCGCTGAGCTGATCGGCGCGGTCAGCCGCGATTCTTGGCCGGACGGTTGGAGGCGGCGCGGCGGTCGGCTTCCTTGGCCTTCACCCGCTCGGCTTCCGCGCGGACGGCGACGAAATTGGCCTGCTCCCGGACCAGCCATTGCGGCGGGTCGGCGAGCAGCGCTTCGATCTCGGTGGCGGTGAGCGCGTCGGAGACCTCGGCGCGCTGCAGCCCGCTGTTGGAGATGCCGAGTTTGCGGGCGCTGATATCGCGCGGGAACGGGCCGGTGCGGCGCAATTCGGTCAGCCACTCCGGCGGATCGGTGCGCAGCGCCTCGAGCTGGGCGCGGGAGAACGAGGAATTGCGGAACTCCTCGGGGGTCGCCGGAAGGTAGATGCCGAGCTTGCTCGCCGCCGTCAGCGGCTTCATCGTCTGCGAATTCTTCTCCTGGCTCACCGGGTCAGCATAGTCGGAGCTACCGGGGGTGGTTCGCAGGTGACCCGGTGGGGGTGCCTTACGCTTTTGGGAATGAGCCGTTTCTCCTCGATCGATGTCGAGCGTCTGCGCTGGTTCACCGCGGTGGCCGAGGAACTGCATTTCGCGCGGGCGGCGAAGGCGCTGCATATCTCGCGGCAGCGGCTGAGTCATACCGTCATCGAACTGGAGGAAGAACTCGGCACGAAACTCTTCGTGCCGGGGGCCGCTCCGACGCAATTGACCGACGACGGGCGAGAACTGCTGCGCGAAGCGCGGGAACTGCTGGTGCTGGCCGAATCGGCGAGCCAGGAGCAGGCCTCGGACGCGCCGGGCGCGCTGCGGATCGGGTTCGTGCCCGGAGTCACGGTGTCGAAATGGACCCGGATCTGGAGTGAGCGATTCCCGGAGACGCCGCTGCAAGTGGTCGCGCTCGCGGCCGCCGACCAGTTGCCCGCGCTGCGGGAGGGCCGGGTCGACATGTGCTTCGTGCGGCTGCCCATCGATCGGGACGGGCTCAGCGCGATCCCGCTGTATCGCGAGCTGCCGGTGGTCGTGGTGCCCAAGGAGCATCCGATCTCCCTGTTCACCGAAGTCGGTCTGGCCGATCTCGCTGAGGAGAAGATGCAGGACGCCGGCGATATCGATGCGGCGGGCGTGATCTTGGAAATGGTCGTGGCCGGAGTCGGGCAGGCGATCGTGCCGCATTCCATCGCTCGCCTGCACGCGCGGCGTGACCTGGTCTATCGGACCGTCACCGATGCGCCGGAGACGGAAATCGCGCTGGCTTGGCCGACGGAGCGGACCAATGACCTGACGGAGGAGTTCGTCGGGGTGGTGCGGGGGCGGTCCGAGCGCAGCTCGCGGTCTCCGTCGGGGCAGAGCCAGCCGACGCAGCGGTCCGGCGCCGCCCAGAAGTCCGGCGCGGCCCAGAAGTCCGGTGCGGCGAAGAAGGCGGGTTCGGCCAAGAAGCCCGCGGCGGCTCGCAAGCCCGGCTCGGGCGGGAAACCCGCTGCCGCGAAGAAGAAGCCGGTCAAGCGGCGCGGGCGTTAGCTGAGCGCGAGGGCGCTTGTCGGAGTTGCTGCGTATGCTGGACGCACTCGCGGAAAGGGCAGGCCGCGAGACAGATTCGCCTCCGCTCGGGGCGGATCGCCACGGTAGCGCGGGTTGGGAGGGAGCTCCGATGGAGTCGACCATCCACGATGGGACGGTGCTGGACGTCCGGGTACTCGGGCCGGTGCGGCTGTTGTTCGGCGGCGCCGAGATCCCGGTCCCCGGGGTGAAGTTGCGGGCGCTGCTCGCCATCCTGGTCATCAACCGGCGCCGCGCCGTGCCGAAAACTGCTCTGGTACAGGCCATCTGGGAAGACGATCAACCGGCGCGCTCGGTCGACGGGCTGTACGCCTACATCTCGAATCTCCGCACCGTGCTGCGCGGTGCGGGCGTCGACGATCGGGCGGTGCTGCGCACGGTCCCCGCCGGATACCTGCTGGAGCTCCGCGACGAGGAATGCGATGTCGGGCGCTTCGAGCAGGCCCGCACACACGGCGCGATGGCCGCCGCGGCGGGTGATCCGGCAGCGGCCGCAAGACATTTCGCCGCGGCGCTGGCGCAGTGGAGCGGCGAGCCGGTCGCCGGGCTGCACGAGCTGCGCTTCGCCGGCAACTTCGCCACCGATATGGCCGAACGCCGGCTGAACGCGCTCGCCGATCGGCTGGAAGCCGATATCGGGTGCGGTCGCGCCGGGGCGGTGATCGGCGAACTCACCGCGCTCACCGCCGAGCATCCGGTGAACGAGCGCCTGTGGCGGCTGCTGATCACCGCGCTGTACCGGGCCGGCCGCCAAGCCGACGCGCTCGCCGCCTGTCTGCGAATTCGCCGCAATCTCGCCGACGAGCAGGGCATCGACCCCGATCCGCGCACGGTCGCGCTCGAGGAAGCCGTGCGCGGCCAGCAGCAGATGCACACCGAGGGGCCCCGCGCGGGCGCGACGACCAGGGAGGCGCCGGAGATCCGCCGCCGCGCCTGGCTGCGGGTCGGCGACGCCGATCCGATGCCGATCCCGCCCCTCGGCCTGCGGATCGGCCGCGCGCCCGACAACGACGTGATCCTCGACGACAACCGGGTAAGTCGCAAACACGCCCGGATTCTGCATCGCGAAGACGGCGTGTTCATCCGCGATCGCGATTCCGCCAACGGCGTGTACGTCAACGGCGCGCCGATCGGAGCGGACACGCCCCTGTCCGACGGCGATGTCATCCGAGTCGGCTCCACCACCCTGCGCTTCGAGCTACATGCCGAACGGCCGGTCGCTCCGCAATGGGACATTCACGGCTCGCGTAACTGAGTCCGTCGCCGTATCCCGTTTCGGCGCGTACGCCCGGGGTATCAGTCGACCATGAGCTTCGGCGCGGCCCTCCGCGTGGTCACGGATCGAGCACAAGCCTTGGCAGCAACAGCAAACATCTGGCAATCTTCGTCCAGGCTTCTTTCGCGCATTAGCTCCGGACTCTTCTTCTCAAATTCCGAATCTAGGGAGACCGACCATGAAGCGGTACACCACCCTCCTCGCGACCGCCGGTTTAATCGCCGGCGGCACCATCGTCGTCCAGCTACTCGGTGGTGGTGAGGACGGTGGACCGCTGCCCTTGATCCTGGAGGCGCCGAACAGCCGCGTCGAGATGTCGCACACCGAGCAGGCCGACAATCCGCTGCCCGACGCCTGGGGTCTGCTCTACCGCTAGCCGTCAATATCCGGCCGGTAGCGCGGCCAGCATGTCCCGAGTGACCGCGACCGCGTTGTCCGAACTCCCGCCCTGCACCAGCAGCGTCGCGAACGCCATATCCCCGCGGAAGCCGACGAACCACGAGTGCGACCCACCGCCCGCCTCGGCCTCCCCGGTCTTCCCGTAAACCTCGCCCTGATCGGCGATCCGTTCCGCGGTGCCGCCCGTGACCACCTTGCGCATCATGGTCCGCAGGCCCTGCACCACCTTCGGTTCGATCGGCGGCGGCGCGTGCTGGACGGCGGTCTCGCGCCCGGCGATCAGGTAGGGCACCGGCACCGAACCCCGCGCGATGGTCGCCGCCATCAGGGCCATCCCGAACGGGCTGACCAGGACCCGGCCCTGCCCGATGCCGTCCTCGGTGCGCTGCACCAAACCCGGTGCGGGCGGCACACTTCCGGTGATCGTCGGGATGCCCAGCACCGTATAGTCCGGGCCCACGCCGAGTTTCGCGGCGGCGAGGTGCAGCGCGTCGGCGGGCAGCGTGCTGGCCAGCTTGGCGAACGCGGTGTTGCAGGACCGCTCGTAGGCGGCGCTGAGTGGCGCGTCGCCGATGCTGAACAGGTTGTAGTTGGGAATCATGCGCTCACCGATGGTGATTCGGCTCGGGCACGGGAGCACGGTGTCGGGCGTGGCAGCCCCGGTGGCCATGGCCGCGGCGGCGGTGACGGTCTTGAACACCGACCCGGGCGGGTAGGCGCCGATGGTCGCGACCGGGCCGTCCCGGTCGGCCGCCGGGTTCTGCGCGACCGCGAGGATGGCCCCGGTGGACGGCTGCAAGACCACCATCATGGCCTGCTCGGTGCGCGCGTCCACCGCGCGCTGGGCCGAGCTCTGCACATTGCGGTCGATGCTCAGCGCGAACGACGGCGCGGGCTGGGCGGCCACCTCGGTGAGCACGTCGGTCTCCATGCCGTTGGCGTTGCGGGTCACCACGCTCCAGCCCGCTTTGCCGTCCACCTCGGCGATCACGGTCTTGCGGATCTGCGTCATCAGGTCCGGGGCGAACCAGCGGTCGGTGGGCAGCAGATCCCACTGCTCGGTCACGTGCACGCCGGGCAGCGTGGTCAGATCGGTACTGACCGCGTCGAATTCGTTCTCGCTCAGATCCGCGACCCGGTACGGGCCCTCGGTGTCCAGCGCCGCGTCCCGGATCGCCTCGGCGGTCAGCTTCCAGTCGAAACGCCGCAGCGCCGAGGACAGCACGATCGACACCCAGCCCGGGTCGGGGGCCTCGGCGGCATTGAACGTCACCCGGGAAACCTGGCCCGGCACAAGGACATCGGTGCCGGACTGCTCGTTGACGCGGGCGCGTGGGGCCGGGGTGACCCGCAACTGCATGGTCTGGGTGTCGCCGAGCTTCGGATGGATGTCCGAGGCGGTCCAGCGCACCTTCCAGCTGCCGTCGCTGCGGCCCATGTGCAGCTGGCCGGTGTAGGTCCAGACCCGGTCCTTGGGCAGCCGCCAGCGGTAGGTGTAATCCACCGTCCCGGCGTCGCCGTTGATCCGGATCGCGCCGGTGTGCGCCGTCAGCTCCTCGGCTTGCAGCTGCGTCCAGGCAGAATCCATTGCGGCGGCGGCCTTCTCGGGCAGGCTGGTGAGCTCGGCCGCCCGGGTGAGATCACGCTGGGCGAAGGCGGTGACGAAGGCCTCGGCCGCCGCGACCGGTCCCTGTGGGCTGGTCGAGCATCCGGCGGCGGCCACGACGATCGCCACGATCGCGGGCAGGATCAGAAGACGTGTCGATGACATCGGCACGAATCGTAGCGCCCTGCTTCAGCAAACAAAGGTGGCGCACCGTAAAGCGCTTGTTGGTCAGTCGAGCAACACGGTGGCGAAGGTGGCGATCTGGCGGAATCCGATGCGCCCGTAGGCCCGCCGGGCCACGGTGTTGTAGTCGTTGACGTACAGACTCGCGGTGCGCCCCGAGGCCACCACGGCGTTGGCGATGGTGGCGGTGCCCGCGGTGCCGAGCCCGTGCCCGCGGCGATCGGGGCGCACCCACACGCCCTGGATCTGCCCGGTGCGCCGCGACAGCGAGCCGACCTCGGCCTTGAACACCACCTCGCCGTCCTCGAAACGCGCCCAGGCCCGGCCGGATTCGATCAGGCTCTGGATGCGGCGGCGGTAGCCGCGGCCGCCGTCGCCGGCCCGGGGGTCGATGCCGACCTCCTCGATGAACATGGCGATCGCCGCGTCCAGATAGCGGTCCAATTCGTCGAGCCGGGCCCGGCGCACCAGCGGGTCGGGTGTGGCCAAGGGCGGCTGCCCCAGCGCGAGCAGCGGTTGTTCGCCGCGCAGTTCGCGCTCCGGGCCCCAGCGCACGGTCAGCATCTCCCATAACGGCAGGGCGAGTTCCTGGCGGCCGACCACCGAGGAAGCGACCCGCGGCCAGCGCGCCGCGCGATCGGCGAACGCGCGCAGCGCCTCCTGATCGCCGCGCAACGGCACCAGATTGGCGCCGGAGAAGCACAGCGATTCGGCGGGTGCTCCGCGGCTCCACAGCTCACCCTGCCCGGCGCGGGTGTCGATGCCGAACTCTTGGAGTCGTGCGGCGACCATGCACGAGGCCACTGGATCGGCATCGAGCACGCGCAGGACCTGAGCCAGGTCACGGTTCGCGAGCTGACGCGCGGGCAGGTATCTCGCCCGACGCGCCGGCTCCAGCAGACTCCGCACATCGACAGCCTGCCACGTCACAGGCTCATCTGGTACGGCTATGTAGAAACGTGACTTAGCTGATCGTCACAGTGGGTTCACCCGAGGGGACGTCCGCCATTCCCTCGGCGATGCGCATGGCTTCTTCGATCAGGGTTTCGACGATGAGGTGCTCGGGCACGGTCTTGATGACCTCGCCCTTGACGAAGATCTGACCCTTGCCGTTGCCGGAGGCCACACCGAGATCGGCCTCGCGAGCCTCACCCGGCCCGTTCACGACGCAGCCCATGACGGCCACCCGCAACGGCACCTCCATGCCCTCGAGCCCCGCGGACACCTGATTGGCGAGGGTGTACACGTCGACCTGGGCGCGGCCACAGGACGGACAGGACACGATCTCCAGCTTGCGCGGCCGCAGGTTCAGCGACTGCAGGATCTGATCGCCGACCTTGATCTCCTCGGCGGGCGGAGCCGACAGCGACACCCGGATGGTGTCGCCGATGCCCTCGCTGAGCAGCGCGCCGAAGGCGACCGCGGACTTGATGGTGCCCTGGAAGGCCGGACCGGCCTCGGTCACGCCCAGGTGCAGCGGGTAGTCGCACTGCGCGGCCAGCTGCCGGTAGGCCTCGACCATGATCACCGGGTCGTTGTGCTTGACCGAGATCTTGATGTCGCCGAAGCCGTGCTCCTCGAACAGCGAGGCTTCCCACAGCGCGGACTCGACCAGCGCCTCCGGGGTGGCCTTGCCGTACTTCTCCATCATCCGCTTGTCCAGGGAGCCGGCGTTGACGCCGATGCGGATCGGAATGCCCGCCGCCCCAGCCTCTTTCGCGACTTCCTTGACGCGGCCGTCGAACTCCTTGATGTTGCCGGGGTTCACCCGGACCGCCGCGCAACCGGCCTCGATCGCGGCGAAGATGTACTTGGGCTGGAAATGGATGTCGGCGATCACCGGGATCTGCGACTTGCGGGCGATCGTCGCCAGCGCGTCGGCGTCCTCCTGCCGCGGGCACGCGACGCGCACGATGTCGCAGCCGGAGGTGGTGAGTTCGGCGATCTGCTGCAGTGTGGCGTTGACGTCGTGGGTTTTGGTGGTGGTCATCGACTGCACCGCGATCGGGTGATCGCTGCCGACACCGACGGTGCCGACCATCAACTGACGAGTCTTGCGCCGGGGCGCGAGAACGGCGACCGGTGCGGTCGGCATGCCCAATCCGATTGTGGTGGTCACTTTCGGCTGCCTACTTTCCTGCGATGACGTGCGGGCCGTTCGCCTCCCGAGCTTAGTCGGGCAGGCGTGGGGGAACTGTGTGACGACGGTGACATGACGGTGGAGACAACCACTGGCGAGGGTACCGGCTCAGGGGAAGAGCTTCACCGGATTCACGATGTCCGCGGCCAGGGTGAGCAGCATGTACGCGCCGCCGATCACCACCGCGACGTAGGTCAGTGGTAGCAGTTTCAGGTAGTCCACCGGCGCTCCCGGTGACAGGCCCTTCCAGCCGCGCAGGGTGTTGCGGATCTTCTCGTAGATCACCACGGCGATGTGGCCGCCGTCCAGCGGCAGCAGCGGCAGGATGTTGAACGCGCCGAGGAAGAAGTTCAGGCTCGCCAGCATCAGGATGAAGACGCTCCAGAGCCCGCGTTCGGCGGTCTCGCCGCCGATCCGGCTGGCGCCGTAGACGCTGACCGGGGCCTCCGGGTCGCGCGGGCCGCCGGTCACGGCGGTCCACAGCGCCGAAACCTTCTCCGGCATCTGCATCAGCGACTGGAAGGTGCGCACGAACATGTCGCCGGTGAAGACGACCGAGGCGGGGATCGCGGACAGGACGCCGTACTGCACGGGTTCGTAGAAGTCCGGGCCGACGCCGATGGCGCTGACCTCTTTGCCGGGCTCGCCTTCGGCCGGGTAGCGCAGGGTGCGCTGCGGAGTGACCGGGATGGTGAGGGTCTGCCCGTCCCGGTCGACGGTGTAGGTGAAGGTCTGGGTCTGCTTCTGGGTTTCGGCCTGGAACTGCTTCCAGGTGGACACCGGGACGCCGTTCACGGACTTGACCACGTCACCGCGTTGCAGCCCGGCCTGCTGGGCCGGGCCCGCGCCGGTGCACGGCTGCAAGGTCAGGTCGGGATTCATGGTCGCGACGCAGCCCATGGTGCCGAGCGCGGTCTCCGGCGGCTGATCGAAACGCGGCAGACCCCAGCCGATCGCGAGCACCACGATCAGCAGGAAGCCGAGCAGGAAGTTCATCGCGATACCGCCGGACATCACCAGCAGCCGCTTCCAGGTGGCCTGCCGGTACATGGCGCGGTCCAGGTCCTCGGGCGCCAGCTCGTCCAGCGCCGTCATGCCCGCGATATCGCAGAAACCGCCCAGCGGCAGCGCTTTCAGGCCGTACTCGGTCTCACCGCGCTGGAAGGAGAACACCTTCGGGCCGAAGCCGACGAAGTAGCGGCGGACCTTCATGCCGGTGGCCTGGGCGGCCCACATGTGCCCGCACTCGTGCAGCGCGACCGAAATCGTGATGCCGAGGGCGAACAGCGCGAACCCCAACGCGAACACCATGTGATTGACAGCCCTCCTGCATGACGCAGACCTCGATGACAGACGGCCCAGGAAAGCCGGACCACGCCCAACCACACTAACCGCAGCCGGGCAACCCTTACGCGACAGTGTGCCAGGCTCGGTTCGGAGCGCGCGTCGGGATGACGCTGTGGCCAGAATTACCCGGCGCTGACAAGGGCCCTTGCGAAGTCGCGGGCCCAGGTGTCGGCGGCGAGTACCTCGGCGAGATTTTCGGGTTCGGCGTGCCACTGGCCTGCGGCGTCGACCGCGCGCTGCACGGTGCGGACGATGTCGGGGAAGCGGATGTGGCCGTCCAGGAAGGCCTGCACCGCGATCTCGTTGGCCGCGTTGTAGACGGCGGTGACGCTGCCGCCCGCCTCGCCGGCCTGGCGAGCCAGATCGATCGCCGGGAACACCGTGCTGTCCACCGGTTCGAAGGTCCAGGTGGACGCGGTGCCGAAATCGCAGGCGGCGGCCGCGCCGGGGACCCGGTCGGGCCAGCCCAGAGCCAGCGCGATGGGCAGTTTCATATCCGGCGGGCTGGCCTGGGCCAGCGTCGAGCCGTCGGTGAAGGTGACCATGGAGTGCACGATCGACTGCGGATGCACGGTGACGTCGATCCGGTCGTAAGGCACGCCGAACAGCAGATGCGTCTCGATCAGTTCCAGGCCCTTGTTCACCAGCGACGCCGAGTTCAGCGTGTTCATCAGACCCATCGACCACGTCGGATGTGCTTTGGCCTCGGCCGGATTCACCGATTCCAGCATCTCGGTGGTCCAGCCGCGGAACGGGCCGCCCGAGGCGGTGAGCACCAGCCGGTCGACCTCCTCGGCCCGGCCGCCGCGCAGGCACTGGGCCAGCGCCGAGTGTTCGGAGTCGACCGGGACGATCTGACCGGGGGCGGCGGCGCGGGTGACCAGCGAACCCCCGGCGACCAGAGATTCCTTGTTGGCCAGCGCCAGCCGCGTGCCGGATTCCAGGGTGGCGAGGGTGGGTTCCAGGCCGAGCGATCCGACGAGCGCGTTGAGCACCACGTCGGCGTCGGTGCGCCGCACCAGTTCGGTCACCGCGTCCGCGCCGCCGAGTTCGAGCTCGAGTTCCCGGGCGGCGGCCGGATCGGCGACCGCGACATTGCGGGTGCCCGTGGCCGCCATCTGCTCCGCCAGCAACGCGGTGTTCCCGCCGCGCGCGGCCAGTCCGGCCACTGCGAACTTGTCGGGGTTGGCGGCGATCACCTCGAGGGCTTGGGTACCAATGGATCCGGTGCTGCCGAGCAGCAGGACTCTCACGATGTCGGACACGAACCTCATTGTTACAACGACAGCATCGCGCAGCGATACAGTGGGGGGTGGTGGTCGGGCGACGGGCGGGCTCGAGACGACGCGACTGGCCCGGCCGACTTCCAACGACACACCGTCGTATGTCACGATAACGGGCAATAGCCCCTACCCGAACGAGCTGAGGAGCGATCGTGGCCGCCACGGAACTCGAAACCACCACCACCGAGCGCCGGATCGTCACCCACGTGGACACCGCCGAGGTCCCCTCGGCCGCCTGGGGTTGGAGCGGTGAATCGCCGCGCACCTTCCGCATCGCGGGCCTGGTCGTCGCGCTGATCCTGCTCGGCATGCTGTTCGCGGGCGTGCAGGGCAGCTCGTCCGGCTCCGGCAACGTCGGCTACATCTTCCTGATCGGGTTCGCCGCGCTGCTGTTCGGCATTCTGATCCGCGACGCGTTCACGCGCAACAAGCCGCGGTAGTACCGCTTTATTCGGCAGTCTTCGCCGCTCCGGCCACGCGCTGGGGCGGCGAAACTCGTTTCAGGCGGCCGGATCGCGGCGCAGGGTGGCCGCGAGGTGATGTTGCAGCGGTTCGCCGACCGCCGCCATCCGCAAGCTGTAGTCGATGGTGTCGCCGGATACGCGCAGCGAACGACCCAGTGCCGTCACGGCTTTCGCGGTGCTGGAGCGGCCGATGCTGGTCGAGTCGAACTCCATGCGCAGCTCGCCGTCGGTCACGGTGAGCCCGCCCTCGCAGATCTCGGTGATACCGGTGGGGTGCGCCAGAATGAGCTCCAGCTGGTCCGGCCGCGGGCAGCGCAGATAACCGGTCTCGGCGTGCATCGGCCGGCTGCCGTCGGCGGCTCGGGTGCGCTGGCGATAGGTGAGGAACGGCCGGCCGAGATGCCCGAACCGAATCTCCTCCAGGTAGTCGAACGACTCGATGGTCGGGTACTCCCCGCGTCCGGCCCCGCGCCAGGTACCGAGCAGCGGCGCGAGCGGTGCGATATCGGGGTGCAGGGCGACAGACGGCGTAGGTTCGACCACGGCCGACAGCATAGGCGCGGACTGCTGGTCGCGTTCGCTTACCACCGAATCTTTCCGGTCAGTGGTCGTCGGAATTCTCGCTGTCGAGTCGGCTGGACCAGCGCTGTGACCAGGCCCAAACCGACTCCAGCGCGGTGCCGAGTGCCACACCCGCCGGGGTCAGTTCATAGGTCTTGTCGGGGTTCTTGGCGAGCAGTCCGGCGGACTGGAGGTGGTGCAGGCGGGTGGACAGCATGCTCGAGGAGCACTGGCCCATGCGGCGGCGGAGTTCGAGGAATCCGAGCTTGCCTGGTTCCAGTTCCCAGAGGACGCGCAGGTTCCAGCGTTGGCCGAGCAGATCCATGGCGGCGAGCATCGGCGCGTGGGCCGGATCGGCATGACCCCGGGGTGGTTTGGCTCCGCTTGCGCTTCTCATTTCGAATCACCATAGTGGTTCTAAATCAGAAGCAAGTGGTCGGGGCGAAACGTTAGGGGAGACAGTGGAATCAGCGCAGCGGATCGTCCTGATCACCGGGTCGTCGCGCGGCATCGGGGCCGAGACGGCGCGGGTGCTGGCGGCGCGGGGGGATCACGTGATCGTCAACTACCGGGAGAAGCGCAAGCGGGCCGAGGTGATAGCGGCGGAGATCGGCGCGGCGGGCGGGAGTGCGTCGACCGCGGGCGCCGACATCGCGGCGGCCGACTCCGCGCGCGCGTTGATCGACGGTGTGGCGGACCGGTTCGGCCGGATAGATGTGCTGGTGCTCAACGCGTCGGGCGGGCTGGAGCGCGGTGCGCGGCCGGACTACGCGATGGCGCTGAATCGGGACGCGCAGACGCGGCTGGTTCGTCTTGCCCTGCCGCACATGCCTTCTGGCGGCCGCATCGTGTTCGTGACGAGTCATCAGGCGCATTTCCACGGGCGCAAGCCGGTCCCGGCCGACTACGCGCCGATCGCCGCGAGCAAGCGCGCGGGCGAGGACGCGCTGCGGGAAATGATCCCTGAGCTGGCCGAACGCGGAATCGAGCTGCGAGTGGTGTCCGGTGACATGATCGACGGCACCACCATCGTGCTGCTGCTGGAACGCCGCGATCCCGACGCGGTCGCGGCCCGGAAGGACCACGGCGACCTGCCGACGATCGAGCAGTTCGCGGTCGCGGTGGCCGAAGCGACCACGGGCACAGCGGAATCCGGCCATACGGTCTACGTCGGCGGCGCCGACTACCTCGATGCTGAAGTGTTGCCGCCGGTCTCCGCCGGTCCGTAAAACCGCCTGTGTCCGGGTATTTCGGCGATCTTGGCGCGGTATGCGGACAATCGGGGGACCATAGAGTTGTCCGCTTCCGTTCGCGGCGCTGGTCAGGGAGGGTCTAGTCAGTACTTGGTGGTCGGTGGGAGGCCGATGCGATGACGGATGCGAATGACAACTGGATGGTGCCCGGCAAGGAGCTGCTGCTGGCGGCTTGCCGAGGTCTGCCCCACGAGGATCATCCGATCTTGGACGCCGCAGGCGAACTCACACAGCTGCACGTGATTCGGGAGCGCACCCCGGTCTGCGAGATGGCGAAAATCGATCGCCGGCGCACCCAATTGGTGCGGGCGATCGACCGCTGGGTCACGCTCGTCACCCCGGTGCCGCTGGACAACGGTTACGTGCATTGCGAATCCGTCGGGCAGGTGGTGGACCGGCTGGCCGAACTGGCCTCGCAGGCCATCCCGCTGGCGCACGCGCCGGATCCGGTGTTCTACGACACCTGGTTGCGGGTCGGCGAAATGGCCGACACCTACCAGGATTTGGTGGACGGGCTCTGCGCCGGGACCCGCCGGCCACCCATGCGTGGTTACTGGTTACCGGCCGACCCTTGCGAGCGCCCCGCGACCAATCGCTAGCGGCGACCGAAGAGGCGGCGGCCGCGGCGGCGCGGCAGCGTCGCGTACACCATCGTCATGTCGGCGAATACTTCGGCTTCCTGCTCCCGCTCGACGCCGAACTCGTTGCGGCCCAGCACATGCTGCACCGAGATCGACGGCAGCAGCGCCGCCAGCGTGGGCGGCAGCGTCGCGGACTGTTCCTGCTCACCCTTGCCGTGGCCGAGCAGCATGTGCCCGATCTCGTGCAGGATGATGTGATCGGCATTGCGGTCGGTGGCGGCGCCGTCGTAGACGATGATGTCATCGTGTTTCCGGGCGACCCACAAACCCTTTCCCCGGCAACCTTTTTCGGACAGCATGTCGGCCGGGACGGGACGCAGCGAAATGGAGCGCCCGCGGTAGGCGGCGACATCGGCGAGGTACGCGTTGAGGTTCCACGGATTCGGTAGTGGCACTGTCCGGGTAGCGTCACCGAAGCGGGCTTCCATGCTGGTCATCGAGGCACACATTACCCACCCGTACGGCCTCGCGTCACGTCCGTCCGGTTACGGTGGAACGAGTTACAGCTCCGGCGCCGGGGTGATGTCGGCCTGCGGCTTGTTCGGCGGCGGCGCAGCGCCGGTGAAGCGCAGCACGAGATAGTTGATCACCCACAGCCCGACGCCGATGGCCAGCAGCACGCCGGCGATGGCGTACTGGTCCGGATTCCGGTCGGTGTACGGCGTCACCAGGAACCCGCAGGTGAGCGCGCCGACGATCGGCAGCACCGTGGGCGTGCGGAAATGGTCGTGCGGCACCGGATCCCGGCGCAGCACCAGCACCGCGACATTCACCACGGTGAACACCGCGAGCAGCAGCAGGGCGGTGGTGCCGCCCAGCTCGGCGACCTTGCTGACGAAGAAGATCAGGCCGAGCGCGAGCGCGGTGGTGAACAGGATCGCGATGTGCGGGGTGCGGCGGGCGTGGTTGACGCTGCCGATCGGCCGCGGAATCACCCGCTGCTTGGCCAGGCCGTAGAGCAGCCGACTGGCCATCAGCATGTTGATCAGCGCCGTATTGGCGACCGCGAACATGGAGATGATGGCGAAGAGGTGCGTCGGGAAAGCGGGCGCGCCTATCTCCACGACTTGCAGCAGCGGTGTGTCGCCTTTGGAGAGATCCTTGACCGGAACCAGCGCGACCGCGGTGATCGCCACCAGAACGTAGACGAGCGCCGTGATCAGCAGCCCGGCCAGCAGTACCTTCGGGAAGATCCGGGAGGGTTGTTTGCATTCCTCGGCCATGTTCACCGAGTCCTCGAAGCCGACCATCGCGTAGAAGGCCAGGGTCGTGGCCACGATGACGCCGCCCAGCGCCGAGCGGTCGCCGGTCTCGAACTCGGTGACCCGGCTGAAGTCGCCGTTGCCGAAACCCAAGGCCCACAGGCCGATTCCGATGACGATCAGCAGACCGGTCAGCTCGACGCAGGTCAGCAGCACGTTGAGCTTCACACCCTCGGAGACGCCGCGCAGATTGATCGCGCCGACCACCAGCATGAACGCCAGCGCCACCAGGGTGACGCCGATTCCGGTGCCGAGGTCGAAATCGAAAGCCGCGGCGAAGTTGGCGGCGAAGGCGCGGGCCGCGGTCGCGGCCGAGGTGATGCCGGAGCTCATCACGGCGAAGGCGACCATGAAGGTGAGGAAGTGGATGCCGAACGCCTTGTGCGTGTAGAGCGCGGCGCCCGCGGCCTGCGGATACTTGGTGACCAGCTCCAGGTAACTGAGCCCGGTGACGAGCGCGACCAGGAACGCGACCAGGAACGGCACCCACACCGCGCCGCCCACGTGGCCGGCGACCTTGCCGGTCAGCGAGTAGACCCCGCTGCCGAGGATGTCGCCCACGACGAAGAGCAGCAGCAGCCAGGGGCCCATCACCCGTTTGAGCGAGGGTTCTTCCCGGGCAGCGGATTCAGCGGTCACATCGGCCATGGCGGCACCCCTCTGTGCGACATCTCTGTGCGACATCCGGAAGAGGCAGGTTACCCGTTTCTGAGCGAAACTATCCGCAGGTCAGCGAGTTTCGTGTCGCATCGGTGACCCTGTCGGCGCTACTGCATTCCGGCGGCAACGTCCTCGATCAGCACCGAGGAGTCGCGTGGGCTGAGCGCCATCGCCCGGAGCTGATCGAAGATGACGCCGAAGCGCCGGATCTCGGCATGACCTTCGATGAGCTCGTCACCGGCGATGCCTTCGACATAGACCAGTTCCGGGTCCTCCGGCTTCGGGAAGTCGACCAGCGTGAACGAGCCCGCCATCCCGGGATGCGCGCCCGCGTTGAACGGCAGGATCTGCAGGATGACGTTCTTCCGCTTGCCCTCCAGGATCAGCTTCTCCAGCTGGCCGTGCATCACCTCCGGTCCGCCGACCACGCGGCGGATCGCGGCCTCGTCGAGGACCACCCACAGCTCCAGCGGGTCGTCCTTGCTGAGCACCCGGGCGCGTTCGATCCGGGCCTGGGCGCGGCTCTCCATGATGGACGCCTCGACCTTCGGCATGGCGGTGTCGATGACCGCGACGGCATACTGCGGGGTCTGCAAAAGTCCTGGGATATAGGAGGTCTGGTAGTGCCGCGCCGAGAGCGCCTCGGATTCGAAGTTGATGTACGCGGCGTAGACCTCGGTCAGGTTCCCTTCCCAGGGTCGCGACATTCCTGGTTTCTGCGCGTCGGTCAGCAAATCCAGGGCATACTTGCGTCGTTCCGGTTCCACCCCGTACATATCGAGCAGCGTCATCAAGGTGCGCCGCTGCGGGCGAGCCTGCGCCGCCTCGATGCGATAGAGCGTGGTGACGTTGATCCCGGTCTTGCCGCTGACCTCTTCCTTGCTGAGCCCGACACCTTCCCGCATCTCGAACAGCAGCGCGGCCAGCCGGCGCAAACCCGCGGTGAGGACGGTGCGCTTGCCCGCCATGTCGACAGTCCTTTCCCCATGCGAACGTGAGAGTTCACCCAGTCCAGCAGATTTGCGCGGAAAAGTGGTCAGTTTGTTCGAGCGGAGGGGGATGGGCCCGGTTACGGGACCTTGACGGGGGCGTCGCAGCTCGCGGGCGGGTCGACCAGAGCGCAGTCGGAGGGCGCGCGCACCGGGACGTAGCCGGCTGGGACGCCGCCGGTGGCGATGATCCGGCGGTAGGTGTCGACCGCGTCGGTCGGCGTGCGCCGGAGGCTGGGGTCGGTGCGGACATCGACGGTGTAGAGCCCGAAACGGGGTGTGTAGGAGCTCCACTCGTAGTTGTCGGTGATGGACCAATAGTTGTAGCCGATGACGTTCATGCCGTCGGCCTTGGCGCGTTGCAGCCAGTAGACGGTGTCGCTGAGATGGTTGGAGCGGGTGTACCCGTCCGCGCGGGGCTTCCCGTCCTCGGTGGGCATGCCGTTCTCCACGATCCATAGCGGCTTGCCCGGATACAGCCGTGAATAGTGTTGCAGCGCGAAGTAGATGCCCTCGGGGCTGATCGGCAGTTCCCACATGCCGCGGGGACGATCGGCGGCCACCGAGCCGGGCGGCTCGTGGCCGAAGTAGTAGTCGACGCCGATGAAGTCGAGTTTGGCGGCGATGCGGCGCATGAGCGGGCCGTTGGTCTCTTCCTCGGCGCCGGCGACATACCCGACATTGCTGGTCACCATCGCGTCGGGCTGGACCCGGTGAATGTAGTCGTAGATGGTGTTGTGCGCCTCGGCGATCCGGTCCAGCATCTGTTCGGGGTCGGTGTCGTTCTGCCGGACCTCGTGCATGACATAGGCGACCGGCTCGTTGACGGTGACCCACACCGGCTTTCGGGCGGCGAAGCGGTCCACCACCACCCGGGCGCTGGCCAGCCATTGTTCGACCATGCCCGGGTTGCGCCAGCCGCCTTGTTCGGCGGCCCAGCCCGGGTAGACCCAGTGGTCGAGGGTCAGCATGGGGTGCATCCCGGCATCGACGATCGCCTTGACCACCTTGTCGTAGAAGACGAAGGCGCTCTCGTCCCACTGGTCCGGACTGGGCTGCACCCGCGCCCATTCGATGCCGATGCGGAACACCTTCGCGCCGAGGCCGGCGGCGAGCTCGATGTCCCGGAGGTACTGGGCGCGGAAGTCGACGGAGTCCGCGTAGCGGTCCCAGTCCGGGTTGGCCTCGATGTAGCGGATCCAGTTCGAGTCGGGTGCGTCCCCCTCGGATTGGAATCCGGACGCGGCCACGCCCCACCAGAAGTTCGGGCCGAGTCCGGCCTCGGTGGCGGCGGCCGGTGCGACCGGCGTCGCGGTCGTCGTGGCAGCGGGCAGCAGGGTGGCGGCCATGATGATGAGCCCCGCCAGGGCCAGACGTTGCAGCCGGGTGCGCACCAGAAGCCTCCTCCGGGACAAGAGTGTCGGGAATGTCCGAATGGAGGGTAGCTGTAAATTAGCTGATTCTGGTGGCTATGCGGCGAGTGTCGCGGATCCCGGTCGGTCGCCCGAAGCGATGCGATCGGCGGGTGTTCGACCCCCGGCCCGCTGCGGCGGTGCCGATCGCCGTGGCGTAGCGTCTCGGATCATGCTGGACGGTTGCTATTGCGAGCGGACGACGCGGTCGATGAGACCCTGAGCGTAACTAATGAGCGTGCCGAAGTTGTTGTCGGGCAGTCGATGTCAGGGCACCTGCGGTTTGCGAACGCACTCTTGCGTTCTTGCATCTGTAAGAGCATGATTCGGCTAGCGTAGTAGTGAACTACCAATCAGCGACACGGGATAACCGAATCGAGAGCCAATCATGTTGGTACACAGAGCGTTGGTGTCGGGTGTATTTCGGGTGATGTCATGAGCGCCCCCACGGTGGGGGCGCTGCCTACGGCGCCACAATTGTTGTGCGCATTTCAGGGGCGGCGCTTCCTGGATCGGGAGTTGCTGCGCTCGGCGCATGCGCTCGCGGAACTGCACGCCCGCCGCAACCAAGTGGGCGATCCGTTTCTAATTGCTGAAATCGATTGCCGTCGAAGCGAACTCGTCGACGACATCAATGATTGGGTCACCTCGGAGGTGCCGCAGCACCGCAACGGTGCGTCGCTGCACACCGAGAGCCTAGGCGCGGTGGTCGATCGGATGGCCCGCAGCTGGGTCGATGCCAACAAGGCCATCGACGCTTCCGGCCCGCGCAGCGACAATACCCATAAACATTGGTACCACCTGGCAGAACTTGTTGACGGCTACACTGATCTGGTAACCGACGTGGCCGGAGGGCGACGTCGATTGCCGGAACAGTGACTCGGCACGACAGTTCTTTGTCCGGACAGTGACACTGCTCCAACAGCGTCACTGCCGGATAGGGTGGCGTCCCTGGCGGATTCATCCGACCAATGTTTCCACCAGGATGCAAACGCCGCCGGCATTGACGGCGGGCGCAACGGGGCGCCCCGCCCGGCGTGCCGCGTGGTCGACTGGCGCGGCCCGCCCGCCGCTGATTCAGGCTCTTATTCGGCAACCGTGAATTCCGCCGAAGCCGCCGCACGAATATCGATCTTGTTATGCGTACGCATTCGTGCAAGCAATTCTTTCCATTCCGGCGACCAGCCGAAATGTGTGCCGCACAACGAGATCAATGATACGGCGGAATAGGCGGTAGCCAGATCGCTGCTATCGGATAGCTCTCGGCCGATGGTCAGCATTGCCGAGTCGGTGGTCGCGCGCAGGGTGATGGGGTGCAGGGCGCGCTCCAGCAGCCGTGCCGGATAGCAGACCAGCACGCCGTCGGCGAGCGTGCCGGCCCGGCGTAGCGCGTCGATCGCGGAATCCGGTTCGTCCCAGCGAATTCCGGCCAGGTGCAGGTCGATCGTGGCCTGCCGCCAGAGCGGGTCGGTCGTCAGCTCGGTGGCGACCACCGCCGCGGCCGCACGGCCCGCCGCCGACGACCGGGCCGCGCTGGAGAGCAGAGCTGCCAAGGCGGACAGTCGTTGTCGCGCGGGCAGGTCCCGGCCGGGCAGTGTGACGCCGCCCGTCGTCAGCAGCTGACGCACCGCCGCCAGGAGCGCCGAGGGGTCGTTCGTGGCGAGGGTGAGGTTGACCAGCGCCTGCCCGGCCGCGCGCCACAGACCCAGTTCGCTGAGGTCGCCGACCCGGCGCACCAGCTCGTCCGCCATCTCCGGCGGACTCCAGCGGCTCCACTGCGGCAGGGCCGCGAGCGCCTGGGACGCGAGCTGGGCATCGGTGCTGCGCGCCATCGCCAAGATCAGGCTCGCCAACCGCCGGCGTTGCTCGACCGGCAGCAGGCGCGGCGCGAAATGCAAAGCCTCCCCGGCTACTTCGGGATCGGCGGCGGCCTCGGCCAGTACCTCCCAGGCGGCGGCCCGGTCCAGCAGGAACCGGCACGCGAACACCACCGCCCGCCGCACATCCCGATGCTGACCCGGGCGCTGCCAGAGCTCCTGGAGCGCCGCCATCGCCTCGGGCGCGTGCAGCTCGGCGAGCAGGCGGGCGCCCTCCTTGTTGGCGGTGATCTTGCGGGAGTTCAGCAACGGCGCCACCGCCACCGCGAGCCGTTCGGGCGCAATGCCTTTCGCGCACGCCGACATGCTGCTCACCGCCACGCGGGCGCGATCGGAGTCGACGTGGCCGGCGAGCAGACCTAGCGCGCGCTCAGGATCCGCGCTGCGTCCCAGCGCGGTCAGGGCGGCTTCGGACACCGTGAGCTCGGGGTGCTCGACATACCCGGCCAGGCGCTCGAAGGTATCCGGCAGCCGGCCCAATTGCCGGACCGCCCAGGTCTTTTCCCAGAGGGAGGACTTCCGGTGGTCGGCGTGCGCGCCCAGCAGCCGCGCGTACTGCTCGGTCTGGTGTCCGGTCCAACCGGTGAACCCGCCCGGAAAGCTCGGCACGAAGCGCACCTTGGCGGCGAGGAAGCGCCCTGGCGTGGCCGCGCCGAGCAGCGATTCCAGCAGGTCGGTGCGGCGCGCCCCGATCAAGCGCTGGACCGGCGGCAGGCTGATCAGCGAACGATCCCGCTTCAGCAACGCCGACAGGCGATCGTCGCGGGTCGCCGGATTGCTCAGCGTGAGGTCCACTGCCCGGAGCACCACGGCGTCGTTGCTGGCCGCGCAGGCGCGCAGCACCAGGCGCTGGAGCTCGGGGACGTTCCAGGCGCGCTTGTCCAGGCCCGCGGCCAGATCCAGGGCGAGATCCCAGTCGTCGCGCGCCGCGTCGTTGTCCAGCCGCCGCCGCAGCGCCTCGAACAGGCGTTGTTCGGCGCCGCGGGGCAGGTTCTCGTGGATGCCCCAGAAGGGCACCCGGACGGTATGCGCCGCAAGGAGTTCCATCGTGCGCAGCGCGGTGTCGGCGAAGGCTTGGTCGCCGCCGGGGGCGACCGCGCGGAGCAAGAGCAGGCGGGCCAGGGTCGCGACAGCGTTCGTGGTGTCGTAGGAACGGTCCCGGGCTTGCAGCGCGTCGCCGCACAGCTGTTCCAGGGCGGGCAGGTGCCCGGTGCGGAGCAGGGTCGGCGGGACCGCGGTCAGCGTCTGCAACGCCCGGGCGCGCACGGGATCCTGTTCGTTGCGCAATCGGCACAGCGTTTCCAGGAGCGTGCCGAGGACCTCCGGGTCACGCGCGCCGCAGGCGGCGGTGATCAGCAGCGGGTAGGCGTAGGCGCGTTCCTCGGCAGTGGGCCGGCGGATGGCCTCGGCGAGCACGGGTTGTGCCTCGTCCCATGGCAATCGGGCCGTCAGGCGTTCGCGGACCGTCCGGACCTCGGAGCCGCCCGGCCGGCCGAGCAGTTCGCGCGCGAGTTCGGCGCGTTCGTGCCGGGGGAGCAGTTCGAGCAGGGAGGCGTCGAAGGCGGCCGGGTCGACGCCCGGCCGGGCGAAGACGGCGCGGACGATCGCGGTCCGGCGCGACGGCGCGAGCGCCCGGACGAAGCGCGTCTGGTGGTAATGGGGGTAGACAGCGCAGAGGGCGATCAGTCGCTCGTCGGGTTGCTCGCGCAGCACCGACCACAGCGCGTTTCCGGACAGGCCGGCGCCGCGGCCGGACGGATGCAGGACGAGCGCGACCACGGATTCCAGGTCGTGCCGGGCCAGCCGACCCCCGACGGGCTGGAGCTGCGGGATCTGGGTGTGCCGGATCGCGCGCGCCGCCAAGGCGAGCAGCCGATCGGGATGCTGCTCGGCGGCGGTCCGGGCACAGCTGCCGACCCGGGACCACAGCTCCTGCCACTCGGATTCGGTCGCGGTCGGCGCGAGTTCTTCGGCGTAATCGAGAACGGTCCCGATGTGCCTGCGGCCCAGGGCCGGCCAGTCCGGCACGGCGTAGGCGAGTTCGGGCAAATACTTGGCGACCGTCGGCTCGGAGCAGTACGGCAGGATCCGCGCCGCCTCGCCGTCGCCGTAGAGCCGTCGGATATCCGGCAGCAGCGGGTCCGCGACGTAGGCGCCTTTGGCTCGGGCCAACGCTCGGTACAGCGCGCGCCGAGTGCGATGGGACAGCCGCGGCAGCCGATCGATCAGCTCCGCCAGCTCGACTTCGGAACGCACCAGCGCGTTCACCGCGCGCGCCGCCAGTTCGGGGGACGGCGCGTCGAGCCGGCGCAGCAGGTACTCCCGGTCGCCCGCGACCACCGCCAGATGGATGGCCAGCACCTGTTCGTAGTGCCCGCGTTCGGTCAACTCGGCCAGCAGGCCCGCGAGCTCCCCGGTCCCGCGCAGTCGCAACGCGCAGGCCGCGACCGCACGCCGGCGCGCCGGTACCGGCAGCGGTTCGATCTCCTCGAGCAGCTTGGTCGCCGTGGCACCCATTGCCGCCACCCCCTTCATCGTTTCCCCAGGCCAGACGGCCTCGAACACCCTGGCGATGCTAGGCGATCCCCTGGCCCGCCGCACCGGCTTTAGGGCGCGGGTTACCGGCTGAGCTGAGCTTCGAACGCGATCCGGTCACCGCGGTAGAGGGCGCGGACGCGTTCGATCGGCGCACCGTCCTGGTCCAGGCTGCGCCGATGCAGCAGCAGCAGCGGCAGC
Source organism: Nocardia sp. NPDC051832 (assembly GCF_040681285.1). Taxonomy (NCBI): domain Bacteria; kingdom Bacillati; phylum Actinomycetota; class Actinomycetes; order Mycobacteriales; family Nocardiaceae; genus Nocardia; species Nocardia sp. NPDC051832. Next base: position 431,818 of record NZ_JBFAYL010000002.1, read on the forward strand.
GCGGTCGTGCATTCGAGCAAGGCGGCTTCGCGCGGGGAGGCGAGCACGGTTTCGATGCGTTCGGTCGCGGAGCTGTAGACCACGCCCGTCGCGCGGACGGCCGCGTAGAGCGAGGTCGTCGGGTCGTAGTCGGCGCGCAGCCCGGCGAAGCGGGCGCGGGGGAGGTAGGTGCTTTCCAGGCCGATGCGTTCACCGTCGGCGAGCAGGACACGTTCCAGATGCATGACGGGGGTGCCGGGAGCAAGGCCGAGGGCCTGCGCGGTGTCGGCGTCGGCGGGGATGTCGTCGAAGCTGACGACCAGGCGGCCCGGGACGCGGCCGAGGCTGATCGCGCCCTCGGTGTAGGACCGCAACGAGAGCGGCTGCACCATCTTCGGGCGGGACACCACGGTGCCGCGGCCCTGCCGCCGGATCCGGCCCTCGACCAAGAGATCGCGCAGCGCCTGCCGGACCGTTTCCCGGGCCACTTCGAAGCGGACGGCGAGATCGCGCTCGGACGGGACGGGATCGCCCTCCTCGAGTTCGGCGAGGATCCGCTCCAGCTCGGTGCGCACCACATAGGACTTCAGCTGCCGCGCCGGGAGTACCAATTCCTCACTCCCGCTAGGCATTTCGGCCGATGCGGCGCCCGTCACCTCGGTTGCTTCCATGCTGCCAGCGTACCCGGTATTGGTCTATACCAATTGTTAACCCAGCGTTCGCACAGGAAACACCCGTTGGTCTAGACCATTAGTCACCATGGTGTTCATGCGATTGGTCATCATCGGAGGTGGAATCCTCGGCACCGCCCACGCGTTCGCCGCGGTCGGTCGCGGCCACGAGGTCGTGCAGCTGGAACGGGAGCCCGAAGCGCGCGGCGCGACCGTACGCAATTTCGGTCTGGTGTGGGTGTCCGGGCGGTCCGCCGCCGAACTCGACCTGACCCTGCGGTCGCGGGACTTGTGGGAGGAGATCGGCGGGAAGGTGCCCGGTGTCGGATTCCGTCCGGCGGGGTCGCTCACGCTGGTGCGCACCCCCGAGGAACTGGCCGTCGCCGAGGCGGCCGCGGGGTCGGCCACGGCGGCGGCTCGTGGTTTCGAACTGCTCGACACCGACCGGGTGCGGGAGCTGAATCCCGCGTTGCGCGGGAAATTCCTTGCCGGACTGCACTGTTCGACCGATGCCGCGGTGGAGTCGCGGCAGGCGCTGCCCGCGCTGCGCGCCTACCTGACAGCTACCGGCCGCTACACCTTCCACGCGAGCACCGAAGCGCGGTCGATCACCGACAACGGTTCCGGTGCGACGGTGCTCGACGATCAGGGGCGAACCTTCGACGCCGACCTGGTGCTGGATTGCCCGGGCGCCGCGCACACCGGCCTGACCCGGGAACTGGTCGGCACGCTCCCCGTGCGCCGGGTCCGGTTGCAGATGATGCAGACCGCGCCGCTCGGCGAGCCGCTGACCACCGCCATCGCCGACGGCGACAGCTTCCGCTACTACCCGGGCTTCGCCGGGCCGGAGGTGGACGCCCTGAACGCCGAGCAGTCCCAGGCCGCGACCGCCGCCGAGCACAAGATGCAGCTGCTGTGCGTGCAGCGGCTGCACGGCGGGCTCACCATCGGCGACACCCACGAGTACGCGGAGCCGTTCGCGTTCGACGTGGACGAGGCCCCGTACGAGCACCTCACCCAGGTGACCGAAGAACTGCTGGGACGCAAACTGCCGCAGGTGATCCGGCGCTGGGCCGGGGTTTACAGCCAATCGACCGATCCGAACGCGATCGTCACCCGGGCCCAGGCCTCCGAGCGGGTCTGGGTGATCACCGGCCCCGGCGGCCGCGGCATGACCCTGGGACCCGCCCTCGGCGAACAGACCGCCGACCTACTGAATCTGTGAGGAATGCTATGCCGCACAACGATATTCAGCTCGCGGTCTTCGACATGGCCGGTACCACCGTCGCCGATGGCGGCCTGGTGGTGCGCGCGTTCGATGTCGCCGCGACCGCCGCTGGTCTCGAAGCCGAAGGCCCGCACCGCGATCAGGCCCGCCAGTACGTGGTCGACACCATGGGGCAGTCCAAGATCGTGGTGTTCCGGGCGCTGTTCGACACCGAGGATCGAGCGCAGGAAGCCAACCGGGCCTTCGAAGCCGCCTACGACGCGTTGATCGACGAGGTCGGCGTCGCCCCGATCCCGGGCGCCGCCGAAGCCTTCGAGAAGCTGCGGGCCGCGGGCATCAAAATCGCGCTGACGACCGGATTCAGCCGCGGCACCCAGGACAAGCTGCTGACCGCCCTGGGCTGGACCGGCATCGCCGATCTCACCCTCGCGCCCGCCGACGCCGGACGCGGCCGCCCCTATCCCGACCTGGTGCTCACCGCGCTGCTGCGGCTGGGCGTCGACGCCGTGGATCGCGTTGCGGTGCTGGGCGATACGACCAGCGACATCGCGACCGGCTTGGCCGCCGGTGCGCGGATCGTCGCGGGCACGCTGACCGGCGCACACGACGAGGAGCAGTTGCGCGCCGCCGGCGCCACCCACGTGGTGCCCTCCGTGGCCGAGTTCGCCGAGCTGCTCCTCTCCGAAACCACCTGACCGACCTGTCCCTGCGAACCTCCACCTCTTCGAAGCGAAAGTTGTTCAACCGTGCGTACTTCCACAACGCGCCTGTCCACCAAGATCGCCCTGCTGCTGGCCGCCGTGTCCACGGTCTCGCTCACCGCCGCCTGCGGCGGCACCGGCTCCAGCGCCGCCGGCGAGCAGACCGTGACCGTTTACTCCGCCGACGGCCTGGACGGCTGGTACAAGACCCAGTTCGAGAAGTTCAAGGCCCAGACCGGCATCTCGGTCAATGTGGTGGCCGCCGGCTCCGGCGAAGTGGTCAACCGGGTCGAGAAGGAACAGTCCAACCCGCAGGCCGACGTCGTGGTGACGCTGCCGCCGTTCATCCAGAAGGCCGACGCCGCCGGGCTGTTGCAGCCGATCGGCGTCGACACCTCCGCGATCGCCGACTCCGAGAAGGACCCGAAGGGCAAGTACGTCAGCCTGGCCGGTAACTACCTGAACTTCATCGCCAACTCCTCGGTCGACGCGTCCAAGCTGAGCTGGGAGGACCTGCTGAAGCCGGAATACCGAGGCAAGCTGCAGTATTCGACGCCCGGCCAGGCCGGCGACGGCACCGCCGTGCTGATCCTGCTGCAGGCGCTGCGCGGCAAGGAAGGCGCCCTGGAATACCTGAAGGCGTTGCAGGCCAACAATGTCGGCCCGTCCTCCTCGACCGGCAAGCTGCAGCCCAAGGTCGACAAGGGTGAGCTGCTCATCGCCAACGGCGACATCCAGATGAACATGGAGTCGATCAAGTCCAAGGGCTCGAAGTTCACCATCTTCTTCCCGGCCTCGGCGGACGGCAAGAAGCACACCGTCTCGCTGCCCTACTTCATGGGCCTGGCCAAGGGCGCCCCGCACGCCGACGCCGCCAAGAAGCTGATGGAGTACCTGCTCAGCAAGGACGTGCAGGCCACCCTCGGCCCCGACGCCTTCGCCGTCTCGGCCCGCAAGGATCTCGCCGAGGTCACCCCGACCAGCACCGGGCCCACCCCGGCCTCGCTCATCAAGGGCGTCGAGGTCGTGCATCCGGACTGGTCGAAGGTGATCAGCGAACTCGACGCCGATGTCGCCGCGTACCAAAAGGCCACCGGCAGCTGAGCATTCTGCCCGAGAAGGAGACCGATCTCATGAACGTCGGTGACGCGCTGACGAAATCCACTACGGCCCGAGTGTCCTCGGTCGTCGAACCCGCCATCGTGTTCGACCGGGTCGGGGTGCGGTACGGCACGGGTCGCAAGACCACGGTCGCCCTGTCCGATTTCACCCTGCGCGTCGCCGCCGGGGAGACGGTCGCCCTGCTCGGGCCGAGCGGCTCCGGCAAGTCGACCGCGCTCAAGGCCCTGGCCGGATTCGTCCGGCCGACCTCGGGCGCGGTCCGGCTGGCCGGTCGCGACGTCACCGACCTCTCGCCCGCCAAGCGCGGAATCGGGGTGGTCGTGCAGTCCTACGCGCTGTTCCCGCACATGACGGTGCACGGGAATGTCGCGTTCGGGCTGAAGGCGCATCGGGTGCCGCGCAGGGAAATCGACGTGCGGGTGGCCGAAGCGCTGGAAATGGTCGGCATGGCGTCCTATGCCAAACGGCTGCCCCGCGAATTGTCGGGCGGCCAGCAGCAGCGCGTGGCGATCGCCCGCGCCCTGGCGATCCGCCCCAAGGTCCTGCTGCTCGACGAACCTCTCGCCGCGCTGGACGCGCAACTGCGTCAGTCCATGCTCGGCGAACTGCAACAACTGCGAAAGGCGTTGCCGGACACGGCAATGCTGTACGTCACCCACGATCAGGCCGAAGCGCTCGCGCTCGCCGACCGCATCGCGGTGATGCGTGATGCCCGGCTGGTCGACATCGACACCGCCGAAAACCTCTGGCAGCGCCCACCCAGCGATTTCACCGCCGCCTTCCTCGGCGGCGCGAACCTGGTGCCCTGCACCGTGAACCACATCTCCGGCGACGCGGCCCTGGTCACCGCCGGTAAACACACCCTGCGTGCGAAGGCCCCGAAACCCGGTGTCGGCAAAGCCGCGTGGGCTCCGGACGCCGAAGCCCTGCTCTGCATCCGCCCCCACACCCTCACCATCGGCGCCACCACCGACCGAGACGCCCTGCGCGCCACCGTCCGCGCCAGTGTCTGGCGCGGCGCCTCGACCCGTCTACAACTCTCCGTCGACGGCCTGCCCGGCGACATCGCGGCCGACGTCCCGGGCCACCTCGCCGCCGACCTCGATTCCGTTGTCGGCGTGCGCTTCCCGGACCCGGCGGGCGTCCTCATCCCCACCGAGGTGGGACCCCCACCCTCGACCCCCGTGGCCGGCGGGGACGAGACGGGACCGCGGGCATGAGGGGGCCCGCGGTTCCACCCGCCACCCCTGACCCCGGCACTTTGCCCACTCGTCGCCCTAACCAGCATTCCCTGCGAGAGCAGGAGTTCGGACAGCACAAGAGACCCGGGCACCATGCGGAACCCCAAGAGGCGGGTCGGTTCTCGGTGGCTGCACGGCTCGAGGATGGGGAGCGCCAAGGGGTGGGTGGGTTCTCGGTGGCTGCACGGCTCGAGGATGGGGAGCGCCAAGGGGTGGGTGGGTTCTCGGTGGCTGCACGGCTCGAGGGCGGGGAGCGCCAAGGGGTGGGTCGGTTCTCGGTAGCTGCACGCCTCCGGGACGAGGAGCTGTCATGAGTGCTCCTGCGCTGCTGGAACCCCCGGTCGAGGCTGTCGACTCTCCGCTTCCCGCGGCACGGCGCAATTGGCGGCCGGTGTTGTGGACGGTGCCGCCGGTGCTGATCGTGCTGATCATCGCCGTGTATCCGATTGGCCGGGTGCTCGCGGAGTCGACCGTCACGCCCACCGGGCGCGGGACCTCGACGTGGACGGAAGTGCTGGCGTCGGAGGCGTTCCGGCAGGCGTTGTGGCGCACCGTCTCCATCGCTGTCGCGTCGACCACAGGATGTTTGATGCTCGGTACCTTTCTCGCGGTGGTGCTGGCGTTCGTGCCGTTCCGTGGGTCGGCGGTGGTGGGCAGGCTCATCGATACCGTGCTGACGCTGCCCTCGTTCCTGGTGACGCTGGCGTTCACGTTCCTCTACGGCACGGCGGGGGCGGTGAACGCGCTGATCAGTGAGATCACCGGGCGGCAGACGCCGCTGGTGAACTTTCTCACCACCCCGTGGGGTGTGATCGCCGCGGAGATCACCTTCTTCACGCCGTTCGTGGTGCGGCCGCTGCTGGCCGCGTTCGCGCAGTTGCCGCGCGAACAGCTCGATGTGGCGGCGAGTTTGGGGGCGTCGCCGTGGCGGGTGCTGCGGCAAGTGGTGCTGCCGGAGGCGTGGCCCGCGATGGCGGCGGGCGGGAGTCTCGTACTCCTGTTGACGCTCAACGAGTTCGGCATCGTGCTGTTCACCGGTGCCAAGGGGGTGCTGACGCTGCCCGCGATGATCTACACCCGCGGCATCGTCACCTTCGACCTGCCCGGCGCGGCGGTGCTCGCCACCGTGCAGGTGGCGCTCTCGCTGACCCTGTACGCGGCCTATCGAATGGTGTTTGCCCGCTTCACTTCCCGGAAAGGACGCTGACCATGCTGGTGTGGACCCGTACCGGTAAAGCGGTGGTGCTCACCGTCTTCGGGCTGGTGCTGACCGTCGTGTTCATCGCCCCGATCGCGACCGTGGTCGCGGCGGCGCTGGCGGGCAGCTGGACCGGTCCGCTGCCGTCGAACCTCGGCTTCGCCAATTTCAGCCAGGCACTGACCGGCGATGACGCGGCCAGTCTGTCGGTGAGTCTGCAAACCGCGCTGCTCGCTGGGGCGCTCGCGCTGATCCTCGGCACCTGGGCGGCACTCGCGGCCCGCGAAGCACCCGGCTGGTGCCGCCGCGTCACCGACGCGGTGTTTCACCTCCCGGTGGCGGTCCCTTCGGTCGCTATCGGCCTGGGTGTGCTGATCGCGTTCAACGAACGCCCGCTTCTGCTCGGCGGCACCAAATGGATTGTCATCCTGGCCCATACGGTCCTGGTCCTGGCGTACGCCTTCAGCGCCGTTTCCGCCGCGCTGGACCGCCTCGACCCCGGCTACCGCCAAGCCGCCGAATCCCTGGGTGCGGGCCCGGTTCGAGTCCTCTGCCAAGTAACGCTGCCCCTGTTGCTTCCGGCCCTGGGCGCCGCCGCCGGTCTCTCGATCGCCCTGTCCATGGGCGAACTCGGGGCCACCATCATGGTCTACCCGGCCACCTGGCGCACCCTCCCGGTCACCATCTTCGGGCAGACCGACCGCGGCGAAATCTTCACCGCCGCAGCCAGTACCAGCCTTCTGGTCCTGGTAACCCTCGTCTCGCTGGTCCTGCTCGGCCGGCTACGCGGTCGCGCCGCGGTGCGCTAGTGCTGCTCGCTCAGCGTGCTCTTCTGAAGGTGGTTCATGTCCGACTCACTACTCGCGACTGTGCTGGCACTGATTTCCGCACTGATGCACGCTTCGTGGAATGCCGCCGTGAAATCCGGCACCGACCGGCTCACCACGATGGGGATGGTCGATGCGACCGCGTTGGTCGTCTGCGTGGTGGCCTTGCCGTTCGTGGCACCGCCGAACAAAGAGGCGTGGATCTTCATCGGGATCTCCACGGTGCTGAACACCGCGTTCCGGCTGTGCCTGATCAAGGCGTACCAGCTCGGCGATTTCGGGCAGATGTATCCGATCATGCGCGGTGTGCCGCCACTGGCGGTCGCCGTGATATCCGTGGTGGCGCTGAATCAGTCGTTGACAGGGCTCGCCTGGGCCGGGGTCGGACTGGTCTCGATCGGGGTGGCCAGCCTCGTGCTGTCGAACAAGCTCGGAGCCATCCGGGTACTGCCGGTCACCTATGCGGTCCTCGCCGGCCTCGCGATCGCGGGATACACCGCCTCCGACGCGGGCGGCGTGCACGCGGTCCACAGCCTGGCCAGCTACCTGGTCTATCTCTTCCTGATCGAGAGCATCCCGATCCCGGCCCTGGCGATCGCCGTCCGCAAGCGCGAGGCGTTCAGCTACGCGCGCCGCAACTGGAAGGGCGGTCTCTTCGGCGGCGTCAACGCGCTGCTGTCGTATTCGCTGATCCTGTGGGCGCTTTCGCTCGCCCCCGCCGCGAAAGTCGAGGCGCTGCGCGAAACCAGCGTCGTGCTCGCCGCGGGCATCGGCGCGCTGGTGTTCCAGGAATCCTTCGGCCGCAGCCGGGTGATCTGCTCGATCGTGGTGGCCGCCGGGATCGTCCTGATCAGCATCTGACCGGTGCGTCGCGGCACCGGCCGCGCCCGCGGCCGCAACTAGGATCGATCACGTGTCCTTGCTCCCGTTGATTTTCACCGCAGGCTGGGCGAGCGGCATCAACGCCTACGCCGTCGTACTGCTGTTCGGCCTGTTCGGTGTGACCGGCCTGTCCGACGAGGTCCCGGAAGGTTTGCAGCGCCCCGATGTCCTCATCGCCGCGGGCGTGCTGTTCCTGATCGAGGCGGTCGCCGACAAGATCCCGTACTTCGATTCGTTCTGGGATTCGATCCACACCGTCATCCGCCCGGCCGCGGGCGCGGTCGTCGCCGCGCTGCTGGCCGGCTCCGACGGGTCCTTGCCGCAACTCGCCGCGGCGGCCGTCGGCGGGACCACGGCGCTGGTGAGTCACCTGGTCAAAGCCGGACTCCGGATGGGCATCAACACCTCGCCCGAGCCCGCGAGCAACATCGTCGCCAGCACCCTCGAAGACCTCGGTGTCGCGAGCGTCATCACCCTCGCCGTCTTCCATCCGCTGCCGGCCGCGATCATCGCGGGCGTACTGCTGATCCTCGGAATACTGCTGGTCGTCTTCCTGGCCAAGCGAATTCGACGATCCTGGCGTCGATTCCGGGCATGGCTGGAAACCCGGCGCAGCCCGGCGCCATCGCGCTAGCGCCGGGCCCGGGTTTCAGCGCACCTGCGGCGCGATCTTCTCGCCGAGTAGTTCGATATTGCGAATCACCTTGTCGTGCGGGAGCGTTCCGACGCTGGTGTGCAGCATGAACCGGTCCAGCCCGAGGGTGTCGCGAATATCGGCGATCTTCTCGGCCACATAGTCGGGCGTGCCGACGAACAGCGAACCGCTTTGCGAGCGCAGCGCGTCGAACTGCTGCCGGGTCATCGGACCCCAGCCGCGTTCCCGGCCGATCTGGCTCATCGCCGCCGCGTACGGCTCGTAGAAGTCGGCGATCGCCTGCTCGTCGGATTCGGCGACATAGCCGTGCGCGTGCACCGCGACCGGCTGCTTCTCATGGCCGCCCTCGGCCAGCGCCCGGTGATACAGGTCGACCAGCGGCTTGAAGCGTGCGGGCTGCCCGCCGATGATCGCGATCGCCAGCGGCAGGCCGAGCAGGCCCGCGCGAATCACGGATTCGGGACTGCCGCCGACCGCGATCCACACCGGCAGCGGGCGGTCGTCGGTGCGCGGGTAGACGATCGCGTCGCGCAGCGGCGGCCGGAACTTGCCGGACCAGGTGACCGGGCCTTCGTCGCGGATATGCAGCAGCAGCGCCAGCTTCTCCTCGAAGAGCTCGTCGTAGTCGGACAGGTCGTAGCCGAACAGCGGGAACGATTCGGTGAAGGAACCGCGTCCGGCCATCAGTTCGGCGCGGCCGTTGGACAGGCCGTCCAAGGTCGCAAACTCCTGGTACGCACGTACCGGATCGGCCGAGCTCAGCACGGTGACCGCGCTGGTCAGCTGAATGCGCTCGGTGCGCGCCGCGATCGCCGCCAGCACCACCGCCGGTGCGGAGGCCGCGAAGTCCTTGCGGTGATGCTCGCCGACGCCGTACACGTCGAGGCCGACGCGCTCGGTCGCCACGGCTTCTTCCACCACTTCGCGCAGCCGCTGCCCGGCACTCGGCGCGGGTCGGTCGCCGACCGGCATGACCTCGGCGAATGTCGTCATTCCCAATTCCACGGCAGGTTCCTTGTCTGTGAGTGGCAACCTTGACTAGCAGCTTAAACGGACCTTGGTCCGTATCTATTCCGGGTAGGCCTTCCTGAGGTGGTGGGCGGGTGCCGGACGGAACGGACCGATAGTCTTGATCCATGGCAGTTCGCACCCGCAAACCCCTCGTCCCCGGCACGCAGTCGCCCATCCGCGAGGTGCCCCGCTCCATCGAGCGGCCCGAGTACGCGTGGAAGAAGACCGTGAACGAGGGCCGCGAGCCCTGGGTGCAGACCCCTGAGACGATCGAGAAGATGCGGGTCGCGAGCAAGATCGCCGCGCAGGCCCTGGCAGAGGCCGGCAAGGCGGTGGCGCCGGGCGTCACCACCGACGAGCTGGACCGGATCGCGCACGAATTCCTGTGCGACCACGGCGCCTACCCGTCCACGCTGGGATACAAGGGATTCCCGAAGTCCTGCTGCACCTCGCTCAATGAAGTGATCTGCCACGGCATTCCGGATTCGACCGTGATCGAGGACGGCGACATCGTCAATATCGATGTCACCGCCTACATCGACGGCGTGCACGGCGACACCAACAAGACCTACCTCGCCGGCGACGTCGACGAAGAGGTGCGGCTGCTGGTGGAACGCACCGAAGAGGCCACCCTGCGGGCGATCAAGGCGGTGCGGCCCGGGCGCGCGCTGAATGTGATCGGCCGCGTCATCGAGTCCTACGCCAATCGTTTCGGTTACGGCGTGGTGCGCGACTTCACCGGTCACGGCGTCGGCCCCACCTTCCACAGCGGCCTGGTCATCCTGCACTACGACCAGCCCGCCATCGATTCGGTCATCGAAGAGGGAATGACCTTCACCATCGAGCCGATGATCAACCTCGGCGGCATCGACTACGAGATCTGGAACGACGGCTGGACCGTGGTCACCAAGGATCGCAAGTGGACCGCCCAGTTCGAGCACACCTTGGTGGTCACGGCGACGGGCGCGGAAATCCTCACGCTGCCGTGAGCCGGTGCGCCGGGTGCATGCGGGTCGTGCAAAGTTCCGCTGAGAGGGGCGATTTCGGCGGGATCGCCGGGGGAACTGGAGCGCCTGCGTCGTGAAGGGTGCGTTGCTCGTCGCGGGAACCACCTCCGATGCTGGGAAAAGCGTTGTGGTGGCGGGGCTTTGCCGGATGTTGGCGCGCCGGGGCGTGAAGGTGGCGCCGTTCAAGGCGCAGAACATGTCCAACAACTCCGTGGTCACGCTGGACGGCGGCGAGATCGGGCGGGCGCAAGCGCTCCAGGCGCAGGCGTGCGGGCTGGAGCCGAGCGTGCGCTTCAATCCGGTTCTGCTGAAACCGGGTAGCGACCGCCGCTCCCAGCTCGTGGTACGCGGCAAGGCGATCGGCACCGTCGGCGCGCGCGACTACTTTCAGCATCGACAGGATCTGCGCAAGGTCGTTGCCGCCGAACTGGATGCACTGCGCGCGGAATTCGACGTGGTGATCTGCGAGGGTGCGGGCTCGCCCGCCGAAATCAACCTGCGTGCCACCGATCTGGCGAACATGGGACTCGCCCAGGAAGCGAAACTGCCGGTTGTCGTTGTCGGCGATATCGATCGCGGGGGCGTGCTGGCCCACCTGTTCGGCACCGTCGCGATCCTGGAACCCGAAGACCAGCAACTGATCTCGGCCTTCATCATCAACAAGTTCCGCGGCGATGTCGAACTCCTCAAACCGGGCCTGGACCGCCTCGCCGAACTCACCGGCCGCCCGACCCTCGGCGTCATCCCCTACGCCGAAGACCTCTGGATCGACGCCGAAGACTCCCTGAGCACCCTTGCCGACGCCCCTGTCGGCCGCCCTCGGCCGCCCCTCGGCACCGAATGGCTCACTATCGCCGCCATCCGCTTGCCCCGCATCTCCAACTCCACCGACATCGAAGCCCTGGCCTGCGAACCAGGCGTCTCGGTCCGCTGGGTCACCGAACCGTCCCGCCTGACCGACGCCGACCTGGTCGTCCTCCCCGGCAGCAAGGCCACCGTCTCCGACCTGGAATGGCTGCGCCGCACCGGATTAGCCGCCGCTCTCCAATCACGCGCCGCCGCCCACCGCCCCATCCTCGGCATCTGCGGTGGCTACCAAATGCTCGCCACCCACATCCTCGACCCCATCGAATCCGGCGCGGGCCCGGTCGAAGGCCTCGGTCTCCTCGACCTCGAAGTCGAATTCGCCGACCCGAAGGTGCTGCGCCGCACCAGCGGCCACACCCCGACCGCGCCACGAATCCCCGTGCAGGGCTACGAAATCCACCACGGCCGAGTCACCCACACCGGCGACCAACCCTGGTTCCAGCTGGCGGGCGAACCCGAGGGCAGCGTCAAGAACGCGATATGGGGTACCCACCTGCACGGCCTGATGGAATCCGACGCCTTCCGCCGCGCCTGGCTCGCTCAGGTCGCGACCGCCGCCGGACGCCCCGGCTTCGTCGTCGCAGCCGATGTCTCGGTCGAGGCCGTCCGCTCCACCCAACTCAACCTGCTGGCCGACCTGATCGAACACCACCTCGACCTCACCGCGATCGAGAACCTCCTCACACATGGCGCCCCCACACCCCTCCCGACAATCACCGCATCCCTGACCGGCCGCCCACAAAATGGGACATGACCGAGGTGTTTCGCGAGTGGCGCCCTCGGTGGTGTCCCACAAACGAGAGCCCCTCTGTTCTAGTGCGACGACCGGCGCGAGTGGGTATGACGCGCGGACTTGTTCACGGGGGCGGTGTAGCGTTCTGCGGCATGAAATCTCGGCAAATCGCGGTGGGGGACCGGGAATGGACCGTGCGGGTCGACGGCCCGGAGTCTCGGCACAGCGTGCTGCTGCTGCCGGACGCCGGTGATCCGGCGGACGTTTTCGATCAGGTGTGTGCCCGATTGCACAATTCTGACCTGCGGACCATCGTGGTGGAATCGATCGACGGGCTGGAACCGGCGGGGATACACGCGATCCTCGACGAGCTCGCGGTGCCCTACACGCACGTTGCCGGTCGCGGGGCGGGTGCGCAGCTGGCCTGGAAGTTGTGCGCGGGCACGTTCGGCCGGTTCATCAGCCTCGTGGTGGCCGATCACGGGCATCCGGCGGTGCCTGGCCCGGACGGCGTGATCGCCGATCCGGAGGTCCGTCCGATGGAGCTTCCGGTCACGGTCATCGCGACCAAGCGGTTGTCGCGGGCGGTCGCCGACACCTCCGGGCGCTACATCTACGGCGAGTTCCGGGTCGTGCAGGTCGATGTCGACAATGTGGCGACCGAGGCCGACCATGAGCTGGCCACCGAGATCGTGCTGCGCACCAGCCTCTGGTGACCGGCCACCACGTCATCCGGCAGGCGCCACCTCCGTTGTCCCGGCGTGGCGTTCGAGCATTCGCGTAACCGCTGCCATCGCTCTATTGTTCGGGTGCGCGGCAGTACGACGCTGCGTGGACGACGCGAGATGGAGTATCCAATGCGGGGGAAGTGGGGGATGCTCGTGTTCGGGGCGGCAGCAGCGCTGCTGACCGGGTGCACGAACATGGTGCCGGGGAGCCCGGCGCCGGAGCCCGCGGCGCGAGCTCCGGTCACCATCGACGATTACGGGTTGGACCTGACCCTGCGTGAACGCGGCGACCTGCAGACCGCCGCGGTACTGCGCACCATCGATCCCTGCGGGTTCTTCAGTCACGCCCAGCTGTCCAAATACGGGCAGGTGGCGCAGGTGGCCCCTTATCTCACGCCGGAAAGCTGCCAAGTCCGGATCCACTCCGGCGACACCCGGGCCGAGAGCATCGAGGTCCAGCTGAGCGCCCGCAAACCCGACTCGGCCGCCGACCACCCGGTCGACGGCGGGTCGGTGCTGCGTGCGAAGGAGCCGGTGGCCGATGAGGAATGCGAGCTCATCGTGCCGATGAAGCTGCCCGCCGCGGGCGTCGGCGACCCCGGCGGCAGCACGTTCACCGAGTACGCCCAGGTCACCGCCGAATCCTTCAGCGGCGACAACTGCGCCCCGGCCGGTGCGGTGGCCTCGAGAATCCTTGGCGCGGTACGTGATCTGAAGGTGCCGCTGCGCCGGTATGCCGTCACCGTGCTGCCGGGCGGGGATTTCGACCCGTGCGCGCTGCTGGGCCGGATGCCCGCGGGCTGGACCGTGGCCCGGCTGACCTCGGTGGCCAATCCCTACGACTGCACCTTCTACGCCCGCAAGGACCAGGTGGATCAGTACATCGCCGTGCGCTTGGAGGTCGGCAAGGCCGACGCCCCGGCCTCCACGCGCCAGGCGTCGATCGACCTCGGCGGCCGCCCGGCGACCAGCTACTGCCCGGGCACCTCGTCACCGGAGGTCCCGGAGACCTGCTTCATCGACTTCGCCTTGGACGGCGTCTACGACGGCAATATCGCGAACTCCCCGCTGCGCACCTCCGAACAGGCCTACGGCAAGGTCCGGACCACGGTCAGCGTGTACGGAGCCAAGACCGTCGTGCAGGAGCTGGCGCTGGCGGCCGCGGCGATCTACCGCTGAGCGGTCAGGCCTCGGGCTGCTTGGCCCGATACTCCGTCAGCCAGCCCAGCCAGTTGTCGAGTTCGGTGAAGGCCTGGGCCAAAGGCTCGGCGGAGGACAGGAATACGTCGTGGCGCGCGCCGTCGATCGGCACGATATTGGTGCGGTCGCCCAGGCAGCCCGCCCAGCGCTGGATCTGGCGCACGTCGAGCACCACGTCGGCGACGTCGGCGGCGGGCCCGTACTTGCGGGCGAACTTCGTCAGCCGGGAGCGCAGGATCAGCGACGGCACCCCGATGTCGAGGCCGCGCTGCAACCGCGCGTGCCCGTTGCGGATCGCGCGCAGCCAGCCGAACCGCACCGGGAACCCGGCCAGCGGCTTCCAATCCAGGTTGTAATCCCATTCGCCCGCGACGGTCTGGTGCAGGCTGTCGCCGTAGGTGCTGATCTTCGCGCCCGGCAGTTCGAACATCGAACGGAATCGGCCCAGCGCGTTGATGACCGGCGTGCCGACGGTCCGATAGTAGGACGGGCCCTGCAAGTCGAACCACGGGCTGTTCAGCACCAGCCCGGTGATCCCGGAGGCGGCGACCCCGGCCGACTTGTTCAGCCGGTCCAGCCACAGCGGCATGATCAGGCCGCCGGTCGAGTGCGCGACCAGCAGCACCGGCGCGCCGGTCTCCTCCTTGACGATGCGCAGCGCCTCGTTCAATTCGGCGTCGTAGAGCGCCAGATCGGTGACGTAGTGCGGTGTCTGCCCGTCGCGCAGCGAGCGCCCGCACTTGCGCAGATCCAGCGCGTAGAAGCGGTGCCCGCGCTCGGCGAAATGCTCGGCCAAGTGCTGCTGGAAGAAGTAGTCGGTGAAACCGTGCAGGTACAGGACCGTGGCCTCGGTCGCCGCCGGGCCGGTGCCGGGGGTGTAGCGCACGAGGGTCGCGACCGCGTCGCCTTCGCCATCCGGGTCCGGGCCGAGCGGAATAGTGCGATGCTCGTAACCGGCCCCGAGGACGTCGGGGTGCCACTCGCGAGTAGTGATGTCCGACACGCTGACCGAGGTTTCATCCGTCACGAGACCCAATGTAGGCCAGGTCGGGCCCGGATCGAAGACCGGTGGGGATGACTTTATCTATGTCACATTCGCCGGGTTCGTTGCAGGTATTCGGGGCGGTGAGGTGCACAATCGGGGTAGGTGACTCGAGGGTAACCTTTTGTTCACCTAGCGCCCGTGCCCACGCCGCCCACCGTTGCCCGGTGGGTGGCGAGAAGTGACAAGGAAGTCGATCAACCGTGCCGAACGCTGCCATGACTGAAAAGACCGATGTCGTTCTCATCGGTGCCGGCATCATGAGTGCCACTCTCGGCGCGCTGCTGCGGCAGCTGCAGCCGAACTGGTCGATCTCCATGTTCGAGCGGCTCGACGCCGCCGCGGCCGAGAGCAGCGACCCGTGGAACAACGCGGGCACCGGCCACTCGGCGCTGTGCGAGCTGAACTACAGCCCGCAGACCGCCGACGGCTCCGTCGACGTCACCAAGGCCGTCGACATCAACGAGCGCTTCCAGGTGTCGCGCCAGTTCTGGGCCTACGCGGTCGAGAACGGCATCCTCGGCGACCCGTCGCGCTTCATCAACCCGATCCCGCACGTCAGCTTCGTGCACGGCGCCGACGACGTGCAGTACCTGCGCAAGCGCTACGAGGCGCTGGCCGGGCACCCGCTGTTCGAAGGCATGGAATACGTCGAGGACTCCGACGAATTCGCGCGGCGACTACCGCTGATGGCACGCGGTCGTGACTACTCCGACCCGGTCGCGCTGAACTGGACCGACGCGGGCACCGACATCGACTTCGGCGCGCTCACCAAGGAACTGCTCGCCTACCTCGGCGGGTCCGGCGCGGATATCGCGTTCGGCCACGAGGTGCGCAACCTGACCAAGCAGGCCGACGGCAGCTGGCTGGTGAAGGTCGAGAACCTGCGCAACGGCAAGGCGCGCACCATCAACGCGAAGTTCGTCTTCGTCGGCGCGGGCGGCGGCGCGCTGCCGCTGCTGCAGAAGTCCGGCATCAAGGAGATCAGCGGTTTCGCCGGGTTCCCGGTGTCCGGTCAGTTCCTGCGCTGCACCAACCCCGAGCTGATCGCCCAGCACGAGGCCAAGGTGTACGGCAAGGCCGCGGTCGGCGCGCCGCCGATGTCGGTGCCGCACTTGGACACTCGTGTCATCAACGGTGAAGCCGGTCTGCTGTTCGGCCCCTACGCCGGCTGGACCCCGAAGTTCCTCAAGGACGGCTCCAACGGCGACCTGTTCAAGTCGATCCGCCCGGGCAACCTCGCGCCCATGCTCGGTGTCGGCCTGACCGAGATGTCGCTGGTGAAGTACCTGGTCAGCGAGCTGCTGAAGTCGTACTCCGGCAAGGTGTACACGATGGAGGAGTTCATCCCGCGCGCCGACGGCCGGGACTGGGAGATCATCACCGCCGGTCAGCGCGTACAGATCATCCGCCGCAAGGGTGCGGGCGGTGTGCTCGAACTCGGCACCGCCGTCATCGCGGCCGAGGACGGGTCCATCGCGGGTCTGCTCGGCGCGTCGCCGGGCGCGTCGACCTGCGTCACCGCCATGCTCGACGTGCTGCAGCGCTGCTTCCCGCGCGAGTACGCCGACTGGACCCCGAAGCTGCAGACCATGGTGCCGTCGCTGGGTGTGAAGCTCACCGACAACAAGGCGCTGTTCGGCGAGGTCTGGGACTGGACCTCGAAGACGCTCAATCTGACCTCGGCGAAGCACGTGGCGAACACCGCGAATTAGGCCAGGAGGCTCGCGCCGAGGGCCTGGGCGTGGTAGCAAGATGCGATGATGTCAACGGTTGTTCTCAAGCGGTCATGGGCACAGGATCTCGACACCGCCACCCTCTACCAGCTGTTGAAACTTCGCGTCGAAGTCTTTGTGGTGGAGCAGAAGTGCGCCTACCCGGAGTTGGACGGTCTGGACCTGCTCCCGGAGACCAGGCACTTCTGGCTCGACGACGAAGGTGATGTCGTCGCTGTCGCGCGCCTGTCCGAGGAGCACAACGACGGTGTGAAGTCCTTCCGCATCGGCCGGGTCTGCACCGAGAAGGCGGCGCGCGGCCACGGCTACGCCAATCGCCTCGTCAAAGCCGCCATCGCCGAGGCCGGCTCGGACACCATCCGCCTGAGCGCCCAGAGCTACCTGGTGGACATGTACACCAAGCTCGGATTCCAGGTGGACGGCGAGGAATTCATCGAGGACGGCATTCCGCACGTCCCGATGCGCAAGGGCTGAACCGCCGAGTGGTTGCCGGGCGTCCAGAAGCGGGGTGCTCGGCGGCCAGCGGTGGTGTGCGGAAACGACGGGTGCGGCCGGGGTGGTGCGGGGACTGTGATCCGGCGCGCATAGAGTTGGGTGCGTGTCCGTGTCCCATGCTGAAGTTGCACTGTCGTCCCAGACCAGCGAGGCGGGGTTCCCGTTCTCGGCCGTGGTCGGGCAGGAGCGATTGCAGCTGGCGCTGATTCTGTGCGCGGTGCATCCCGGGATCGGCGGCGTGCTGGTGCGCGGGGAGAAGGGGACCGCGAAATCCACTGTGGTGCGGGCGCTTGCGCAGCTGCTGCCGCCGGTGGTGGACGAGACCGGGGCGCGTCCGGCGCGGCTGGTGGAGTTGCCGGTGGGCGCCACCGAGGACCGCGTGGTCGGATCGCTGGACCTGGAGCGGGTGCTGCGCGACGGGGAGCAGGCGTTCCGGCCCGGGCTCCTGGCGGCCGCCCACCATGGCGTGCTCTACGTCGACGAAGTCAACCTCCTGCACGACCACCTCGTGGATGTCCTGCTCGACGCCGCCGCCATGGGCCGCGTGCACATCGAGCGGGACGGGGTTTCGCATTCGCATCCGGCCCGGTTCGTGCTCGTCGGCACGATGAACCCGGAAGAGGGCGAGCTGCGACCGCAGCTGCTCGACCGCTTCGGGCTCACCGTGGACGTCGCCGCCTCACGGAATGTGGACGTGCGCATGGCGGTGGTGCGCCGCCGCCTCGACTACGAAGCGGATCCGAACGGTTTCGCGGCCGGCTACGCCGCCGCCGACCGCGAGGTCGCCGACCAGATCCTCACCGCCCGCGACCTGGTCGCCCGGGTGCGGCTCGACAACGTGGAATTGCGCCGGATCGCCGCGCTGTGCGCGTCTTTCGACGTCGACGGCATGCGCGCGGACCTGGTGGTGGCGCGCACGGCGACAGCGCACGCCGCGTGGCGGGGTGCGGATCGGGTCACCGAGGAGGACGTGCGCGTCGCCGCCGAACTCGCGCTGCCGCATCGGCGGCGGCGGGATCCGTTCGACGAGCCGGGGATCAGCGAAGACCAGTTGGACGCGGCGATGCGGGAGGCGGCCGAAGAAGCCGAGCGCGAGCAGGGAAGCGCCGAATCCAATTCAGGGACAGACGAACTCGAGCAGAGTGCCGTAGATGATTCGGCCCCGGACGCTGACCACCGCCCGGCGGATGACCGCACGGACAACTCCGACGACAGTCTGGATGACAATCCGGACGACGACCCGGATGGCGGACCCGACGGCCCGAACGGCGGATCCGATGGCCCCGAGGCTCCGAAGCCGCCGAAAACGGGATCACAAGACAGCTCCAGCGGCTCGGCTACCCCGAACGCGCCGTCCCGCGAAAGCCACACCGGAACACCAGCTTCCAACAAGATCACTGCCCCTCGCTGGGAGGTCCCCGGCGTCGGCGAAGGCGCACCTGGCCGCCGCTCCCGCGCCCAAACCCGCAGCGGCCGCGTCGTCCGCTCCAGCACCGAAACTACCGGCGGCCTGCACCTGCTCGGCACGATCTTCGCGGCCGCACCCCACCAGCACCGCCGCCGCACCACCCTCGGACTCGCTGCGGCGTTCACGAGTGGCTTCAGCGGTGGTGACGGTGTCGGGGACAGCTGGATTGATGGCGATATCGCGGCTGACCACGCAGCCATTGCGGACGGCGATGTGCGGGGTTCGGCGGGGCGTGGCCGGCGGCTGCTGTTGCGGTCGGAGGATCTGCGCGGGGCGTATCGCGAAGGGCGCGAAGGCAATCTGGTGGTGTTTGTCGTCGACGCTTCCGGGTCGATGGCGGCTCGTGATCGGCTCTCGGCCGTCACCGGTGCGGTGGTCGCTCTGCTGCGTGATGCCTACCAGCGTCGTGACAAGGTCGCTGTGATCACCGTGCGGGGCCACGAAGCCGAACTCGTTCTGCCGCCGACCTCTTCGGTCGATATCGCTGTCCGCCGGTTGGCGGGCATGCGCACCGGTGGCAAGACTCCGCTTGCCGCCGGGCTTCTGAAGGCTCGGGAGGTGATCGGCCGCGAACGCGTTCGTGATCCCCGTCGCCGCCCGATGCTGGTCCTGCTCACCGACGGCCGGGCCACCGGCGGCGTCGACCCGGTCATTCGCGCCCGCACGGCTGCCGAGATGCTGGCGCGGGACGCGGTCACCGCCATGGTCGTCGATTGCGAGCGCGGCATGATCCGTCTCGGCTTGGCCGCTGATCTGGCCCGCGACCTGCGTGCCGGTTACCTTCGTCTGGCCGAACTCACCGGCGATGCCGTTGCCGATGCCGTCCGCGCCGGATCCGGTCGACCGGCGGCCCGCGCCGCGTGAACGTGCGGACGCAGCACGGTCCGGACGGCCGAGTCCGGCCGATCGCTCAGATGTCTGTGACAGCAAGGAGTTTCGATGCCTAAGGGTGTGCCGGAGACGGTTCCGGATGACGGGTTGACGACGCGGCAGCGGCGCAATCAGCCGGTGCTCGCGGTGCATACCGGGCCCGGCAAGGGGAAGTCGACGGCCGCGTTCGGGATGGCGCTGCGGGCCTGGAATCAGGGCTTCGACGTCGCGGTGTTCCAGTTCGTGAAGAGCGCGAAGTGGAAGGTCGGCGAAGAAGCCGCATTCCGCACCCTGGGCACCCTGCACGAGGAAACCGGCGCGGGCGGCCCCGTCGAATGGCACAAGATGGGCGAAGGCTGGTCCTGGACCCGCAAACAAGGCACCGACGAAGACCACCAAGCCGCCGCCCTGGCCGGCTGGCAAGAGATCGCCCGCCGCCTGGCCGCCGAACAACACCGCTTCTACGTCCTCGACGAATTCACCTACCCCCTGAAATGGGGCTGGGTCGACCTGGACGAAGTCGTCGAAACCCTCGTCAACCGCCCCGGCAACCAGCACGTCGTCATCACCGGCCGCGACGCACCCCAACCCCTCCTCGACGCCGCCGACCTCGTCACCGAAATGACCAAGGTCAAACACCCCATGGACGCCGGCCGCAAAGGCCAGCGCGGGATCGAATGGTGACCCGACCCCAGATAACCGGGACATGGCCGAGGCAAACTGCGAGTAGCCCCCTCAGCCACGTCCCACTTCTCCGATGGGATGCGGTTCCGGGAGGTGCCTTGTGAGGGTGCCTGCTGTGGTTGTTGCGGCGCCGGCTTCCGGGAGTGGGAAGACCACGCTGGCAACGGGGTTGATCGGGGCACTGCGGCGGGCGGGGCATAGGGTTGCGCCGTTCAAGGTAGGGCCGGATTACAT
The DNA here is from genome assembly GCF_040681285.1 of Nocardia sp. NPDC051832. NCBI lineage: Bacteria > Bacillati > Actinomycetota > Actinomycetes > Mycobacteriales > Nocardiaceae > Nocardia > Nocardia sp. NPDC051832. The sequence continues at coordinate 452,397 of NZ_JBFAYL010000002.1, forward strand.
CGATCCTGGGTACCACGGGCTGGCTGCCGGGCGGCCTGGGCGGAATCTTGATCCGGTGCTGGTTGGGGCGGAACGGGTTGTGCCGCTGTATCAGCATGGGACCCAGGGGTGCGGTCTCGCTGTTGTCGAAGGCGTGATGGGGCTGTTCGACGGGCGGATCGATGAGAATCATTCCGGTCCGGTCGCGGAAGGGTCGACCGCGCAGGTCGCGAGTCTGCTTGGGGCGCCGGTCATCCTGGTCGTGGATGCTCGTGGGCACAGCCAGAGCCTCGCCGCGCTGCTGCACGGATTCGCGACCTTCGACAGTGGGATTCGCCTCGGTGGTGTGATTCTCAACCGCGTCGGCAGTGAACGCCACGACCAAGTACTGCGCGCAGCTTGCGCCCGCGTCGGTCTTCCCGTGCTGGGTTCGTTGCCGCGGATGGCCGAATTGGAAGTGCCCTCACGGCATCTCGGCTTGATCCCGGCCGTCGAGCACGGCAGCGCCGCTACCGCGGCGGTCGCCGCGATGACGGATCTTGTCGCGGCGCATGTGGACCTTGCGGGGATCGCCAGGCTTGCTCGCTCGACGGCCGGCGGCCCGGCCTGGGATCCAGAGGGTGGTCTTGGTGCTGCTGGTGGTGGCGGTGCTGTCGGCGCTGGGCCGGATCGCGGCTGGAGGCGTGGCGGGGCGGGCGGTGTCGTGATTGCGATGGCGGGTGGGCCTGCTTTTACGTTCGGGTATGCCGAGCATCGGGAGTTGCTGAGTGCGGCCGGCGCTAATGTCGTGGTTTTCGATCCGCTACACGAGGAACTGCCGAGTGGCACAGCGGGTTTGGTTTTGCCCGGTGGCTTTCCGGAGGAGCATGCTGCCGATCTGGCGGGGAACGTCGGGCTCCTGAAAGCGGTGGGGGAGCAGGCTCGGCTGGGGTTGCCGATCCATGCTGAATGCGCGGGACTGCTGTATCTGACCCGCTCGCTGGACGGGCACGCGATGGCGGGTGTGGTCGACGCCGACGCGGAATTCGGCCCTCGTCTGACGCTCGGCTACCGCGACGCTGTCGCGCTGTCCGATTCTGTGCTGTGGCAGGCAGGTCAGCGCGTGCGCGGCCACGAATTCCATCGCACCAGGCTGGTTGCCGCAGGCGCTGACGCCCCGGCTTGGGGCTGGCACGGTAACCAGGGCGAACGGGTCCGCGAAGGCGCTTTGGTGCACCAGGTCCACGCCTCCTACCTGCACACCCACCCCGCTGGAAACCCCGCAGCCGTAACCCGTTTCGTGACCGCCGCCGCCGGCTATGCCCGGATCCATGCCGCCACGTGAACGGCGGCAGCACAGCCTGCGCAAGTCGGTCCCGGTGTCCGACCTGGTAGTGGGCATCGGTCTGCGCCCCGGCGCTTCGGCCGCCGGGATCCGCCGGGCGGTGCGGGAAGTGCTGGGCAACAATGTGATCCATTGCCTCGCGACCATCGACCGCCGCGCCACGGAACCCGGATTGCTGACAGTGGCGGCGGAACTAGGGGTGCCGGTCCGCGGCTACTCGGCCTCCGAACTAGACCTGATCGCGGTCCCGAACCCCGTCGGCCGCACCCGGGACGCCGTCGGCACAGCCAGCGTCGCCGAAGCCGCCGCCCTGCTCGCAGGCGTAGGCCCCCTGCTGATCGACAAACAGAACGTCGGCGGCATCGTCATCGCCGCAGCCCGTTTCCAGCCCGGCTCGGTCTGAACCACTCGCTTCCCACCCCCCGCTCGGCTTGGGTCGCAGCCCAGCTCTGCCTGGCCTTTCAGTTCGACTCGGCCTGTCTGGTCCGGCTCGGCTGTTCAGTCGGGTGCGAATCGGCTCGGCGGGGTTTGGTGCGGAAGGTGCCTGGTCGACCGCAGGCACCTGCCGGGTAGCGGTTACGGGGCGACCGAGGTCCAGTCGGCGAAGCCGGTGGGGTCGTGGCGGCCGAGGCTGGCGTGTTCGAACAGGCCCCAGCCTTCGGCGTCGCCGCAGCGGGCGTGGCCGACGTGGTCGATGACGCCGAAGGGGATGCGGCCTTCGAGGGCGGGGTCGGTGAGGTCGTAGGCGCGGGAGTCGACCCAGTCGCGGCCCTTCCATTGGCCGTGCAGCCAGTCCGGATCGCCGCCGTAACCGCACCCGATGTGCAGGGGGATGGCGGTGCCTGCGGTGACTTCGATCTCGAGCGGTTTGCCGTCCGGTGTGGTGCAGTCGAGTCGGACGGCGACGGGAATCCTTGTGCCGGAACGGTATTGGAGGGATACCCGGGGCCAGCCGAGTTGTTCGACCCGGCCGTCCGGCCAGATGCGGGTGGCGTCGTTGAGAGTGCGGGTGCCGTCGGGTTCTTCCTGGACGATGACGATGATCGAGAAATCGTCGAAGCGCAGCGGCACGTACAGCCACCAGAATCCATCGGCGGGTTCGGCGCCCGCGCGCCCCGCCGGCTCGGCGTCGCCGACCGGGCGGATGCCCCAGGAGCGGTCCCTTGTTCCGGTCCAGACCGCCGGATCGATCTGGGTGTCCATGCCTTCGACCGTCAAAGTGCCTGCCCAGGAACCGACTTGGGCGAAACGCTGGGCATCGATGATCGGCTTGCCGCCGCGCATGATCAGATGCGGCTGCTCCTGCACGACCGGGAACGCGCCTTCCCAGGTCAGATCGAAGCTGAGATCGTCGTGCTCACAGATCACCCGCAGTTTCTGGAGCGCCTCGACCACCTCGATGCGGTAGCCGCCGACCGACATGTCCAGGCTGCGGTCGCCGAGCGCGTCGGAGAAGCGGACCGAGCGCTGCCGGTCGCCGCGCCCGACACAGGCGTAGGCGTCGACGACGCCGAGATTCGGATAGACGCCGAAACCGGTGACGAGGAAGGTCCCGCCGTCCCGATCGTGGGCGTTGAAATAGCTGCGGTCGTAGAAGTTCCGGTCGCTGCTGGCGACCCGCGCCATGGTGAGCGGGGTCTGATGGATCGGGTATTCGTCCAACGGTGCGGGCCCGAAGCCCCGAATGCGTTCAGCCATGGTCGTTCTCAATCCCACTGGTAGGTTCCGTCGAGCAGAGCCTCCAGGCTCGCCCGGTGCATCACGTAGTCGTCGCGGTCGGGGGTGTCGGTGTCCTCGCCGAAGTGCATCATCCGGCGCTTGACCCGGGCCATCACGATCGCGTGCTTGAGCGCGGAGAAGACGATGTAGAAGTCGAGATCCCGCAGTGTATGTCCGGTCAGCTCCTCGTATTTCGCGACCACGTCCGCGCGGCGGCAGAAATCCGGCAGTCCCGGCTGGCCGAACTTGACCGCCAGGTCCTGGAAGAAGCGGTGCAGGAAGATGACCCAGGCCACGTCGAGCTCGCGCGGGCCGATGGCGGCCATCTCCCAGTCCAGGACGGCGGCGGGCTCGAAGCCGCGGTAGAGGATGTTGCCGGGCCGGGAATCGCCCCAGCACAACACATCCGGGCCCGGATCGGCGGGCCAGTGCTCATCGAGCCAGGTGAAGGCCCGCTCGATGATCGGGATGGCGTAGCCGTCGTCGGCCAGACCCCACCGATACCACCCGCGGTACCAGTCGACGTTGCGGCGCAGTGCCTGTCCCGGGCCGTCGAGCATCGGGAATTTCGTTGCGGGGTCGGGGATGTCGTGGATCTTGGCGATCGCCTCGACGGTGCCCGCGACCAGTTGGGCGCGCTCCTCGGGGGTCGCGTCGAACAGCCAGCCGAGGAAGACGTAGGGCGGATTGTCCGACACCACGCGGCCTTCGGACTTCTCCATCACGAAAAACGCCGCGCCGAGCACACTTTCGTCGGTCTCCAGCCAGCGCAGCCCGGGCACCGGCACCTCGGAGGCCGCGGCGACCCCGGCCATCACCTGATATTGCATGGTCAGGTCGTAGGTTTCGAAGATCGGGAAATCGGCGTCCTGCGGCGCCAGCCGGGCCACGAACGACCCGCCGTCCGGCCGGCCGCCGACACTCCAGTGCGCGTCGAAGAACACCGAGGTGCTCGACATACCCGCACCCTCCGGACGCGACAGCGCCGAGATCTTCGGCGGCTCGTCGGCCGCGACCCGGTCGCCGAGCCAGCGCGACAGATCCTCGCCGAGGCTGTCGAGATCACGGCCACTGACGGTGAGTTGCACCCGTTCGGTGGGGTCGGGCCCATCGGCCATAGTCGTCCTCCTGAAACCAGTTCGTCTGAGCGCGAATGTATCCCGCCTAGTGCAGCGGCGCAGCGTAAATCCGGCTCGGCGGCGAACCGGCCCACTACGCGGACGAGCTGGCTCACTGGACGGAATCGCTGGTTGACATGTCCGGCCAGAACGCGTTCGCTTGCAGCCCAGCCGCCGGGACAGGTGGGGCTGGCACGAAGCCGGCGGTGCGGCTCTCACCCCGGGGAGCTAGAGCTGTCACCCCGCGGGGCTAGGGGTGGCACGTAGGTCCTGAGACGTAAGGGAAGACCAGGGATTTCCTGGAGGTGCGCACCCTGGGACGGCGGATAACTTCGGCTCACCAAATGTTGTCGGTGAGAGTGAGGTGGGTCGCGTGGGCGTGGTGCTGATGGAACGGGACGACAGTGCGGTGCAGGAACCGCCGGAGCCCAGGACGCCGTGGCATCCGCTGGCCCGCGTCGGTTTCCGGTTCTGCTTCGCCTACCTGAGCTTGTTCTGTCTGCTGTTCGCGCAGATCCTGTTCGTCTTCGCCGGCATCGCGGTGGCCGTGCTGCCCGACGAGGCGATCAATTGGCAGATGGTCCGGATCGCCCCGTTCGCCGAATGGGTGGGCGAGCATGTCTTCGGCATCGAAGCGGTGCTGCGCGAGAACGGCAGCGGCGACCAGGCGGCGATCTGGGTGATGATCTTCTGCCTGCTCGTACTGGCTGCGGCGATCACCCTGATCTGGACGGTCCTGGATCGGCGGCGCACCGAATATCGCACGCTCAGCACCTGGTTCGTGACCGCGATCCGGTTGTGCGCGGGTGGGCAGCTGCTCTGGTACGGCTGGGCGAAACTGGTGCCGAATCAGATGCCGTACCCGTCGCTGACCACCCTGCTGCAGCCCTACGGCGACATGGCCAAGATCGACGTGCTGTGGAATCAGGTCGGGGTGTCACCGGTCTATCAGGTGCTGCTCGGCGCGGCCGAGGTGGTGGCCGGGTTGCTGCTGTTCCTGCCCCGCACGGCGACTTTGGGCGGCATGATCGGTCTGGTCAGCATGCTGCAGGTCTTCCTGCTGAATATGACCTATGACGTGCCGGTCAAGATCCTGGCCTTCCACCTGGTGCTGATGTCGCTGGTCGTGCTCGCGCCCCAGCTCCGCCGGATCATGAACTTCCTTGTCTTGCAACGCACTACAGATCCGGCGACGCAACGCCCGCTGTTCGGCAGCCGGCGCGCCAACCGCATCTCCGCTGTTGTCCAGGTGGCCCTGGGCCTCTGGGTGACCACCGCCTGCCTGCACGACGCGCATAAGGGCTGGTACGAATGGGGTTACGGCGCACCGGAACCGGCGCTGTACGGCATCTGGAACGTCACGGAGTTCACCCGTGCCGGGCAGCCGCTCCCGCCCTTGACCACCGATGAGACCCGCTGGCAGCGGCTGATCGTCGACAAAGGGTTTATCGCCCATCAGGAGATGGACGGCACCCTGGTCAAGTCGATGGGCGAGGTGGACGCCGCGGCCCACACCCTCACCCTTGTGGCACCACCGAAGTCCGCCGACAGCGCCCCCGTCCCCTTCGCTCAGCTCGCCTTCGAGGAACCCGCCGCTGATCAGCTGGTCCTGCGCGGCGAGATCGACGGGCAGCCCGTGACGCTGTCGCTCCAGAAGCAGGACCTCGACAGTTTCCGGCTGCGCGGCCCCGGCTTCCACTGGGTCCAGAACGAACCCTCGTTCAGCTGAGTGACTCCCGCCCGCCGCACTGGACTGCCCGGTGCGGCGGGCTCGCCACCTCATCACCCCGTGCGGGCCGGGGCCGAGAAGTCCGCAGGCTAGGTTGGCTGCGCGGCGGAGTTCGGCAGAAGTGAGGTAGTCGCGTGGGGCAGGTCGATGGTGCGGGGCGGGTGCGAGATGCGGTCATCGGCGAGCGCGCGCCCTGGCATCCGATGGCTCGGATCGGGTTCCGGTTCTGTGTCAGCTATTTCCTGCTCTTCGGACTGGCGTTCACACAGATCGTGTTCCTCTTCGCCGGGGCGGTCACCGACTTCCTGTCGGAGGAGTCGGTGTTGTGGCGGATTTCCTGGCTGACGGCGGGCCCGGAGTGGGTGGGCCGCACCGTCTTCGGCGTCGACGCGCCGCTGCGGATGAGCGAGAGCGGGGATCAGGCCTATATCTGGGTGCTGATCTGCTGCTTGCTGCTGCTCGCCGTGCTGGTGACGATCGTCTGGACCGTACGCGACCGGCGTACCGAATACGCCCGGCTCGGCGCGTGGTTCGTGTGGGCCGCGCGGATCGTGCTCGGGACGCAACTGCTCTGGTACGGGATCGCGAAGCTGGTGCCGAACCAGATGCCGTATCCGCCGCTGACCACCCTGCTGGAACCGTTCGGTGGCTTCACCCGGATGGAGGTGCTGTGGCACCAGGTCGGGATCTCGCCCGTCTATCAGATGCTGCTCGGTGCGGTGGAAGTGCTCGCCGCCGTGCTGCTTCTGTTCGCCCGAACCGCCACGCTCGGCGGACTGCTGGCGCTGGTGTGCCTGGCTCAGGTGTTCGTGCTGAACATGACCTATGACGTGCCGGTGAAGCTGTTCTCGTTCCATCTGCTGTCGCTGACAGCGGTGGTGCTGGCGCCGCAGGCACGCACGCTCGCGAACATCCTTGTGCTGCAACGCTCGTCCGCGCCCGCGGTGCAACCGGTGCTCTCCGAACGCGCCCAGACCAACCACATTGCCAAGATCCTGCCGCTGGTCCTCGGCCTCATGGCGAGCGTCACCTGCCTGCGGGACGCTTGGCAGTGCTGGCACGACTGGGGCTACGGCGCGGCGAAACCCGCGCTGTACGGAATCTGGGACGTGACGGAATTCAGCGCCGACGGTCGAGCACTGCCGCCCTTGACCACAGACGAATTCCGTTGGCAGCGCCTGATTGTGGACATCCCCGGCCGGACCCAGCAGCGGACCGGTCTGGCCTTTCAGCGGATGAACGGCACGCTGGTACCCGCGCGCGGCGAAGTGAACGCCGCCGAGCGCACCATCGCGATGCCCGGAATCGCCACTTTCGCATACCATTCCCCGACCCCTGAACTGCTGTTTCTGCAAGGGGATTTGAACGGCCTATCGGTCACGGTGTCGTTGACGCGGCACAACCTCGACGACTTCCGAGTACGCCGCCCCGGCTTTCATTGGGTGCAGGAGTCGCTGCCTCGCGACTGACATTCCGCCTCGGGCAGGCTGCTGGGGTCCGCCGCGCGAGAGCGGCTACCCGCATTTCCGGTTTGTTGCGGACCGCGCGGCCGGTGCGGCGCCTGACCAGGCGTCCCGTAGGCTCGAACCTTGTGTCGAACACGTCAGCAAACACCGATGAGCACGCGGAAACCACCCCGGCCGGGGATCCGAACTACCTGGTCGGCCTCGATCTGAACGGCCGCCGCGTGGTGGTCGTCGGCGGTGGCACGGTCGCGCAGCGCCGCCTCGGCCTGCTCATCGCCTCGGGCGCCGACGTGCACGTCATCAGCCGGACCGTCACCCCCGCCGTCGAGGGCATGGCAACCTCCGGGCAGCTCACCGTCACCCTGCGCGCCTACGCCGACGGCGACCTGGACGGCGCCTGGTACGCCATCGCCTGCACCGACGAACCCGATACCAACGCCGCCGTCGTCGCGGAGGCCACCCGCCGCCGCGTCTTCTGCGTGCGCGCCGACACCGCCCGCCTCGGCACCGCGGTCACCCCTGCCACCGCCCGCTACGACGGCCTCACGCTCGGCGTCCTGGCCAGCGGTCAGCACCGCCGCTCGGCCGCGATCCGCAACGCCCTGCTGGAAGCCCTGCAATCCGGTGTCGTGACCGATGATTCGGCCCCCGTCGCCCCCGGCGTCGCCCTCGTCGGCGGCGGCCCCGGCGACCCCGACCTGATCACCGTCCGCGGCCGCCGCCTGCTGGCCCGCGCCAACCTGGTCGTCGCCGACCGCCTGGCCCCGCCGGAACTGCTCGCCGAACTCGGCCCCGACGTCGAGGTCATCGACGCCGCCAAGATTCCCTACGGCCGTGCCATGGCCCAGGAAGCCATCAACGCCGCCCTTGTCGAAGGCGCGAAGGCGGGCAAGTTCGTCGTCCGCCTCAAGGGCGGCGACCCGTATGTCTTCGGCCGCGGCTTCGAAGAACTCGAGGCCTGCGTCGACGCCGGGATCCCGGTCACCGTCGTCCCCGGCATCACCAGCCCCATCTCGGTCCCCGCCGCCGCGGGCATCCCCGTCACGCACCGCGGCGTCACCCATGAATTCGTCGTGGTCAGCGGGCACGTCGCCCCCGACCACCCGGACTCCCTGGTCGACTGGCCGGCCCTGGCGAAACTCCGTGGCACCCTGGTCCTGATGATGGCGGTGGAACGCATCGACAAGTTCGCCGTCGCCCTGCTCGAAGGCGGCCGCCCCGCCGACACCCCGGCCACCGTCATCCAGGAAGGCACCCTGCGCACCCAGCGCGTCGTGCGCGCCGACCTGTCCACCGTCGCCGCCCGAGTCCGCGACGAAGGCATCCGCCCCCCAGCCATCGTCGTCATCGGCCCCACCGCAGGCTTCTCCGCCGACGCGAACTGACCCACCCCCGAGAACAGGTATGCCGCTGTCCCACTCCGAGCGACCAACCCCGAGCATGGTGCGGTGTCGTCGCTCAGAGTGAGACGCCCACATGACCCAGCGGAGAGGCCACCACTTGTTGGAGGCCACCGCGATCGGCCGGATGCCGAGGCCTTGACCGCCGGCCAGAACTGGCCGAGCGGGCGAAGTGGGACCTGGCCGAGGCGAACATCGAGTGCCCACTCCGGTGGTGTCCCACTTGTCGCTCGCGGCGGGCTGGGGCGGGCGGTTGGGCGTCAACTGGGGGCTGGCGGTTGGCGGCGGGTCCACTACAGTGGCTTCCTGTGCTCCAGAACCCCGCTGCGCCGATGCAGTATCCAGTGACGCAGCGGGCTTTCGGGCTCGCGATCCTTGTCCTCAGCGGGATGCAGCTGATGACCGTGCTGGACGGCACGGTGACGATTCTCGTGGTGCCGCGGCTCCAGGCCGACTTCGGGATGACCGCGTCCAGTGCGAACTGGGTGATCACGGCGTACGCGCTCACCTATGCGGGGCTGATGCTGCTGGGCGGGCGGGTCGGTGACGCGTTCGGGCGCAAGCGGATGTTCCTGCTCGGCGTCGGACTGTTCGCGTTCGCGTCGCTGCTGTGCGGTGTCGCGATCAACGGCGGCATGCTGATCGGCGCGCGGGCGTTGCAGGGCGTCGGCGCGGCCTTCGCCTCGCCGACCGCCATGGCCTTGGTGGTGACGACGTTCGCGCCGGGCAAAGCGCGCAATCAGGCCATCGCGATCTTCGGCTCGATGGTGGGCGTCGGTTCGGTGGCCGGCTTGGTGCTCGGCGGCGCGCTGGCCGATGTGTGGTGGCGTGGCATCTTCCTGATCAACGTGCCGATCGGACTGCTGGTCATGGTCGGGGCCATGAAGTGTCTCAAGGACACCGAGCATCACCGTCTCACTCTCGACGTGCGCGGCGCCGTGCTGGCCACAATCGGCGTGTCGGCCTTGGTCTTCGGCGGGATGGAGGGCCCGGTGCTCGGCTGGGCGCACCCGGCCATCCTCGGGTCCCTGATCACCGGCGCCGTGCTGCTGATCGCCTTCGTCGTCGCCGAAGGCAGCGTGGACAACCCGCTGCTGCCATGGTCGCTGTTCGGCAGCCGGGACCGGGTGGCTACCTTTGTCGCCGTCCTGCTGGCCGCCGGCGTGATGGGCGGGATCTCCATCTACGGCGCGCAGTATGTGCAGAATGTGCTGGGCTACACCGCCTTACAGTCCGGTCTCATCTTCATCCCGTTCACCATCGGCATGGGCGCCGGCGGTGCGCTGGCGTCGCAGCTGGCCACGCGGATCGCGCCGCGCTGGGTGATCGCGATCGGCGCGACCCTCGCGGCGGCGGCGCTGCTGTTCGGCTCGACACTGGATCGTTCCGCCCACCTGCCGACCCTGCTGGCGCTGTTCCTGGTGATCGGCACCGGCGTCGGCATCGTGCTGGTGATTGTGCCGCTGTGCCTGATCGTCGGCGTCGAAGTGACCGAGGTCGGCCCGCTGAGCGCGGTCGGTCAGATGCTGATGGCCTTCGGTCCGGCGCTGGCGCTGGGCTTCCTCGGACCGGTCGTGGTGTCGAGAACGCTCGCGCTCGGCGGCAGCGACAGAGTCAAACCCAGCGACATGAGCGCCACCCAACTCGATGCTCTCAGCAGTGGTTACACCCTCGCGCTGTTCCTCTGCGGCGCCGGCGTCCTGCTCACGCTGTTCATCGCGCTCACCATCCGCTACAGCGCCGCCCAGGTCGCCCAGGCTCAGCACGCCCAGGAAGAAGCGCAGCAGACCTGACAACCCCGCTCCGACATGGGAAGATCGCCTAGGTGACCAGCAAGCCCACCCCCGAGGAACGTCTCAGCGACCTCGCGCGGTTGCGCCGGGTTCGCGACCGCATCGACCGGGAATACGCCCAGCCGCTCGACGTGGCGGCGCTCGCCCTCGACGCGCACATGTCGGCCGGGCATCTCAGCCGCCAGTTCAAGCTCGCCTACGGCGAATCGCCCTATTCCTATCTGATGACCCGCCGTATCGAGCGCGCGATGACCCTGCTGCGCCGCGGCGATCTCAGCGTCACCGAGGTCTGCTTCGAGGTGGGCTGTTCGTCGCTGGGCACCTTCAGCACCCGCTTCACCGAGCTCGTCGGCATGCCGCCCAGCGCCTACCGCGAGCAGGAAGCCATGGCTACCGAGGGCATGCCCCCATGTGTGGCGAAGCAAGTGACCCGACCGATCAGGAATAAAGAAGCGCAGGCTACCTAGCCGCAATTAGCCTGATCATCATGGAAATCGCCATTTATCAGAGCTATCTTCCGCAGACCGATCCGGACGCCGCCCTGGCCTTCTACCGCGACACCCTCGGCTTCGAGGTGCGCAACGACGTCGGCTACAACGGCTTGCGCTGGCTGACCGTGGGTCCGCCCGGACAGCCCGACATCGGCATCGTCCTCTACCCGCCGGCCGCCGACCCGGGCATCACCGAGGAGGAGGGCCGGGTCATCACCGAGATGATGGCCAAGGGCACCTTCGCCAGCATCAATCTGGGCGCCAAGGATCTCGACGGTGTCTTCGAGAAGCTCCAGGCCAGTGGCGCCGAGGTGGTGCAGGAACCGACCGACCAGCCCTACGGAGTGCGGGACTGCGCCTTCCGCGACCCCTCGGGCAACATGATCCGTATCAAGCAGGCCGGTTAACTCACCGACCGCAGCCGCTGCAGGGTGGGCCGATCGAGATCGAGCTCCAACTCGATCGGCCCGAGTTCGGCCGCGATCCGCGCGAACTCCTCGGCCCAGCGGTTCTGCTGCCCGGAACGATGAACGAGACCCCAACTGAGCGTGGGATTTTCGTCGATCGGAAGGTACACGGCCTCACCCCGGTCGTAGTACTTGATCGCCTGTCCGCACGCGAAGGCCACCGCGTCACCGGAAGCCACGGCGAACAGGATCTCCTCGCGCGTGGGCTGCGGCGCATCCGATTCCCGCGGCGGCAACGGCGAGAACGACTTCTCCCAGTAGTCCGGCATCGGCAACCCCGAGGGCAGGACTTCGTACTCGGCGACCTCGGCCAGCGAGACCGAGGCGCGCCCGGCCAGCTCGTGCCCGTGCCCGACGACCAGCACGATGGGCTCGGTGAAGGCCGCCGACCCGACCCGCAGGTCGGCCTCCAGCACCGGCATGGCCAGCAGGGCCACGTCGACGTCACCGTTGCGGATCAGCGCGAACGGGTCGTCGATGCGCACCTCGCGCATGCGCAATCGCACTTGCGGACAACGGGTTCGGAACAGCGCGGTGATCGGCGCCAAGTCCTGCCACATCGGCCCGAGCACGCCGAGCGTGAGGGTTTCCGGCCCACCCCGCGCGGCGCTGGCGGCGGATTCGACGCCGTCGAGAATGCGCCGGTAACCGGCTTGCAGATCGTCGCGCAACTGCTCGCCGAGCGGGGTCAGGGTGACCTTGCGACTGGTTCGTTCGAACAGCGGCGCACCGATGCGCCGCTCCTGCTTGGCGATGGTCTGGCTGACCCGCGGCGTCGAGATATGCAATCTCTCCGCGGTCCGGCCGAAATGCAGCTCCTCGGCCAGGGTCAGAAAGATCTCGATGTCACGCAATTCCATTCCGCAATGGTCCGTGATCGTTAACCCCGTGCGCAACCGCCGTTTCGTGATTGCTCATTGTTCGCCCCCTTGCGGGACGGAAAACTAAGAGTCGTAAGGAAAACCGCTGGATCTTCCAGAGAGCGAAAGGTCAGGACCATGGCAGTCGTACGGACTCACCGATACACCGTGGTGACCGGCAAGCTGGCGCAGTTGCTCGAACAGCGCACGCGATTGATCCGTGGCCTGCGGTCGGCGAACCCCGCGTTCACCGCCGCCACGTTGATCCGCCAGGAAGACGGGTCCTACCTCGACATCTGGCGCTGGGAATCGGCCGAGGCGCGACGCGGCGCCGTGGCCGAAGCACTCGGATTTCCGTTGACCGCGGTGACCGCGGCATTGACCACCGACCACACCGTCGTGGACGGCGAGGTGCTCGTCGAACGATGAGGTCCGGCGCACACCAACTCGATTGTTAATCGCAAATAGAAATATCGGAGAAGAAAATGAGCACTCAGAAGCAGCAGCGTAAGCCCGGCACCCCCAGCGCGTTCTCGCGGTGGATGCAGCAGAAGATGAACACCCGGATGAACCGCAAGATCCGCGGCGGCCATGGCACCTTCATGGGCATGGACGTGCTGATCCTGAACACCATCGGCCGGCGCAGCGGGCAGCCGCGCCAGACGCCGCTGGCCTGGTTCCCCGACGGCGAAAACAGCTGGGTGCTTGTCGGTTCGGGCGGCGGCAGCCAGAACCCGGACTGGCACGCCAACATCATGGCGCACCCGGATCAGGTCACGATCGAGCTGCCCGGCGGCGACGCCTTCCCGGTGACCCCGCAGCAGCTCTCCGGCGCCGATCGCGAGCAGGTCTGGCAGCGCATCGCCGCCGCGCAGCCCCGGATCGCGAAGTACCAGAGCAAGTCCGAGCGCGAATACCCCCTCGTCCGCCTCACCGCACGCTGATCGAAAAGGAGATCCACGATGTCCTACAGCAAGAACAACCGGAAACTGCACCGCGCGATGTCGATCACCTTCGTCGCGACCGTGCTGCTCTGCTTCATCGCCGTCCCGTTCGGCGCGCTGGATTCGGCGCCGTGGATCTTCTACCTTCCGCTCCCGCCGCTGTTCGTGCTGATGGGCACCGGCCTCTATATGTACGCCCAGCCCTACCTCGTGAAACGCCGCAATAAGATCGCAAACATGGAGACCCGATGACCACCCCCGCCGACAGCCACGACCTGATCCGCGTACACGGTGCGCGCGTCAACAACCTCAAAGACGTCAGCATCGAGCTGCCCAAGCGCCGCTTGACCGTGTTCACCGGGGTCTCCGGCTCGGGTAAGAGCTCGCTGGTGTTCGATACCATCGCCGCCGAGTCCCAGCGCTTGATCAATGAGACCTACAGCACCTTCGTCCAGGGTTTCATGCCGACCCTGGCTCGCCCCGACGTCGACGTGCTGGACGGCCTCACCACCGCGATCAGCGTCGACCAGCAGCGCATGGGTTCGGACCCGCGCTCCACGGTCGGCACCGCCACCGACGCCAACGCCATGCTGCGCATCCTGTTCAGCCGGCTCGGCAAGCCGCATATCGGTTCCCCGCAGGCATTCTCGTTCAACGTCGCCTCGATCAGCGGTGCGGGCGCGGTCACCGTGGAGAAGGGCGGCAAGGAGGTCAAGGAACGCCGCAGCTTCTCCATCACCGGCGGCATGTGCCTGCGCTGTGAGGGCCGCGGCCAGATCAACGACATGGACCTGACCGCGCTGTACGACGAGAACAAGTCGCTGAACGAGGGCGCGCTCACCATTCCCGGCTACAGCATGGACGGCTGGTTCGGCCGGATCTTCAGCGGCTCCGGCTTTTTCGACATGGACAAGCCGATCAAGAAGTTCACCAAGAAGCAGCTCAACGACCTGCTGCACAAGGAGCCGACCAAGATCAAGGTCGACGGCATCAACCTGACCTACGAGGGGATCATCCCCAAGATCCGGAAGTCGATGCTGTCCAAGGACGTCGACGCCATGCAGCCGCACATCCGCGCCTTCGTGGAGCGCGCGGTCACCTTCGGCACCTGCCCCGATTGCGGCGGCACCCGGCTCACCGAGGCGGCCCGCTCCGCCAAGATCAAGAAGCTGAGCATCGCCGACGCCTGCGCCATGCAGATCAGCGACCTGGCGGTCTGGGTGCGCGGGCTGAACGAGCCGTCGGTGGCCCCGCTGTTGGAGAAGCTGGCACACACCCTGGACTCGTTCGTCGAGATCGGCCTGGGCTACCTGTCGCTGGATCGGACGTCGGGCACGCTCTCCGGCGGAGAAGCGCAGCGCGTCAAGATGATTCGCCATCTCGGCTCCGCGCTCACCGACGTCACCTACGTCTTCGACGAGCCGACCGTCGGCCTGCATCCGCACGACATCCAGCGGATGAACAACCTGTTGCTGCAATTGCGGGACAAGGGCAACACGGTGCTCGTGGTGGAGCACAAGCCGGAGGCGATCGCGATCGCCGACCATGTCGTCGACATCGGCCCCGGAGCCGGTACGGCGGGCGGCTCGGTCTGCTACGAGGGCACGGTCGAGGGGCTGCGCGCCAGCGGCACCGTCACCGGCAAGCACCTCGACGACCGTGCGGCACTGAAGGATTCGGTCCGCGAACCCACCGGCAAGCTGGCCATCCGCGGCGCGAACAGCCACAACCTCCAGGACGTCGACGTCGACATTCCGCTGGGCGTGCTGTGCGTGGTCACCGGTGTCGCGGGCTCCGGCAAGAGCTCGCTGATCCACGGGTCGGTGCCGGCCTCGGAGGGCGTGGTCGCGGTCGATCAGACCCCGATTCGCGGCTCGCGCCGCAGCAACCCCGCCACCTACACCGGGCTGCTGGAGCCGATCCGCAAGGCTTTCGCGAAGGCCAACGGCGTGAAACCCGCACTGTTCAGCGCGAATTCGGAAGGCGCGTGCCCGAACTGCAACGGCGCCGGCGTCATCTACACCGATCTCGGGATCATGGCCGGGATGGAGACCGTCTGCGAGGTGTGCGACGGCAAGCGCTTCATGGCCGAGGTGCTGGACTACAAGCTCGGCGGCCGCGACATCAGCGAGGTGCTGGCGATGCCGGTCGCCGAGGCGGAAGAGTTCTTCCGCGCGGGCGAGGCCAAGATCCCGGCGGCGCACGCGATCCTGGACCGGCTGGTCGACGTCGGACTCGGGTACCTCACCATCGGGCAGCCGCTCACCACGCTGTCCGGCGGCGAGCGGCAGCGCCTGAAGCTGGCCACCCATATGGCCGACAAGGGCGGGGTCTACGTCCTGGACGAGCCGACCACCGGTCTGCACCTCGCCGATGTCGAGAACCTGCTCGGGCTGCTGGACCGGCTGGTCGAGTCCGGTAAGTCGGTCATCGTGATCGAGCACCACCAGGCGGTCATGGCGCACGCGGACTGGATCATCGACCTCGGACCCGGTGCGGGACACGACGGCGGCAAGATCGTCTTCGAGGGCACGCCGTCGGAGCTGATCGCCGATCGGTCCACCTTGACCGGCCAGCACCTGGCGGAATACGTCGGTGCTCCGGCCAAGGCCGCGCGCAAGAAGGCCGCCGCCCGGCGCTGACCCCGGCGCGGACTTCGGCCGGGACCCAGGCATCACCTTCGGAGACATCGCGTTTCCGGATTCGGTGCCCGGGTCCCGGCCGAACGCATGCCGGGACCACGAGTTACAGGCTGCCGACCACCTTGTGCGGGGTGACGCGCACGATGACGCGGTCCGCGTCGTGCACGGACGCCGGGTTGAACTCGGAGTAGGGGAGTCCGGTGTACTTGCGGGACAGCTCGTCCGGGAGCAACCGCTCCGGATCGGCGCTCACCGTCGCCGTGCCTCGGATCTCGGCGTACACGAACGGATTCTCCGGCGGGTTGACCAGGATCGTCACGCGCGGATCCCTGGCGATGTTCTTGGCATGCTGGCGTGCCACCGTGGTGGACAGCAGAATGTCGTCGCCGTCGCGGGTCAGCCAGAACGGGGCCAGATGCGGTTGCCCGTTCGATCCGGTCGTCGCCACGACGGCGTAGACCTTGGATTCGTCGAGGTACTTCTTCAGGTCGGGTGAGAGCTCAGCCGTCATGCGTTGGTGAAACCGCCTGCTCGCCGGCGATATTCCCGTCAGATCTGGGTGAGTACGAAGCTCGCCGCGCCGGGCATGAAGTGGTAGTAGTTCGTGTGCGCCTCGAAATCGGTTCCCGGAGCGGTGAACCCGTTGCAGACCGGGTCGCCGGGCTCGCAGAAGTCGCGGCTGCGGGCGGCGTAGGGCTCGGGCACCTGCTTGCCCTCGGCGTGCATCGGACTGCCGAACAACAGGACCGCGCGGACTCGCGGCTCGAGCTCCGCCGGAACGGTCAGTGCCACCGGCCCGCCCACCGACGCCGAGCTGCTGTCCATGCCGATCGAATTGCCGACGACGTTGGCGCCCTGGGAGTACCCGGCCAGCACGAACACCTGATCCGGGCAGGCCGCGGCCTGTGCCCGGAGGTGCCCGACCAGATCCTGGTTGCCGATCGGCACGCCGCGGGCACCGACCAGATCGGCCGGGTAGGCCACGTTGTACTGGCTCCAACTCCGTTCCGGATCCGCCGCCCGCAGCGCCGCGTACAGCGGCTCCCCAACCTTGTAATCGGGAATCGCGTCGGGCGCCGCGAAGAACAACCCGTCGTCGAAGTCGGTGCCGCGCGCCATGATCAGCTGGGCATCGGTGCACCCTGGTTCCGCTTGCGCGACCGCCGAGAGCGGAGCAGGGGTGAGCAGCGCGGCCGCGAGCACACCCGCGGACAACAAATGGCGTCGCGACATGGACGTTCCTCCGTGCGGTGCAGCGACGATCGGGGTGATCGACGAAAACCGAACGCTACTCTGTATTAACTCCGGGTGACAATCTTCTGGTGGACGCCGCTCAGGTGTTCTGCGGGAACCCCAGTTCCAGCCCGCCGTGACTCGGGTCGAGCCAGCGGGTGGTGACGGCCTTGCCGCGGGTGAAGAAGTGGACGCTGTCGGTGCCGTGCGCGTGCGAGTCGCCGAACAGCGAGTTCTTCCAGCCGCCGAAGCTGTAGTAGGCCATGGGAACCGGGATCGGGACGTTGATGCCGACCATGCCGACCTCGACCTCGTGGTGGAAGCGGCGGGCGGCGCCGCCGTCGTTGGTGAAAATGGCGGTGCCGTTGCCGTAGGGGTTGGCGTTGATCAGGGCGAGCGCCTCGTCGTAGGTGCCGACGCGCACGACCGACAGGACGGGGCCGAAGATCTCGTCGGTGTACACCGTCATCTCGGTGCCGACGTGGTCGAGAATCGTCGGGCCCAGCCAGAATCCGTCCGCGTCGCCGTCGGCGTCGATGCCGCGTCCGTCGAGGGCGACGGTGGCGCCGGCGGCTGCGCCCGCCTCGATGTACTTCGCCACCCGGTCGCGATGCTCGCGCGTGACCAGCGGACCCATGTCGACGCCGCGGGTACCGTCCCCGGTCTTGATGGTGGCGGCCCGCTCGGTGATCTTTCCGACCAGTTCGTCGCCGACCGTGCCGACCGCCAGCACCACGCTGATCGCCATGCACCGCTCACCGGCCGAACCGAATCCGGCGTTCACCGCGGCGTCGGCCGCCAGATCCAGGTCAGCGTCCGGCAGCACCACCATGTGGTTCTTCGCGCCGCCGAGCGCCTGCACCCGCTTGCCGTTCGAGGTGCCGCGCTGATAGACGTAGCGCGCGATCGGCGTCGAGCCGACGAACGACACCGCCTTGATCGCGGGATGGTCGAGCAACTCGTCCACGGCTTCCTTGTCGCCTTGCAGCACGTTGAAAACCCCTGCGGGCAAACCGGCTTCGGCCCACAGCTCGGCCAGCCACAGCGACGACGACGGATCCTTCTCGCTCGGCTTGAGCACCACGGTGTTGCCCGCGGCGATCGCCACCGGGAAGAACCACATCGGCACCATCGCCGGGAAATTGAACGGCGAGATCACCGCCACCGGGCCCAGCGCCTGGCGGAGGGAGAAGATGTCGACCTTCGTCGACGCGTTCTCGGTGTAACCGCCTTTGAGCAGATGCGGTACACCGCAAGCGAATTCGACGACCTCGAGCCCGCGGCTCACTTCGCCCATCGCGTCGGCGTGTACCTTGCCGTGCTCGGCGGTGATCAGCGCGGCAAGTTCTTCCTTGCGGTCGTTCAGCAACTCCCGGAACCGGAACAGCACCTGCGTCCGCCGGGCCAGCGAGGTGTCGCGCCATTCGGCGAAAGCCGCTGTGGCGGACGCGATCACGGCTTGGGCGTCGGACCGGTTCGCCAGCGCCACCTGCCCGGTGACGACACCGGTCGCCGGATTCGTCACCGGCGCGGTCCGCTCGCTGGTACCGCCGAACGCCTTGCCGTCGAGCCAGTGCGCGATTGTCTGCATGATCGTCCTCGATTCGGTCGGCCACCCGGGCTTGCGCCTCAATCCTGCCCGCCCGCCCGGGCGCCCGCACCGGAATCGCGTCCCCTATTCTTCAGGTCCGCCCATCATCCGATCAGTGGTGCACCGAGGCGCCGAGCGAGGCGGTCAACACCGCGGGCGGCGTCCACCCGGCCAGCAGGTTCGCTCGCTCCTGCGGCGTCAGCTGCTGTCGGCGCCGGAGCAGCTTCGTGGCGCGGTGGCACGCGGTCCGCAGGGTCGGCGCTGAGAAGTCTCGGATGACCATGGTTTCTCTCCTTAGATGAACTGTCCATTCTCGAATTCGCCTGCGCGGCAGGCCAGGTCATGGGCGAATTCGCTACGAATCCCAGATGCTTCGCATCCGATCGGCGGGCGGCGCCGCGGCAGACCGTGCTGGGGCCGGCGATAACGCGGCAGCACTTGGACCAGCTCAGATGTCGGCCGCCGGTCCCGCAAGGCGCCCGGTTTCGCCCGCCGTGAGGTGTCAGGATTCCGCAAAGAAGGCCCGTGCGATCCGAAACGGCGGAGACCCCAGGGGTCTTGCCTTCCCCTGGGGTCTTGCATGCCGCCCAATTCGCACAACCGGATCGGTGGGATCGGATCACACTCACCGCGACGCGTCCTACGTTTGGACCATCTCCCATCGAATAGAGAGGCTGGGAGAGCCGGGGTTGAACCGGCACCTCGTCGCTCCGCGTCCTTTCCTCGTGATCGGTGTTCGGCGGCGAATACTCAAGCTGGAGCGAGAATCTGAACTTTGGCCACGGTGTGTTCGACCGCTCGGGTTTCCCGGGCGAGAACCGGGCCCCGTCTGGTCACCGTGTGATTCAGTCTGAACTTCAGTTTGAGGTTTTGCGCCCTCGGGGCGCACCCCCGCGCTCCAGCGGGGGAGTTTCTCGGCGTCAGCGGAACAGGTAGTCGAAGATCACCTTGCCGGTCTTCTGGTCGGTGATCTCGCTGCCGTTGGCTTCCTCGCGGGCGAATTTCACTGCCTGCTGCAGCTTTTCGATGCGTGAGGTCAGCTCGTTGACGCGCCGCGCGGGCAGCGCGCCGCTGAACTTCACCGTGGTCCAGTAGCCGACGGCGATGTCCTCGTAGTACACCTCGACCTGTGCCGGGTGCTTCTCGGTCGCCTCGGCCTTGACGTGGTTGCGCGGCACCTTCTTGGTGCGGATGGTGCGGACCGCGTCGGTGCGCCAGGTGTCGGTGGAATCGTCGAACGCCCAGGCCTCGGCCGCGTCCAGCACCGGCAGCCGCTTCACGAAGGCCTGCAGGTCGGCGAGCTGCTTCTCCAGGAAGAGCAGGTACGACACCGGAACATCGGCCAGCAGCGTCTCACCGTCCACTCGCACGTCGGCCTTGGCCGCGCAGTTCGCCCAGTCCTTGGTGGCGGTCACGTCGAAGAGCCGGGTCAGGGTGCTCGCGGTCTCGCGGAGCACCTCCTCCGACTTCACCTGCACCCGGGTCGCCTCGGGCGGGAGCTGCTCGCCCTCTTCGTCTTTCGGCTGGTAGGCGCGCGTGATGCCGGCCAGCAGGCCCGGCTTGTTCAGCAGATTCTGCTTCTCCGCCAGCTCGCGCAGCGACGCGCTCTTCACGCCCTTCTCCACCGCGATGATCTGATTCAGCTTGGTCATCTCCACCTCCCCGCAACGCCCACGCGCCGCTCGCAAATGTCTTCCGCGGCACCGGTTCTCGATACCCCTGCGCTGCTGCGGCAACGGTACCCAGTGCCGCGGCGAGCCGCATCCGAATTAGTTGCCCGGTGGTGGCGAAGTCCACAGGCGGCAGGCATTGTCGGCGTACCGGTGCTGCACCACACTGAGCGGATGGGAGGACAGGTAGATCAGGATCTGCTGGCACGGTGGGTGGAGCTGGCCGGCGCGGCCGCCGAGCCGGTGGGGGTGGACCTGGTGCGCCGTTATCGGGAACCGCACCGGCGATACCACACGGTCGATCACTTGGCGACCATGCTGGGCGTCATCGACGAGCTGGCGGCCGACGCCGCCGACGCGGACGCGGTCCGTTACGCCGCGTTCTTCCACGACGCCGTCTATGCGGTCGATCGGCCGGACAACGAGGAACGCAGCGCGGAGCTGGCTGAGCAGGTCCTCGAATCACTCGGTGCCGCAGCCGAACTCGTCGCGGAGGTCGGCAGGCTGGTCCGGCTCACCGCCGGGCACGATCCCGAGCCGGGTGATCGGAACGGGGAGGTGCTCTGTGATGCCGACTTGGTCATCCTCGCCGCCGACGCACCCGGATACGCCGCGTACACCGCCGCCGTGCGCGCCGAATATCAGCACGTTCCCGACGATCTGTTCCGGGCGGGGCGAGCCGCGGTATTGCAAGGGCTCGCCCGGCAGCCCTACCTCTTCCGGACCGCTACCGCCCGAGCTCGTTTCGAGTCTGCCGCTCGCGTCAACCTCAGCGCTGAACTCGCCGTCCTCACGGCAGCGCGCTAGCGGGCCGCTGCGCCGTGCCGGTCGGTGAGACCCGAGAATGGGCGAAATCGACTGCGTAGCAATGCCTGCCGATCCCGTGATTGCCGCCGGGCGGACCCGATGCTGGATTAGTCTTCCAGGAACACAGCCACACAGCTCGGAGTTGGACATGACAACGCTTGGATTGATCGGCAGCGGCCGCATCGGCGGCACGGTGGCGCGGCTCGCCGTGGACGCCGGACTCGAAGTGGTGCTGAGCAATTCGCGCGGCCCCGAAACCCTCGCCGAGCTGGTCGCCGGGCTCGGTTCCCGGGCCCGCGCCGCCACCGCGGCCGAGGCCGCCGAAGCGGGCGACATCGTGGTGGTCACCACCCCGTTCCGGGTCTACCGCGACCTGCCGGTCACCCCGCTGGCGGGCAAGATCGTCATCGACACCACCAACTACAACGCCCAGCGCGACGGCACCATCCAGGACATCGAGGACGGCGCCGTCACCAACAGCGAACTGCTGCAACAACACCTCGCCACCTCGAAGGTCGTCAAAGCCTTCAACACCATCTTCTTCCCGCACCTCGCGGCGCTGCCGCGCCCGGCGGGCGCGGCCGACCGCTCCGCGCTCCCCATCGCCGGCGACGACACCACCGCCAAGACCACCGCCGCCGAATTCCTCGACACGCTCGGCTACGACACCGTCGACATCGGCCCCCTCGCCGAATCCTGGCGCCTGCACCCCGGCACCCCCGCCTACGGCACCCCCTACGCCGCCGGCACCCCCTTCTGGGAGCACGACCCCAGCCCCGCCGACCCGGCCGCCATCCGCGCCGCCGTCGAAAAAGCCAGCCGCTGAACCGAACTCCCGGTCACCTCACGATTTCCTCATAGTCGGCTCGGAATGCTGACTCCGTCCGCGGGAGCGTCCCGGGGGCGGAAGTGCGAGAGGGACAGTCGTGAACCAGAAGTTTGCAGTGGTGTTGGCGGGGGCGGCGATGCTGGGGCTGGCCGGATGCGGTGGCGGGACCTCCGACGTAACACCCGTGGCCACCGTCACGTCGACGGCGGCAGCACCCACCTCGGTCGATCACGCGGCAGCGACCAAGAAGGCCTGCGACGCGGCCGAACCCGCGCTGGTCGCCTTCGGCGATCGGAAGGAGGTCGACGTCGCACCCGGTGACCTCGCCGGATTCAAGGCGCTCTACCAGCCGATGGCCACGGGCTTCACCAATGCCGCGGCCCTGGCGACCGACCCCAGGATGAAAAGCGGTATGACCGCGCTGGCTTCCTCCGCGGGCGCGGTGACCAGCGCGACCACGCTGGAGGAAGCCACCGCCGCGATGGACATGTTCCTCGCCGCGCTCGATACCGCGGAGTCCAAGAACGTGGCGCAGGTCTGCGGGTTCTAGCTTCAGGTCAGGATGAGAAGTTCGGTCGGGGAGGCGATTTCGGTGCGCAGACCGGACTTCTCGGCGACGCGGGCGACCGATTTGATGTCGCCGGGTTCGGCGCGGGTCAGGACGAGGGCTCGGGCGAGCAGGCCCTTGTGGTGCTTGTTGAAGTGGCTGACGACGGTGCGGGAGCCGTCGGGGTGCTCGGTCAGGACGTTGGCGGTGAGGGCGCCGGGGACGCGGCCGAGTTGCTGGTAGGTGCCCGAGCGCAGGTCGATGACCAGGTCGCCCGCGGCCTCGGCGGTCAACGCGGCCGGAAGGGCATCGCGCCACAGGGCCGAGAGGGTCGGCAGGCCCGGCAGTTTGGAGCCGCCGGAGAGGCGGTAGGCGGGGATCGGGTCGCCGGCGCGGACGGCGCCGAACAAGGCCGAGCCGATGCCGAGACGGGCGTAGGCCTTCTCACGCTGGGCCTTGGTGAAGGATTTCGCGTCGAGGGCGTCGTAGAGAACGCCGGTGTAGCGCTCCAGGGCGGGGCGGGTAGGGGAGGTGCGCAACGTCGCGTTGCGGGCGATTTCGGCGTCAGCCCCCTTGCCGAGGGCCAGCGCCTTGCGGGAGACGGCCGGGTCCTTGGCGAGCTCGATCAGTTCGGTGACCAGCTTGTCGCGCACCGCGGTGAGCTGCGGCATCGCGAGGTCGGCGAGGTCGAGGGGTGCGCCCGCACCGCCGTCGGACTTGGTTTCGGAGGGAGGCAGCAGCACCAGCACGAGCGGATACGGTACCGGCGGTGGCGTGGGCACGCCTGAATGGGTAATGCGATGGAATCATCGAATGGCCAGCGACTACGCTGAGCACCCGTGATCACCCGCCTCTCCCACCTGTTCCTGCGTACCCTGCGCGACGATCCCGCCGACGCCGAGGTGCCCAGCCACAAACTGCTCGTCCGCGCCGGATACGTGCGCCGCGTCGCCCCGGGTGTGTACTCGTGGCTGCCGCTGGGCCTGCGTGTGCTGCGGGAAGTGGAGCGTGTGGTCCGCGAAGAGATGAACAACATCGGCGCGCAGGAGATCTCGCTGCCCGCGCTGCTGCCGCGCGACCCGTACGAGACCACCAACCGGTGGACCGAATACGGCGACGCCCTGTTCCGGTTACAGGACCGCAAGGGCGCCGACTACCTGCTCGGCCCCACCCATGAGGAACTGTTCGCGCTCACCGTGAAGAGCGAATACAACTCCTACAAGGATCTGCCGGTCTCGCTGTACCAGATCCAGACCAAGTACCGCGACGAGGAACGCCCCCGCGCCGGCATCCTGCGCGGGCGCGAGTTCATCATGAAGGACTCCTACTCCTTCGACCTCGACGAAGCCGGCCTGAAGGCGTCCTACAACGCGCACCGCGAGGCCTACCAGCGCATCTTCGAGCGGCTCGGCGTCAAGTACGTCATCGTGGCGGCCACCTCCGGCGCCATGGGCGGCAGCGCGTCCGAGGAGTTCCTGGCCGACAGCCCCGTCGGCGAGGACACCTATGTGGTGTGCCGCGAATCCGGTTACGCCGCGAACGTGGAGGCCGTGGTCACCCCGGCCCCCGCCGCGCAGCCGGTCGAGGGCCTGCCCGCAGCGGTCGTGCACGACACCCCGGACACTCCCACCATCGCGACCCTGGTCGACTGGGCCAACGCGGCGGGCATCTACGGCCGCACCGTCACCGCCGCCGACACTCTGAAGAACGTCATGGTGAAGCTGCGGCACCCGGACGGCAAGTCCGAGATCGTCGGCATCGGCATCCCCGGCGACCGCGAGGTCGACGACAAGCGCCTCGGCGCGTCGGTCGAACCGGCCGAGGTCGAGCTGCTCACCGACGAGGACTTCAAGAACAACGCGTTCCTGGTGAAGGGCTACATCGGCCCGAAGGCCTTGCAGGACAACGGCGTTCGCTACCTCGTCGACCCCCGCGTGGCCACCGGCACCAGCTGGATCACCGGCGCCGACATCCAGGGCAAGCACGTCGTGGGCTTGGTCGCCGGCCGTGACTTCACCCCCGACGGCACCATCGAGGCCGCCGAGGTCCGCGACGGCGACCCCTCGCCCGACGGCCGCGGCACCCTGGTCTCGGCCCGCGGCATCGAGATCGGCCACATCTTCCAGCTCGGCTACAAGTACACCGATGCCTTCGAGGTCGACGTGCTCGGCGAGAACGGCAAGCCGACCCGTCTGATCATGGGCTCCTACGGCGTCGGCGTCTCCCGCATGGTCGCCGTCATCGCCGAACAGCAGCACGACGAGAAGGGCCTGCGCTGGCCCGCCGAGGTCGCCCCGTTCGACATCCACGTCGTCATCGCCAACAAGGACGACGCCGCCCGCACCGGCGCCGAACAGGTTGTCGCAGGCCTGGATTCGCACGGCCTGGACGTCCTGTTCGACGACCGCACCGCCTCCCCGGGCGTGAAGTTCAAGGACGCCGAACTGCTCGGCATGCCCTGGGTGCTGGTCATCGGCCGCGGCTGGTCCGAAGGCAACGTCGAACTCCGCAACCGTTTCACCGGCGAAGCGGAAGAACTCCCAGCTGATTCGGCGGTCGAAGCGGTCCTGGCCAAGCTTCGGGCCTGATCTCCGCGCTCGGCGGGTCCGCGCCGGCGGCCGGGTCCGGTTCCGGACTCGGCCGCAAGCAGGCGAAGGGTCCGACGGTCGTGCCCGCCGCGATCGTCGAGCGTTCCGCGTGGCTGCGTGTCACCGTCGCGGCCGAGCCGACCGTCACCTCGGTCAGCGTGGTGTCGGGACCGATCACGGCGTCCTCACCGATGACGGTGCTGCGGTAGAGGTGCACGCCGGGCAGCAGGATGGCGTCGCGACCGATCCGGACATCCGCGTCCACCCAGGTCGAGTCCGGATCCAGCACGGTCACCCCGGCCCGCATGTGCCGCTCCAGCGTGGCGCGGTTGAGCAGCCGGGCGGCGTGGCCGAGCTGAATCCGGTCGTTGATACCGGCGGCCGCGGCCTCCTCCGCCAGCCGGACCGCCTGGATCCGGTGCCCGGCGCGGCGCGAAATCCGCAGGACGTCGGGGAGATACAGCTCGTGCTGAGCGTTGTCGCGGGACAGTTCGCCGAGCCCGGCGCGCAGGACCGGCGCGTCGAAAACGTAGACACCGGAATTCACTTCGGCGATGCCGAGCTGTTCCGGTGTCGCGTCGGAATGCTCGACGACCTCGCTGAGCCCACCCTCCGGCGTGCGCACGATCCGGCCGTACCCGCGCGGGTCGGCGGGCACGAAGGTCAGCACCGTCGCGGCCGGCGGCACGGTCCCGCCGCGATGCGCCGCGAGCAGCGCGCCGAGAGTGCCGCCGTCCAGCAGCGGCACGTCGGCGGCGAGGACGATCACGTCTCCGGTGAAATCGGCGGGCAGCACGTCGAGGGCGCAGCGCACCGCGTGCCCGGTACCCAGCTGCGGCTCCTGCACGGCGAGCGCGATCGGGCGGCGCAACGCCGTCGCCACCGCGTCCACCGCCACCGCCACCTTGGCGCGATCGTGGCCGACGACGGTGAGCAGATGTTCCGGCGCGAGGGTGGTCGCGGCCCGCAGCGCGTGCGCGAGCAGGGTCCGGCCGCCGATCCGATGCAGCACCTTCGGGGTTTTCGACCGCATACGGGTGCCCGCGCCCGCGGCCAGCACGATCACGGCGGTCCTTCGAGCGGTCAGCATCGGACCTCCGCCGTGCCCGCGCCGATGGTGAAGCAGAGTTCCGACATGTCCTGGACCAGGTAATCCGCGGTGGCGGCGAGATCCGTCCCCCGCGAGCCGACACCGATGACGGTGAGCCCCGCCAGCTTCGCCGCGAGCGCGCCATTGTGACTGTCCTCCAAGGCGACACACTCTCCGGCCGTGCGCCCGAGGCGGCGCACGGCGTCGAGATAGGGCTGTGGATGGGGCTTGCCGTAGGTGACGTCCTCGGCGGTCACCAGGGCGCGCGGCGCCGGTATGCGGGCCGCGGCAAGGCGAGCCAGGACGACCGGGCGAGCACCGGAGGTGACGATGGCCCGTGCCGCGGCGGGCACCGCGTTGTAGGCCCGCAACGCGCCGGGGAGCGGCCGGGTATCGGTCGCGGATTCGACCTCGAGGCGCTGGATGGCGGCCGCCTCGGCCGCGGGATCCAAGTGCGGTGCGGCCGTGGCGACGAATTCCCGATCGGTCATCGAGCGCGCCGCCGCGTGCAGGCCGGTCAGGTCGACACCCTGCACGGCGGCCCACCGGGTGATCACCTCCTGGATCTGCGCGGTGCTGTCGACCAGGACCCCGTCCAGGTCGAAACAGACAGCGGCACAGCGGATATCGAGGGTAGCGGGATCGGACAGCGGTGCGGGCGTCAGCGTGGAACGGAGCATGGCAGGTCCTTTCGCGGTCATTCGACCGTCACGCTCTTGGCGAGGTTGCGCGGGCGGTCGACATCGCGGCCCAGGGCGCGGGCCGCGTGATAGGCGAACAGTTGCAGCGCGATGTTCATCAGCAGGTGATCGAGGTAGGGGTGCAGCACCGGCACCCGGACCGTCGTCGCGCCCGCGAAGTCGGCCGAGTCGCCCTGCGTGACGACCAGAACGCGGCCGCGGCGGGCCTGAATCTGCTCGACCGTCGTGCGGTTGCGCTGTTCGTTGTCGTCGCGCGGAACCAGGACGACGCTGGCCAGTTCCGGCCCGACCAGCGCCAGCGGGCCGTGCTTGAGCTCGGAGGCCTGATACGCCTCGGCGTGGATGTAGGAGATCTCTTTGAGCTTCTGCGCGCCCTCGCGGGCGATCGGCCACATCCCGGCCCGGCCGATGAAGTACATGTGCGCGAAATCGCTGAATTCTGTTGCCGCCCGCTGTATCGCGTCGCTGTTGTCGATAAGGTCGCCGATCACGCCGGGCAGTATCGACAGGGCCGCTTGCAGTTGCGGAAGCTCCGCATCGTCGCCCTGGGCGAGGTGTGCGGCCAGAGCGAGAAAGGCCAAGCCCATATTGGTGAAGACCTTGGTCGAGGCGACCGAGATCTCCGGCCCCGCCCGCAGCAGCATGCGGGCGTCGCTCTCCCGGGCCAGGGCGCTGTCGGCGACATTGACCACGCCGAGCACCGGCATGCCCCGCTCCCGCAGGAAGCGCCCGGCGACCAGGGTGTCGAGGGTTTCCCCGGACTGACTGATCAATACGTAGAGGCAGGATTCGTCGAGTAGGGGATCGCGGTACCGGAATTCGGTAGCGGGCTCGGCGTCGGCGGGGATCCGGGCCAGGGATTCGACGAAGTGCGCGCCGAGTTGTCCCGCGTAATAGGACGAGCCGCAACCGAGGAACTTGACCCGGCGGATACCGCTTCGATCCAGATACGCCTGCCAGCCTCCGGATTCGGCGGGTTCGTCGGTGACATCCAGGAAACGCTGTGCGGCCGTGCGCTGTTCATGGATCTCCTTCGCCATGAAATCCGCGAACCCGCCCTGGGTGAATTCGGCCGTCCGATCCGCGCCGAGCGGCTGCCAGCGCCCCTCCGGCGCGCGCTGATCGTGCTCGACGACTCCGTGCGGTGTGAGACTGACGATCTCGCCCGCGCGCAGACTGCGGTAGTGATCGCAGCGGCCCGACAGCGCCGCCAGATCGGAGGCGACGCGGACCCCGTCCGGACCGGTCCCGACCAGGAGCGAGCCGCCGTTGGTCGTCGCGACGATCGTCCCGGCCAGCGTCCGGTCGATGGCCAGCACCGCGTAACTGCCGTCCACCAGTGCCACCGCGTCCCGGACCGCTTCGCTCAGTGGCACTCCGGTGCCGACCGCCGTCCGGATGAGATGGGCGAGCACCTCGCTGTCGGTATCGGAGCTGAGCACGATGCCGCGTTCCGCCAACCTCGCCCGGAGCGCGGTCGCATTGTGCAGGGTGCCGTTGTGCACCACGGCGATTCGGTGGTCGGAACTCAGATGCGGGTGCGCGTTGCGTTCGCTCGGCGGGCCGTGCGTGGCCCACCGGGTGTGACCGATGCCGGTGGTCGCGGTGGACCCGGGAAGGGTGCGTTCGAGGTCGGTGACGCGGCCCGAAGCCCGGTGCCGGACGATCCTGCCGTTGTCGATCAGGCAGATTCCGGCCGAGTCGTATCCGCGATATTCGAGGCTGTGCATCATGCGCACCAGCTCGGTCTGGGCTCTGGTGCCGACGGTTCCTGCGATTCCACACATGGCTGAACCTTTCAATTCGGTAGTAAGGCAGTCGTATTGGCGGTTACCGGGAAGACGCGAGCGTCGCGGAAACCCTCCGCGAACGCCACGCCGCACTGCAGCCCGCGCAGGGCGGCCTGCTTGTCGACGTAGTCGACGTAGTCGAGTTCGTGCATGCGCCGCATCCAGGCGTTCTGGGATTGATGGCAGCGCAGCATCTCTCGCTTCGTCTCGATGGTGGCGCTGATGTCCACCCAGGTTTCGGCGGCGGTGCCGGTCAGTGCCAGCGGGTCCATGTAGAGCACCGGTGGCGCCGAATTCAGCACCGGCTCGGCGGTTTCGATCAGTTCCGCCGACGCGAGCTGGCGGACGTTGAGGGCGATCAGGCTCGCCGTGCGGTGATCCGGGTGATAGTCGGCCGGATCGTGGGTGAGCAGGATGTCGGGCGCGAAGTCGCGGACCGCCGCCAGCAGCGCCATGCGGGTCGGCGTCGTGTCGAACAAGAATCCGTCCGGCTCGCCGAGCCAGTAGAGCGTCGCGCCGATGATCTCGGCCGACCGCTGGGCCTCCTGTCTGCGGAGCTCGGCGACGGCGGCCCGGTCCCCGGACTCGGCGCCGAGCTCGCCGTTGGTCATGACGCAAATCGCGACGGCGTGCCCGTCGAGGCGATAGCAGGCCAGGGTGCCCGCCGCCAAGATCTCGATATCGTCGGGGTGGGCTCCGATCGCCATCACTCTCATACCGTCGCCTCCAGCCGCAGGCCGGCGACCAGGTCGAGTTCGGCCAGCAGATGGGTGTCCGGCAGGAAGTCGCGGCGGACCCGCTCCGCGGCGGCGTGGCCGATGCCGCGGCGCCGGTCGGCGTCGCTCAGCAGCTCCAGAAGTGCGGCGCCGAAGGCCGCCGGCGATGCCGAGGGTGCCACGAGCACGCCGACTTGCGGGCTGTCCACCTGTAGTCGCAAGCCGCCCACCGCGGTGGCGAGGACCGGGGTGGCCTTCCACATCGCTTCGGTCACGGTGAGGCCGAACCCTTCGGACCGGCTCTTCTGCGTCACTACCGTCGCGTGCCGCTGGATCGCGTTGATCACCGTGGCGTGTGCGTCGGGATCGGACATGGGCAGGCACACCAGATGGACCCGGCCGCGGATCTCGGCCGGCAGGCGCCGCCACTGCTGCGCGCACCGCTCGAAGTAGGCCCCGGCCTCCGGATCGTCGGCGACGCCGGTGACCTCGGGACCTACCAGCAGCAGGTCCGCATCCGTCGCGGGGGCGACGACTTCGGCGAAGGCCCGCAGGACGCCGGCCATGTCTTTGACATCGTCCCAGCGCGAGACCTGCACCACGGTGGGCCGGTCTTCCGGTGTCGGGCCGCCGGAGCGCAGGATTGTCGGCCTCAGCGCCGGATCCGTTGGTGAAGAGCGGGTTTCGATGATTCCCCAGCGGCCCAGAGACTCGGCGGTCTCGCGCGGCGACAGGCTTCGGTTCTTGGCCGACAGCGGATCGAGGAAGGGCGTGATCGTGGCGGTGGGCTTGTCGCGCAACCAGGCCGGACCGAAATGCGGCATGGAAGTGATGAAAGCAGCGGCGTCCGCAAGGTAGGGGCGGAGGAAATGCCAAGCCGCGGTGGTGTGCTCGTTCTCCTGGTCCGCGCCGTTGTGCAGCCGCCAGACCGGGACGGCTCCGAGGGCGGCGACCTGTTCGACCAGTCCCGCGGTCTGCGGGTCGTGCAGGAACACCACGTCGCCCGGCCGCACGAAGGCGTCGAGCCCGGCGCCGGCGGCGGCGCAGGCGCGCCGGTAGACGCGATGTTCGCCGGCGCCGAGCGGGCCGCCGTCGCCGCGGACGCCGGACAGGCCGTTGTCCACCCGCTTGGTGAGGGTGAAGAAGTCGAGATCGGCCTCGATCACCAACCAGCCCACCGTGATTCCGAGGTCTCGCCCGTATCCGATCAGCGGGCGCAGCATCTCGGCGACGCCGCCACCGGCGGCCGTGGAGTTGACGTGCCACAGCGTGCGGACGCGCTGCCGGCCCGCTGCCGCCAGCCGATCCCAGCGTTCGGGCAGCAGGTGCGGACGCAGCCGGGCGGCGTCCTGTGTGGTGACGGGTACTTCGATCAATTGGGCCATGTGATTTTTCCCCTTTCGAGTTGTTCCGCACGGTGTTCGGCGGAGGGCAGGCGCCGTCCGCTCAGTGCCATGGCGATACCGCAGATCAGGGTGGTGATGGCGAAAGTGACAGGCAGGGAGAGGGTTTCGGCGCCCAGGCCGACCAGCGGCGGACCCCCGAGGTAGGCCAGGTAGCCGACGGCGCTGACCTTGGCCGCCATGGCGGCGGCGTCGGCGGGTCCGGCGAGGCCGGCCGCGGACACGGCCAGCGGGAAGAGCGGGCCGAGCACCAGGCTCATCGCCATGATCGCGATCAGCAGGCCGGTGGGGGAGGGTTGGGCCAAGCCCGCCGCCATGGTGAGGACCGCGATCGCGGCGCCGGCGACGCACAGGCGGCGGGCGCCGAACCGCTCGACCAGCGCGTCGCCCAGGCTGCGTGACAGGAACATGGCGAAGCTGAATCCGGTGATGGCGAACGCGCCGAGGCTCGTGTCGCCCCCGTAGTCGCGACCCACCAGCAGAGCCGACCAGTCGGTGACCATGCCCTCCAGGAGCAAGGCGGCCACGGCAAGCGCCGCGATCTGCCACGGAATTCTGGGCACACGTCGTCCGGCGGGCGGCGCGGCGTCCGGCCGAGGCGGGCCGTAGCTGGGCAATCGGCGCGAAACGCTCAGCGCCACAGCGATCAACGCGGCGGCCACCACACTGAAGTGCCGGCCCACCGAGACGTCGAAATGGGCCGCGAGACCGCCGGCGCCCGCGCCCGCCAAGACGCCCAGGCTGTAGCCACCATGCAGCCGCGACAACACCCGCGCACCCCTGCGCTCCTCGAACCGGATCCCGAGCGCATTCATGGCCACGTCCAGACAGCCGCTCGCCGCCCCGAGCACGGCAAGCGTCAGGCCGAGCGTGAAACCGTTGTGCGCCAGGGCAATCGAGGGCAGAGCCGCGGCGAACACGACGGCGGAGAGCAGACAGACCGCTCGGGCCGGAGCCCGGCGCAGCAGCGCGCCGGTCGCGAACAGCGCCGGCACCGAACCCGCCGCGACCCCGAACAACGCGAGGCCGAGCACGCCATCGGAGAGGTGCAGATCGTGTTTGACGTCAGGAATCCGCGGCGCCCAACTGGAGAGCACCGCGCCATTGAGAAAGAAGATCAGCCACAGGCTGAACAGAGCTGCATCGATACGACGGACCATGGTTGCCTCATGGGCCGCCCTGCCGACTGCAGTAGTGGCTACCCCCGGACGGTCAGGAGCACCGTGTTCAATCTCAGAGTACCGACCGGCGCACCCCGCAAAACCTGGCGCGTCGCGAGGCGCTGGCGAGCCGCAACGGAAGCCGCAGGCCACACGCCTTTGTGGCGTTCACCACACCCGCGCCCCGGATCTCTCCCGCCTGCGACCGCCAATTGCATTGTGTTGGAACCTAATTCCCTTCGCGCGGCGTCGGCTTGAGTGCCGGCGCGGGTGGCGCGTCGGCGGCGGCGTTGAGCGCGTCGAGGATCGCGAGCTCTTCGAACGCGAAGTGTTCGCGCAGTCGGGTAATGAGGAGGTGCAGCTCGGCTCGAAGCTCGCGCGGGTCACCAACTCCTGGTTCGTAGTCCGCCAGCAGGTTACGGATCGAGGAGTTGATCTCGGCTACCACCACATGTTCGGCTCGGAGTTGGTCCAGTGTGCGCGCGAGGGCGGGAAACGCCTGCGCAACCGCTGGAAATGCGCCGAAATCCTCGCCCATGTGGTGTCGTTCGAGTGCGCCACAGAAGGTGATGCACCGCTCACGCATTTGCGCATGCAGCGTTCTCGGCGGCAGCGCCACCGGCGTGGTCGTATCCGAGGTCGCTATCAGCGTGTCGACCTGCGCCAGTACGCCATCCAATTCCGCGGACAGCCATCCGTGTACCTCTCGCATGAAGTCTCCCAGCCCGCGCACTCGGTCGAGCCCCGCACGCGAGGGGAGCGGCCGGACCTCCACCAGGGGGATCACCCGGGCTGTCCGCTGCTGATAATCGCCGTATCCAGGTTGGCGGCGCACCACCTCGGCCCAGCGGCGATCGCGTTCGGCGCCGGCCAGTATCGAGGTGATCGCCGGATAGGTTTCCGAACCGACCTCGACGGTCACCACCGGATGCGCTCGAAGATTGTGCAGCCATGCTGGATTGCGATCCGCCCCACCGGCAGAGGCGACGACAACGCGGGTGCCGTCGATGTCCAGGTAGCCCAGTGGAATGGTGTGGCGGTGACGGGTCCGCGCGCCGACGGTGGTCAGGAGCAGCAGCGCCGAGCCTTGGAAGGGGCCGCCGACGACTCCGGCGTTCGCGCGGAACTCATCGATGACGTGTTGCTGAAAGTCGAGGGCGGGTGCGGATGATTCGGGTTCGTACATGCGAAAGTCCTTTGTCCACGCGTGCTGGACACCGCACCTCGTGGGTGGCCGGCGCATACCAGCAGCGAAAGAAAACGGGTGACAGCGCCGTCGAACTTCCTCAGCGGACGAAAGTAGGACCTGAGGGGTCGAGCTCGCGCGGCGGATGCCTGCTTCCTCGCTCGCCCTCTGACGCGAACTCACTGCATATGGCAGGGACACGAACATCCAGGTCGCCATCTTGCCATCGACAGCCGCGACGGATCAAACAGAGGTGGGCAATGTTCGGCCCCGCACCGGCTAGATCGTGCCAATTGCGGTGTGGTGGGGGCTGATTCCCGCGCATCGGCAGGTGGGGTGCGGTTGAATCGGGGTATGGCACCTGACGAGTATCTGGCGTTGCTGCGGGCCGAGTTGGATGCGTTCGGGCATTGCATAACCGGGCAGCTGGATGCGCCGGTCGAGCATTGCGGAGAGTGGACGCTCTACGACCTGATCGATCACATGGGTGGGGGAAACCTGTGGGTGGTGACCGCGGTGAAGGAACACCGCGGTGACTACGACCCGCCTGCTGGGCCACGGGATCCGGCCGCGCTACGGGACTGGTACAGCGAGACGGCGAACGCGCTGGTTTCCGTTCTCGCCGCCGACCCGGACACCCCGGCGTGGACCTTCTTCCCGCCGCACACCGTCGGCTTCTGGCGTCGCCGCCGTTGGCTGGAAACCCTGGTGCACCGCTTCGATGCCGAGCACGCGCTCGGCATCGACAGCCGGATCGAACCCGCCCACGCCGCGGACGGAATCGCCGAGGTGCTCGAGGTATTCGTGCCGCGCATGATCAAGCGCGGGCTGGCGACCGAACCTACCCACGCGGTCCGGTTGTCCGCCATCGACACCGGCGGTTCCTGGGTGCTGGGCCCCGGCGACCCGGTCGCCACCATCAGCGGCCCGGCCACGAAACTCTTTCTGGCCCTGTGGAACCGAGCCCCCGCCACCGAACTCTTCTGGTCCGGCGACGTAGCCACCGCCCGGGAGGTCATGAAAGGCCCACTGGTTCCCTAGCCCCGTTGTCCCGGCCGAGAACGCCCTGCCCGGCCTCGTTACGCGCCGAGGTCGGCGAACATCTTTCGCTTGATGGCGGGGACGGCGTTGGCGGTGCGGAAGAACAGGCGGCCGGCGGTGCGGGCCAGGCGGTTGTCGGACACCGACTGGTTGGCTGTCTTCAAAGACGCGCGGACGGCGTCGAAGCCATACTCGATCATCCGAGCCTCATATTCGTGAATCCCGGCCAGCAGCTCCTGATCACCGCGGTCGGCGGCAATCAGCTTGCGGCACAGCAGTTGTGCGTCGCGCAGCGCGGTATTGGCGCCGATGCCGCCGTACGGGGTCATGCTGTGGATGGCGTCGCCGAGTACGGTCACGTTTGTGGTCTGCCAGGGCGGCACCGGCACCGAGGTCTTGATCGGAATCAAGGTGACTGTGTCGCTGTCGGTTTCGGCGACCAGGCGGCGCAGCGCAGGGGCCCAGCCATCGGTCATCCGCTGCGTGAGCTCGTGCAGCTCAGCGGTGCTCATCGATTCCAGGCCGGTCCCGAACCGTTCCCGCTTGGCCCCGAACCCCCACAGCACGTACGGCTGTGTGTTGTCGAACAGCGCCCCGGACAGCCCTGCCTCGTTGCCGCCGATCGCCCCGGCAGCAGGTGCGTCGAAATCATGGGCCGCGACGAACATTCCGCACCCGCCCGGCGGAATCACACTGAACGGATGCGTCAGCAATCGCGGATCGAGCCGCTCGCGCGACTCCGGCGTGAGTGCGAACTTTCCAGCGATGGTGACGATTCCGGTATCGATCCGCTCCGCCTGCGGCAGATACTGAGCCCGCACTCGCGAAGTACCCCCATCCGCGCCGATCAGCACGTCACCGACTTCGGTTGTCCCATCGGCGAAATGCGCGACTACCCGCCCGTCCGCCTGATGCTCGTACCGCTCGAACATGCTGTCGTAGCGCACCACCTCGCCCAACTCGGCAAGCAGTATCTGGCGCAACGTGATCCGGCTGACCCCGTAGTGATCGCCGCCGGCCGGATCGTGGGTCGGCTCGACCGGATCGAACTCCAGCAGCTCCTTCAGCTGTTCGGTGACGAACCCGAACCCGGTATCGCCTTTGCCGGAGGTGGCGATGAACGTCGAAAAGAGTTCCGGCGACAGCAGTTCCGCCAGCGCCCGGCTGCCGTTGGGGTTGATGTGGATCCGGAACCCTTGCAGCCGATCGGTGCGCTGGATCTCCCGCTCGTGCACCGAAACGCTGACCCCGGCCCGGCGCAGGCCGTTCGCGAGCGCCAGCCCGCCGATACCGCCGCCGGCGATGATTACGTGCAAATTGGACATATCTCTGACTCCTGGTTGAACTAGGTCCGGCTCCAGCCGAACCCTCCGGGGCGACGTTTCGTCGCCCGTTGCTGATGTGCCGAACCCGTGCTGGCCCAGTCCTCGAGCATCCGGTTCAGCAACCGGTCGAGGGTGGCCACGTCGTCGTCGGACCATTCGGCGATGACCGCCGCGAGCACCTGATCACCGGCCGCCATGAACTGCGCCAGTTCCGCACGCCCCGCCTCGGTCACCTCGACGAGCACGGCGCGCCGATCGGCCGGATCGGGCGCGGTGGCGACCAGCCCGGATTCGGCCAGCACCTGGACGTGCCGGGTGATGGAGGAGGGCAGCGCGTCCAGCCGCTCGGCCAGCTCACCGGCCCGCATCGGTCCCGACTCCGCCGTGTGCTGCAGGACGCCGACCCGCACCGGGTCGTAGACCCGGGAAGTGCCCTGCCGGGTCGCCTCGGCGAACCGGATGATCGTCCGGGAGAGCCGCTCCACGAGGTCTTTATTTGCTTCCATGAAACAATAATATCATTTGCTTGCGTGAAACAAAAGAGTTGCTCGCCGACCTACGGTGCCGTAGGTCGGATTTGCAGGTCAACGCTTGATCACACCCGGCCCACGCTGCTGTTACCCGCTGGTAAGTTAACCGGCATGACGAGCACCGACCCGCTGTTGTTCAACCCGGCGACCTACGACCCGGAGCACTTCGACGCCGAGACCCGTCGACTGCTGAAGGCCACCATCGAGTGGTTCGAGTCCCGCGGCAAGGCCCGGCTGCTCGCCGACGACGCGCAGGCCACGTGGGTTTCCGACTTCCTGGAGTTCGTGAAGGCGGAGAAGCTCTTCGCGACCTTCCTGACCCCGGCGGCCTACGCCGACGGCGACGAGAACCGCCGCTGGGACGCCGCCCGCAACGCCGCGCTCTCGGAGATCTTCGGCTTCTACGGCCTGGCCTACTGGTACGCCGAGCAGGTCACCATCCTCGGCCTGGGCCCGATCTGGCAGAGCGACAACGAGATCGCCAAGAAGAAGGCCGCCGCCGACCTCGCCGCCGGCGAGGTGATGGCCTTCGGCCTGTCCGAGCAGTCGCACGGCGCCGACATCTACAACACCGACCTGGTGCTCACCCCCACCGAGCCGGGCAGCGCCGATCACGAGGCCGGAATCCTGTTCCGCGCCAACGGCGAGAAGTACTACATCGGCAACGGCAATGTCGCGAGCATGGTCTCGGTGTTCTCCCGCCGTGCCGATATCGAAGGCGCCGAGGGGTACATCTGGTTCGCCGCGGACTCCCAGCACGAGAACTACACGCTGCTCGGAAACGTTGTGCACCAGCAGATGTACGTCTCCACCTTCCGCCTGGAGAACTACCCGGTGCGCGCCGAGGACATCCTGCACACCGGTCCCGAAGCCTTCTCCGCCGCGCTGAACACCGTCAACGTCGGCAAGTTCAACCTCTGCCACGGCGGCGTCGGCATGGTCGAGCACTCGTTCTACGAGGCCATCACACACGCCAACAACCGCATCCTCTACGGCAACCCGGTCACCCAGTTCCCGCACGTGCGCGGCAATTTCGTCGACGCCTACAGCCGCATCGTCGCGATGAAGCTGTTCAGTGACCGTGCCGTGGACTACTTCCGCAGCGCCAGCCTCGACGACCGCCGCTACCTGCTGTT
Organism: Nocardia sp. NPDC051832; assembly: GCF_040681285.1. Classification (NCBI taxonomy): domain Bacteria; kingdom Bacillati; phylum Actinomycetota; class Actinomycetes; order Mycobacteriales; family Nocardiaceae; genus Nocardia; species Nocardia sp. NPDC051832. Next base: position 489,672 of record NZ_JBFAYL010000002.1, read on the forward strand.
CAACCCGATGACCAAGTCCAAGGTGACCTCCGAGGGCGAGGTCGTGATGACTCTGCTGCTGGATGTGCTGGCCGCCAAGGGCTTCGAGAAGAACACCTACTTCGCCGAGGTCTCCCGCCTGATCAACACCCTGCCCCGGCTCGAGGGCACCGTGCACGTCAATGTCGGCCAGATCCTGAAGTTCATGCCGAACTACCTGTTCAACCCGAAGGACTACCCGGAGATCGGCACCCGCCAGGACGCCGCCGACGACACCTTCTTCTGGGCGCAGGGCCCGGCCCGCGGCGCCGGCAAGGTGCAGTTCGCGGACTGGACTCCGGTGTACGAGAAGCACTCCGACGTCCCGAACGTGGCCCGCTTCTACGAGCAGGCCCAGGCGCTGCGCAACCTGCTGCTGCACGCCGCCCCGGACGAGGCCCAGCAGAAGGACCTGGACTTCATGCTGACCATCGGCCACCTGTTCTCGCTGGTGGTCTACGGCCAGCTGGTGCTGGAGCAGGCCGCGATCACCGGCCTGGACCGTGACGTGCTGGACCAGATCTTCGACTTCCAGGTGCGCGACTTCAACGGCCACGTCACCACGCTGTACGGCAAGCCGTCCACCACCGCGGCCCAGCAGGAATGGGCCGTCGGCGCGTTGCGCACCCCGCTCTCGGACCGCGAACGCTTCGACCGCGTCTGGAACCAGGTCGTGGCGTACGACGGCGCCTACGAGATGAATCCGTAGTCATCGTGATTCGGCCGGTCCAGCAAGGGACCGGCCGAATCACGACGTTGCCTAAGCGGGTTTTCCGGGGAACGGTGTGGTCGGGGGATTGGTTCCCAGGATTGCTTGCCAAGTGGCTTGGCGGACAGCCGATTCGGTGAGGGCGTCGATGCCGGTTCGGCGGATGTCGGCGGTGTCGGCGCGTTCCACGACCGCGCGCCAGGCGATGGTGCAGTCGTTTTCGACGGTGACGGCCAGCTTTGCCGCTGGGATCGGGTCGTCGACCGGGAACGGGGCGGTGTAGGCGGGATCGGGGGCGGGGACCGCTACGCCCGCGAGCTTCAGCGCATCGATGGTCGAGTCTCGTCGAGCTCGGTGTGCCGCAACGTATTCCGACACCAGTTTGGATCGCTCGGTGTTGGCGTAGGCGGCGACCACGCCGTAGGCGTAGACCGCGGCGTATTCGGCCTCGAGAGCGTCGAGCAGCGACTGCTGCTGGCCGGTGGTCATGTGAGCAGAACCCCCACTTCGGTGGCGCAGGACGCGCTGATGGACGCGAGCAGGCCGGCGCGGTATCCGGAGAGGGCCCGGGCCAGATCGGCTGCCGAGTGCTGGGATCGGGCGATCTGGTCGCGCAGTTGGTCGAGGGTCGGCGGAGTGGTCGGCGGCACCTGTGTGCCGGTGGGGCCGCCCGGTGCCGTGGCGCCGGGCGTCGTGGCGCTGCGGGTGCGCGGCACCGGGGTGGTGCCGTCGCCGTAAACGCCTATGACGCGGTCGATTTCGGTTTGCAACGCTTCGGCGTGCGCGGTGCGCTCGGCGGCGATGGCGTTGAGCGCGTTCTGTTTCTGCGGCGCCAGCGCGATCGCGGCGGTGGCCGCCGCGGCGTCGGCCTTGGCCGAGGTGACCTGTGCGGCAAGCGGATCCGGCGCCTGTAGCGGCTCCTCACCGCAGGCCGTGGTCGCGCCGAGCGCGAGCGCGCCGAGGGCGCCGCCACCGGCCAAACGGAATGCGGCGCGGCGAGTGAAGCCTGTACCCGGGGTCGGCAGGAGGCGCAGCCGGCTGGGTGGGTAAGTAGAGTGGCCGGGCGAGCACCCGGCAGGCGGGGCGAGGAGGCGGATGGGCACGGCACCATCGTGCCAGATTCCCCCTGCCGGTCCGGTGGCGGCGCGGGCGCGATAGATCAGGACGCGCGCATGTGACGTACCCAGCAAACTTGCTTCCGACGGCTGGTCCTTTACACTCTCCGAGCGCGTTACGCTAGACCTTCGGTACAGAAAATTTCTCCCCTCGTCACAACTGAACCAGGAGCCGCCCCAGATGCCGATGCCGACCGAGGAAAGGGTGAGCCAGCTAGTAGCTGGGCTCGTCGAACGCCGAGGGCTCGACCTCGAGGGCGTTGAGATCGCCACTGCCGGACAGCAAACCGAAGTGGGCGATCCGGGTCAGTATCGAGTCAAAGTCGTCGTCGACAGCGACGCGGCGGTCGATCTGGACGCCGTCGCCGCGCTGAGCAACGAGATCTCCGAGGCGCTCGACGCGGCCGGCGATTTCGGCGAGACGGCGTACCTGCTGGAAGTCACCACCCCGGGCATCAATCGTCCGCTCACCGCGGACCGGCACTGGCGGCGCGCGCAGGGCCGCAAGGTCCGCGTCAAGCTACGCGGCGACGCGACCTCGCCCGAGGCCACCGGCGCCTCGAAGTTCGAGGGCCGCGTCGGCCGGCTCGACGGCGACAAGATCGCGCTGGTGCTCGGCGGCAAGGTGAAGCCGCACCTGGTCACGGTCGCGCTGGCCGATATCGCCGAAGCCGTGGTCCAGGTCGAGTTCAACCAGCCCGGCGCCCAGGAACTGGAGCTGGCCGGCGGCATCGCGCCCGGCAAGCCGCTACCCGGTTCCGAACCCGAAGACCTCTCATCCGAAACAGCATCCGAAGGGATCGTGGAATGAACATCGAAATCGAAGCCCTGCGCGCGATCGTCGCCGACAAGGGGATCTCGATCGAGACGGTGATCTCCGCGATCGAGTCCGCGCTGCTCACCGCCTACCGGCACACCGAGGGTCATCAGCCCAACGCCCGCATCGACATCAACCAGAAGACCGGCACCGTCCGTGTGATGGCCCGGGAACTGGACGCCGACGGCAACGTCATCTCCGAATGGGACGACACCCCTGAGGGTTTCGGCCGGATCGCGGCGACCACCGCGCGCCAGGTGGTGCTGCAGCGGCTGCGGGACGCGGAGAACGAGAAGTCCTTCGGCGAGTTCTCCACGCACGAGGGCGACATCGTCGGCGGTGTGGTGCAGCGCGACGCGCGGGCCAACGCCCGCGGCACCGTGGTGGTCCGGATCGGCAGCGAGTTGCACGGCACCGAGGCGCTGATCCCGTCCGCCGAGCAGGTGCCGGGCGAGACCTACGAGCACGGCGATCGCATCAAGGCCTACGTCTACGGGGTGTCCCGGGGCCCGCGCGGCCCGCAGATCACGCTGTCGCGCACGCACCCGAATCTGGTTCGCCGCCTGTTTGCCCTCGAGGTGCCCGAGATCGCCGACGGCTCGGTCGAGATCGTCGCGGTGGCGCGCGAGGCCGGGCATCGCTCCAAGATCGCGGTGCGCTCCACCGTCCCCGGCGTCAACGCCAAGGGTGCTTGCATCGGCCCGATGGGCCAGCGCGTGCGCAACGTGATGAGCGAACTGGCCGGGGAGAAGATCGACATCATCGATTGGGCCGAGGATCCGGCCACCTTCGTCGGCAATGCGCTCTCGCCGTCGAAGGTGGTATCGGTCACCATTGTGGACCCCGAGGCCCGGGCCGCCCGCGTGGTGGTGCCGGACTTCCAGCTCTCGCTGGCGATCGGCAAGGAAGGCCAGAATGCCCGCTTGGCGGCGCGTTTGACCGGCTGGCGCATCGATATCCGCAGCGACGCCGCCCCCGACATGGGCGAAGGCGTGCGGTCGGAGGCGCAGCGCGGTTGACGGAAAGGCCAGCACAGGACCGCCGGGATGACATGTTGGTAACTTCCGCAGGGGCGGGGTTCGTCGTTATGACCGGGTCGGCGGTAGAGTGGTCCCAGGTTCAGCGCGAGCCTTCGGTTCCTTTGCAAGAACGCACCAATGAGCAGTCCTCTCGGGTAGCTCCGGTGCGCACATGTATCGGATGCCGGAAGCGCGAGCTGGCCGTCGATCTGTTGCGGATCGTGGCACAAGATCGGGAATCGTCCGACGGATCCCGTATCGTCGCGATCGTTCCCGATCCTCGGCGCAGACTGTCCGGGAGGGGTGCTTGGTTGCACCCCCTTTCGTCTTGTCTGACCGTGGCAGAGCGACGCCGAGCATTCGGCAGAGCACTACGAGTGTCCGGACATCTGGATATCTCAGCCCTGGAGCATTACCTCGAGAACAGGCACGAGCACTCATGAGCACACCGTGAAGTACCAACGATGAACGTCCATCGGAGATAACCCGAGGTCGTGCGGGCCGCCGTCCCCTGAAACGGCGGAGCTGCTCGACCTCTCAGTGAGGAGAGCAGTGGCAGGCAAGGCCCGCGTGCACGAGTTGGCCAAAGAACTCGGTGTCACCAGCAAGGAACTACTCGCGAAGCTCAAGGAGCAGGGCGAGTTCGTGAAGTCCGCGTCGTCGACGGTGGAAGCACCTGTCGCACGCCGGCTGCGCGAGTCGCTGGCGGCGAAGAACGCCCCCAGCACCGAATCCAAGTCCGGGTCCAAGCCCGGTCCCGCTTTGTCGGCCAAGCCGGCCGCGAAGCCCGCACCGGGCGGTCCGCGCCCGGGACCCAAGCCCGCCGCGCCGGCTCCGGCCGCAGCGGCTCCGGCGGCTCCGGCCGCCGGCACCCCCGCGGCTCCGGCCGCCGCGACTCCGGCCCAGGCTGCGCCGCGTCCGTCCGAGGGCGCTCGCCCCGGTCCGGCCGTGAAGCCGGGTCCGGCCGCCGCTCCGGCTGCTCCGGCCGCCGAAGCGCCCAAGACGGCGCCGGCTCCGGCCGGTCCGCGCCCCGGCACCCCCGCGGCCACTCCGCAGCCGGGTCAGCAGCAGCGTCCCGCTGCCGCGGCTCCCGCGGGTCCGCGGCCGGGTGGTCCGAAGCCGGGTCCGAAGACCCCGCGCGTCGGCAACAACCCCTTCTCCTCGGCTCCCGAGCGTGAGCGCGCGCCGCGTCCGACCCCGGGTCAGGGCGGTCCCCGCCCCGGTCAGGGTCAGGGTGGCCCGCGTCCCGGCCAAGGCCAGGGTCAGGGCGGTCCCCGTCCCGGTCAGGGTGGCCCGCGTCCCGGTGGTCCCGGTCAGGGCGGTCCCCGTCCGGCCGCGGCCCAGGGTCAGGGCGGTCCCCGTCCCGGTGGTCCGCGTCCGAGCCCCGGCTCGATGCCGCCGCGCCCGAATCCCGGTGCCATGCCTGCTCGTTCGGCCCGTCCGGGTCCGGGTGGAGCCGGTGCGGGTCGTCCCGGCGGCGCGGGTCGCCCCGGCGGCGGCGCCGGTCGTCCCGGTGGCGGCGGCGGTGGCGGTGGCTACCGCGGCGGCGGTGCGGGTGGCGGCAACACCGGTGCTCCCGGTGCCGGTGCTCCCGCGGCCGGTGGTTTCCGTGGACGTCCCGGTGGCGGCGGCGGTCGCCCGGGTGGTCCCGGTGGCCGTGGCGGTGCGGCCGGTGCGTTCGGCCGTCCCGGTGGCGCTCCGCGTCGTGGCCGTAAGTCGAAGCGGGCGAAGCGCGCCGAGTACGAGTCGATGCAGGCGCCCGCCGTCGGTGGCGTGCGGCTGCCCCGCGGCAACGGCGAGATCATCCGCCTGGCCCGTGGCGCCTCGCTGTCGGACTTCGCGGAGAAGATCGACGCGAACCCGGCTGCCTTGGTACAGGCCTTGTTCAACCTCGGCGAAATGGTCACCGCTACCCAGTCGGTGAACGACGAGACGCTCGAGCTGCTCGGCGGCGAGATGAACTACGTCGTGCAGGTCGTCAGCCCAGAGGACGAGGACCGCGAGCTGCTCAGCTCGTTCGACCTCACCTACGGCGAGGACGAGGGCGGCGAAGAGGATCTCGAGAGCCGTCCGCCGGTGGTGACCGTCATGGGTCACGTCGATCACGGTAAGACCCGACTGCTCGACACGATCCGTAAGGCCAACGTCCGTGAGGGCGAAGCCGGCGGCATCACCCAGCACATCGGCGCCTACCAGGTGCTGACCTCGCTGGAAGGCAACGAGCGCCTGGTCACCTTCATCGACACCCCGGGTCACGAGGCCTTCACGGCCATGCGTGCCCGTGGCGCCAAGGCCACCGACCTCGCGATCCTCGTGGTCGCCGCCGACGACGGCGTCATGCCGCAGACGGTGGAGGCCATCAACCACGCCCAGGCGGCCGACGTGCCGATCGTGGTCGCGGTCAACAAGATCGACAAGGAAGGCGCGAATCCGCAGAAGATTCGCCAGCAGCTGACCGAATACGGCCTGGTGGCCGAGGAATACGGTGGCGACACCATGTTCGTCGACATCTCGGCCAAGCAGGGCACCAACATCGACGCACTGCTCGAAGCCGTCCTGCTCACCGCGGACGCGGCGCTGGACCTGCGGGCCAACCCGGACATGGACGCCCAGGGTGTCGCCATCGAGGCGCACCTGGACCGCGGCCGTGGCCCGGTGGCCACCGTGCTCATCCAGCGCGGCACCCTGCGGGTCGGCGACTCGATCGTGGCGGGCGACGCCTACGGTCGCGTGCGCCGCATGGTCGACGAGCACGGCGAGGATGTCGAGGCGGCGCTGCCGTCGCGGCCCGTCCAGGTCATCGGCTTCACGTCGGTGCCGGGCGCGGGTGACAACCTGCTCGTGGTCGACGAGGACCGGATCGCGCGCCAGATCGCCGACCGCCGCAATGCGCGCAAGCGCAACGCGCTGGCCGCGCGTTCCCGCAAGCGGATCAGCCTGGAAGATCTGGATGCCGCCCTGAAGGAGACTTCGGAGCTCAACCTGATCCTCAAGGGCGACAACTCCGGCACCGTGGAGGCGCTGGAAGAAGCCCTCATGCAGATCCAGATCGACGACGAGGTGCGACTGCGGGTCATCGACCGCGGTGTCGGTGGCGTCACCGAGACCAACGTCAACCTGGCTTCGGCCTCGAACGCGATCATCATCGGGTTCAACGTCCGCGCGGAGGGCAAGGCCACCGAGCTGGCCAACCGCGAAGGCGTGGATATCCGGTACTACTCGGTGATCTACCAGGCCATCGACGAGATCGAGAAGGCCCTCAAGGGCATGCTCAAGCCGATCTACGAAGAGGTCCCGCTGGGCCGCGCCGAGATCCGGGCGATCTTCCGTTCGTCGAAGGTCGGCAACATCGCCGGCTGCATGGTCACCTCGGGTTCGGTCAAGCGCAACGCCAAGGCGCGCTTGCTGCGCGACAACGTCGTGATCGCCGAGACCGTGACGATCTCCTCCTTGAAGCGGGAAAAGGACGACGCCACCGAGGTCCGTGAGGGCTTCGAATGTGGTTTGACCTTGACCTACAACGACATCAAGGAAGGCGACATCATCGAGGCCTACGAGATGCGCGAAAAGCCGCGCGACTAGTAGTTCTCGGATTCAAGACGGCGACGGTCCCGACCTCCCCCCGTGGTGTAGGGGCCGTCGCCGCATTTTCGTTCATCCACACAGCAAACGGGGGTTTCTATGTTTCTTGGTGCGCTCGAATTCGACATCCTGCTCGGCGACGTTCATTCGCTGAAAGAAAAGCGCTCGGTGATCCGGCCGGTATTGGCCGAATTGCAACGTTTCGGCGTGAGTGCCGCAGAGGGCGGGGAACAGGACCGCTACCGTCGTTCGTTGCTGGGGGTGGCGTTGGTCAGCTCCGGCATGGACCATCTGACCCAGGTGCTCGATCGGTGTGAACGCACCGTGGCGGCACGTCCGGAGTTAGAGTTGCTGGCAGTGCGCCGGCGCATCTTCGGACCCGAAGACTGAACTTTCTAGAGAGGGGATGGCCATGGCAGATCAAGCCAGGGCACGCCGACTCGCCAAGCGGATCTCCGAAATCGTGGCAACGGCCATCGACCACGAGGTGAAAGACCCGCGACTGCGCTTCGTCACCGTCACCGACGCCAAGGTCACCGGTGACCTGCGCGACGCCACGGTGTACTACACGGTCATGGGCGAAACGGTGAACGCCGATCCCGATTACGCCGCCGCGGCCGCCGGTCTGGAGAAGGCCAAGGGCGTGCTGCGTTCCAAGGTCGGCGCGGGTACCGGCGTGAAGTTCACGCCCACACTGGCCTTCGTGCTCGACAAGGTTCCCGAGGTCGCGCGCGACATGGAGGAACTGCTGGCGCGCGCCCGCGCCGCCGACGAGGAAGTCGCGGCGGCCCGGGCGAACGCCACGCCCGCGGGCGACGCCGACCCCTACAAGGTCGATCGCGACAGCGAGTAACGGGCGGGAATGACACTCAGCGAGAGCCCGGCGGGGGAGGGCCATGACCGGATCGGTGCGGTAGCGCACGGGCCGGGCGCGGTCGTCGGCGCGGTGGGGGTAGGTGCGGGTCTGACCCGCTCGGTCGTGACCGAGCCGGTGGCGGCCGTCGCCGACGGGGTGCGTTTCGAGTCCGCCATCGAAGCACTGGACGCCGCCCGGTCGGCGACCATCGTCTGCCATGTGCAGCCCGACGCCGACACCATCGGCAGCGGGCTCGCGCTGGCGCTGGTGCTGGAACGGCGCGGGATCCCGGTACGGGTGTCCTTCGCCGAACCCGCCGAGCTTCCGCTGTCCATGCACACGCTGCCGGGGTTGCGGCATCTGGTGCCGCCCGACGCGGTGCCCGCCGAGACCGATCTGCTGATCGCCGTGGACTGCGGCAGTGCCGGTCGCCTCGGCGCGCTCGCCAGTCGATTGTCCGGCGCCGCAACAACTTTGGTGATCGATCATCACCGGTCCAACACCGGATTCGGTACCGTCGGCGTGATCGACCCCGAGGCCGAATCGACGACCGCGGTCATCGCGCGGCTGCTCGACGCCTGGGGTGAACCGATCGACGCCGAGGTGGCGCACTGCCTCTACGCCGGGCTGGTCACCGATACCGGTTCCTTCCGCTGGGTGCGTCCCGGCACCCACGCCCTCGCCGAACGGCTGCTGGCCACCGGCATCGACGGGCCCGAGATCGCCCGCACCCTGCTCGACACGCACCCGTTCGCGTGGCTGCCGATGCTGGCCAATGTCCTCGGTACCGCGCGCCTGGAGCCCGCCGTGCGCGGTGGCACCGGCCTGGCCTATGTCTTCGTCCGCCGGTCGGACGAAATCGGCGTCGGTTCCGAGGAGATCGAGAGCGTCATCGATATCGTCCGGACCACCGCCGAAGCCGGAATCGCCGCCGTCTTCAAGGAATCGCGCACCATCGACGATCGCTGGACGGTGTCGCTGCGGTCCCGCGATTCCGGGCCGGGCATGCGGGACGGCATCGACGTCGCCGAAGTAGCGACCGCGCTGGGCGGCGGCGGGCACCGCTACGCCGCGGGCTACACCACCTACGGCACCCCCGACGACATCGTCGCGGCACTGCTCGCGGCCCTCGGCTGAGCCGGACCCCCAGTCCCGCAACCGGTTGCGCTCGGCGGCGATGGCTCGCCGCCGAATTCCTCGGTCGCCGGCGCGGGAAAGGGCTGTTAGTTGTGGGCGCGTGGGGTGGATTTGTCGGTGTGGGGTGATTGGGTGGGGAGGTTGGGTTGGTTGCGGCGGCCAGGAGGTTCGGTGTGAGTCGGCGGCGCGAGGTTTCGGTGCGGGCCGATCCGGTGGCGGAGGTGGGGCCGCGGCGGATTCTCGGGTTGGCGTTGCCCGCGCTCGGGGTGCTGGTGGCGGAGCCGATCTATCTGCTGTTCGATATGGCCGTGGTGGGGCGGCTCGGAGCGCTGGCGCTGGCGGGGCTCGCGGTCGGCGGGTTGATTCTGGCGCAGGTGAGTTCGCAGCTGACGTTCCTGTCCTACGGCACCACGGCGCGGGCGGCGCGGCGGCACGGTGCGGGCGACGATCGCGGGGCGGTGGCCGAAGGGGTGCAGGCGACCTGGATCGCGGTGGCGGTGGGGGCGTTGATCGTCGCGGTGGTGCAGGTGTTCGCGGTGCCGCTGACCAACGCGATCGCCGGTGGGGGTGAGATCGCGGCGGAGGCGTTGCTGTGGCTGCGGATCGCGGTGTTCGGGGTGCCGTTGATTCTGATCTCGATGGCGGGCAACGGATGGCTGCGCGGGGTGCAGAACATCATCCGGCCGATGATGTATGTGGTTGCGGGCCTGGCACTTTCGGGTGTGCTGTGCCCGGTGCTGGTGCACGGGTTGCTCGGTGCGCCGCGGCTGGGTCTGCCCGGGTCGGCGGTGGCGAATGTCGCAGGGCAGGCGGTGAGCGGCGTGCTGTTCCTGTACGCGCTGGTGCGCGAGCGGGTTTCGCTCGCCCCCCGCTGGCCGGTGATCAAAGCGCAGCTGGTGATGGGCCGGGACCTGATCGCGCGCAGCCTCGCGTTCCAGGCGTGCTTCGTCTCGGCGGCGGCCGTCGCATCCCGGTTCGGGGCGGCGTCGGTGGCGGCGCATCAACTGGTCCTACAGCTATGGACCTTCCTGGCCTTGACCCTGGATTCGCTGGCCATCGCCGCGCAGACCCTGGTCGGTGCCGCGCTGGGCGCGGGTAACGCCGCGGGGGCCAAGCGGTTGGCGCGGCGAATCACCGAGTGGTCGACGGTGTTCGCGGTAGTCCTGGCCGCCTGCTTCGCGGCGGGGTACGCCGTGATCCCGAAGCTGTTCACCACCGACCCCACGGTGCTGGACCGGACCGGCGTCGCCTGGTGGTTCTTCGTCGCGATCATTCCGGTCGCGGGCGTCGTCTTCGCCTTGGACGGTGTGCTGCTCGGCGCGGGCGACGCGGCGTTCCTCCGGACCGCGACCTTGGGCGCTGCCCTGATCGGATTCCTGCCGGCGATCTGGCTGTCGCTGATCTTCGATTGGGGCATTGCCGGCATCTGGACCGGTCTGGTCGCGTTCATGCTCCTGCGCCTGGCCGCCGTGGTGTGGCGGGCGTTGTCCGGCAAGTGGGCGCGGGTCGGCGCCGACGTTCCCGCCGGGAGCGCGTAGCGACTCAGGCCGGGTGATGGTCGGTGACCGCGCCCAGTTCGAGGTCGTGCTCCAGCCAGGCTTTCATCCCGCACAACATGGTCGAGAAGCCGCCGACCGTGTCGTTCACCCACTGGACGAGCTCGTCGCCCGTGCCCTGGAAGCCGGTTTCCGTGATCTCGACGAACGTGGTTTCCGCCGAGTGCGGCGTGAACTTCACCTCGACCGTGGTCGGCTGTTCGTAGTTGCCCCACTCGAACCGGATCGAACGATCCGGCTCGACGTCGAGCACCTTGACATCGGCGGAGGCCCCGTACGTCTCCCATTCCCACCGTAATTCGGCTCCCGGCACCATCGGACCGGTGCTCTTGCTGTACCAGAATCGGGCGGTGACTGCCGGGTCGGCGAAGGCGCGGAAAGCTGCCGCGGCGGGCCTGCGAACGATCATGCAGGCAGACGCCGCCGGAGCGTGCGTGAGCTCGAGTTGCTGCATGCCACGATCATGCCCGCTCGCGGCGGGACGCGCGGGCGTGTGCCGCCGCGTGGCGCGTGGCGACCTTCGCGGTCATCGATGCAGGACGACTTGCCGGGTGGGGCGGAAGCCGGCTGCCTCGTAGAACGGCACGAGGTCCTGGCCGCAGAACAGGGATACGACGGGGATTTCGCGAAGTTCGTCGAGTAGCCGGCGGACGAGTTCGCTACCGAGGCCCTGGCCACGGTAGCCGGGAGCGACGATGACGTCCTCGAGGTAGGCGCGCAGGACGCCGTCGGTCACCGCGCGGGCGAAACCGATGAGGCGGTCCTCGTGCCAGGCGGCGATGGTGGGGGTGGTGGCGAGGATGGACTCGAGTTGGGCGACGGTGCGGTCGGGCCACCACTCCTGGGTGCGGTAGAGCGCGAGGAGGTCTCGGGCCGGGATCGGGCGGATCGCGTGGGTGGTCAGCGTGGTGTTGTCCGGCATACCTGGAAACGATAATCAGTACTGGCAAGATGGGGGAATGCTCGAGAAACAGCCGGCGCGCGTGCTGCGGGACAAGGTGTCGTCGACCTCCGTGCTCGTGGGGTTGCTGGTGCTTGCAGCGCTGGTGCAGACGCAGGTGGGGGCGTTGATCGGGTCGGCCGCGCGCTTGCAGACGGCGGTGACGGTGTTCGTCGGGGTGTTTGTGCAGGCGGTGCCGTTTCTGGTGCTCGGGGTGCTGGTCAGTGGGTGTATTGCGGCCTTCGTGTCGCCCGCGGTGTTGCGGAAGGTGTTGCCGCGCAATGAAACCGCGGCGATCGGGGTGGCGGGTGTGGCGGGGATGGCGTTGCCCGGATGTGAGTGCGGGGTGGTGCCGGTGGCGCGGCGGTTGATCGATCAGGGTGCGCCGAGTTCGGTGGCGCTGGCGTTTCTGTTGTCGGCGCCCGCGATCAATCCGGTGGTGCTGGTGTCGACGGCGGTGGCGTTTCCGGGGGAGCCGGGGATGGTGGGGGCGCGGTTCGTGGGCTCGCTGGCGACCGCGATCGTGATGGGCCTGATCTGGTCGCGGATCGGACAGCCGGGGTGGATGCTGCCGCATGGTGGTCACGAGCACTCGGCGGACGGCGGACACTGCGTGACCGGGCGGACCCGATGGGAGGTCTTTTCCGAGGCCGCTCGCCACGACTTCTTGCAGGCCGCAGCGTTTCTCGTGCTCGGAGCCGCCGCCGCGGCCGCGCTGCACGTGCTGGTGCCGCCGTCCTGGTACGAGCAGCTCGCCGGGCAGATGGTGATCGCCATCCTGGTCCTGGCCGTGCTCGCGGTGGTGCTTGCGCTGTGCTCGGAGGCCGACGCTTTCGTCGCCGCGAGCATGTCGGGCCTGCCGCTGCTGCCGCGACTGGTGTTCCTGGTGGTCGGCCCAGCCGTCGACGTGAAGCTGTTCGCCATGCAGGCAGGAAGTTTCGGGCGCTTCTTCGCGCTCAGGTTCTCGCCGTTGACCTTTGTCGTCGCGGTGACCTGCGGCACGATCGCCGGTTACCTCTGCCTCGGCGGCGCCCGATGAAACGTGAGGCCCAGAACCTGCTGCTGCTCCTCATCGGAGCGGCCGTCCTGATGATCACTCTCGACGGCACCTACCTCAACTACGTCAAACCCGGCCTGTTCCCGTTCCTTCTGGTCAGCGGAGTCATCATCCTGGCGCTCGCACTGATCGCCATCGCCCGCGACATCCGCGGCGGCCGAGCCACTCCGGGCCACGACCACGGCGCCGGCCGCGCACAATGGCTACTCCTGATCCCGGTCTTCGCCCTGCTCCTGATCGCCCCGCCCGCCCTCGGCGCGGGCGCCGCCGAAACCACCGCACCGGTCCGCGTCGCCACCGATTCCCCTGGCGGCCAAGCGAAATCCTGGCCGTTCCCGCCCCTGCCCGCCGAACCCGCACCAGCACTGTCGATCTCGGAACTGGTGACCCGAGCAACGCTGGACTCCCTGCGTTCCTTGGACGGCCGAACCGTCCTGATCCGCGGCTTCATCCTCCGCGCCGAACGGGCCAACGGCACCGACCTGGCCCGCGTCGCCATCACCTGCTGCGTCGCCGACGCACGCTATGTCCGCGTCCACCTCACCGGAATCCCCGACGAGTTCGCCGAGGACACCTGGCTCGAGCTCCGCGGCCGAGTGGAACCCGGCAGCGCCCAACGCGATCCGGATCTGACACCGACATTTGTCGTGGCCGAGTACCAGCCGATCGAACGGCCCGAGCACCCGTACGAACGAGTCCGCTGAGCGGACAAACCAGCGAAGCCGGCGGGCCGATGCGTGGATGTCGTCCAGCAATCAGGTGCGGTGGCGGCGGACGATCACGCTCGCCGGTCTGATCGAGCGTCCGGAGACCGACAGGCCCGGCTGGATCAGGGCGTCGATGGTCCGGTCCGCCGCGGGGTCGGCGGTGGCGGCGACATCGGTGGCTTCCATGGTGAGGGGGTCGAAGGGTTCGTCGGGGCGGGGTGTGACGAGTGCCGCGCCGCGGCCGGCGAGTAGTCGTTCGACCCGGGTGGTGGCGGCGGCGAAAGCGTCTCGTTCGCGGTCGGATTCGGCGGTGGACGCGCAGGCCGCCGAGTCGTTGTACAGGGCGAACAGTTCGACGACCAAGGGCAAGTCCGCGCCGGCGCGTTCCTGTTGCGCACGGGACCTGGCGTCGTCGGTGAGGCGTTCGATGGTGGCGGCTTGGCGGGCGATCACCCGGGAGAGGTCTTCTACCTGCTCCACCAGGCGGGTCAGGGTCTGCTGTACGGGATCGGGTGGCGCGGTGGCGGCTGCCGGCTCGGCGGGTGGCCGCCGGATGGGGCCGGTCGGTCCGTCGAATTCCCCGGCCTGCCGCGCGACTGATTCAGACATATCCGCACGATAACGCGCGCCCGGACGGAAGGGGCGGGGCGGCAGCGGAATTGGCTGGTCGGCCGCTGTGCCGGGGTCGGATTCGGCTGCTACGATCGCCGCCATGGGGGTCTACGGGATCGACCTGGGCACAACGAACTCGGCAATCGCGCGGATCGACGCCGACGGTCGTCCAGAAGTCATGGTTGGGATGAACGGCGAGCCGACGGTGCCGTCGGTGGTGCTGTTCGCATCCGCGTTCGATCATCTCGTCGGTGAAGGCGCGCGGCGGCAGGCCCGGCTCGACCCGGAGCACGTCTGCGCGCTGGTGAAACGGCGCATGGGCGATGCCGACTGGCGGTTCACCGCGCACGGTGAAAGCTGGTCCGCTCCCGCGGTTTCGGCGCTGATCCTGAAGAGTCTCGCCGCCGACGCCGAATTCGGCGGCGGCGGCCCGGTGCAGCGTGCGGTGATCACGGTGCCCGCCTACTTCGGTGACGAGGAGCGGCGGGCCACCATCCAGGCGGGCAGTTACGCGGGCTTCGAGGTGGCGGGCGTGCTGTCCGAGCCCATCGCCGCCGCCCTGTCGTACGGTTTCGGCCGGCTGAGTTCACCCACCCCGTCGGCTGCCGCCCCCCAGCACGGCAGCGTCGACGTCGAGAAGTCCGATGCCCGCGAGACGGTGCTGGTCTACGACCTGGGCGGCGGCACCTTCGACGCCACCGTCATCGAACTCGCCGACCGCCGCATCTCGGTGCTGGCCGTGGAGGGCGATCACCAGCTCGGCGGCGCCGATTGGGACGAGCGGATCGCGCTGTACCTGTCCCAGCAGTTCTGCGCGGCCAATCCCGACGCCGAAGATCCGCTGGACGATTCGGCGGGTTCGCAGATGCTGGTGCTGGCCGCCGAACGAGCCAAACGCGAGCTGAGCGAGGTCGAGCGCACCGATGTGGTGGTCGCGCACGACGGGGCCCGCGCGGTGATCTCGCTCACCCGCGACGAAGTCGAATCGATGACGTCCTCGCTGATGCGCCGCACCCTCGACCTCACCAAGGACTGTCTGGCCGCGGCCGGCAAACGCGGTGTCGCGGCGGTCGATCGCCTGCTGCTGGTCGGCGGTTCCTCCCGGATGCCGATGGTGGCGCGCGAACTTCAGGCCGAGCTGGGGCTGGCCGGTGAGCTACGTGACCCCGATCTATCGGTGGCGCGCGGCGCGGCGCTCTACGGCGAGAAGCTGGAATTGGAACGGCTGATCATCGCTGATCTGGTCACTCGTGGCCGGCTCCGCGACGGCTCGCCGCTGACCGAAGCCGCTCCGGCCGATCTGGAACAGGCGGTCTCGCGGGTCGCGGCATCGTTCGGCCAGCCGGTGAGCCTGGTCCGCCGGATGCTGGAAATCCAGGTCGACACCGTGGTTTCGCGGGGGTTCGGCGTGCTGGCGCTGGACACGCATTACGGGCTGTCCGCGGCCTGGCTGGTGCACCGCAATCAGACCTTGCCGGTGCGGGTGCGGAAATCCTTCGGGACCATTCGCGAGGATCAGGATCAGATCAAGCTCACCATCGTCGAACAGCAGGGGCAGGCCGCCTCGATGCGGCCCGAGGACGCGAAAGTGCTTGTCGAGGGTCAGATCATGGGCATCCCGCCCGGCTATCCGGAAGGCAGCGAAGTCCGTGTCACCTTCGAGATGGGTTTCGACGGCGTCCTGCACGTCACCGCGCATCACGTCGACGCCGACATGCCGCTGACCTTGTCCGCCCAGACCGGCGCCACCCTCTCGCAGTCGGAGGTGGCGCGGGAGCTGGATCAGGTCCAGCGTTCCCGTCGCCGCGCAAGCTGAGCCGCCATGGAAGCCTTCGTCCCCAACGACTACCGCAAACGCGTCCTCGCCGAGGTCGAACGTCGCGGCGGTATCGAGTTCTCGGACCCGTTCGAGCTCTACGATATTCCGCTCGACGAAGCCGAAACCCTCAGCGACGCCGAGGTTTCCGCTCGGGTGGCGGAGGTGTGGGGTTTCTGGCAGAAGCAGCGCGACCACCCCAAGTACCGGGTGCTGGTCGGCCTGCTGGTCGACGGACACGAGCTGCGTTCGGATCTGCTGCTGTACAGCGGTTCTCGCCGCGCCGAAGCGCTGCGGGTCCGCAACGAGCGGGAGCAGCGCGACGCGGAACGCTTCGAAATGCTCGACACCGCCATCTCCCGCCTGGTGCAGCGCTACGGCGGCGTGCCCGCCGGGAAAGTGGCCGGTCTCGAGGAGATCGGCACGATGGGCGGTCTCACCGCGGCCGAGGTGGCCGCGCGCCTGCGCCGCCACCGCGTCATCGAGGATCAGGCCCCGCCCGCGTCGGCCGTGCTCACCGAGCAGCGCCGCAAACAGATCCGCCAGCTGCTCAGCGAATGGGAGCGCCTCCTCGAAGGTCCGCCGACGCCGACACTGTTCGCCCTGCTCCAGCTCGATTCGACGCAGGCGACCCACACCGGCGAGATCCGCTTGCGGGCCGACGCCCTGCGCGCGCGATCCCGGGAACTGCCGCCCGGCCGCCTCCGGGTGGTCCTCGACGAACTGCTGGTGCACGTCCAGGACCTGCTCGAGGCGGGCCCCGCGGTCGCCGAGGAGTACGTCCGCTCGATCACCGAAGACGTTGCCGCGGAACTGCGCCCGAAGGTCCGCGCCGCGGTCCTGGTGGAAGACCAGCTGGTCGGCGAGGACTACGACTTCCTGCTCGAGGAGGCGATCGAACTCGGTCTCGACCGCGCCGAGGCGATCCGCCTGCTCGCCGAAATCGCCGGGGCGCTCGGGGCTCGCATCGAAAGCGGCACGGCGGCAACACAATACGCCCCACCGGCGGCGCGCACCGGAACACCGGGGTCGCACACCGGAACGCCGGGAGCGCGCACCACCGCACCGCACCGCACGTCGAGCGCGGGCACCTCCCGCGAATGGGAAGAGCCCCTCAAAGCCGCACGCGCCGCACTGCGGGCGGGCCGCCCGCAGGAAGCCGCCCGCCACGTCGCGGAAGCCAGACAACTCGACGCGGGCGCCAACGGCGGCGCCACCCCCATCCGCCCCGTCGCCGACGAGGTCGAACGAGTCCTCGCCGAAGCCGCCGCGCATTGGCGCGACGCCACCGCCGCCTGCGCCGCGAAACGTTTCGTCGCGGCCACCCAGCACCTGGAATACCTGCGGCGCAACGCCTCCGACGTCCCGCCGCCCACCGGCCAGTCCACCACCCTCGACCAGCTGGTGACCCAAGCCCGCGAAGCCGTCGCTACCGCGGATCACTTTGTCGCCGAAGCGAACTCCGGACCCGCCCAAGACCGCACCCGCGCCCTCCTGGCCGCCCAGGCCGCCTGCGCCGACCACGCCGCCGCGACCGCCGCCCTCGCCACCACCTCGATCGAGTCCCCCGGAACCGTCCACGCCGCCCGCCTGCACAACGGCTCGATCCTGGTCACCTGGACCCCCTCACCCACCGGCCCCGCCGACTACAAGGTGACCCGCCTCCAGCCGGACGGCTCGTGGCGCACAGTAGGCCGCACCCGCACCACCGAACTCGAAGACGGCGGCGCCCCACCCACCGGCCAACCCGTCTACGCCGTAGTAGCCGCCATAGCCGGCCGCTACTCGGACCCCGCCCGCACCGACGCCCCACCCCCCGAAGCGCCCGCTCCGCCCGCACCAGCGAACAAGATCTCGATGGCTCGGCCAGCCGAGCCCACAACGTCGAGTGACTCTGGTGATGCGGCTGAGGAGCCTGCTGCGGGAGCGCCCCCGATCTCTGTGGATCGGCCGGAAGGTCCGTGGAGTGAGCCCGTTACGGCGGGCGGCCAGATCCCGGAGTCCCAGGTTGACCAGCCGGTTGCGGCAACCCGGCCTGCCGGTGCGAATCAGGACGAACCGTCGATGGCGGAGGCGACCCAGGCGTTTTCGGCCGACGAGCTGACTGCCACGACGCAGCAACTATCGCTGGAAGGCGAAGTTGTTGCGGCGCAGCAGGTTCCATTGCATGCCCAAGCTTCAACCGCGGCCGAGCCCGTGCTCCCGGACGAGCCGACTCCGAGTGGGATTCCCACCGTCAGCAATCTGGCCATCCGCGACGGCCGCCTGATTTTCGACTGGCCCGCCGGAGTCACGGAGGTCATGGTCGTCGTCCGCCCGGATAGCCCGCCGGTCACCCCTGCCGACGCCCAGGCCACCTCCTGGAAAGTCACCAACTCTCGCTACGAGATCGATGGCGGCGTACTCATCCAGCCCACCCTTACTCCGTGTCACCTCGCGGTCGCCTCTTGCCGCCGCCAACCCAACGGCACTCTTACCATCGCCTCGGGCTTCGCTTCGACAGCGCGACTGCACTGGGCTACCTGAGGCCGACCGGTCCTTCCCGAACCCTGGTCGGAGCCGGTCGGTGCGCGGGGGTAGGTGCGAGTGTGCCAATGTGGGTGTGGTGATACCCAAGTTGATGGCGGTGAGCGATGTTCATGTCGGGCACCAGGGGAATCGGCCGGTGGTCGAGCAGATCACGGCGGATTCGCCGGAGGATTGGCTGATTGTCGCCGGGGACGTGGGGGAGAAGACCGACGATATCCGGTGGGCGCTGGAGTTGCTGCGGAGCCGGTTCGCGAAGGTGATCTGGGTCCCGGGGAACCACGAATTGTGGACCACGCCCAAGGATCCCGTGCAGATGCACGGTGCGGCCAGGTACGACTATCTGGTGTCGATCTGCCGGGATCTGGATGTGATAACCCCGGAGGATCCGTTCCCGGTGTGGGCGGGTGCGGGCGCCGAGGAGTACGGCGGACCGGTGACGCTGGTGCCGATGTTCCTGCTCTACGACTATTCGTTCCTGCCCAAGGGCGCCACCACCAAGGCCGAGGGCCTGGCGATCGCCCGGGAACGCAATGTCGTCGCGACCGATGAGTTCATGCTCTCGCCGGATCCGTACCTGACCCGTGACGCCTGGTGCCACGCCCGAGTCCAGGCCACCAAACGCCGGCTCGACGCGCTGCCCGCGGAGACCCCGCTGGTCCTGATCAACCATTTCCCGCTGGTCCGGCAACCCACCGACGTGCTGTTCTACCCGGAGTTCGCGCTCTGGTGCGGCACCGACCTCACCGCCGACTGGCACACCAGCTACAACGTGGTCTGCTCGGTGTACGGACACCTGCACATCCCGCGCACCTCCTACTACGACGGCGTCCGTTTCGAGGAGGTCTCCCTCGGCTATCCGCGCGAATGGCAGCGCCGCGGCCTGCCGGACCCGCTGCTGCGCCAGATCCTTCCCACCCCCGAATACCCGCCGGGCTCGCTCAACAAGTTCGGCGGCCACTTCAAGCTCACCCCGGAAATGGAGAAGGCAGCGGCCGAGATGCGTGAGCGCGCCGAACGCCGCCGCGGCGTATAAGCCGCTCGCCGCCGCTCTTGCGTCCGTTGCGACCTCGGGCGCGGGCACGAACTGGCACGGTGGGCAGGCGAAGTAGGTAGTGGCCGCTCGGATAGGCTCGGTGGTGATGATCGAGAACATTCTGCCCAGTGGTGTCGCGTCCGCTGAACTGCTGGAGTACCCGGAGGACCTGAAGGCGCATCCGGCGGAAGAGCACCTCATCGCGAAGTCGGTGGAGAAACGCCGCCGCGACTTCATCGGTGCGCGGCACTGCGCCCGGCTGGCCTTGGAACAGCTGGGTGAGCCGCCGGTGGCGATCGGCAAGGGCGAGCGCGGCGCGCCAGTGTGGCCGCGCGGCGTGGTCGGCAGCCTCACCCACACCGAGGGCTACCGGGCGGCGGCGCTGGCGCACCGGCTGCGCTTCCGCTCGGTCGGCATCGACGCCGAACCGCATGCCGAACTGCCCGAAGGCGTGCTCGATTCGGTGAGCTTGCCGGAGGAGCGAGAGTGGTTGCGTACCAGCGCCTCCGGGCTGCATCTCGATCGGTTGCTGTTCTGCGCCAAGGAAGCCACCTACAAGGCGTGGTTCCCGCTGACCAGCCGGTGGCTCGGTTTCGAGGACGCGCACATCACCTTCACCCTCGACGACGTCTCCGCCGGCGCGGGCGCGGGCACGTTCCACAGCAAGATCCTGGTCCCCGGCCAGACCACCGACGGTGGCGCCCCGTTGCTCACCTTCGACGGCCGCTGGCTGATCGCCGACGGGCGCATCCTGACCGCGATCGTGCACGGCTGATGGCCGGCGCACCCGCTCTCGGCGGCCTGCTGATCGTCGACAAGGACGGCGGCTGGACCAGCCACGACGTCGTCGCCAAGAGCCGAAGGTTGTTGCGCACCAAGAAGGTCGGGCACGCGGGCACCCTGGACCCGATGGCGACCGGTGTGCTGGTGCTCGGCGTCGAACGCGCCACGAAGCTGCTCGGCCTGCTCACTTTGACCACCAAGGCCTACACCGCGACGATCCGCCTGGGGCAGTCCACCAACACCGACGACGCCGAAGGTGAAGTCCTCGCGACCACCTCGGCGCTGCACGTCGGCAACGACGACATCGCCACGCACGTAAAGACTTTGACCGGCGACATCCAGCAGGTGCCGGCCACGGTCAGCGCCATCAAGGTCGACGGTGAGCGCGCTTACGCCCGCGCTCGCGCCGGGGAGGACGTGCAGCTCGCCGCCCGCCCCGTCACCGTCTCCCGCTTCGATGTCCTTGCCCGCCACGATATTCCGGACGGCGAGTTCGTCGATCTCGACGTCGAGGTCGAATGCTCGTCCGGCACCTACATCCGCGCCCTCGCCCGCGATCTCGGCGCCGCTCTCGGCGTAGGCGGCCACCTGACCGCGTTGCGCCGCACCAGGGTCGGACCGTTCACCCTCGAACACGCCCGCACCCTGGACGAATTGGGCGCTACGGCGGAATCCGACCCCGAGGCCTCCTTGCTCAGCCTCGACATGGACGAAGCCGTGCGCACCGCCTTCCCACACCGCGACATCGACGAAGCCCAAGCCAACGACCTCCGCAACGGCCGCTGGCTCGACCCGATCGGCATCGCGGGCGTCTACGCCGCCATCGACCCGTCCGGCCAGGCCATCGCCCTGCTCCAGGAAAGCGGCAAACGCGCCGCCTCCGTCATGGTCGTCCGCCCGTCGAACCTCTGACCGTGTGGCCAGGGCCGGATTCGATCCTGGGCGGCTAATCACCCTGCTGTGGGTTGGGGAGGACCGATCCGAGCGCGCCGAGGAGCGCACCGACGCCGACGTCGCGCATCTGCTCGCGGGTCATGGTGTGGTGTTCCAGCCAATCGACGGTCAGGACTCGGAAGAAGGTGAGCCAGCTCATCAGGATCGAGGACGTCATGGTGCGCGCGGCGCCCTCGACGCCGATGACGTCGAGCAGGCGGCGGCGTAGTTCGTCGAGTTCTCCGGTGATGATCGACTGGACGGTCGGGTCGGTGGCCAGGACTTTGTTGGCGGCCAGCACCGCGTGGGCGTTGGCCTCGAAATAGTCCAGGTGCGCGTCCAAGCCCGCCACCAGCTGTTCGAGCAGCGGCTGGGTGGGATCCAGTGGGGTAACCACCAGCAGTTGCTCGGCCGCCTGCTGGTACACGGCGACGAAAAGCTCTCGCTTGCTGGGGAAGTGGCGATACAGCAGGGCCCGTGAAATGCTCGCCGCCGCTGCCACGTCCTCCATCAGTACCTCGTCATAGGAGCGCTGAGCGAACAGCCCCGCGCCGGCTTCCACCAACAGGCGGCGGCGTTCGTCCGAGGCGAGGCGGCGTCGAGTACTCACGCCACGGATCTTAGTTGACGCGCGTCTACTAGTGGTCGTACGCTGCCGTTAGTAGATGCACGTCTACTAAGCGCAACGGCACCCGCCCACGCGGCGCGCCGAAGACGCCGCCATCAGGAGGAACGCCATGTCGAAACTGCTCAAGATCTTGGCCCTCACCATGGGTATCGCCTGCGTAGCGATCGGCTTCATCCACATCGCGCTCGGCAACGACTCGGTCCCCGACATGAGCGACGCCGGCGTAACCGCCGACAGCCAGAGCCGCTTCTTCGGCGCGATCTTCGCCGGTTACGGCGTCGCCTGGATCTGGGCCGCCCGCCAAACCCCCATCCCCGCCCTCGCCATCCGCTGGCTCGCGGGCATCTTCCTGCTCGGCGCCGTCGGCCGCGCCGTCTCCCTGGCCGTGCACGGCTGGCCGCACTGGTTCCAAATCGTGCTCACCGTCATCGAATTCGCCTTCCCGCCCTTGTTCTTCTGGCTGGCCACGGCAGACGAGAAGCGCGCGCTGAGCAGCCATGAACCGTTGGCCCCCAGCCGTTCTCGGTCGACCGTGTAGTTTGTCAGCGACCTCCGGTAGGTGCCGGCGGCGGTAGCCGACCAGCCGTGCTAGCGCGTCGCACGGTCCGGCTGAAACGTGCTGACGCTCGGCTGGTTTCGATCAGGCCCTCGGGCCGGGTCCTGCGGTGTCGACTGACCGTGCTCGCGCATTTGCCTCGACTCTGGCTTGGGCGTCCGACTACCGGACAGTTCGATCAGCCCTGCAGGAACTTGGCGACGTCCACCGGGAATCGACGATCCTCGATCGCGGAGTTGTGGTTGCGGCCTTCGTACAGGACGAGGGTGGCGCCGGGGATGCCGTCGGCGGTGTCGCGGAACATCTGGGCGGGGTAGGCGAGGTCTTTGTCGCCGCCGAGAACCATGGTGGGGGTTTGGATTTCGGCGAGGCGGTCCTTGATGTCCCACTGATCCTCGGCCTCGATGGCCCGGATGCCGTCGGTGTAGTCGCCGGTGGATGGGCGCATCATCGGGTCCAGCATCCAGAGCAGGCCGGCCATCAGGCGCTGACCGAGCTTCGAGGTGCTGGCGATGGCGGCGAAGGCGGTGGCGGGGCGCTTTCCGGCGGCGGCACGTTCGGCGAACTGGCGCATGGCGGCTCGGCCGCTGGGGCTCAGGGTATAGGCGGAGCTGGTAACCACCAGGCGGCGAACGGCTTTGGGGTGGCCGAGCGCGAGCTGCTGCGCTACCGATCCGCCGGTGGAGTAGCCGAGGACGTCGACGGGCGCATCGAATTCGCTTCGCAGCGCCTCGGCCAGATCGGTGGCGATGTCGGCCATGGTGGTGCCCTCCGCCAAGCCGGGGCGCCGGTTCACGACGTAGACCGTGTGCCGTTCGCCCAGCGACAGGAACGGCTTGATCATGAACTTCCGGGCGCTGCCGCTCAGGTTCCCGTTCTCGGCGGTCGAGCCTGGGAGGGCGATGAGCGGCGCGCCACTGCCGAAGCTGAGGTAGGGGAGCCCGTTGGGGAAGGTGCCTTCGCGGATGTCGAGTTTGCTGGTCATGATTTCCTCCGGTGCGGTAGCGATGTCTCGAGTCTATCGGAATAAATCATTCCGTTCCAGTCCAATTCTGAACTTTCTCGAGCGGAGTCGCGCGCACGTAGAGTGACTGGCGTCCGCCGCGGCGATCGGCGGCAGTGCCGATGAGGGGTAATGCGATGAGTGGACAACCGGATTCGTTCGATCTGTGGGATCGGGACAACGACGGACTGGTCTCCGTCGAGGACATCCTCGTCGGCATCCGCGCCCTCGGCGTCGAGGTCGACGACGAATCGGTCGAGCGCATGGTCGCCGCCGCCGACACCAATGGCGACTTCCTGGTTTCCCGAGCCGAATTCGATGCCGCCATGGTCGCGGGCAAGATCGAGGTCACCGACGCGGACGCCGCCTTCCAGGTCTTCGACGTCAACCAGGACGGCAAGATCTCGGTCGAGGAACTCGAACAACTCATCCGCCAGGTGGGCCAGGGCATGATCGACGGTCCCGCCGCCGCCCTCCTCGACGCCGCCGACGCGGACGGCGACGGCTACCTCTCACCCCCGGAATTCCGCGCCCTCCTCGACTTCCTCTCCCGCTGAGCGCATTCCAGCAAGATCATCCGGCTCAAGTAATCCTGGGGAAAAGCTCTAGGTAGGGGGCTCAATCTTGGTGCGTCGGCCCAAACGTGGGCCGCGGTCGGGTGCCTCTTGTCGCGTGCCTGATCGGCGCGCCGGTAGGCCCGGGCATCCTCAGGATTCGAGTGAAAGGGCCGTGTGGCGATAGTGATACACGGAATCGTCCGGAAGACAGTAGTTCTCGCCGCTCTGGCGGTGCTGGCGGTGGGCTGCGGGAGCGGCAACGAACCCGCCTCGCCCACCAGTCAACTGCCGGAACTGACGACACCGGTAACCACAGTCCCGCTGCAACCGGGTCCGACCAACGCCGGCGTGACCGACACCCCGCCGCCGGAGCCGAAACCCGCTCCGCCGCAATCCACCACGGGGGTCGCGATGATCTTCACCCGGACGTTGTCCAACCAGCCGGTGCCGAACGTCCCGGTCAACCTGCGGCTCATCCAGCCCTGCGACCCGAAGAACGACGACATCCCCGACGACGGCAAAGAGGTCAAGCGCTGGGACGGCGTCACCGACGCCACCGGGCGCGCGATCTTCACCGTCCCGGTCGGCTGCTACCGGATGGGCATGGGCCAACCGCCCGCGGGCGCCACGCCCGTGCCGGAGGGCTACCACCATCTGTTCCTCATCCGCCCCGACTCGACCGTGGAAGGCGCCTTCCGATTCCAGAACCCGGTGGCGCCGGACAAGTGCTCCGCGCAGACGATCGTCTCCGATCTGGCCGCGCAGGGCCAGCTCTATTCGGGACAAGAGGATTGGACGCTGGCAGCGGTCCGCGACTGCGCGGATTCCTGGGGCGTGATCAGCTGGAACACCCCCGGTGACACGCAACGCATCGTCCGCCGCTCCGGCGACCGCTGGAGCACCTACGTCATCTTCCCGCACTCCACCTGCTGGAGCGACGCCGCCGCCGACGGCGTCCCGGATCGCCTGCGGGGCTATTTCCCCGCCTGCGCGAGCCGCGCCTGCACCGCCGCATCGATCGTCGGCGACCTGGACCGCCAAGGCGAACTCTCGCCAGGACAAGCGGATTCATCGTTGCTGCAAATCCAGGACTGCGCCGGCAGCTGGGCCCTCGTCAACTGGAAAACCCCCGGCGACACCGCCCGCATAGTCCAGTACACCGGCCACAGCTGGACCACCTACGTCCGCTTCCCGCACGACCTCTGCTGGTCCCAGGCCGCCAAAACCGGCGTCCCCCAACGCCTGCAGGCCCACTTCAGCAAGTGCTGATCCGATAAGTGGGACATGACCGAGGCCGCTACCCGCGAAACGCCTCGGTCATGTCCCACTCAGGCGGTCAACCAGATGGCTTCGGCGGCAGGGCGGCCGAGGTCGATGGGGGTTTCCGCGGAGCCGAGGCGCAGGGCGATGGTGCCGGCGAAGTCGCGGCGTTCGACGACGGTGATGGCCGTGTCGAGCGCGATGCCGACGGAGTCGAAGTAGCGGAGCATGTCCGGGTCGGAGTCGGAGATGCGGGCGACGCGGCCGGATTCGCCCGCGGCGAAGTCGCTGAGCTGCCGGGCGGGCGGGGTCGGGACCGCGCCGTCGACCGACGGGATCGGGTCGCCGTGCGGATCACGGTCGGGGTAGCCGAGTTTCGCGTCGATGCGCGCCATCAACAGCTCCGAGACCGCGTGCTCGAGCACCTCGGCCTCGTCGTGCACCTCGTCCCAGCCGTATCCGAGCTCGTTGACGAGGAACGTCTCGATCAGCCGATGCCGGCGCACCATCGCGACCGCGGCGCGCCGCCCGTGCTCGGTCAAGGTGATCGAGCCGTAGCGCGCGTGCTCGACCAGCCCCTGATCGGCGAGCTTGCGCACCGCCTCGGAGACGGTGGACGCGGAGACCCCGATGCGTTCGGCGAGCAGTTTGGTCGACACCTTCTCCTGTGACCACTCCTGCGCGGTCCAGATCACCTTGAGGTAGTCCTGGGCGACCGAGGTCAGCTCCGGGGCAATCGTCGCGGTGCCGCCGGGTACGGCTTCGTCGGCGGGCGTCGGGGCCTGCTCGGCCAGCTCGCGTCGGGTGGCGATGTCTCGTTTACCGGGCACGTACCTGAGCTTATGCACTCCTTCGCCGATACACACATCTCGGCGTGGGACACGAACGCCTGTTCACCAAGTGGATAACGTCGTGTGACTTGTGGGACGCCGGAATATTGTTCGTGACCCCATTTGCGTACGCTGCAACCGTGCAGAGATGGCGAAGTCTCGACGAGGTGCCCGCGGACTGGGGCCGCTGCGTACTCACGATCGGCGTGTTCGACGGCGTGCATCGCGGCCATGCCCAGTTGATCAGCCGCGCCGTGAAGTCCGCGGCCGCGCGGGGCGTCCCGGCGGTGTTGATGACCTTCGATCCGCACCCCATGGAGGTGGTGCGCCCCGGTTCACATCCGGCGCAGCTGAGCACTCTGACCCGCCGTGCTGAACTGGCCGAGGAACTCGGCGTCGACGTCTTCTGCGTCATTCCGTTCACCCCCGAATTCATGACCCTGACCCCCGAGGCCTACGTGCACGACCTGCTGGTCGAGCGCCTACACGTGGCCGAGGTCGTGGTCGGCGACAACTTCACCTTCGGCAAGAAGGCCGCGGGCACCGTCGACACCATGCGGGAGCTGGGGGAACGGTTCGGTTTCGAGGTCGACGGCGTGAAGCTGGTCGGGGAGCACGCGGTCACCTTCTCCTCTACTTATATCCGCGCCTGCCTGGAGGCCGGCGACATGGCGGCCGCCGCGGAGGCGCTGGGCCGCCCGCACCGGGTCCAGGGCGAGGTCGTGCACGGCGAGGGCCGCGGCAAGGACCTCGGCTTCCCCACCGCGAATCTGGCGCCGACGCCCTATGCCGCGATCCCCGCCGACGGCGTCTACGCGGGCTGGTTCACCGTGCTGAATCCGGACGGCCCGGCGATCGGCGCGGTCGCACCGGGTCAGCCGGCGATGGCGGCGATCTCGGTGGGCACCAATCCGCAGTTCGACGGGGTCACCCGGACGGTGGAGGCCTTCGTGCTCGACGGCGAGGCGAATCTCTACGGTCAGCAGGTCGCGATCGATTTCGTCGAGCACCTGCGCGGCATGCGCAAGTTCGACTCCCTCGACGAACTGCTCGAGGCCATGGCCCGGGATGTCGAGAACGCCCGCAAGGTGCTGACGGCGGTCGAATAAGCCCCGATTCGGTGTGCCGGATTCGCTCCGGTAAGGTAGATCCTCGGGTTTGCTGCGGTCCGCGGTGGCGCCCATCCCCGGGTAACCGGATATTCGAGCGCGGAACTGAAAAATAGGAGTGGACGCCGCATGGCTCTGACCACTGAGCAGAAGACCGCCATCCTCAAGGAATACGGTCTGCACGAGAAGGACACCGGTTCCCCGGAGGCGCAGATCGCACTGCTGTCGAAGCGGATCTCGGACCTGACCGAGCACCTCAAGCAGCACAAGCACGATCACCACACCCGCCACGGCCTGCTGGCCCTGATCGGTCGTCGTCGTCGCCTGTCGAAGTACCTGCAGGCCAAGGACATCAACCGGTACCGCTCGCTGATCGAGCGTCTCGGCCTGCGCCGCTGAGAACAGTGGACACGCTGGCTTTCGCAGTCCAGCGGTAACCGAGCCAACGGGGAGACGTACAATCTCCCCGTTGGCTATTTGCGTATGTGGGGTGGACACCATCCCTGACGCACAACATTGCACAGCCGTATGCACCCGCCCGCGTGGCGTCGGTCTTCGGTAGTGGCCTCTCGGTAGAACCGTTGGGCTTCGATCGATGATCGCCTCCGCGTCGCCGGGTGCGCGCGTCGCAGCCACGAGGGTTGCCGCGCGTCCGTGCCAGGTACGGCTGACGAATAGCCGGATCGCGCCTACGAGGCGCGCAATCCGGCGAAGACGAGAGGTTGAGAGCAGAGAATGACCGAAACAACTGAACGCAAGTCCTCGGCCGTCGAGGTCGAGCCCGGTGTGTTCGAATCCGTCGCGCTGATCGACAACGGCAGCTACGGCACCCGCACCATCCGCTTCGAGACCGGCCGCCTGGCCCGGCAAGCCGCCGGCGCGGTCGTCGCCTACCTGGACGACGAGACCATGCTGATGTCCGCGACCTCCGCGGGCAAGCACCCCAAGGACCAGTTCGACTTCTTCCCGCTGACGGTCGACGTCGAAGAGCGCATGTACGCCGCGGGCCGCATCCCCGGCTCGTTCTTCCGTCGCGAGGGCCGCCCCTCCACCGACGCGATCCTGACCTGCCGCCTGATCGACCGGCCGCTGCGCCCGTCCTTCGTCGACGGCCTGCGCAACGAGATCCAGGTCGTGGTGACCGTGCTGTCGCTGGATCCCAAGGATCTCTACGACGTCGTCGCGATCAACGCCGCGTCCGCCTCCACCCAGATCGCGGGCCTGCCGTTCTCCGGCCCCGTCGGCGGCGTGCGCGTCGCCCTGATCGAGGGTCAGTGGGTCGCGTTCCCGACCGTCGAGCAGCTCGAGGGCGCCGTGTTCGACATGGTCGTCGCGGGCCGCGTGGTCGAGTCCGGTGACGTCGCGATCATGATGGTCGAGGCCGAGGCCACCGACAAGGTCATCGAGCTGATCGACGGCGGCGCGCAGGCGCCGACCGAGGCCGTCGTGGCCGAGGGCCTGGAGGCCGCCAAGCCGTTCATCGCCCGCCTGTGCCGCGCGCAGTCCGACCTCGCCGAGCTGGCCGCCAAGCCGACCGGTGAGTTCCCGCTGTTCCCGCCGTACGAGGCCGATGTCTTCGAGGCCGTCGAGGGCACCGCCAAGCGTGAGCTGAACGAGGCGATGAGCATCGCCGACAAGCAGGAGCGCGAAGCCAAGATCGACGAGATCAAGCTGGACGTCCTGGGTCGGCTGGGCGACGACTTCGCCGGCCGCGAGAAGGAGCTGGGCGCCGCCTTCCGCTCCGTCACCAAGAAGCTGGTGCGCCAGCGCATCCTGACCGACGGCTTCCGCATCGACGGCCGTGGGCTCGCGGACATCCGCGCCCTGTCCGCCGAGGTCGCCGTGGTGCCGCGGGCGCACGGCTCCGCCCTGTTCGAGCGTGGCGAGACCCAGATCATGGGCGTCACCACCCTGGACATGGTGAAGATGGCGCAGCAGGTCGACTCGCTCGGCCCGGAAACCTCCAAGCGCTACATGCACCACTACAACTTCCCGCCGTACTCCACCGGTGAGACCGGCCGCGTCGGTTCGCCGAAGCGTCGCGAGATCGGCCACGGCGCCCTCGCCGAGCGCGCCCTGATGCCGGTGCTGCCGTCGCAGGAAGAGTTCCCGTACGCCATCCGTCAGGTGTCGGAAGCGCTGTCCTCCAACGGTTCCACCTCGATGGGCTCGGTCTGCGCCTCCACCCTGTCGCTGCTGAACGCCGGTGTGCCGCTCAAGGCCCCCGTCGCCGGTATCGCCATGGGCCTGGTGTCGGACACCATCAAGAACGACAAGGGTGAGGACGAAGTCCGCTACGTCGCCCTGACCGACATCCTCGGCGCCGAAGACGCCTTCGGCGACATGGACTTCAAGGTCGCCGGCACCCGCGAGTTCGTCACCGCGCTGCAGCTGGACACCAAGCTCGACGGCATCCCCTCCAAGGTGCTGGCCGGTGCGCTGAGCCAGGCGCACGACGCCCGCACCACCATCCTGGACGTGATGGCCGAGGCCATCACCAGCCCGGACGAGATGAGCCCGTACGCGCCGCGCGTCACCGCGATCAAGATCCCGGTCGACAAGATCGGCGAGGTGATCGGGCCCAAGGGCAAGGTCATCAACCAGATCACCGAGGAAACCGGCGCCAACATCTCGATCGAAGATGACGGCACCGTCTACGTCGGTGCGACCAACGGCCCCGCGGCGCAGGCGGCGATCGACCAGATCAACGCCATCGCGAACCCGCAGCTGCCGAAGGTCGGCGAGCGCTTCCTGGGCACGGTCGTCAAGACCACCGCCTTCGGCGCGTTCGTCTCGCTGCTGCCGGGCCGTGACGGCCTGGTGCACATCTCCAAGCTGGGCAACGGCAAGCGCGTCGCCAAGGTCGAAGACGTCGTGAACGTCGGCGACAAGCTGCGCGTGGAGATCGCCGACATCGACAACCGCGGCAAGATCTCGCTGGTTCCCGTCGAGGAAGCCACCGAAGAGCCGGCCGCGGACGACGCCGTTGAAGCGGCGGCGGCAGCAGAGTAGTACTTGTCTCTGTGACGAAGAAGAAGACGGCCCCCCTGCTCCCCAGCGAGCAGGGGGGCTCGTCACTCCGCAGAACCGACGAATCCCTGTCGCACTCCGTCGATTCCGGCGTGCGCCGAACCGTGCTGCCCGGCGGGCTACGGGTGGTCACCGAGCATGTGCCCGGTGTGCGCTCGGCGTCGATCGGTGTGTGGGTGGGCGTAGGTTCGCGCGACGAAGGCCCGACCGTGGCCGGCGCCGCGCATTTCCTGGAACACCTGTTGTTCAAGGCGACTCCGACCCGGTCGGCGCTGGACATCGCGCAGGCCATGGACGCGGTCGGCGGCGAGCTCAACGCGTTCACCGCGAAGGAGCAGACCTGCTACTACGCCCACGTCATCGACGAGGACCTGCCGCTGGCGGTGGAACTGGTCAGCGACGTGGTGCTGAACGGCCTGTGCCGCGCCGACGACGTCGACCTGGAACGCCAGGTGGTGCTGGAAGAAATCGCCATGCGCGACGACGATCCGGAGGACATGGTCGGCGACGCGTTCCTCACCGCGCTGTTCGGCGATCACCCGATCGGGCGGCCGGTGATCGGTTCGATCGAATCGATCGAGGGGATGCGGGCCGCGCAGCTGCGCTCGTTCCATCTGCGGCGTTATCGCCCGGACCGGATGGTGGTCGCGGTCGCGGGCAATATCGAACACGAACGCACCGTCGAACTGGTGCATCGCGCGTTCGAGCACCGGCTGGACCTGTCGGCGGCGCCCGCGGCCAGACGCGAGGGCAGATACCGGCCCGCCGGCGTTCCGGAACTGCACTGGAGCCACCGCGACAGCGAACAGGCCCACCTCACCTTCGGTGTGCGGGCATTCGGGCGGCACGAGGGCGAACGCCGCTGGCCGCTGTCGGTCCTCAACACCGTCATCGGCGGCGGCCTGAGTTCCCGGCTGTTCCAGCGCATTCGTGAGGATCGCGGCCTGGCGTACTCGGTGTACTCCAGCGTCGACACCTTCGCCGACACCGGCGCGTTCTCCGTCTACATCGGCTGCCAGCCCGAAAACCTCGGCAAGGTGGCGACTTTGGCCCGCGGCGTCCTGGAAGAGGTCGCCGAGCACGGCATCACCGACGCCGAATGCGCCCGCGCCAAAGGTTCACTCCGCGGCGGCCTGGTCCTCGGCCTGGAAGACTCCGCCTCCCGCATGAACCGCATCGGCCGCAGCGAACTCAGCTACGGCAACCATCGCAGCGTCTCCGACACGCTGACCCGCATCGACGCGGTTACCACCGAAGAAGTCTCCGCCGTCGCCCGCACCCTGCTGTCCCGCCCCTTCGCCGCCTCGGTGGCGGGCCCCTACCGCCGCACCCGCGAACTCCCGGCCGCCGTCCGCCACCTGGTCGACGCTTAACCCTGTCCCGCACCCACTTTCGGTATCGCACGGCATACCGCCTGTGCGACACCGCAAGTGGGTGTGCGACAGCAGAATCGGCCATCGCGCAGCGGAACGATTGGGGCTGGTCCGTCCCGGTGCGGGCTAGGATCGGCGTGGCTTTGGAGATCGAGCTTCGGGCCGGGGTGAAATCTTTGGGGGGCATGTGAATACGGTCGCGTCCGCGTTGGAGCGGGCCCGGGTTGCCAAGACGTTGGGCCGGGCCGAGGAGGCGCGGCGGATTGTCGGGCAGGCGTTGATCGATGCGCCGGATGACGCGGATCTGCTGGTCTGGCTGGCGGATTACGAGTCCGATCAGGAACGGTATGACGAGGCGTCGCGGCTGATCGGCGCGGCGTTCGCGGCTGATCCCGATCATGTGGGCGCGCACATCACGGCAGCGCTGGTGCAGCTCGGTCGTGACGATCCGGACGGGGCTTTGCGGATTGCCCGGCGGGCGGTGAGCTTGGACCCGAACAGTCTGTCCGCGTTGGTGACTCTTGTTTCGGTTATCGCGCACACGCCGAAGTTCAAGCGGCTCAAGGCCGAAGCGCGGTCCGCGCTCGAGACGGCGGCGCGGCTGTACCCGGACAGTGCCGAAGCCCATGCTGTGCTGGCCGACCGCTATCGGGAACTCGGCGATCTGGATGCCGAACGTCGCCACATCGACGCCGGTTTGCAGGCCGACCCGCTGCACGCCGACATGCTGGCGCGGCGGGCGGAGCGGGAGCCCTCCCGCGGCAAGGCCGTGGCGACGTTGCGCGGTTTGCTCGGATCGCAGCCCTCGCATACCCCAGCGCGTCAGTTGCTTGCCGCGATCATGTGGCGGGCGCTGATGCGGCTTGCCGTATGGGTGTGGTTCTTCGCGGTGATGGTGACGTTGGCGTCGCTGTGGATCGGTCCGGGTGCCCTGCGTTTCCTGACGCCGGTGCTGTGGTTGTTCATCCCCTTCGCCTGGTGGGGTGTCTTCCGGGTATTGCGCAGGCAGTTGCCGCCGGGATATCTGCGCACGCGGTTGCGTCGCCGCCCCGGCGCGATCGTGGCCTTGGTGCTGCTGGTGCCGTCGAGCCTGCTCGCGGATCTCGGGGCGATGATGCTGCGCATGGATTGGTCGGCGGGGTTTGTCCGGGCCGCGTACGTCCTGTTGCTGATGGGTGCTGCCGGTGCGGGCATCGCGCATCTGCTGTTGTTCCGCGCCTGGATCCGCCGAAATCACGGTGAGGAGGACTGGAACAACAGCTTCGCGCTCACCGGCGTCGACCTGATCATCACGTTGCTGGCCGCCCTCGTGGCGGCGATCGCGGTTGCCGCGGGGGGCTACTGGGCCCGGCAGCCCTTCGCGATCTGGGTGCTGCTGACCCTGCTGTGCGGCATCGCGGTCGTCATCCTGCTCGAAGGTCTGGTCGCCTTGGTATTGGATCTCGGCACGCCGGACACCCTGCCGTGGCGGGCCTGGCCCCGCGTGGCCTGGGTTGCTCTGGTGGTGATCGCGGCGCTGGCGGCATCGCTTCCACTCGGACTCTGGTGGGGCGCGAGCCATCTGACTACCGCACCGGTGCACAGCGAGAACCGGGGCCCGATCCGGAAGACGCCGGAACCCCTGCGGCCCAGGCAAATCGAGATGCCGACCCTGCGGCTCACCGTGCCGCCCGTCCCACCCGGCGAGCGCTAGGTCTGGTTCGCCGCGGTGACGATGGCCGGGAGCAGCCCGGGCAGTGCCCGGTCCACATCCGTGGCGCGGAGGCGCTGGTGGATCTGCCCGTCGATGACGAGGCGCTCGATGAGACCGGCCTCGCGCAGGATCTTGAAGTGGTGGGTGGCGGTGGATTTGTTGATCACGCCGTAAAGCGCGCTACACCGGACGGCCGTGCCCGCGTTGCTGAGGCGGCGGATCATCTCGAGACGGATGGGGTCTTGTAGCGCACCCAGGACCGTGGGGAGGGAGGCGACCGGCGGTAGCGGTTCGTTAGCTTCGGTCATGATCTACCTCACAGAGGGGTTCGGTGATTGTCGCTCCGGGCGTAGGGTCAAAGTTCGATCGACATCAAACTTACCTGATCGGAGCGATAATGGCCGTGGCAGTGCCCGCCGGTGAGCAGACGGTCCAGCGCTGGGCGTACCCACTGGTACTGGCGGCCAGCGGTGTGGCGCTGGGGGTGTCCGGCGTACCCGCTCCGCTGTACGGGCTCTACGAAACCCAATGGCATCTGTCGCCGCTGACCACGACCCTGGTGTTCGCGGTCTACGCGTTCGCGGCGCTCGCGGCGGTGCTGGTGTCGGGCCGGATCTCGGATGTGGTCGGCCGGAAGCCGGTGCTGCTGGGTGCCTTCGCCACCATGATCGTGGGCCTGGTCGTCTTCATGCTCGCCGATTCGGTGCCGATGTTGTTGCTGGCCAGAGCCTTACACGGGCTGGCGGTCGGGTCGACGGTGGTGGCCGGCGCGGCCGCGCTGCTGGACCTGCGTCCGCATCGCGGCGCGCGCTCCGGACAGCTCAGCGGCGTGGCCTTCAATGTCGGTATGGCCGTGGCGATCCTGGGTTCGGCGCTGCTCGCGCAATACGCGCCGTATCCGCTGCGCACGCCGTACGTGGTGATCACGGTGGTCTGCTTGATCATCGGCGTCGGCGTGCTGGCGCTGAACGAGCCGCACGGCGCTCGCGTCGCGGGACGGATCCGGATCGCGAAACCCGCGGTGCCGCAGGAGATCAGCGCCGACTTCTGGTTCTCCGCCATCGGCGTGATGGCGGCCTGGTCGGTGCTCGGAGTGCTGCTGTCGCTGTATCCGTCGCTGGCCGCGCAGCAGACCGGCATTCACAATCTCGTCTTCGGCGGCGCCGTGGTCGCCTCGACCGCCATCTCCGGAGCGACGAGCCAGCTCTTCGCGACCGGCATTCCGGCCCGTCGCGCCGCGATCATCGGCGATACCGGCATGGCGGTGGCGCTGCTGCTGACCGTGCCCGCGCTGGCCACCCACAACTGGGTCGCGGTGCTGGCGGCGGGCGTGGTGCTCGGGGTGACCTTCGGGCTCGGGTTCGGCGGCTCGCTGCGGCACCTGTCCAACGTTGTGCCGCAGCACAAGCGGGGCGAGACGATGTCGGCCTACTACCTGCTGGCCTACTCGGCGATGGCGCTGCCGACCATTCTCGCGGGCTGGGCCGCGACCACGTGGGGCTTGGACAAGGTGTTCCCCTGGTTCGTCGGTGTAGTCGCCGTGGCCTGCCTGATCGCCGCCGGGCTGGGGCTGCGCGGCAATCGGCGTGCCGACCAGTCGGCCTGAATCCCGGCTTGTCGCCGATGGATGGGTGACATCTGAAAATGTCTGGGGCACAGGCGTAGCCGATCTTGTCCTATAGGCGACGCGCACCATTCCCGTTTAACATGCCCAACATGCGATGGGGGAGGTTGGGCGATCGGGTGCGCCGGGCGGCGCTGTTCTTCGCGGTGTCCATCGTCGTCCTGCTCGGGCTCGCCATCGGCGGCCTGACCTGGTGGTTACTGCGGCTCGGCCTGGGAGTGCAGGCGGAACGGCCGAATCAGGTGCAGCTCACCGCGATCGCGCTGGCGGTGCTCGCGGGCATCGGCGGCGCGGTCGCGGTGACCGTGGCCTACCGGCGGCAACGCGACCTGGAGCGCGGGCGCTTCGCGGAGCTCATCGGCGGCGCGGTGCGGCAGCTGGGCGATGACGATCCGGCGGTGCGGATCGCCGGGGTCTACGCCGTCGCCGTCATCGCCGACGAATGCTCCGCACCGCGCCGGCGGCAGCAGTGCATCGACGTACTGTGCGGTTACCTCCGGCTGCCCTACGAACCCGGCGACGGCTCGAATCACCTTGTCTCCCGGTCGGAATCGCTGGCGGAATCCGGCAGCCGGGTGGAGCGGATCTATCACATCCGGCGCGACGACCGTGAGGTCCGGCGCACCATCGTCCGGGTCATCGCCGAACATCTGCGCCGCGCGCCGCAGGATTCCTGGTCCCGGCGCTACGCCGATGTCTCCTGGTCGCAGTGCGACTTCGACTTCACCGGAGCGGTCTTCGACGACGCCGATTTCCAGGGCGTCGAATTCGCGGGCCGCTGGACGCTGTTCGCCGGGACGCGGTTCGTGGGCGATCTGCGCACCGATTTCGAGCGTGCCCGGTTCACCGGGCGGCACGTCAGCTTCCACGGCGCCGTCTTCGGCGAGGCGCCGGTGGTGTTCGACCGCGCCGAGTTCCGGGGCGAGCAGACCAGTTTCGACGAGGCCATCTTCAAATCGCCGTATACCTCGTTCGACGACGTGTCGTGTACCGGCGGCCGCACCGGCTTCACCGGCGCCCGATTCGTCGGCGACGAGACCTCGTTCCGGGCGGCCAGGTTCGGCGCGGATCTGACCTCGTTCGAAGGCGCCACCGTGGACGGTGAGCGCGTCTCGTTCGCGCACGCGGTGTTCAGCGGTGCGCGCGCCGCGTTCAGCGGAGCCCACTTCTGCGCTGCCGGTGTGGAATTCGACGACGCGCGGTTCGGCGGGCAAGGCCTGCGCCGCAACAAGGCGACCCGCGAGGTCGATTTCGCGAAGGCGCAATTCCATGGCGGGGTCACTTTCGCCCGCACCGTTCTGGGCGGTCGTACCGCCGATTTCACCGCCTGTGATTTCTTCGGCGACGTGTCCTTCGCCGAAGCGCGGTTCGCCGCCGGGCAGATTCAGTTCGACAACCCGACGGCCTGGGTGGGCGTGCGCTTCGATTGGGACGAAAACCCCACGCGCAAACCGGCTTCGGTGAAACCGAGTCCGTGGCCTCCGGCGCTGGACGCCGTGCCGGCGCCGGAGGCTTGAACCGAGGCTGTCCGGACTACGCCGGCCAGCCGCCATACGGGACGGTGATCAACTCCATGTAATGACCGCTCGGGTCCTCGAAGTAGACGCCGCGACCGCCGTCGTGGTGATTGATCTCGTTGACGCCGTGCTTCTGCGGATCCGCCCAGTGGTCCAGCTGGTAGCGCTGGATCTTGGCGTAGGCCACGTCGAATTCGGCTTCCGAGATCAGGAAGGCGTAGTGCTGGGGTTGGATGTCCTCGATGAACGGCGGAACATTCGCCAAATCGAAGGTGACGCCGTTCTCGGTGGTCAACGGGATGAAGTGTCCCGCTTCCTTACCGATTTCCAATCCCAGCAGGTCCGACCAGAATTCCGCGGACACTTGCTTGTCGCGACAACCGACAATGGTGTGATTGAACTGAACTGACAGGGGATTACTCCTTGAAGTCGTGACGGTCCCGACCCTGGGCTCGGTACAAGGCGGCCAACAGGAGCACCGTCACGGTGAAGGAGATTAGCGGGATGGCCGCGCGAATTTCAACCCCCCGGTGACGCAGGCCATGTTCAGTTGTAGCGTCGGGCGAATGAAGATTCGTGGTGCGGTTCTCGAGCGGATCGCTGCCCCTGTGCCCTTCGCCGAGTCGGCGCCGATCACCCTCTGTGAGCTCGAGCTCGCCGAACCCGGGCCCGGTGAGCTGCTGGTGCGCATCGAGGCGGCCGGGCTGTGCCATTCGGATCTGTCGGTGGTGGACGGCAACCGGGTGCGCCCGGTGCCGATGCTGCTCGGCCACGAGGCCGCCGGTCGCGTCGAAGCGGTCGGTCCCGGCGACGGCGATATCGCGGTCGGCCAGCGCGTGGTGATGACCTTCCTGCCGCGCTGCGGCGAGTGCGCGGGCTGTGCTAGCGAAGGCCGAACCCCTTGTGGGCCAGGCAGTCTCGCCAACAATGCCGGTGAGCTCCTGAACGGCGGACGCCGGTTGCGCCGCGACGGCGCGGAGGTGCACCACCATCTGGGCGTCTCGGCTTTCGCCACGCACGCCGTGGTCGATCGCCGGTCGGTGGTGCCGGTGGACGACGACGTCCCGCCGGAAGTCGCCGCCGTCCTCGGCTGCGCGGTGCTCACCGGCGGTGGGGCCCTGCTGAATTCGGCGAAACCGGGTCCCGGCGACCGGATCATGGTCGTCGGCCTCGGCGGTGTCGGCATGGCTGCGGTCCTGGTCGCCGTCGCCCTCGGCCGGGAGGTCATCGCTGTCGATACCGTCGCCGAAAAGCTCTCCCTCGCAACTGAACTCGGCGCTGCCGCGGTCTACACGCCCGGCGAACTGGCCGAGGGGTCGATCCAGGCCGAGATCGTGATCGAAGCCGCGGGCAACATCCGGGCCTTCGAGACCGCCGTCGCCGCCACCGCGCCCGGCGGCACGACTGTGACCGTCGGCCTGCCCGCGCCCGACGCTCGCGCCAGTATCTCGCCCCTCGCCCTGGTCGCTCAGGGCCGCACCATTATCGGCAGCTACCTCGGCTCCGCCATCCCCGATCGTGACATCCCCGAGTACGTCCGCATGTGGCGCGCGGGCCGGCTTCCCGTCGAACGCCTCGTCTCCGCGCACATCGGGCTGGACCAGATCAACCACGCCATGGACGAGCTCGCCGCCGGTCACGCCCTACGCCAGATCATCGTCTTCGACTGAGCGCGGCGCGCTGACCTGGATGCTTACCTCCAACGGGGGTATTCGACCAGAAAGTAGGTACTTGCCGGTCGCCGGCGAGCACCCCAAGACTGGGCGTCGCGGGCCTCGCCGGGCTCGCGGCGAATCGACTTGGGAGGCAGCATGACCGGCAACAATCACACCCCGGTGACGGTGCTCGGTATCGGCTCGATGGGCCGGGCGGTGGCCGCGGCGTTCCTGGCCGCCGGGCATCCGGTCACGGTGTGGAATCGCAGCCCGGAGCGGGCGGCGGCATTGGTGGAACACGGTGCGGTGCACGCGCTGTCGATCGAGGACGCGGTCGCGGCGAGCCCGGTGATCATCTCCGTCCTGACCGGATTCGACGCCACCCTGCACGCCTTGGCTCCGGCCGCCGGTGCCCTGGCGGGCCGGACCGTGGTGACCTTGAACAGCGGCAGCCCGGCCGGGGCCCGCGCGGTCGCCGCGTGGGTGACCGCGCGGGACGCCCGCTTCCTCGGCGGCGCGATCAAGAATGTCCCTGCGGCAGTGGGTGATTCGGACACGCTGCTGTACTTCGGCGGCGATCGTGCCAACTTCGACGCGACCGCGGATACCCTGCGCGTGCTGGGCGGCGAGATCGTCCACCTGGGACCGGAACCGGACCTGGCCGCCCTCTACGAAGCGGCGGTCGGGGCCACCCTGCTCCCCGCGCTGCTCGGCTTCTTCGAGGGCGCGGCGGTGCTCGCCACCCGCGGCATCCCCGCCGCGGCCATGGTCCCGTACTCCCGCAAATGGCTCCAGATGATCGAGTCCCTGCTCCCGCTCCTGGCCGAGGAAATCGACACGGCCGACTACACCAAGCTCGGCTCCTCGGTCGCTCTCTTCCACGACTCGCTCCCCGAGGACCAAGCCCTCGCCGCGGAGACCGGCGTGGACATGTCCTGGCATGCCCCGATGCATGACCTGCTCCGTCGCGCGATCGCCGAAGGGTATGGGGAGCAGAGCATTTCGGCCCTGTACGAAGTGATCCGGAAGCCCGCGGCCTAGCCGGGCGGGAGGGACGCTCGAACTCGGCGGCCGGGTCTGGCGCGGGCGGTATCCAAGGCGTAGCATGAATTAACCAGAGTGGTCATATTGGTCTGAGAGGTGGTCGAAATGGCACGTAAACGGGCGGAATCAGCAGAGCCGAGCACTTCGAATCGTCCAGATATCGCATGGCCGCTCGCCGACGCGAAGGCCAGATTCTCCGAGTTGGTCGACACGGTGGAACGGGAGGGGCCGCAGGTGATCAGTAAACACGGGCGCGAGGTCGTGGTTGTCGTCCCGATCGACGAGTGGCGGCGGAAGAGCAAGCGGCAGGGCAGTTTTGCCGAGTTCATGGCCACCTCGCCGCTACGTGGCGCCGATCTGGTGGTGGAGCGGGAACGGAGCGATTCGTCGCATCGCGACGTGGTGCTGTAGTGGCGAGCAGCGAGCGTGTGGTCGTGCGGACCGGCTACCTGCTGGACACGAACGCGATCTCGGAATGGATGAAGCCGCTGCCGGACCGCGGCCTGATGGAGTGGTCGCATGCCACCGATGAGGATCTGCTGTTTCTCAGTGTCGTCACGATCGGAGAAGTTCGGCGTGGGATCGAACGGCTCCCGGAGGGCCGGCGGAAAGCCCGCCTGACCACGTGGCTCGCCGAAGAGGTCATGGACCGATTCGGCAAGCGCCTGCTGTCGGTGGACAGCGCGGTGTCGCAAGCCTGGGGAAGAATGCGCGCACGAGCCGACCTGCAGGGGCGCGGGGTCGACCCGATCGACGGCTTGATCGCGGCGACCGCGGAATCACATGGGCTCACCGTCGTCACCCGGAATCGGAAGGATTTCGCGAACACCGGTGTGCCGGTCATCTGCCCCTGGGACGACTAGGCCAGCGGTAGCGCTCCGGGGCTGCCTACTAGGCTGGCCGGGAACGCGGGGTGCGCAAACGCCCCAGGACACAGGAGGTGCGGTGACCATTCGGGTCGGGGTGCTCGGAGCACGCGGGAAAGTCGGACAGGCGATCTGCGCGGCGGTGGAGGAGGCGGCTGATCTCGAGCTGTCCGCGGCCGTCGACAAGGACGACGCGCTGACGGCGTTCACCGAGAGCAAGACCCAGGTGGTTGTCGACTTCACCCATCCCGATGTCGTGATGGGGAACCTGAAGTTCCTGGTGCAGAACGGTATTCACGCCGTGGTCGGCACCACCGGCTTCGATGCCGCGCGGCTCGACGAGGTGCGGGGCTGGCTGGCGCAGCAGCCCGAGACCGGAGTGCTGATCGCACCGAACTTCGCCATCGGCGCGGTGCTGTCGATGCGGTTCGCCGAGCAGGCGGCGCGGTTCTTCGAGTCCGTCGAGGTCATCGAGCTGCACCACCCGAACAAGGCCGACGCGCCCTCGGGTACCGCCTACCGCACCGCGGGCCTGATCGCCGAAGCGCGGGAACGCGCGGGCGTCGGCAAGAGCCCCGACGCGACCAGCACCGAACTGGACGGCGCGCGCGGCGCCGACGTCGACGGGGTGCGCGTGCACTCGGTGCGCCTGGCCGGCCTGGTCGCACACCAGGAAGTGCTGTTCGGCACCCAGGGCGAAACCCTCACCATCCGCCACGATTCCATCGACCGCTCCTCCTTCGCGCCCGGCGTGCTGCTCGGTGTGCGGGAGATCGCCCAGCGTCCCGGCCTCACCGTCGGGCTCGACCCGTTCCTGGATCTGTGACAGTTCAGGGGTCCTCCGGCAGCGACGTCCGCAAGGTCGTCGCGTTCGTCGCGGTGCTGGTCGCGGTCCTCGGTTTCTACTTCCTGCTGCTCGGGCGCATCGCCTTCGCACTGCTCACCTCCGGGGACTTCGCGGGGATGGCGATCGGCGTCGGCGTGCTGATCCTCCCGCTGGTCGGCATCTGGATCGTCGTCGCCACCGTCCGCGCCGCCCTCGATCACCAGCGCCTGGCCGCGCGCATGCGCGAGGAGGGCCTGGAACTCGACACCTCCGCACTGCCCCGCCGCCCCTCCGGCCGCATCGAACGCGCGGCCGCCGACACCCTGTTCGCCCAGGTGCAACAGGAATGGGAAGCCGACCCGGACAACTGGCGCGTCTCCTACCGCCTGGCCCGCGCCTACGACTACGCCGGCGACCGCACCCGAGCGCGCGAAACCATGCGCCGGGCAGTCGCTTTGGAAAAACTCGAACGCGAAGGCTGACCCGATGCCCCGCCTGCTGATCATCCATCACACCCCCTCCCCGCACATGCAAGCCATGTTCGAGGCGGTGGTCTCGGGCGCGACCGACCCGGAGATCGAAGGCGTGGAGGTCGAACGCCGCGCCGCCCTCGCGGTCACCGCCAGCGACGTGCTCGCCGCCGACGGCTACCTGCTCGGCACCCCGGCGAACCTCGGCTACATGTCGGGTGCGCTCAAGCATGCCTTCGACACCTTCTACTACCCGTGCCTGGACTCCACCCGCGGCCGCCCGTACGGGCTCTACATCCACGGCAACGAAGGCACCGAGGGCGCCGAGCGCGGCGTCGAAGCCGCGACCACCGGCCTCGGCTGGGAGCAGGCGGCGGCCTCGGTCATCCTCTCCGGCCCGCCCGGTAAGGACGACATCCAGCGTTGCTGGGAGCTCGGCGCTACCGTCGCCGCGCATCTGATGGGTTGAAACGCGCGAATGGGGTGGTCCTTGGTCAGGACCACCCCATTCGGATTCCGGTGCACGCGAACCTCAGGCGAGGCCCCAGGCGTGCAGCAGGTAGGTGATGTTGGCCGCGATGTTGGTCACGACGTTCGCCAGGTCGAGGGCGGCGGAACCCAGATTGATGAGCGGCACAATTCTTCCTCGGATCGATCGAACACTTTGCTCCTCGACGGTAGGAGGGGGAGCAATTTTCTGGCAAACCTGAGGGGCGAACTATGAGGGAACTCACCGCGGGGCTAGCGGTGGAACGGCACCGCGGCGCCTGCCGCGCCGAATAATCCGGCGATCCGGGCGAACTGGACGGCCAGCCAGGATGTCGCGGGCTTCGGGGTGGCGAGGGCATCGCGAGTAAGGGTGGTCATGGCTTATGCCTCCTTGTTGTCGTCGAGTTCCGCGAGACCTGCCGCCATCGCGGTCCCGGTCAGCACGGCCAGAATGGTGAGGACGGTGATCGCGGCGACGAGGGCGGTGAGTGCTTGCATGGCAGTAAGTTTCGCCGAGTCAAAAAGCTGCCACCAGTGGCTGGATTGACATAGTTCGCAAATATTCCGCCAAGTGCTGGCGCAAGGAAGCCCCCGATTTTTGGTGTCTGACCTTTCTGGCCACCCGCGCGTCATACTCGACGTGACGTTGTAGCGGTGGGGAAGTGTGCACCGGGTTCCGGCCCGGGATGGGAGTGTTGTTTTGATGAGCGCCGAAGGGGGCGACGTCGCAGCGCGACGGATCGGACTGGTCGAAGACCATGAATCCGTAGCGATCGGGCTGGCCGCGATGCTGGCGCCGGAACCGGACCTGAATCTGGTGCTGACCGCGGGCACCGTGCCGGAACTGCTGGGGTCCGCGGGTGCGGCAGACCTGGACCTGGTGGTGCTGGACCTGCGTCTGGCCGACGGTTCCTCCCCGGAAGACAACGTGCGCGCCCTGCGTGATCGCGGCATCGAGGTGCTGGTGTTCACCGGCGCCGACAACGCCTTCCTGGTGCGCGCCGCCGCCAAGGCCGGGGTGCTGGGAGTGGTCCGCAAGTCCGAGGACGCGTCGACCGTGGTCGCCGCCGTGCGCCAAGCCGCCTCCGGCAATCAGGTCGTCACCACCGACTGGGCCGCCGCGATCGACGGCGACCCACAACTGTCCGACGTCGGCCTCAGCCCCCGGCAGGAAGAGGTGCTCACCCTGTACGCCTCGGGGGAGAAGGCCTCCCGGGTGGCCCGGCTGACCGGTCTGTCGGAACAGACCGTCAACGACTACCTCGGCCGGATCCGGCAGAAGTACGCCGACGCGGGTCGTCCCGCGCCGACCAAGACCGACCTCTACAAGCGGGCGGTGGAGGACGGATGGCTCCCGGTTCCCGAGCGGCATCCCAGGGCATGACGCTGTCCAGCACGCTGGACACCACCCCACCGACCGCGAGCGCCGCCTCGCTCGACCCGATCCGGGCCGCGCGCTGGCGCCGGGGGTTCGCCGCGGTGTCCCAGGAGAAATCGTCCGAGGCTGCCTCGGACCGGATCATGCGCCGGCTCGCCCTCGTCTTCGGCATCGCCGGTGTGCTCGCCGTCATCGCGGAGATTCCGGAGATCGCCGATCAGAGCCGGGCCG
This sequence comes from Nocardia sp. NPDC051832, assembly GCF_040681285.1. Taxonomy (NCBI): domain Bacteria; kingdom Bacillati; phylum Actinomycetota; class Actinomycetes; order Mycobacteriales; family Nocardiaceae; genus Nocardia; species Nocardia sp. NPDC051832. The sequence goes on from NZ_JBFAYL010000002.1 coordinate 533,030, forward strand.
CCCCGCTGGCCTGGACGATCCTGACGGTCGTGCTGGCCTTCGGGTGGTTCCCGGTGCTCGCGATCGTGTCGATGGGTTTGAGTACCCGCGTCATCCAGTGGGTCGCGGGCGCCGCGGCGGTCTGTTTCCTGCTGGCGTTCGCGATCGTGCCGTTCACCTACCGGGAACCGCACATCGACGCCACCGCGGTGTGGCTGTACCGGGTGTTCGCGCTCGGCGTGCTCGCGGCGGCGCTGGCGTGGCGTCCGATGATCGCGGTGATCTATCTCGTCATCGGCGCGGCGGCCTCGGCGGTCGCGAACATGTATGTGGTGCCGCATGGTTCGGCGTGGACGCTGGCCGGGGATTTCGCGCGCGCCGCCGGTTTGTGCGTGCTGTTCCTGTGGTGCGCGATCTACGCGCGGGCCGCCGCGGCGCGCGTGGACCGGGAGTCCGCGATCGCGAGCAGCCGGGCCGCGATCGCGGCGGGCGCGGCCGCGCGGGACCGGGAACGCGCCCGTTTCGCCGCGCTCATCCACGACGCGGTGCTGTCGACCTTGCTGGACGCCTCCCGTGCGGGCACCGAATCGCCGGTGCTGCGCCGCCAGGCCGAACGCACCCTGACCCAGCTCGACGAGGCGCGCGGCAGCGCGATCGAACCGGACCGGCTCAACGCCAAACAGGCGATCGGGTTCCTGCGCGCCGCCGTGCACGAGGTGAACCCGGGCATCACCGTCACCGCGCGCCGCTGGTCCGGTTTCGACGATCTGCGCTTGCCGGTGCAGGCCGCGGGCACCATCGCCGCGGCGCTGGCCGAGGCGGTGCGCAACAGTCTGCGCCACGCCACGGTGCCGGGCCGCGCGGTACTGCGCACGGTCACCGTGACCGTCAGCGCCGGCGGCATCCGGGTGGTGTTCCGCGACGACGGCGCCGGTTTCGATCTGAGCCAGGTCCCCGCCGACCGCCTCGGCGTCTCGGTGAGCATTCTGGGCCGGATGCGGCAGTTGGCCGGCGGCGCGGGTTTCGTGGAATCGCAGCCGGGAGAGGGGACGACGGTGACTCTGGTGTGGGGTAGCGATGGCTGATTCCGACAACGAATTCGGCCTGCGCGATCTGCTCGGCCTGCGCGATGGTTCGGCGTGGCTGTTCCTGATCATTCTCGAGCTGACCATCGTGCTGTACATGGTGCGCAACCTCTCGCACGTGCCGCTCCTCGCCGCGGCGGTGGCGGCGGCGCTGCTGGTCGTGGCCGGGGTGCTGGTGCTGGTCATCCCGGTGGACCCGTTGCCTTGGCCCGCAACGGTTTTCGTGACCGCGTCCGGTCCGGTGGCGACGGCCATCACCACCATGGACGTGCAGAGCGGCTGGTCGCGGCCGGTCTGGACCGCGTTCGCGTCCTCCTATGTGCTGGCGGTGCTGGTGCTGCGCGGACGACTGGGCGCGGCCTGGCTCGGCGTGGCCGGTATCGCCGTGGTCGTGGTGAGCGCGGGGATCGTCGGCGAGTTGCGCGCGGGGGTGATGGCGGGTTCGGTCGTGCCGGTCGCCACCGTCGCCGGCGTCTCGGTGTGCGCCGCGCTCATGCGCCCGACCCAGCGTTCGCTGCGGTTGCTGCGCGAGGAGGCGACCATGCGCGCGGCGGCCGAAGCCGGCATGGAGGCCGAAAACGGTGAACGCGACCGGCAATTGGCCCGCTTGGACAAGGTGGCCCGCCCGATCCTGGAACGCATCGCCGACGGCGTCGACCTGACCGCCGAGGAACGCGAGCAGTGCCGGTTGCTGGAAGCCGAACTGCGGGACGGCCTGCGCGCGCCGCAGCTTGTCACCGACGAATTGAGCAGTGCCGCCCGCGGCGCTCGCTCTCGTGGCGTCGAGGTGGTGCTGCTCGACGACGGCGGGTTCGCGGGCGTGCCGCGCTGGGTCCGCGAACGCGTGATCGAGGCGGCGACCAAGGAGTTGGACGCCGCGAACGCGGGTTCGGTGACGGTGCGGGTGCTGCCTATGGGGCGCCGCATCCTGGCCACCGTGCTGGCCAACGCTCCCGACGCCGACCGGCGCACCGAGATCGACACCGCGGGCGCGGTCAGCGTCATGACCGAGGCCTGCGACGCGTAGGGTTCGCCGAACTTGTCGGACCCCCGTGGCATCCTTCGACAGGTGCGAAGGATTAGTGCGGCGGCCGCGCGCCGGACGGCGTTGGCGGCGCAGGGGTTCGGCAAGCGGAAACCGGCGGTCACCAACCGCCGGTCTATTCAGGATGCGCTGAGCAAAACCCAACTGCTGCAACTGGATTCGGTCTCGGCGGTGGTGCGCGCGCACTACGCGCCGGTGTTCAGCCGGATCGGCGCCTACGACCGGGCGTTGCTCGACGAGTCCGCGTGGAGTCACAGTGCGCGTCACCCGCGCAAGCTGGTCGAGTACTGGGCGCACGAGGCCGCGCTGCTGCCGGTCGAGGACTGGCCGCTGATGCGCTGGCGGATGGCGCAGTTCGAGCATGGTCGCTGGAACCAGGCCAAGCGGGTGCTGGAACACAGCCCGACGCTGGGCAAGGACATTCTCGACGTGATTCGGGAAGCCGGTGCGCTGACGGCGGGCGAGGTGGAGAAGCATCTCGAGCTGGACAAGCCGAAGTCCAAGGACCATTGGGGCTGGAACTTCAGCGATACCAAAGTCATTTGCGAGCAGTTGTTCGCCGCGGGCGAGCTGTCGGTGGACAAGCGGGTCGGCTTCGCCCGGCACTACGACCTGACCGAGCGCGTCATCCCGCCGGAGGTGCTGGCCCGTCAGATCTCCGGCGAGGACGCCTATCGTGAGCTGATCCGGCGCGCCGCAACATCTTTGGGCATCGCGACCGAACCCGACCTGCGCGACTACTACCGCATGCACCGCTCCCAGACCGAACCCGCGATCGCGGACCTGATCGACGCGGGCGAGCTGGAACCGGTCGAGGTCGAGGGCTGGGGCAAACCGGCCTACCTGCACACCGCCGCGAAGACACCGCGCCGCGTCGAGGGCGCGGCTCTGCTCTGCCCGTTCGACCCGCTGATCTTCTTCCGCCCGCGCACCGAACGAATTTTCGACTTCCACTATCGGATCGAGATCTACACCCCTGAACCCAAACGGGTGCACGGCTATTACGTCTTCCCGTTCCTGCTCGACGGGCAGCTCGTCGGCCGCGTCGACCTGCGCGCCGAACGCGCGTCCGGTCGTTTGCTGGTACCCGGCGCCTTCGCCGAACCGGGCCACGGCACCCCGGAAACCGCTGCTGCCCTGAAGAACTCGCTGCGCGAGATGGCCGACTGGCTCGAACTCGACGAGATCGTGATCGGAGCGAAGGGCGATCTCGCGCCCCTGCTCTGACTCCGGCTCAGAGGTCGGTCTTGCCGAACCCGGTGTCCCGATCCCGCTTGTGCCGGCTGCCGTACCCACCCATCTGATGCCGCAACGCGTCGCTGACGGTGTTCTGCAGCCACCCGTTCAACGACATCCCGCTCTGCTGCGCGGCCTCCTCGGCCTTGGACTTCAACTGCTCGACCATGCGCAGGGTGACCCGGCTGATGTCGCCGGTCATCTCCTCGAAGGTCGGCGGTTCGTCCGAGCCCGGGTTCTTGCGCACGTCCACGGTGGCGTCGGTGCCGTCGACCGACACGTGCACCGTCCGGTCTCCGAGTTCGGCGCTCACCTCCGCGGCCAGATCCGACAGCGCCGCCAGCAATGCCAGCCGGGCCGAGCTCTCGGTGGCCGCCGCCAGCGCGGCGGCGGTCGCCTGGGTCTTCTCGTCGCCGAGCGCGGCGGCGGCGATCAGGTCTTCGCGCAGCCGGGTGGTGTACTTGTTCAGATCCATGACACCAGTGTGACGTCATTTCTGATGTCAGACAAGGGCGGATTGATGCCACGGCTCATCGGAGTGGGAGGTGAATCACCGGTCCGGGCGCGTCGATCGGCGGTCAGGATGTCGTTCCTGATCTCTGGACCGGGTAGCCTTTCTGACCATGACGAACGGTGAATCGACGCCAACACCGCGCAGTGCGTCCGGCACGGTCGGTGTCGCAATGGTGACCCCTTTCAGTGCCGACGGCAAGCTGGATGTCGATGCCGGCGTTGCCCTGGCCGCGCGTCTGGTCGACCGTGGGGTGGACCTGCTCGCGATCTCCGGCACCACCGGGGAATCGCCGACGACCACCGAGACCGAGAAGTTCGATCTGCTGAACGCCGTCGTCGAGGCGGTCGGTGACCGGGCCACCGTGATCGCCGGTGCGGGCACCTATGACACCGCGCACTCCATCGAGCTCGCCCGCAACGCCCAGCGCGCCGGGGCGCACGGCCTGCTCGTGGTCACTCCGTACTACTCCCGGCCCACCCAGGACGGCTTGATCGCGCACTTCACCGCGGTCGCCGACGCCACCGATCTGCCCCTCACGCTCTACGACATTCCGCCGCGCTCGGTCGTCCCGATCGCTTCGGACACCATCCGCACTCTCGCCGAGCACCCGAACATCGTCGCGGTCAAGGACGCCAAGGGCGATCTGAACGCGGGCGCCGACCTGATCGCCAGCACCGGCCTGGACTTCTACTCCGGCGACGACTGCCTGAATCTGCCCTGGCTGTCCATCGGCGCGGCCGGGTTCATCAGCGTCATCGGCCATCTGGTGCCGGAACGCCTGCGCGAACTGCACGAGGCCTACACCACCGGTGACGTGGTGCGCGCCCGCGAGATCAACGTGAGCATGCTGCCCCTGAACACCGCGATGGCCCGCCTGGGCGGTGTCGCCATGACCAAGGCCGGACTGCGCCTGCTGGGCGTGGACGTCGGCGAACCACGATTGCCGCAGCTGATGCCGAGCACCGAGCAACTCGACCAGCTGGCCGCCGACCTCCGCCTGGCGGGGGTCGCCGCATGACCGAGCCCCTGTCGCCCCGTCCCCGCCGCCGCGCCGCCAGCCGCGCCGCGGGCGCTCCCGCCCCGGTCCAGCCCGATGCCCCGAAGCGCATCGAAAAGCCCGCTCCCGAGCCTGCTCCGGCCACCGAAGCGGTCGCGCGGGAGCCCCGCCCCGAGCCGGTGATGCACGCCGAGCCCGACGCGCCGCCCGCCCGGCGGAGGGCGAAGAACGCCGAGGAAGCCCCGAAGGCCAATCAGTCCAACCGCGGCAACCGCGGGCGGCAGGGTGGTCGCGGCCGCCGCGACCAGGCTCCCGCGCCCGCACCCGTGAAGGCCGCGCAGGATCGGCTCGGGCTGCCCCCGAAGGCCCCGAAGAACGGCCTGCGCGTGTTCGCGCTCGGCGGCATCGGCGAAATCGGCCGCAACATGACCGTTTTCGAATACGGCGGCAAGCTGCTGATCGTCGACTGCGGCGTGCTGTTCCCCGAGGACCAGCAGCCCGGCGTCGACCTGATCCTGCCCGACTTCCGCCCGATCGAGGACCGCGTCGACGACATCGTCGCCGTCGTGCTCACACATGGTCACGAGGATCACATCGGCGCGGTGCCGTTCCTGCTGCGCTTGCGTTCCGACATCCCGATCATCGGCGCCAAGTTCACTCTCGCGCTGATCGCCGCCAAGTGCCGCGAGCACCGGTTACAGCCGAAGCTGATGGAGGTCGTGGAGGGCGAGACCACCATCCACGGCCCGTTCGAGTGCGAGTACTTCGCGGTCAATCACTCGATTCCGGACGCGCTGGCGGTGTCGATCCGCACCCCCGCGGGTGTGGCGTTGCACACCGGCGACATCAAGCTCGACCAGCTGCCGCTGGACGGCCGCCTCACCGACCTCGCCGGGTTCTCCCGCCTGGGCGACGAGGGCGTCGACCTGTTCCTGGTCGACTCCACCAATGCCGAGGTCCCCGGTTTCGTCACCCCGGAACGCGAGATCGGCGGCGTGCTGGACACGGTGATCGGCAAGGCCAAGAACCGCGTCATCATCGCCTCCTTCGCCAGCCACGTGCATCGCATCCAGCAGGTCGTTGACGTGGCCCACAAGCACAATCGCCGGGTGTGCTTCATCGGCCGCTCCATGGTCCGCAATATGCAGATCGCGCAGGATCTCGGTTATCTGCGGGTGCCCGACGGCGTGGAAGTCGACATGGAGGTCGCGGCGACCCTGCCCGGCAACCGCCTGGTGCTCATCTCCACCGGATCGCAGGGTGAGCCGCTCTCCGCGCTGTCCCGGATGGCGCGCGGCGAGCATCGCCAGATCCACATCCGTTCCGACGATCTCGTGGTGCTGGCGTCCTCGCTCATCCCCGGCAACGAGAATTCGGTGTTCGCCGTGGTGAACGGCCTGGCCCGGCTCGGCGCCACCGTCATCACCCAGCAGAGCGCGAAGGTGCACGTCTCCGGGCACGCCTCCGCGGGCGAGCTGCTCTACCTCTACAACGCGGTGCGGCCCACCAATGCCATGCCGGTGCACGGTGAATGGCGGCATCTGCGCGCCAACGCCGCGCTGGCGGTGGCCACCGGTGTGCCGGAGGAACGCGTCGTGCTGGCCGAGGACGGCGTGGTGGTCGACCTGGTCGACGGCATCGCGAGCATCGTGGGCCGGGTCCCGGTCGGGCACGTCTACGTCGACGGTCTCTCCGTCGGTGACGTCGGCGAATCCACGCTGTCGGATCGGCTGGTGCTCGGCGAGGGCGGCTTCATCTCGATCACCGTCGCGATCGACTCCACCACCGGTAAGGCGGTCAGCACGCCGGAGCTGAACGGACGCGGCTTCTCCGACGATCCGACCGCGCTCAGCGACGCCGCGGAACTGGTCGAGGCGGAACTGCTGCGGCTGGCCGGCGAGAACGTCACCGACGCCCACCGCATCGCGCAGAGCGTGCGCCGCGTGGTGGGCCGCTGGGTCGCCGACGTCTACCGCCGTCGCCCGATGATCGTTCCGACGGTCATCGAGGTCTAAGGGACAACGAAAGCGCCGGGAAGCGATCGCTTCCCGGCGCTTTCGCGTTTCCGGTGCTTACTTCGCCTGGCAGGCAGCCGAATCCAGCTTCGCGGCCTTGACGATGTTGCAGGTGAACTGGTTCGAGACCTTCCACCCCTCGGTCTCGGCGACGAACTCGACGAAGGCGTTGTCCACCGGCGCACCGCCGATGGTGACCTTGGCGTCGGCCTTGAGCTTGCCGTCCTTGGGCTCCTGAACGCCGGTGATCTCGACCTTCACGTTGTTCTTCTTCGCGGCGTCGACCAGCTTGTCGACCAGCTGCGGATCCTTCTCGGCATCCTGCACCCAGCTGATCTTCTCCTGCTCGCCGACCGAGGCGTCGAAGGCCTTGTTGATCTTCTCGTTCAGCTCGGCGACGGTCGGCTTGGGCAGGTTCGGCGGCGGGGTGGTGGTCAGCTCGCCTTCGGCCTCGACCGCTTCACCGGCCTTGGTGCCTTCTTCGTACTGGCCGGCGGGCGTGGTCGTCGCGCTGGGGGAGGCGGAGTCGCCGCCCTTGTCGGAGCTACATGCGCCCAGCGCGAGCGCGGAGGCGGCGGCCACGATGGCGACCGTGACGCGGATGGATCGGAGTTTCACGTATTCCCCTCGATGAAAAGTGTTCGCCGCACCGGGTTTGCCGCGGCAAAGGTACCGGTTCTAGCTGTAGCCGTTGGTGCAGCGCCAGGTCACGACGTGGCTGCCGGCCAGGCGGGACAGGGCGGCGTCCCGGGCGGCGCCGTAGTTGGACCGCGAGGAGGCCTGCCAGGTCGTCGAGCGCGGGTTCTTGCGCGCTACCAGGACGGCACAGCCGTTGCGCCAGGACAGCAGGACCGAGCAGCCGCCGCCACAGGCCCGTACCGCGGCCCCCTCGGCCTCCTGGAAGCCGTTGTAGTTGTTGGTGATACTCCACCGGCCGTTGCTGCCGGTGGCGATGGCACCGTAGTAGCCACCGCCCTGCGCTTGCGCGGCGGGAGCCGAAACGGCAAGTGCCGCACCGACGGCAACCATGGTGGTGGCTGCGGTGATGAGCTTCTTCACGGGTGAACGTCCTCCATTGACTCTGCGATCCGGACCCAGCGGATCGTTGACAACGTACATTTCGGGCAGGATGCCCGCTACAGCGCGTAGCCCTCCGTGCACGCCCAGTGCCGGATGTAGGGATTGACTCCGGGGTTGTTGGCCCGGGCCCGATTGCTGGCGTCGCGCACCGACGCGCCGGAGCCGTAGCTCCAGTGCGTCCGCGAAATGGCGAGTGCGCCACAGCCGTTACGCCAGGTGAGCACCGGATGGCAATCGGAGTTACCGCCGAATTGCAGGCACGCGCTGACCGCCATCTCCTGCGCCTGCCCGTGATTGGAACCACCGGTGTTGAAGCCGAAGTGGTGGTTCGACATCGCTACCGCGATACCGCCGTACGATCCACCCTGGGCGTGCGCCGGTATCGCGGTGGCCATGACGGACCACAGCGATGCCAGCATGATGGCGGCAAGCGTCGCGAACTTCTTCAAAACATTGATCCCCTCGGTCGACATCGGGGGCGTGGCCCACGACGGAACGAGACAAACGTACATTTGCCGCATCTCGGACGCCAGTCCGATATCTGGGATTCCAGGTATCTCATAAGAATTCGACAAGGCTGTGTCTGAGTCGGCGGGTGCGGAATAGCGGCGCGGTCGGCTATCTTCAGCCTTATGAGCATGGCGCAGCGTGAACGGCAAGCACTGGTGGTCGCGATGTCCGCCGCCGGGCCCGAGGCGTCCACCCTGTGCGGGACCTGGACGGTGCGAGATCTGGCCGCGCACCTGATCGTTCGTGAGCGCCGCCCCGATGCCGCGCCCGGCATTCTGCTGAAACCGTTCGCCGGATATCTGGACTCGGTGCAGGACAGTGTGGCGCGCAAGCCGTTCGACGAATTGCTCGAATCGGTGCGGACCGGGCCGCCGTGGTGGTCGCCGCTCAAGCCGGTGGACGCGGTGGCCAATCTGAGCGAAATGTTCGTCCACCACGAAGATGTGCGCCGGGCCGCGCCCGGGTGGGAACCGCGCGAACTCCCTGCGGCGGACGAGGCGAAGTTGTGGGGGCTGGTGCGGCGGATGGCGAAGATGTCCTATCGCAAGTCGCCCGTGACGCTGGTGCTGCAAACGCCCGACGGCCGTCGGGCGGTCGCGAAAACCACCTCCGGCGCAGAGGTGACACTGACCGGTCAACCCTCCGAATTACTGCTGCACGCCTTCGGCCGGGACGAGGTCCGGCTCGAAACCGCGGGTCCGGCCGAGGCGGTCCGGTCCGTTCTCGAACTCGACCGGTCGGTCTGAATCGGCCGCCCACCTGCGGGAAATCGGGATATCGGGGAGCTGAGACGGCCGATGCCAGTGTTGCGGATGGTCTGGATGGGGCCTTTGCGGCTAGCCTGAAGCAATGGCAGGTAAGTCCCGCAACACCGCGACGCCCCGGTCACGGGCGGGCGCAGGGCGGGAACCACAGCAGTCAGGAGCGGCCAGAGCGCGCAGCACTGCCACGTCTCGGTCAAGGGCGGAAACACAGCAGGGGGCAGCCGGAGGGAGGACTACCACGTCCCGGTCTCGTTCGACCACAGCGCGTTCCACCGCTCCACGCACCACTCAGCGCCGCACCGGCCCGACGCCCCGGGCCCGGGCCACCCCGCCGCGGCGGCCACCCGCCCGCGCCGCGCGCGGCGGGTCCAGCACCGCGCCCCTGGCGGTTTTCAGCCGGGTCGTCAGCGGCGGCTGGAACATGCTCGCCAACGGCCTCGGCGCCACCACCCGGACGCTGAGCCGCGCCGGCGATATCGAACACGGACATCGGCGCGACGGCATGGCGCTGGCGCTCATCGCGGTGAGCGCGATCGTCGCGGCCGCGGTGTGGCTGTCGGCGGGCGGCCCGGTCGGCCGCTGGGTCGAGGAGGCGATCCGCTGGGTCGCCGGATCGGCCTCGGCGGGTATGCCCTTCGCCTGCGCCGGGCTCGCCGTCCTCCTCATGCGCACCGAACCGCATCCGGAGATCCGGCCCCGGCTGGTCCTCGGCGGGATGCTGGTCAGCCTGCCGTTCCTCGGCCTGTGGCATCTGGCCGCGGGTGCCCCCGACGACGCGCACGGTCGTTCGCGCGCAGCGGGTTTCACCGGTTTCGTGGTCGGCGGTCCGTTGACCGACGGTCTGACCGCCTGGTTGTCGGTACCGATTCTGTTGCTGGCCATCATCTTCGGTCTGCTGCTGCTCACCGGCACCACCGTGCGTGAGGTGCCGCAGCGGTTGCGTGAATACTTCGGCACCGGCAGCGGTGGCGACGAATACGGCGACTACCGCGGCGAACAAGGCGAATTCGACCCCGCCGACTACGACGCCGACGGCTTCCCGCTGCACCGCGGGCGGTCCCGGCGCCGCGGCCGGACACCCGCCGAGAACTATCCGCCCGACGAGTTCGGCGATCCGGACGCGGTCACCGAGGCGCTGGCCGAGCCGCCGCTGCGGGACGCGAAAACCATCGCCACGGCAGCCGAATTCGGGGCCGAGGAGGCCGCGCCGGCGCCGAAGCCGCGCAAGCGCGTGCCGCCCAAGGTCACCGATCAAACGCCGCCCCCGCCGCCGAAGGAACCCGATTTCGCTCCGGAGCGCGTCATCGAGGGTGACTACACCCTGCCCCCGGTCAGCTTGCTCACCGACGGCGATCCGCCCAAGAAGCGCAGTGCCGCCAACGAATCGATGATCGAGGCGATCACCGAGGTGCTGGTGCAGTTCAAGATCGACGCGGCGGTCACCGGTTTCGTGCGCGGCCCGACGGTCACCCGCTACGAGGTCGAACTCGGGCCCGGCGTGAAGGTCGAGAAGATCACGGCGCTGGCCCGCAATATCGCCTATGCCGTTGCGACGGAGAATGTCCGGTTGCTCGCCCCGATCCCGGGCAAGTCGGCGGTCGGCATCGAGGTGCCCAACTCCGACCGTGAACTGGTGCGCCTGGCCGACGTCCTCAAAGCGCCGTCCACCCGAAACGACCACCATCCCTTGGTGATCGGCCTCGGCAAGAACATCGAGGGTGATTTCGTCTCCGCCAACCTGGCGAAGATGCCGCACCTGCTGGTCGCGGGTTCCACCGGTTCCGGCAAGTCGAGTTTCGTGAACTCGATGCTGGTGTCGCTGCTCCAGCGCGCCACCCCGGACGAGGTCCGGATGATCCTGATCGACCCGAAAATGGTGGAACTCACGCCCTACGAAGGCATTCCGCACCTGATCACGCCCATCATCACCCAGCCGAAGAAGGCCGCCGCCGCGCTGGCCTGGCTGGTGGAGGAGATGGAGCAGCGTTACCAGGACATGCAGGCCAACAAGGTGCGCCACATCGACGACTTCAACAAGAAGGTGAAGTCCGGTGCGATCACGGCCCCGCTGGGCAGCGAACGGGTCTACCGCCCGTACCCGTACATCCTCGCCATCGTCGACGAGCTCGCCGACCTGATGATGACCGCCCCGCGCGACGTCGAGGACGCCATCGTCCGGATCACCCAGAAGGCCCGCGCCGCGGGCATTCACCTGGTGCTGGCCACCCAGCGTCCCTCGGTCGACGTCGTCACCGGTCTGATCAAAACCAATGTCCCGTCCCGCCTGGCCTTCGCGACCTCGTCGCTGACCGACTCCCGGGTCATCCTGGACCAGCCGGGCGCGGAGAAGCTGATCGGCATGGGCGACGGCCTGTTCCTGCCGATGGGCGCCGGCAAACCCACCCGCCTGCAGGGCGCCTTCATCAGCGACGAAGAAATCCACGCCATCGTCGATTTCACCAAGAACCAAGCCGAACCGGACTACCAGGAAGGCATCACCGCCGCCAAGGCCGGCGAGAAGAAAGACGTCGACCCCGACATCGGCGAAGACCTCGACGTCTTCCTGCAAGCCGTCGAACTCGTCGTCACCTCCCAATTCGGCTCCACCTCGATGCTGCAACGCAAACTCCGCGTCGGCTTCGCCAAAGCCGGCCGCCTGATGGACCTGATGGAAACCCGCGGCGTCGTCGGCCCCAGCGAAGGCTCCAAGGCCCGCGACGTCCTGATCAAGCCCGACGAACTCGACGGCCTGCTCCTGTCCATCCGCGGCGGCGACGCCCCGGACATGGACGGCGAGTAACGGCCTACTTCAACGCGACCCGGGTCCCGCCGGAGAACATCGAATCGTGGAATTCGATGACGGTCGGGACGGAGCCCTTCGGCACGTCGAAAACGAGGACGGCCTCCACCTTGTTACCCGGATTGATATCCGCCGAGAGATTCTTGTTCAGATTCAACTCGGCCATGGTGTCGTTGGTGTACTCGCGGCCCTGCTCATCGAGCAGTTTTTGGTTCACTCCGGAAAAGTTCCGCGGCTCGTTTCCGACGTTGTGAATGGTCACGTGGACGAGCAGATACTCGCCCTGCGCGGTCTGCTGCCAGAACTCGCCGGTGCCCACTACTGGAACCGGCGGGTCGACGGCGGTAACCACAAAGGCGAACTGGCCGTCTCGTACCTCCGATCCGGCCGACTCTGTGCGGCTTTGGGATTTGGTGTCCTCGGCGACCTCATTCGCGACGAGCGCGACGCAGCCCGCGAACAGGAGGCCGAAGAGGGCGAAAACGCCGAGCAGTACCCACGGCCAAATCCGGCGCTTGGGTGGCGGATACGGCGGTGGCTGATTGTAAGCAGGCGGCTGGTTCGGGAAGGGTTGTTGTGGTTGCTGTGGCGACGTGCTCATCGACAATCCCCTGGTAATCAGCGAGAAGGCGCTTCTCGGAGAGGTCGGCGGAGCGAGTGCTGCGCCGATGCCACATCCATAGCGAGATCACATGAATGCGTTACAGGGCACATTGTCGAATGGCGCGTCGGCCTTGGCGGGTCGCCGCGGAATCGGGTCTGTCGTCCTCAGTAGCCGAGCCAGCGGAGGCTGGAATCGCTGGCCGTGTTGCAGGTCAGGTTGCGGCCGTCGGCGGACTTGGCTTTGCGGCCCGGGGTATCGCAGGGTGCGCCCAGGGTGGGCTGGCCGTCGGCGGAGGGGATTTTGGTGGCGGAGGGTTTTGTCGTGGTGGTGCGGTCGCTGGCGGATCCGCAGGCGTAGGTGATGCCGAAATCCTCGGAGTCGATTTGGCCGAGGCAGCCGAAGGGTTCCGCGCCGGCGGAGCTGAGCTGGGCGGCGATGCCGGCGGATTCGTTGACGCAGAACAGGCCGGCTTGGTCCATGCGGCAGTCGAATTCGTTGAAGGTGATGCGGCTGCCGTAGTTCAGGACGGCGCCGTCGCCGTAGGAGAAGTCGCCGGGGTCGCCGGCCAGGCGTCCGATGCCCAGTTGGGTGCCGTGGAGGGTGGTCCAGCTGCCGACCCAGTTGCCGTGGCTGGGGGCACCCTCCGGGCGGTCCGGCGGGTTGTCGTACTGCACAAGGCAATTCATGCCCGGCCGGGCGGTGCCCGCATTCCGGGGTGACATGCAGCGGAGCTTCTTGGACGGGCTGCTGAAGGCGACGGCCGCGCCGAGATCGGTGACCTTGCCGTCGCGCGAATCGGTCGCGCTGTGGAAGGTCTTCAGATCGACCGGGGTACCCGCCTTGACCCACGCGACGACTGTCGCCAGCGACGCGCCCGGCGCCGGGACCGGCAGCGTCCGTGCGGATGTAGTGGGCGCCGGTGTCGTCTGCACCGCCGCGGCCGGAGCCGCGTCACCACCTCCATCGGATTTGTTGAACGCCCCGTTGACGAACAACCCGCCGACGGTAAGCACACCACCGACCAGCAACGCCGTCAGCCCGATGATCACCCACTGCTTGACCTGCGGCGATTTCGGCTCGTCCTCCGCCCACGGTGCTTCCTGGTCGCCCTGGACCGGCGCGAACACCTCGGTGCGCTGATCCCACGGCTCCTCCGGCCCACGGTATCCGGATGCCATCTGTCCTCCATCACGATCGATCATGGGCATACCGGAACATGGCCTGTGCCCGTCGCGAGCATACGACGCGTCCGACCCTGTCGCGCAACGATCTTCGGCCAACCACGGTGGCTCATCGTGGAGTCGAACCACGCGATCGGGCCTTATCAGAGTCCGTCGGCAACCGTGCATGAGCCGTAACTGTAGTGCCAGGATTCGAACCCGGACCCGCGAAGTCAAAGTCCGCGATGCTGCCCTTACACCACACTCCAGTGCGCCTGGGAGGACTCGAACCTCCAACACCCTGCTTCGTAGACAGGTGCTCTTCCGCTTGAGCTACAGACGCGGACCCGCGCGAACACGGGATCGGTACCCATGGGTGGATTCGAACCACCGACCTTCGCCTTCGGAAGACGCTGCTCTATTCCGCTGAGCTACACGGGTTTGTATTCAGTTGGGCTACGAGGGAATGGATGGCACACGAAGAAAAGGGGGCCACTCCTGGCTGGGTAGCCGGAGTGACCCCGATAGGTCTGCTCGAAAGAGACCTCAGGGGCGGCTCCGGGACGCCGGGATTCGCTGCGCCGGCAGCTGGACTCGGCTACGCGAAATAGCGGCGAGCGCGCTGCGTCGCCGGTGTTGGATCTGCGCGATCATGGCCTTGTCCTTTCTGAAGTGCTCTCAACTGTTGTCTATGACGCTAACACTCGGACCGGCGCGGGAAAACCGATTAAATTTCGCGGCTAGGGAGTGTCGAGCCTGCCTGCTTTGACGGCGACCCAGGCGAGGCTGTCGTGCACGATATCGCTGTGCGCGCCGAAGGGCGCACGGCCGTTCGCCACCGTCGCCGAGGCGTCGATGTTGATGAGTTGTCCAGTGGCGAAGGGATATTCGGTGCCGACCGGCCGCAGGTCGACCTGCGGGACGTCGAAGGCGCCGACCGCGCCCATCGCGGTCCACGGGTTGTCGCCGTGCGCGCCCGCGGCGTTGTCCCGGGCGACCTTGGACGCGAGCGGATAGAAGTTGCTCAGCGCGCCGTCGTGCTGGGAGAAGCACACCGAAACCGGCCCGTCGACCCGTCCGGCCCGTCCGGCCAAGCCGCCGCGGCGATTCCGATCGAACGGCAACGGATCCGCGAACGAGAAACTCGAGAACGCACCCTGGAGCAGCGTGACGGATTTGACCGGCGACACCTGCTCGCCGGGAATTCCGTTGAGAGCGTAGGAAACCACCCGGGCCCCGAAGCTGTGCCCGATGAGATTGAGGCGCAGGCCGGGGAATTCGCCGTGCAGCCGACCGAGCAGTGGCCCCAGACCGCGTTCACCGACGACTCCGGCACGGTTCTTCATTTGCCAGTACGTCGCCGCCCGCAGCGCTTCCTTGGCGCCGTGCAGCACTTTCTTGAACACGTCCCCGAATCCGGCCGCGCCCCCTTCCTCCGAATCGAGGTCGACGCCGGATTTCCGTAGCTGCATAGCGAATTCGCGGAAGACCTCGGCGGGTTCGTTTTCCGCGCTGAGCATGGGCGGCACACCGACGTCCGCATCGTCTGGACCTTCGGAGTCGGTGTGCCCCGGGAAGGTGGCGATGCTGAATTCCCGCATCTGGTCGAACAATTCGTCGATGGTGTCCTTATCCGGCTCGTCGGTCGCCAGCAGTTCCGCGATCCGATCGAGTTGCTGTTCGCCGTCGGGGAAGGTGGTCTTCAAATCGCGCAGGGTGTCGGCGTCGAGCGCCGGCGAGCCGGCGGCGACCGCTTCTCGGGCCTCCGCGCCCGCCGCTCCGCCGGGCGCATCGGCCAGCGGAGCGCCGTCATCCGATTCGTCGCTCCAGCGCTCCGACGGCCAGATCACCCCCACATACCCGATCCGCCGCGACCCGGCCCGCGGCAACGCGTCGAGTTTTCCGAACCACCGCTGATACAGGTCGACGGCTTTGCGCCGATCGTTGTTCCAGCCGTGGGAGAACAGCATCAGGTCACTGACCTCGCGCTCCCGCACGCCCGCGATCAATGCGTCCACACCGCCTGCCCCGGCGCCGTCCTTGTCGAAGGACACGATCCACAGCGGCTTGTCCCCAATGGATTCCGACATTGCTGTTCTCCTTACTCGCCGCGCTCACACCGACTGCATGGCGCGCATCAGGTCGACGATTCCGCCGCCCTCGAGGTAGTGGTCGCGACCGAGCGAGGTCGCCGACTCGACGAAGATCCGTTTGACCGACTCGGGGTCGCCGACGAACTCCCGGCGCACCGAGAGGAAGGCCGCGATAGCGCCCGACACGTGCGGGGCGGCCATGCTGGTGCCGCTCTGCTCGATGTAGACGGCCGCGTCCTCTTCGTTGCGGCCCAGCGACCGGAAGGCGTCCTCGCCCAGTTTGCCGGTGCCCGCCGAGGTGATCCGTTCGCCCGGCGCGACCAGATCCGGCTTCAACCGCCCGTCTCCGGTCGGCCCGCGGGAGGAGAAGTAGGAGATGCCGAAGGTGTGCGGTGCGTCGCGGTGCGTGGAGCCGACGGTGATGGCGCGCTTGGCGTTTCCCGGATCGTTGATGGTCATGCCGGTGCTGAACCGGGTCGGCGCGTTCCGGTCTTCGACGAAATGGCTGACGTAGGCGGAATTGCCGGCCGCGACCACGACGATCACCCCGCTGCGGACGAGTTTGTCGACGGCCAGGCACAGCGGGCTGCTGCCGCAGGCGTACCACTGCGGATCGAAACCGTATCCGAGACTGAGGTTTACGCCGTGGATGCGGGGCGTGCCGTCGCTGGCCGCGTTGACCTTGCGCACGTAGGCCAAGGCTTGGATGACCCGCCCGACCCGTGCCGATTCATTGCCCTTCGCACCCAGCACCTTCAGGCTGACCAGCCTGGTGTACGGGGCGATCCCGGACAGCCGCGCCGGGTCGACGGTGCGCCTGCGCAACTCGGCGCCGTCGGCGGTGTTGTACCGATTCTCGGTGACGACAACCCGTTTCGTCTTGGCGTCGAGGCCGCCGGCGATGATGCCCGCGACATGGGTGCCGTGCCCGGCATCGTCGACGAGCGCGCCCTCGCGCACGGGCGGACCATCGCCGGGGCAGGTGCGGTGCAGGTCGCGCACGGATCGGTGGCTGAGGGTCGAGTGGGCGCGGAAATGCGCGTGCTTCTCGTCGATGCCCGAATCGACCACCGCCCAGACGATTCCCGCGCCGAACGCGTTGAACGAACGCTGGGCGGCTTCGGCTTTGATCGTCACGAAGGAACGGTCGATCTGCACATCGACATCGAAGTCCGGCCAGATGCTGTGCAGGGCCCGGGTGCGCAGCGTCGAGGCCACCGCGTCCGCCGCCACCAGCCCCTCGATCTGGTCCGGGGTCAACCATCCCGTGGCGTACTCCTCGGTGAGGTGATACGGGACGCCGGTGTCCGCCACCAGCTTCCACAGCGTCCTGAGCCGTTTGAAGGAGGCCTTGAGCCCGCGCCCATGGCTGAAGTTCAGCTCGATCATGATCGCGATCGGGTCATCGATACCGCGCGGCAGCGGGATATTCGCGTCGGCGGATCGCGCCCGCTCGGAACGGCGCGCCTCCAGGGTCGCCCGCAAGGGCGGTGCGATGACTCCCGCCACGGGTACTCGGCCCGGATCGCCCGCCGTGGCCGGGCCCCGTTTGGGCACGTAGCTCGCCGCGCGCACGTCGGCTTCGACTGCCGCCTCCCGTCCGGCGGCGGTGAGTTCGATCATCGGTTCCGGCGCGGCCAGGCCGGCGTCACGGAGTTTGCCCAGCGCGGCGGTGACCATGGCCCACCACATCGGTTCGCCGCCGATCGAATCCCGTTCGCCCGCTTCGAATTTAGCGGCGAACCGGGCCGCGATCATAGTCAGCAGCGTCTTCTGATTGACCTGTTTGCCATGGGGCACGGTAACCAGGACCGACAGCACTCTGTCTTTCCAAACCTCGATGTCACCAGCCATGACTTCGGCTCCACATTGCTAACGCACCGTTCGTGCGATCTTCAGTATCCAGCAGTCATCGCCCCAGGTCATGGGTAGTGCACTACTCGATTCCCCACAGTTGGGAAGCGAACACACTGGACGCAGTCCGAGCGCGGCTCAGAGCAGAGGGAGCCAGATAGTTGTCTACACAAATTTCGGTCGATCGGCCCGGGGCCGATGCGGAGATCGATGCGGAGCCAGCCAATTCCCTGGTGGAACGAGGGCTTGCGGATAGTCCGCCACCCTATCCGCACGGGTGGTTCGCCGCCGCGTTTTCCAGCGACATCCGGCCGGGGACCATTCTCACCCGGAAATTCATGGGCCGCGACATCGTCGTCTATCGCACGAAGTCCGGTCGGCTGTGCGCGTCCGAGGCGTATTGCCCGCACCTGGGCGCGCATCTCGGGCACGGCGGCCGAATCTGCGGTGAAGCGATCGAATGCCCATTCCACGGCTTCCGCTTCGGAACCGACGGCAATTGTGTGTCGACGCCCTACGCGGGCGGTATGCCGCCGCCTGCCGCGCGATTGGCGACGCTGCCGGTCCGGGAATGCTTCGGCATGGTGATGGTGTATCACGGGGCGAGCGGCGAACCACCGTGGGAAATCGAGGTTTCCGCCGACGACGGCGGGTGGCGTCCGTTGCAGAAACGGAAGCTGAGGTTTCACAGTCATCCGCAGGAAGTAACCGAGAACGCGGTCGACTACGGTCATTTCGGCGGTGTCCACAATATGGGCAACTTCGGAGTGGTTACGCCGCTGACGATCGACGGCCCGCGGTTGCGGGTGACTTATCGGGCCGACAAACCGGTACCGATCACGGGCGCGGTGAGCGGTTGCTTCGATATTCGCGTCGACGGACTGGGCTACTCGATCGTCGAAGTCTCGCTGAATATCGGCTGGACGTTCCGGCAGCTGGTTCTCACCACGCCCACCGTCGGGCGCGAAGTAGACGCTTTCCTCGCCGTGAGTGTCCGGCGCTCCCGCCATCGCCTGGTCTCCCTGGTGCTGGCGCCGCTCGAACGAGCCTGGGGCAGGCTTGTCCTGGAGCTCATCGTCCTCGAGCTCGCTCGGGACCGGAAGATGTGGGACCACAAGAAGTACTTGAGCAAACCCGCCTTGGCGGGTGGTGACGGCCCGATCGGGAAATACCGGCGCTGGGCGCGGCAGTTCTACCCGGAGTTGCGTGATGGCAACGACGCTGAGTAGCGACAAGGCCGCGGACCACACGTCGAGGGGACTGCCCAGCGGGCTCGCGCCCGCCGCGCTGGTCGCGAGCCTGTGGGGCGCGAGTATCGCCTGTCACACGAGTCTGCGCGGATTCAGTTGGACAGCAACGATGCTGAGCCTGTTCCTCGCGATCAACCTGCTGATCTGCGCCTGGGAACTGGTGCTGTGGCGGTATCTGCCCGACATCCAGGAGGACTACCGGCAACACGGTTCCGAACCGGCCGACTATCGCGTGATCGCCGATGTCTTCCGAACCCGTTCTCGCAGAGCCGGTTTCGATTCTCGCCACTGGTTCCACGTCTGGTCGTTCTACGCGCGCCTGGACCGCAGTTACATCGAGCGAAGCTCCTACGGTTTCGTCATAGACGTCTGCAACGGCCTGTTCACCTTGCTACCGAGCCTGCTCATCCTGGTGATGCTGACCTGGCAGGAGATGCCGGCCCGCTGGCTCGGCGTTGTCATGCTTGCCGCGTTCTACCAAATGCTGTACGGAACTGTCGCTTATTTCTTCGCCTATATCGTCAACCGGCGCGGCCACGCCCACCCGCTCAGCCGAGTCCTCGTCCTGGTCGGCGGATCGAACTCGATCTGGATCATCTTCCCCGCCTTCGGAATCAGCACCGCCCTCGGCCTGATCGGGTCGGGGAACTATTCCGGTCTGTGAGGGTGGGTCTCGGCTTGTCGTTCCCGATGAAGAAGGTCAATCCATTGCCCGCGCTGTCGCGGACGCTGGCTGCCCGCCCGATCGCGATGCGCACCGCGCCGGTGGTGCTGACGCTGGACCGGACCGTCCGGCGAATTACCCGGGGACGCAGCGGAATACTCGACGTGGCGGGGTTGCCCTCACTCGAATTGACTGTCGCCGGGCGGCGCAGCGGACTGGCTCGGACCGTGTCCCTTCTGTATGTTCCCGATCCTCGGGACCCGGATACATTCTTGCTGATCGGTTCCAACTGGGGCCGGACCCGCCATCCGGAGTGGTCGGCGAATCTGGCTGCCGCCGAGCGGGCCGAACTGCATTGGCGCGGTGAACGATTCGAGGTTGAGGTGCACAGGCTGGCGAGTGCCGACCGGGAACGTGCCTGGGAGCGGGCGGTGGCCTTCTGGCCCGGTTACGTGATGGAGCAGCAACTGGCGGGAGATCGAATCTTTCGGCTGTTCGAGTTGCGCAGAAGGGTGCCCCGAGCACATTGTCGGTTGTAGGTGCTCCAACCGGTTTCGCTATGTTCATAGGGTTGCTGTTCGTATGCCGGATAGATGTGGAGTGAAGTGCGATGCACTGGGATCAAATGACTGCCACAACGGAGAAACTGCGCACTCGGACGACGCGGCTGCGCAGTGGTGCGGGCCAGACCGGCGTCTTGGAGTCGATCCTCGAGGCGGCGGACGGACCATGGCTGGGCGACTTGGATGTCGACGGTCGCGGCACCGCCGAGCTGCGTATGCACCTGGCGGGCTGCTACCGGTTCGCCGCGGTGGTGACCAGCGCCGGCAAACTCAGCGAAGTCCGGATGACCGACACAGACGGCGACCGCACCCTGTCCACCAAACTCGCGAACCGCCGCGGCTGGGACACCGAAAAGATGCCCAAGCCGCCAACCTGGCTCGACTACGCCCTGAACTGGGTCAGCACCGCCAGCCTCTCCGTGGACCGCCGGGCCGTCATCGAATGGCACCTCACCGGCGCGGACCGCAGGCTCGCCGGCATGGACGACACCATCGACAGCATGCGCGCGAGCCTGCACGAACGAGAACACCTCCGCGCCCAGCTGGCCGCCGAGATCGCCGCCCTGCGTGCGGAAATGGACGCCCTACCCCAACCCGTGCGGTAGCTCCACCATCGTGGCTGTTCCCTCGACGAGATTCGAACTCGCAACAACCGCTGGGCGCTAGTGAATCACCGGTAGCAGGGCGAATGCCTGTCGCACCAGTGCGGAGAGATGGGGCGGATCGGCGGTGTCCTGGGTGCGTAGCTCCCAGTCGCGGATCAGGGCGGTGCGCAGGACGGCGACCGCGGTGCGGGCGGCCAGGTCGGCGGCGTAGTCCACCTCTTCGGGTGCGGTCCCGTTGCGGCGCATCCGGTCCCGCAGCGCATCGGCGATGGCCGATTCGAACTGAACCAGGAGCGACCGCGCCGAGCGGCCGAGCTGTGTGCGGGGTGGGCCTTGCAGAAACAGCCACAATGCGCTGGGTGTCCCGGAGGTGTCCGGGGCGTGTTCCACGGCGGCCAGCGCCGCCCGTTCGATCGCGGTCAGGGGTCTCTCGTCGTCCGGGCGGGCGCGGATCGCCGCGGTGAATTCCGGCAAACCGTCGATGATGTCGTCCACCAACAGCTCCTCCTTGCCGGCGAAGTACCGGAAGAAGGTCCGCTCGGTCACTCCGGCCTGGTCGGCGATCTCCCGCACGGTGGTCGTGGTGTACCCCTGATCGGCGAACAGGCGGGTCGCGGCCGCCCGCAGCGCCTCGCGCGTGGCGGCCTTCTTTCGTTCCCGATGACTGGTCTGCTCACTCACCGCCCTCACGATAGCGGTCCGGCCGGTTCCCGCGAGCCAAGAAATGTCAGTACTGACGATTGTCAGTACTGACATTTTATGCGAGTCTCTTTCCCGAACCGAAGGGATATCAATGAAGATTCTCGAACGCCGCCGGATCCTGATCGTGGCAGTGGCCGTGCTGGTGGCCGCCGCGGCGACCAGCATCCTCCAGCTGAGACAGAACACCCCGCCATCTCGCACGGCCGACCCCACGGATGCGATGTACGGGGGAACGATGAGCACGTGCTTCTGGAAATACGGTGCGGTCGGCGCGGTGCCCGGCACGGTCAACGTGGCCTACCCCGACGCCGACGCCGTGTACTGGACCGCCGCCTTCCGCCGCCCGCCGGGCAGCACCCTGACGCTGTCGGGAACATTTCCCCATGCTCGCTACACATCGCTGATCAGCTACGACAACTCCGGCAGAGTTATCGACGGACTGGCCGACTATCAATACGAACCCGATGCCGGGTCGGTCAACCCGTTCCGTCCGGGCGCTCCCCGTGGTGGTACCGACCATTACACCGTGACCGTCGCCGAGCAACAGAACCTCGACCCGGTCACCGGTAAGCCCCGCTTCAACCGCAACCCGAAATACGGTGAGGCCCCGCGCAATACCCTGTACGCCCGCCCGGACACACCTAATACCGAAACCGTCGACGGACGCGATTACGCCATCGAATCCGTCACTTTGCGCACCTACGTGCCCGACCGAGGCACCGACCTGAACGGTGGCGTACCGCTGCCCGAGCCGCGACTGACCCTCGCCGACGGCACCCGGCTCACCGGCCAGGGACTCTGCGATGCCATCGACTCCGAATCCAAGGACCTTCTCGCCCACGGTCTGCCGCCGCGCGGCGCCGCCGCCGACGCCCTCCGCCTGGACGACAGCACTTTCGCCGCACTGCGTCATCCCGAGGCCCTGGCTCAGCCCTGCAATGTGCTGGCCCCGACCGGATGCCCCACCGATTACACCGTTCCACCAGCACTTGTGCAGCAGCCGCGCCCGATCGCCGACCCGGCTACCTTTCCCGCCACCCCCGAGGCGAACTGGCGCGCACAGTACGACCGCCGGTACCTACTGCAGCTCTACACCGGCGACGACGCGCCCGGCGCGAACATGAACCCACAGCGCGCCGGTGGCGGCGGCTTCTTCCCCAATATGCACAACAACTACGTTCGCGACGCCCTCAATCACCGCCTCGGCGACGTCGTGGTGCTGCGCGGCAAGCTGCCCACCTCGCCCCGCACCGAAGGCGGCGCGACCACCTTCCCCGACAACACGTTTCAGACGCGCTACACCTCGTTCTGCATGACCGAGTCGATCCAGACCACCCGAACCATGAACTGCGTCTACGACGAGCAGATCGCCACGGATCCGGAGGGCTACTACACCATCGTCATCAGCCGCGCGGCCGATCGCCCCGCCAATGCCGATCCGCGATGCGGGCGTACCTGGCTGGAATGGCAGACGCCACAGGACACCGACCCGGACTTCGCGTTCATCCAGATCCGCAACATGCTGCCCGACCAGTCCTTCGCCCAGGCCATCCAGAACACTCGGACCCCGGGTGATGAGAAGGCCGTCATGGGCGATTACCTGCCCACGGTCACCTACATGAGTAAGGACCAGAGCGAGACCGCCGGCTGCCAACCCTGACGCACTGTCAGGTGGAGCGCTCGTACACAGCAGAGTCAGTGGTCCGGCGCGACAAGCGGATTCGACTATCGGCGGTTTCTGCCCTTTCAACAGCAATTTCGCGTCCTTTCGGTCGCGATGGACAGGAGTGATGAACTGATGAGCTGGTCGCGATGTGTGCGCCCGGGAACCGTTGCCGCCGTGTTGGCTTTGGCCACGGCGCTGGCGGTTCCGGCGTGCAGCAGCAACTCTTCGGAATCGGGTGCTGGCGGCACCTCGTCTCCGGCGCCGGCCGGGCACGGTCCGGCGCGGAATCCCTATCTGGCCGCCGACAAGTACGCCGTCACCCACCTGGACTCGAGCCAGTCCGACACCTTCGACGATCCGGTGCCGCCGGGCACCTTCCACATCGATCCGGCGCAGATGCCGCGTGTCGCGGTGGGCCCGGTCAACATCATCACCCTGGCCGCCACCGACCCGAAGTACCGATGGATCTCCTCGTCGGCGGGCGTGCGATACGTCGACGTTGCCGACGGCGGGTTCAAGGAAGTCGCCGGGATGGACGCCCCCGGTGTCGCACCGATCCCCGCGCCGGCGTTGGACTCGGTCCTGAATCAGAACTTCACCGACGTCGCCCAGATCAAGGACGCGGTGCGGCAGGACTGGGGCGGGATGAACTGGACGCGGATCGCGAACGGCGTCTACAGCCTGGTGGACAAGGACAATCGTGTCTACTACACCACCAACGACTCCCAGCTGTACGTGTTCGGGCTCGTGAACAACGCCAAGCCCGAAGACGGAATCAAGGTCATCAAGCACCTGGACCTGAAACCGTTCCTGGGCACCGGCACCACCGCCACGGGCCTGCGGGAAAACGTGGTCGGGGTGAACCTGACCTACGACGGACGCCTGCTCGTGGCCTCCACCCGTGAGCTGCTGGCCTTCGACCGCACCAACCTCGACGCCCCGCCGCAGCGGGTGCGTTTCGGTGACGACGAGACCGTGTCGAACTCGATGTCCATCGACGAGGACAACGGTATCTACATCGCCTCGAACAAGATCATGCGCAAGATCGTGTGGACCGGCTCGAAACTCTCGACCGACGAAGCCGACGGCGCGTGGTCCTCGCCCTACGACACCGGCCGCCGCCCCCCGGCGGTGAAGTTCGGCACCGGCACCGGCTCCACACCCACTCTGATGGGGTTCGACGGCAAGTCCGACGAGCTGGTCGTGATCACCGATGGCGCGGACCAGATGAATCTGGTCGCGTTCTGGCGCAACAAGATCCCCGAAGGCTTCCAGCAGAAGCCCGGCACCAAATCCCACCGCATCGCCGACCAGATCCAGGTGACCGCGGGCCTGCCCGACCCGCTCCCGGAATTCGTGCAATCCGAGCAGTCGGTCGTGGTCGATGGGTACGGCGCGTTCGTGGTCCAGAACATCGGTGCGGGCGGCCAACCCGACCGGCTCATCGACGTCCTCGCCAACGGACCGGTCGACACCCCGCCGCACGGCATGCAACGCTTCGAATGGGACCCCGCCGGACACCGCTGGACCTCGGTCTGGGCACGCGGCGATGTCGCCTCGACCTCCATGGTCCCGGCCGTCTCCACCAGCACCGGGATCGTGTTCGTCAACGGCTACAGCAAAGCCGACGGCTGGGAGGTCACCGGCCTGGACTGGAAGACCGGAGAAACCGTGCACCGCACCATCTTCGGTCAAACCAATCTCGGTAACGGCGCCTACGCCATCATCGAAGCGCTGCCCAACGGCGACCTGCTGTTCAACAGCATCGGCGGACCCTTCCGCGCCAAGATCGTCAAGTAACCCCGGCACCGACGCGACGGTCTGCCCCGATCTCACAGCGGATCGCCACCCCGAGCTTGATGATTGCCAGAAGTTTGCTATTTGCTGTAATTATCTTCAAATGAGTGTGCGACATGAGGGTTTCCTCCGCTCCCCGCGGCGGCGATCGGGTAACGCTCGGGTAGTGGCGCTGTTCATGGGTGTGTCGCTAATGGTGATGGGATGTGCATCCGGTACGAATCACCAGGGTGGTGACGCGTCGCCGCAAAGTTCGGACACTCGTGCGGCGGATGCGAAAGCTGAAGAGGAGTGGGCGTATTCGGTCGGTCTCCAGAACTACGTGTTCGGGCTGCCACTGACCATCTTGGAGCGCGAGCGCAAGCTCCGGATGGATCCGGTCGCACTGGAGAAGGCCAAGGCATACGCCCCGGCCGCGCCGCTCAACCAGATCGGCCACATGAAGACCCTGGCCACGGCGGATACGAAAATGCCGTACACGCCGAACAACGACACCGTGTACAGCGGTGTGGGGTTCGAGCTGAAGGACGAGCCGATGATCCTGACCGCACCGGACATCCTCGACCGGTACTGGTCGGTCGAGGTCGCCGACACCTACACCAATAATGTGTTCTACCTCGGCACCCGGGCGACCGGCGGCAAGGGCGGCGACCACGCGTTCGTGGGACCGAACTGGCATGGTCAGCTGCCGCCGGGCGTGATCGAGCATCGGCTGCCGAACGATAGCGTGATGGTGGCGATCCGCATCGGCGTGATCCCCGGCAGCGCCACCGATCTCGCCGAAGTCAATGCGCTGCAAGAGAAGTTCACCACGACCGCGCTGTCCAACTGGAGTGATCCGGCCAAGCATGGTCAGGTCACAGTGCCGGATCTGGGGCCCCGCCCGAACTACACCGGCGATCTGGCGTTCTTCCAGACGATTGCCGATCTGGCGGCCGAGAATCCACCGGCGCCGGGCAACGAAGCGGCTATCGAACTGCTGCGCCGGGGTGGGATCACCCTGGGTAAGCCGATGGACGTCGACGCGCTCAGCGAACCGATGCGAACAGGTTTGGCGCGCGCCGCGGTCGATGGTCCGGATGTCATGTCCTGGAAGGTGAAGTACCGCGGCACCCCGTACCCAACGCGCTGGAACAATCTCGAGCCGGGCAACTACGGAGTCAACTACTTCGACCGAGCCGCCGGGTCGCTCGAAGGATTGTTCGTGCACGACCGCGACGAGGCCGAGTACTTCAGCTCCTACGAAGACGGCGACGCGAACCTGCTCGACGGATCACAAAGGTACGTCCTGCATTTCGACGCCGACCAGCTCCCGCCCACCCTGCCGCTCGGATTCTGGTCGATCACCATGTACGGCGCCGATTTCCAGCTGGTGAAAAACCCGATCGACCGGTACTCCATCGGTGACCGGACACCGGGCCTGACCAAGAATCCCGACGGATCGCTGGACATCTACATCCAGAACGAGCCACCGGCAGGGCACGAGAGCAACTGGCTGCCCTCGGCCGCCAGCGGACTGTTCCGCCTGAACTACCGCATCTACCTCCCCACGGGTGACGCGAAGGACCCCGCGGCCCTCGGCAAATACCTGCCCCCCATCAAGAAGACCAGCTGACACCACCGCTCCGCTGAGCATCTTCACCTGATTGCGCAGCGAGCATCGATGGAACCTCGGCACCCGTGGTCAGGGGTCTATTTGTTCCCTCGACGAGATTCGAACTCGCAACAACCGGCTCCTAATGCCGGCGCCTCTGCCAATTGGGCTACGAGGGAGCACGGATTGCCGCTCTTCCCGCTGAGCTACATCCGTAGGAAAACGAACTGTTCGGAGACGAAAAAAGGGTCACTCCTGGGCGTAGCCGCCGGAGTGACCCCACTGGGTCGTCTGCTGGTGCTGCGACCTCAGGGGCGGCTCCGGGTACGCGCGAGGCGAGCCTGGTAGCTGGCCGATAGACGGGCGAACCCATGCCAGGCGCCATCGAACGACGGCTGCCGCTGCTGCATGGTGTGCCGGATCATGGTGTCGCCCTTCCTGGTTGGTCGAAGTTTGCCTGCTATGACGCTAACACCCCAAATCGGTACGTGGAACACATTTTCCGGCGCGCCGTCTCAGATGTCCGCTCAGGTTTGCTGGCGAGGTTTGCTGGCGGGGGACCGGGTATACCTGCCCACCTGCGCCGATGTGGAATCATGGGGAGCAAATATCCGGCTAGCGGACAGAAATGGACAAATCGGGCAATATGGACGCCATGAGATTCCAAGCCGATCGGGCTGACGCATGCATGTGACCACCTTGACCTGGGTAATCACCGTGCTGGTGATCCTCGGTCTCTTCATTTTCGACTTCTTCGCCCACGTCCGCACCCCGCACGAGCCGACTTTCCGCGAATCCGGATTCTGGTCCGCGGTGTACATCGGGATCGCGCTGCTGTTCGGCGGGTTCGTCGCCTGGCAATGGGGCGGAACCTACGCCGGGGAGTACTACGCGGGCTTCGTCACCGAGAAAGCGCTCTCGGTGGACAACCTGTTCATCTTCCTCATCATCATGTCCACCTTCGCGGTGCCCCGGATCTACCAGCAGAAGGTGCTGCTGATCGGCATCGTGCTGGCGCTGGTGATGCGCGGCATCTTCATCGGGGTCGGCGCCGCCGCGATCAGCGCCTTCAGCTGGGTGTTCTATCTGTTCGGCGCGTTCCTCGTCTACACCGCCGCCAAGCTGCTCAAGGAGAGCGGCCACGAGGCGGAGGTCGAGGAGAAACGCGACAGCCGGATCGTCGCCCTCACCAAGCGGTTCCTGCCGACCACCGACGAATACCACGGCGACAAGCTGATCACCCGCATCGACGGCCGCCGCACCCTGACCCCGCTGCTGCTGGCGCTACTGGCCATCGGTTTCGCCGACCTGCTGTTCG
This sequence comes from Nocardia sp. NPDC051832, assembly GCF_040681285.1. Lineage (NCBI taxonomy): Bacteria > Bacillati > Actinomycetota > Actinomycetes > Mycobacteriales > Nocardiaceae > Nocardia > Nocardia sp. NPDC051832. Next base: position 560,925 of record NZ_JBFAYL010000002.1, read on the forward strand.
CGCTGGACTCCATCCCCGCGATCTACGGCCTCACCGAGCAGCCGTACCTGGTGTTCACCGCCAACGCGTTTGCTCTGATGGGTCTGCGCCAGCTGTTCTTCCTCATCGGCGGACTACTGGATCGCCTGGTCTACTTGTCCTACGGCCTGGCCGCGATCCTCGCGTTCATCGGCGTGAAGCTGGTGCTGCACGCGCTGCACGAGAACACGCTGCCGTTCATCAACGGCGGCGAGCACGTCAGCGTCCCGGAGATCTCCACCCCGGTCTCGCTCGGTGTGATCCTCGGCATCCTGGTCATCGCGACCGTGGCCAGCCTGGCCAAGACTCGCGGCGCCGTGAAGCAGGACTAGATCCGCACGAAAAACCCGCGCACCTCGAGGGTGCGCGGGTTTTCGCGTCTCAGGCGCCGAAACGCTCGCCGATGGTCGGAGTCCACTCGACCACGCGAACCTCCTCGACCAGGTTCTCCCGCGCGAACGGGTCCGCCGCCAGCAGCTCCTTCAGCGCGGCCTCGCTCTCGGCCCGCCACAGCAGCAGCGCGCCGGACCCGTCACCGTAGGGGCCGCTGCACAGCATCGGGCCGGCCTCGGCCTGATCCGCGAGCCACGCCCGATGCTCGGGCCGGAAGGCGTCGCGACCGGCGACGGTGGCCTCGGCGTAGGTGTACTGGACGGCGAAAGTCGGCACTGGGTATCTCTTTCTCTCAAAGGGTGAGCAACATGCGAGTGTTGCCGAGCGTGTTCGGTTTCACATAGCTGAGGTCCAGGAACTCGGCGACACCGGTGTCGTAGGACCGGCACATCTCCGCGAACACCTCGGCGGTCACCGGTGTGCCCTCGATCTCGGCGAATCCGTGCCGGGTGAAAAAATCCACCTCGAAGGTGAGCACGAACAACCGGCGCAGCTCCAGCTGCCGGGCCACGGCGACGAGCCGATCGACGATCAGTTTCCCGACCCCCTGCCCCTTGACGTCGGGGTGCACCGCGACCGTGCGGACCTCGCCGAGATCGGCCCACAGCACATGCAGCGCGCCGCACCCGACGACCCGGCCGCCGACCTCGGCGACCCAGAACTCCTGCACCGCCTCGTACAGCGTGACCAGGTTCTTTTCCAGCAGGATCTTGCCCGCGTACACATCGACGAGGTTCTTGATCTCGGGGACATCGGAGGTTCGCGCGCGTCGCACCACCGGCGTGGCGGACTGCGCATCCATCGATGCGCCCGGATAGGCGTCGCTGGTCGAACCACCCTGTGGTCCCCGAGAGGTCATGGGGTGCACAGTAGTCGGGTCGGTTACCGATAGGCTGACCCTGTGCCGCACATCCCCTCGCTCCGATCGCCTCGCGCTGCCCGCGTGTGGGTCGGGGTGCGCGCGTCTTCGGTAGAGGCGGAGGCGTGAGCGTGCAGCCGGAAGAAATCGAGCAGCCGTGGGTGGAGCCGGTCCGCTCCGGGTTCGTGCCGGTGCACGCCGAGCCCAACGTGCCGCTGATGAACATCGCGAACGTGCTGACCATGTTCCGGATCGCGATCGTCCCGGTCTTCGTGCTCGCCCTGTTCGCCGGCGACGGCCACCACCCGGGCTGGCGGATCGCCGCGGCCGCGCTGTTCGGCATCGCCGCTATTACCGATCGCTTCGACGGGCAATTGGCTCGCAAATACGGATTGGTCACCGATTTCGGCAAGCTGGCCGACCCCATCGCGGACAAGGCGCTGATCGGTTCGGCCTTGATCGGGCTCTCGGCACTGGGCGATCTGGCGTGGTGGATCACCCTGGTCATCTGCGGCCGGGAAATCGGCGTCACTTTGCTGCGGTTGGTGGTCGTGCGCCGGGGCGTCATCCCCGCCGGGCGCGGCGGCAAGCTGAAGACGCTGGTCCAGTCGGTGGCCATCGCGGTGCTGCTGTTGCCGCTGACCGGTGGTTTCGTCACCGTCGGCATGGCGCTGATGTACCTCGCGGTCGCGCTGACCGTGCTCACCGGCCTCGATTATGTGGGCCAGGCGGCCCGGCTCTGGTTCGCGGGAGCGCACAGCACCCGATGAGCTCGGATCCGCTGTCCTCCGGTAGTCAGGCCGCCGACCTGGTGCGCGCGCTGGTTACCCACGGGCAGACCGTCGCCACCGCCGAATCTCTCACCGCCGGATTGCTTTCCGCCACCATTGCCGGCATTCCCGGCGCCAGCGCGGTGCTGCGCGGCGGCTTGGTGGTCTACGCGACGGATCTGAAGCATTCGCTGGCCGGAGTCAGCGCGGACACGCTGCGGACCGACGGCCCGGTCGCGGCGAGTACCGCCGAGCAACTCGCCGTCGGCGCCCGGACCAGGTGCGATGCCACCTGGGGCTGTGGCCTCACCGGCGTCGCCGGGCCCGATTCGCAGGACGGGCACCCGGTCGGCACGGTGTTCCTCGGCGTGTCCAGCCCGTGGCACACCGAGGTGATCCGGTTGCAACTCCCCGGCGACCGGTGGACTATCAGAATCGCCGCGACCCACATCGCGGTGCGGGAATTGCTCCGGTGCGTCCGAAGTGGCCTGACCGGGTAGCCGGTGAGATCACGAGGGCGGGAACTCACCGGGCGGCATCCGACGTTGTGCCAGAAAGAACGGGTGCGCGTCGGCGCCGGAGTTGCCGTGCGGGTCCGTTGGAGTGTGGACGGGGCGAGTGCCCGGTCCGCGCATACTGGGAGCGAAGGAGAACGTGATGACGCTGCTTCGAGAGGCGATCGGGGACAGTCTGCGGCGTGCACGCCTCGCCCAGCACCGGACCTTGCGCGAAGTGTCCACTTCAGCCCGGGTGAGCTTGGGGTACCTGTCCGAGGTCGAGAGAGGCCGCAAAGAGGCCTCCAGTGAGCTGCTCGCCGCCATCTGCGCGGCGCTGGACGTGCCGTTGTCGCGGGTGCTGTGGGATGTGAGCACGATCATGGCGGGCGCGGACGGCATCCCCGTCCCGGCCGAGGCCGTGCCCGCGAGCGAAGAGTCGGCCGCCGCGGCGGTCGAACCCGCGGCCGCCCCGGCCGGCGACACCGCCGCCGAGCCGACCGCCGCGACCGCCACCATGTCCGCGGCCGGTGCGCGTACTTCGCGCATCGCCGAGGACACTCGCATCGTTATTCCGGCCCCCAAGTCGGACATGCTGATCCTGGTGAAGAGCAACTAACTGAGAAGTTCTGGTGGACAACGGCGCCGCGATGCGGGCCGGGGTCCGGAACGGATAGATTTTCTCTAGATCGGTGGTTCGCTCGGGCCGGGTTCGCCCGGTCCGAGCGCCGCATGGTGGAGGATAGGCACAGACGGGTGCGTGACGGTCGCGCACCGACTACCGCGGGCAGCGGTAGGAGCACATGGAGGCGGGATCAATCGATGGCTAATCCGTTCGCAAAGGCCTGGAAATACCTGATGGCCCTCTTCGATTCGAAGATCGAGGAGCACGCGGATCCGAAGGTTCAGATCCAGCAGGCAATCGAGGAAGCCCAGCGCCAGCATCAGGCCCTGTCGCAGCAGGCCGCGTCGGTCATCGGCAACCAGCGTCAGCTGGAGATGAAGCTGAACCGGCAACTGGACGAGGTGGAGAAGCTCAACGCCAACGCCCGGCAGGCGGTCATGCTCGCCGACCAGGCGTCCGGCGCGGGCGACACCGAGAAGGCGATCCAATACACCAACGCCGCCGAGGCTTTCGCCGCGCAGCTGGTCACCGCCGAGCAGTCGGTGGAAGACCTGAAGGTGCTGCACGACCAGTCGCTGCAGGCCGCCGCGCAGGCCAAGAAGGCCGTCGAGCAGAACGCGATGATGCTGCAGCAGAAGGTCGCCGAGCGCACCAAGCTGCTCAGCCAGCTCGAGCAGGCCAAGATGCAGGAGCAGGTCAGCGCCTCGCTGCAGCAGATGGACTCCACCCTGTCCGCGCCCGGCAACACCCCAAGCCTGGACGCGGTCCGGGACAAGATCGAGCGCCGCTACGCCAATGCGCTGGGTTCGGCCGAGCTCGCGCAGAACTCGGTGCAGGGCCGCATGCTCGAGGTGCAGCAGGCCAGCATCCAGATGGCCGGCCACAACAAGCTCGAGCAGATCCGCGCCTCCATGCGCGGGGAGTCGCTGCCGGCCGGCGGCCAGCAGCAGGCGATCAACCCGGCTCAACCGCAGCCGGCGCAGACCGAGGTACGGTACGAGAAAGGCCAGGCGTAGGCATCGGTTCGACGCGCTAGGGAATTCTTCGATGAAGGTTGTGCCGGGGACACTATGAGCCGCAAGCGAACTCACCCGCAGTCCGGTCAGCGGCTGCCCGCCGTAGCGCCGGGATTCGGTGCGCCGCCGTCGAATCTGCCCGAATCCCTGCGCGAGGCCGGCGAGAGCGCGCTGACCGCGGTCCGTAAGTGGGCCGATCCGCGGGAACGGGAACTGCGTAAACGCCGTCGTGCGCGCAGGGCCAGTTACCAGCTCGGCACGGCCTCCGGGCTGACCACCGCGGGCGCCATCGGCCTGGTGGTCATCTCGGCGCCCGCCGCCGCCGTGGTGTTCCTCGGCGGGGTCGCGGTGGCGCTGGTCACCGGCGCCGCCTACACCACCCGTCGTTACCTGCGGCTGCGTGGCGCGCCGCTGCCGATGGCCGCGTACGTGCCGCGCAAGCAGCCGCCGCTGGGTTCGGTCGCTCGCCCCGCGATCGCACGGCTGGTCCAGGCGGAACGGGCGATGCACGGGCTGACGGCCGCGATCGGCCGTTCCAGCCGCCTGCCACAGGACGAATTCGCCGAGATGGTCGACACGGCCGCCTCGGGCGCGGAAGCGCTGCACGCGCTGGCCGTCGACATCGTGCAGATGGAACGCGCCCTGGTCGCCGTCGGCTCCGAGGCCGCGAAAGCCTTGCGCGGCAACGTGCAGTTCGCGGTGTCGCGCCTGGAAGCCGGCGTCGCGGAATACGAGCAGGTGGTGGCCGCCGCCGGCGGCGTGCTCGCGGTCCCCGAAACCCTGGTCGTGGCACACCAATTCGACACCATCGTGGCCGATCTGCGGCATGCCGCCGACCGGCTGGACGGCTGGGCGCAGGCCCTCACCGAGGTCGCCGACCAGCCGTTGGGGGCTACCACCCTGCAATTCGGCACGCCGACTCTGAATATTCAGGCGCCGACCGACCAGCAGCTCCGCTGATTGATCACCGCTACCGCTTGGTCAGCAGTCCGGTCACGGTGAACCGCGCGCCGTCGGCGTCCGTGCCGATGCTCTGGGCGACTTGATCGCCGCCCGCGGCGGCGATGGTGAAATATCGGAGGGTGACCGCCTGGTCCCGGACTGTGCAGGTCTGCACCGGTGGATCGAGTTTGGCGGTATTGCCTCGCGTCACCAATGTCCAGTGGCACCCGTCCGCGGTGCGTGCGGTGACCCGGTTGCCGAAATCCCTGGACAGCACGATAGATCCGGATTCCGGCCGTACCGCGGGCTTTCCGTCGGCGCCGAAGGTGAGTCTGGTGTTGGCCCCGCCGTAGGACGGATCCGGCGCGCCGTAATCCCAGGTACCCGTGAAGAGCGCTGAGCTGCCGGGATCGTATTCCTCGACCCGGCTGCGGGCCCCGCGGTCGAGGACGAATTCGTAGTCCGCGTCGGCATGATGGCTGATCGCGGTAATCGATTCGGTTTCGCGCCCCTCGGCGACCCGGACCGTCCACGCGGTGGTCGTGTAGGAGTAATTCGATGTCGGGTTGTGGCACAACTGATTCGGCGGGTCCAGGACCAGTGCGTCCGAGGTGACGCGGAACTGCCAGGTGCACCCGACATCGGTACGACCGGTGACACGGCCGGGTTCCGGCGAGGTGAAGACGATGTCGCCGATCTGCGGCCCCAGTGCGCCGCCGGCGGTGTTCAGCGTCGCGATGTTGGTCATCGCGGCCCGGTCGGGCAGGTCGTAGTTCCAGCGGCCCAGATACGGCCCGGGGTCGGGTTGTGCGGTCGCCTGCGGCGTGCAAGCGAGCAGTGTGGTCAGGGTTGTGGTCGCCACGAGGGCGGTCGCCAGTCGTCGTAAGTGCATGGCGGGTTATCCTTCACTGAGAAAAGCTAGATACTAGGTAACCTAATTGCTAGGAAACCTAGTTATTAGGATGCCGAGAGGAATCTGGAGTGTCAACGCGCAAAGGCGAATTGGTCGACGCGGTGCTTGCCGGATTCGGGCGGACCGCGGAACGAGCGCTCCGGATGAATCAGGTCGCGGCAGCCGAACTGGGTGTTAACGCCAGCGATATGCAGTGCCTTCAGCTGTTGCAGCAGGGCCCGCGCCCAGCCGGGGAGCTGGCGGCGTTGACCGGGCTCACCACGGCATCGATGACCGGAATGATCGATCGGCTGGAGAAGGCCGGGTTCGTCACCCGGGTCCGGGACGAGACCGATCGCCGTCGCGTCCTGGTGCACCTGCGGCTCGAGCGCGCCACGGCGGACATCGCGCCGATCTACCACCCGCTGCTGGGCCGCTGGCGCGGCGCGCTCGCGGACTACAGCGAACCGGAGCTGACTCTCATCGCGGATTTCCTCGCCCGGATCGAGCGGGGATTCGACGACGAGCTGTCCTGATTGTGAACTCGCATACCCCGACGGGTGCGGGATCGTCGAAGCTCCAAGGTTTCGCCGAGTAGGCGGGCTCGGGCGGGCGGCGCGCCTATCGTTCGGTCGTGGTTGGTTCGAATCAGCGGTGGCCGGGGCAGTTGCCCGCGGAAACGCCCCCGGCGCGGCAGCGCGGGACCGCGCGCGCCGGGATGATCGTGGCGGGCCTGCTGACGGCGACATTCGGGTTGGTGGCGCTGGCGGTCGTGGTGGTCGCCGAGACCGGCTCCGGGCCGATCGCGCTGGTGGATCAGGAACCGCTGCCGGCGCTGGGGACCGTCGGCTACGAGGTCACCGCGTCCACCGGGACCGCGCACAGCGTCGCCTACGTCGGCGGTGACAATCTGTTGCGGACCGAGGTGTCCACGCCGCTGCCGTGGAAGAAGCGGGTTACCAGCCCCACCCTGGCGCTGGCGCTGAATGCCCAGCGCAACGGTATCGGCGACATCACCTGCCGGATCACCGTCAACGGGCGCACCGTCGCCGAGCAGACCGCCAGCGGGTTGTACGCGGTGGTGAACTGCACCGCCCCCGTCCCCTAGTACCGCCGGGGTACCCGGGTCAGGGTCTTCCCGGATCTTTCACCGATATCGCCGCTGACCTGGTGATTTCCTGGCTGGAAGCTGTCAGAGTCGAAGGTGCGGATCGTTGGATGACGGTCCTGGAGACATTCGGAGGCAGTAATGCTGTGGAAGATCATCGGTGTGGTCGCGCTCGTCTGGATCGCGTTCATGGTTGTCGGTGCGCTCATCAAGGGTCTGTTCCCGATCCTGATGATCAGCGCCATCGTGTTCGGCCTGTACCTGCTGTACAAGGCGGTCACCGGGTCGGAGGAGAAGACCACCATCGACAAAATCTGAGCGAGTGCTTGAATGGTTCCTCGTGGAGCAGATTCCGGAGGACTGGCAGCGCGGCATCGTGATCGTCGCGCATCCCGACGACATCGAATACGGGGCCGCCGCCGCGGTGGCGCGCTGGACCGCGCAGGGCAAGGACATTCGCTATGTCCTGGTCACCAGCGGCGAGGCGGGCATGGCCGGGGTGCCGCCCGCCGAAGCGGGCCCGCTGCGGGAAGCCGAGGAGATCGCCGCCGCCAAGGCGGTCGGGGTGCACGTGGTCGAGTTCCTCGGCCACCCGGACGGCCGCGTCGTCGAGAGCCTGGAGTTGCGCCGCGACCTGGCCGCGGCGATCCGCCGGCATCAGCCGGAGATGGTGGTGCTGTTCAACTTCGGCGACACCTGGGCGCCGGGCTACGCGAACAGTGCCGACCACCGCGCGGTCGGTCGCGCCGCCCTCGACGCCATCTCCGACGCGGGCAACGAGTGGATCTTCCCCGAACTGGCGGAGCAGGCCCCGTGGTCGGCGCGCTGGGCCGCGGTCGCCGGTCCGAAGACCACGCACGCGGTCGATGTGAGCGCGCACCTGGACCAGGCCTTCGCCTCCCTCGCCGAACATCGTCGCTACCTGGAGATCTTGAGCGACGAACCCCTCGACGACCAGGTGCGGTTCATCGTCGACCGGGCTACCGGCCCGTTGGAAGGCTTCCCCGCCGAGCACGCCGTCGGCTTCGAGCTGTACTACTTCGCGAGCTGACCTACGGCCTCGTTCGGCGGCTGGGAGCGTGTGGCAGGCTGAGCCCATGCGTGTAGCCGTTGTCGCCGGGCCCGATCCCGGACATGCGTTTCCGGCGTTGGCGCTGTGTGAACGGTTCCTGGCCGCCGGTGACGAGCCGGTGCTGTTCACCGGCCCGCGCTGGTTCGAGGCCGCGAAGGACGCCGGGATCCCGGTGCGCAAGCTCAAGGGTCTCGCGCCGCGCACCGGGGAGAACGACGGCGATGCCGGACGGCGGATTCATGAACGCGCCGCGCACATTTCGACGGAGATCATGCCCGATCTGGGTGCGATGCTGCCGGAGCTGGTGGTGTCGGACGTGCTCACCGCGGGTGGCGGCATGGCGGCGGAACGGCTCGGTGTGCCGTGGGTGGAACTCTCCCCGCACCCGCTCTACCTGCCGTCGAAAGCGTTGCCGCCCATCGGCAGTGGTCTCGCGGTCGGCGAAGGCGTGCGCGGCAAGCTGCGGGACAACATCCTGCGCACCCTCACCGCCCGGGACGTCCGCAACGGCCTGCGGCAGCGCGAACAGGCCAGGGCGACCGTCGGTTTGCCCGCCACCGACCCGGGCCCCGCGCTGCGGTTGCTCGCCACCTTGCCCGCGCTGGAGGTGCCCCGGCCGGACTGGCCGGACAACGCCCACGTCATCGGGCCGCTGCTCTGGGAACCCACGAAGGAAATCCTGACCCCGCCCCCGGGCGACGACCCCTTGGTGATGGTCGCCCCGTCCACTGCCCATACCGGTGTCGCGGGCATGGTCGATGTAGTTCTGGAAGCGTTGACCGGAGCCGGTGTCCGCGTAGCCATTTCGATGCTCGACACCCCGCCCGCGGACCTGCCCTCCTGGGCGAGCGCCGGTCTGGGCCGCCAAGACGAACTGCTCTCGCACGCCGCCGTCTGCATCGGTGGCGGCGGCCACGGCTTGCTCGCGAAATCCCTGCTGGCGGGCGTCCCCGTCGTCACCGTCCCCGGCGGCGGCGACCAATGGGAACTCGCCAACCGCGCTGCCCGCCAAGGCAGTTCGATCATCATCCGCCCCCTCACCCCGGAAACGATCCGGGCGGCCGTGCACGCGATGCTCGATCACCCGCGATACGCCGCCGCCGCCGAGGCCGCCTCGATGACCCAAGCCGACGTCGCCGATCCCATCAAGCTCTGCCACCAGGTCCTGGACAACGTCTCAACCCAATAGGCCCTGCGCGGGCACCGTCACCTGCTCGGGATAGGCGTCCCGAGCCGCCGACGATCGCGAGTGCTTCGCCGTCGACGGGTGCTCTCCACTGCGGATTGTCGCGGGCAAGGCGGTCGAGCAGGGCGCCGAGGGAGCGGTCGTAGACGGTGGGCAGCCTGGTCGCCAGGAGGTCGTCGGGGGGTGTGGGTGATCAGGTTGCCCGGGTGGGGACGAGACGCGGGCGGGAGCGCGAGTATCTTGAACACGGTGCGGTTGACTGAGTTCCAGGAGCTGTTGCATACCGAGTTCGGGACGGCGCGTGGTGACGTGCTGCTGCGTGATCATGTGATTCCCGGGCTGGGGCGGACCGGCGCTGCCGCCATCGAGGCGGGTGTCGATCCGCGCGAGGTGTGGCGGGCGTTGTGTGCCGAGTTCGATGTGCCGAAGGTGCGCTGGTGACGGTGGCGTATCGGTTCGATGAGCGGCAGCGGATGATTCCGGTCGATCCGGAAGGGCTGGCGGCGCGCGTCGCCGCGGCCGAGCCCGGGGATTTCGCCGGATTCCGGCAGACCGGTATCGAGCTGATGCTGCTCGGGCGATTCGAGGAGGCCCTCGACCATCTGGATCGGGCGCTGGAGCTGGCCGACGCCGGATCGGCCGACGGATTGCGGTCGGGGGAGCAGCGCCGGATTTCGGTGTGGATCAATCTCGGCGACGTCTACCGGTACCAAGGCGATGTGGCCACCGCCGAAGAGCTGTACAGCCGGGCGGTGGACGCGGCCCGGGCGTGCGCGCCGGCCTCGGAGTTGCTGTCGTTCGCGGTGCAGCATCTGGGTAAGGCGCTGGCCGAACAGGGCCGATTGGGCGAGGCGCGGACCTTGCTCGTCGAGGCTCAGCATCTGCGCATCGCCGAGGGCGACGCCGAGCTCATCGAGTCGACGCGGGTCGCGCTGGAAACCTTGGAGCAGTTGCCGATTCCGCTGCCGCCCGCGATCGTGGCGCTGGTGGGGGAGACGCCCACGTTCTCCGACGAGCACGAAGGGCAGAGCGGGGGCGTCGCTTTCGTCAACGGCAGCTATTGGATGAAGCGCGGACCGCGCGCCGCCGCCGAGCACGATCGGCTGAAGTGGTTGCAGGGCCTGGGAATTCGCCTACCTGATATCGCCGCCTTCGACGCCGATGTGCTGGTACTCGCCGACGCGGGTGTGCCGAGTCTCGCCGCGCGCGGCCACGATTATGACGATGAAGGCGAGGCGGCCACGGCGGTAGTTGCTGGCGCCGGAGGTCCGTCGGTCGGCGCGATCATGGGCACTCTGCTGCGCCGTCTGCACAGCATCCCGATCGAGGAGTGTCCCTTCGATGGGCGGCTCGAGATTGCCTTGGCGCACGCGCGCAGAATGGTGCTCGAAGGCCTGGTCGACGCCGAGGACTTCGACGACGACAACCAGGAGCAGACGCCGGAGCAGGTGCTGGCGCGACTGCACGAGGAACGCCCTGAGGAGACGGATCTCGTTGTCGCACACGGCGATTTCACCTCCGCCAATGTGCTGGAGGGCGAGATCTTGATCGACGTCGGCGCGCTCGGTGTCGCCGATCGCTACCGGGATCTGGCGCTCGCCGCGCGTGATCTGAGCGGCCACCACAGCGCGGACGAGGTTACAGCGTTCTTCGCTGCCTACGGAGTACCCGAACCCGACCAGCGCCGCCTGGACTACTACCGGTTGCTCGACGAATTGTTCTAGCTACTGCTTCGCGTAGTGCCGCGCCGCTTTGGTGCGGTTGCCGCAGGTCGCCATCGAATGCCAGCGTCGCGTCCCGTTCTTGGACGTGTCGTAGAAGAAGAGCACGCACTGCGGATGTGCGCACTGCCGGATTCGATCAGGGTTGCGTTCGAGCAGTTGTAGCAGGTTGTCGGCGGCGAGCCAGCCGGGTAGCCAGGCGGGATCGGCGACATCCGGCACCCCCGTGGGGCCGGATTCGGTGAGCACGCGGCGGATCCGCCCGTGGTCCAGGATCTCGTTGAGCGCCGTGTGATCGGCGTGCCGCACGGTGTCGTAGAGCGCGGAACGGGCGGCGAGGACCGCCTCCAGGGTGCGCTCGTCCGCCGGGGCGCTGATCCCGGCCGAGGTCAGCCAGATCTCCAGACCGGTCACGCCGGTCAGGAGATCTTGCGGTCCGTTGTCCATCCACCGGGTGTTGAGCAGGTCCAGCGCGAGTGGTTCACCGAGGTGGGGGCGTGGATCGAGCATGCCTGAGATTAGCGGTCTCTTTCGGGTCGATGCGGCAGCCACCGCGTTCTAACTACTTAAAGTAAGTTTACCGGTTGACCGCAAGGGTGCCTCGGGGCTAAGTTCTAACCAGTAATTCAATAGACACTGGTTAAACACCCTGGAGGCTCGTTCATGACCACCGCCCAGCTCGTCACCGGCCACATCGGACTCAACGTCTCCGACCTGGACCGCTCGGTCGAGTTCTATCGCCGCGCACTGGGTTTCGAGCAGCTCGGCGTCAGCGCCGACGACACCCAGCGCTGGGCCTTCCTCGGCGTCGACGGCGCGCTGGTCCTCACGCTGTGGCAGCAGTCCGCGGGCACGTTCTCCACCGAAACCCCTGGCCTGCACCACCTTTCGTTTCAGGTCGACACCCTCGAGCAGGTCCGCGCCCTCGAAGCCGGGCTGCGCGAGCTGAACGTGACCTTCGCCCACGAGGGCGTGGTCGCGCATGGCGAAGGCGCCTCCTCCGGCGGCATCTTCTTCACCGACCCCGACGGAATCCGGCTCGAGATCTACGCCCCGACCGGCGCCGAATCCGCGCCCGCCCCGACCGGCGCCGCTCCGACGTGCGGGTTCTTCTGAGCCCGTTCGAGTTTGCCGGGCGCTGAGGCGGGCAGATCTGCCTCATGAGCGCAGACGAACAACAGACCCAGCGACAGCAGCGGGAACGGGGCGCGGCGGAGGCGGTTCCAGAGCCGGAAGTCGAGGACAAGCACCGGGATCAGGCCGAGGAATTGGCCGAGACCTACCAGGACGACCGGCCGCACACGATCTTGCCCGGCACCGACGGGATGATCGCCGGCACCGCCGTCGCCGACTGGGTGGCGGAGAAGGACCGCGGGCAGCGTGACAACCAGCCGCCCGACGATTACGAACGCGTCCGGGACCGGAGGAGCAGCGAGTAGGACGGCGAACGCCCGTTCTTCTGGCCGCTCGACCGGACCCGTCCGAACAGCAGGCAGGACAGGAGAATGGGGATGGCTCCCTTCCATTCCGGCGAGCTCGCCGTGCAAGAACGCATGGGCCAGGCGCACATCGCCCAGCGCGTCGGCCGCATGATCCAGGCCGAGATTCCCGCGGTGGCAGCGGATTTCCTCGCCGAACAGCCGATGGTGGTGCTCGGCGCGGCGGACGCCGCCGGCCGCCTGTGGGCGAGTCAGCCGGTGGGACCGCCGGGTTTCGTCCAGGTCGTCGATGCGGAAACCGTCACGGTAGCCGCCGGATTCGCGCCCGGGGATCCCCTACGCGCGGCCTTGAACGAACCGGCCCGGATCGGCATGATCGCCCTGCAACCGCGGCGCCGCAGGCGGATGCGGCTCAACGGGCGCGCCGAACCCGTCGCCGGCGGGCTGCGGATCGCCGCCGATCAGGTGTACTCGAACTGCCCGAAGTACATCTCCCGCAGGCAGATCGAGTCCTATCGGCCCCAGGATTCGCCGCCCCGGCGCGGGACCGAACTCGATGCGGCGCAGCAGGCGGCGATCGCCGCGGCCGATACTTTTTTCGTCGCCTCCGCCGATGCCGACGGCAACGCCGACGCCTCGCATCGCGGCGGGAATCCTGGATTCCTGCAGGTGCTTTCGCCGACCCGCTTGCGCTGGCCCGACTATCAGGGCAACTCGATGTTCATGACGCTGGGCAATCTGGCTGTCAATCCGCGCTGCGGCGTGCTGATCCCGGACTGGGCGACCGGCGGTGCGCTGCAACTCACCGGCACCGCTGAATTGAACTGGGAATCCGGCACGTTCGCGACCGGATCGCAGTGCTCGATCGACTTCACCCTGACCGAGATCGTCGAATCCCGGGGACCGCTGCGCTGGGGTCCGGCGGAATTCTCGCCGGTCAATCCCGCGGTGGAATAACGCGACCAGCTCGCGACTTGCTCTCCCACACCTCCGAAGTAAGGACCTGCCATGCGACCACCGCTGCCCCCGTTCGATCTGGCCTCCGCGCAGGCCAAGGTCCGAGCCGCCGAAAATGCCTGGAACACCCGTGATCCCGAACGCGTCGCCGCCGCGTATACCGAGGACTCGGTGTGGCGCAATCGCGACGAGTTCTTCACCGGCCGCGCCGCCATCGTGGAGTTCCTCACCCGCAAATGGCAGGTCGAGAACGGGTACGCCCTGCGCAAGGACCTCTGGGCGTTCGAGGGCAACCGCATCGCGGTGCGCTTCCAGTACGAATGGCACGACGAAACCGGCCAGTGGTGGCGCAGTTACGGCAACGAGCAGTGGGAATTCACGCCCGAGGGCCTGATGTCGCGGCGCGAGGCCAGCATCAACGACGTCCGGATCGCGGCGGCCGAACGCCGGATTCTCGGCGCTCGCACACCCGGGGAGGACGCGGACCCGCTCCCGCAGCGGTAACCTAGCTGCGGCTTTGCGTAGAGATTGCCGCGTGTCGGAAGTCGTGGAGCGTGTCGTGGGGCGCGTCGCTTGACTCGAACAGGTGTTCGTCTAATCTGGTCGCCAGAACTTGTCGGTGCCGCCCTCTACTGTGGGCGCCAACCAAGCAACAGGACTTACCCATCGAAAAGGGGATCACGACATGGCACCACAGGCTTACGACCGCGACAAGGCCCTCGATCTGGCGCTGGCCCAGGTGGAGAAGAGCTTCGGTAAGGGCGCGGTCATGCGTCTGGGTGAGGAAGCCCGCCAGCCGATCTCGGTGATCCCCACCGGTTCCATCGCGCTGGATGTGGCGCTGGGCATCGGCGGTCTGCCGCGTGGTCGTGTCGTGGAGATCTACGGTCCGGAATCCTCGGGTAAGACCACGGTCGCGCTGCACGCGGTGGCCAACGCCCAGGCCGCCGGCGGTGTCGCCGCGTTCATCGACGCCGAGCACGCGCTCGATCCCGATTACGCCCGCAAGCTGGGCGTCGATACCGACGCGCTGCTGGTCTCCCAGCCGGACACCGGTGAGCAGGCGCTGGAAATCGCCGACATGCTGATCCGTTCCGGCGCACTGGACATCATCGTCATCGACTCGGTGGCCGCGCTGGTGCCGCGCGCCGAGATCGAGGGCGAGATGGGCGACAGCCACGTCGGCCTGCAGGCCCGCCTGATGAGCCAGGCGCTGCGCAAGATGACCGGCGCCATGAACAACTCCGGCACCACCGCCATCTTCATCAACCAGCTGCGCGAGAAGATCGGCGTCATGTTCGGCTCGCCCGAGACCACCACCGGCGGTAAGGCGCTGAAGTTCTACGCCTCGGTCCGCCTGGATGTGCGTCGCATCGAAACCCTCAAGGACGGCACCGACGCGGTCGGCAACCGCACCCGCGTCAAGGTCGTGAAGAACAAGGTCTCGCCGCCGTTCAAGCAGGCCGAGTTCGATATCCTCTACGGCCACGGCATTTCCCGTGAGGGTTCGCTCATCGACATGGGTGTCGAGCACGGCTTCGTCCGCAAGTCCGGCTCCTGGTACACCTACGAGGGCGACCAGCTGGGTCAGGGCAAGGAGAACGCCCGCAAGTTCCTGCTGGAGAACGTCGACATCTGCAACGAGATCGAGAAGAAGATCAAGGAGAAGCTCGGCATCGGCGCCGATCTGACCGCCGAGGCTCCCGAAGTTCCCGCGGACTTCTGAGCTGTTGAACGAGCCGAGTATGGGCAAAGCAGCATCGAACCCGATGTCGCCGGGTGCGGCGTCGGGGACGAAGCGCGGTCGGCCGGTCGATCCCGTCGCGGACGTCCGGCACCGATTGGCCCAGCTCGGCGTCGAGATCGAACACCCGTCCAACACACGGGAACCCAAGCCAGTCCGGCGGGGCGCAGGTGGTAGCGCCGAGCCGGACTCCGCGGGGACCCGGTCGAGCGATCCCGATCCGCAGCGGGCGCGCTCGACCGGGTTCACGCCCCCGGCCCGGCGGTCACGCCGGGGCCGGGGACACCACAGCGCGGATCCGGTGGCGGCTGGATCCGAGGGGTACGGCTCCGAGCCGGGCGCCGATTCCGATCGGCCCCGCAAGGACCGCACCCCGCAGGGCGGGACGGTCGAGCAGGCAAAGGAGGCGTGTCTTCGCCTGCTCGCCGTCCGCGCTCGCAGCCGCGCCGAACTAGCCCAGCGCCTAGCCGCGAAGGGCTACACCCCGGAAATCACCGAGGAAGCCCTGAACCGCCTGGCCGACGTCGGCCTCATCGACGACGCCGCCTTTGCGGCCGAATGGGTGCACGCCCGCCACACCTTCTCCGGCAAGGGCAAACAAGCTCTCGCCCAAGAGCTCCGCCGCAAGGGCGTAGCCCAGTCCGACTCCGCCCCCGCCCTCGAAGCCATCAGCTCCGACGACGAGACCTCCCGCGCCGCCGACCTGGTCCGCCGCAAACTCCGCACCATGCCCGCGAACCTGGACCGCGAGAAAACAATCCGCCGCCTGGTCGGCATGCTCGCGCGTCGCGGCTATCCGCAGTCGGTCGCCTTCACCGTGGTGAAAGCTCAACTAGCAGAGCGGGACACCCCGGAATTCGAGTCGCTGGAGCTGGAGCCGTAGCGGCTTCGGGTGCGGCGCCGGTAGTCGGCCAGCACCACCGCCGCGGCGGCCAGGGTGAACGCGGCGCCGCACCACAACGCTATTGACGGTTGATCAGTGTGATCGACGACCAGACCGGCGGTGGCCGGGCCCACGACGGCACCGATGTTGAGGGCGGTGGTCGCCAGCGCTCCCGCGATACGCGGCGCGGTGGGCGCGCTGTACTGCACGATCGAGGCGATCAGGGTCGATCCGACGCCGAACGCGACCGCACCGGCCACGGCCGCCATGATCATGACTCCGGCCAGGGTGTGCGCGGTCAACGCGGCAAGTAGCCAGACCGCGCTGAGGACCATCGTTCCGATCAGGACGATCCGCCCTCGGTAGCGGTCGCTGTAGCGACCGCTGAGCGTCACCCCGGCGAATGACCCGATACCGAACAGCGCCAGCACAACCGGAATCCAGCGGCCCTCCGCGCTGACCCCGGCGGTGATGGTGCCGAGAAAGGTGAACCCGGCGAAGGTCGCGGCGTTGACCAGCACACCGGCCCCGATCGCCGCCCGGACCGGCAGTATCCCGAGCACCGCCCATTCACCGCGGAACGAGCGGTCGGCCGATCCAGTGCGCTCCGGTCGCGTAGGTCGCTGTCCGGCCGTGCTCGCACGGCCCGGCTCGTGCTCGTCTCGCGGCACCAGCACCCAGACCAGCACGAGCGCCGCCGCGCTGAGGATCGCGATGGCCCAGAAGGCCGATCGCCACCCCCACGCCTGGCCCAGCAGCGTCCCCGCCGGGACGCCCGCGATACAGGCCATCGTCACCCCGGACACGAGGACAGCGGTAGCGCGCCCGATCAGCACCGGTCCGACCAGCCGCGGCAACGCCGCCAGCGCGGTCGCCAAGAAACCGGCGTTGGCGACCGCCGCGACGATCCGAGTCCCCAGCAGCATCGGGAACTCCGTCGCAAGCGCGCCGACGACATGAGCAGCGCAGAAGATCGCCAAGAACGCGAGCACCGCGTGCCTGACCGGTAACCGGCCGACCACCAGCGCCATCGCCGGAGCCCCGAGGACCATGCCGGCGGCGAAGAGGGACGTCAGCAAACCGGCGGCACCGAGCGAGATCCCCAGCTCCCCGGCGATCGGGACGAGCAATCCCGACACCATGAACTCAGATGTGCCCTGCGCGAAAACAGCAGCGGCCAACACGAAAACCACAATGGGCATAGAAAAGAAACTCTCCGGTCGCAGAATCGGTGAACATCGACCGACAGCAAGGAGCCACATCGTCCGGCGCTACGAAATACCCCTCCGCCGCGGCGATCGAGCCGACCTGCGGGGGAACACAACTCACAACGCCGCCCGGCACCAAGGTCGGGCGGCTACCTTCTGGACGCCTCCGGAGAACTCACACGCACACCGTAACGGCTTCGCTCCTGACAGGGCAACGCATTATCGCGCTCAACTGCGAAAACGGCGGCGCGGCAACGGTTTCTGTAGCGTGGCGGCTGTCAGTGCCTGAGGGGTGGGCAGGCGGGGTATGGGCGGAGCGAGGTCGGCTGTGGGCGAGATCGGGATCGATGAACCAATCAAGATGGTGGAGGGCGATTTCTACGCCGATCCGCATCAGTACTACGAGCGGTGGCGCAAGCACGGGCCGCTGCATCGGGTGCGGTTCGCACACGGGATTCCCTGCTGGGTGATCATCGGGTACGCCGAAGCGCGGGCGGCGCTGGCGGATCCGCGGCTGCGCAAGAACGCCGCGGATATGTATGAGCTGTTCCGGCGCAAGAGCTCGGAGATCCTCACCGACGAAAACGCCGAGGCGCTCGGTTCGCACATGCTCAACAGCGACCCGCCCGACCACACCCGGCTACGCAAGCTGGTGACCAAGGCGTTCACCCCGCGGCGGGTGGCGGCGCTGCGGCCCCGGATCGAGGAGATCACCGCCGCGCTGCTCGACGACATGGCGGGCCGGGACGAAGTCGACCTGATTCAGGCTTTCACGAATCCGTTGCCGGTCACCGTGATCTGCGAACTGCTGGGCGTGCCGTACCAGGATCGGGCCGACTTCCAGGCGTGGACGCGGGTGCTGGTCGGTTCGGGCAACACCATGGCCGATCGCGGGGCGGCGACGGTCGCGATGACGGAGTACCTGCGAAAGCTGATCGCGGCCAAGCAGAGTCGCCCCGAGGCGGACCTGCTGTCGGGGCTGGTACAGCCGGCGGACGACGGCGAACGGCTCGACGAGCAGGAACTGGTGGCCATGTCGTTCCTGCTGCTGGTCGCCGGACATGAAACCACCGTGAACCTGCTCGCCAACGGCACGTACGCATTGCTGCGCGACAGAGCGCAGTGGGACGCGCTGCGCGCCGACCCGTCGGGCATCCCCGCTGCCGTGGAGGAGTTCCTGCGCTACGAGGGCCCGGTGGGCTGGTCGACGGTCCGCTACACCTCCGAACCGGTCCGTATCGGCGAAATCACCATCCCCGCAGACGAACTCGTCTACGTCGCGCTCGCCGCGGCGAACCGCGACCCGGCCCGCTTCGACGACCCGAGCCACCTCGACATCAACGCCAACGCCGCCGGGCACCTGGCCTTCGGCCACGGCATCCACTTCTGCGTCGGCGCACCGCTGGCCCGCCTGGAAGCCGAGATCGCGTTCTCGTCCCTGCTCCGTCGTTTCCCCGCACTGGATTTCGCGGACCAGGCCTACACCCCCGAATGGCAGCACAGCATCCTCTTCCGCGGCCTGAGCGACCTCCCGGTCCGCCCCGGCGCCTAGCGCCACCCGAACACAACGCCACCCGAAAAGGCAGCAGCCCCGCCGATTTCGTTCGGCGGGGCTGCTGCGCGTCCAGAGCTACTTCTGCGTGAGATCCACGCCCGGAGCCGCATCGGTGAGGATGGAGTCGGCGGCGACCACCGCACCACCCTTCTTCCGGGTGCGCAGCCGCTGCTCCAGCTTGGTCGCCAGCACGGTGAGCGCGCTGTTGAAGGCGATCATGATGACGCCCGCGACGAGCAGAGCTGGAATGGTGTTCTGCAGGGCGGCGCCCATCTGGAAACTGGAGCGCACCAGTTCGGTGTAGAGGATCAGATAGCCCAGCGCCGTATCCTTGAGCGCCACCACCATTTGCGAGACCAGCGCCGGCAGCATCGCGGTGACGGCCTGCGGCAGCAGCACCAGCCGCATCAGCTGGTTCTTGCGCATGCCGAGCGCGACCGCGGCCTCGCTCTGCCCCTTCGGCAGCGACCGGATGCCGGCGCGCACGATCTCGGCGATGACCGAGCCGTTGTAGATGGTCAGCGCGGTCACCACGGCCGCGAGCGTGCGCTGGCTGGTGTCGAACACCTTGTACTCGGAGAAGATCGCGTACAGGAAGATCATCAGGATCAGCACGGGGATGGACCGTGCGACCTCGACCAGCGTGCCCGCGAAACCGCGCATCGTCCGGTGATCGGACAACCGCAGAATGCCGAAGATCATGCCCACGATCAGGGCGAACACGATCGAGAGCACCGCGGCGACCAGCGTGCCCTTGATGCCGGGCAGCAGGTAGGTCTCCCAGATCGCGGCCTCGGTGAACGGCCGCCACTTGTCCGCGGTGAACTGTCCTTTGTCCTGGAACTGGAGGAACAGCCACACGCCGCCCGCGAGCACGGCGACGACCACTACGACGGAGTAGATGAAGTTGCGCACCCGCGCCTTGGGGCCCGGCGCGTCGAAGAGAACGGAAGCGCGTTTGGTCATCGGGCCACCTCGAATCGCTTGGCGAGCCAGCCGAACAGCAGGCCCATCGGCAGGGTCAGCAGCACGAAGCCGAGTGCGAAGATCGCGCCGATGGCGAGCAGCGCGGCTTCGTTCTCCAGCATCTCCGACATGAGCAGCGCGGCTTCGGAGACCCCGATGACCGCGGCCACGGTGGAGTTCTTGGTCAACGCGATGAGCACACTGCCCAGCGGGGCGATGACGGAGCGGAAAGCCTGCGGCAGCACGATGAATCGCAGATTCTGGCCGAAGGTCAAGCCGAGCGAGCGGCCCGCCTCGGACTGGCCCAGCGCCACGGTGTTGATACCCGACCGCAGCGATTCGCAGACGAACGCGGCGGTGTAGACCGACAAGCCGATGATGGCCCAGCGGTAGTTGGTGTCGGTGAGCTGATCGCTGCCGAGCGTCCAGCCGAGCGTGGAATACAGGCCCAGCGAGCAGAAGACGATGATCAGCGTCAGCGGGGTGTTGCGGAAGATGGTGACGTAAGCGGTACCGACCGCGCGAGCGATCGGGATGGGGGACACGCGCATCGCGGCGACGACGGTGCCCAGGATGAGTGCGCCGACCGCGGAGAAAGCGGTCAGTTTGATGGTCACCCAGAAGGCTTCGAGGATCTTGGTGTCATACCGCGAGATCAAGTCGAACACGTGGGCGCGGCCCTCCGATCGGATGTGGATTTGCTAATCGGTCTGGAATGCGAGCGGGTGGCTCGAGGATCGCCCGAACCACCCGCGCGAAGCACAACTCAGTAGCGGTCGACCGCGGGAGCGGCCTGCGCCTTGAAGCCCGACGGGCCGACGGTCGCGTCGAGCGCCTTCTGCCAGGAGCCGTCCTTGATCATCGCTTCGATCGCGTCGTTGATCTTGCCGCGCAGTTCGGTGTCACCCTTCTTCACACCGATGCCGTACTTCTCGGTGCTGAACGGCTGGCCGACGAGCTTCAGCTTGCCGGGGGACTGCGCCGCGAAACCGGCGAGAATGATGTCATCGGTGGTCAGCGCGTCGACCGAGCCGTTGAGCAGCGCCTCGACGCACAGCGAGTAGGTGTCGAACTCCTGCAGCTGAACGTCCTTGGCGTACTTGGTCTTGACGTTCTGCGCCGGGGTGGAGCCCTTGACCGAGCACAGCTTCTTGTTGCCGGTCAGCGATTCCGGACCGGTGATGTCGGTGTTCTCCGACTTCACCAGCAGCGACTGACCCGCGATGAAGTACGGGCCGGCGAAATCGATCTTCTCTTTGCGCTTGTCGTTGATGGAGTAGGTGCCGACGATGTAGTCGACCTGCGCGTTCTCCAGCAGCGTCTCGCGCTGCGGGGTCGGGGCTTCCTTGAATTCGATGTTCTCCGGCTTCACGCCGAGCTTGTCCGCGACGTACTTGGCGACCTCGACATCGAATCCGGTGAAGGAGCCGTCCTTGGTGCGCAGGCCCAGACCGGGCTGGTCGTACTTGATGCCGACGGTAATTTTGCCGTCCTTGGCCTTGTCGAGAGCGGACTTCTCGTCGCCGCCGCCACAGGCGGTGACAGCCAGTGCCAGGGCGATCGCCCCGACACCGAAGCGAAGTGCACGGTTGATCCTCATCGGGTTCCTTACTCCTCTAGTGAATTGCGAAGACTCAGTGGCTCAAGATCTTGCCGAGGAAATCCTTGGCACGGTCGGATTTCGGGGCGGTGAAGAAGACATCGGGGGTGGCGTCCTCGACGACCTCACCGTCGGCCATGAACAGCACCCGGTTGCCGGCGCGGCGCGCGAAGCCCATCTCGTGGGTGACGACCAGCATGGTCATCCCCTCCTTGGCCAGCGACACCATGACGTCGAGCACCTCGTTGACCATTTCCGGGTCCAGCGCCGAGGTCGGCTCGTCGAACAGCATCACCTTCGGGTTCATCGCGAGCGCGCGGGCGATGGCCACACGCTGCTGCTGGCCGCCGGAAAGCTGGGCGGGGTACTTGTCGGCCTGATTGGCGATGCCGACCCGCTCCAGCAGCTCCATGGCGCGGGTGCGGGCGTCTTCCTTCTTGGTCTTGCGCACCTTCATCGGCGCGAGCATCACGTTTTCGAGGATGGTCTTGTGCGCGAAGAGGTTGAACGACTGGAACACCATGCCGACATCGGCGCGCAGCGCGGCCAGCGCCTTGCCCTCGGCGGGCAGCGGGACGCCGTCGATGGCGATCGCGCCGGAGTCGATCGGCTCGAGCCGGTTGATGGTGCGGCACAGCGTCGACTTACCCGAGCCCGAAGGGCCGAGCACGATCACGACCTGCCCCTTGGGCACTTCGAGGTTGATATCGCGCAGCACGTGCAGGTCGCCGAAGTGCTTGTCCACCGTTTTCATGGAGATCATCGGTGGTCCGCTGGCGGCGGGCCCCGGATCGGTGCTCGGGGCGTCCTTGGTCAGCGTCGGCGGCGCGGAGGTGGTAGCGCCTTCGTCCCCGGATGAAGCGTTCCCGGTTGTGTCGGGCGCGGCAGCGGCGTCGTCGGTCATGGTCCAAGACCTTAAGGGGAAAACGTGCGTTCGCCCCGGTTTTCGAAACACGCCGCGCCGACACGCCGATCCGTCACATAGATGTAACACGGTTCACGCTTCCGAGACCTCGTGGTGGCGGTCGCCCGTCCTGCGCCGATACCGCGGCGCGGCGATACGATCGTGCCGTGGGCGCAGACGCATCCGAGTACCGTCCGATAGCCACGACCTCCGCCTTCGTGCTGGCTGTCGTCGGCGGGGTGGTGACGGCGCTCAGCGTGCCCGGAACCTGGCGGGTACTGGCCGAGGGGTACAGCGCGGGATTCCGGGACACCTACACCGTGGTGCCACAGGGGTCGCTGCGGCTCTACTACTGGTGCGCCGCGATCCTCGATCCGGCCGTCGTGATTCTGTTGATCGGTGGCGCGATTCTGTTGTTCTGGCGACGGGAGTCGGGGCGGATCCTGTTGACGGCCGGGTGTGCGCTGGTGATCGCGCTAGGGGTTTTCGGGGCCGCGGTGAAGCCCGATCTGTTCGGTCTCGGGCCGGCGGGCGCGATCGACAAGGTGCTTTATCTTGTGCCCCTGGTCTTTCCGGTCGCGACGATCGTGCTGACCTGGTCGCGCCGGACGTCGGCGAGTCCGGTGATGCACTGATCAGCCGCCGCGCAGCCATTGCTCCTTGAGCATCCAGTGGTTGGCCCACCAGGCGCGGACTATCTCGGGGTCGGCGTTCGCGGGTGGCGGCGGGGATTCGCCGGGGAAGAGCCAGTTGCCATCGGGTGCGCCGACGGTGGTCCGGGGCGGCGGAGGCGGCGGTTCGGTGCCGGTGCCGGGTTCGGCGGGCGGTTCGGCCGGGTCCGGGGTGTCGGGTGGGGCGACAGGTCTTTGGGTGACCGGGGGCGCGGTGGTCCAGATCGCCGCGGGCGGTGGGGCGGGGGCCGGCGGCGGAGCGGTGGTGATCGGTTCCACCGGGAGCGGGGCGTCGGTGGTCGGCGGGAGCTCGGCCGGTGCGGTCGAGATGGTTGTTGGCGCGACGGTCGCCGGTGCGGGGATCGCCGGCGCGCTGGGTGAGGAGACCGCCCGGTTCTCGGCTTCCGCCGGTGGATCGTCGCGCAGCGCCACAATGGCGAGCGCCGAGGTGCCCAGCACGGTGGCGGCGACGGCGGCGGCCAGTAATCGCCGGTTGCGTCGGCGCACCGGCGGCGCCGGCGGGGGGACCAGCTGCCGAAGTTGTTCGGCGGCAACGAGAGCGGCGCCCCGGGCGGCGGCGTCCGCGTGATAGGGGATCAGGCTGACCGAGGCGGGCAGGCCGCGGCGCAGCGCGGGCGTCAAGCCGGGATCGCCGGTGCCCGAACCACACAGGATGACCGCGTCCGGCCGGGTCGCGACCGCGTTCAGGGTCGGCAGGATCTGGCCGGCGGTGTCGGCGTCGACCGAGCCGAAAGCCCAGGAGTCGGCGGCGGATACGGTGTTCCGATCCGGACCGAGGCAGACGTAGGAGGTGTGCCCGTCCAGGACCTCGAGCACCATGAGCTGGGGGAACTGGTCGAAGCCGGACTCCGCCCGGGTCAGCGCCGCCAGCGCCGCGCGGTCCGAGACCAGCGACGAGGTCGCCCACTTGCCGGTCGCCAGCTGCGCCAGGATCGACCGGCGCTCGGGCACCGAGCGGTACACGATGGCGACGTCGTCGATGCGGGCGCGTTCGCCCAGCTCCGCCGCGAAACCGTCCAGGACGCTCGTGATCACCGCGCCCTCCGGGTCGCCCGGTAGCCGGCGCTGTGTCGCGCGTAACACGATCTCCGGGGGTTGTGCCGTCAGCACGATCCCGCGCACCACGGTCCGTTCGATGGATATCCCGACTGTGGCCATGCCGAACACCTCTGCTCGAAAACAACTCTCATCGATGCTTCGACACCGAGCCTTCGTACGACTGCACAACGGCGTTATTTCTCAGGAAAAATTTGATCTGGGGCAGGGTGGCCTTGGGAATGTCCGGTTTGCATACCCCCGTACCCTGGATGGGTGGATTCGAACGGACAGGTAGTGGGGCACCAGCGTAGTTACGAGGTCCGCACCTTCGGTTGCCAGATGAACGTGCACGATTCCGAGCGCCTGTCCGGCCTGCTCGAGGATGCGGGATACGTCAAGGCCGCCGCCGGCGCGACGGCCGACCTCGTCGTCTTCAACACCTGCGCGGTCCGGGAGAACGCCGACAACAAGCTGTACGGCACCCTGGGCCACCTCGCGCCGATCAAGGCCGACCGGCCCGGCATGCAGATCGCCGTCGGCGGCTGCCTGGCCCAGAAGGACCGCGACGTCGTCGTCCGCAAGGCGCCGTGGGTGGATGTGGTGTTCGGCACGCACAACATCGGCTCGCTGCCGGTGCTGCTGGAACGCGCCCGCCACAATGCCGAAGCCCAGGTCGAGATCCTCGAATCGCTGGAAGCCTTCCCCTCCACGCTGCCCGCCAAGCGCGAATCCGCCTACGCGGGCTGGGTGTCGATCTCGGTGGGCTGCAACAACACCTGCACGTTCTGCATCGTGCCGGCGCTGCGCGGCAAAGAGGTCGACCGGCGTCCGGGTGACGTGCTGGCCGAGGTGCAGGCGCTCGTCGACCAGGGCGTGCTCGAGGTGACCCTGCTCGGCCAGAACGTGAACTCCTACGGCGTGAACTTCGTCGACGAATCCGAACCGCGCGACCGATCCGCTTTCGCGAAGCTGCTGCGCGCCTGCGGCACGATCGACGGTCTCGAACGGGTCCGCTTCACCTCGCCGCATCCGGCCGAATTCACCGACGACGTCATCGAAGCCATGGCCGAGACCCCGAACATCTGTCCGCAGCTGCACATGCCGTTGCAGTCCGGGTCCGATCGCGTGCTCAAGGCGATGCGGCGCTCCTACCGCAAGTCGCGCTACCTCGGGATCATCGAGAAGGTGCGCGCCGCCATGCCGCACGCCGCCATCACCACCGACATCATCGTCGGCTTCCCCGGCGAAACCGAGGAGGACTTCCAGGAAACCCTGGACGTGGTCCGTCAGGCGCGTTTCACCAGCGCCTACACCTTCCAGTACTCGATCCGCCCTGGCACGCCCGCCGCGGACATGCCGGATCAGCTGCCGAAAGCCGTTGTGCAGGAACGCTACAACCGGTTGATCGCGCTCCAGGAGGAAGTCTGCCTCGAGGCCAACCGGGAGCTGATCGGCACCGAGGTGGAGTTGCTGGTCGCCGAGGGTGCGGGGAAGAAGAACGCCGCCACCGCCCGGATGAGCGGTCGGGCCCGGGACGGGCGGCTCGTGCACTTCCGCCCCGGCGGGACGGACGAGACGATTCGGCCGGGCGATGTCGTCGTCGTCGACGTCACCGAGGCCGCGCCGCACTTCCTGATCGCCGATTCGCCGATCAAGTCGCATCGCCGCACCCGTGCGGGAGACGCGCACGAGCGCGGCGTCACCCCGAAGACCGAACCGATCGGCGTCGGGCTCGGCCTGCCCCGCATCGGCGCGCCGATCCTGGAACCGGTCGCCGCGTCGGGCTGCTCGACTGGTTGCGCCAGCTGAGGCGCACCACCGTGAAAGCCGTTGAGCGGCAGCGTCTCCGCCGGTAGCGTGGACGGCGGGGGTGATCGGAATGCAACAGCCCACCGTCGAGGTCCCGGATCTGCACGACGTGTCGGCCCTGGACGCGGATATCGCCTTCTTCGATCAGGATTGATCGCTACCGCCGGAATCCGTTGGGCGCTAGCCTTGATCAGGGGTGAATCGAAGTGGCTGACGCATCGATCGAGGTGCCGGATTTCTGCGGGATGCAAGCGCTGGACGCGTGGCTGCTCGGCCATGATCTGGGGCTGCTGCTGGTCGGACCGGATCCGGACAGTCCGGAACCGCTGATGCACGGCATCGTGACTCGGCAGCAACCGCTGCCCGGGGCCAAGGTGGGCCGGTGGGATCCGGTGACGGTGTGGGTGCGGCGTCCGCCGGACGACTCCGGAGACCGGGAGCCCCAGCAGCCGCTGCCGCCTAAGCAGTCCGACGCTGCCTTCTTCGACGAGGATTAGGCCGCTGTGGTACTACCGGGGACAACGCAGGAGGTGACATGAACGGCGGCGCGGCGCGCGACGATCGGGACGACGCTACTACTGGACGTAGTGGGGCGGCTGATCGGGCTGGGAGCGGGGATGGCACAGTGGACACGCCAGGCGCCGCCGATTCAGCCGAAGGAGACGAGGGTTCTGTGAACTCGGTCGACAGCAGCAAGGACTTCGAACAGTTCCGTGCCGAACTGGACTCCGTCGAGCGGCGGATCGCCGGGGAGATCGATCCGGGGATGCGCGCGATGGTGGTAGCGGGCGCGGTGTTCGTGCTGCTGTTGTCGTTCGTGCTGCCGCATGCCGGCGCCGCCCGCGGCTTCGACGTGCTGCTCGGCACCGACGTCACCCGGCTCGAGCACATCGGCCTGCCCTCGCGCCTGTTCGTCTGGTTCGGCGTGGTCTTCGGCATCGGTTTCTCGCTGCTGGCCCTGATGACCCGCCGGTGGGTGCTGGCCTGGATCGCGGTCGCCGGATCGGCCGTCGGCTGCGCGTTCGGCGTGTTCTCGATCTGGCACCGCCAGACCCCCGGCCTGGGCAACATCCAGAGTTCCGGCCCCGGCCTGGGCCTGATCCTGGGCACCCTCGCCATCATGGTGCTGACCTTCCACTGGATCCGCGTCGTCTGGAGCCGCACCACCCTGCAACTGGCCGCCGAGGAACAGCGCCGCATCGCCGCCGCCGAAGCCGAAGAACGCGACCGCCGCCGCCTCACCGGCGAATAGTCTCACCCGATCTTGGCGAGAATCCGGGCGCTGTAGGAGCGGTCGGGTGCCGCGCGCCTGGAGTGCGACCGGGCCAGATAGGCCCCGATCCCCGCGCCCGCCGCGTTCATCAGCACGTCGTCGATCGAGGTGTAGCGCCCCAGATCCAGGACGTACTGGGCGATCTCGAGCGAGGCCGACAACCCCGCCCCGACCAGTGTCATCCGCAGCACGCCCGCACACCGCGGAAACCGCAGCGGCAGTAGGAAACCCAACGGCAGAAACAGCACCATATTCGCCGTCACCTGCACCACGGTGTTGCTCGACGCCTCGGTCAGCGTCTCGAACAAATCCCGCAACGGAACCAGAATCACCTGCCGCTCACCGTCCGCCGGCGTCAAGATCATCCACACCCACGGCAACGTCCCCCCGAGGATCCCCGCCTCGGCCGCCGTATCCCGAAATGCCTGCTCCGGCGCGCGCCCCTGCCTCACCCGCGCCCGAAACACCAGCCCCGCGCCAACTATCAGCATCGGCACCGCCAACGCCCAGACAACCAGCACGTCGCCCCAGGAATCCCATACTTGCCGCACCATGCTGACGTTATCGGCTCAACCCGCTACGCCGTTGCGCCCCAACCACACCCGCCCAACCCCGCCACACTCTCTCCACAAACAAGATCATCCGGAACTGGCGGCGGAGGCTGTGCCGCCCTCGGTTCCGGATGATCGTGGTTGGGGCCTGGGTCAGAGGTTGCTGACAGCGCCTTCGGCGGCTTCGGCCCACTCCCGCCACTGTTGGGCTTGGGCGAGGGCCTTCTCGGCGTCGCGCTTGTTGCCGGCGGCTTGGGCTTTCGCGGCTTGTTCCTCGAACTGGGCGACGCGTTCGCGGAACTGGGCGGCGCGGGCCATGGCTTCGGGGTCGCTGCGGCGCCACTGCGCGTCGGCGGCCTCGCGGACGCGCTTCTCGATGGTGCGGAGCTTGCCTTCGAGTTCCTGCATGCGTTCGCGGGGGACCTTGCCGATGGCGTCCCATTTGTCCTGGAGTTCGCGCAGCGCGGCGCGGGCGCTGTCCAGGCCGCCGGCCGGGTCGATGTGCTCGTAGGCGCGCAGCAGCTCTTCCTTGGCGGTGGCGTTGTGCTCGAACTCGGCGTCGCGTTCGGAGACCGCCGCGTTGCGGGCGGCGAAGAACACGTCCTGGGCGCTCTTGAAACGCCGCCACAGCGCCTCGTCGGCTTCGCGGGGGGCGCGGCCCGCGGCTTTCCATTCGGTCAGCAGATCGCGGAAGACGGCGGCGGTGCCGCTCCAATCGGTGGAGCCGGACAGCTCCTCGGCCCGCACGCACAGCTCTTCCTTGCGGGTCTTCGCGGCGGCGCGTTCCCGGTCCAGCTCGGCGAAGTGCGCGCCGCGCCGCCGGTTGAACGCCTCCCGGGCCTTGGAGTACCGCTTCCACAGGGCGTCGTCGACCTTGCGATCCACCCCGCGGATCGACTTCCACTCGTCGAGGATTTCGCGCAGCCGATCACCGGCGGCCTTCCACTGGGTGGACTCGGCGGCAATCTTCTCGGCCTCCGCGCACAGCGTTTCCTTGCGCTCGGTGTGCTCGTGCTTGGCGCGTTCCTTCTCCTCCTTGGCGTGCGCGGCGGCCTCTTCGGAGTGCTCGGCGATCGCCTGCAAGCGGCGCGCCAGCCCCTCGACATCGCCGATCACGGCGGCGGTGGGCAGCGATTCGGCCAGCGTGACGGCGGCGGCCTTGGTCTTGCGGGCATCCGCGCCGGCGGCCAGGCGCGCTTCCAGCAACGCCACCTCGGTGGCCAGATCGTCGAAGCGGCGACCGAAATGCGCCAGCCCCTCGGCGGCGTCACCGGCCTGCCAGGATCCGACAACCCGTTCGCCCTCAGCGGTTTTCACCCAGGCGGTGCCGTCCTCGTCGACCCGGCCCCAGGCGCTGGGATCGGTGACGGAGGGCACGACGACGGGATGCGGGTGCGGCTGGGCCGGGCCCGGAGCGGGCTTCATCGCATGCGGCTTGGGGTGGGGGGTGGGGCCGCCGGGTTTGGGGGCGCCGGACGGGCGCGGGCCGGGGGTGGGGTTTGCGGAGGCCTGGGGGTCGGCAGCCGGCGGAGCTTGCGGAGCCGGTGGGGTGGGTGAACTCTGCTGGGTGGCCTTCGCGGTTCCGTTGCTGTCGCTCATTGCTCTCCGTCCTTGCCGCGCGTCACGGCTGCCTGGTTACGCCCTAGCTCATTCCATTGAACCCGGTCCGAGCTCTTCGAGACCCTCGATCCACGCTCTCCCCCGGTGAAATCCGGTGGATGTCAACCCGTGATGACCTGGGTTGTAGCACCTCGAGACTATCAATCCCCGGCTCGGATTGACGCAGAGACACTCGAGCTGGCGGCGCGGCGGGGTCCGCGGGTTCCCCGCGTCGGCGCACCCGGTGCCGCGCAAGGCCGTAGACGGCAACGACTACCGTTTACGGAGTGTTCTCCCTAGCGGCCCTGGTCCCGTCGCCGCCGATCCTGGTTCCCGAGCTCGGCGGGGCGGTCGCGCGCACCGGCGCGGATCCGGTCGCGCCCCTGCGCGAAGCCGTGCTGGCGGCGGTGCGCGCGCTGGATGCCGCGGGGGAGTGGGTGGTCGTCGGGATCGGTGATTCCGGGCAGCGCAGCCTGGGCCCGCGCGACGGAATCGGGACCTTCCGGGGTTTCGGGGCGGATGTGCGGGTGGGGTTGTCCGCTGCCGCCCTGCTCGGCGAGAGCGGTGCTGCCGCGGATCTCGCCGAGCCCGTCACACCCGATCCGGCGTGGCCGCTGCCGGCGCTGATCGCGGCTTGGGCTCGAGGGCAGGTAGCGCCCGATGCGGAACCGACGGTGTGGTTCGTCGAAGCCGATTGTTCCGCGGATGATTGTGTGCGGTTCGGCGCCGGGCTGCGTGCCGGTTTCGATCACGGTCGGACCCCGGTCGGGGTGCTGGTGATCGCGGATGGTTCGTCGAAACTGACCGTCAAGTCGCCGGGCTACTTGAATCCGCAGGCGGCCGCGGTACAGGAAGAACTGGACAATGCCTTGGCGGCAGGAGACGCCGACGCATTGCGCGCGCTGGATCCGGCGCACTGCGCAGACCTCGGTATCTCCGGTCGCGCGGCGTATCAGGTGCTGGCGGGTCTCTTCGCCGCGGACTCGGCCGTCGGAAAGGCCGAAACCCTTTATCAGGACGCCCCTTTCGGCGTTGGCTACCACGTCGGGCTGTGGCATCCGGGTGGTGCCGCACGATCGAGCGCCGGTAGCGCGGGAGGTGTGTCGTGACAGCCGGGATTACGCCGATCGCGGTGGTCGGACCGACCGCCACCGGCAAATCCGATCTGGGTCTGGAGCTGGCGGAGCGATTCGGCGGCGAGATCGTCAATATCGACGCGATGCAGCTGTATCGCGGCATGGACATCGGGACCGCGAAACTGCCGGTGGCACAACGGCGGGGTATTCCGCACCATCAACTCGACGTGCTCGACGTGACCGAATACGCGACTGTCGCCGCCTATCAGACCGCCGCCATCGCCGACGTCGAGTCGATCATGGCGCGCGGTCACGTCCCGGTGATCGTCGGCGGCTCGATGATGTATGTCCAAGCGCTGCTGGACAATTGGGAGTTCCCGGCCACCGACCCCGTGGTCCGGGCGCGCTGGGAGGCGGTGCTGGCGGAGCGGGGCGTCGCCGCGGTGCACGCGGAGTTGACGAAGTCCGATCCGGCCGCCGCCGCGACCATCCTGCCCACCGACGGCCGCCGGATGGTGCGCGCCCTCGAGGTGGTCGAGCTCACCGGCAAGCCGTTCGCGGCCTCCGCCCCCACGATCGGCGAACCTCGTTGGGGCACAACGATCATCGGCGTAGACCGGGACACCGCCGAACTCGATGCCCGGATCGAACTGCGCACCGCGCTGATGTTCGACGCCGGTCTCGTCGAGGAGGTCCAGGCCCTGATCGGCAAGGGTCTGCGCGACGGCGTCACCGCTCGCCGCGCCATCGGCTACGCGCAGGTTCTGGCTTACCTCGACGACGAGTACGACCTGGCCCAGGCGCGGGAACGCACCCTGATCGGCACCCGGCGCTATGTGCGGCGGCAACGCTCCTGGTTCCGCCGGGATCCGCGGGTGCGCTGGGTGAACGGCGCCGACCCGGATCTGGTCGCCACCGCGCTCGGGCTCCTCGAATCATCCAGTGCTACAACCTCTCTCGCTGGAAGCGGCCCGCAGGCCGCCGACCGGCCCGAAGCGACGGAACGGACAGCGCAGTGACCCAGAATTCCCGGCACCGGCCGGGCCGGCCCGAAGACGACGGCGGCAAGCGAGTGAGCACCCGCAACGCCTCGGTCCAGGTCTGGCAGGCGTATCTGACCAATCGCAACACCCGCAACCGGGACTCGAAGTTCCTGGTCCAGGGCGTGCGGCCGATCACCCAGGCGATCGCCAACGGCTGGCCGCTGGAAACCCTGCTGTACCGCCTCGGTGCTCCCGAATTGTCCAGCTGGGCAAGGGAGTTGCTCGACACCACCGACGTGCCCTGCGTCGGCCTGGTCCCGGAATTGATGGCCGAGCTCGGCGAGAAGTCCACGGGCACACCGGAGGTGGTCGCCGTCGCGGCATCCCGGCAGGACCGCCTCGACACCTTCGAACCCGGCGAACCGGGAGATTTCCCGATCGTCGTGGTGTTCGATCGCCCCAACTCGCCCGGCAATCTGGGCACCCTGATCCGTTCGGCCGACGCCTTCGGTGCCGACGGCGTGATCGTCACCGGCCACGGCGCCGACCAGTACGACCCGCAGGCCGTCCGCGCCTCCACCGGCTCGCTGTTCGCGATGCCGGTGCTGCGGGCCCCGGGCGCTGCCCAGGTCGTCGCCTTCCGGGACCGGCAGATCCAGCGCGGCATCCCCACCCGCATCGTCGGCACCGACGAGCACGGCACGCACGCGATCTTCGATCAGGATTTCAGCGAGGCCACCATCCTGGTGATCGGCAACGAGACCAGCGGCATGAGCCAGGCGTGGCTGGAGGCCTGCGACGATCTGGTGTCCATCCCGATGGGCGGCACCGCCAGCTCGCTGGGCGCACCCTCGGCGGGCGCGGTCGCGCTGTATGAAATTTCCCGGCAACGCCGGACGTTTGCCCGATGAGTAGCGAGGAGACGAGGAACGTGGCCGATATCGAGTTCACCAAGGGACACGGCACCCAGAACGATTTCGTGGTGCTGCCGGACCTCGATGTCCGCCTCGACCTGACCGTCGAGCGCGTCGCCGCGCTCTGCGACCGGCAGCGCGGTCTCGGCGCGGACGGCGTGCTCCGGGTGGCGCGCGCCGGCGCGCTGCTGGACGCGGGCGTGCTCACCGAGCTTCCCGAGGGCGTCGCCGGCGACGACTGGTTCATGGATTACCGCAACGCGGACGGCTCCATCGCCGAAATGTGCGGCAATGGTGTCCGGGTTTTCGCCCATTACCTGGCCGCGAAGGGCCTGGAAACCCGCGACCGGTATGTGGTCGGCAGCCGCGGCGGCGCCCGCCCGGTCACCGTGCACGCGGCGGACGCTGTGCACGCGGAGGTCACCGTCGCCATGGGACAGGTCCGCGAGCTGGGCCCCTCGACCGCGACCATCGCCGGCGGCGCTTATCCGGGTATCGGCATCGACGTCGGCAATCCGCACCTGGCCTGCGTCGACCCGAATCTGACCGCCGAGGCGCTGACCAAACTCGATCTGTCCGTTTCCCCCGGCTTCGACCCCGAGCTCTTTCCGCGTGGCGTCAACGTCGAAATCCTCACCCCGCTGGACGCGGACGGCGCGGTGGATATGCGCGTCTACGAGCGCGGCGTCGGCGAAACCCGTTCCTGCGGAACCGGAACCGTCGCCACCGCGGCTGCCGCCTTGGCGCATCAGGGTTTCGACATCCAGGCGGATACCGGCCAGGTGATCGTGCGCGTGCCGGGTGGTCAGGTCACCGTCGCCCTCGCGAACGGCGCGGCGACCTTGCGCGGCCCGTCCGTGCTGGTGGCGACCGGTCAGCTGGCGGGGTCGTGGTGGGCGAGCCTCTGACGGCAGGGGTGTCTCCGCTAACGAATCAGTTCCCGTAACCGACGAACGGAGTGGGGCGGCAACAACTATTGCCGGGGCTCGAACAGTACGTGCACCACACCATCTGGGAAGGAACACGCCATGTCCAGCCGATCCGCACTTCTCGCTTGTTCTGTCGCCGCACTGGCCGCGGGACTGGGCGCGACCGCCGCGCCCGCCGTCGCCAACGGTGACCTCGACAACTACACCCCGGTGAATCCGGCCGACTACTTCGTCGCGGACCCCGCCTACAAGGGCACCGTCTTCTTCAAGACCCCGGACGGCCGGAACTGCGCCATCTACTGGAACAACGGGTACACCGGCTGTGACGCGGTCTCGATGGATGCTCCGGCCGGCACCAACCAACTGCGGGTGGCGCGGTGGGAGGCCGCGAATTTCGTGTACTCGGCCGAGCAGACCTTCACCCATCCGGAGGCCAAGGTGCTGCCGGAAGGCCACAAGATCACCCACGACCAAACCACCTGCGGGATCGGCTATCAGGGCACGGTCAACTGCGAGGTCGTCGACCACGGCTTCGTCCTGTCCGCCGTGTACAGCGTCCTGCACTGACCCTGCTTTGCGGTAAAACAAACCGAATGGCACGATAGTCCCGTTCGGGGGGCTCTATCGGAATCACCCAACTCTGTGTAACCACAAACTGATTGGGTGATCCCGTGAATCTCGACTTCTCCGCCGACCCGGAGTTCGCTTGGTATGTCGTGTTCTTGTTCGGCAGCGGCTTGGCCATGCTCGCCATGTCGTTCTCCAAGGGCGCGGGCACTCTCTCGCAGGTGCTGAACATCGTCTTCGGCGTGCTGTTCACCGGCTACGCCATCTACCTCGGCTTCCTGTTCGAAGGCGGGAACTACATGATGTTCTTCTACGCGTTCATCCTGCCGATCGTCCAGGCGTACCAGTGGTACAAGTCGCGGAGCAGCTCGGCCTAGTCAGCGGGCCGGTCGATGTCAGGAAAAAGAAGATGCGGTGTGGCCCGCCCGCGCAGTACCGTAGGGCGCATGTACGGGAAATTCGCAGCACTCACCTGATCTGCACCAGCGACCGCGTCTCGATGAAACGCGCACTGAGACACGGGCATCCCGTCTCCAGCGCGCTGATCCGACGCGCACCGCTGGTCCGAATCCCGCCGCCCGCGCCCTTCTGATGGCGCGCGATCCTGGCGGCAGTGCTATCGCATCAAGATCATCGGAACGCCTGGGCGGGCGCCACTCGTTCGATGCCGCCACCGGTTCCGGTTGATCTTGCAGACCTGACACTCATCGGCCCGTCGCAGGACGCGCCGCAAACTTTGGTGTGCACCACGGCGTGGCAACGTGGCAGCATGGAGGGCGTATGACGAACTCAGAGACTTTTGACATGACTCCGGCCGAGGGTGAGGACTTCACCGAGGCGGCCGGGAGCACCGCGGATTCCCGCGATGTGGTCGCCGAACACGCCGCCCGCATGGCGGCGCGGGAAGAGCGACTGAAAGGTACCGCCCATTCCGGGTGGGCCAACGAGCCCGGCGGGCACGACCCGACGATCGGCGAAATGCAGGTCGAGGAGCGCAGCTCGCTGCGCCGTGTCGCCGGTCTGTCCACCGAGCTCACCGACATCACCGAGGTCGAGTACCGCCAGTTGCGCCTGGAGCGCGTCGTGCTGGTCGGAGTCTGGACCACCGGCTCCGCCGCGCAGGCCGACGCGAGCATGGCCGAACTGGCCCTGCTCGCCGAAACCGCCGGCTCGGAGGTGCTCGAAGCGCTGATCCAGCGTCGCGACAAGCCGGACCCGGCCACCTATATCGGTTCCGGCAAGGCCGACGAACTGCGCGCCGTGGTCCTCGACACCGGCGCCGACACGGTGATCTGCGACGGTGAACTGACCCCCGCGCAGCTGACCGCGCTGGAGAAGGTCGTCAAGGTCAAGGTGATCGACCGGACCGCCCTGATCCTGGACATCTTCGCCCAGCACGCCACCTCCAGCGAGGGCAAGGCGCAGGTCGCGCTCGCCCAGATGGAATACATGCTGCCGCGTCTGCGCGGCTGGGGTGAGTCCATGTCCCGGCAGGCCGGCGGCCGGGCCGGCAGCAACGGCGGCGTGGGTTTGCGTGGTCCCGGTGAGACGAAGATCGAAACCGATCGCCGTCGCATCCGCGAGCGAATGGCCAAGCTGCGCCGCGAGATTCGGGAGATGAAGACCGCGCGCGACACCAAGCGGGCCCGCCGCACCGGCAGCGGCATCCCCTCGGTGGCGATCGTCGGCTACACCAACGCGGGCAAGTCGAGTCTGATGAACAGCCTCACCGGCGCCGGTCTGCTGGTGCAGGACGCGCTGTTCGCCACCCTGGACCCGACCACTCGCCGGGCCGCGCTCGACGACGGCCGCGAGGTCGTCTTCACCGACACCGTCGGTTTCGTGCGGCACCTGCCGACCCAGCTGGTCGAGGCCTTCCGCTCGACCCTGGAGGAGGTGACCGGCGCCGATCTGCTGCTGCACGTCGTCGACGGTTCCGACCCGATGCCCTCGGGCCAGATCAACGCGGTCCGCGAAGTGATCACCGATGTGATCAAGGAGCAGGGCACCGTCGCGCCGCCGGAACTGCTGGTGGTCAACAAGATCGACAACGCCGATCCGACGGAGCTGACCCGCCTGCGCGCCATGCTCCCCGACGCGGTGTTCGTCTCGGCGCGCACCGGAGCCGGGCTGCAGGAACTGCGGGACCGGCTCGCCGAGGTGCTCGGCGGCCTCGATGTGGAGGTCAGCGTCCTGCTGCCCTACACCCGGGGCGATCTGCTGGCCCGCATTCACGCCGACGGTCGCATCATCGGCTCCACCCACGAAGAGGGTGGGACCAGGGTGCATGCCCGGGTGCCGCATTCGCTGGCGGCGGCGCTGTCGGAGTACGCGCACGCGTCCACCAACGGTGCGGATCCCGACGCGGAGTAACCCACGGCAGGTGGGATTTCGAGCAACCGTGTGTGGTCGGCGACCACACACGGTTGCTCGTCAGTTAGCCGGTGCGATCGTGTCGGTGGAGTCGCGGTTGGGTATGTGCGGCCGGACGCCATGGTGCGGCGAATTCAGACCTGCGGTCCTGATCTTGCGCCGCGCGCAGCTATCGATGTGACCGGGACGTCAGGTTTCTAGCGCCGTCAACGGGTACCCGACACCTGTAACCCGTTGCAGCCACATGCGGTAATCTATGGCGCACAGGGCCGTATCTAGCTGCGGCGCAGGGGAAATCATTCCAATACGACGATGTGCTGGGATCCGACATTCGATGGGGACACCGATGCCTGAATCCTTGCCTGTTAAGGCAGTTCTGTCCGATGGAGCTCCGCTCGAGGTGACCTTGAGTGAGACCGATAAGACCGTGCTCGACGCGCTGACCGCGCCCACCCGGGCCTGGACCAGTCCGAAGTTCTACGGCCTGGACAACATTCCCGCCGACGGCCCCGTGCTGCTGGTCGGTAACCACACGCTGATGGGCGGCATGGACGTGCCGGTGCTGATGACCGAGGTGCTGCGCCGCCGCGGTCGGCTGCTGCGGGGGCTCGCCGAGGACGTGCTGGTCAACGTGCCGGGGCTGCGCGACTTCATGCACCATTTCGGCATCGTGCGCGGCAACCGCCGCAACTGCACGGCGCTGCTGCGGCGCGGTGAAGCGCTGATCGTTTTCCCGGGCGGCGGACGAGAAGCGGTCGGGCGCAAGGGCGACCAGAAATACATCCTGGACTGGACCGGTCGTACCGGGTTCGCGCAGATGGCGATCGAGGCGGGCGCGACGATCGTGCCGATCGCGATGATCGGCGGCGACGACATGTACGAGGTCGTCTTCGACGGGCAGCATCCGGTGATGAGCCCGCTGCGCAAAGTGGTCGAGGCGGTCGGGTTGAAGTCGAACCTGACGCCGCCGCTGATCCGCGGGCTCGGGCCGACGCTGATCCCGCGTCCGGAGCGGTTCTACTTCTCCGCGGGCGCGCCGATCGATCCGGAACCGTGGCGCGACGAGGACAACGTCGAAGCCGCGGCGGCCGAACTGCGCGACGTGGTGCGCAAGGCCTTGGAGGAAGAGATCAAGTTCCTGCTCGCCGAGCGGGACCGGGATCCGGGCCGGACGCTGAGCGGACGGCTCCGCCGGATGCTGCCCGTATAGCCAGGGCAGCCGGTGCCGATCCGGGCGAAAGCCCGGTGACCGCACCGGTTTGCGCGATCGCCGACGTGATCCGCGTCGCATTTTCGCGCGAACCTGGTGTGTCGCGCCAGCCGGGTTCCGTGACCGAAGCGCGCACTCAGCACGGGCTCCGCGAAGCGTTACGGCTACCGGCTGATGGTCCGCTGATAATTCCCTGAGCTACCTCTCAGCAACAGTTCCGTACGGTTGCCGCCATGGCTTGGTTCAGGAAGAAATCGGCGGTACTGGCAGGCGCGGTAGCCGTGGCATGCGGCGTGAGCCTCGCCTCGGCGGGTGTGGTGACCGCCGCGACCCCGGTGGATCCGATCATCGCCTCCGGTCATCTGCTGGCCACCCCGCAGTCCGCAGACGGCTCACGCATCGCCGGTTACAAGATCGAAGACGACCGCACCATCGAACTGCAGGTCTACTCGGCCGCGATGGACAAGAACATCGAGATCGACGTCCAACGCCCGAACGACGCCTCGGTCCCGCGCCCGACGCTGTACCTGCTCGCCGGCGCGGGCGGCGGCGAGGACAAGGCGACCTGGGCAGCGCAGACCAAAGTTCCGCAGTTCCTCGCCGGTAAAGACGTGAACGTGATCCAGCCGGTCGGCGGCAAATTCAGCTACTACACCGACTGGATCAAGGACGACCCGGAACTCGGCGTCAACAAATGGAAGACCTTCCTCACCGAGGAACTGCCACCGTTGATCGACGCGGCGCTGGGCACCAGCGGGGCCAATGCCATTGCCGGACTGTCGATGTCGGGCACCTCGGTGCTGCAACTGGCCGAGGCGAAACCGGGCCTGTTCGCCTCCGTCGCCGCCTACAGCGGCGCCGCGCAGATCAGCGACCCGGTCGGCTACGACTTCGTCAGCACCGTCGTGCGGGCCGGCGGCGGCAACCCCGACAACATGTACGGCCCCAAGGGCGACCCGATGTGGGCCGAGAACGATCCGCTGCTGCACGCCGATCGGCTGCGCGGCACGAACCTGTTCATCTCCAGCGGCTCCGGTCTGCCCGGCCCCTGGGACACCCTCGACGGCGAGTACGCGCTGCCTGGTCCCGGCGGATTGGCCAACCAGGTCACCCTCGGCGGCGCGCTGGAGGGCGCGACCAACTGGGGATCGCACAATCTGCAGAACCGGCTGAACGAACTCGGCATCCCCGCCACCTATGACTTCACTCCGGTCGGCACCCACTCCTGGGGCTACTGGGAGGACGCGTTCCGTAAGTCCTGGCCGGTCCTGGCGCAGGGTATGGGCCTGCCCGCCTGATTCGAACTTCCCACTTCAATTGCCCCGTTCGTTCGTCTGATGACCAGGTGGGGCGATTGTTTCGGCCCCAGAAGTGAACTGCCGTTCTCGTTCGGGGTACCGTAGTGGCAACGACGGGTCGGTGTGGACCGCCCGGGTGTGGTCACTAGGAGGTTGGTGTGGAGCGCACACTGTTCGAGCCCGAACACGATTTGTTCCGGGAGTCGTTCCGCAAGTTTCTCGATCAGCATGTCGCCCCGAACCACGCGCAGTGGGAAGAGCAGGGCATCGTCGACCGCGACGTCTGGCTCGAGGCGGGTAAGCAGGGCTTCCTCGGCATGGCGGTGCCGGAGGTATTCGGCGGCGGCGGCGTCAAGGACTTCCGCTACAACGCCATCGTCACCGAGGAGACCGTGAACGGTCAGTACTCGGGTCTCGGCTTCACCCTGCACAACGACGTCATCGCGCCGTATCTGCTGGAGCTGGCCAACGACGAGCAGAAGCAGCGCTGGCTGCCCGGCTTCTGTTCCGGCGAGATCATCACGGCCATCGCCATGACCGAGCCCGGCACCGGCTCCGACCTGCAGGGCATCAAGACCCGCGCGGTCAAGGACGGCGACGACTGGATCCTCAACGGCGCCAAGACCTTCATCACCAACGGCATCAACGCCGACATCGTCATCGTGGTCGCCCAGACCGACCCCGAGAAGGGCGCGATGGGCTTCAGCCTGCTCGTCGTCGAACGCGGCATGCCCGGCTTCGAGCGCGGCGCCAACCTCGACAAGCTCGGCCTCAAAGCCCAAGACACCGCGGAACTCTCGTTCACCGACGTCCGCGTCCCCGGCAAGAACCTGCTCGGCACCGAAGGCATGGGCTTCATCCACCTCATGCAGAACCTGCCCCAGGAGCGCCTGTCCATCGCCGTCATGGCCGCCGGCGCCATGGAAGCCTGCCTGAACATGACCATCCAGTACGTCCGCGACCGCAAAGCGTTCGGCAAGCCCATCGGCGCCCTGCAGAACACCCGCTTCGTCCTGGCCGAACTCGCCACCAAAACCACCGCCGTGCGCCTCATGGTCGACCGCTTCATCGAAGACCTCAACGCCGGCAAGCTCTCCGTCGAAGACGCCGCCATGGCCAAATGGTGGAGCACCGAAGAACAGGTAGACCTCATCGACCGCTGCCTCCAGCTCCACGGCGGCTACGGATACATGAAGGAGTACCCGATTGCCAAGGCCTACATGGACGCCCGCGTCCAAACCATCTACGGCGGCACCACCGAGATCATGAAGGAAATCATCGGCCGCTCCCTGAAACTGAGCTGACCGCACCGATTTCACCAACGGCCGCACGGATCACCGTGTGGCCGTTGGCTTGTTTCGAACTCCGCGGCCACAGGGTCATCAATTGGATTGCCGCTTCGCAGCTCTCAAACCCGGCACCCGCGCTTCGGCGGCTTCCAGAGT
Organism: Nocardia sp. NPDC051832; assembly: GCF_040681285.1. Taxonomy (NCBI): domain Bacteria; kingdom Bacillati; phylum Actinomycetota; class Actinomycetes; order Mycobacteriales; family Nocardiaceae; genus Nocardia; species Nocardia sp. NPDC051832. Next base: position 601,034 of record NZ_JBFAYL010000002.1, read on the forward strand.
CGCCTGGTCGACAGTAGGTAATTCGTAGTTGTTGAACGAAATGTGCGTTACCAGATCCGCCTCAGGCGAGACATTGTGGTTTCGCAGGAAGAACGGCACCTGGGCCGGCCAGATCCAGGTGCCGTCGGTGTGCCAGGCATGAGGGATGCATGCCGGCCCATTAGGGAAGTCTGGATCGAACAGGTCTGGCATCATCCCATCCTGGGAGTAGCAGATCGGTGCTGATTCCAGGTAGTCGAGCACTGGTTGCCGCAGGCCGGCTGGGAGCGGGTTGCGGTTCACGACGGGTGGCCGACCAGGTTGCCATTGGTCAACCGGGCGTGCCATTCGGAAACGTTCGCCTAATGATGTGGGTGGGCGCTCGTTGGAGTCCAGTCCGGCTTGAAACCAGTCGGGGATGTGTGCGCTATCGCGTGGAAATCGTTCCAGCTCTTGTCGAAAGGCTTCGGATCCCGGGGTATAGCGGCCCCAACCGGCGTCCTCATCCCAGAAATAGGCGATTTCGTACGCTTCGGGAAAACGCAGCGTCAGGTCCATGCTCAACCAGGCCCCTCGGCCCGGGCGTGCGGAAATCTGCCGCAGGCGATCGAAAAGTGCAGTCGCCGCCGCGGGCGGACGCCAGGCGCGCATCTGATTGTCCAGACCCCAGACCATTGCCGGAGTCTGTGAATGCTGACCCAGCGCACGGTACTTCTGGACCAGAATCGTCCAATCCGACGGTAAGTAGTGGTGCAGCAAGGTAACCAAGCTGTTGACTACTTCGAGTTCGCCGGGTGAGTTCAGGCCTTCGGAACTCATGCTGTCACGTCCTCCATCGTGTGGCTGATCGATTCTCGGTCAGATTGTTTCGAGCCAAGCGGGCACAGCTGGCCGCGGGTAGAACTCGAAGTCTTCGCGATACACCTCGGGCGGCACCGTTGGACTCCAGTCCGGCAGGTGGTCCCAATTGAAACTCACAAAGGGCGGTTGATCAGGAGTCAACATGATCCGCGCCGACAGCCAAGTCCCTCGCTCGGGAGTCCAGCTGAGGTGCCGATGCTCTCGTAGGGCGCCGAAACCTTGCTCAGGCATCTCCATGGGCTGCCCGATGGTGTCATCGACGAAAACGCGCAGTCGGGCGTCGCTCACGCTCAGAGTAATATTCGAACGCAGGTCGATCCGGCGCCAACCTGCTGGCGCCGCGCGCTTCAGCCCGTCCACGATGTATGCAATCGACAATTCAATTCTTTTTTCTCGAGTCTCATTGTCTGGCAATTCTGGACCTGCATAATCCGGGTCACCTGGCTCCGCCAATTATCTATCCTGCCTTGTTCGAAGTATTTACTGTGCGTCATCGTACACGTTCCGTGTCTAGGTGCCACCCCCACTTGTTGCACCACCGCTGGGCGGTGGTTTCCTCGGAACATTTTCGAACGTTCGATAATGAGCCTCGTACATAGTGCGGGTTACCGTCTGTGGCGGATCGCCGGTGATGATCTGCTCGGTTTTTACCTCGAACCATCTTACATGTATTCGGTTTGGTGTCCGCTTTTTCGACGTACGCTCATAGAATATGTCGGGCCCGTGCACTTTGGTGCCAGGTATTTTGGACCGTGCCGTGAGATCCCTCTCCATCCGGAACCAGATGTCGTCCGATATGAGCCGGAATTTTTTCAACTTTCGATTCTCGGGCGACCACTGCGGGACATAGTTGATGAGCTCGGGCGGGCCGCCGGCCTCGTCGCCATGCGCATGTCCGCCATCCATATCTTTGGTGTCGTACTCTTGACGGCCTATGGAGTTTCCTAATCCTTGTAGCGTCGTGTCCCGCTGCCGTTCGTCCTCTTCGGCTTTGACATATGCATCGTCTCGATGTGTGGATGCCGTATCGCCATTCTTGTCGGTCTCGTAAATTTGACGAACCGGGTCCGTTTCCGTGGGGTGCACCAGTTTGTTGGTAGCCGTGTCTCGGACCGGTGCGGAGACCGCGACTTTGATGTTCGGCCTTGGAACGCGATTCCGTTTTATTATTTCGCCGTTATCGCGTTTCTCGTCCAGTTCTAGGTGTTCCCTCCGGTTTCCGAGCTCCGGATTCGTATATGTCGGCCTCGATGGGTACCGGCTGCTGGGGCGGGTCGCTCCGGTCTCGACTGCATTCGTTGCGGCGGCGGTCCAAGTCTGGATATGCGAAATTTCTCCGGTTTCGTTCGTCCAGAATGTGCCGAGCCAATTGTTGTCCTCGTCGTGTACGACATACCGAGTTTTCGGGTCCAAGTCGTCGCGCAGACTGAATGGCCCGGTCTTCGGGTCATGCTTCCGTGGCTCGGTGCGGCAATCGGCAGGGGGGTCCCAATCGACCGCACGGCGTGGCGTCCCATCCTCGTTCAGTTGATGGACGAACTCGCCGTCGCCGGTGTCCGCCCGGACGGTCGTCCCATCGGAGATGGGATCGCCCGGCCCGAAGGTCAGATCCGGATTGACCGCAGCGTCGTTGATGTCGCTGGGTGGGTCGTTCTCATACGTCCGCTTGTTGTTTACATCGCCGCTGACATGCGTGATCTTGACGTCGCCATTGGCATCTCGTTCGCCGGTGTAGACCTCGGAGCGCTGGATGGTCGAACCATCTTCTGGGCGGGTTTCGAAGACGGCGTATCGGACACCAGGGTCGAGCTGTCCATTCAGGGCGTCGATCAGCCGTTGCCCTGGCCGGACAAAGACCGGTCGAGTGGGCAAGTCGGGCGGATACCAGTCGGCTTGGCGCTGAGGGGTGTGTGGTTCTGGCGGAGGATCGTCGGATTCCTGATCGGAATCGTCGTCGGATTCCTGATCGGAAGAGTTCTCGTCTACGTCCGGCGGGTCGCCGTCTTCCATGTAGTCGACGGGTGTGTCGTCCGGGGAGTCGGTAGGCGGTGCGGCGGACTGTCGTGTGGTCGGGGCTGGTGTGTTGCCGTCTGGGGCCGTCGGGTAGTGGGTGGTCCAGGTGCCGTTGTTGCGGACGTGGGCGGGGGAGTCGGGTTTGGCGGGGACGCCGACGGCGTCGGAGGCGACGGTTACGGGGGCGCCGAGTTCGTTGGCTAGTTGTTGGGCGAGGTCGGGGTTGTTGGCGGCATGGCAGGCGATGAGGCGGACTGGGGTGCCAGGCTTGTAGTTGGGGTTGGAGCGGATGGCGTCGGCTATTTGTTTGGGGGAGAGGTCGTTTCGGGGGTTGCCGGAGCGGTCGGCGTGGAAGATGACGTCGAAGTCGCCTTCGTTGCGGAGGTTTTGGCGGACTCGGTTTGTCGCGGGGTCGTCGCCGATGGAGGTGCTGGTTGGGGTGTGGTGGGTGTTAGCGGGTGGGGTGGGTTTGGTCGAGGTGGGGTCGGATGGGTTGGGGGTGTTCAGGTTTGGGCGGGGGTTGTTGGGATCGCCGGGGTGCCCGCCGTCCTGCGTGGTGGGGCGGGTTGCGTTGAGGGGTTGCTGATCTGGGGTGGTGGGGTGCTGCGCCGGGGTGGTGTTGGGGGGTGTCGACTGGGTGGGGTTCGCCTGCGTGGAATTGGGGTGGGTGGGGCTTGTTTGTGGGGTAGCGGGTGCTTGCGGGGTGGCGGGCTGAGAGGGGTTTGGCTGTGTGTTGGTGGGGTGGGAAGGGTTGGTGGCGTTGGGGTTCCAGGGGGTGGAGTTGGGGTTGTATTCGTGCTGTTTGAAGAGCTTTTGCCAGTCGGAGGCGGAGCGTTTGGGGTAGGAGGTGGGTTGGGTGCGGTCGGGTTGTTGGGACGTGCGGGGGTCGGGTTGGTTGGTGGGGCGGGTGGGGGTGCCGTAGTCCGAGCGGGGTGGGGTGGACATGGGGGCACGGGTGTCAGGGAGGTTTGAGAAGGGGTTGGGGTTGCGAGGTGGGGAGGTTGAGAGGGGTTTGGTGGGGTCGGGTGTGTTCGAGAGCGGTCTTGTGGACTGGGGCGGGGTGGATTGCGGTGCGCGGGTGTCTGAGGGGTTGTAGTTCGGGGGAGTCTCTGGGCGGCGGGATGGAGAGAAGTTGGGGGACTGCTGGTTCGGGCGAGAGGGCGGCTCGTCGACTGGGTACGCGGAGTTGCCCGGGTGGGTGGCAGTGCGGGGGTTGGGTGGAGTGTTCGGATCAGTGGTGGCGGGAGTTGTTGGGGTGGAGGGGGTTTGAGGGTTGTTAGTGGTCGGGGTGGTGGGGGATTGATTCTGGAGTTGGGTGCGTTCGGCTTGGAATTCGGCTTCGGTGGGCTGGTAGCGGCCGATGTGGGGGTTGTACTGGCCGGCGTAGAAGGGGTCGCGTTGGATGGGGCGGCCGTCGTTGTAGTGGGCGATGTATTTGTGGGTGGCGGGGTCGTGGCCGGGGCGGTCCTTGGGGGCAAGGGCGTCGGTTGAGTTCTGTTGGGGGGTGGTGGGGTTCTGGGCCGGAGTTTGGGCAGGGGTGTTAGACCGGGCGGGTTGACCGGTTGCGGTGGGCGGGATGTTGGGGCGTGTTGTGTCGGGGGAGCGTTGTTGGTCGTTCGGGCGCTGGTTCGGACGGGAGGTTTGGCTCTGTTGGGTGGGGGTTGTTTGCTGGTCTGCTGGCCGTGATGACTGGTCGGATCGGGTTGGGGTGGGCTGGTTTTGGGGTGAACGGGAGGCGGGGGCGGCAGCGGCGGGGGTGCCGTCGGCGTTCGGCGGTGTGTTGGTGCGGGGTGTGGAGTCGGATGTCGGGGCAGTTGGTGTGGCGGGGAAGCCAGTGGACATCGGCGGGGTCGCGGTAGAAGTTGCCGCGGTGGTGGTGTCGGTGGACGCCGGAGCCTGGGTTGGGTTGGTCGGGTTTGTGGTGCCGGGTGTCGCGGGAGTCGACGGCGTGGTGGGCGCGGTCGGGGCTGTCGGGGCGGGGCTTGCTGGAGTGTTGGAGTCCGGGGTGGCCGGTGTGGGGTTTTGCGCAGGCTGAGAAGGATTTTGGGTGGCGGGGGTATCGGAGGCAGGGTTGTTCGGTTGGGCGGGGGGCTGCGTAGTTGCCGGTTGCTGGCTTGGTACCTGTTGGGCGGGCTGGTTGTCCGGGGACGGTGCCGGTTGAGTGGGCTGGCTCGGATTCGGTTGTGCTGGTTGGGTGTCGGACGGCTGCTGACTCGGTGACTGCTGGGCCTGCTGTTGTTGGCTCGGCGGGTTGTCCGACGGCTGGTTCGGATTCTGCTGTGCCGGTTGGTTGTCGGAGGGTTGGCTCGGCGACTGTTGAGCTGGCGTTTGCTGTGCTGGTTGGGTTTCGGACGGTTGGCTCGGCGACTGCTCAGTCGGGTTTTGCTGTCCGGATTCGGTATTCGAAGGCTGGCTGGGGGACTGCTGGGCTGGAGTCTGTTGCCCCGGTTGGGTGTCCGAGGGCTGATTCGGTTGTGCGGGGTTCTGCTGTGCGGGTTGGGTGTCGGGGTTCTGTTGGTTCTGTTGTTGCTGAGTGGGTTCGGTGTCTGGGTTCTGTTCTTGGTTGGGCTGTTGTTGGTTCTGTTGGTTTGCTGGGTTGGGGGTGTTGGCGGGGTCGGTAGTTCCGGGGGTGTTGTTGGCGGGTGTGGTGGGGTTGTCGGGGGATCCTTCTCCGTTGCCGTTGCCGTTGCCGTTGCCGTTGCCGTTGCCGTTGCCGTTGCCGTTGCCGTTGCCGTTGCCGTTGTTGTCGGGGTTTTGGTTTTCGTTTCCGGCGGGGTTGGTGTTGCCGGGGTTGTTGTCGCCGCTGTTTTCGAGGGCGCTTTGGCCGGCGCCGGCGAGGGAGGAGGTGAGGGTGTCGGTGGTGAGGATTTCGGAGAGGTTGAATTCTTGGTCGGTGAGGGCGGCGGTGGTGGCGGCGGCGGCGACTTCGCCGGCGAGGCCTGCGCCGAGTTCCTGGACGCCTTCTTTGACGGCTGAGCTGAGTTTGCTGCTGTTGGGGTTGCCGTTGCCGCTGGTGAGGGCGCCTTCGGTGGCGCCGGCGGCGGCTGCGGCGGCGATGGTGGCGCCGGATTCGAGGAGTTCTTCTTTGGTGAGGGCGTCGCGGTTTCCGGCGGCGACTTGGGCGAGTTTCAAGCCGATTTCGAGGAAGCCTTCTTCCAGGACCGCGGACCAGGCGCCTTTGAGGGCGGCGCGGGCGGCGGCTTTGATGCCTGCTTTGGAGATGATGCGTTTGAGCAGGGCTTTGATGGCGATGCGGATGGCGACCTGGGTGGCGACGCGGGCGGCGGCTCCGGCGGCGGCGCCGGCGGGGGCGCCGATGCCGGTGGCGGCGGCGGCGAGGGCGGCGGCCATTTCGACGGCGAAGATGACCAGGGAGGCGATGATGACGAGTTTGGTGTGTTCGATGTCGGCGGCGCCGTCGCCGATTTCGTCGGCGAGGGTTTCGATGGTTTTGATCAGGCCGTCGAAGGCGCCGGTGCCGCCGCCGAGTTTGGTCCAGTGGGCGGCGAAGGCTTCGCCGGTGGCGCCGTCGAGTTGTTCGATGGCTTGTTTGACTGCGTAGGTGGCTTCGTCGTCGAGGTCGGTGAGGGTGGTGGCCAGGCCGGTCCAGGCGTCTTCGACGCGGCGCATGGCGGTTTCGTCGCCTTCGGGCCAGTCACCGGCTCCGACTACGTATTTCGCGACCCATTGCAACGAATCCGGAATCTCGATCCCCACCCGCAGAACCCCTCACCCGAATCCGCCCACCAGTTCTGGGCATAGAACATACCTACAACCCGTAAGACGCAGTTAATCCAGGGATGGTTCCATTTAGTACGAAAGATCCTGGAACCAGTGCCTTTTGGTAGTGGCGGGGCGTGGATGCGAAAAGCGCCCGCACCGAACCGGTGCGGGCGCCTTTGGTGGGCTGTTGTCAGAGGTTGGCGCCGAGGAGGCCGCCGGCGACGCCACCTGCTACGGCACCGCCCACCGCGAACGGTATTCCGGCCGCGGCAGCGCCCGCGACGCCGCCGATTACGCCGCCGACAGTTCCACCCACGGTGATGGCGACGAGGGGGTTCACAATCCAGACCGGGGTGCTGACGACGGTTCCGATGAAGGTGCCCGCGGCCGCGCCGGCGACGCCGCCGACGATGGCGGCCGGGACGCCCGCGCCGACCGCGCCGAGAGCCGCCCCGGCGACGATGCCGGCAGCGATCTTGTCGGCACGGGCGGGGTCGATACCGATGGACTGGCCGCCGGTGGCGATCGCGGCCTCGAGGTCGGCGGCGGTGGTGTTGATCGGGTCGAGCAGCGTGTCGGGAACGTTGTCCGGGACCGGCTGGGTGTAGTCGCCGAGGCGGAGGGTGCGCGGCGGCGGCGCGATCGGCGCGACGGGCGTGACGGCGGTCGGTAGGTGGAGCTCTTGCACGTCGATCGGCGGCGCCTGGGTGGGGGCCGGGATCGGGCGGCGGCGCTCCGGGACGAGGTAGTCGACCGGGGGACGCGGCGGTCCGGTGGTGATGCCCGGCTGCGCCGGGGTGGTCGCGGGGCCGGGGGCCGCGGTGCTCACGCCCGGTTGCAGTGCGGAGTAGCGGGGCGCCGGACGGTCGGCGGTCGAGGGCGCAGCCGGACCGGGGGAGGGCTGAGTCGGCGCTTGGGTGGTCGGCGACTGCGGGCTGGCCGGCTGGCTGGCCGTGGCGCTGGGGCTCGGTGCCGGGGCGGCCTGCTGCGGGTCCGCGGCGCTGGAGCAGGCGACGGCCAGGGCGAGCGGGAGCGCGCCGGCGACCAGGGGGCGGATAGCGCGCCGCGACGCGCCGGACTGTATTTCTCTATGCCGACTCACGTCGAAAAACCTCACCAGGATTGCTAGTTGAATCAGGTCGGCCAGGAACGTGACCGGTCGCCGGTGATATTAGCTGCAAGAAAGCTGAGTAACGCAACCTGGGTTGCAATACTCACAATGTGGAACCGGATGCGGCGTGAATACGTCGAGACCAGCAGTAATCAGCGGCGCGATTCACGAGCGGAATCGATCCGACGGCAGCAGGAGGGCTGGCTGAACGGTTGCCAATTCAGCTGGCGAGCGAGATGTCCACATTGGGATATGCGTATCGATGCATGGCCCAGCCTTCGACCTACCGAGGGGATAGGTCGAAGGCTGGAGTCAACGGCACGCGGTGACGCCGGCCGGCCCCCGCTCAGAGCACCACCACGTAGGTGTTCATCCCGCGCTCGCGGTGTCCACCCACCGAGCACCAGAACTGGTAAACGCCGGGTGGCAGATCGACAGTGAGCTCGGACATCCCGCCGGAGCCGACGACGGCGGTCCGCCCGATCTCCATACCGAGCAGATTGGAAATAACCAGGTCGTGGGGCGCGCGCCCGGTGTTGTTGGTGGCGAAGGTATAGGTCCCCGGCCGCAGCCACATGGGCACGGCGACGGAGAACTCGTATTCGTCGATGGTGACCCGGGTTCCGTCGTGCACGGCGTGCAGCCCGGACGGTTCGGGTGGGGCGGCCGCGGATTGGGGTGCGGCCAGGATTGCCAAGCTGGAGACGGCGGCCAGGGCGCCTACCGTGTACCGCCTCTTCGGTGATGTCATCGCCCGCCTCCTCGGGGTGCAGGGGCGTAGAAATTCGAAGCATTGCGCGATCTATTGGGGAGCCTACGCCGCCTGATCCGGCGTTGAAACCGGTTCGACCTGGCTTTTTCCGTGCGCTCCGATCAGTCCGGCAGCAGCCGTCCCGTGATCGCCGACCGTGATGCCGGTCCGGTGATGTGCGTCTCGAAAGCTAGCCTGGAAGTAACCGTGCCCATTGCACTCTCAGTCAGGTTAGGCTAACTTAACCGACGCATGCCGGGTGGTAGCCGGGCAAGCGCGGACTGTCGAACCAGAGTTAGGAACAGGTAAAGCACGATGAGGATGAGGGAATTCGCTGCGGCGTCGATGATTACGGTGGCCGCCATGACGGTCGCGGGCGGAACCGCCGGCGCCGCACCGGCTCCGGCCGCACCGCAGGGCGGGTTCACCGTGCCGATCGTGCCGGGCGTGATCAACTACACCACCAACAACGACGGCAACACCGCTGTCGTCACCACCGACGCGGGCAGCCTGGTGGTCAAGGACGGCCAGTTCCAGATCCTTTCTGCCGCAGGCGATATCGTCGGCGGCGTGCCGCTCGAGGTGAATGTCGACGACATCGTCTACCCGATCAGCGCCACCATCGAGGGCAACAAGGCGACCCTGAAGCCGGTCGTGGAGGGCGCCTACTACCGCCCGGCCGCGTTCGCGCCGAAAGACATCTCCAGCAAGGAGGCTCAGGCGCGTGAGTCGGCCGCGTGGTCGAAGTTCGGTAGCCGTCTGTCGGTCGGCGCGGCGATCGGCGCGATCGTCGGCGCCATCGGCGCGGGCATCGTCGGCTGTGTTGCCGGCGGTGTGCTCGGCCTGGGCCTGACCCTGCCGGTCGCCCTGCTGCTCGGCGGCGGCCCCATCGCGGGCTGCCTCGCCGGCGCCATGACCCTGGGCCCGCTCGGTGCCATGGCTGGCACCATTCTTGTGGGCGCCCCGGTCGCGATCGCCGCGGCGATCGAGTACTTCAGCACCGTCAACGCGCCGCTGCCGCCCGCGGAGCCGGCTAAGTAACGCGTCGTCTGTGCGAGGTTTCGGCCGGTGCGCCCCAGGTTGGGGCGCACCGGCCGCAGCCGTTTGTTTGTCGGAGTAGGAGAGGTCAGTGGTCGAAACACCCACGGTCGCAGCGGTACCGGCCGCGGCGATGGCACGGCGGACGCTATTGCTGCTGGTGGGGGTCGGGGTGCTCGCCGCGGTGTGCGTACTCAGCCTGATGATCGGCGCCCGGGACATCCCGATGGGCACTGCCTGGGACGCGCTGTGGCACTTCGACGGCTCCGACGAGCATGTGGTGGTGCGCACACTGCGGGTGCCGCGGACCATTCTCGCGGTGATCGTCGGTGCGGCGCTGGGGGTTTCGGGCGCGCTGATCCAGGCGATGACGCGCAATCCCTTGGCCGATCCCGGCATCCTGGGTGTCAACGCCGGCGCGGGATTCTTTGTGGCGCTCGGTGTCGCGGCCTTCGGGCTCACCAGCATCTGGTCCTACGTGTGGTTCGGGTTCCTGGGCGCGGCGGTGGTGATGGTGGCGGTGTACGTGCTGGGCTCGATGGGCCGCGGCGGTGCGACGCCGATCCGGCTCACGCTCGCGGGCGTCGCACTCGGGGCGGTGCTGCACGGCGTGACGGTGGGGCTGATGTTGTTGGATCCCAAGACTTTCGACCAGATGCGCTTCTGGAACGCGGGCACCGTCGAGGGCCGCGGACTGGAGATCGTATGGCCGGTGACAGCGTTCATCGTGGTCGGTCTGGTGCTGGCGATAGCGGTCGCCCGCCCCTTGAACGCGCTCGCGCTGGGTGAGGACATCGCCCGTGCCCTCGGCACCGACATCGGCCGCGCCAGGGTGCTCACGGTAGCCGCGGCGACCCTGCTGTGCGGTGCGGCGACCGCCGCCGCCGGTCCGATCGGGTTCGTGGGCTTGATGATTCCGCATGTCGCCCGCTGGATCGTCGGACCGGATCAGCGCTGGATCCTGCCGTACTCCATGGTCGGCGCCCCGATTCTGGTTCTCCTCGCCGACATCATCGGCCGCGTCGTGATCAGGCCCGACGAGATGGCGGTCGGCATCGTGACCGCCTTCGTCGGCGCGCCCGTGCTGATCGCCCTGATCCGCCGCAAGAAAGTGAGCTCGCTGTGAAGTCGGCATCGGGGATAGATTTCGGGCGCCGCGTGGTGGTGCTGCGTGCCGGGGACCGGATGTCGGTCCGGATCGGGCTGCGGACACCCGCCGTGATCGCGGTGCTGATGGCGGTGAGCGCGGTCGTCGCGGTGCTCGCGCTGGGCACCGGTGAATACCAGCTGTCCCCGATGACGGTGCTGCGCACGGTCTTCGGGGACTCGACCCGGCTGGCCGAGTTCGTGGTGATGAACTTGCGCATGCCGCGGGTGCTGCTCGCCTTGCTGCTCGGTGCGGCGCTGGGCGCCAGCGGGGCGATCTTCCAGTCGTTGACCCGCAATCCACTGGGCAGCCCGGACGTCATCGGCTTCAACACCGGCGCCTATACCGGCGCGCTGGTGGTCATGCTGAGCTTCGGCGGCGGTTACCAGCAGACGGCTTTCGGCGCGCTGATCGGCGGGATCATCACTGCCGCCATCATTTACGCCCTGTCCTACAAGGGCGGCATGCAAGGCTTCCGGCTGATCATCGCCGGTATCGCCATCAGCACCATGTTGCAGTCGGCCAATGTCTGGCTGCTGTTGAAGCTCGATGTGAATACGGCGACGGCGGCGGTGGCGTGGGGGTCGGGCTCGCTGTCCGGTTTGGATTGGTCGCAGGTCATGCCGGTGGTCATCGCCCTCCTGGTGCTGTTGCCCGGCGTGCTGTGGCTGGCTTACCGGATGCCGCTGCTCGAGCTCGGCGACGACACCGCGCAGGCGCTGGGGCTGCGGCTGGAGTCGACCCGGCTCATGGCGGTGCTGGTGGGCGTGGCCCTGACCGCGGTCGCCACCGCGGCGGCCGGCCCGGTCGCGTTCTTGTCTTTGGCCGCACCGCAATTGGCGCGCCGGCTGACCCGCTCAGCCACGGTCGCGCCGGTGCCCGCCGCCGCGATGGGCGCGCTGCTGCTGGTGTTGAGCGACTTGATCGCACAGCGCGCCTTCGCGCCGACCCAGCTGCCGGTCGGCGTGGTGACAGTGTCCGTCGGCGGCGCGTACTTCGTGTGGCTGCTGGCCCGCGAGGCCCGACGGTGAATCGAAATGGATGGAAAGGACATCGCCGATGACAGTGAGCACGCATGTGGAGCGGATCGCCGAGGTCCGGGCCGGATCGGGCGGGGAGAAGGTGCCGTATCCGATCGGCCTGCGGGAACTGGAGGTGCTGCGCACCGAGATGGTCGGTACGGCGTTGCGGCGCTTGACCTTCGGCGGCCCCGAACTCGAAGGCTTCGAATCACACGCGCCCACCGAGCATGTGCGCCTGATCTTCCCGGATGCCGATGGCTCGCTCCGGCTACCGGAGAAGGTCGGCCTGAGCATGAAGTGGCCGCGGCCGCTGCCGATTTCCCGGGAGTACACGGTGCGGCGCTTCGACGCCGCGGCGGGCGAGCTGGATATCGACTTCGCGCTGCATCCCGGTGGTTTCGCGGCCGGCTGGGCGGCGGCGGTCGTGCCCGGTACCCGGGTGTATATCGCGGGTCCGCCGGGTGGGCTGGTGGTGCCCGACACCTACGACCGCTACCTGCTCGCCGGTGACATCACCGCCTTGCCCGCGATGGCGCGCTGGCTGGAGACCTTGCCGCCGACGGCCGCGGGATGGGCGTTCATCGAAGTGGCCGACGCCTCGGAGGTGGTCGAACTGACCGCGCCGGAAGGGTTTCAGGTGCAGTGGCTGTCTCGTGACGGGGTCGCCGCCGGGCACTCGGAGGTCCTGGTCCAGGCCGTGCAGGCGGTGCCGGCTCCGCCGGGCGAGCGGGTCTATGCCTGGATCGCCGGGGAAGCCGTCACCGTGCGCCCGCTGCGTCGCTGGTTGCGTGACGAATTCGGCCTGTCCGCAGCAGATCACCTGGTCACCGGGTACTGGAAGCGCGGCGTCGCGGACTTCGAAGAGGCGCACGAGCACTAGTGACTTTGCCCGGATCCCGGCCCTCTAGGTTCCAGTTTCCGCACGCGATAGTTTAGGCTCATTCAAGTTAGGGTTGCCTATCTTGAATAGGTGATCGAGTTCGAAGGATGAGGAGTTCGGTGTGGGTGCGCTGCCAGGTGTGGGTTCCGAAGCCGGTGGTGTGCGGGTGCTTTCGCTGACCGGCGCGCAACTGGGTATCTGGAACGCCCAGCGCCTGGATCCCGAATCGCGCAGCTACCTGGTCGGTGAGGTGCTCGAGATCTCCGGCCCCGAACCGATCGACATCGCACTGCTCACCGAGGCGATCCACCGGACCATCGGCGAAGCCGAGACCATGCGCCTGCGGATGGTCGAAACCCCGGACGGGCCACGGCAATTCGTCAGCGACGCGGCGCCCGAACTGCGTCCGATCGCGGACCTGCGCGCCGAAGCCGACCCGGTCACCGTCGCGCACGCCCTGGTCGACGCCGAACGCAGCCGGGCCTCGGAATACTGCCGCCACATGGTCGACCGCCAGCTCTACACCTATCAGCTGATCCGGTTGACCGACTCCGAGGTCTGGTGCGTTCAGCTCTACCATCACCTGATCGTCGACGGCTACAGCGCGGCCATGCTGTCGCGGCGGGTCGCCGCCCACTACACCGCGCTCGTCCAGGAAACCGAGGTCGCCCCAGTCGGTTTCGGTTCGATCGAGACCCTGGTCACCGAGGACGAGCAGTACCGCTCCGGCGAGCAGTTCGACCGCGACCGCGCCTACTGGCGTGACCTGCTCACCCCGCTGCCCGCCCTGGACGGCCGGGGCGAGCGGGTCGACGGCCCCGCGGAGCGCACCATCCAGGCGCGCGCCGTGCTCTCGGCCGCCGATCTCGCGCAGGTCCGCGCGGTCGCCCAGGCCACCGGCACCACCTGGGCCGAAGTGCTGATCGCCTGCTACGCGGGCTTCGTGCACCGCGTGCTCGGCGAATCCGACGTGGTGATCGCCATGCCGCTGATGGCGCGTGTCGGCAAGACCGCGCTGACCACGCCCGCCATGGCGGTGAACGTGCTCCCGCTGCGGCTGACGGTGCGCAGCCACGACACGCTGGCGGCGCTGAGCAAGCAGGTCGCCGATGCGATGCGGGGCCTGCGCGCCCACCAGCGCTATCGCGGCGAGAACCTGGCCCGGGACCTCGGCGCGGCGGGCACCGGTGCGCTGCTGCACGGCATCGGCATCAACCTCAAGGCCTTCGACTTCGCCCTGGACTTCGCCGGTGCGGTGGGTGTGCTGCGGAACGTGGCCGGCGGCCCGCCGGAAGACCTGGGGCTCACCGTGACTCCGATCGCCGACGGCGAGGTGCAGCTCGGCTTCGAGGTGGACGCGCGGACCAACAGCCACGAGACCGTGCAACGGCGGCTGGCCGGGCTGGTCCGCATCATCAAGGGACTCACCGAATCCGGGGATCCCGCCATCGGCCGCGTGGAGTTGTCGTCGGCGGGGGAGAGCGAGCGGATTCTCGCCGAGCGCGCCGCCGCCGCACTGCCCGGCGTCCCCACGGACGTGCCCTCGGCGCTGAACCAGCTGGCCGGCCAGTCCCCGGACGCGGTCGTGCTGGTGTGCGAGGCGGACCGGCTCACCGCCGCCGTGCTCGCGAGCCGGGTGCACCGGCTGGCGCGCGCACTGCGCGCTCGTGGGATCGGGCCGGACGACCTGGTCGCGATCGCCCTGCCGCGCACCGCCGACCTGGTGGTATCGCTGCTGGCCGTGCTCGACGCGGGCGCCGCCTATGTGGCGCTGGACCCGGAACATCCGGCGCAGCGGTTGCGCGCCATCATCGATGACGCGCGGCCCGTGCTGGTGCTGAGCTGCGCCGAACTCGCCGCCGCGCTGACCGGCGACGGCCGCCCCGAACCCGTGCTGCTGGAATCGGAGTCGTTCGCCGCCGAGCTCGCCGCCTACCCGGACCGTCCGCTCACCGCCGCCGAACTCGCCGCCCCGCGCGACAGCGAGCACCTGGCCTATGTCATCTACACCTCCGGCTCGACCGGCACACCCAAGGGCGTGCTGGTCCGCACCGGCGGCCTGGCGCATCTGCTGCACCACCACCGTTCCACGATCTACGCCGACGCCGCCGCGCGCTCCGGCAACCGGCAGCTGCACACCGCGCACACCGCGTCCTTCGCCTTCGACGCCTCCCTCGACCAGCTGCTGTGGCTGCTGAGCGGGCACCGGGTGCACGTCTACGACGCCGAATTGCAGCGGGACGCGGCGGCCTTGGTCGCTGCCTTCGCCCGGGACGCCATCGACGTCGTCGACACCACCCCGTCGATGGGCGCGGCCCTGGTCGACAACGGTCTGCTGACCGCCGCTCGCCCGCAGCTGCTGGTGATCGGTGGCGAGGCGGCGCCGCCGGCGTTGTGGGACACCATCATCGAGGCCGGCATCGCCGCCCACAATCTCTACGGCCCGACCGAGGCCACCGTCGACGCCATCGGCACCCGCATCGCGGACGGTACGCCGCGCATCGGCCACCCGCTGGCGGGCACCCGCACCTACCTGCTCGACAGCGCGCTGCTGCCCGTCGCCGACGGCGAGCGCGGCGAACTGTATTTGGCCGGACCGCAATTGGCGCGCGGCTACCTGGGCCGCCCGGCTGTCACCGCCGACCGCTTCGTCGCCGACCCGTACGGTGCGCCCGGCGAGCGCATGTACCGGACCGGCGACCGCGCACGCTGGGTGCCGGGACTGGGCTATGAGTTCCTGGGCCGCAACGACAAGCAGGTCAAGATCCGCGGCCATCGGGTCGAATTGAGTGAAGTGGAAGCGGTTCTCGGCGCACTGCCGGGTGTCGCCGCCGCCGCGGCGGTGATCACCACGTCCGCCCAGGCGCAGCTCATCGGCTATGTCGTTGCGACGGCCGGGATTACGCTGCCGTCCGCCGACGAACTGCGCCGCACCCTGGCCGCCGACGTCCCCGACCATCTGGTGCCCGCGGCGATCGTGCTTCTCGACGAACTTCCGGTGACCGTCAACGGCAAACTCGATCGCGCCGCATTGCCCGCCCCGCAACTGGATTCGCAGGGCCGCGCCGCCCGCACGGACCGCGAGCTGGTGGTGTGCGAGGTGATCGCCGAAGTCCTCGGCCGCACCCGGGTCGGCATCGACGACGACTTCTTCGGCCTCGGCGGCGACAGCATCACCGCCATCAGCGTTTCCAGCCGCCTGCGTGGTCGCGGGCTGATCCTGCAACCGAAAGAGCTGCTCGCCCAGCGTGATCTGGCCACCCTGGCCGCTCAGGCCACGGCGGTCGAGGCCGACGAAGCGCCGCGCACCCCGGACGTCGCCACCGGCACGGTGCCGGTCCCGCCGATCGTGCGAGCCTTGTTCGAGCGCAACCCCGACCTGTCCGCGGTCGCCGGATATGCCCAGTGGACAGCCGTTCTCGTGGACGAGCCCTTGGCCCTGGCCGATCTCACCGCCGGTGCGCAAACCCTCCTCGACCGTCACGACGCCCTGCGCCTGCTGCTGCGCCGCGACGCCGAAACCGGCGCACCGGATCTGATCATTCGTGACGTCGGCGCGGTCGCCGCCGCGGACATCGTCACCGAACTGCCCGCGGCAAGTGACGCCCACTCGGCGGGTGCCGGAAACCAGCCGAACCTGGCGGGCGTCGAGTCGTCCCCGGGCCGGTCGGCGCAACACGCAACGGCGGCGGTCGCCGACCAGCGGTCGTCGACCCCGAGCGCGCGAGGCGACGGTGCGATGGGGACCTCCGTGGCCGGTGACCTGGACGACCAGGTGCGGCGGCTAGCCGAGCGGGTAGCCGACGGACTCGACCCGCATGCCGGGGACCTGCTTCGCATTGTGCTGCTGCGCGACGAGTCCGGACCGGATCGGGTGATCGTCGTGGCGCATCACCTGGTCGTGGACGGTGTCTCATGGCGAATTCTGTTGCCGGACCTGCACGACGCGTGCTCGGCCGCGCGGGAGCGGCGGACGCTGCCCGCGTTCCCGGCGAGCACCTCGTGGCGGCGGCATGCGACTGTGCTGGCCGAACAGGGCGCGGCCGGTGCGCGGCGTTCGGAACTGGCCTATTGGCAGCGGGCGCTGGACGCTGCCGTGCCGCTGGGTGCGCGCGGTTTGTGCGCGACCCGGGATACGGTCGAAACCGCCTCTCGGACACACACTGTCGCCTCGCCGGATCTGACGCACGCGGTGCTGACGACCCTGCCGAATGCCTATCGGGCCCGCGTCGACGAGGTGCTGCTGGCGGCGCTGATGCTGGCGCTGCGTTCCTGGCGGCAGGCGCACGAGCAGCCGGGCGGCGCGGCGCAGCTGGTGTCCGTCGAGGGCCACGGCCGCGACGCGTTGACCGCCGACACCGATTTCGCCCGCACCATCGGCTGGTTCACCAGCGAGTACCCGGTCCGGGTGCCCACCGACGCGATCGCCGACAGCGACGATCTGGCCGACGCGCTGGACGGCGGCGCGGCGGCAGGGCGACTGCTGCGGGCAGTGAAGGAAGCCAAGCGCGCGGTGCCGGACGGAGGTGTCGGGTTCGGCGTGCTGCGCTACCTCGACCCCGAAACCGCGCCGGTGCTCGCCCCGCCGGACGGCCCGGAGCTGCTGCTCAACTACCTCGGCCGGTTCCCCGCGCTGCCGGGGTCCGGGTGGCGGCTGCCCGAACAGGATCCGTTCGCGGTGTTCGAACCGCAAGCCAAAGCGCTGACCGAAGTGCTGGCGCTCAACGTCTTCGTGCACGAGTCGGCGCAGGAGCGGCTGGCCGTCGAATGGACGGCCGCGTCGAACGTGCTGGACGCCGCCAGTGTGGCCGAGCTACAAGAACATTGGGAGCTGGCGCTGGAAGCGCTCGCGACGCACGCGGTGCTGGCGCAGGGCGGACTGACGCCGTCGGATTGCCCCGAAGTCGAAGTCGATCAGGACGGCATCGACGAGCTGGAGGCGCTGCACGGCCCGCTGGCCGATCTGCTGCCGCTGTCCCCGTTGCAGGAAGGTTTGCTGTTCCACGCTGTTCGCGACGGCGAGAACGACGTCTACACGCTGACCGCACGTTTCGACCTGACCGGCCCGCTCGACGCCGACCGGCTCGTGCACGCCTTCGACCGGGTCGTCGCGCGGCATTCGAACCTCGGTGCGGCGTTCCACTACGAGCAGTTCGACCGGCCGGTGCAGGCGATTCCGCGTGAGGTGCGGGTGCCGTGGCGGCACGTCGACCTGTCCGCGCTGCCCGCGCGCGCCGCGCTGCGGTCCGCGGACCGGCTGGAAGACGAAGTGGCGGCGCAGCTCTTCGACGTGAGCACCGCACCGCTGTTGCGGGCGTTGCTGATTCGCCTGCCCGGTGACGCGCACCGGCTCGTGCTGAATGCCCACCATCTGCTCACCGACGGCTGGTCCACACCGATCATGGTGCGGGAACTGCTGTCGCTGTACCACGCGTCGTCCGATCACGAACTGCCCGCGCCGGCGCACTACCGCGACTACCTGCGCTGGATCGCCGACCGTGATCACCAAGCGGCACAACGGGTCTGGGGTGAGCGGCTGGCCGGACTGGCCGAGCCGACGCTGATCGGCACGCCCGGCGCGCGCGGTACCCGATCCGCCTTGCGGGTACCGCTGCCGGAGGCGGCCGCCGCCGCGCTCGCCGCGCTCGGCCGATCCCGCGCGCTCACCTTGAACACTCTGGTCCAGGGTGCTTGGGGCGCTCTGCTCACCGAACTCACCGGCCGCCCCGATGTGGTGTTCGGCGCGACCGTCTCCGGGCGGCCCGCCGACCTGCCCGGCGTCGAAACCATGGTGGGCCTGTTCAGTAACACCATCCCGGTGCGGATGACCATCGATCCGGCCCAGCCGCTGCTGGACCAGTTCACCCGTTTGCAGGATGCGCAGTTCGGGATCCAGGAGGTCGAGCACACCGGTCTCGCCGAGGTCGAACGCCTGGCCGGTCTCGGCCAGCTCTTCGACACCCTGGTGCTGTTCGAGAACTTCCCCAATTCCGGCCCAGGACAGCCGGAATCGCACGAACTCCGGGTCGCCGCCTTCACCAACCGGGGCGTCACGCACTACCCGATCACCTTGCTCGCCCCACCCAGCGCGGGCCTGGACCTGATCCTGGACCACGACACCACCGCCGTCTCCACCGCCTTGGTGGAGCGGGTCGCCGCCCGGCTCGTCGCCATCCTCACCGGACTGATCGCATCCCCGGACCAGACCGGCGCCGCTCTGCTGACGGAGGCCCCCGACGCTGCGGTGCTCAATCGCCCTGTGGCGACGCCGAACTCCGCGGTTCTGTCCAGCGTGCATCCCGGCGTTCGCCAGGATGACGGAGAGACTGTTCGTGCGGACGGGCAGATGCCTAGGACGGACGGATTTGCCGACGGGACAGCGGGATTCGCCGAACTCGTCGATGCCGTCCGCACGTGCGCCGCACGGGTCCTCGAAGTCCCCGAGGTCGGCTCCGACGACGATTTCTTCAGCCTCGGCGGCCACTCGCTCACCGCGATGCGCCTGGTAGGAGCGCTACGCAAGCTCGGCCTCCGCATCGTCGTCGCCGATATCTTCGACGCCCCGACCCCCCGCGGTCTCGCCGCCTGCGCGGTGGTCGACCCAGTCCGCTGGGAGCAGGCACGGGCGGGCGCGGCACCCGGACAAGCGAAGGCCCTCAGCGGGGGCGCGACGGATACCGCGCCCGGTCTGGAGGGAGTCGTTCGCACAGCGCCTGCGTCCCAGGGCGGGACGGTCGCCTCGGACGGGATCGGCGCGGTTGCCGACGGCGTGCCGGATCCGTTGCGGCGCACGGAAGTCCCGCAGGGTGTCGCGGCCGGGTTCGCGGCTCAGGTGCGGCGCACGCCGGATGCCGCCGCGTTGATCAGCGGCGGAGCAGTCCTCAGTTATGGCGAACTCGGTGCGCGGGTGGATGAGCTGGCGCGGCGGCTGCTCGCGATAGGAGTCGGTCCCGAACAGGTTGTCGCCGTGGCGCTTCCGCGTTCGGCCGACCTGGTCGTGGGTCTGCTCGCGGTGCTGCGGGTCGGTGCGGCCTATCTGCCGCTCGATGTCGACTACCCGGCGCAGCGGCTGGAGTACATGCTCGAGGACGCCGCGCCGCGCTGTGTGCTGACCAACTCCGGCACCGTCGATCGACTACCGGGCGCGGCTCCGCGGACGGTGCTGGTCGATGCGGCGGAGACGGCCGATGCCGCGATCGCGCTGCCCGAGCCGCCCCGTGCGGGCGATCACCTGGCTTATGTCATCCACACTTCCGGCTCGACGGGCAACCCGAAGGGCGTGCTGATCAGCACCGCCAATCTCGCCGCGTTCGCCGAGACGGTGGTGGCGGACGGCTGGATCCGGCCCGGTGATCGGTTCGTCGCCGTCACCACGGTCTCGTTCGACATCGCGGTGCTCGAACTGCTGTGCCCGCTGACCGCCGGCGCGACAGTCGTCGTCGCCGACCGCCCGACCGTGCTCGACCCGGATGCCTTGCACGCCTTGATCGCCGAGACCAGCGCGACCGTCGTGCAGGCGACGCCGTCGCTGTGGCGGATCCTGGTCGAACACGAGGACGCGGATCGGCTCGGTGCGGTGCGGGCGCTGGTCGGTGGCGAGGCATTGCCTGCCGATCTCGCCGCCGACATGGTCGCGCACTGCGCCGCGGTGCGAAACGTCTACGGGCCCACCGAAGTAACCGTGTGGGCGACCTCGGCGGAACTGACGCAGGGCGACCCGGTCACGATCGGCGCACCCTGGACCGACGTGCACGTCCGCGTGCTCGACAACGACCTCCGCGTGGTCTCCGAAGGCGAGCTGTATCTCGGTGGCGCACAAGTCGTCCGCGGGTACCTGAATCGCCCGGCCATGACCGCCGGCCGCTTCATCGCCGATCCGAGCCACCCCGGACAGCGCCTGTACCGCACCGGTGACCTGGTGCGCCGCACCGACAACGGGCTACTGTTCCTCGGCCGCGCCGACGACCAGGTCAAGGTGCGCGGCTTCCGCATCGAACTCGGCGAAGTCGAAACCGCCCTCCGCCGAGTCCCGGGCGTGACGGCCGCCGCCGCCTGCGTCCGCGCCGATTCCTCCGGTACCGGAAGACTTTTCGGCTACATCGTCACCCCGGATGCGTTGCCCCTCGATCCCGCGACGGTGCGCTCCCACCTCACCGCACTGCTGCCCGAATACATGGTGCCGCAGTCGATCACCACAATCCCGGAACTACCGCTGACCCTGAACGGAAAACTCGACCGAAAGGCGCTGCCGAACCCGGGCTCCGCGCGATCCGCAGGTTCGACGGCAGTGGGCGGCGCCGCGGCTGCGGCTGTGGTCGAGCAGCCGTTGCTGGTGTTGGACGCCGATGGGCGGGCCCGCCTGGATGCGTTGTGCCCCAACTGGGTCGAAGCGCTGCCATTGGGGCCGTTGCAGGAGGGCATGTACTTCCAGTCGCTGGTGGACAGCGCCGCGGGCAGCGACGCCTATCATATGCAGCCGCGATTCTCCTTCGCCGCAACGGAATCGGGCGGCAAGGCGGTCGACGTGCCCGCATTGCGTGCCGCTGCCGACACACTGCTGCGCCGGTACCCGAACTTGCGGGCCGGGTTCAGTCACGCCGGATTCACGCAGCCGGTGCAGTTCATCCCGTTGGCTGCGACCATGCCGTTCCGCGAGGTCGATCTCACCGAGCTGGCGGAAGCAGAGATCACCTCGGCGCTGAAGGAGCTCGACAACGCCGAGTTCGCGACACCGTTCGACTACACCGCGCCGCCGCTGATCCGCATGACCCTGGCGTGGTTGCCGGGCGGCCGGGCCTACCTGGTGTGCACACAGCACCACCTGCTGACCGATGGCTGGTCGCAGACGCTGATGTACCGCGAGCTGTTCGCGCTGTACGAGCACGCTCGGAGCGGGGCGGCCGACCTGGACGCCGTGCTGCCCGCGCCCGCCGATTTCCGCGATCATCTGCGCTGGCTCGCCGCAACCGACAGCGCCGCGGCCGAAGCCGCCTGGTCGGCCTATCTCGCGGAACTGCGGCAGCCGACGCTGATCGCCACGAAGCAGGCGGCGGAGAAGGCAGCGCTTCCGGTGTTCACCCGGGTCAGCCTGCCCGACAGCACGACCCAGGGTTTGCACGGGTTCGCGCGGGGCGCGCGCGTCACCCTGTCCACGGTGGTCTCCACCGCGTGGGGCCTGGCGTTGCGGGCCACCACCGGCGCCGATGACGTGGTCTTCGGCGCCACCGTCTCCGGTCGTTCCCCGGAAGTGCCCGACGCCGACCGCATGGTGGGCTTGGCGCTGAACACCGTGCCGGTGCGGGTCCGCACCCGCCCGAGCGAGCCGTTGACCGACCTGGTCCGGCGGGTGTTCCGGGAACAGGGCCGCCTCACCGACCACCACCAGCTCGGCCTCGGCCGGATCCAGCGGGCGGCGGGCGTCCCGGCGCTGTTCGACACCCTGACCGTCTTCCGCAATGTGCCCCGCGACCACGAGGCGCAGTCGGAGATGTTCCAGCGCAACGGAATCTCGGGTTTCGAGGCGATCGACGGCACGCACTACGCGATCACCATCGATATCGAACCGGGCTCACCCACCACCCCGATGGCGATCACCTGTGAGCACCGCCCGGACCTCGTCACCGACTCCGAGGCCGCCGCGCTGCTCGAACGCCTGGTGGCGATACTCGATCTGTGCGCGACGAAAACCGCTGCGCACGTGGCCGACACGGCCGTGCCCGCCGCCGGCACTCCGCTGGAGTTCGCGCCGGAGCACGTCGAGGTCCCGGAGCCCGGTCAGGCGGGCGGCAGCGTCGACGCGCTGCTGCGCGAGCGCGGACAGGCGACGCCGGACGTGACAGCCCTTGTCTGCGGCCCGGTTTCGCTCACCGCGCGCGAACTCGACACCCGCGTGGACCGGCTGGCCCGCATCCTCGCCGGGACCGGCGTCGGCGCGGGCGACACCGTCGCCTTGGCGCTGCCCCGCACCGCCGACCACGTGGTCGCGATCTTCGCGGTGATGCGCACCGGCGCGGCCTACCTGCCGCTGGATCTCGCGCATCCGCCGGCCCGGCTGCGCGACCTGATCGCCGACAGCGCCGCGGCAGCGGTGATTTCGACGACGGTCGAGGCGAGCACGCTCCTCGACGAGACCCACCGCGCGGTGCTGCTCGACGACCCCGCGGTCGCCGACATGCTCGACGGCCGCACCGCGCTCCCGCCGGTGCCGGATACCGCGGTGCGCGGCCCGATCAGCGCCGACCAGCCCGCCTACGTCATCTACACCTCGGGCTCGACCGGCAAGCCGAAGGGCGTGATCGTCGGTCACCGCGGCCTGACCGCGATGTACCACAACCACGTCGACGAGATCTTCAGGCCCACCGAGCAGTCCGCGAACCGCGGCCGCCTGCGGATCGCGCACACCGTCTCGTTCTCCTTCGACATGTCCTGGGAGGAGCTGTTCTGGCTGCTCGCCGGACACGAGGTGCACGTCATCGACGAACGCGCCCGCCTGGAGCCCACGGCACTGGTGCGGCACTACCGCGCTGTCGGGATCGACGTCATCAACGTGACGCCGTCCTACGCGAAGGAGCTCATCGCGGGCGGTCTGCTGGACGGCGAGCACATCCCGGCCCTGGTCATCCTGGGCGGTGAAGCGGTACCCGCCGACCTGTGGACCCGGCTGCGCGAACAGCCCGGCGTCGACGGCTACGACCTGTACGGGCCGACCGAATTCACCATCAACGCGATGGGCTCACCGGTCCAGGGCTCGCGGACACCGTGCCTGGGCCGCCCGGTGCGCAATGCCCGTGCGCGCGTGCTGGATTCGGGTCTGCGCGAGGTTCCGGTCGGCGCGGTCGGCGAGCTGTACATGTCCGGTGACGGTGTCGCCCACGGCTACCTGGACCGGCCCGGCCTGTCCGCGGCCGCCTTCGTCCCCGACCCGTTCGCGGCCGACGGCGGGCGCATGTACCGCACCGGAGACCTGGTGTGGCGCAGGCGCGATGGGCAATTGCAGTACATGGGCCGCGGTGACCATCAGGTGAAGATCCGCGGTGTCCGCATCGAATTGGGCGAAGTCGAAGCCGCTCTGGCGGCCTGCGACGGTGTGCGGCGGGCCGCGGCCAACGTCCTGCGGGACGCGGCCGGCACGGCCAAGCTCGTCGGATACGTGGTCCCCGAACCCGGCCGGGCGCTCGCGGACCTGCGACCGGAACTGCGCAAGCGGCTCCCCGCCCAGCTGGTGCCGTCGGAGATCGTGCTCATCGCCTCGATCCCGTTGACCCCCAACGGAAAACTCGACCGCGCCGCACTGCCCCAGCCGCCGGCCCGCAGCGCCGGCACCGGACCGCGCACCGACACCGAACGCGCCCTCTGCGCGGTCTTCGCCCGAGTCCTCGGCGTCGCCGAGATCGCCGATGTCGAGGACAGCTTCTTCGATCTCGGCGGCGACTCACTGCGCGTGATGCGCCTGGTCGGCGAACTGGAACGGGAATTCGGCGTCACCCTCGCGGTCGGCGCGGTCCTGGCCCAGCCGACCGTCGCCGACCTCGCCGGACTGCTGGAGACCACCCGAGTTTGAGCCCCACCGCGGGGCTTACCCATCGGCCACTCGTGGCCGAGCACAACGAGGAGAGAAATGAGAGTTCCAAGCATGCCGTCCGGCGGCCGCCCGCGGCGGCTCGCCGCACTGGTGGCGCTGCTGCTCGTCGCCCTGACGGCGTTGATCGGCTGCGGTTCGGACACCGAGGCGGCGTCCTCGGAGGGCGCGACCCGTGTCATCCAGACCGAAAAGGGCCCGGTCACCGTGCCCGCGCAGGCCAAGCGCATCGTGGTGCTCAGCGGCGGCCTGGCCGGCTACCTGTACGCGCTCGACGCTCCGGTGGCCGCCACCGACACCCGCGTGCTCGGCGTCACCAACTTCGACGGCGGCTTCCCGCCCTCCTGGGCGGCCAAGGCCAAGGCGCAGGGCACCACGCAGCTGCCCACCGGTGAGGAACTCAACATCGAGGCCGTCGCCGCGGCCGCGCCGGACCTGATCATCGGTGGCGGACAGGGCATTACCGCCGTGCAGGCCGAGAAGGTCTACGACAAACTGGCCGCGATCGCGCCCACCGTGCTGGTGTCCAAGACCGTCGCGGCTTGGCAGGAGCAGCTGCGCCAGGTCGCCGACGCCGCCGGACGCTCGGACCGCGTCGAGGCCATGATGACCGCGTACCGCGACAAGGTCGCCCAGGTGAAGTCCTCGATCAAGGTGCCGGCCGGGAACTTCGCCTACCTGCTGTCGCTGCCGAACAACAAGCCCTACCTGGTCCCGCAGACCGCGGCGCTGCCCGCGCTGCTCGGCGAACTCGGCTTCACCGCCGACGACGTGCTGGCCAAGGCGGGCAATCCGAAGCTGTTCGGTTCCGGTGACTCCGTCGAGGTGAGCCCCGAACTGCTGTCCCAGGTCGCGAGCGCGCCGCAGGCGTTCTTCATCCCGGTCGGTGGCCGCACGCAGGACCAGCTGAAGCAGGATCCGGTCTACGCGAACCTGCCCTCGTTCAAGGACAACAAGCTCTACGAACTCCCCGCCACCAGCTACCGCCCGGATTACGACGGTGTGATGGCGACTCTGGATCTCATCGCGAAGCGCTTCGCATGAGCAGGCTGGGTGGGCTGGTCATCGATATCGCGCCGCTGCGATCCAGCCGCGCGTTCCGGTATGCCTTTGCCGCGCGGCTGATCTCGCTGCTCGGCATCGGACTGCTGATCGTCGCGGTACCGGCCCAGATGTATCAGCTCACCCGGTCGAACCTGCACGTCGCCGGGGTCTCGGTGGTGATGGCGGCCGCGATGTTCGCCGGCAGCCTGGCCGGGGGCGTGCTCGCCGACCGGTTCGACCGCCGGCGCACCATCCAGTTCTCGCGCACCGTGGCGGGATTGGGCTTCCTGGTGCTGGGCCTCAACGCGGTGCTCGAGCATCCGGCGGTGTGGGTGATCTACGCCGCCGCCGGCATCGACGGTCTCGCGGGCGGAGTCAGCAGCACCGCCCTGATGGCGCTGACGCCCGCGCTGGTCGGCCGGGACAAGATGGCCGCCGCCGGCGCGCTGGTCACTCTGACGACCGATCTCGGCACCATGATCACGCCGGCCCTCGCGGGTGTGATCATCGCCGCGGGCGGCGTCTCGTGGACCTACTTCGTCGCCGCCGCCGCGACCGCGATCACGGTCACCTTGTTCCAGGAGGTCGGCCCGTCCGCCCCACCGGAGATGGTCCGGGAGACACCGCTGCGCGCGTTGCGCACCGGTCTCGCATTCGCCATGGGGGAGCGGACGATTCGCGGCGTGCTGGTCGTCGGACTGGTCGTCATGCTGGCCAGCGGCCCGACCGTGCTGCTGCCCGCGTTCGTCGACCAGGTCCTGCACGCGGGCCCGGCCACCCTGGGCCTGCTCTACGGCGCACCCGCGGTCGGCGCGGTGCTCGGCACGCTCACCAGCGGCTGGACCGGCACTGTCCGTCGCAGCGGGCTGGCGTTGCTCGCCTCGATGCTGGCATTGCCGATCGGATCCTTGGTCCTCGGCAGCACCGGCAACGCGGCGACCGGAGCGGCCTTGATGGCCTTCCTCGGCCTGGCCGGTTTCGGTCTCGCCCGCGCGGTCAACGACATCTTCCGTTTCGCGGTCCTGCAACACAGCACCCCGGATGAACTGCGCGGCCGGGTTTCGAGCCTGTGGCTGATCCAGGCTGTCACCGGCACCGCGCTCGGCTCGATGACGGCGGGCGTCCTGGGCCAGTACTTCGCCCCGGATACCGCACTGCTGGTGTACGGCCTGATCGTCGTGGTCATCGGAGCCGTGCTGTTCGCGACGCTGTCCGCTGTCCGCTCCGCCACGGCGCCGGAATCCGTCCCGGTCTGACCCTTCGTTGTCCCCGCATGCTTTCGGCCGGGACCCGGACATCAACCCCCTCATCGAGGCGGATGCCGGGTCCCGGCCGAAACTGCACCGGGACAACGAAATCAGCGGTTGGCGTGCTCCGACAGCGCGGCACGCAACGCCCGGCGGCTGGTCTTACCGACACCGGTCTCCGGGAAACTGTCCACCACTTGGAGCAGATCCGGCAGCTTCCACGCCGCCACCCCGCGCTCGCGCACGAAGCGCCGCAACTCCGCGAGCGTCGGCGCGGCCTCGGGCTCGGTCGCCAGCACGAACGCGCACGTCCGCTCGCCGAGCGCCGGATCCGGCACCGAAACGATGGCGGCGTCCCGGACCGCCGGGTGCTCGAGCAGGTGCTCCTCGAGCTCCTCGGCCGACACCTTCTCCCCGCCCCGGTTGACGTGGTCGCCATTGCGGCCCTTGACCACGAGGTTGCCGTCGGGCCGCAGCGCCACCACGTCGCCGGTCCGGTACCAGCCGTCGGGGGTGAAGGAGGCGGCGTTCGCGTCGGGATTGTCGTAGTACCCGCGAATCGTGTACGGGCCCTTGGTGATCAGCATGCCGTCGGCGCCCGGCGCGACCGGGTCGCCGTTTTCGTCGATGACGGCGACATGATCGAGATCCGACATCGGCCGTCCCTGCGTGCCGACGATGACCTCCTCGGGGTCATCCAGGCGCGTGTAGCAGACCAGGCCCTCGGCCATGCCGAAGACCTGCTGCACGGTGACGCCCAGGGCCGGCCCGATCCGCCGAGCCAGTTCCTCCGGGCAGCGCGCACCGCCGACGAGCAGCACCCGCAGGCTCGAAAGATCATGCGGGGTACCGGCTTCGGCGCGCTCGGCCCAGACCCGGGCCAGCGGCGGCACCAGACCGGTGATGGTCACGCCGAACCGTTCGATCGCCGCGAACGCGGTGCTCGGCGTGGGATCGGCCGACAAGGCGATGGTCCCGCCCGCCCACAGCGCGCCCAGGATGCCCGGCGAACTCATCGGGAAATTGTGTGCGACCGGCAGGGCGGCGAGATACACGGTCCCGGAATCGAGTGCGCAGATCTCGGCGCTGCGGCGCACGCTGTAGAGGTAGTCGTCGTGCGTGCGGGGAATGAGCTTCGGGATCCCGGTGCTGCCGCCGGACAGCTGCAAGAACGCGACATCGGCGGCGTCGAGCGCCGGGAATTCGCCTGGCGGCTTGCGCAGTTCGTCCAGCGGCACGAAGCCCTCGGGCGCGGCGGCACCGCGGTCCGGCACCACGACGACGTGCTCCTGGGCCGGCGCCTCCGCGCGCACGGTCGCGGCCAGCGCCGCGTGATCGAAGAGCTGATGGTGATGACAGGTCACCATCGCCACCGCGCCACTGGCCCGTGCGATCGGCACCAGTTCGGCCTGCCGGTGCGCGGGCAGGCAGAACACCGGCAACGCCCCGGCCTGGAACAACCCGAAGATCACCTCGACGAACTCGGCGATATTCGGCAGCTGCACCAGCACCCGGTCCCGCGGCCGGATCCCGAGCGCGAGGAAACCGGCGGCCAGTTCCTGGGCCCGGGACTGCAATTCGGCGTAGGACCAGCGGTTCGCGTCGTCGACCACGGCCACGGCCTCGGGCCGGCTCGCGGCCCGCGCGGCCAGCAGGTCGCTGAAGGTTTCGCCGGTCCAGTAGCCGAGCGAGCGATACAGCTCGGCTTCGGCGAGTGGCCACGCGGTGAAACCGGGCAGTGGGGTGTCCAACATCGAGCCCTTCCATCTGGCATTGTCATTCGCGAGAAAGTCAGTATAGGCTAACCTTATGTCGCAGAGCTGGAAAGCATGTGGTCCGGTCATCGTCACCGGAGCGGCGGCAGGGATCGGTCGGGCGGTCGCGGAATTGTTCGCGGCGCGTTCGGCTCCGGTATCACTGTGGGATTCCGATCCCGCCGTATTCCGTGTGCGCACCGAAATCCGTGCTGCTGAGGAGGGTTTCGTCGGCCACGCGGCCCGCGTCGACGTCGCCGACGGCGACGCGGTCGCCGAGGCCTTCGCCGACGCGACCCGCGCCATCGGCCCGGCGGCGGTGCTGGTGCACGCCGCGGGCGTGCTGGAAACCGGCGATGCCGCGGATCTGACGGCGGCGCAGTGGAATCGCTGCCTGAGCGTGAACGCCACCGGGACGATGCACGTCACCCGGCAGGGGGCCACGGCAATGGCCGCCAACGGCGGCGGCTCGATCGTCGTGGTCACCTCCAATGCCGCCAGCACCCCGCGTGCGGGAATGGCGGCCTACGGTGCGTCCAAGGCCGCCGCGGCCGCCTTCGCGCGCTCGCTCGGCCTGGAAGTCGCCGCCCAGGGCGTCCGGGTGAACCTGGTCTCGCCCGGCTCGACCGACACCCCGATGCTGCGCGGGATGCACGGCGACGACGCCGAACTCGCCGATCTCGCCCGGGAACGCATCATCGCGGGCGATCCGGACCGTTATCGCGCCGGAATCCCGTTGCAGCGCATCGGGCTTCCCGAAGACGTCGCCGAGGCCGCCTATTTCCTGTCCTCGCCCGCCGCCCGGCACATCACGCTGCACGACCTGCGGGTCGACGGCGGCGCGACCCTCGATATGTAGCACCCCCGAAAACCGTTCCGTCGTAGGAGGATTCTGTCTTGGCTATCCCGCCGATCGCCCCGTATTCGCTACCCACGCCCGACGAGGTGGACGACAACCGGGTGCCGTGGTCGCTGGATACGTCCCGCGCCGCGCTGCTGATCCACGACATGCAGCGCTACTTCATCGATGCCTACCGCACCGATCAGGAACCGATGGCCACGGCGCTGGCGAACATCCGCCGGCTGCGCCAGTTCTGCACGGTGGCGGGCATTCCGGTGATCTACACCATGCAGCCCGGCGATCAGCATCCCTCGCGGCGCGGCATCCTGGCCGACTTCTGGGGCAGCGGTCTGGAGAGCGGCCCGCAGGCCGAGGTGGTGCCGGAGCTGGAGCCGGGCCCGTCCGACATCCAGGTCACCAAGTGGCGCTATTCGGCCTTCCAGCGCACCGATCTGCGCGAGCTGCTCAACCACTACCAGCGTGACCAGTTGATCATCACCGGCGTCTACGCCCACATGGGCTGCATGCTCAGTGCCGCCGAGGCATTCATGAGCGATGTGCGCCCGTTCTTCGCCCTGGACGCGACCGCCGACTTCACCCGCGAGGACCACCTCATGGCGCTGAACTACGTGGCCCGGCGCTGTGGCGTGGTGGCGACGACCGACCAG
This sequence comes from Nocardia sp. NPDC051832, assembly GCF_040681285.1. NCBI lineage: Bacteria > Bacillati > Actinomycetota > Actinomycetes > Mycobacteriales > Nocardiaceae > Nocardia > Nocardia sp. NPDC051832. Next base: position 630,691 of record NZ_JBFAYL010000002.1, read on the forward strand.
CTGGAGCTGAGTTTGCGGCAGGTTCAGGCGGCCTGAACGCGGGAGTGACTCGGGTCACTTTTTCCCGAATGGGCCGAAGTGTGGTTAGGGTGGCCTTACCTTTCCGCCCGGAAGGGTTTCCGTTCTAGAGCGCGAGGTGACGCAGCAGTGCCGATGATGACGCGGATCGCTCAGGCGGTCGAAGGAATCGGTGACTCCTTCGACCGTGTCGCGATTCTCGACGACGACTGCGCGCACACCTACGACCTCCTGGCCGAGGCCGTCGAACTGCTCGCCGACGAATTGCGGGCCGCCGGCGTGCGCCCGGGCGAGCGGGTCGCGGTCTACATCCACTTCGGTCACGCGGCCCTACTGGCGGCGCTCGCGGTGAACTACGCGGGCGCCGTGGCCATCCCGCTCGATACTCGCGAAACCTGCGCGCGCACCGAACGCAAACTGCGGATCGCCGGGGCGCACTGGGTGCTCGGGCACACCGGCGACGACCACATCGTCGAAGACGTGGTGGGCCTGGACGATCCGCCGATGACCGCCGTCGCGGGCGACTACACGCTGGTGGGTCTGCCGGGACCCACCGCCCGGCCGGGAGCGACGGCCGGATTCGCCTTCTGCACGCCGGAGGGTTCCCGGTGCCGCGTCGTCGACGCCGCGGTGCTGACCGCCACCGCGCAAACAGTGGCGGGGCAGTGGGGCATCGGAGCGGACGACACCGTCGCGCTCGGCCCGGAACTCGGTGAGTTCGAAGCCTTCCTGGCGGCCGCGGCGACGCTGGTCTCCGGCGCGACGCTGTCGCTGACCCGCCCCCCGGACGGGACCGGGGAGTGGGGCGCCGCCTCGGTACTCGTGCACGCCGACCTCGACGGCCCGCCGTCGGACGGCGGCGGCCCGGCCCGCGATCGGCTGGGCACGGCGCTGTTCGGCCGCTGGTCCTCGCCGCCGCCGGAGTCAGCCGGCCACGAGGTCCGCGAGCTCCGTTTCCCCGCGCGCCCGCAGAGCTCGGCCCACAGCGGGCAGGTCCGTCGCTGCGGGTAACCACACCGCCTCCGCGAGCGCGGCGGCCAGCTCTCCCTTGGGCAGCCGCGCCGCCCCCGAATGCCCGGTCGCGGCCAGGGCCCGGCGCACTGTGTCGCCACCCGTGGCCGCCACCACCGGCACCACGTCGAACCGCAAACCCGTTGCGCCGGGTGTGAATTCGAGGAAGACCTCGTCCCCGGCCGCCAAACCGAGATCGTCGGCGAACCGTTTGATGGTCCCGCAGCGCGCCTGCACCGATACCCACAGCACCGCCTGCGGCCCGAGCCGGCTCGGCAGTTCCACCGGATGATTCGGCCCGACCCCGACCAGGCCCGCCAGCGCCGAGGGCAGATTGAACGCCGAGCCCTTGAGATGGGCGGCCGCGATGGTGGTCCGCCAGCGGAACACCTCGCCCTCGCGATACAGACCGCGCGTCTTGGCCGGCGACTTGCGCGGTGCGTAACTGCGCTCGCGCCGGGTGACCACGCCCGCGGTGGTGACGTATTCGCCGGTCGCGGCGTAGGTCCGGACGCTGACCGCGCGCACGTCGAAGCTGTGCGTGACCTGGCGCACCAGTTCCTCGAGCTCGATCCGGCCGCCGTTGGCGTCCAGGATCTCCCCGATCTGCCGGTGGATCGGCACATAGCGGGTGCCCCACCGGGTCAGTCCCCAGCGGGTGCGGTCGGCTTTGCCGAACCGCTCGTCGGCCACCATCGCGTTGCGGATGCTCGACACCGACCGGCGCGGGATCACCGCGGCCTGGATCTCGGCGACGGTCATCGGCTCGCCGGCCAGCGCCAGCACCGCGGCGATCGCGTCGTGCACCGAGGCGGAGCGGATCAGCACGTGCGCGTCGAGCACCCGATAGCCGAGGTAGGTCAGCAGCTGCTCGGTCTCGGCGACCGGCAGCCCGAATGTCTCGGCCGCGGCGTCGATTTCGACGAGTCCCTCCGGCGTCGCCGCGACCGTCAGGATCTTCTGCACGCGCTGGCGGGCGGCCTCGATCGAAGTGTCGACGATCCAGTCGTCGACGACGTCGATCCGATCGTCGAGCCGGATCAGCACCTGCCACAGCAGCAGCCCGGCCGCCGGCACGGGCGCGGTGAGTTCCGGCGCGCCGGCGCAGACCCGGGTCAGTGCCGCCATCGGGCGCGCGGCGCCGGCCAGCACGTCGGCGGCGCGGCGCAACTCCCGCGCGGTGTGGAACATGGTCCGGACCTGGGTGCGCAACCGGCTGTCGAGCTGATTGACCCGCTCGCGGGAAATGCCGAGCTCGATGCCGCAGCTGACGAGCGTCATCGGTTTCGCGGCGAGAATGCGCGCGGTGAGCAGAAATCGGTCGCGGTCGGTGAGCCCGGCGGCGAAGGACTCGAATTCGGCGACCGCGGGCACGGCCGTTTCCGCCGGAATGCTCGCGCGCACCAGCGCCGCCCCGATTTCGGCGAGCGCGGCCCGGCCGATGCCGGGCAGTCCGGCCAGCTCCCGCATCGTGAGACCGCCGAGGGCGGCCATGGAGCCGTTCCCGGCCAACGCGATACGGACTTTCGCGCTCAGCCCCAAATCCTCGAAATCGGCGGCCGCGAATGCGAACGGAAATGCGACCGCCAACCCCATATCCCGGTGCTGATCGAGGAAAACCACCGCGATCCGCCGGCATACTTCGCCGAGGAATTCCGGGGGCACCCCGGCCCCGGCCGGTGTCGACATCCACGCATTCGGAATGAGAACGTCATCACCGAGCAGCGATGGACCGGCGCGGTGCGCGCCGAGCCACGGCAGTATCTCCAGCCAGGACCGCCCCATGGCCGCGCGCGGTTGGGTCGTCACCTTTTCGGCGGCGCCCGGCGACCCACTCACCGACTGTTTCTCCCTCGCTATGCCCCGACGCTGTTGAACAGGTCGATCATAGGCGCACAATCCGAATTCGCTGCGCCCGTGCGGTGGTCGCGGAAGGATTCGGCGTGTCCGAAACCGATACGGTTCTTCGAATCAGTGTTCGGTCGCGCCCAGCGCGGCGAGCATTGTCCCGAATTTCGTTGTGGTTTCGGCAAGCTCGGCGTCCGGATCGGATTCGGCGACAATCCCGCCGCCCGCGTAGGCCAGAATCGAGCGGCCGTCGGCGGACAATTCCGCGCAGCGGATACTGACCATCCATTCCCCGTCGCCGTCGGCACTCGCCCAGCCGACCGCGCCGGCGTAGAAGCCGCGGTCGCCTTCGAGTTCGGCGATGAGGTCCCGGGCCGCGGCGGTGGGGGTGCCGCAGATCGCGGGTGTCGGATGCATGGCCAGCGCGAGATCCAGTGCGGTGCTGGACGGGTCGCGGACCACGGCGGTGATGGGGGTGCCCAGGTGCCACAGCTTCGGGGTGCTGGTGAGTTCGGGCACATCCGGGATGCTGATCTCGCGGCACAGCGGCGTCAGGGCGGCGCGCACCTGATCGACCACGAACGCGTGCTCGCGCAGGTTCTTCGGCGAATCCAGCAGGGTCGCAGCGGTTTCCCGGTCGAGGACCGGATCCCGGTGCCGGGGCGCGCTGCCGGCGAGCGGATGGCAGGTCACCACGTCGCCGCTGCGCCGCACCAGGACCTCCGGGGTCGCGCCGACGAGCGTCTTTCCGGCGTAGTCGGTGCCCGCGGCGCTCAGGTCGACGCTGAAGCCGTTGCCGAAGGCGTCACCGGCGACGAGCCGGTCCAGGATCTGGGCGGCGGCGACCGGAGCCACGGCGGTCAGCCGCAGCGCGCGGGCCAGCACCACCTTCTCCAGCTCGGTGCCGGTGTCCGAGAGGGTGGCGATCAGCGATTTCAAGCGCTGAAGATGTTCTGTGGCTTCCGGAATCGCGGCATCGACGCTGATCCGGGGCAGCGCCGCGCCGTTCGCGGCCAGCGGGCCCTCCGAGATCGATACCGAGGTCGGCGCCCACAACGCGGCCGGGGCGGCCGGGTCGAACGGCAGCGCGCCGACGATGTGGGTGGCGGTGCCGCGGCGCAGGGCGGCGGCGGCCTGTCCGGCGTCCTGGAAGGTCGCGGCCTGCCCGTCGGCTCGCACGGTGGCGTGCGGGCGGGACAGCACGAACGCTGCCGCAGAGGGGGAGAGAGCTGCCGTGGCCTCGCTGCGTGCCGGGCTGAAGATGTTGATGGCGTTGCCTTTCCGTGCGCGGCCGATCTCCCCTAGGCGTTTGACAGCCTATCCCGGCCAATGACCAATATGGTAGAAGTTAGTGTAGCCTAAACAAACGTTGGACAGGCTGGGCACGTGGTCCAGCCGCACGGACCGAGGAGTCGCATGAACGAGGCTTTGACCGCGCTCGACCGGCAGCAGGTGCTCGCCGATATCGCCGCCGCACTCGACCTGCGACCGGAGGAATTGGCCGAGGACACCAATCTGCTCGACGCGGGCCTGGATTCGGTGCGCCTGATGTCGCTGGTGGAGAAGTGGCGGGCCGCGGGCGCGGCGCACACCGACTTCGTGACCCTGGCCGCGGAGCCGGTGCTCGGCGTGTGGCTGGATGTGGTCACCTCCGAGGCCGCGTGATGCGCGACTCCGACGACATCGTCGATATCGCCGGCATCGGGTTCGGCCCGTCGAATCTCGCGCTCGCCATCGCGCTCGCGGAATTCAACGAGAACCGCAGCGCGGGCACCGCGCTGACCGCCCGCTTCGTCGAGCGCAAGGAACAGTTCGGCTGGCATCCCGGCATGCTGCTGCCCGGTGCGACGATGCAGATCTCCTTCCTGAAGGACCTGGCGACGCAGCGGAATGTGCACAGCCGCTTCACATTCCTGAGCTATCTGGCCGAACGCGGCCGGCTCAACGACTTCATCAACCATCAGACGTTCTTCCCGACCCGCCTGGAGTTCCACGACTACCTGGCGTGGGCGGCGAGCACCGTGGCCGCCGAGGTCAGTTACGGCACCGCCGCGGAGACGATCACCGATACCGGGGACTGCTTCGAGATCCAGTTGAGCGGCCGCGACGGCGGCCTGCTGCGCGCCCGCAATATCGTTGTCGCGGGCGGGCTCTCGGCACAGCTGCCGGACGGGATCACGGCCGGTGCGCGGGTGTTCCACAACCATCATCTGCTGCCCGGGCTGGCCGCGCTGCCGGACCTGACGCAGCAGCGTTTCGTGGTGCTCGGCGCGGGACAGAGCGCCGCCGAAGTGGTGCAGTACCTGCACACCACCTATCCGGGCGCCGCCGTGCACGCGGTGTTCGCCAAGTACGGGTTCAGTCCCTCCGACGACAGCCCGTACGCCAACCGGATCTTCGATCCCGCGGCGGTCGACGACTTCCACTCCGCCACACCGGAATTCCGGCGCCGGCTGATGAACTACCACCGCGGCACCAACTATTCGGCGGTGGACCTGCCGTTGATCGAGGAGCTCTACGCCCGCGAATACGCCGAACGGGTCAGTGGTGTCCGGCGCTTGTTCATGCACGGCGCCTCCCGTGCGGCGCAGGTCACCGACACCGGCGACGGCGTCACGGTCACCGTCGAGCACGAGCCGACCGGGTTGACCGAGGAACTGCGCTGCGACGCGGTGGTCTGCGCGACCGGATTCCGTCCGATGGACCTGCGCGTCCTGCTCGGGGACCTGGCCGAGACGGTGGTCACCGACGCCGAAGGGCCCCGGGTGGCGCGCGACTACCGGCTGGTCACCACGCGACCGTTGCCCGGCGGGATCTTCCTGCAGGGCGGCACCGAGCACACGCACGGTATTTCGTCGTCGCTGCTGTCGAACGTGGCGGTGCGGTCCGGAGAGATCGTGCGCTCGGTCGCACGCGAGCCCGCGGTGCGGCCCGTGGTGGCGCATCACGGGTGATCGGACGCACGATGGCTGGGTGCGGGTTTGGTACGCGGCCTACGGGTCGAACATGCATCGGCACCGGCTGCGCTGTTATCTGCGCGGCGGCCGACCCGACGGCGGCGCACTCACCCTGCCCGGCTGCCGGGACCCGTCCGACCCGGCCCGATCGGTGCCGTTGCGGCTGCCCGGCGTGCTGTACTTCGCGACCGAATCACTCACTTGGACCGGCGGCCGCGCCTTCTATGACCCGCGGGTGCCGGGGGAGGCCGCGGTCGCCGCGCACCTGCTGACTGCCGCGCAGTTCAGCGATATCTTCGCCCAGGAGATGTATCGCCCGCCGGGGGCTGATCTGGATCTCACCGAAGTGCTCGAGACCGGCCGGATGACGCTCGGTCCCGGCCGGTACGAGACGCTGGTGTGCGCGGGCGTGCACGACGGTTGTCCGGTGCTCACTTTCACCGCGCCCTGGCGCTACCGCGACGTTCCCGGTAATCCGCCTGCGGCCGCCTATCTGCGCCACCTCGCCGCGGGGTTGCGAATCAATCACGGCTGGAGCAGTGCCGCCATCGCCGGATATCTCAGCTCGCGTCCGGGCGCGGATCTGTACTGGACGCCGGAATCGGTTGCCGCCTTGGTGGACTGAGTCGGCGGTGTAAAAGGCCGCCGTATTCCCCATCCTTGTGCTCGACTGCGCCGAATCACTGTCGAATCCGTCGCGGCCACCGTTCATTCGACGGCAGCGTCGATTCGTACGGATCGGCGTAATTCGCACTGTAAGGCAACCAGAACATGGAAGGTTCACGATGATTCCCAACCTCATCGGCAGCATCCTCGGCGCGACCTATGGCTTCCTCGGCGCCACCGTCGGCACTGTCCACGGTTTTCTTTCCACCCTGTTGATGCCCTAGTTGACGACGCCCGGAACGGGGGTCTTTGCCGTTCCGGGCAATCAGCCCAATCTCGCACTGCCCGAATCGCATTCACGTCGGCGCATAGGCATTGCCCGCGCCGCCGCAGCGAGTTAGGTTTACCTAAATTCGGTGCGTCGCCGACTCGATCGGCTCGCGGTGCGAAAGGGTAATAGATGAGTTCGGATGTGGAACTGGACGGCGTCCCGCTGACCATGTTGTGGACATTGCACAATCGCGCGTCGGAATCCAAACGCGCGGACGCGATCTTGCGCGATCCCGATTGTGAGCGAATTTACGACGCGATCGCCTTCGATTACGAACGCACCTTCGGCGCGCCCGACGGTACCCACGCGGTGCGTTCCAAGAAATTCGACGATGTCGTCACGCCGTGGCTCGCCGCGCACCCGGGCGGCACGGTCGTCGAACTCGCCGCCGGTCTGGAAACGCAATTCCAGCGCTGCGATGACGGCCGGGTGCAATGGCTGTGCGTCGACGTGCCCGAATCCATCGCCGTGCGCGAGCGGTTCCTGCCCGCCACCGAACGCTGCCGGTATCTGCCGATCAGCGCGCTCGACCCGGCCTGGATGGCCGAGGTCGACCCCGCGCGCGGCGTATTCGTCACGGCCCAAGGGCTTTTCATGTACTTCCAGCCCGAGCAGGTGCGCGAACTCTGCACGACCATCATCGACCGCTTCCCCGGCGTGCAGCTGATGTTCGACAGCATCCCGCCGTGGTTCTCCCGCAAGACCGTGCGCGGTTTCCAGAAGACCCCGCACTACCAGGCGCCCCCGATGCCCTGGGGCATCGAGGGCAGCAAGGTGCCGGCGCTGGTGCGCGGGTGGAGTCCACGGGTCACCGAAGTGCGGATGTCCGGGTTCGCGCCCTCGCACGGGATGCTCGCGACGATCGCGCCGCTGTTCGCGGCAGTGCCGGTGCTGCGCGACATCCCGCCCGCCATCGCGCATGTGATCACCGCCGCGGGATCGTCCTAGCTGCCCGACGGATTGTCGATGACGTAGCGCCACTGTCCATCGAAGCCGCGCCGTACGACGTCGGTGGCGGTGCCGGACATATCGACGGCGCTGCCGTCGGCGGCCGTGCCCCGCATCGTCCAATCGACAAGCAGCAGCGCCACATTGACGACGGTGTAGCACTGGCGAATGCGGGCCGTCATCGGCACGCCGAAGCCCACGAGGTGGGCGAGGGCGGCCGAACGGCCGGCCTCGCTGACCGCGTGCCCGGGCGTCGGCACCACCACCGCGTCCGGTTCGTACAGCAGGTCCAGGGCGGCGAGGTCGCCCGCGTTGAACAGCTCCACCCATTGGGCGATGAGCTGGGTGATCGCGTCGGGAACGGGCGTGGCGGCGGCGGGCAGGTCGTGATCGAGCGTCATGATTAAGGAATCGTAATTCGTTGCCGGACAGGATGATCGCCGGATGGTCCGGAAGCGCGCCGCGGGGCGGCGAAACTCGCCGCCCCGCCGCGCTCACACCTTGCGGATGACCGTGACGACCTTGCCGAGGATCCGGGCGTTGTTACCCGGGATCGGTTCGAACAGCGGGTTGTGCGGCAGCAGCCACACGTCGCCGCCGGTGCGCTTGAACGTCTTGACGGTGGCCTCGCCGTCGATCATGGCGGCCACGATCTCGCCGTTGTCGGCCACGTTCTGCTGGCGCACCACCACCCAGTCGCCGTCGCAGATCGCCGCGTCGATCATCGACTGGCCGACGACCTTCAGCAGGAACAGCGAACCGTCGCCGACCAATTCGCGCGGCAGCGGGAAGACATCCTCCACCGCCTGCTCGGCCAGAATCGGGCCACCGGCGGCGATCCGGCCCAGGACGGGCACGAACGTCGGGGCGGGGCGGCTGGGATCGACGCTCTCGGAATCGTGATCGGCGCCGTGCAGGCTGGTCACCGAACGCACCGTGTCGTCGAGGCCGCGAACGTCCACGGCGCGCGGACGATTCGGGTCGCGCCGTAAATAGCCCTTACGTTCCAGCGCCCGTAACTGATGGGCAACCGAGGACGTCGAGGTGAGCCCGACCGCGTCACCGATCTCCCGGATGCTCGGCGGGTAGCCGCGCTCGGCCACCGAGGTGCGGATGACCTCTAGGACCTTGCGCTGACGCACGGTGAGATCCGCCCCGGTCAGGGGCTGGTCGGTGCCGACTCCGCTCTCTTCGCCCGTGTCGTCTGTATGGCTCACCGGAACCGCCTTCCCTGTGTTGATGATGTGCCACTTGAATTTAGTCCGGTCACGCCGATGTTTCAAACACCTGTTCGACCTAAGTCGTGTTTCCTGCTGACTTTGTCGGTGCCGCGTGGTAGAAATCGAACACAAGTTCTTCGAACGCATGATCGAATAGCGCGTCTCTCCTCAGCACCGACCACGGAGGTTCGTCCGATGAGCACAGCGATCCGCGAGACCACATCCCCCTCCTTCCTCGACCTCGGGCTGGTGCCCGTCGATCCCGGCCGCGCACCGGCCGTGGCGCCGGGTCCGGTGCTCGAAGCCGGCACCGTGTCCCTGGTGCGCCGCCCGCACCGAACCGGTCTGCGCACAGTGGATTCGGCGCCGCGCCCGCTCGCGGATCGGCGCCCCCGGGACGGTCGCCCGTCGAGTTCGGAGCGGGTGTACCGGCGGCCGGTGCGCACCTCCGCGTTGCGCCCGCCGCACGGCACGCATCCGATGGAAACGCGGGTGGCCGAGGCGCAGGTCGGTTTCGCGGTGCTGGCGGTGGCGGCGCTGCTGAGCGCCCTGGTGGTGACGACGCTGATCCTGCTGGCGCAGTGGCGGGCCGGCAGCTTCGGCGTGCAACCGGCCACGACGCCGGTCGTAGTAGAACAGCTGCCCGCCGCGGAATACGGCCCGGTGCGATAGCGGATCTGTTGCGGCGGAAGTTGGTTGACGGGCGGTGGCCGAAATTCTCGATCGAGAATAAGAACACGTTGCTACGGTGCTGAGCAACGTGTCTGAGGCAGTTACTGCCACGATCGATGTCGGGATTTCACGCGATGACGCACCACACCGCCGGACGTTCGCCCCGGGTCACCGCCAGCCGCTGCCTGCCCGGTCGCTGGACCTGGCCGGTCCGGCTTGCCGTGCTGGTCACCTCTCTGTTGCTGGGTCTCGGCGCCATGCCCGCCGTCCAGGCCGAACCCGGCTACGCCGCCTATCTGGACCTGCCCGCCGTCAACGGTGACGGAGCGGGCGGCGGCGGCCTGAATCCCGCGCTGCCCCTGGACGAATCGGTGTTGCGCGCGGCGCTGGACCAAGCCCGCGCCGACGGCGTCGCCCCGCCGCGCTACGGCACCCTGCTGCACCAGTACTGGCTTGTCGTGGCCACCCGCAACGCCCAAATCGACCTCGCCGCCTGGGATCCCACCCGCGGCGTCGCCGTCAACGAACGCACCTTCAATCAGGTGTACGTCAACTATCTGCGCCTGACCACCGAGCATCCGGAACTGTGGTGGGCCGGGCTGGCCGGTATCGCGGGCGGCTCCTTCGCCTCCGGGTTCTTCGATCTGCGCGACGTCGGCGTCATCCTGGACGTGCCCGGCATCCATCAGCTCGGCAATGCCGTCGCCGACCTGTTGCGCGTCACCCCGGCGGAATTGGTGGCCAAGGTCCCCGCCGACATCAAACTGCTGGCGACCGAGGGGTCCCGGCTCAGCGCCGCCGATGTCACCTGGTACCAGACCCGGCTGATGATCATGCAGAAGCACATCTTCACCGACCTGGTCCCGATGCACGAGGCCTACCTCGCCGAGGGTATGGCCGGCATCGACGAGATGCTCGCCGCGGGCGTGATCGACGACGGCATCCGCACCGCCTGGCAGTCCGTCGCCTCGGGCACCCGGGACGGCTACATCGACGCGCTGATCCGGATGACCGACCGCGAACAGAACGTCGTCATCGCCGACCAGTGGGACGCGACCTCCGGTGGGCGCGGCGCGATCGGGCGCGTTCTCACCTATGTCAGCACCGTCGCGGGCAAGCCCGCGGTGCCGGGCGTCCGCGCGCCGGGCAACTTCCGCCCGGCGATCGTCAGCGCCGACGTCGCCGGCCGCACCCTGAGCCTGCGCACCCCGCTGCCCGCGTTCAACTGGGCCGACCGTGAGGACCGCTGGACCTACATCATGGGCGACCTGAACCCGCGCCACATCGACCTGGAATCCAACCCGGCCCGCGCCGCTTCCGTACTCGGCGAACCGTTCTGGAACAAGCTCGCCCGCGGTCGCGCCATCGCCCGCATCCCCGAGTTGATCTCCGATATGACTCAGCAGTGGGCAGTGGTGGAATAGCCGCCGAGCGAAATCGGTGGTAGGCGCCGAGTATCCTCGAAGAACTATGGCATCGACGAAGGATCTCTCGGATGCATTGCCCGTACTGCCGGCACCCTGACTCGCGGGTGGTCGACTCGCGCGAGGCCGAGGAAGGCGCGGCCATCCGCCGTCGGCGCTCCTGCCCGAACTGCGGCCGCCGGTTCACCACCGTCGAGACGGCGATCCTGTCGGTGGTCAAACGCAGCGGCGTCACCGAACCGTTCAGTCGCGAGAAGGTCATTCGCGGCGTGCGTCGCGCCTGCCAAGGCCGCGAAGTCGACGACGACGCCCTGAACCTGCTGGCCCAGAAGGTAGAAGACGCCGTCCGAGCCAAGGGTTCGCCCGAGGTCCCCAGCCACGAAGTCGGCCTGGCCATCCTCGGCCCGCTGCGGGATCTGGACGAAGTCGCCTACCTCCGATTCGCCTCGGTCTACCGCTCCTTCACCTCCGCCGACGATTTCGAACGCGAGATCCAGGACATGCGCACGGCCCGCGCCGAAGCGGCCCGCGCCGACTGAAACCGTCCACCCCGAACCGCCGAGTGCTCTGGTGCGCTCGGCGGTTCGTTCTGTCATGCGGTCAGGATGTGCAGTTCACGCAGCAGCTCGGAGGCGGACACCGGGTCCAGCTCACCGAAGCGGCGGTGCACGTCGGTTGCCCAACTGCCTTCGTGGCCGGTCGGTGTCAGGTGGACCGAGGTGATCTTCTGGTCGCCCAGCTCGTGCACCATGCCGACCGGGATCCCCGGGTCCAGGTCGGCGACGACCGAGCCGGCCGCGCCGATCGGGCGGAAGATGTGGTTGGAGACGCCCGCGTCCTGGGGTGGTTGCCGATCCCAGCCGTACTTGGTCATGCCGAGCGCGCGGCCGGTGGGGACGGGCAGTCCGTGGAAGCGGTCGAGGGTTTTGGCGCCGAGCTCCGCGGTGGTGAGCGTGTGTGTTTCACGCTGTAGCTGCGGAAACGGTTGCAGGATCTCGTAATCGGCGAAAACCTCGCCCCAGGCGCCGAGCTCGGTCGTGAGGTGCAGCGGGTGCGCGATGCCGATCAGCGCGCCGGGGTGCAGGACCGCGAGGTCGTCGCCGGAATCGGCGCGGGTGCCGTCCTCGGCGACGCGGAACGACTTGGTCACCGCGCCGTCGGCGTCGAACGCGGTCCACACCAGGCGACGAGTGAGATGACCGAGCAAGGGGTGCTCGACGAAGAGGCGGTGGTGGTCCTCGGGTGACCAGCGGCGGCCGGTGATCATCGCGACCTCGAAGCGGCGGATCTGGTCGGTCGCGGCGGTGCGGACGTCCTTCTTCAAGGTGCTGAACGCCTTATAGGCCGCGGTGGCCAGTTCCGGGTCGTCCTTCGCGCCCGGCTTCGGCAACGACTTGCGAGCGGCGCCGTCGGCGTCGGCGACCGTCGGCTTCAGCTGCTCGTCGAAACCGATGACGAAGGCGCGCGGCCCGTAGTCCAAGCGGAGCCTGCCGTCGGCGTCGAGGCCGAAGTCCGGGATCATCCGGTCCGCCAGCTCCTCGGCGGTCAAGCCGAGTTCGGCGGCGACCTCGGAAACCTTCTCGCGCGCCTTGGTTTTCAGTCCCTTGAACTTGGCTTTCTCCGAGATTCGGCTGAGCTGCAACAGCGCCACGTCGGTACCGATCGCGCTGAGCACATCCAAAGCGGCGACGGCGCGGGTGTGCGCGCCCTCGCCGGGCCAGACGCCGATCAGCGGCGTGAGCCGGCGCGCTGTCTCATCGTCGCCGAGCAGGCCGAGGGCATGCAGCGCCCAGTTCTCCTTGGCCGGATAGTCGGCGAAGCGCCACTGTTCGAAGATGCCCCAGGCGAATTCGGCCAGCGTGGCGGGTTCGGCCAGCGCGGCGACCACCTCGACGCCGGGGTAGTCGAAGGTGGGTCCGCTCATCGCCAGCATGGTGCACATCGTGGCGGCGGCGTCGGCGGGGAGGGCGCAGTTGTTCGCGCGCAACACGATCTGCGGCAGCGCGGACGGCGTGAGCCAGACCGGGAGTGCGGGGATCTTCTTCGGGAGCTCCAAGAGTCGATCGCTGTCGAGGATGCCGGTGATCGCGGCGGCCACCGGCTCGCCCAGGTCCGCCGCGGCGGCGAGGATCGATGCGCGGTAGCCCCGGTCCGCCAGGACGCGGAGCTGGTTCTCGGCCAGCGTGCGGTCTTTGCCCGGCTTGGCCAGCGCGGCGACCACGAGATCTGTTGTGGCGGTGTCGAGGTGGCGGCGGAACCAGGCGCGGGCGACCGGCCGGGTGCGGGCCCGCTGCTGGAGTTGCAGCATCGTGCTCGTGATCGCGGTGCCTGACAGCGGCAGCAGCAGTTCGGACAGCGCGGGAGTCGCCGCCACCGCGCTGAGGAGGTAGTCGATGGCCTCGTCGCCGAAGCGGCCGAGAATACGGCGCGCGGCGTCGTCGACATTCCAGAGGTTGCCCGGGCGGGCGGTCCGCAGGTAGGGCAGTGCCAGCTCGTGCGGCGCCTGTGCCAGCAGCAAGGTTAGCCCCGCCTCGTGGGAACGCGCCGCCGCGTGAGCCAGATCGGCCGCCCAGTCCTCGTGCCGGTAGTCGGAGATCGGCAGTGTGGCCCATTGCTCTTGCTCGCCCGGGAGCCAGGCACAGGTGGTCGGTATGGGCGCGCGCAGGCCGGTCAGCACCACCGGCTTGCCGCGCTGGGCCGAACGCTCCCACGGCGGGGTGCGCAGCAACTCCGGCAGCTGAGCCTCGGTGGCCAGCGGTGCCGTCTCGATCTCGATGCCGAACTCGGCGGCCAGGTCCGGGTGTGCTCGCGCATGACAGTGCAGGAGAAACCGGACCGCCGCCGAGGGCGACTCGACCGCCGTCAGCAGGCGCATGGCGCGCCGCGGAAACCGCTGGGCCGCACTGTGCAGTGCACTGCGGATCGGTGGGTTGCCGATATGGCCCAAGAGCAGCAGGAAGGCTTCGTCGGTGGGGACGGCGGCCAGTATCTCCGCGTACTCGTGCTGGTCGGATTTGGTGGCGTAGTGATCGGTGAGCCCCCGGCCCACGACCGGGGCCAGCGCCGGACCCACCTGGATGATGGCGCTGAACCAGCGGATTCGATCCTCGGCGAGCAGATCCTGATGCTGCTGCGGCCAGACGGCGTCGGCGAAGGCCGCGCGCTGGGCGTCGGTGGTGACCGAGGCGGCCAGCAGCTGCGCGGGGCCGTGCGCCGCGAGATCGGCGTCGACCCACTGCTGTTCGGTGGGAGCCAGATACGAGGTGGCGATGTCGACACTCCGGCAGGCGCGCTCGCGGCGCAACGCCGCCAGCTGCTCGACGATCCCGCGGTAGTCCGCCTCCTCGGCGGCAGCCAGGTGGGCGCGGATCCGGGCCAGGGCCAGAAAGGTGACCTCGGTGCTCTCGGCGTCGGGATGCAGCCAGCCCAGTTCCGCCCGCCACCAAGGCGATCGGAAGGCCGACAGGTAGACCACGGTCGACACCGCGAACGCGAGACCATACCTGTCCACCAGGGCGTCGGCGATCCGGTCGGTCTTGGGCAGGTCGGCGTTGTACGGACTGATGAACCTGGCCAGGACAACGGCAGCGACCCCGAGCGGGGTATGACCTTCCGGACTGTCGAAGACCGCGTTCCCGGCCGCCGCGATGTCGGCGGCCCCCGCCTCGGCAGTCTTCTCGAACCGCCACCGGGGATTCTCGATACCGAACTGCGAGCTACCGGAATCGATCAAGAACCGGTCGAGCTCCGAGCCTTTCGCCTTCGATGTAATCGGCCGCGCCTCCCCGACACCACGCCCCACCGCGAGCCTCACCTGCCACTCGGCAGGCACCACCCAAGCGTCCTCATCGATCTGCGGTCCTGCGGCGTGGGACATGTTCCCCCTCATCATGATTCCTGCGTTGTGCGGCGACTGTAGCGACCGCCACCGACACGAGCGGCACTCGATCGCAACCGCACAGACTCAGCCGCCACCACACAAGGGTGATCGCGCGGGTGCAGTCACTCGCGCAGCGTTCGGGGCTTTGGGGCAGGCTTCAGCGGCGGACGGTGGAGATGGCCTTTTCGATGCGCTTGACGGAGATGGGGTAGGGGGTGCCGAGTTTTTGGGCGAAGAGGCTGACGCGGAGTTCTTCGATCATCCACCAGATCTCGGCTACGTCGGGGGCGGACTTGCGGTGGTCGGGGAGGGCATTGACGAGGCGGTCGTAGGCGGTCAGGGCGCGGTCGACTTCGAGCATGCCCTGGCGGTCGCGCCCTGCGGCGGCGGGGAGCGCTTCCAGGCGGGCGGCGGCGGCCTGAAGGTAGCGGGGGAGTTCGCGGAGGCGGGTGGTGCCGAACTCGGAGATGAAGCCGGGGAAGACGAGTTCGTCGAGCTGATGGCGGACGTCCTCGGCGATGTCCTTCTCGCGGGTGTCGGCGAGGGCCGAGGAAACGCGATGTGCGGCGGCGAGAATCGGTACTACCAGGCGGACCAGAACGGCGACGGCGGTGGACAGTTGCGGGCGGACGGCGGCGACCAAGGTGGTGAAGCGCTGCGGGTCGTGGACGGGTCCGCCCGCGGCGGCGATCAACTCGTCGGCGGCCGCGGCGCGGCAGTCCTCGACCAGGGCGTCGAGGGAACCGTAGGGGTTCTGGCTCAGCGCGAGGCGGTCGCCGGGCGGCAGGCCCGCGGTGACGGTGCGCGCGGAGGTCGGGATGGCATGCAGCACAAGGGCTCTGGTGCCCGCGCGCATGGCGGCGGCCTGTTCGGCGGGGGAGCTGAGCACCCGAACGGCCACGCCCTCGCCCTCCGGGACCAGTGCCGGGTACCCGGTGACGGTCTGCCCGGCGACTTCGCGGCGCACGGTCGGCGCGACGGTGCCCAGGGACTCCGAGGTCCACACGGTCGACGCCGAGCGTTCCGCGCTCGCGGTGGCGCGCGCGACGGATTCGGAGACCTTGTCGGCCAGTTGGGATTTCAACTGGGTGAGGCTCTTGCCCTTGGCCAGTACCTTGCCGGAGGTGTCGACGGCGGCGAAGGTCATGCGCAGATGGTCGGGCAGCGCCGCCGGGTCCAGATCGGCGGGGGAGATGGCGGCCGAACCGAGGCGCGCGAGTTCCCGGGCCAGGCCGGTGCGCAACGGCTCGGCGCGCGCGGTGAGCGCGGCCAGGGCGGCGGCGGCGAAGTCGGGGGCCGGAACCACCAGGCGGCGCAAAGCTTTCGGGAGCGTCTTGATCAGGGCGGCGGCGAGTTCTTCGCGCATGCCGGGCACCAGCCAGTCGAAGCCGACCGGGCGCACGTGCGCGAGCTGCTCGACCGGGATGCGCACGGTGACGCCGTCGTCGTCCTGGCCGGGCTCGAACTGGTAGGTGAGCGGGAAGCTCAATTCGCCCTGCCGCCAGGCATCGGGGAAGGCGGTCGGGTCCAGCGGCGCGGCGCCGTCGTTGACGACAGTGGACTTCGAGAACTCCAGCAGCGCGGGATCTTTGCGCTTGGCGCTCTTCCACCAGCTGTCGAAGTGCCGGACCGAGACGATGTCGGCGGGAACGCGTTGATCGTAGAACTCGAACAGCACCTCGTCGTCGACCAGGATGTCGCGGCGGCGGGCTCGGTGCTCGAGATCGGCGACGTCGTCGAGCAATTCCCGATTGCGGTGGAAGAACTCGTGTTTGGTCTGCCATTCGCCTTGGACGAGCGCGTGCCGGATGAACAGTTCGCGCGACACCTCGGGATCGATCCGGCCGTAGTCGACGGGCCTGCTGACCACGAGCGGGATTCCGTACAGCGTGACTCGCTCATAGGCTCGCGCCGCGCCCCGCTTGGATGACCAATGCGGCTCGGAATAGGTACGTTTCACCAGGTCGCCGGCAAGCTGTTCGGCCCACTCCGGCTCCACTCGCGCGGCCATCCGGCCCCATAGCCGCGAGGTCTCGACGAGTTCGGCGGCCATCACCCAGCGTGGCGGTTTCTTCGCCAGCGAGGAGCCCGGGAAGATCATGAACTTGGCATTGCGCGCGCCTAGGAACTCACGCGATTCGGCTTCCCGCACGCCGATGTGCGAGAGCATCCCCGCCAGCAGCGACTGGTGGATCGCGGTGGAATCCCAAGGCAGGCCGTCGGATTCGCCGATGCTCGCGGTCAGGGGTGCGCTCGTGCCCGTACCGGGCGCACGTCGGCCGCCACGGCCACCGGCGCGATCCCCGCCCGCCCGCTGCGGTGCGCTCTGCGCTGAACGGCCCCCGCGCCCAGCGGAATTGCCGCGTCCGCGACCGGTCTCGTCTGCCGTCCGGCCGGTCTCGCCGGCCGTGGATTCGGTAGCTGTGCCGCCGGTGGACCACCCGAGCCCGCGGGTGATCGTCCGCAACTGCCCGTGTAGATCCTGCCATTCCCGGATCCGCAGGTAGTGCAGGAACTCGTCCCGGCACATCCGGCGGAATTGATTGGACGATAGGGACTTCCGCTGCTCGGTCAAGTAATCCCAGAGCCGCAGGTAAGCCAGGAAGTCCGAGCCCTCGACCACGAACCGGGCATGTTTGGTATCGGCGGCCTGCTGATGCTCGGCCGGACGTTCGCGCACATCCTGAATCGACAGCGCCGCGACGATGATCAGCACCTCGGCGAGACAGCCGTCGCGCTGCGCCTGCACCAGCATGCGTGCCATCCGTGGATCCACCGGGATCTGCGCCATTTCGCGGCCGATCGCCGTCAACGTCAGCGCCGCGGCGTCCGGCTGCCGTGCCGTGCTGCCGCTCTCCGCTTCGGTCTCGCCGCCGCGCGCCGAATCGGTGTGGCGCACAGGCGTTGTCGTTGCTTTGCTGAGCGCGCCCAGCTCCTCCAGCAGCGCGATGCCGTCGCGGATCGCACGCTTGTCGGGGGCTTCCACGAACGGGAAGTTCTCGATATCGCCGAGCCCCAGCGCCGTCATCTGCAGGATGACCGCCGCCAGGTTGGTGCGCAGGATCTCCGGTTCGGTGAAGGCGGGCCGGGCTTCGAAGTCGTCTTCCGAGTACAACCGGATCGCGATGCCGTCGGCCACGCGCCCGCATCGACCGGAGCGCTGCCGCGCCGAAGCCTGCGAGACCTCCTCGATCGGCAGCCGCTGCACCTTGGTGCGCATCGAATAGCGGGAGATGCGAGCGGTTCCCGGGTCGACGACGTAGCGGATCCCGGGCACGGTCAGCGACGTCTCGGCCACATTGGTGGCCAGCACGACGCGCCTTCCGGTGTGCGGCTGGAACACTCGATGCTGCTCGGCCGCCGACAGCCGCGCGTACAGCGGCACGATCTCGGTGCGCGCCAGGTTCAGATCGCGCAAAGCGTCCGCGGTGTCCCGGATTTCGCGCTCGCCGGAGAGGAAGACCAGCACGTCGCCGTCGCCCTCGTCGAACAGCTCGCGGACCGCGTCACCGATGGCGTCGACCGGGTCGCGGTCCACCACGCGGGTGTCCTCGTCGTCGTCCTCGGCGGCCGAAGGCAGTTCCAGCGCCAGCGGCCGGTAGCGGATCTCCACCGGATAGGACCGGCCGGACACCTCGACAATCGGTGCGGGCGTGCCCTTTTCGTCGGCGAAGTGCCGCGCGAACAGTTCCGGATCGATGGTCGCGGAGGTGATGATCAGCTTCAGGTCCGGGCGGCGCGGCAGCAGCTGCTTCAGATATCCGAGCAGGAAGTCGATATTGAGGCTGCGTTCGTGTGCCTCGTCGATGATGATCGTGTCGTAGCGGCGCAGCAGCCGGTCGCGCTGGATCTCGGCGAGCAGGATGCCGTCGGTCATCAATTTGACCAGCGTGCGATCGGAGGCCTGATCGGTGAACCGCACCGTGTAGCCGACGACATCGCCGAGTTCGGTGTCCAACTCCTCGGCGATCCGCTCGGCCACCGTGCGCGCGGCCAGCCGGCGCGGCTGGGTGTGGCCGATGGTGCCGCGAACACCGCGCCCGAGTTCCAGGCAGATCTTCGGGATCTGGGTGGTCTTGCCGGAGCCGGTCTCGCCCGCGACGATCACCACCTGGTGCGCGGCGATCGCCTCGGCGATGTCGGCGCGGCGCTGGGTGACCGGCAGTTGCTCGGGGAACCGGATCTGCGGTACCGCCGCCCGGCGCGCCTCGACCCGTAACTCGGCGGCGTCGATCTCGGCCGCCACACTCGCGAGCTCCTTGCCGCGGGCCCGATCCAGCTTGCGGCGCAGCCGGTATTCGTCGCGGAGGGAGAGGTTCGCCAGTCGGGTGCGGAGCTCGCGCGCTGCGGGGTCGGCTGTCCTGGTCATGGCATCGTCAAGCCTAGCGAACCCCGGGTACCGCCCGGTCGTCAGCGGGCGCAATACCTGTCGGTAGAGATCGCTAGGAGTGTGCTGTTTGGTGTTTCCGGCCCTCTGATGGGCTCGCGCTATGCGATCATCAGCCTATGAACGCGAGCTCAGGCACGCCGCTATGGATTAGAGCGCTCCGTGTTGCCTTCGGTGTGCTCGGAGTCGTCGCCCTGGTCTGGATCCCGCTGCGCAACGTGGACACGGCCACTTTCTCGACGGCCAACTACTTCAGCTACTTCACGATCGAGTCCAACATCCTGGCGGCCGTGGTGCTGCTGATCGGCGGCCTGCGCGACCCGCGCGGTCACCGCTGGCAGGTCTTCCGCGGTGCGGTCACGCTGTACATGGTGATCACCGGGCTGGTGTACGCGGTGCTGCTCGCGAACATCGATGTGATGCTGACCGACAAGTGGATCAACGACATCCAGCACCGGGTGATCCCGATCGTGCTGTTCGTGGATTGGCTGCTGGTGCCCGTCGCCCTGAACATCACCGCCCGGCTGATCGGCGGCTGGCTGCTCTACCCGTTGGTCTACGGGGTCTACAGCTTGCTGCGCGGTCCGATCGTGGACTGGTATCCCTACCCGTTCCTCGATCCGCGTACGCAGGGCTACGGCCCGCTTGCCGCCGGGCTGGTCGTTCTCGTCGCGGTGTTCGTCCTGCTGGCGTACGGCGTGGTCGCCCTCGGTGGCGTGGCCAGTCGCTGGCGACGATCCTCGGCAACACTGAGCAATCCCTGAGCGAATCGGACGACCGCGGTTACCGCGGTCGTCGCCGTGGCAGAATCGCCGGATGCACGCCGTCGAGGTGTCTGCGAGGTCCGTGCGTTCCCCGCAGTGGCTGCGCGCCCTGCGCATCGTCTTCGCCGGGCTGTCTCTGACAGCCTTGATCGCCGGGCCGATACAGCAGGCGGGGTCCTACGGTTACACCCTGGCCAACCACTTCAGCTACTTCACCTTCCAGTCGAACGTGTTCGCGATGGTGATCCTGCTGATCGGTGGTGTCCTCGATCCGAGCGGGCGGCGCTGGCAGCTGTGGCGCGGGGCGGCCACGCTCTATCTGGTCATCACCGGGATCGTGTACGCGGTGCTGTTGTCGCATCTGCCGCTCGGCGCGGAAGCTCCGTGGGTCGGTGACGTGCTGCATCGGGTGCTGCCGATCGTCCTGGTCGCGGACTGGATGGTGGCGCCCTACGCGCTCGGCGTGAGCGCGAAACTGATCGGAACCTGGCTGGGTTACCCGGCGGTATATGGCGCGTATACCCTGATCCGGGGGCCGATCGTGAACTGGTATCCGTACCCGTTCCTGGACCCGCGCGGCCAGGGATACGTCTCGATGACGATCGGCCTGGTGGTATTGGGTGTGGCGTTCGCGCTGCTCGCCGTCGCCGTCGTCGCCCTGGGCGAACTGGCCGGCCGGTGGTGTGGCGCGGCGAAGTCCGACAAGCAGAGGTGGTTGGAATGACAGCGTTGTGGCATGGGTTCGCCGACATGGGTGCCGTCGAGAAGGACGGTGCGTTCGTCGTGGCGCGCGGTGACGGCGCCTATATCTACGACCAGGCGGGCACCCGCTACCTCGATGCCACCGCGGGTCTCTGGTTCACCAACATCGGGCACGGCCGCGGCGAAATCGCCGACGCCGTCGCCGCCCAGCTGCGCCAGATCGCGCACTACTCCAACTTCGGCGACCTCGCCGCCCCCGCCACCCAGCAGCTGGCCGAGAAGCTCTCGACCATCGCCCCGATTCCGGGCAGCAAGATCTTCTTCACCTCCGGCGGATCCGACTCGGTCGACACCGCCGCCAAGCTGGCCCGCCGCTACTGGCAGGAAATGGGCAAACCCACCAAGAAGATCCTGGTCAGCCGTCAGAAGGCTTATCACGGCATGCATGTCGGCGGCACCGCGCTCGCCGGGATCCCGGTCAACGCGGAAGGCTACGGCGAGCTCATGGCCGACACCCGCATCGTGGCCTGGGACGACGCCAAGGCGCTGCTCGCGCTGATCGAGGACATCGGCGCGGAGCACATCGCCGCCTTCTTCTGTGAACCCATCATCGGTGCGGGCGGCGTCTACCCGCCGCCGGCGGGCTACCTCGCCGAAGTCCGGCGCATCTGCCGCGACAACGACATCCTCTTCGTCGCCGACGAGGTCGTCACCGGTTTCGGCCGGATCGGCGGATCCTGGTTCGCCTCTTCGCGTTTCGACCTCCAGCCCGACCTGATGACCACCGCCAAGGGCCTCACCTCGGGCTACCTCCCGATGGGCGCCGTCTTCATCGCACCGCATCTCGCCGAACCGTTCTTCCGCGGCGGCGTCTGGTGGCGGCACGGCTACACCTACGGCGGGCACGCCGCCGCGGCCGCCGCGGCCCTGGCCAACCTGGAGATCATCGAACGCGAAAACCTGCTGGCCGAGTCCGCCCGCCTGGAATCCACGCTGCACGAAAAGCTCGCCCCGCTCGCCGAGCACCCGCGCGTCGCCGAAATCCGCAGCGGCCTCGGCGCCGTCGCCGCAGTCCAACTGGCCGACCCCGCCGAAGGCCTCCCCCTGGTGAAAACCCTCCGCGCCCACGGCATCTCGGGCCGCGCTGCCGGCCAGGGCGCCATGCAGATCTCCCCCTCCTTCGTGATGACCGACACCCAGGTCGACGAACTGGTCGAAGGCTTCACCAAAGCCCTCGGCTAGTCACAATTCCGATGCCCCCGCACCTGCCGGGGGCACGGTCATGCTCAGGCAGCTCAGTGCGGAAAAGGCCGTGGCTCGCGCAGGGCGGTTTCGGCGCGGTAGCGGCCGATGCGGTGCCGGACGTCGGCCATGCTCTCGGTGTCTTCCAGGGTCGGCAAGTAGGCGTTGCGGGCGGCCAGGCCTGGTAGATCGAAGGTGAAATACACGGCCATCAGCGGGTTGACGAAGAGGTTGTCGGCCCGGCGACCGCCGATGCGAACCTGGCCGTGGCGACCCAGGGTCGCCGCCGCGATCTGGCCGTTGACCAGGCTCGGGCGGCGCGCGGTGTGGGTGGCGGCGTGTTCGACGGCGTCGCGGTAGCGGCAGGCTTCCGAAGACCGGCCGGGGAGGGAGAACGCGCCGAGATAGGCTCCGGCAGCGTCCAATTCGGCGATGTTCTCCAAAACGTGCACATGGTTCACGCCATGGAAGGCGTCGATGCCGAACCCGATGCCGGCGACCAGCCGCACCGGCACGTCTTCCAGGCCCGCCACCGCGGCCAGACTGGTCGCGTCTTCTTCCGGTGTGCCGAGCAGCATTTCGTCACCGCGCAGGAGGATGTCGGTGCCACCGTCGACGAGCACGATGGCGTCGATGCCCAATTCCTTGATCAGGGTGCGGTATCCGGCTCGGAGCCCGCGAACTCCGGTGCGCGGGAAGGCGTAGACCGTCGACGGCTGGTCGTGCTCTGCCATCCAGATCGACAGCGTGCGTTCCGGAAAGTAGTGCTCGGGTCCCGCCAGGCGCGGTGTCACGGCGACGACGTGCTCGTCGATCCAGCCGTACGGATCGACGTCGGCCAGTGCGGTGAACGACAGATTCGCCAGGTGCACAGCGATGCCCAGGTCCCGGAGCGCGAAAGCGACAGGGAGCCCGGCGTAGACGTCGAAGCCGCCGCCCGCGCCCGCGATCAGGACCGACGAGCAACCTTCCAGTCGGCGGAAGATCTCCGGCCCGTGTGTCAGTTCTCCCATGTCAGTTCACCAGGACGAGGTCGAGGTGAAGCGGTACCAGGGGCCGTAGTGGTGGGTGTAGCTGGTCGAGGAGCTGTATTCGCCTCTCGTCGAGGTGTTCTGGGGTGCGCTGCCGGGGTAGTAGGCGAAGCCGACGCGGTCCAGGAAACCGGCTTCGGTGGTGAACTCGCAACCGTCTTTGGTTTTGTTGACGTGGGTGATGGTGTAGATGCCGATGCGCTGCTTGCTGCCCGGGCCCTTCTCCTGGCAGGTGGCCGCGGCTCGTTCCAGTGCGCCCTTCGAGATCCGCCACGCCACCTTCTCGTGGACGCCGGACCAGGTGATAAGAGCCCAGCCGACGACCATGATCGGTGTGATCAGGGTTGCGACGAAGGCGCGGTAGCTCACGAGGCCGACGATGCCGAAGACGAACCACAGGACGCCCGCCGCCACCAGGAACATGGCGCGCACCACCCAGTCGGCGGGATCGCCCTCGCCTGCCTGGTTCCACATCATCGCGGCAAGGCTGAGCGCCACGCCCGCCGTCGAGATCCCCATCCACACGTACCACCACGTCGGTGTCGCACGGCGCAGCCGCGTATGCCCCCCAATAGTCATGCGCCCAATATATGCGGGCGGTCAGGGTTGGCGGCGCGCCAGCTGGTTCAGGTCGCGACCGTCCAGCCCGCACCGCAACGGGATTCGAGCTGTTCAGAGCTCCAGCGTCATGAAATAGCTGTGCGGATCCGCGGTGTAGTCGGCGAACGGACCACAGAAATCGAAGCCGTGGCGCTGATACAGGCGGACCGCGGGTGCGAAGAAATCCGCGGTGCCGGTCTCCAGGCTGAGCCGGGTGTAGCCCCGCGCCCGGGCCTCGGCGATGAGGTGCGCGAGCAGCGCGGCGGCGATACCGCGGCCGGTGTGACCGTCCGCCGTGCGCATGGATTTGATCTCACCGTGGGTGGGATCGAGTTCCTTCAGCGCGGTGCAGCCGACCAGCGCGTCGCCATCCCGCGCCGCCCAGAAAGTGATCTCCGGCTTCCGCAGTTTGTCCAGGTCCAGGGCGTGCACGCTGTCCTCGGGGGAGTTCGCGTACATGTCCGCCAGGTGCTGGGTGAGCAGCGCGGCGATCTCCGGCCCGGCGAGGTCGTCGACGGTGATATGCAGGGGCGGCTGGCTGGACATTCGTCCATCATGGCCGAGCCGATGCGGCGGGTCGCGCGCGGGCATTCGGTCGACGGATCGATGTGACAGACCTTACTGTGAGGTCACATGCCTTCAGGGCGGCCGCGGAGAGCAGAGGAGGGGGCTCGGTGATGAAGCTCGCCAACCCGATCGGTACGGCGGTGGGCGCGCTGCGCCGGGTGGCCGACGAGGCGTATTACGCCTCGCTGGCGGTGCGCGCCGGGCTCGTGACACCCGAGCGGCCGGACCGGCTCGCGAAAATGGGTGCGGCGGTGGTGCGTTCGGGGATGATGGGCGGGCTGGTCACCGTCGCCGCGCAGCGTTACCGGGACCGCGCGGCCCTCATCGATGAACTCGGCTCGGTGACGTTCCGGGAACTCGACGAGCGCACAACGGCTTTGGCGAACGCGTGGCGGGCGCGAGGGTTGCGGGACGGCGAAGGGGTCGCGATCCTGGCTCGCAACCATCGCGGGTTCCATTACGCGGTGTTCGCCGCGGCCAAGTGCGGGGCTCGAATCGTGTTGCTGAACACCGATTTCGCGGGGCCGCAGCTGCGTGAGGTGGCCACTCGCGAGGGTGTCGATCTGCTGGTCTACGACGACGAATACGCCGGCATCCTGGGCGATCTCGAACCGCGGCGCGGTCGCTACCGGGCTTGGACCGACCAACCCGGCGTCGACACCTTGGACAACCTGATCGCGAGCGGGTCCCGCTCGGCGCCCCGGCGCGCCACTACGTCGGCCCGGATCATCCTGCTGACCAGCGGCACCACCGGCACTCCGAAGGGCGCGCCGCGCAGCGAGCCGAGTTCGCTCGCCCCGCTGGGCGCGATCCTCGGGCGGGTGCCGTTCCGGGCCCGGGAAATCACCGAATGCCCTGCGCCCCTGTTCCATACGCTCGGGTTCGCGCACGTGATGATGGCGGTCGGATTCGGTTCCACGCTGGTGATCCGCCGCCGATTCGACCCGCAGGCCGTGCTCGACAGCCTGCACGAGAACGGCGCGACGGCCCTGGTCGCGGTGCCGGTGATGTTGCAGCGGCTGGTCGACTTGCCGCCGGAATCGCGTGCCGGAAAGAATCTTTCGCGTCTGCGCATCATCTTCGTCGCCGGTTCGCAGCTGGGCGCGGACCTGTGCCAGCGCGTCACCGAAGCGTTCGGCCCGGTGGTCTACAACGTGTACGGCTCCACCGAGGTGGCCTACGCGACCATCGCCACTCCCGCCGATCTCGCCGAGGAACCCGGCTGTGTCGGCACCCCGGCCCCGAGCACCACCGTGAAGATCCTGGACACCAACGGTTTCGAACTGCCGCCGGGCCGGACCGGCCGCATCTTCGTCGGCAACACCTACCAGTTCGAGGGCTACACCGGCGGCGGCGACAAGGACCGCATCGGCGAACTCATGTCGACCGGCGACGTCGGCCACTTCGACCGTGCCGGAAGGCTTTTCGTCGACGGCCGCGACGACGACATGATCGTCTCCGGCGGCGAGAACGTCTTCCCCGGCGAGATCGAGGAACTCCTCGCCGCCCACCCCGCCGTCGAGGAGGTCACCGCCTTCGGCGTCGAGGACCCCAAGCACGGCCAGCGGCTACGTGCGGTTGTCGTTGTGCGCGAGGGTCATGCGCTCACCGCAGACGAGGTGCGCGAGCACGTGAAGCAGAACCTCGCCCGATTCAAGGTCCCGCGAGACGTGCTGTTCGTCGATGAACTGCCCCGCAACCCCACCGGCAAGGTCCTCAAGCGCGTCTTGCGCGAGCTGTAGTCCCTCACACCATTCCCAGCATCCGCCGCATCGTGTGCCTCAACTGAACGGGGTCCGGTACCGCCGTGCGAAACCAGCCGTTGGGCGGCACGACCACCAGCCCGGCGCGCTGGTGCTCGACGCAATCGACGATGGCGTCGGCCACCGCCTCGGGGTCGGGCGCGTAGCCGGGCGCGATGGTGCTGACGATGACGCCCTGCTCGGCCAGCCCGCGATGCAACGCCGTGCCGAGCCCGACCACCGCGTGCTTGGTCGCGGAATACACCGCGGCCCCGAGGGACGCGGTGACGCCGATGGCCGAGCCGATGTTGACGATGTGACCGTGTCCCTGTTCGACGAATCGGATTCCCGCCAAACGGGATCCGGTGATCACCGCGCGCAGGTTGCAATCGATCTGACGATCGGACTCGGCTTGCGATTCGGTGAGGAAGGTCCCGGTCGGCCCGACGTCGGCGGCGTTGACCACCACATCGAGTCCGCCCAGCCGGCGTTCGGCGTGCTCCAGGAATTCCGCGAACCGGCCGCCGTCGGTGACGTCCACCGGTAGCCCGACCACGTCGGCGCCGTGCACCCGGTTCAGTTGGGAGGTGATCGCGCGTACCTTGCCCGGATCGGCGTCGCCGATAGCGACCTCCGCGCCCGCGGCCAAGAAGGCCAGCGCGGCCTCCTTACCGATCCCGTAGGTGCCTCCGGTGATCGCGACTCGTGTTCCAGCAAGCGTCTTTTTCGGCATGGTGGTTTCGCCTACCTTGGTCTGCTCGACGATAGCTACAACGCTAGGCGTGCTGTCGCGCGGTGGCCATGCGATTACAGGTCATGACCTTGCGCAAAGCGGTCAACCACCTCCGGTTCGGGGTGAAATCGCTTGGTAGTTAGGGGTTTCGGCCAGGTTTCTACGATATTCGGCCACACCTTTCCGGCCACAGTTTCGAACTTCGGCCACCGGATCCGCCGGGTTCGCGGAAAGTTGCCGAGTCGCCGGCCGTCGAGCGCATGCGATGTTCGGCCAACGCCTTGCGGAAACCGGCCATCCGCGACCACGATGGAGGCGTGGTCCCAGGGGAGCGGCAGCGGTCCGTGGCGAACGTGGCGATCCTCGCGGACGTCGCCCATCGGCACGGCCTCTCGACGGCCGATTGCGTTCGCGGCACCGGTATTCCGGCGGAGCTGATCCGCACGCCCGGCGCCGAAATCGGCGCGTCCCAAGAGCTCGAACTGATCCGCAATGTCGTGACCGCGCTCGGCGACCCGCCGGGGCTCGGCCTGGAAACCGGCTTACAGAGTCCGGCCACCGCGCACGGCGCGTTCGGGCTGGCGCTGGTGAGCAGCCCGACGGTGCGCGCCGCACTCGACGTGGCGGTGCGCTATCACCGGTTGTCGTCGTACATGCACTACTCGCACACCTACCGCGAGGACGAAGTGGTTGTCGCTCTCGACGATCGGGAAGCACCCGCGGACCTGCGTGGATTCTTGGTGGAATGGGAGATCTCGGCGATTCTCACCAACTGGATGATGGCCATCGGCGCGCTGCCGCGGATACTGCGCATCGAGTTGTCGGGCGGCCTGCGCGCCAGACTCGGGCCACTGCTGGAGGACCACTTCGAGATCCCGGTCCTGGCCGGCACCGGCCCGCACACCGCCACGATCGACGCCACCGGCTTCGACCAGCCGATGCCGTTCGCGAATCCGATGACGGCGATCCTGGTCGAGGAGCAGTGCGCGGCGCTGCTGGAACGCCGTGGCCTGCACGAAGGTCTGGCCGGATCGGTGCGGGAAGTGCTGATGCGCCGGATCACCGGCCGCGTCACCCAGGAGGACGTGGCCGCCGGTCTGAACATGAGCCTGCGCACGATGCGCCGCAGGCTTGCCGAGGAGGGCACGTCCTATCGGCAGTTGTGTGTCGAGACCTATGGCAGCTTGGCCGAGGATCTGCTGTCGACCGGGCTCACCGTCGAGGATGTCGCGTTCCGGATGGGTTACTCGGGCGCGCCGAGCTTTTCGAACGCGTTCAAGCAATGGCGGGGTATCTCACCAGGTCGTTTCGCACGCGACGCGGTCGGCGCGCGGTCGCACGCCATGCTCCGCTGACCGCCGGAAGCCGCACTGCCGCAGCACATGCGGACAAGGAGGACGACATCGTGTCCTTGCTATGTCCGGCCAGAAACTTGCGTGTCCCGGCCAGCCGCGCGAAATCATGAAGTGTGGCCTCATGGGAGTGGCAGCGGTCGGTCGCGCACGCGGCGATCCTCGTCGACGTCGCCGACGATCACCATGTGACCCGCGCTGACCTACTGCGTGACACCGGCATCGATCCGGTGGTGCTGAAGACGCCCGGCGCGGAGATCACGGCCGCCCAGGAACTGGGCATGGTGCGCAATCTCGTGACGCTGCTGGGTGATCCGGCCGGTCTCGGCTGCGAGGCGGGCGCGCGCACCCGGGTCACCACGACCGGCGTGCTCGGCATGGCGATTCTGAGCAGCCCCACCATTCGTTCCGCGCTCGACGTGGGCCTGCGCTACATCAGCCTGATGACCTCCTTCGCCCGACTGTGGCACGTCGACCGCGGTGACGAGATCTGGCTCTACTTCGACGACAGCGACGTGCCGGCCGACCTGCGTGACTTCCTCGCCGAACGCGATGTCTCCGCGGTGCTGACCAACTGGTACCTGCTGCACGGCGAACCGCCGCGGATCAAGCGCGGGGAACTGTTGCCCGAACTGCTCCCGCGCATCAAGCCGCTGCTCGACGACTTCGATATCCCGTGCGGCACAGCCGAAGACGTGACCATCGCGGTGATCGACACCAGCGACGTCGACAAGCCGATGCCGCACGCGAGCCCCATGAGCGCGCTGCTGTTCGAAGAGCAGTGCGCCGAACTGCTGCAGCGCCGCGGCCTGTGCGAAGGCGTGGCCGGTTCCGTGCGCGAGGTGCTGCTGCGTCAGATGAACGGCCGCATCACCCAGGAGGACGTGGCCGAACGCCTGCACATGAGCCTGCGCACCATGCGCCGCCGGCTCTCCGAGGAGGGCACCTCCTACCGCAGGCTGTGTGTGGAGACCTACGGCGCGCTCGCCGAGGAACTGCTCGCCACCGGCCTCACCGTCGAGGATGTCGCCTACCGCATGGGTTATGCGGGCGCGCCGAGCTTCTCGAACGCGTTCAAGCAGTGGCGCGGCGTCCCGCCCGGCCGCTACGCGCGCACGTTCGGCGATCGGCAGCGACCCGCCGTGCACCAGTAGGCTTGGCGCATCCTGAATTCGGCCAAAACCTTGCGAATAGCGGCCACGGGCGAGAAGTATTGACGCGTGTCCTCTTGGGAGTGGCGGCGGGCGGTGACGAACTCGGTGGTGCTCGTCGAGGTCGCTGAGGAACACGGTGTCGGCCGGGAGGAGATCCTGCGCGGCACCGGAATCGACCCCGCGGTCTGCTCCGAGCCCGACGGGGAGGTCACCGCCGCACAGGAACTCGCGCTGGTCCGCAATCTGGTCACCCGCTTCGGCGACCAGCCGGGGCTGGGTGTCGAGGCCGGGCTGCGGATGCGTCTGACCATGCACGGTGTGTACGGCCTGGCGGTGCTGAGCAGCCCGACCTTGCTCGAGGCGCTCGGCATTCTGGTGCGCTACTCCGCGCTGACGACGTCGTTCGGCCGGGCCTGGCAGCAGACCGACGGCGCGGAATTCTCGATCTTCCTGGACGACACCGAGGTACCCCGCGATCTGCGAGCGTTCCTGTTGGAACGGGATATGGCCTCGGCGCTGAACAATTGGCTGCTGGTGCTGGGCGCCAAGCCGCCGCTGGTGCGGCTCGAGTTCGCGGGCGGGCTGAGTGCTCGGATGGCGCCGGTCTTCGAGAGTGTCGAGGTGCCCTTGCTCGATCGGGACGATCCGCATCGGCTGGTCCTCAATCTCGCCGAACTCACTGGGCCGATGCCGATGGCCAGCCCGCTCACCGCGGCGCACTTCGAGAAGGAATGCGCGGAGTTACTGGAGCGCAGGGGTTTACACAAGGGTGTGGCCGGGTCGGTGCGCGAGGTCCTGATGCGTCAGATGAACGGCCGCGTCAGCCAGGAGGAAGTCGCCGCGCAGTTGAATTTGAGCTTGCGCACCATGCGCCGCCGCCTCGCCGAGGAAGGCACCTCCTACCGGCAGCTGTGCAGCGAAACCTACGGCAGCCTGGCCGAGGATCTGCTGTCCACCGGGCTGACCGTCGAGGATGTCGCCTACCGCATGGGTTACTCGGGCGCACCGGCGTTTTCGAACGCCTTCAAGCAGTGGCGAGGGATTTCGCCCGGGCGGTTCGCGCGCGAAGTCGCCACCCAGAGTCACCGGTCCGCGGTGCATCACTAGCCGCTTGCGTTGTTCGGCCAAAAGCTTGCGAACATCGGCCATAGCCGGGAACTATGGACGCGTGGCCCAATGGGAGTGGCGGCGTTCGGTGCTGAACTCGGTCGTGGTGGCCGAGGTCGGGGAAGAACATGGTCTGGGGCCCGCGGATCTGTTGCGCGGCACCGGCATCGACAAGCAATTGCTCGCCGACCCGGCCGGCGAGGTCGCCGCCGCGCAAGAACTCACGCTGATCCGCAATCTGGTGACGCGGCTCGGTGATCCGCCGGGCCTCGGGATCGAGGTCGGATTGCGCAACCGGCTGACGATGCACGGCGTGTACGGGCTGGCGGTGCTGAGCAGCCCGACCCTGCGAGCGGCGCTGTCGCTGGCGGTGCGGTACATCGGTTTGACGACCTCGTTCAGTCGCGC
Organism: Nocardia sp. NPDC051832; assembly: GCF_040681285.1. Classification (NCBI taxonomy): domain Bacteria; kingdom Bacillati; phylum Actinomycetota; class Actinomycetes; order Mycobacteriales; family Nocardiaceae; genus Nocardia; species Nocardia sp. NPDC051832. The sequence continues at coordinate 661,395 of NZ_JBFAYL010000002.1, forward strand.
GTGGCAGGCCACCGACGGCGCGGAAGTGCTGGTGTTCTACGACGACACCGACGTGCCCGCCGATTTGCGCGGATTCCTGATGGAACGCGACGCCACCGGCCTGATGGTGGACTACGCGATGATCGGCGAAGGGCCGCCACCGCTGCTGCGGATCGAGGTGGCGGGCGGATTGTGCTCCCGGCTGCGTCCGATCTTCGAGCCGCAGGGCGTGGCTTGCGTGCCAGGCTCCGATCCGCATCTGCTGGTGTTCGACGGCGCCGGACTGGAACGGCCGCTGCCCTTGTCGAGCCCGCTGACCGCGCAGCTGTTCGACCGGGAATGCGCGGAACTGCTGGAGCGCAGAGGTTTACACCGAGGGGTGGCCGGGGCGGTGCGCGAGGTACTGATGCGCAGGCTGCACGGGCGCGTCAGTCAGGAGGACGTGGCCGCCGGACTGCACATGAGTTTGCGCACCATGCGCCGCCGATTGGCCGAGGAAGGCACCTCCTATCGGCAGCTGTGCGCCGAAACCTACGGCAGCCTGGCCGAGGATCTGCTGTCCACCGGGCTCACCGTCGAGGACGTCGCCTTCCGGATGGGTTACGCGGGCGCGCCGAGCTTTTCGAACGCGTTCAAGCAGTGGCGCGGGGTCTCGCCCGGTCGCTTCGCGCGCACATTCGCGGTGCATCCGCCCCAGCACACCGCCGCCCGGTAGTCCGTAGGGCCAGGTAAATCGCTGGCAGGGCGGTTGCCGCCGCGGGTACTCTCCCGAAACGTCGAACGGGGGAGGAGAAGGATGGAGGCAACGGTCACGGTGACCCCGGACCAGCTGCCGGAGTTGCTGTTGCATGTCGCCGTGGTGCGCCCGGTATTCCTGTGGGGTGCACCGGGTATCGGGAAGAGTTCGCTGGTGCGGGCCTTCGCGGAATCACTCGGGCTGGAATGCGTCACGCTGCTGGGCACGCAGCTCGCGCCGGAGGATCTGATCGGTGTGCCGCAGATCGTCGGCGACCGCAGCCGGTTCGCGCCGCCGGAACTGATCGCGCGGCCCGAACCGTACTGCCTGTTCCTGGACGAGTTGAACGCCGCCTCGCCCGAGGTGCAGAAGTCGTTCTACTCGCTGATCCTGGACCGCCGTATCGGCACCTACGAACTGCCCGCCGGTTCGGTGGTGATCGGCGCCGGCAACCGGGCCACCGACAACGCGCTCGCCCGTCCGATGGCTTCGGCCCTGGTCAACCGCCTGGTGCACCTGCATCTGCGCGCCGATGTGGACGACTGGCTGAAATGGGCCGCGCTCAACGACATCCACCCCTGGATCGTGCGCTACCTGACCCAGCGTCCGGACCACCTGTGGTCCAAGCCGCCCAAGACCGAGGCGCCGTTCTCCACCCCGCGCGGATGGCACATGCTCTCCGACGCGCTGCACTCCTGCGGTGACGATCTCGACGACACCATGCTCGAGGTGTTGTCCTCGGGGACGCTCACCGCCGGGCACGCCTCCGGATTCCGGGCGTTCGTCAAGACCATCCGGCACGCCTACGACCTGGAGGCCGTGCTCAAGGGCGAGGCGCTGTGGCCGCGGGAACCCGGGGATCGGGATCTGCTGTACTTCCTGTCCGAAGCGTTCCGGGCGCGGCTGATCAAAGAGCTTCCCGGTGCGCGCGAACATGTTTCGCCCGCGGTCAAGCGGTTCGTGCTGCGCGCCAAGGCGATGCTGATCGAATTGGCCGAAATCTCGGTGGAGTGCGCGCAATTGGTGATCGCCTCCGACGACAACGGCGTGCCGGTGCTGCCGTCGTGGTTCCTCATCGAAGTAAGCCGCGATCTGCCGCGCTTGGCGGCGCGGCGGTGAGAGTGGGGAGATTCTGATGACCCGGCGGCGTAAGCAGTCCGGTCAGCTGGATCCGTGGCAGCAGGCGGTCGCCGACGGCTGGCAGCTGGCCATGTCGCACTTGGCATTCCGGCATCTGCCCAGGTATTGCTACGAACTCGACGAGAACACTCCGCGCGAGGTATGGGCGCACATCTCCGGCGGCGGTATCGGCTATCACCCGAAACGAAGGGCGGAGGCGGCGGAGTGGGCGTGGGCGTTCGCGCACTGCCTGTTGCACGCCGGCTTCGGCCACCTGGATCCGCGGACGACCGGGCCGGGCAACATCGTTGCCGCGACCAGCCGGAGCCGCACCGGGGACACCGACCAGGCGGAGCCGCATCCCGCCTATCGGGCCGCCTGCTGCGCGGTGGTCGACCAATATCTGGCGACCATGAAGATCGGCCGGCGGCCGCTGGATTTTCCCGTCGCGCCGAACATGTCGGACGAGCACGAGACCGCCGCGCGCTGGCGTGACACCGGCGTGCCCGCCGATTATCGGCGAGCGGAGCCGCCCGACTTCGTGATCAGCGGAATCGAGGCGGCCAAGGACGCCGACTACCCGGCCCGCTTCGCCGCCGGGATCAGTGACGCGGCGCGGGCCGCGCTGGAAACGGCCAGCGGCCAGCGGGTCGACGGGGTGCTGCGCTCACAGCACCCCTGGGATCAGGCGCTGAGCTGGTTCGTGTCCTCGTACCCGCTGCTGGGTGCGCTGGCGGCTGGAATGACGATCGTCGCCGACACCGATATCGCTCGCGGCTGGCACATTTCGATCGCCGCCGTCAACGCCGAAGCGGCGGAGATCTATATCAACCCGCTCGTCGGATTCGACACCGAGCAGTGGCGATTCGTGCTCGCCCACGAAATGCTGCACGCCGCCCTGCGGCACGGCGAGCGGACGAACTGGCGGGACCCCTACCTGTTCAATATCGCCTGCGACTACGTGGTCAACGGGTGGCTGGTGGAGATGAACGTCGGCGTCATGCCGGAAGGTCTGCTCTACGACCCGGACCTGAAAGGCTGCTCCGCGGAGGAGGTCTACGACCGGATCGCCACCGACCTGCGCCGCCTGCGCAAACTCGCGACGCTGCGCGGCCGGGGCCGCGGCGACATCCTCGGCGAGCCGCTGCCGCACCCCGGCAGCGCCGGACGCTACATCGACCTCGACGAGTACTACCGCAACGCCCTCGTCACCGGTCTCGCCTACCACCAGAACAGCGGACGGGGTTACGTACCGGCCGGTTTGGAGCAGGCGATCCGGGCCCTCGACCACCCGCCCCTGCCCTGGGACGCCGCCCTCGCCCGCTGGTTCGACGAGCACATCCCGGCCGTAGACAAGAAACGCAGCTACGCCCGCGCCTCCCGCCGCCAAGCCGCCACCCCCGGCATCCCGCGCCCGGCCTGGGTGCGCCCGGAGGAAAACGTCCGCCTCCCCACCTTCGGCGTCGTGCTGGACACCTCCGGCTCCATGGACACCCAGCTCCTCGGAAAAGCGCTGGGCGCCATCGCCTCCTACGCCACCGCCCGCGATGTCCCGCGCGCCCGCGTCGTCTACTGCGATGCCGCCGCCTACGACGCCGGTTACCTCCCCGTCGACGAGATCGCCCAGGGCGCGCGGGTCCGAGGCCGCGGCGGCACCATTCTGCAACCCGGTATCCGCCTGCTCGAACGCGCCGACGATTTTCCGCCCGAGGGCCCGATCCTCATCATCACCGACGCCCAATGCGATGTTCTGCGCGTACGCCGCGAACACGCCTACCTGATCCCCAACGGCGCTGCCCTGCCCTTCCACCCCCGAGGTCCCGTCTTCCGCCTGCGTTGACGACCCCGCCACCTGTCCCGACGCAGCCAGCACGCACCGCGTCGGCGGAAACGCATCGCACGAGGGTGAGTACGAGGCGATCAGGAGGTGATCGAAGCACTGTGGTCCGCCCCGACGGTGGTGTGCCGAGGTGCGGTGCGCGAAAACGTCAGGGCGGGGGCGGGTTACCGGGAAAGGGTGCCCTAAGGGGTGGCGAGGTGCGAGCATGGTGGGCGGGACCTCGATCGTTGCGACGAGAGGTGGTGGGTGTGGCGCATTTCGTGCAGGAATATGCCGCGTTGCGGTGGTCGGTCGTGGGTGCGTTCTTGGTGGCGTCGGTGATCGTGGTGGGCCGGTTGGCTGCTCCGGCGCGCTGGGGCGTGGGGATGTGTGGCGGGTGGCTTACGACAGGGAATTCGGTGCGCGGCAGCGAGTTCGGGGCCGAGCGGGTAGTAGCCCGGGACGGACGGCGACGGGAAGCGGCGCATCAGGAGTCCGATGCCGCGCACCTGCTCATGTGCCTGGTCATGCTCGCGATGCTGGTGTTCCCGTCGACTGCCGATCCGGCGGCGCTGCGCGGCGTACTGGTCGCGATGGCGGTGGTGTTCGGCGCGCTGATGGTCAGTCGAATCATGGAGTGGCGCAACGGTTCCCGAGATCAGATCGTGGCGATCGGCTACCACCTGCTGGCCGCCGGGGCCATGCTGTACGCGATGTCGGGACATTCCGCGGCCGGGCACAGTGGGCCCGCCCCGGCGCTCGCGTACGGGCTCGCGGCGCTGTTCCTGCTGGACGCGCTCGCGGTCGTCGTGACCGGCGGCCGGCATTGGCTCGGGCATCCGGCCGGCTCGGCGCTCTCCTCGGCGCTGGTGCCGCATGTCGTGATGGACCTGGGCACCGCCTACATGTTGATCGGCGCGGTCCTCACCTGAACGGTGGCGCGTTTGCCCGGGTCGACGCCGGGTACCCGGCCGTCGATTGGGAGGTACCAACCATGACGGAGACACAGAGTGTGCCACCGGCCGAACGACGGTCGGTCGCCGAACTGGTCAACGATGCCACCGACCAGATGAGCCGGTTGATCCGCGATGAGATCCAGTTGGCCAAGCTCGAATTGCAGAGCAAGGGCAAACGGGTCGGGCGGGGCGCGGGTCTGGCCGGCGCGGGTGCCGTGCTCGCCCTCTACGGTGGGGCCGCGCTGATCGCGGCGCTCATCTTCGCACTCGCGATTCCGCTGAACGGATGGGCCGCCGCCTTGATCGTCGGCGTGGCGTTGCTGACCGCCGGCGCGGTACTCGCGATGCTGGGCAAGAACGACGTGCGGCAGGCGGTGCCGCCGGTGCCTGAGGAAGCGGTGGCAGGCGTGCGACGCGACATCGAAAGTATCAAGGACGGGAGCAAGCGATGACCGACAAACGACCGCACGCCGGCGAAGCCGAAACCACTCCGGCCGCACCGGCGGTCAGCGTCCCGAAGGACGCCGAAGCCGTTCGCGCCGACCGCGACCAGACCCGGGAAGAGCTGGGACAGACCGTCTCCGAACTCACCGACAAGCTCGACGTAAAAGCCAACGCGCAGCGCAAGGCCGCCGAGGTGAAGGACAACGCCCGCCAGAAAGCCGCGGAAACCGCGGACGCCGCCCGCGCGAAAGCCAAGGACGCCAAGGAAACCGCGCGCGTGAAGGCCGCGGACGCGAAGGCAGCCGCTCAGGTCAAGGCCGTGGAAACCACAGCGGCAGCGAGCCAGAAGGCCACTGACGCCAAGGAAGCCACCCGGGTCAAGGCGGCCGAAGCCACCGAAGCGGTCCGGCAGCAGGCGAACGCGACGCGAGAAACCGCCCGCCATCAAGCCGCCGAGGCGCGCATCGCGGTGGAGGAGAAGACCGAGCAGGCGAAAGCCCAGGTCCGTCAGCTGACCGAAAAGGCTGAGGCCGCCACCCCGGACCCGGTGGTCGAACGCGGTAAGCAAGCCGCCGACTATGCCCGCCGCCGACCGGCCGCTCCGGTCGGGGCGGCCGCGGTCCTCGCGGCGCTGATCGTCTGGCTCATCCTGCGCCGCAGGCAGCAGCGCTAGCCCGACCGGCGTCGGCCCGGGCGGTGTGCGCTACAGGTCGACGACGGTGTCGGAGACGACGCGGCCGCCCAGCCGGACCCAGCCGTCGGAGTCCCATTCGGTGAAGATCTGGGAACCCGCGCCCTGGGTGATGGACAGGCCGCGGCGCAGGCGCGCGGTGATGGCGACCGCGGCCGCGCCGGTGGCCTCGTCTTCGGCGATGCCCATGTCCGGGGCGAACATTCGGGAGCGCAGGTGGCCGCGGTGCTCGTCGGTCCAGGTCCAGAAATAGTGCTGGCCGGCCGCGAACTCGTCGGGGTGCAGGGACGCCAGCTCCTCGGCGTCGTCGACCTCGTGGAAGGCGAAATCGGGCGCCCATTCGCCGCGCGCGGTGATCCAGGTGAGGGTGTCGGCGTACTCGACCGGCAGCGCTCCGGCGGGTACGGCCAGCGCCTGCACCGGCGTCCCCTGCTGCCCGAACCACCACGCGGTGCCGACCGACGGGTGCCCGGCGAAGGGAAGCTCTACGGCGGGGGTGAAGATCCGGACCTTCGCGACTCCGTCGACGGGCTCTTCGAGGAACACGGTCTCGCTGTACCCCGCTTTGGCGGCCAGCGCCTGCCGATCCACCTCGTCGACCTCGGCCGCCCGGGCCAGCCCCAGCTCGTTGCCGAACCGGCCCGTGGAATCGGTGAACACCCGCACGACCTCGACTCGAACGCCCATAGCCTCCACTTCCTCCCGGTGCACCCCTCAACTCCGGAGCCTACCGGCAGCTGGTTACCGGATGTCGGAGAGCCAGGTCAGGTCGCGGAGGATCTCGGAGGTGGTGATCGGGCCGAGGTCGGCGAAGGTAGGCGGCCGGCTGGTGCGAGATTGGAGGCCCGCGGATTCGATGGTGCGGACCAGGGGGTCGGTGGGGAAACCGGCATGCATGATCGGGGTGACGGTAAGGACGAAGGTGTTGTCCGCCGGGAGGGGTTTGGTGAAGTAGTAGTAGCGGCCCCCGTCCTCGGCGTCGGGCCGGTCCCAGCCCCGGCGCGGGAGGCCGAGGATGCGCGTGCTTTCGACTTCGACGCCGAGGAACTTCGTGATCGTCGAGGCGCCGGCCAGCTCCGGGGCGGTGTAGACGGCCCGGGCGAGTTGCGGAAAAGGTTGCAGGAGTTCGTAGTCGGCGAAGAGGCTGGTCCAGCCGGGGGTGGCGGCTCCGAGCTCGAGGGGATGGGCGACGCCGATGGCGGCGGTGGCGGGCAGGTGGAGTTCGTTGTCGGAGAGGTCGGCGAAAGTGCTGTCCTCGGCGACGCGGAAGGCGGTGCGCAAGGCATCGCCGTCGTAGACAGCCCAGACGATGCGGCGAGTGAGGGTGCGGCGCAACGGGTGATCGATGAACAGCGTGCGGAGCTCGTCGAGGCTGAAGCGGCGGCCGGTGAGCATCGCGCGTTCCAGGCGGGTGATCTGGTCGGCGCCGAGGGCGACGGCGTTCTTCTTCAGCTTGCGGAAAGCGGTGGCCGCGGCGGCGGCCAGATCCGGGTCGTCGCTCGCGGACGGTTTCGGCAGGGTGGCGCGGGGAGTGCCGTCGAGCGTGCGGACGGTGGCGCGGAGTTGTTCGTCGAGAGCGACCACGAACTGGCGCGGACCGAAATCGAGGAGCGTGGTCCCGTCGGGGCGCAGGCCGAGGTCGGGGACGAGACGGTCGGCCAGCTGGTCGGGAGACAGTCCGAGGCCCTCCGCGATCGCGGTCACGCGATCGCGGGCGCCTTCGCGCACGCGGGAGGTTTTCACCTTCTCGCTGACCGTTTTCAACGCGAGCAGCGCGGCGTCGGATCCGATCGCCACCAGCGCGTCCAGCGCGCTGACGGCTCGTGCGTCGGCGGAGTCGGCACGAATCAGGTCGAGCAACTGCTGCACGGTGCTGTCGTCGCCGAGCCCGCCGAGCGCTTCCCATACCCACGCGTCCCTGGTGTGCGCGCCGGCTCGCCGCCACTGCTCGTGCACCTCCCACATGGCGGCCGCGAGCGAGGCGGGCTCGCACAACGATTTGACCTGGGCCAGAGGGGAATACGGCACACCGGGCTGGGACAGCATCGCCATGGTGATCACGGTGCCGACAGCGGGCAGCGGCAAGCTGTGCGTGCTCTCGGCGAGCACGATGGGCGGCAGGGTGGTCAGGGCGAGCCACTCGGGCAGGCTCGGCACCCGCGCGGGCAGCACGGTCGACAGGTCGGTGTCGAGCACCGCCCGTACCGCCGACAGTGCGGGGCCGCCGTATTCCGTGGCAGTGGCCACTATTTCGTCACGGAATCCGATTTCCACCAGAACCCGCAGTGCGTTCCCCGCGTCCTTGCGATCCCGTCCGGGTTTACCCACCGCCGTCGGGATCAGCAGCGGCACGGCGAACTCGTGGTGGATGCGGAACCACTCGAAGGCGGTGGCGCGCAGCGTTCGTCGTTCGAGTGCCCGCATCGCCAGGCGGAGCATGTGCGGGCTGGCCAGGCGGACCAAGCCCGGGTCCAAGCTGGGGTAGCTGTACCACTCGCGCAGCAGCTCGGCCGGCGGCTCGAGTCCGGTGACCACCTGCGGCTTGGACTTCGGGCGCAGCCACGGCGGGGTGCGCAGGAGCTCGGGCACCAGTTCTTCGGGCGCCACATTGCTCCGGGTGAGGGTGGCCAGCTCCGCGTTCAGCACCTCGCCCATCTGCTGCGGGAGAACGCATTCGGCCGCCGCGCGGGCCACCTCGGGGTGGCGGCGGATGTGATCGCGGAACAGCTCCGAATCGTTCCGGACGCCGAAGACCCAGAGCGCGCGGCGCGGCGTCCGAGCGGCGACATCGAGAATCGCGGGCAGGATGTAAGGCCCGCCCTGCAAGTCGAGGAGAGCGGTCAGTGCCTCCTGAATGTCGAGTTGCTGCAACATCGTCACTACCCGGCGACGTGGTTTCGCCTCCGCGACCCGCCGGTAGACGCGCACCAGGACACCGGGGCTGTCGAGGCCGAGCTGTACGCCGAGACTGTGGATGAGTTCGGGCCGGAAGCTGATCTGGCTGGGGCGGATCATGGCGATGACGGCGTCCGCCTGGTCCGGAGTCCGCACGCAGGCCAGCAGCCGGGTGACCGCGATTTCCTGGGGCGCGCTGCGCGCGGATCCGGAAAGCATCGCGAGATCGCTTGCCAGCCAATCCTGTTCGGTCGGCAGCAGGAAGGTCGAGGCGAGATTCGCCGGCCACGCACCGGTGCGCATGGTCGCGAGCCGAGCGCGAGTCGCGTCGTACTCTGCCTGTGGTGCGGCCGCCAGCAGCGCGCGCATCCGCCGCATCGCGGCCTGCGTCAAATAGCCTGTGCTGGAGGTGGGTTCGCGCCAGATGCTGAGCTCGCCCACCCACGACGACCAGGTCATGCCGGGACGGCGCGGGTCGCCGAGGGACAACTCCGACATCGCGACCATCGTCGCCGCGGCAAAGGCCGAATCATGCTTGCTGACCAGGTAATCGGCCAGCTCCGCCCCGAAATCATGGAAAACCGACCACAGCAGGATCAGGCCGATCACGGCCGCCTCCTGCGGCGTGGCGTCCTCGGGCGACGCCAGATAGGCGCGCCCCAGCTCGGCGAGCCGCGGATCGGTGCCCCGCTTGTTCAGCACGGCTTGCACGTGCTCGTCGATATCCCGCAGCCGCGCCTCGAACCTCGCCACCGCCGCGGCGTCGACCTCGCACCGCCGGTCGGGCCCCAACCCCCGGAACGGCTCTGCTTTGGCCCACCATTGCCGCGGTACCTCGGTGGCCTCGGGCTCTGCCTCGAACACAACGAATGTCATCGGAAATTCCCCCACTACGCGATCCGCCGAACCTCCTGATCGGCGACTGCCCTCACGCTAGCGAAACCCACCGACACTGTCGCCGTCAGCGCGGTCCGCCCAACCATGCGAGGTCCCGCAAGATCTCGGAGGTGGTGAGTGGACCCAGAGCGCGGAAGGTAGGGGCACCACCCGCGCCGCGCGGGCCCGAGAGGTAATTCCAGCTCAAGGTGTGTACCGGGGGCGGGGTTTCGAATAGCTCGAAGCCTGGATCGACGCTGATGCTGAACTGGCGATTGCCGGGCAGCGGTTTGTCGAAGCTGTTGCTGGGGCCGCCGCCGCGTTCCATGGGCGTCCAGCCGCGCCCGGCCAGACCGAACAGGCGGCCGATCGGGATCTCGATGCCGATCGCCTGGGCCAGCCGGGGTTCGTCCAGCAGTGCCGCGTCGAGTACGTGGACTTCCCGGTCGATCTGTGAAAATGGTTGCAGCAGTTCATAATCGGTGAGCACCTCGGACCACGCCGCGATCAGATCCGGCCCCAGGTGCACGGGATGGGCGATGCCGAGCACGGCGTCCTCGGCGAGAGTCAGGGCGTTGTCGGCGGCGTCGGCGAAGGAGTCGTCCTCGGCGATACGGAACGACGTCACCAGCCGATCGTCGCGGAACTCCGCCCAGATCAGGCGGCGGGTGAGATGCCGGCGCAGCGGGTGTCCGAGGTATTCGTCGCGTAGTTCCTCGACCGAGAAACGCCGTTCGGTGACCATCGCGCGTTCCAGCCGCCGGATCTGGTCGGCGGCGAAACGTTTGACGTCTTTGCGGAGCTGGCGATAAGTGGCGATCGCCGCGGTGGCCAGTGGCCGATCGTCGTTCTTTCCCGGCTTCGGCAGAGCTTTCACCACGGTGCCGTCACCACGGATGAGCACGGTCCGGAGTTGTTCGTCGAAATCGACGGTGAATTGCCGCGGTCCGAAATCGAGCAGCGCCGTTCCGTCGGCCCGCAACCCGAGATCGGGTACCAGGCGATCGGCCAGCTGATCGGGTGTGAGTCCCAGAACCTCCGCCACATCGGTGATCCGGGACCGCGCGGAATCGCGGACCGCGGACTTGTCGGCCTTCTCGCTCAGGTCGCGCAAGGCCAGCAGCGCGGCGTGGCTGCCGAGGGCGACGAGCGTGTCCAGCGCTCGATCGCGGGCTTCGTTGGCCCACACCCGCGATACCAGCAACTTGATCGTCGTGTCGTTCCCGAAGAAGCCCAGCATGTCCCACACCCAGCCGTCGCGCCGAGGTCCGCCCGCCGCCTTCCACTCGTCGTGGACGGCCCCGGCGAAGGCGGCGAGGCTGTCGGCGGTGCACGCCGCCCGCACCGGAATCAAACCGGCATGCGGCGCACCGGGATCCGACAACATGACCAGGGTGAGCAGATTCGTGACCGCCTGGTCGGGCAGCGCGCCACCGGCTTCCAGCTGAATCGACGGCAGCGCGGCCACCGACAGCCAGCGCGGATGCTCCGGAATCCGGGCGGGCACCACGTCGGCCGGATCGGTGCCGAGGACGTCCCGGACCGCCGCCTCGGCTTTGTACTCCGCTGCCGCGGTGTGGATTTCGTCGGAATGTCCGAGCAGGGCGAGGGCGCGCAACGCCGCGCCATGGGTGCGCCGCAGTTTTCGTCCCTTGCCGACCGCGCCGGGGATGAAAGCCCGTGCCGCGTAGGCGGGATGACGGCGCAGCCAGTCGATCGCGATCTTGCGGCGGGACACCAGCGACAACCAGCCGCTGACCAGCGCGGCGACCTCCGCGCTCTCGAAAGGCGCGATGGCAACCGCGTTCTCGCGGGGATCCTTGCTCAGCAAATCCACGACAAGGTCGTGCGTCGCGGCCCCGTGCGCCGCGATCAGCGCGAAGAGGTCGCGTTGATCCCAGCACCATTCCATTCGGCAGACACGCAGCAGCCGTTCGGCCTCCGCGGGTTCGGCCCAGGCCAGCGTGCCCAGCTGCGCGGAGTAGATCGCGGGATTCGCCGCGATGACGTCGAGTTGCTTGCGCAGCTGAGCGGGCTCGATCGGAGTGCGGTCGGCCAGTGCTCGCTCGCGCTCCTCGGGTCGCCACGCCACCGCCACTCCCGTCGGAACTTGTAGCCCGGTCACGGCGATCTCCTTGCCGCGCGGGCGATCCCACGGCGGATCCCGCAGAATCGCGGGGATATCCGCCTCCGCCGCCGCCGAATTCGAGCGATCGCGTGCCAGGAGTGCGGCGATGACCTGTTGCGCGGCTTCCGGCAAGGTGCCGGCCAGCTCGGTCGCGAGCTCGGGATGGCGGAGCACGTGCGCGCGGAACTCCCGCGGCCGGCCCGCCGCGTCGGCGGCGAAGACCCGCAACGCCCGCGCGGGGAATCGGTCGGCGGCGGCGAACAGGGCCGACGCCGTGCCCTGCATGTAGGAGTGCTGCATCAGCACGTGGAAGGCGTGATCGGCGGGCAGGTGCGACATGATGCGGGCCAGCGTGTTCTCCGCCGGCCCGTTCGTCTGGCCGTAGCGCCCGTTCCAGATCCGCTCGAGTGGGCGCGCGGCCGCCGGACCGAGATGCGCGGCAAGGGAATACACCAGTTGCGGACGGTCGCCGAGCACGCGCCAGTTGGTGTGGTCGAGCAGGTCGAGCACGCGGTGGGCCTGCGCTTCCTCGGTGACCGACGCCAGCAACCACAACGGGCCGCGCTGCCCGGCCCGGATCTGGTCGTCGAGGAGATCGGCTGTCACCCAGTGTTGTTCGGTGGGAAGCAGATACGAGGTGAGCAGCCGGATCGGCAAGGTGGCGCGGGCGCGCAACCGAGCGGTGGCGGCCACCGCACCGGCGTACTCGGCATCGTCGGCCGCCGCCAGCAGCGCCCGCAGCCGGCGCATCAATCCCGTGGGGGGCTTGGCCTTTCGCGACGGCTTGACGAGGAAGTTCACCGGGTTCTTTCGCCAATCCTGGCTGCTCGCTACCACTTCCTGGAAATCGCTGCGGATGCCGGTGAGCCCCGCCGTCGCGGCCACCGCGAAGGCGAGACCGTGGGTGTGCACCAGATAGTCGGCTAGGTCCTCGGATTCGCCCAGCACCCCGCGGTGTTCCCAGGCGTGTACCGACGAGGGCACCCGGCGGTAGGAGCCGATCGCCAGGCACACCGCCGCGCCGATCGGATCGGTGCTCGCGGCGGGCGCGCCCAGATACTCCGCACCGCGCTGAACCAGCGACGGATGCGAGCCCGGATGCAACAGCGCCGCGCCCACCTGCGTCGGGGAATCGGTGAGCTGCGCCAGCACGGCTTGCGCCGCTGCGTGATCGAGCGCGGCGGGCTTGCCGGAGCGGCCGCGGAAGGGCTCGGTCTTCGACTGCCAGGCAGCGGGAACGGCCCATTCTTGATCAGGGCGGGACAACGTCTCGACGGACATGGGGAACAGGCTAACCAGGGTGTCCGACAACCGTCGGCCACGAAAACGACTCCGGCCCCGTCCCTTTCGGAACGGGGCCGGAAACCGGACTGATTACACCGAGGCCACGGCCAGCGTCTCGGTGGACTCCACCGCCTGGCCGACGCCGGCGACGATCGCGGCCACCCGCAGCGACTCGAAGATCACCTCACGCGAGACACCCGCCGCACGCAGCGTCTTCTCATGCGCCTCCAGGCAGTGCGCGCAACCGTTGATCGAGGACACCGCGAACGACCACAGCTCGAAATCGTCCTTGTCCACGCCCGGGTTGCCGATGATGTTCATCCGCAGGCCCGCGCGCAGGTCGTCGTAGCGGCCCTCCAGGAACGCCTTGCCCCGGTAGAACACATTGTTCATGCCCATGATCGAGGCGGCGCCGAGCGCGGCGTTGTAGGCCTCCGCCGAGAGGGTGTCGGCGGCCTCCTCGGCGATCTCACGCAGCGTGCTCGCCGACCGGGTCGCGGCCGCCGCAGCGAGCAGGGTGCCCCACAGCTGCTGCTCGTTCAGCACGGTGGTGCGGCTGATCGAGGACAAATTGAGCTTGAGGTCCTTGGCGTACTCGGGGAGGGAGTTCTTCAGGTTCTCAATGCTCATTCGAATGCTTTTCCTTTGCGGTTCAACGGTGCTGGATCAGGTGGAGATAGGCGTCAGACGCCGGCGGTCATGAGCTCGCCGGCATTGATCGTCGGGTCGCCCTTCTTCCAGTTGCAGGCACACAGCTCGTCGGACTGCAGCGCGTCGAGCACGCGCAGCACCTCGTCGACGTTGCGGCCGACCGAACCGGCGGTGACGGACACGAACTGGATCTCGTTGTTCGGGTCGATGATGAAGGTGGCGCGGTCGGCGACACCGTCGTTGTTCAGCACGCCGGCGGCCGCGGCGAGCTCACGCTTGAGGTCCGAGAGCATCGGGAAGGGGAGGGTCTTGAGTTCCTCGTGCTGCGCGCGCCACTGGAAGTGCACGAACTCGTTGTCCACCGAAGCGCCCAGGACCTGTGCGTCCCGGTCCTCGAACTCCTCGTTCAGCTTCCCGAAGGCGGCGATCTCGGTGGGGCACACGAAAGTGAAGTCCTTCGGCCAGAAGAAGACGATGCGCCACTTGCCGGCGTGATCGTCGGAGGTGATCTGGGTGAAGTAGTCGTCAGGCTGCTGAGCGTCGACCTTCGACAGGTCACCGCCGATGACAGCGGTGAGGTTGTATGCCGGGAACTGGTCGCCAATGGTCAGCAAAGCCATGCTTGTCTCCTCGTCCTTTTGGGGTGGGGGTTGAACACAGATGTTTCAGAAGCGTGTGCCGTTGCGATCTTGCCTACGAGCCTGCGAAAGGTAAAGGTGATCAGTCGCACTACACTGATAGGCGTGACTGATCAGACTTATCAGCCCACACTGTCACAGCTGCGTGCGTTCGTAGCCGTCGCGGAGTATCGCCATTTCGGTACCGCGGCAGCTCGGCTCGGTGTGAGCCAACCCACGTTATCGCAGGCATTGGCCGCGCTGGAAAACGGACTGGGGCTGCAACTGATCGAGCGCAGCACCCGCCGGGTGCTGGTCACAGCGGAGGGCACCCGACTGCTGCCGCAGGCGATGGCCACCCTGGAGGCCGCTGACCGATTTGTCGCCTCCGCCACCGGAGATGGGCTCGGCGGCACCCTGCGGATGGGCATCATCCCGACGGTCGCGCCGTACGTGCTGCCCGCGCTGCTGCCGGAGTTGCGGCGGCGGGTGCCGGCGTTGGCGCCGCAGGTCATCGAGGACCAAACCGCCCGGCTCCTGGACGGTTTGCGCACCGGGGTGCTCGACGTCGCGCTGCTGGCGTTGCCCGCCGACGCCCCGGGGCTCACTGAAATACCCTTGTATACCGAGGAATTCGTGCTTGTCACGCCGCGCGGTCACGAGCTGGCCGGGCTCGGTGACATCGCCGCGTCGGCGCTGGAGACCTTGCCGCTGCTGCTGCTCGACGAAGGGCACTGCCTGCGGGATCAGACCCTGGAGTTCTGTCGGTCCACCGATACCCGCCCCGGTTCCGTCGGCGACACCCGTGCCGCCTCGCTGACGACCGTAGTGCAGTGTGTCGCAGGCGGATTGGGTGTGACTCTGATCCCGGAGATGGCCGTGGCGGCGGAGACCGCACGCGGAACCCTCGAGACGGCGCGGTTCGCGGACCCCGCCCCCGGGCGCACCCTGGGACTGGCGTTCCGGACCTCGACCGCGCGCACCGAGGATTACCGGCAGCTCGCCGACATCATTCGCGGGCAGCGCCCCGGGTAGGGCTCAGGCGTCGACCAGCACCGCGTTGTTGATGACCTCGCCGAGCCGGGCGGCATGCCCGAAGCGGACGTAGTCGTCGGTGTGGCGGCCGTCGAGCAGATAGCCGCGAGCGAAAGCGATTGCCCCGCCCCAACTCTGGAAGTTCTCCGGCGACCACCAGTCCTGCATCTGCCGTTGGATCGCCACATCGACCAGGCTCTGACCCCAGCGCAGCACCGCCTCCGGACCGGTGAGAGTGAAATACTGCGACAGATCGGCGATGGAGCGCAGCGGATTTCCCGGCGGCAACGCGGTGATCGGATCACCCGGCGCCGCCGACCAATACGTGGGAACGCTCTCGATATGGCGTTCCCCGGCGATGCCGTAGCCACCCGGATCGGGATCGAGGAATCGGCCCGCCGGGCGCAGTGGATCGGCGATCAAGGCGCAGGCCAGCACCTCCATCTCGGGCCGCAGCCCTTGTCCGATCTCTGCGGCGAGATCACCGGCGATGATCGCGCCCTGCGAATAGCCCGCGAGGACGACGCGGTTGCCGGTGCCGTGCACCGCCTCGATCAGGGCGGCGGTACCGGCCGCGCGACTGTCCGCGAAAGCCGTCTGCCGTCCGTAATCCGCTGGGTAGGGCACCATTCGGGTGCTGAACCGGCTGGGGTCCAGCGCTTGCGCGAACGCGTCCGTCACCGGGTGCCCGTGCGGGGCCCAGGTGCCGCCGACGATCAGGACGTCGATCATGCGACACCACCCTGCTCGAGCTTCTCCAAGCGGGTGCGGATATCGGCGATGGCCTCGACCAGCGTCAGGCCGTCCAGTTGCGGCCACCCCGCGAACTGACCGGCATCGCGTTGCCCAGTCCCGCACAGCTGCTCGCGAACGTCCTTGATATCGCTGCCGATCGGCCCGCAGAACGCGGTGATGAATTCTTGGATCTGACTGACTTCCGCCGCACTCATCGGTGCGCCCCCTTCGATGAAACCTTGTACCGCCCGGCGGAACTCGTCCATGTCGAGTCCCGCTGGGTCGATCTTTCCCTCGCTGCTGTACTCACGATGCGCCACGCAATCGCCCGCGTCCCGGCCGATTCGGCGCAGAATCGCCGCCGTCCCGCGCTGATAGGCGTCGATCTGCCGCGGCGTCCAGTCGAACGGTTCGTGCCCGCACGACACCGCTTCGATCCCGATGGTGTGAAAATTCGCGTCATCGGTGGGCCAGCCGGGCCAGCTTCCGGACCCGGCATGCCAGCACACGCCCGCCGCGATCACCCGGTAGGTGCCGTCCTTCTCCAAGACCAGCTGCGCCAGCGGTCCGGGCAGGCCCGGACGCCCGTGCTGCACGACTTGCCAATCATTCGGCCCGCCACCGGCGGTGTGGTGACACAGCACGCCGCGGATATCCCGGAAGTCACCGTGCCCGCGCTCGCGCCACCCGTCGTGTTCGAGCACGCGCAGGCCCTCGGCACGCAAGACGTCCGCGAGCCAGACCGGATCACCGGTCCAGGACATGAGGCTGCCGGGGTATCAAGCCCTGCAATGGAACTGCTGAATTACATCGACGCATTTGCGTACACATCCCCCCGGAAGACTTCGTGTTCTCTGCGGCGTACCGCATCGGTGCAAGTTGTAGCACGAAATATTCACGCGCACATCTCAGTTCACGCATCCGCCCGGCCTGGGCCTTCGACTCGGCTATAACCGTGCACCCGTGCTATGAGTTGTCCTGTGGCGGAAGCGAACAAGGCGCAAACGGTGGGGGCGCCCGGCAATGACGATCCGGTGTGGGCGCGGCTGAACGATCAGCTGACGTGGTACCGCAACAAGTCCCTGCGCGCCCAAAGGTCCTACAAGACAACGAAAGTAGTGCAGCTGCTGGTCGGCGCGACCGTGCCGGTCGTCGCCGCCATCTCCGCACCGGCTCTGCTGACCGCGAGCCTCGCGGCCGTGGTGGTCGTCGCCGAAGGCGCGGAGCAGCTGTTCCAATGGCATGCGAACTGGATGCGATACCGCGCCACCACCGAATCCCTCAAACAGCAGAAGCACTTGTTCCTAGCCGGCACCGGCCCGTACGCCGCCGACGACCGCCGCCTGGTGCTGGCCGAGCGGGTCGAACGCATCCTCTCGCAGGAAACCAGCGCCTGGCTCACCGACACCGAGCGAAGTTCGCAGGCGCCACAGAAATAGTTTCAGCAGGGGAGGGGCAGGCCGATGACGCGAATTTTCCTCAGTCATTCGAGCAAGGACAACGCGGCGGCAATCGCCCTGCGGCAGTGGCTGATCGAGCAGGACCCGGGCTTGGCCGAGGACATCTTCCTCGACCTGACCCGCGAAAGCGGCATCCCCGCCGGCACCCGCTGGAAAGAGGCCCTGGCGCGCGCCAGCGAACGCTGCGAAGCAGTCATCTGCCTGCTCTCCGCGAACTGGCAGGCCTCCCGCGAATGCGTCGTCGAATACCGCACCGCCGAAAACCTCGGCAAACGCATCTTCAGCGCCCGCCTGGAACGCCTCACCGAAACCGACGTCACCCGGGAATGGCAGCGCTGCGACCTGTTCGGCGACGGTCCGCACATCGAAATCGAGGTCGCCGGTTACGATCCCGTCGTCTTCCGGCTCGAGGGTTTGCACCGGCTGCTGGACGGCCTGCGCACGGCGGGGATCGGCGCACAGCACTTTCCATGGCCCCCGCCGAACGATCCTGGCCGCTCCCCGTACCGAGGCTGGCAGCCTTTCGAATCTGTCGATGCGGCAATCTATTTCGGGCGTGACGCGCAAATCGTGCGCGGAATGGACCTACTGCGCGGCATGCGCACCACGGGCCGGCCCTCAGTGTTCGCGATTCTCGGTCCTTCCGGCACCGGGAAGTCCTCCTTCCTGCGTGCGGGCCTGTTGCCGCGCATGTCCCGCGATGACCGCCAGTTCGCCGTGCTCGACATCGTGCGCCCGGAACGGGCGGCGCTGACCGGAGCGCACGGGCTGGCGGCCGCGATGCATGCCACCCGCGCTCGGCTCGGACTCGGCGGCATCTCCCTCGGGGACATCAAATCCGCCCTGCCGCATCGCGTCGACCTCGTCCGGGGATGGCTCGGGGAGATCGCCGAGGCCGCTCACGCCCGGCTGTTCGACTCCGCCGAGGCGCACCCCTACCTGGTTCTGCCCCTCGATCAAACCGAGGAACTGTTCGGCGCCGACGCCGGTGCCGAGGGTGACCAGCTACTCGATCTGCTCGCCCAGCTTCTGACCGGCCCCGACCGGATCCTCCTGATCGTCGTGCTGACCATCCGCACCGATCGCTACGAACTGTTCCAGACCGCGCCACAGCTCGGCGAGGTCGAAACCTTGGTCTTCGACCACCTGAAACCCTTACCCCGCACCCGATTCCGCGAGGTGATCAGCGGCCCCGCCGTCCGGGCCACCGCCGCGGGCCATCGGCTCGACATCGAACCGGCTCTCCTCGACAAGCTCGTCGCCGACTGCACCGACGGCGCCGACACCCTCCCCCTGCTGGCGCTCACTCTTTCCCGCCTGCACCAGGATTATGGCGACGACGGCGTGCTGAGCCTGGATGAGTACATCGCCATGGGCGCGATGAACCGCGTGGTGCGCACGGAAATCGATGCGCTGCTGGCCGGTGATCCGGCCCAGCGCCGTGCGCAGCTGAAAACCCTTCGAACCGCGTTCATTCCCTGGCTGGCAACGATAAACCCGGAGAACGATCAAGCCCTCCGCCGCATCGCCCGCTGGGATGACCTGCCCGCCGAAAGCCACGCTCTGATCGACCGATTCGTCGATGCGCGCCTGATGGTGAAGGACCACCGCAACGGCGAAACCGTCGTCGAAGTCGCCGTGGAAAGCCTGCTGCGCCAATGGGACGAACTCGCCGCATGGCTGCGTGCGGAGGCCGATGCGCTCAAAGACGCCGACACGCTCGAACAGTCGGCCCTCGCCTGGGAACGCAACGAGCGAGACCACGCCTGGCTGCTTCAGGGCACCCGGCTTGTCGAAGCCGAAACACTGACAGCCGCTCCAGGTTTCAGCGAGCGACTGCTGCCGGTTCGTGCCTATGTCGCCGCGTCTCGGTCGCGAGAGAACGAACGCGCCGAAGCGGAAAAGCAACGGCAGCAGGAGGAATTGCGGGTCGCCAAGGAGCGGCAAGACGCCGCGGAGGCGCTCGCGGCCGCCTCGTCGCGGGCAGAACGCGAAGCACAGCAGTACGCGGAGGCAATTCGCAACAGGTCTCGCGGATTACTGGCGCTAGCAGTGATCTCGCTGGTGATCTCCCTGGTCGCGGTGATCGGGTTCGTACAGGCCCGGCAAGCTCGCGAAGAGGTGGAAGCACGCTCCCGCGAAGCAACCGCGCTGCAACTCATCGCGCACAGCAAAGCCATGTTGAGCCAGACCCGGAGCGGGGGATCTGTGCTGGCTTCGCAACTGATCCTCGCCGCGCTCGAATTGTCCTCGCACGATCGAGTGCGGGCTGCTGGGGTCGATGTGCTGTATTCGAATCGGCATCTGGAATGGATGACGGACCTGGCGCGAGTCCACGCCGTGGGGTTCAGTCCCGACGGCGACCGCGTTGTGGCGGGTCTCGGCCATGGCGCGGTCAGTGTTCTCGACGCTGGTTCCGGTCTAGCCGCCGGTGAACAGTGGACCGCCGCACAGGGCGCGGCGATGGCATTCAGCGGCGACGGGGCCCGGGTCGCCGCGCTGGCTTCGGGGTTACGTGTGCTGGATTCCCGAACAGGTCAAACGCTGGGCGGACCATATGCGGACTCGGGTGGGGTCATGGCTGCCGCGCTCAACTCGGACGGAACACTGCTCGCGTACAGCGACTTGGCTAACGGGATACATGTGGTGGAGGTCGGTTCGGGCCGCCTTCTGGGTGTGGCATCACAGTTTTCCGGCTTGGTCAGTGCGATGGCCTTCAGCCCCGATGGCCGGCGCATCGCGCTCGCCGGCCCTGGCCTCCGGG
Organism: Nocardia sp. NPDC051832; assembly: GCF_040681285.1. NCBI lineage: Bacteria > Bacillati > Actinomycetota > Actinomycetes > Mycobacteriales > Nocardiaceae > Nocardia > Nocardia sp. NPDC051832. The sequence goes on from NZ_JBFAYL010000002.1 coordinate 681,584, forward strand.
TGTGGGACGTCGGCACCCAAGAACAGATCGTCGAAACGGAGCTTGCGGATTCGGCCCAAGTCACAAGCGTCGCGTTCAATTCGGACGGAAGCCGGCTCGTCTTCGGCGGGTCGGATGGGTCGGTCCAGGGCTGGGACATCGCCAATCATCAAGCCGAGCAGTGGGCAACGTTCGTGCACAAGGGATCTGTCGATGCCGTTGCCTTCAGTCCGGACGGAAGTCGGGTCGTTTCCGGCGGCGAAGACAAGACAGTTCGAGTGTGGCAATTCGTGCGGGACGGCGACCGGATGAGTGTGCGGAAGGCTTCTGAACCACTGACCGGAAATCTCGGGCCGGTCGGAGCAGTGGCGTTCAGCCCGGATGGCGACCGCATTGTGTCCGGTGGCGAGGACGGAACGGTCCGGGTGTGGAAGCCGCCGTTCGAAATGTTCCATATCGAGGGTACGGATACTCTCGAACGAAATATTTGGTCGCTTGCCTTCAGCAGAAACGGCACTCGGCTGGCCATGGGTGCGACGGTGGGAACAGTGCGGATTTGGGACCCGCGCACCGGCAGGCTCGCAGGTCCACCTGTGGGTATTCGAAACGACGGTTTCGGGGGTCGCGCTTCGCGAATGCTGGCAGTCAGTTCGGAGGGCAGCAAAGTTGCCAGCGTATCTACCGACGGCGCTGTCTCTGTGTGGAGCGCCGATACTGGAATCCCTGTCGCGGCGCCAGTGCGCGTTCCCGGGGGGCAGTTGCTGGCCATTTCATACGGGGCGAACGACAGACTCCTCACGGCGGTGGGAGCGGACAGTTCGATCCAAGTGGTCGCGGTCGACACCGGTCAGCCACTCGGCGACCCACTGACTGACCACGCCAACGGTTACGTCTTCGCGGATTTCAGCACGGATGGCAGGTGGATCGCGACAGTCGATGGCGGCGGCATGGTACGGATCTGGGATGCCGAGACCGGTCGCCGTAAGGGCGAGCCGATCGATTCCGACGAGGGTCCGAGCGCCTTGGCGATCAGTTCCGACGGAGAATTGGTTGCACTGGGAGGCTATGGACGAGTGGGGATTTGGCAGGTCGGCACCGGCCGGATCGCACTGGGCCCGATGACCGATCATGTCGGGTCCGTGCATAAGGCCGCTTTCAGCCTGGACGGCAGGTGGCTCGCCACAGTCGGCTCGGACGCAACGGTGCGACTGTGGGACGCGCGCACCGGGTTGTCCGTGGGTAGTTCGCCGGGTGATCCGTTCGAGGCCTCGAAGGTCGTTGCTTTCAGCCCGGACAGCTCCGCGTTCTGGACGGTAACCGGCGACGGGATCGTTCAGACGTGGCCGATATATGAATCGGTGGCAGCTGAGTTGTGCGGAAAGCTCGCGGGGAACATCAGCAGGCGGAACTGGCGTGAATGGATTCCGCCGGATATCGAATACCGGCAAGCGTGCCCCGACCTCCCGATTTCTCCGGACGGAAGTTGAGCAATCGTGCGATTTGAGTGGTCGGCAGCGTAGCTCGACGGGACCTCAACAGTATTCGACTACTCGCACTGGCCGGTGATTACTCGGGCGAATTCGGGTAGCGGTGATTCGGTTGGGGGCGCCGATACTGGATAGGTGGCTCGGACCTAGCTGTATCGAAACCCCTCGGGGAAGGATGTCTGATGACTCGGACTTCGATTGATCTCGATTCTTTGCGTGCGCGGCTCGATGGTGCGCTGGTGGTACCCGGGGATGCCGGATACGACGAGGCACGGCGGGTGTGGAATGGGGCGATCGATCGGCGGCCGCTGGCTGTCGTGCGGTGTGCGAGTGCTGAGGATGTCAGTGCGGCGGTGATCTTCGCGCGGGAGGTGGGCGTGGAGGTCACGGTGCGCGGGGGCGGGCACCATCCGGCGGGGACGTCGGTAGCCGACGGGGCCTTGTTGATCGATCTGCGCGGGCTCGGTGGGGTTCGGGTGGATCCGGGGGAGCGGAAGGCGTGGGTCGGGGGCGGGGCGTTGCTGGCGGATCTGGATCGGGCGACGCAGGAGTATGGGCTGGCGATTCCGTCGGGGGTCGTCAGCCATACCGGGGTGGGCGGGCTCACGCTCGGGGGCGGGATGGGGTGGCTGACCCGGCGGGCCGGGTTGAGCATCGATCATCTGGTCGCGGCCCAGGTGGTGCTCGCCGACGGGCGGATCGTGCGGGCGGACTCGCAGACGCACACCGAACTGTTGTGGGCGTTGCGGGGCGGCGGCGGAAACTTCGGGGTGGTGACCGAATTCGAGTTCACGCTGCACGAGGCGGGCCCGATCGTGGAGTACGCGATGCTGTTCTTCGGGCTCGACCAGCTCGGCGAGATGCTGCGCGTGGTACGGGAACTCGTGCCCGAACTGCCCACGGACGTGAACGTGATCTTCGGTGCGCTCAACGCGCCGCCGGCCCCGTTCGTGCCGGAAGCTGTTCGGCTGCAACCGGGGTGCGCGCTGATGGTCACCGGATTCGGCGGGGTCGAACAGCATCAGGAAGTGCTGGACCTGTTCCGGAAGCGGCTGACGCCGGTGTTCGAGATGGTGACGCCGATGCCGTATGTGGCGCTGCAGCAGATGATCGACGAGCCCAACGAGCACGGCGTGTACGCCTACGAAAAGGGCACGCGCATCGCCGAACTCAGTGACGCCGTGATCGAGCAGTTCCTCGAGCACGTCCCGCGCAAGCAGTCGCCGCTGTCGCTGGCGCTGTGCTACCGGCTCGACGGCGCGTTCAGCGCGGTCGACGATGACGCCACGGCGTTCGGCGGCCCGCGCGCACCGCACTATCAGCTGTTCCTCGTCGGACTCAGTCCGGTGGCCGAAGGTCTTGCTGCTGAACGGGATTGGGTGCGTGACTTCTGGTTCGGGCTGGAGCCGCACAGCGGGCTGGCCGGTAGCTACGTCAACGGGCAGGTCGAAATCGACGGCTCGGAGCTGCGCGCGATCTACGGTGCGAAGCTCGACCGGCTCGCGGCGGTGAAAGCCACCTACGATCCGTACAACGTCTTCCACTACAACGCGAATATCGTTCCGGCGAGTTGACCCGGGGGCGGGTCGGCCCGCCGCGACCGGACCATCCGGTTGCGGCGGGCCGTTGCGCTGCCGGGCACCGTCTGGGACGCTCAGGCCTGTGCGGATACATCATCTCAACTGCGGCACCATGTCGATGGGCGTGGTCGATCACTGCCTGCTGATCGAAACGGACACCGGACTGGTGCTCGTCGATACCGGATACGGTCTGGGCTGTGTGCACGATCCCGGTCGCATGATCGGACCCGCCCGGTTCGCGCTGGGCGCGAAGCTGATCGAGCGGGAGACCGCGATCCGGCAGATCGAAGCGCTCGGCTACGAACCGGCCGACGTGCGCGACATCATCGTCACCCACCTGGATCTGGATCATGCGGGCGGGCTCGCCGACTTTCCCGACGCGACGGTGCACGTGCACGGGCCGGAGTTGCGCGCGGTCACCAAGCCGAAAACGGTGGCGGAGCGGCTGCGGTACCGCAAGCAGCAGTGGTCGCACGAACCGAAGTGGCTGGTCAACGAAAGCGACGGCGGCACAGACTGGTTCGGATTCCGTGCGGTCCGTGACCTGCCCGGGCTGCCTTCGGAGATCCGGGTCATCCCGCTGCCCGGCCACACCCGCGGACATGTGGGCGTCGCCGTGGACACCGGCGCCGGGTGGCTGCTGCACGCGGGGGACGCGTTCTACCTGGGCAGCGAGATCGATCCGGTGCGCCCGCATGCTCCGCTGATCTGGCGGTTGTACGAGACCGGCTCGATCGTTCCCCGCGCGTATCACGCGAATCGGCGCCGGTTGGTCGAGCTCAACCGGGCGCACGGCGGCGAGATCACCATCTTCTCCTCGCACGACCCCGGCGCTTTCCGGCGTTTGTCCGCCTGAAGTCCGTCGACCGCAGAGGTTGCGCACGCGTCGAGGCAGCGGGCACCGTGGAGCAGATGTCGACGGGTGCGCGGCTCGCGCGGATCGAGGGCGACGGCGCGGTGCTGTTCGTCTACGGGACGCTGCTGTTCCCGGAGGTGCTGACCGTGCTGCTCGGGCGGTGCCCGCGGCGGGCGCCGGCGGAACTGCCCGGATGGCGCGTGGCGGTGCTGCCGGATCGCGTCTATCCGGGGCTGGTCGCGGACCCCGCCGGTGTGGCCGCGGGGATGGTCCTGTCCGGGCTCTCGCCGGCGGAGTGGGCGGTGCTCGACCACTTCGAGGACGACGAATACGACCTGCGCCCAGTCGATCTCGCTACCGGACCGGCATGGACCTACGTCTGGACCGCGGCGGCGCTGCCCGAGCTGTGGTGCTCCGCCGATTTCGCCGCCACGCATCTGGCCGCGTTCCTGCCGCGCTGCGAACAGTGGCGGCTCTGAACTGCGCGTTTGAGTTTTGAGACGACCGGTCGTATATTCATGGCATGGCGCGACCCCGACGCAGCGACGACACGCGGCAGCTCCTCGTAGAAGAGGGCGCTGCCGGGTTCCTCGCCAACGGATACCACGGCACCGGCATCAAGCAGGTGCTGGACGCGGTCGGTGTCCCGAAGGGGTCGTTCTACAACTACTTCGACAGCAAGGAAACCTTCGGCCAAGCCGTCATCGACCACCACTCGCTGTGCATCCAGCGGAACCTCGCCGCGACGCTCGGTCCCGCTCCGGACCCGATCACCGGATTGAAGGCCTTCTTCGGCCGGCAGATGGACGAGTTCATCGAATCCGAGTACACGGGTGGATGTTTGATCGCCAACCTCGGCGCGGAGCTGGAGGGGAGCGAGGTGCTGCGCGAGTCGCTGTCGGTCGCGTTCCGGATCTGGCGGGACGGGGTGGCGGAGGCGCTGCGCGAAGCCCAGGAGCTCGGTACCGTGCGCGCCGACATCGACGCCGTCGAGCTGGCCGACCTGCTGATCGAATCCTGGGAGGGGGCGGTGATCCGGATGAAGATCGATCGCACCCTCGAACCGCTGCACAAGTGCCTGCGGCGACTGCTGGACGACTACTTCCGGCCCTGAGTGTCCGGCTCATGCGGGCCGGCTTTCGATTTGCCCATTCCAAGACGACCGGTCGTATCTACTGATGAAGGAGAAGAACATGTCAGCGAAAACGGTCATCGTGACCGGATCCTCGAGCGGGATCGGCCGCGACATCGCCAGGGCGTTCGCCGCCCGCGGTGACAACGTGGTGCTCAACGGGCGTGACGCCGGCAAGCTCGCCGCCGTCGCCGCCGAACTCGGCGCGCCGGAGCGCGTCGCCCAGGTGGTCGGCGACATCGGTTCCACCGCAACCGGATCCGAACTGGTGCAAACCGCCGTCGAACGGTTCGGCCGCGTCGACGTCTTGGTCAACAACGCCGGTATCTTCGGCGCCAAAGCGTTCGTCGACGTCACCGAAGCCGAGCTCGACAGCTATCTCGACGGCAACCTGAAAGGCACCTACCGCACCACTCAGGCGGTCGTCCGCCAGCTCCTGAGTCAGGGCGACGGCGGCAGCGTCGTGAACATCGGCACCGTCCTGATCAACCACGCCCTCGCCTCCCTGCCCGCCTCGGCGGCCCTGGTCAGCAAGGGTGGCGTGCACGCGTTGACCACCAGCCTCGCCGCCGAACTCGCCGTGCACGGTATCCGCGTCAACGCGGTAGCGCCCGGCATCATCCGCACGCCCCTCTTCGGCGACGGCGACGAAACCGGCTCCGGCCGCCTCGCACTGCTCAACCGCATCGGCGAAGTCTCCGAAACCACCTCGGCCGTCCTCTATCTCGCCGACGCCGAGTTCATCACCGGCCACATCCTCCCCGTCGACGGCGGGTACATCTCCGGAAGGGCAGCGTAATGCCGTACGTCAACATCAAAGTCACCGACGAGGGTGTCACCCGCGAGCAGAAAGCTCAGCTGATCAAAGGTGTCACCGATCTCCTCCAAGATGTGCTGGGCAAGGATCCCGACACCACCTTCGTGCTGATCGATGAAGTCGCCCTGAGTGATTGGGGCGTCGGCGGCGTGGACGTGGAGGAGTGGCGGCGGCGCAAGTCCTGAGGTAGGTAGGCGAGTCGTGCATTCTGGCAGTGCACGACTCGCCTGTCGTCTACCCGCCCTGCTCCGTGAGGAGTACCCAATAGCGGCGCGCCGGACCGAGTTCGGTATCGCGGATCCCTTCGAGCGTCCCGCCCCGGCGCTCAATGGTTTTCGCCGACGCGACATTGTCGGCCGCGCACACGATCAGCACGCGACCCATGCCCCTGGCTCGTGCCTCGTCCAGTATTCGCCGCAGCGCCCAGGTGGCCAGGCCCCGTCGGCGCGCCGAGGGGCGAATGCCGTAACCGATGTGTCCAGCGTTCCGCACGAACTCGGTAAAACTGTGCCGCAACGCAATTCCCCCGACAACACGGTCGCCTTCGACAATCCAGCGGTAGGTGCAGCCCTCCACGCCATTCTCGGCGGTCAGCCTCGCTACCCACCTTGCGAATCCGAGCTCGGAAACAACCTCGTCGGTCGGCAACAGTCCGAAGCCATCCTCATGAACCCCCGGCCCCCACTCCCGATGCGCCTCCAACCATGCCGCATGGAGCCGGGTGCTGGGAGCCATCAGTTCGGGCATGCCCGGACGATATCGGCCCCGGGGCCGATCAGGCCAGGCCCAGACGACAGCCTGTGCCGGGTTGCCGACGACGGAGAGTGCTGGATTCTTCCCGGCCAGGCAGAGACGGGTGGTCAGAGTTGTTCGGCGGTGAGCAGGAGGCGCAGGTGGGTGTCGGCCCAGGTTGCGAGGGTGGGTAGGGGTGGGGAGTCGGGGCTGATCGCGGCTCGCAGGGCGTCGAGAGAGGTTGCGGCGGTGGTGAATCCGGCGCGGCGGAGGGTGGCGGCCGATTCGGCGGCGCGGGTGGACCAGCTGGGTGGGAGGTGGCGGGTGCCGCGGTGGATGAGTTCGGCGGTGCAGGAGAGGGCGGAGGTGAGGGCAGCGGATAGGGGATCCGGTTGCGGGAGAGGGGAAGTCGGGGTTTCCAGGGTGGTGGCTTGGGCGAATGCCGGGACGATCACGGTGGTGCCGGCTACGACGGCGGTGGGGGTGACGGTGAGTTGGCCGGCGTGGCGTTCGAGCGGGCCCGCGATGTAGCGGATCGGGCCGTGGATGCCGGAGAAGGCTTGGGTGAGGGCGTCGATGGCGCCCGCTGCGGCGGTGGAGTGGGTGTAGTGGGCGAGGACGCTGCCGACCGGGCCGTGCAGGCGGGCCAGGAGCCGTTGTTCGGCGGGGAGGTAGTGAACGTCCTCGACCGAGTCGACGACCAGGGCGCGGACGGATTCGCCCCGCACTCGCGGGCGAATGAGTGCGGGCGGAAGGGTTGCGAGGCGGGCGGATTCGGCCGTGAGATCGCCGATCAGCAGTTCGGGCGGCAGGTTCTCCCAGTTTCCGGCCGACGGCAGCACCGAGGTGCGGGCGATCCGGTTGTTCGCCAGGCGCACGGTGCGATTCGCCGACCGGGTGGCGCTTTCGGTGACCACGTTTCCGGCCGCGTACTCGGCCAGCCGGGCCGGGCCGGTGCGGCGAGCGCCCAGAACAGTCGCGTCGGGCAGTTCCTGGCCGTCGGTGGCGGTGATCGTGTGCGGCAGGGTCAACACGATGCGGGCCTCGGTATGCGCGAGATAGACCTCCACACTGCGGGATTCGGCGTCACCGCGAACCTGCGCCCCCAAGCCGGTCAGGCGAAGGTGGCGCAGCGGCGTCTGCGCGGGCTCCTCGGTACCCAACGCGGGCACCCAATCCCGCCTGCTGGCACGGTGGCGCGCAACGAGTTCAGCGACCAGAGCCGCGGTGTGAAGCGGATCGTGGCGGGCGCTGCGTGCGGTGTACGCCGCCAACTGATCGAGCAGATCACCGAGTGCGTCATGCGGCCAGCGAGCCCCCGCACGATCCAGATCACGCTGCGCGGCAGCGAAAATCGCCGGAAGCTGCCCCCCGGAATGCACCACACCATCAGCAAGCAGATCACCGAGCGGCCCCAGCACCGACCCCGCCGCCGTCACCGCCGCCACCCCATCCGCAGCCGCCCCAACCGTCACCTCCACCGATTCAGCCCCGCGATCAACCGAATCCGCGACCTGAAACGCCCAAACCGCCAACGCGATCGCATCCGCCCGAGCACCCCGCGCCGCATCGGCCCGCGCATACCCCAAATCGCGCGGAACCAGGAACCGCACCGTCACCGACGCGAGCTCCACCGAAGGCACCGGATCACCGGCAGTCGCCCGCCGCACCCGCGCTCGATACCCATTACGGCGAGCACGAGTCGCGACACCGAAGGGCCTAGCCCCCAACGCCGTCCGCAACTCGCCATCGGTGAACTCCCCCGGCGACCACTCCCGGCCGTTCGAATGCTGGTCGACCACTGCACCTGAAACAACACCGTCCCCATACGCTGCGACGGATTCGGCCGCGATGATGCCAGGCCGTTCGTCCAGGTCAGTTCCGGCAGCGCGCGGAGTGGCACCAGACCATTGACCGGTCCTCGCACCACCCGAAATCGCCGAGGGATTCCGAAATCCGCCTCCGTCGTCAACGGTCGGCGGACTGGAACGACCGTCGGCGCCACCATCAGATTGTGGCTGTGGGTCGAGTCGCCTGGTGCGCTGAGCATCGATCGTCGAGCTGGATTGGCTGCCGCGGTCGGTTCCGTCAGCGGGCAATGAGGTGCTAGGCCACTGATCGGTTGTCGCACCCGCCGGAATTGTCGAGGGATTCCGGAATCCGGCTCTGTCGTCAGTGGTCGGCGGACTGGAATGACTGTCGGCGCCGTCACCAGATTGTGGTTGTGAGTCGGGCCGCCCTGTGCGATGAGCCGGGATCGCCGAGTCGGACTGACCGTCGCCCCCCGACAATGCCTGCGGACGAGCATGTTTGGCGCTTTGAGGAAAGTCACTGCTCAAGGCACGCGGATCGGCGTGCTCGCTATGGGAGGTCGTGGATGGGCTCGGTTGTTCGCTGAGGTCGCTCTCTGATGTCGTGTGCGGAGCAGGTTGTCCGGCCTGGTTGGGGGCGGGTGGGGTGTGGCCACTCGAATCCGGATTTGTTTCCGGTGCCGGTTCATGCGGTACCGGTGTGTGAGATGGCGTGGTCGGCGGCGGATCGGTGGGGTGGGCGAAATTGCGGTAGGCCAGGACTGCCATGACGCGGTGGCGGCACAGGGTTGTGGCGCCGCAGGTGCAATGGGCGGTGTCGATGGTGGTGCCGGTGGGGAGGGTGGCTTGGGTGCCGTCGGGGAAAGTGGCGTGGAGGGTTCCGTCGGGGGATTCGGTGAGTTCGGGTGGGGTGGTGGCGTTTTCCTTGCGGGCGCGTTTGAGGATGCCGCGGTTGGCGAGGGAGATGAGGGAGTCGTCGGTGAGGGCCAGGAGGTCGGGGCGCATGGTTATCCGATGGTTTCGGCGATGAAGGTGGCCAGTTCGCCGGGGGTCATGGCGCCGACGTGGACGCCCACGTCGGCCAGGCGCTGGGCGGTGGCGCGGTCGAAGGCGGGGTCGGCTTGTTCGTCCAGGGCGGCCAGGCCGAGGACGATGGTGCCATCGGCGACCAGTTCGGCGGCGGTGCGGATGAGCCAGGCGGGGTCGCCGCCTTCGTAGAAGTCGCTGATGACGGCAATGATGGTGCGGCGGGGCTGCTGGACGAGCTGGGCGGCGTAGGCGAGGGCGCGGGCGATGTCGGTGCCGCCGCCGAGCTGGACGCGCAGCAAGAGTTCGACGGGGTCGTCTACCTCGGCGGTGAGGTCGACGATGTTGCTGTCGAAGGCGATCAGGTGGGTGTCGATGCCGGGCAGGCCCCAGAGGCAGGCGGCGGTGACGGCGGAGTGGATGACCGATTCGACCATCGAACCGGATTGGTCGACCAGCAGGATCACCTGCCAGCGATCCAGGTGGCGGCGGGTGCGAGACCGGAAATGCGCGGTTTCGACGTAGAGCTTGCGTTCGGCGGGGCGATAGTGGGCGAGGTTGGTGCGCACCGTTTTCGGGAAGTCGAAGTCGGCGGCGCGGGGCATGCGGCTCGGGCGGCGCGAGCGGGAGCCGTGGAAGCTGGTGCGGATCTCGGCGGCGAGCTTCTCCATCAGTTCGCGCACCACCTGCTCGACGATGCGGCGCGCGAGGCGCAGCACCTCCGGGTTCATCAGGTGTTTGGTGCGCAGGACCGCGCCGAGCAGGTACGCGTTCGGTTCCAGCCGCTCCAGGACACCGGGATCGGTGATGACCTCGTGTAACCCATAGCGCTGCACGGCATCTCGTTCCAGCCGTTCGATGGTGGACTTGGGGAACAGCCGGTGGATGCTGTCGAGCCAGTCGACGGCGGTGACCGGCGAGGGGCCGCTGCCCGCGGAGCGGCGCACATCCCGCTGATCCAGTTCGCCGTCGCGTTCGTACAACCAGTCCAGCGCCGCATCCTGCCGGCCTGCGACGGCACCCACCGCACCGCTGTTCAAACCGGCTGCGGCGGCGCCGAGAACCAGCCGCCACCGCTCCAGTACCGGATCGATCTCGGTCACCCGCGCCTCCTCGAAAGTCTGTGGTGTAAGAGTCGGGGGAAAGTTATGCATCGTCGAGTAGGCCGTGGGCGCTGAGGAGTTCGTCGACGCGGGCTTCGACGGCGTGGGATCTCGCCAGGAGGGCGGGGTCGGCGCGCAGGCGGAGCATGGCGTCGCCGGAGCCGGACAGGCCGCGGTGAGCGAGCAGGCGGGTGGCGATGGCGGCGCGTTCGCGGGGTGGGAACCAGGCGAAGGCCAAGCGCAAAGCAGGTAGGGCGGTGAGGAAGTCGTCGGGGTCGTAGCCGGCCATCAGCTCGTCCAGGACGGTGAGCAGGTTCGGATTGCTCTGGATGGCAGCGGAATCCGAGTGGACCTGTTCGCGGGCCACGGCGAACAGCCCGGTCAGGAAATCACCGAGGAGCGTCGGGGGCGAGGCGGACCGGATCGCGCGGGACAGGTCGGCGGCGTCGTTCGGAGCGAGAACAGTCACCATTCCGACGGCAGCGCCGCGCAATGCCGGTGGGCGGTCGTCGGCGGTGCAGCGATGGAATACGCCGACCAGGTCGACTCGCGGCACGGTCAGCACTCGCTCGGCGTGCAGCATCGAGTCGCGGACCGCGATCAGCGCGTGCAGCTGGCCGTCGTCGGCGGGGGCCGGGCCGCCCCGGATGCCTTCGATCAGCCACAGCAGCCGCACGACCGCCGCATCGATCACGACGGCCAGGGTCGCCGCACCACTGGTACCGAAGACACGGTCGTGCCGCCACAATCCGAGGGCCACGCCCAGCAGCTGACCGAGACCCGTGGTATCGCCGAGAGTTTCGATGGAATCCCGGACCGTGGCGACGAGCTGCTCGGCCAGCCCGGACAATCCGCACAGCACGGCGTCGAACAACGCCGTCGCGAGCGCGGCCGGATCCGCGCCGTCGCCGAACTGGTCACCGAGTCGAGTGGCCGCCGCCTCCGAACAGGAGGCGCCGAGCGCCCCGGCCTCGATCAACGCGGGCAGGCGCTGGGGTGATTCGGTGATCTCCCATGTTTCGGTGAGCTGCGGGGCCTGCCCCGGGCGTGGACCGCCGACCCGCTGGAAACCGGGGATCTCCAGCACCCGAAGCTGATTCAGTACTCGGCTCGCGTCCAGCCCGGCGGGAGTGGTCAGGTCGAGATCGAGCCGCCCGCCGTCCGGAATACCGCAGCGTTCCAACTGTCTTGCGGCGTCGTGCACCAGCGGAGGATGTGGGGTGCGGGGATGCAACCGGCCGACGGTGTCACCCGAGAGTGCCGCGACCATCTCGACTACCACCGGGTCGGTGCCTGGTCGCAGCCGGCCTCGCCCGGTCCACGGCAGCGGTCGATCCAACGCCTCGCTGATCAACGCTCCGGCCAGTCCGTCGAGTACATCGGTGCGGGCGGGTGCGGAATGCCCGCGTAGTCGGCTCAATCCGAGTGTCAACGCGCGCGCGCCGATCAGGTCGGCCGTCGATACGGTCTGGCCTCGGCCGCGCAGCCGGGTGACCACCGCCTCCGTGATGGTGTCGGCGGCATGCTCGGCTCCGTCACTCCAGAGGCGCTGATAGTAGGCGGGCGAGGGCATTCCGGATTGGTAGCCCGCGAAGGCATCCAGTCGGCGGAAGCTGAACGGGACGAGATAGCTTCCGCCGACCGCGTTTTGCGGGAACGCCGGTATGACGGGCCACCGGGTGGGAGCGGCTTCGCGATCGCGGCGGGTCTTATCGATACCTGTGCCGCTGGTGTGCCGGCGGAGTAGAGCGGGGCGGTGGAAGCCACCGGTCACGACGACGACATGGCGCTCACCAGCGTCGGCGACGGCCACGTCGATCCATTGGCTCATGTACTCCTCGCGGGCGAGGTCGCTCGGGGAAGCCTCATCGTCGCCGCGGAGCAGGTCGAAGTAGGTGGTGAGGCGGTCGGTGAGATCGGCGGGGGCGGTTTCGAAGAGGTGGTCCCAGAGGGTGTCGATGTTGTCGACCGCGAATTCGCGGCACAGCCGGTCGAGGGCTTGCTCGTAGCGCCGTTCGGCGTCCGCGTAACGGTTTTCGAGTTCGGCGAAGGCGGGATGCCAGGCGGGGAGGTCGATGAAGCGGACCTCCGCGCCGGCCGCGCGGCCCTCGGTGAGGGCTACCCATTCGGGGGAGTAGTCGCACAGCGGCGCCCAGGACAGCTGGCGGGTGTCGTCGTCGCGGTAGCTGGTGAACACCGCCACCGGAAGCTCGTGACCGAGGAGCAGTTCGTCGAGGCGGTCGTTCATGTCGGCGGGGCCCTCGACGAGTACGTGGGCGGGCCGGAGCGTGCGGATGGTGTCGCGAACCAGCCGGGCGCAGGCCGGGCTGTGATGGCGGACGCCGAGGAAGGTGACGGGCATGGCGGCTCAGCCGGGCAGGCCGAATCTGGCGTCGTGCAACGCTTTCCAGGCTGGGCCGCGCTTGCGGGGAACCTGTTGTTCCAGGTAGCGGCGCACCCGGGCGAGATCGTCGGGGTTGTCCTTGGCGGCGGTGCCCGACAGGCAGGCGACGATATCGGCGGCATCGCCCGGCTCGCCGCGCAGATACCAGCCGCGCAGCCCGACCGCGTGCGCCACCGAAACCGCCTCGGCGGTACTCATCACCGCCGACATGCGGTCCAGCGCGTCACCGGAATCGGTCGCGCCCGATCGGAGTTCGCGGAAGGTGGTGACCAGCACCTCGAGCACCTCGCGCGGCGGAGCCTGCGGCACGCCGGAACGCCGCAGCAGCGCGGTGGCCTCGGCTTCGACCAGCGCGAGCTCGGTGCGCAGATCCGGAATCGGGAAGACGGTCTCGAAGTTGAAGCGGCGCTTGAGCGCGGCACTCATCTCGTTGACCCCGCGGTCACGCGTATTGGCGGTGGCGATCACATTGAAACCCTCGACCGCATAAGCCATTTCGCCGAGCTCCGGCACCGCGAGCACTCGATCCGAGAGCAGCGACAGGATCGAATCCTGCACCTCCAGCGGGCATCGGGTGAGCTCCTCGAAGCGCACGATCTTGCCTGCGCGCATACCCCGCAGCATCGGCGCGGGCACCAGCGATCGTTCCGAGGGCCCCTCCGACACCAGCAGTGCGTAGTTCCAGCCGTAGCGGATCTGGTCCTCGGTGGTGGCGGCCCCGCCCTGAATGGTGAGCGTCGAATCGCCGGAGATTGCGGCCGAAAGCAGCTCGGAAAGCAGCGATTTCGCCGTACCCGGCTCACCGGTCAGCAGCAGGCCGCGGGTCGTGGCCAGCGAGACCAGCGCCCGATCGATCAAGGAGGCGTCACCGACGAACTTGCGCTCGATACCCAGCGCCGGATCGCCGACGATGAACCGCTTGGCGGCATCGACCGACAGCTGCCAGCCCGGCGGACGCGGCGCGGCATCCCGCTCGCGCAGCAACGCCAGATCCGCGGCCCACCGCTGTTCGGCGGGCGGTCGTTGCCGGGTTTCGGTCGCGGTCATCGCTGTCCCCTCTGTCTGCTCGACAGCGAACATAGCCGCAGGCACCGACAAGCGCGACGACCCGGCCAAAGCTCAGGGCCCGCACGGCATTCCGTACGGGCCCTGAGAGATAGAGACAGCGCTACTTGCGCAGTGCGTACGGTTCGATCGACCCGCGCAGCAGCGCCCGCGCGTCCATGGTTTCCGGACGGTACGGCAGCGTCGCCAGTCGCGCGGTCATCTGCGCGACCGGATCCGCGATCGGCTTGGCGACACCGAACAGGAAGGTCCACTCGTGCTCGTCGCTGGCGTAGGGCACCACCGTGTCGAACAGCTTGTGGAACCGATCCCAGGAACGCTTCAGCGTCTCGTTGCGCCACATGGTCTGACAGCCGGCCTGTGCGGCGAGCACGCCGCCCTCGGCCAGCAGCGACTTACAGCGCTGCAGGAACTCGTCCTCGTAGAGCCGGTTGTGCTGCGCGTCCTCGACGCGCTCGTCCGGCAGATCGATGATGATCATGTCGTACTCGGTGCCGGCCGCTTCCGCGCGCGCCAGGAAATCCCAGCCGTCGGCGTAGTGCATCTTGATCGGGCCTTCGTGGGCGACCGCCGCGGCCAGATCGGCCTGGGTGTACCCGTAGGGCAGATGCTCGGCGCACAGCTCGACCTCGAGCTGATCGATGTCGACATGGTCGACCAGCGAGGCGCCCGCCGCCGCCGACAACTGCGAGGCGACACCTTCGCCGGACCCGATGATCAGCACCTTGTCCAGCTTCTCGGCCAGCACATACCCGGGCACGAGCATCGCCTCGTGGTAGGTGAGCTGGGAGAACTCGGTGGACTGGCGATCCTCGTCGGAGAACAAGCTGACGCCCTGGTCGGTCTTGGCGATCACCATGTGCTGGTAGGGCGTATTGGTGTCGACGATGACCTCGTTGAGATCCCAGATCCGCGTCAGGCCTTCGCCGACCGGCTCACGGATCTTCTCGGCGCCGTGCCCGCGCTGGATGACCTGCATCCGGACATCTTTGGGCTCGAGCTTGTCTCGTAGTAGTTCGACGGCCTTCGTCGCGCCCGCGCCGATACTGCCGCAGGTGAAGACATCGACGAAAATGTCGCCGGACTCCGGATAAGTGTGAATCGAGGCGTGGGACTCCGACAACAGCGCGAGGACGGTCACCCCCTGCGGATCGAACTTCTTGTGTACGACTTCGCAGATGGTGACGCCCGCCGCGATCAGAGACTCTTTCAACGCCGATTCGAGTCGTTCGAGGTCGTCGCACAGGGTCGCGTCGACACCACCGAACTCGGCCAGCACGTGCCAGCCGGTGAAATCCGCCGTCATAGTAGGCAAACTCACTCTCGCTCAGCGCCCGAGACATGAACGGTCAAGGGCGGAAAACCATTGAAGGACACCGACGAGTAACTCGCGGTATAGGCGCCGGTATCGAGGATCTGGATACGATCACCGGCACGCAACGAGGTCGGGAGTTGGACCTTCGTGCGCTGATACAGCACATCGTCGCCGTCACAGGTCGGACCGGCTACTACCGCGTCGTCGACGGGGTCGCCGTCTCTTTCGGTGACGAATCGGTAGGCGATGTACTCGTTCTCTGTCTCGGCCATACCGTTGTAGCGGCCGATGTCGAGATACACCCAGCGCCGGGCATCCGGCGCGATGCGAATGCCGATGACCTCGGCATGGATGACGCCCGCGTTGCCGACCAGGGCGCGGCCGGGTTCGACCACGAGGCCGGCGCCGGCGGGCAGGAACTCGGCGACCGCGGTCTGCACCACTGTCGCGATCTCGCCGAGTTCAGGGGCCGGAGTGGCGTACGGAATCGGCAGTCCGCCACCGATATTCACCGATCGAACTTCGATACCCTTGTCCGCCAAGGTATTCGAGATCGTCGCCGCCTCCTCGATGCCGATCCGCCAGGCCCGCGGATCGGTCTGCTGCGAGCCGACATGGAAGTACGGCCCCGCGACGATCAGGCCGAGATCGCGCGCCCGCACCAGCAGCCGCAGCGCCTCACCCGGCGCGCAGCCGAACTTGGTGCCGAACGGGGTGGTGGAGGCCGGCGTCGAGGCCAGGAAGCGGCACTCGACCTCGGTGCCCGGCGCGTGCTCGGCGATGCGCAGCAGGTCGTCCTCGGTATCGAAGGCGTAGCGGCGTACCCCGAGCGCATAGGCGCGGGCGATGTCGGCGGACTTCTTGATCGGATTGCCGTAGCACAGGACGGCCGGATCGACCTCTTGCGCGCGGCAGAGCTCGATCTCCCCGATGCTGGCGACGTCGAACTCGGCGCCCTCGTCGTTCAGGAGCCGGATGATCTCCGGCACCGGACTGGCCTTGACGGCGAAGCGAATTCGCGCCGCGGGTAAGGCGGCTCGCAAGGCGCGATAGTTCGCGCGGACCCGGTTCAGCTCGATAACCAGACGGGGTGATTCGAGCACGTTTCGATCGGCCAATCTAAGGGAACTCTTTTCGGTCAGGCACACAGGGCCGGGGGAAGGCAACAGTGCGCGACACTACACAAGGTTGGCCAGGAAAAACCAACCGGACGGCGGTCGCCTGCGTCACGCTCCGGGAGGCGGCTCGGGCGGTCCGGTCCGCAGGGGCCGAAGGTCAGCCTGCCGAGACCGTGACCTCGTCGAATACCACTTCCCCGGCCGCGTCGGACTCGGCCAGATCGACCACCGCCTCCAGCGCCCAGCCGTGGTCGCCGGCGGGATCGTCCAGGGTCTGCCTGACATGCCAGAACCCCGGTCGCGGTTCGACCTGGAACAGTTGCGGGCCGCGGGCGTCGGGGCCGATGCCGATGCGCTCGTACTCCTCGAAGTACGGCGCGAGGTCGGCTGCCCAGCCCGGCCCGGCGCCCAGCGCCTCCAGGTCGTACCAGCGGCGCAGTGACGCCAGTTCGACGCGGCGGAACATCGCGTTGCGGACCATCACGCGGAAGGCGCGTTCGTTGGCGGTGATCGGGCGCACCGACTCCGCGCCGAAGGCGACCTGGTTCGCGTCGGTCTCCGCACCCGGATTGGTCAGCTGCTCCCATTCGTCGAGCAGGCTCGAATCCACTTGGCGGATCAGCTCGCCGAGCCATTCGGTGATGTCGTCGAGCTCCTCGGTGCGCGCGGAATCCGGGACGGTGCGGCGCAGCGCGCGGTAGGCGTCGGCGAGGTAGCGCAGCACGACGCCTTCGGAGCGGGCCAGCTCGTAGTGCGAGATGAGTTCGGCGAAGGTCATCGAACGGTCGATCATGTCGCGCACCACCGATTTCGGCGACGGCGCGTATTCCGAGATCCACGGGTGGCCCGCGCGGTAGGTCTCATAGGCCGGCTCGATCAGCTCGGCCAGCGGTTTCGGCCAGGTGACCTCTTCGAGCAGCTCCATGCGCTCGTCGTACTCGATGCCGTCGGCCTTCATCTCGTTGATCGCCACACCGCGCGCTTTGTGCTGTTGCGCCATCAGCAGCTGACGCGGATCCTCGAGCGTCGATTCGATGAGCGAAATCACATCGAGGGTGTAGGTGGGTGACTCCTTGTCCAGGAGGTCGAAAGCGGCCAGCGCGAACGGGGACAGCGGTTGGTCGAGCGCGAAATCACGTTGCAGGTCGACGGTGAGCCGGGCCCGGCGGCCTTGCGCGTCGGGTTCCGGAAGCTGTTGCACGACACCGGCATCGCGCAACGCCCGATAGAGGCGGATGGCGCGCAGGATGTGCTTGCGCTGCGCCGGACGCGGTTCGTGATTGTCTTCCAGCAGATGCCGCATAGCGTCGAAACAGTTGCCGGGCCGGGCGATCACGTTGAGCAGCATGGCGTTGGTGACATTGAATCGCGACACCATGGGCTCCGGCTGCGCGGCCACGAGACGGTCGAAAGTCTCCTCGCTCCAGGAGACGAAACCGGCGGGCGGCTTGGTGCGCTGCACGCGCTTCTGCTTGACCGGGTCGTTGCCCGCCTTCGCCATGCGTTTGGTGTTCTCCACCTCGTGCTCCGGCGCCTGCACGACGACGGTACCCATGGTGTCGAAGCCGGCGCGGCCCGCGCGTCCGGCGATCTGATGGAACTCGCGGGCCTTCAGGCGGCGGGTGCGGACGCCGTCGTACTTGGTGAGGCCGGTCAGCAGCACCGTGCGGATCGGGACGTTGATGCCGACGCCGAGCGTGTCGGTGCCGCAGACGACCTTGAGCAGACCCTCCTGGGCGAGCCGCTCCACCAGACGGCGGTACTTCGGCAGCATGCCCGCGTGGTGCACGCCGATGCCGTGGCGGATCAGTCGCGAGAGCGTCTTGCCGAAGCCGGAAGCGAAACGGAAATCTCCCAATGCCGTCGCGATCGCGTCCTTTTCGGCGCGAGAGGAGAAGTTGACGCTGGTCAGTGCCTGCGCGCGTTCCAGCGCCGCGGCCTGGGTGAAGTGCACGACATAGACCGGCGACTGGTTGGTGGTGACCAGGTCTTCCAAAGTCTCGGTGATCGGCGTGCGGGCGTAGGAAAAGCTCAGCGGCACCGGGCGTTCGGTGCCCGCGACGATCGCGGTGGCGTTGCCGGTGCGGCGCTCGAGATCCTTCGCGAAGAAGTCGACTTCGCCCAGAGTGGCCGACATCAGCAGGAATTGGGCGTTCGGCAGCTCGATCAGCGGCACCTGCCAGGCCCAGCCGCGATCGGGATCGGCGTAGAAGTGGAATTCGTCCATCACGACCTGGCCGACCTGCGCGGCCGCGCCTTCGCGCAACGCCAGATTCGCCAGGATCTCGGCCGTGGCGCAGATGATGGGCGCGTCGGCGTTGACGGCGGCGTCGCCGGTCACCATGCCGACCTGGTCGGCGCCGAACACCTCGCACAGGGCGAAGAACTTCTCGCTGACCAGGGCTTTGATCGGGGCGGTGTAGTAGGTGCGCAGGCCCCGGGTCAGCGCGAACAGATGCGCGCCGACGGCGACCAGAGACTTACCGGAACCGGTGGGGGTGGCGAGGATGACGTTGGATCCGGAGGCCAGCTCCATGATCGCTTCTTCCTGCGCGGGATAGAGCGGGGTGCCCTGTTCGTCCGCCCAGAGGGCGAAGGATTCATAGAGGGCGTCGGCGTCGGTCCCCGGTATCTCGAGCAGTTCGGTCAGATCCACTCGTTCCACCCTACGGGCCACCCGGCGGGTGGCCCGATCAGGGACGGATCCAGGTTACTTGGCGCTGTCTCCGTCGTAGCCGCCCTGCTCGGCGAGGAACTTCTCGAACTCCGCACCCAGCTCATCACCGCTGGGCAGTTCCTCGTCGCTGGCCAGCAGCGATGTTTGCTGTTCCTGTGCGGACACGAAGCTGTCGTACTGCCGCTCCAGCGCGTTGACCACGGTCTCGACCTCGGAGTTGCCCGAGACATGCTCGTTGACCTGCTCGCGCACCCGCGCGGCCGCCTCGTCTAGCGCGGCCAGCGGAATCGCCAAGCCGGCATTGCCCGCGACGTTCTCCAGCAAGGTTTGCGCGGCCTCCGGGTAGGCGGTCTGCGCCAAGTAATGCGGCACATGCACCGAGAATCCCACCGATTCGTGCCCGTGCTGCGCCATCCGGTACTCCAGCAGCGAGGACGCGCTGCCCGGCACCTGCAACTCGCCCGGCCAGCGCTGATGATCGCTGATCAGCGAACGATCCGAGGAATGCGCGGTGACGCCCAGCGGACGGGTGTGCGGAATCGCCATCGGGATCGCGGACAGGCCGATGCTGCGGCGCACGCCCAGCTGTTCGGCGAGCAGGCGCACCGCGGTGGTGAACTTCTCCCAGCGCAGATCCGGCTCGATGCCGGCCAGCAGCAGGAACGGGGTGCCGTCGGTGTCCTTGACCGCCCACAGATTCAGCTCGGGTTCGGCGTAATCGCTGAAGTGGTCGGTTTTGAACGTCATCAGGGGACGACGCGAGCGGTAATCGAGCAACTCGTCGACGTCGAAGGAGGCGACCAGCTCGCTTTCCAGGCTTTCGCGCAGATGCGTGGTGGCCAGCCGCACCGCGTGCCCGGCGTCGGTGAAACCCTCCAGCCCGTGCACCAGAACCGGGCCGGAGCCGTCGTCGGACGACAGCTGCGGAGCGGGGAACTCCAGTTCGTACATTCGCGACTCGTGCTCCATCGCGTACTCCTTCCTGCGCGGTCCGCTTTCCGGCTTTCCGAGTAGCTCGGACGTCGGTGTCCCAGCGTTACCCGTTGTTGCACTGCGCGGTGCGTCAACCATGTCCATTGTCCCCCATGCCGGTGACAAGCACCGCGCACGGTAGTGGACACCGACCCGTACGTCGAGGCAACAGCGAATTCGCCTGCGGCATTCCCGCGGCACGCAATTGGCGGTGTGCAAGCTACGCCACAACGTGCCCTGGGCGGGGTTTGACTAGGGGAGTGCCCGATCCGGCGGCGGTTCAAGCCTCTGCCGGTGATTCGGCCGCGATCGGGGGCTGTCGCCTCGGTCACGAGTCGGCGTGGCATCGCGGGGCGGGGTGGGGGATTTGGCACAGTGGGCCGGGTGAGTGTGCCGGAGTCGTCACGCGCGGGGTGGCTGGGGGCAGCCGCGGCCGGCTGCGTGCTGCTCACCGGCTGTGGCGCGACTGTCGCCGGGCATCCGGTCGCGGGGGAGGCGGCGACCGTCCAGGCGCATGTGGCCGCGGGCCTCGAAGACCTACTGCCGACCCAAGCGCAGTTCCCGGCCCGGTACTCGGTGGTGGTGCTGCCGCCCGAGGCCGCCGCGCAGGCCGCCGGCGATCTGACCGGGATCGCGCGCGGAGCCGCGGTGCATCCGGCCGGCTGTGCGCCGCCCGAGCAGCGCTTCGGGCCGGATCAAACCGCGATCGCCGTCGGGACCGACGGGGACGCCCGGGCGACGGTCACCGTCCAGCTGGCGCGGACCAGCCAGCAGTTGTCCGCGCTGCGCGAACAAGTCGCCCGTTGCGGCGAGATCCGGGTCAACCAGGGCGGCGCGATCACCACCGTGGCCACCCAGCTCGATCCGGCGCCGCCGGTCGCCGCGGATGACTCGATCGCGTTGCGCCGCACGGTGATTCCCGATATCGGCGGGGTCGGGCTGACCCAGTCCATGCAGACGCTGGTCGGTCAGGTCGGGGATGTGCGAATCACGGTCACCCATATGACTTTCGGGGCGTCGAAGCCGGATACGGCGGCGTTGGACGAGGTGTTCACGACCACCGTGCACCAGGTCCAACAGGGCTGAGCGGGCAAGGCCGCAGAAGGCGCACCACGGTTATAGCAGGCGGCACTGACAGATTCGACGCTGCGCGAAGTCCGGCGGGCCCGGTTATCCCCACGCTGCGGCTTGTCCCCAGGACGGCCGAAAGCCCAGGTCGCCGCGGCGGCCACGGCGCCGGCTGGGCGCATGCTCAGCCCATGACCACTTCAGCCGAACTTCCCACGACCCTCGGGCACAGCGCCCCGAACCCGTACTGCGCCACCGGGCTTCCGCGGCGCCGCCTCCGGCCACCGCTGGCGAACTGCGCCGATCCGACTCCGTTCTATCGGGGCGGGGACTGGGCGCGGTCGCCACTGCGGATCGCCGACCCCGGTGCGTTGATCGTGGCGTTGCCGCCGATGCTCGGATTCGTCCCGCAGCGGTCGCTTGTCGTCGCCGTGCTGCGGGCCGGCCTGCCGCCCGGAGTGCGCCCGGTGATCGATGCCGTCGCGCGGTTCGATCTGGAACCACCGGGCGGCCGACGGGCGATGGCGGCGGGGATCGCGCAGTGCCTGTCCCAGATCTGTGCCGCCGAACAAGCCGAGGAGGTGCTGGCCGTCGTCGTCGACGATCGGGTGGCCGAGCCAGGGCCGCCCGGTGCGGCGCATCCCCGGCGGGAGGCCCGGGCGGTGTCGCACAGCGCGCTGATCGCAGCGCTCGACAAGCGCCTGGCGACGCACGAGGTGCTGCTGGCGGGTGCGTGGGCGGTGCCGGCGATCGATGGCGGCGAGCACTGGTGGCCACTGCTGGGCGGGCCGGACGGGGGCATCCTGCCCGATCCGGCGGAATCGCCGGTAGCGCTGGCGAGCGTGCTCGACGGGCGGCCGGTCCACGCCTCGCGTACCGCGATGACCGCCGTGCTCGCGCCGGATCGCGCGCTCTGCGAGCAGGTGGCCGCCCACCTCGGCGCCGCGTTGGAGCGCACGCGGGACCGCTATGTCCGGGCCGTGCGGCACGGCGAGCTGGACGGTTTCCACCGCGCCCTGCTGGAGAACGTGCTGTGGCAGATCGCGCACACCGCCGCCGGTGCGTTGCCCGAACCGCCCGATATCGCGGAACTCGTTGGCGCGCTGCGGGAACCAGTGGTGCGCGGTGCGCTGTACGCGCTGGCGTTCACCGATCACGCCGCCGCGGCCGAACGGCTGTGGATCCGGATGGTCCAGGCGCTGCCTGGTCCGGACCGCGCCGACGCCGCGGCTCTGCTGGGCTACGGCGCCTATGTGCGCGGCGACGGGCCGTTCGCGGGGATGGCCCTGGACGTGGCGTTGACGGCGGACCCGTGCCACAGCATGGCAGGGCTGCTGGAATCCGGTCTGCGCTCGGGAATGCGGCCGGAACCGCTGCGCCGGGTAGGGCGCAGCGGTCACACGATGGCCGCCGACCTCGGCATCGATCTCGGACCGCTGGTCCGATGAAGCCGTTACTTCGCGCTGTGCGCTCGTGCACCCAGCGACTGGGTGAACTTCCAAGCGTCGCCGACGATTTCGTCGAGATCGTTGTGCTCCGGGCGCCAGCCGAGCTCGGCGACGGCTCGCTCGCTGGAGGCGATGAGCACCGCCGGGTCACCGGCGCGGCGCGGCGCGTCCACGGCCGCGATGGGCAATCCGGTGACGCGCTCGCAGGCCGAGATCACTTCGCGCACCGAGAAACCGGTGCCACTGCCCAGGTTGTAGATGCGGTGCGCACCGGACTCGGCGGAGGCCAGGGCCAGCACGTGCGCCTGGGCCAGATCGCGGATGTGGATGTAATCGCGCACCGCGGTGCCGTCGTGGGTGGGCCAGTCGGTGCCGAACACCGCGATGGACTCCCGGTGCCCGAGCGCGACCTGCAGCACCAGCGGAATGAGATGGGTTTCCACGACGCGGTTCTCACCGAGCCCGCCGTAGGCGCCGGCGACATTGAAGTAGCGCAGGCTGGTCGCGGCCAGCCCGTGCGCGATGGCGTAGGAGGTGATGGCGTGATCGATGGCCAGCTTGGAGGCGCCGTACGGGTTCGTCGGCCGGGCCGGCGCGTCCTCGGTGATCGGCACCTGCTCGGGCTCGCCGTACACGGCGGCGGTGGAGGAGAACACCAGGCGGCCGGTACCGGTCTCGCGCATCGCCTCCAGCAGTTGCAGCGTCTTCACGACATTGCCGTGCCAGTACTTCTCCGGCTTCTGCACCGACTCGCCGACCAGCGACTGGGCGGCGAAATGCAGGACACCGTCGAAGGATTCGGCGCGCAGCAGCCGTGCGCCGGCCTCGGCGATATCGCCCTCGACGAACCGCGCCTCCGACGGCACGCCGTCGGCGTTGCCGGTGCTCAGATCGTCGAGGACGACCACGTCGTGGCCTTGCTCGAGCAGTACCTGCGCGCAGACGCCACCCACGTATCCGGCTCCGCCGGTTACCAAGAGTTTCACTCGTCAGACCAGCTTCACCTGGACGGCGTGGGCCATTTCATCGGAGAGCTCGAAACCGGCGTGACCGGGCACGGTGATGATCACCGAGCCGGGCCGGGTCTCGACCGTGACGCGCGCGTCCGGCACCACGCCGGCCTCGCGGAGCTGGCTGATTACCTCCGGATCGGTCTGGATGTGCTCGGCGAGCCGGCGCACCACCACCGCGTGGCCTTGGCCGTGCGGCAGGTCCGACAGGCGCACCAGCGTCTCCTCCGTGACCGGGGGAGCGGTGATGCCCAGTTCGTCCAGGCCCGGGATCGGGTTGCCGTAGGGCGAGGTGGTCGGGTGGTTGAGCACCTCGACCAGGCGCCGCTCCACCTCCTCGCTCATCACGTGCTCCCAGCGACAGGCCTCGGCGTGCACGTTCTGCCAGTCCAGGCCGATGATGTCGACGAGCAGGCGTTCGGCCAGGCGATGCTTGCGCATCACCGCGATGGCCATGCCGCGGCCCTTGTCGGTCAGTTCGAGATGGCGGTCACCGGCGACCAGCAGCAAACCGTCGCGCTCCATGCGCGCGACAGTCTGGCTCACCGTCGGACCACTCTGCTCGAGGCGCTCGGCGATGCGGGCGCGCAGGGGCACCACGCCCTCCTCCTCGAGGTCGTAAATGGTACGGAGGTACATCTCCGTGGTGTCGACCAGATCCTTCACCTGTTACCCCTTCGTCGGCACGAATTCTACCCACGCACGGCAGCCGCACCGTGGCCGCCGTCACGTGGTGTGGCACGGACACGATGCGATGCCGGATTTGTGGGAATCGGCTTCGGCGCACGGCGTCTGGCCGTGATCGCACTTGCTTTATTTCTACTGCATAGGAACGTCACACGGGTGCCCCAGCTTCCCGCGTACCGTGGCGATCATGGCCACACCCGTCACTCGGGCATCGGGAACCGTTGTCTGGACCGAGAAGTTCCTGGACTACGCCTGGACGCCGGAGCACCCCATGAAACCGGCGCGCCTGAAGTTCACCATGGCTTTGGCCGAAAGTCTGGGATTGCTCGAAGGTGTCGAACCGGTGCGCCCGGCGCCCGCGGCCACCGGGGACCTGCTGCGGGTGCACACGGCGGCCTACATCGAGGCGGTCGAGCACGCGGTGCAACCGCCGGGCGCGCCGCTCGCCCCGCCGCACGGACTCGGGTCGCCGGACAATCCGGTCTTCCCGCGGATGCATCAGGCGGCGTCGGTGATCGTGGGCGGCACGCTGGCCGCGGCCCAGGCGATCGCCGAGGGGCGGACCCGCCGCGCGGTGAGCATCGGCGGCGGTATGCACCACGCCATGCCGGACGCGGCCTCGGGCTTCTGTATCTACAACGATGCCGCCATCGCCATTTCCTGGTTGCTCGACCATGGCTTCGACCGGATCGCCTATCTGGACGTGGATGTGCACCACGGCGACGGCGTGCAGCGCGCCTTCTACGGCGATCCGCGGGTGCTCACCCTCTCCGTGCACCAGCATCCGGCGACCCTGTGGCCCAACACCGGGTGGCCGGAGGAGACCGGAATGGGTGCGGCCGAGGGCACCTCGATCAATCTCGCGATGCTGCCCGGCACCCGGGACGCGCAGTGGCTGCGCGGGTTCCACGCGGTGGCGCCGGGCGCGCTCGCGGCGTTCCGGCCGCAGATCGTGGTCAGCCAGTGCGGTGTCGACACGCACCGGGAGGATCCGCTGGCGGATCTGGAACTCACCGTCGACGGGCAGCGGGCGGCGTTCCTGGCCATGCGGGAGCTGGCCGACCGCTACGCCGAAGGCCGCTGGCTGGCCGTCGGTGGCGGCGGGTACGGCCTGGTCCGGGTAGTGCCGCGGGCCTGGACACACCTGCTTGCCGCCGCGCTGGACCGGGAGATCGCTCCGGAAACCGCGATTCCGCAGGACTGGATCGACAAGATTCGCGCCGAAGCGCCCACCGCCGAACCGCCCGGCACCATGGGCGATGGGGGCGATGTCACATTCTCGCCGTGGGACGGACCGGGCGGCACGGGGGAGACTGGAGACGCGCACACAGACCGCGCCCAGCGTGCCGTCGACACGGCCGTATTGGCCACGCGCCGGGCTACTTTCGGGTTGCTCGGCCTGGATCCGGAGGACCCCCGTGACTGAGCCGACGCCCCTCCCGGATACACCCAGCACGCCCGCGGTGCCGCCGCCTCCGCCGCAGCACTGGTTCGCCGACGTGCTCGCCGCCGACGGCGGCGTGGTGCGGCTGCGCCCCGTCACGCCCGACGACGCGGAGCGCATGCAGGAGTTCCACGCCGCGCTGTCCGACCGCACCCGCTACCTGCGTTACTTCGGCCCCTACCCGCGCATATCGCCCAAGGACCTGTACCGGACCACACACGTCGACTACCACGATCGGGTCGGACTGGTGGTCGAGCTGGGTGAGGCGATCATCGGGGTGGGACGCTACGAACTGCTCGACCGTTCCGGGCCGCGCGCGGCGGAGGTCGCGTTCGTCGTCGCCGACGAGCATCAGGGCCGCGGGCTCGGCTCGATCCTGCTCGAACACCTGGCAGGGGCCGCCGCCGAGAACAAGATCGAGACATTCGTGGCCGAGGTGCTCGCCGAGAACTCGGCGATGGTCACGGTGTTCCGGGACGCCGGCTATCAGGTCGAGCGCAGCCGCGACGGATCGGTGCTGCACCTGGAATTCGCCATCGACCCCACCGAAGCGCTTGTCTCGGTGCGGGATTCCCGGGAACGCGCCTCCGAGGCGCGCAGCGTGGGCAATCTGCTCGCGCCGCGCTCGGTCGCCGTCATCGGGGCCACGGTGGGTACCCGGGTCGGCGGGGTGGCGCTGGCGAACCTGTTGTCCGGGGGATTCCAGGGCCCGGTGTTCCCGGTGAATCCGAACCGGCAGGCGGTTCGCGGAGTGCGGGCCTATCCGACGGTGCGCGATATCCCGGACGAGGTCGACCTCGCGGTGGTCGCGGTGCCCGCGGCGGCGATCGACTCGGTGCTCGACGACTGTATGGCCAAGGGCGTCAAGGGGTTGGTCGTGCTGACCGCCGGATTCGCGGAGACCGGCGCCGACGGTGTGGCGGCGGAACGCGCGCTCGTCGCGGCGGCGCGTGGGCACGGTATGCGGGTGGTCGGGCCGAGCGCGCTCGGCATCGCCAATACCGACTCGGCGGTGTCGATGAACGCCACCCTGGCCTCGGTGCTGCCCGGGCGGGGACGCATCGGATTCTTCTGTCAGTCCGGGCCTTTGGGCGCGGCGATCCTGGGTGAGGCGGCCGGGCGCAATCTGGGGTTGTCCACTTTCGTCTCGGCCGGCAATCGTGCCGACGTGTCGGGCAACGACCTGCTGCAGTACTGGGACACCGATCCGGCCACCGACGTGATCCTGCTGTACCTGGAGAGTTTCGGTAATCCGCGCAAGTTCTCCCGGATCGCCCGGCGGGTGGCGCGCACCAAACCGATTGTCGCCGTGAGCAGTGGCCGGTTGGCCGCGCGGACCCAGCCCAGCGGCGATATGGACCGCTCCATCGTGCGGGATCTGTTCGCCCAGGCGGGCATCGTTCAGGTCGACTCCATTTCGGAACTGTTCGACTGCGCCGCCCTGCTCGGTTATCAGCCGCTGCCCGCGGGGCGGCGGGTCGCGGTGATCGGCAACAGCGCCGCCTTGAACTGGCTGGCCGTCGACGCGGCCCATGGTGAGGGCCTGGAGGTGCGCCGCCCGGCGGCGATTCCGGTTCCCGGCGTGCGGCAGCCGCGTCCGACCGAGCGTGCGGTGGACGAGCTTCCGGTCGGGGAGCCGGTGGATCTTGGTCCGGAATCGACGCCCGGTGCGTACCTGGACGCTGTCGTCGCGGCGCTGCGGTCGGACGAAATCGACTCGGTCATCGTGATCTTCGCCCCGCCGGTGCCGCTGCCGATGGCCGGTTTCGCCGACGCCATCCGGGAAGCCGCGCTGGCGGTGCCCGACTCCGGCAAACCCATCCTCACCACATTCATTGCCGAACAAGGGATTCCGAACCTGCTGGCGATCCGGGGCGCCGGCGGCACGGCCGCGCGCGGCTCGATCCCGTCCTATCCCGATCCCGAACGGGCCGCGCGGGCGCTGGCCCGGGTGCAGCGGTACGCGCAGTGGCGTACCACGCCGGCTTCGACGGTGGTGCGGCCCGAGGGCATCGATACCGAACGCGCGCGACGCTTGATCGCCGAATGGTCGAGCGCCGGTGACGGGCGCTGGCTGACCGACCTGGAAGCTGTGGAACTACTGGACTGCTACGGCATTCGCGTCGTCGAATTCCGTGAAGTCCGCAGCGCCGACGAAGCCGTCGCCGCCGCCGAGGAACTCGGCTACCCGGTCGCGGCCAAGGCCACCGGTGAAATGTGGCGCCGCCGCCCCGACCTCAGCGGCGTCCGCCTGGACCTGTGGCGGCCGGAGGCCGTCCGTCAGGCCTACACCCACCTGGTGGACCTGTGCGGCGATCCCGCCGTGCATATCCAGAAGATGGCCACCCCCGGCGTCGGCTGCGTCCTGCGCGTCCAGGACGACCCGTCCTTCGGCTCGGTCATCGAATTCGGCCTCTCCGGCATGATCATCGAACTCCTCGGCGATCGCGCCTACCGCGCCCTCCCGCTGACCGCCGCCGAAGCCACCGCCCTGATCGATGCCCCACGCGCCGCCCCGCTGCTCTCCGGCACTCCGGCCAGCCCGCGCGTCGACAAAGCCGCCCTCGCCGAACTGGCCCAGCGTGTCTCGGCCATGTTCGACGATCACACCGAGATCCGCGAACTCACCTGCGACCCGGTCCTGGCCTCACCCACCGCCGCCGCCATCCTCTACGCCCGAGCCCGAATCGGCCCCGAACCCAGCCGCTTCGACATCGGCCCCCGCCGATTGGCTTGACGCCCAGCACAAGCCGACCCCAAGCAACCGCCAAGCCCTCATACCTACCGTCCGGGTATGAAAGCCACACTCGTAGCCGCTGCACCCCTTCTCCTCGTCCTCGCCGCCGGATGCACCTACACCCCGACGATCGAGGAAGCCGACCTGGAGAAGTCGGTCCAGCAAACCTTGTCCGAGAAGGTCGGCCGAACCCCGGACGCCATCGACTGCCCAGGCGACCTGAAAGGCCACATAGGCACCACTATGCGCTGCACCCTGACCTCAGCGGGCACCCAACTGGGCCTGACCGTCAAGGTCACCAACGTCGTCGACAAGAAGGTCGAATACGAGGTCGAAGTAGACCAGGCCTGACCAATCCTGGTTTGTCCCACCGCCGTCACCGGCCGCTACGCTCGAGCCGAATCGGCCGCGAGCCGAGCCGCCCCGACATCGGACTCGCCGATTGCCCGGAGCGGCACAGCGTTTGGAACCAGACCGGGGGCGGCAGTGGCGAGATATGGGCTTGTCGGGGACGACGACAGTGAATCGTGGGGCAACTGCTCGGACGTCGCTGGAATGTTCAGCGGATGGCGGCCGGAAACGGATTGGTATTCGTGCGAGCAGTCGGCGAACTGGTCGTGGTCTGATGAGCACCGCTTGGTCGAGTTCATCGGGCTCTCACCGACAGGCGCATTGACCGACTACGCGGCGAATATGGAAACCGGGCGGGCGTTCGCTGACCGCGCGTCCGTCAATCTCCTGGACGCCACAACCGGCGTGCAGATCGGCTCGTATTTCGTCAACGACCTCAGGCTGCTGACCGCACGGCCGTCCGAAGCCGGGCTGGGCTTGGTGGACCTGACTGCGCAATTGATCACGGATGCGCCGTCCGATGCCGCAGTGCTCTGGGATCTGGTCAGATCCGGGCAGCTCGATCAGCTGGACCTGTGGCGACGCTACGACCACCACGCCTGGCTGGAGGTGGCCCTCAACCGCCGCTGCCACGGTCCTGCACCGCTGCCGGACAAGCCGCCCGGTGCGACCTATGTGCTCGACGCGACCGGTGTCAACGACGAGGGCAGCCTCTACTGCGCACTGGGGGAGGCGGTGAACGGTCCCGGCGGATACTTCGGCTGGAACCTCGATGCCGTAGACGACTGCCTGCGCGGACGATGGGGCGCTGCGGCGCCATTCACGCTGATCCTTCGTAATGTGGACCCGATTCTGTGGGAGCGCCGCGCCTTCCCGATTTTCCTGGAGATCCTCAGCGACCATGGCGTGGGTGTCCGGCTCTAGCCCGGCCCGAGGGGATAAAAAGGCCGACCGGTTCGCGCGAACCCGGAGGGGACAGGACGCGCGTTCACCGGTCGGCGCTACAAGGTGCCCCGTCGACTGGGGTACCCGAGATGGTGCTGCCGAGGCAGCTGTGGGGTGGGTCAGCTGGCGTAGGCGCGCAGGCGATCGGCCCGCTCACCCTTGCGCAGCTTGGACATGACTTCGCGTTCGATCTGGCGGACCCGCTCGCGGGACAGGCCGAACAGCTTGCCGATCTGGTCGAGGGTGCGCGGCTGGCCGTCGTCCAGGCCGAAGCGCAGGCGGATGACCTGTTGTTCGCGTTCGTCCAGGGTGGCGAGCACGCTGCGCACATCGTGATGCAGCAGGCCGGCGATCACCGCGGATTCGGCCGAGGTGGCCTCGGAATCCTCGATGAAATCGCCCAGCGGAGCCTCTTCGTCGTTGCCGACCGGCATATCCAGGCTGACCGGGTCGCGGCTGTGATCGAGCAGATCGGAGATCTTCTCGACCGGGATGCCGGACTCGTTGGCGAGCTCGTCGTCGGTGGCCTCGCGACCCAGCTGCTGGTGCAGTTCCCGCTTGATCCGGGCCAGCTTGTTGACCTGCTCCACCAGATGCACTGGTAGGCGGATCGTGCGGCTCTGATCGGCCATGCCACGAGTGATGGCCTGACGGATCCACCAGGTGGCGTAGGTGGAGAACTTGAATCCCTTGGCGTAGTCGAACTTCTCCATGGCGCGGATGAGTCCGAGGTTGCCTTCCTGGATCAGATCCAGCAGCGGCATGCCGCGGCCGGTGTAGCGCTTGGCGAGGGAGACCACGAGGCGCAGGTTGGCTTCGAGCAGATGCGAGCGGGCGGCTTGGCCTTCGCGAACAATGATGGCCAGATCGCGCTTACGGGTGGCCGACAGACGTTTGCCGGTCTCCAGTAAATGCTGCGCATAGAGGCCCGCCTCGATGCGCTTGGCCAGCTCGACCTCGTCGGCGGCCGTGAGCAGGGCCGTCCGGCCGATGCCGTTCAGGTACACGCGTACCAAGTCGGCGGCGGGGCTCTGGGCGTCGAGGTCGGAATCGCTGGGGCGCACACGAGTGGTGGCGGGGCTGGTCATGACTTGCCTCCTGTCGGTGGTGTCTCATCCCGAACAACGGACCCGACATAGAGAAAGTTCCCGTTTGAGCCTGCGGTAAACCGTTCTGAGCTGCGGTTTTGCCGACCAACGGCTGAGAAGTTCCTGAGAAGGATCCGCGTTCGGAACACCCGTCTTCTGATCCCGCCGCCGACGCCTGCCCGTGGCCGAATGGCTATACGGGCCGCACCAATCCGTGACGCACCAGGCCGGCCACCACGGAAAGCGCCTCGCCCGCGAACTCCGGTGAAACGTCATCGGATCCGTGAGCCAGCGCCAGCAGCTCGATCAGCTCGTACAACGGCAAACCGTCGGCACGCATTCCCGCGACCAGGGAGATCGTGGACTCATCCACCTCGTGCTGCCAGCGCGGACCGTCACCGCGATGCAACCGTGCCACCCGCTGATTCCAGCCCTCCTCGCCGGGCAGATAGACCCGTTCCAGCGCGGTCGCGGGGTCGACGACGAAACGGGCGTTCCAGGCCAGATCGTTATCGGCCGCCGCGGCGCGCAGCCACGCCGAGCGCTCGAAATATTTGGTGGCCTCGTCGCCGAGCGGGTCCTCGAAACCGTGGGTGAGGTCCTCGGCCAGGAGTTCGGTGGGGCCGTCGATCGCGCGCAGATAGACGAAACCGAAACCGATGCCTTCGACCTCCGCGGACTCGAACGCGTCGAGCCACTGCTCGGCGCGAGCTTGCGCGGCCCGATCGCGCGGATCCAATCCGGCGTCGCGCAACCAGGTTCCGACGTAGAGGCCGGGGTCGGCGACGTCGCGCTGGACCACCCACGCGTCGATGCCCTCGGCGGGGAGCCAGGACGAGACGCGCTGCCGCCAGTCGCCGTCGGCGGTGTGGATCCAGGCGGCGAGCATCGCGGCGGTGCCGCCGGGAGCGAGGAGATCGGGAGCCTGTGAGATGACCAGTTCGCTGGCCCCGTCCAGGGCGAGCCCGGAATCGCGGTAGGTGTGTTCGACGCGCGCGGGTCCGACGACGAACGGCGGATTCGCGACGACCTGATCGAAGCGTCGCCCCGCGACCGGTTCGAACCAGGACCCTTCGAGCAGTTCGATATCGAGTCCGTTCAACGCCGCAGTGGCCTCGGCCAGCCACAGGGCGCGGGAGTTCACATCCGTCGCGGTGACGCTGCGCGCGTAGGACGCCGCGTGCACGGCTTGGACGCCGCACCCGGTGCCGAGATCGAGCACGGTGCCGACGGGCCGGGTCGGAGTGGCGCGCAGCAATGACAGCGACGCGTGCCCCACACCGAGCACGTGCTCCTCGGTCAACGTGCGCCGCTGCATCGAATCGTCCAGATCCGACAGGATCCACCGGGTCCCCGCGCCTGCGTCCAACGGACGCAGATCCAGCGCCGCGCGAATATCGCCGCCGTCTCGCGCCAGCAGCCCGGCCGCGATCGCCTGATCGATCCGCACCGGCGCCAACGCCGCCGCGACTTCCCGTTCCGGCATGGCGTCACCGAGCAGCAACAGCCGGACCAGCGTCCCCAACCCGCCGAGATCCCGCGCGGCCCGCCGAACCGGCACAGGCTCCGAACGACCTAGCGCCGCATGCGCATCCACACCCAGCGCATCGATCAGGGTGTCGGCGTCATAACCCACCCGGGTCAGCGCACCCCGCAGCTCAGGGCACAGCGCGGTCAGCAGCGATTCTGTCGTCGTCGGGTTCATAGGCACCCGCATACTCTGCCACCGCATCTCCCCGCCGCCCCACCCACTCCACCGTGTCACCCCGGCCGCATCAAGTGCGCCACAGAGTCGCGACCCCCAAGCCGTACCCGCTGTGTTGCGCCCGCAAGCAGTGCCGGTTCGTGGTGACAGCAAGCTGTGCCTGCTGTGTTGTGGCGGTGAGCTGTGCCTGCTGTGTTGTGGCGGTGAGCTGTGCCTGCTGTGTTGTGGCGGTGAGCTGTGCCTGCTGAGTTGCGCCCGCAAGCTGTGCCGGTTCGTGGTGACAGCGGGCTGTGCCCGTTTAATTGCGCCAGCAGCTATTTCGCCCCGCTGAGTACAGGAGTGCCACAGGTCCGGATTCACTCCGTGGTGGTGTGCTCACGGCGAGACGACAAGGTGCAGTATCGAAATCGTTGAGTGCGGTCCTTCGGGCCGAACAGCCGGGCTGCCACCACACAGCGGTGATCGAGCGGGTGCAGTCACCCTCCGGGCTGTAACCAGCTCCGCCGCAGCGTTGCTCGCGACTATCGAACCGGTGCCAGCGCGGCGTCGCACACTGCGGCACTGGCGCTAGCTGTGCTGACGACGGGACTACTAGTGCGTTGTGGCGACATTTGAGGGCAGCTGTTCGCGGCTGCACTGGCTGGGCTGTCTCGACACAGTGGTGATTGCATGGGTGCAGTCGCGTTTCGAGCTGTGACCAGCTCCGCCGCAGCGCTGTTCGCGACTACCGAACCGGTACCCAGCACCGCATCGCGCACTGCGCACGGGCCGACCTGTGCTGACGACGAGACAACAAGTGGGGGTGTCGGAACATTCGAGGGTGGCTGTTCGCGGCCGCACAGTCGGGCTGTGA
This sequence comes from Nocardia sp. NPDC051832, assembly GCF_040681285.1. Taxonomy (NCBI): domain Bacteria; kingdom Bacillati; phylum Actinomycetota; class Actinomycetes; order Mycobacteriales; family Nocardiaceae; genus Nocardia; species Nocardia sp. NPDC051832. The sequence continues at coordinate 714,994 of NZ_JBFAYL010000002.1, forward strand.
CCACACGGTGGTGATTGCATGGTTGCAGTCGCTCTTCGAGCTGTGACCAGCTCCGCTACAGCGCTGTTCGCGACTACCGAACCGGTGCCAGCACCGCGTCCGGGGCTTGCGACGCTGGCCTTGGCTGTGCAGGCGACAGGCGGGCTACGGCGTGGTGTGGGCTGGCTGTTCGGTCGGGTGTTCAGGTTGTCGCGCTGTGGGGGTCGCGGGCGGTGACGCAGTAGTAGGCGGCGGCGGGGTCGTTCATGACGATCCAGTGTGGCTGGCGGTCGATGATGGTGGCGCCGAGGGATTCGTGCCAGGTGGCGGTGGCTTCGATGTCGGAGGAGGCCAGGTCGATGTGGGCGGTGGTGGGGCGGTCGTCGCCGAGGTGCTGGAGTAGAAATTGCACGGGGAGTGGCTCTTTGGGGCGCAGGCGGGAGAATTCGGGGCGGGTGCCCTGGGTGTGGTCCCAGCCGGTGAGGGTGGTCCAGAAGCGGGATTCGGTGCTGTGGTCTGAGGCGCCGATGTCGAGGCAGACCTGGTCGAGGCGGGAGAGGGTGCCGTCGGGCGCGGTGTGAGCGGGGGCCGGGTGGCTCTTGGCGGGGCCGGCGGGGGTGAAGCAGAACAATTGACCGGAGGGGGAGCGCAGGACGGCGTAGCCGGGGTGGTTGGCGACGAGCTCGGCGCCGAGGTCGAGGGCGAAACGGACCGCGGACGGGATGTCCTCCACGTCGAAGTCGAGGTGGACGCCGCCGAGGCCGGTGACGGACTGCATCTTGATGCCCGCGGCGGCGAACAGCGCCGGATCCGGGAGCAGGGTGAGGAACTGCCCGTCTTCGCCGCGGCGGGCCGAAGGCTCGGTGCCGGTGATGGTGGACCAGAAGGTCACACACTCGTCGAAACGCGCCGCGGGACGGTCGAGGAACGCCCAGACCCACCTGATCATGTTGTCTCCTGAGTACTGCGGGAAGCGGGCCCCGCATCCCGGCGCGCCGCTCGGGGCGGGTGGTCCGTCCCCGGCCGCGCTTGTCGGTTCCCGGCACACAGTAAGGGGCGCCGGTAAGGCTGTCGAGCATATTCCGGGCCTCCGGAATCAGGGGCCGATCGGCGGGAAATTCGGCCGCGTACTCGGTCTCGGCCGCCGCACGCGATGCGGAACCAGTTGCGGTGATAGGGAATTCAACGCCACTCACAGCTCGGGCTCCACCATTAACGCTGCAATGGGATCCCCCAGCGGAACTCGTGCTCCCGGCCTCGGTGGTGAACCCTGGACCGGGCGTCGGTGTGCCGCCGGACAGCGTCTTAGGCGAGGTCGACGTTCTGAGCGACGCGACCGATATCGGGGACACGCCAGGAATTCGTCCGCCCGGGCACTCAGCGCCTGTGGTGAACCCATGGACAGGCCCCTGCGGTGAACTCGTGCTCCGGGTGTCTGTGGTGAGCGTGGATCGGGCCCTGCGGTGACTCGTGCTCCGGGCATCTGCGGTGAACCGTGCTCCGGGCCTCGGCGGCGGACTCGTGGACCCGGCCTCGATGCTGGTCACGGCCTCGTGGCCGCGGATTGTGTTGGTGGCCATCGCGTTTGGAAGCGGGTCGAGATCGTGGTGGTTCTCAGCCTGCGGAAACCGCTGTGAGAGAGGTTGATTCGGTGGGGCGGGCGCGGAAAGTGCGGCGGTAGGCCGTTGGTGCGATGCCGAGTTCGCCGCGCATGTGGTGGCGTAGGGCGTGGGCGGTGCCGAGGCCGGCGGCGTGGGCGACCGCGTCGACCGGGAGGTCGGTGGTTTCCAGGAGGTGGCGGGCGTGGCGCAGGCGCTGTTGCAGGATCCAGGTGCCCGGGGCTACGCCGGTTTCGGCTTTGAAGCGACGGGTGAAGGTGCGCACGCTCATTCGGGCGTGCGCTGCCAGGGTCGCCAGGTCCAGTTCGGCGTCGAGGTGGTGCAGGGCCCACGCGCGGGTCGGGGCGGTGCCGTCGGAGCCGGGGTCGGGCACCTGGCGGTCGATGAACTGGGATTGCCCACCTTCACGCCACGGCGGGACGACGCAGTAGCGGGCGGCGCGGTTGGCGATCTCGCTGCCGTGATCGGTGCGCAGGATGTGCAGGCACAGGTCGATGCCCGACGCGAGTCCGGCCGCGGTGCAGAGCTTTTCGTCGTCGGCGATGAAGAGCTGGTTGTCGTCGAGGTCGACGCGGGGGTAGAGGGCGCGGAAGTTCTCGGCGAAATGCCAGTGCGTGGTGGCGCGGCGGCCGTCGAGATAGCCGGCGGCGGCGAGGACGAACGCGCCGGTGCAGATCGAGATGATCCTCGTGCCGGGGCGGATCAGCGCGAGCGCGGCCGCGAGCTCGCCGGGCAGGGTGCCTTCGAAGCGCGGGCCGGGGATCTGGGTGCCGGGGATGATCACGGTGTCGGCGACGGCCAGCAGATCCGGGCCGTGCTCCGGCGTGATGGCGAAGCCGCCGGTCGACCGGACCGGATCGGTGGACAACCCGCACACCCGCACGTCGTAGAGCTTGGCGCCGTCCGCGGTTTTCGCGGAGCCCAGCACCATCGTCGGGATGCACATGTCGAACCCGACGACCGGTTCGAGCGCGAGTACGGCGACCAGATGCGGCACGGCCATGAGCCCCTCCAAGCGTTGGCTAGATATTTACGTATTGTGGCATTCAGGCCACTCGTTCGGAACCCGCAGTTCCCGCACTCTGTTCCGGTGACCGAATTACGCACCCCCTCCGACGCGCGAGACCCTGAAATTCCGTCTGCTGCGCGCTCGGCCCGCCAGGCGTCGCCGCTGGGTGTTCCGCCCCGCCGCGGCCTGCACCCGGCCTGGCTGGTCGCCGCGGTGACCTTCTGCACGCTGATCGGCGCGGCCGCCTTCCGGTCGGTCCCGAGCGTGCTGATGACCCCGCTGCACGAGGAGTTCGGCTGGTCACACGGCACGATCGGCACCGCCGTCTCGCTGAATCTGCTGCTGTTCGGCCTGATCTCACCGTTCGCGGCCGCGCTGATGGAGCGGCTCGGCATCCGCAAGGTGGTCGCCTCCGCGCTGGTCCTGGTCGCGGCGGGCAGCGGGCTGACGGTGTTCATGACCCAGGCCTGGCAGCTGGTGGCGACCTGGGGCCTGATGGTCGGCGTCGGCACCGGATCGATGTCGATGGCGCTGGTGGCGACGGTGACCGGGCGCTGGTTCGTGCGCCAGCGCGGCCTGGTCACCGGCGTGCTGACCGCGGCGGGCGCGACCGGGCAACTGATCTTCCTGCCGCTGGTCGCCGCGCTCGCCCATGATCACGGCTGGCGGCTGCCGTCGCTGATCGTGGCCGGCACGGCGCTGCTGGTCGTCCCGCTGGTCCTGCTGTTCCTCCGGGATTTCCCGAGCGATGCCGGGGTCACCGCCTATGGCGCGGAACCGGGCAGCAAGGTGGGCGTGCGTACGCCGCCGGTCGGCGGGGCGTTCCGCGCGCTGACGGTGCTCGGCCAGGTCGCGCGCACCCCCGGATTCTGGCTGCTGGCAGGCGGTTTCGCGGTGTGCGGCATGTCGACGAACGGTTTGGTCGGGACGCACTTCGTCAGCGCCGCCCACGATCACGGGATGCCGCAGACGATGGCAGCGGGCCTGCTCGCGCTGATCGGCATTTTCGACGTGGCGGGCACCATCTTCTCCGGCTGGCTGACCGACCGGGTCGATCCGCGCTACCTGCTGCTGGGCTACTACTCGCTGCGCGGGCTGTCGCTGCTGATCCTGCCCTCGCTGTTCGCGCCCGACACCGAGCCCAGCATGTGGGTGTTCATCATCTTCTACGGCCTGGACTGGATCGCCACGGTCCCGCCGACGGTGATGCTGTGCCGGGAGCTGTTCGGCGACGACGGCCCGATCGCCTTCGGCTGGGTCTTCGCCTCGCACCAGGTCGGCGCCGCGATCGCGGCCACCGGCGCGGGCGTGATCCGGGACGTGCAGGGGACGTACGACCTGGCCTGGTACCTCGCGGGCGGGCTGTGCGGTATCGCGGCGCTCATGTCGTTCGTGATCCGCAGGCCCAAGCCCGCGGTCTAACCGTCGATCACGTTGCGCTGACGTGCTTCCAGGGCGAGCTGATCGCGGCGGCCATCCCAGCGGCTGGGCTCGTCCTTGCGGCGCGGCGGGCGATCGTTGGCGATGAGCACCGCGATCCAGGGCAGCGGAATGGAGACGCCGATGATGAGCAGCGAGATGACCCAGTTCTCCCACATGCTGTAGGCGACCGCGGCCAGCACCAGGCAGGGAATGCGAAAAGCCATGATGATGGTGTAGCGGCGGACCCGGGCGCGATGCTGGTCCTCCAGCGAGGGCGCCGCCTCGGTGATCAGCACCGGGTCGGGTCGATCGCTGCCGGGAAAGAAGCCGCGCGAACCGTTTTCCTGCATAGGAACGAGTCTTCCACTCTCCCGATCCGATCGCACACCCCATGGTCGGCTCGTGATGGAGAAGTCACAGTGCGCGACTCGGCGCCGCCGCCGATCCCGAACCGTGGCAAAATGGACCGGGTGAGTACCGACACCCTGGCTCGTCCGGATACGACGACCGACGAGACGACGGACGACGACACCCCGAAGTTCTTCCACTACGTGAAGAAGAACAAGATCGCGGAAAGCGCCGTCATGGGCACCCACGTGGTCGCCCTGTGTGGCGAGGTCTTCCCGGTGACGCGCTCGGCCAAGCCCGGTTCGCCGGTGTGCCCCGCGTGCGAGGAGATCTACAAAAACCTGCGCAAGGGCGACTGAGCCCCGATATCTGGACCCTGAGCACGGCCCACGCCCGCACCGGCGTGGCCGTGCTCAGTGCTGTGCGGGGACCTCGGGAGCGCGCCACTGCTCGGTGGGCTCGACCTCGCCGTTGGCGCTCGGGCCGGCTTCGCCTTCGGCGTCCTCCGGGTCGTCGTCCCCGCGCACCTGGTTGGAGATCCATTCCTTCATCTGTTCGAGCCGGGTCGCCCGGGCCGGCCAGAACTCCTGCACCGTCGCGTTGAACTCGGCGCCGAGGATCACCGCGAACCCGAGGAAGTACGTGAACAGCAGGAACGCGATCGGCGTCGCGAGCGCGCCGTAGGTGACGCCGGTCGCGTTGATCCAGGACAGGTACCGACGCAGGCCTTCACTGGCGGCCATGAAGAACACGCCCGCTACTACCGCGCCCCAGAACAACCGGTGCCACGGCAGCGTCCGGTGCAGCGCGAGCTTGTAGAGCGTGGCCAGCACGATGACCAGCAGCAGGCCGACGCCGGGGTAATAGAAGCCGTCGAGCAGACGCATGCCGATTTCGGTCCAGGCGTCGGGCAACACCCGGCCGGCCAGTCGCGGGCCCAGCGCGACCAGCGGCAGCAGGAAAACCGAGGCGATCAGAAACCCGACGTAGAGCAGCAGCGCGAAGATGCGCTGCCACACCGGGTGTCGCGCGTCCTGCTGGCCGTGGGCTTCGACGATCGCGTCGACGAAGGTCGCCATCGCCGAGGACCCGGCCCACAGCGACAGCACGAAACCGAACGAGACCACCGCGCCGCGCCCGCGGCCCAGCACGTCGTTGACCGTCGGTTCGATCAGGTCGCTGACCACGGTCGGACTGAACAGTTCCCGGCTGAAGCTGAGGATCTTCGATTCGACGACGGCGACGGTGTCCGGCCCGAACAGGCCGCCGACATAGCCGAGGCTGCCGAGGACACCCAGCAGCAGCGGCGCCAGCGACAGCGTTTGCCAGAAGGCGGCGGCGGCGGACTTGGCGAAGATCGAGTTGTCCCAGGACTTTCGCGCCACCCGGGAGATCAGCCGCCAGCCGTGCCGGGCCGAGCGCTGCAGCCGGCGCGACAGCAAGGTCGTGCGGGACAGACGCGCGCCACCGCCGCCGCTGTGGATCGGCGGCGGTTCACTCTCGTCGGACTGGACGTCGTTCATGGTGCCTACAGCATCGCGCATGAGTCGCCGCAGCACCGCTTTGTCGCGCGCGCCACGCGACCCGCAGGTGTCAGACACGCCGTGCCGACCGGCGGAACAGGGATGTTGTGGCCGGTCGGCATGTGATGCCCGTCGCCCCCGTCGCGTCGGTTTGGCAACACGCCGAGTCGGCCCGCTAGGGTCTTCTGCGTGACTGGGTCGGGTGGCGCTGCGGCGGGAACTGAAGCTTCGCCGGGCGATTCGGGAGCGTCAGGCAGAGGCGGCGCCCAGCTGCGCGCATGGCAGCGACGGGCGCTGACGAAATACCTTGCGACCAAACCGCGGGACTTCCTCGCCGTCGCGACACCCGGCGCGGGTAAGACCACCTTCGCGCTCCGTGTGGCCGCCGAATTGCTGGCCGACCGCACCGTGGATCAGATCACCGTGGTCGCGCCGACCGAGCACCTCAAGCATCAGTGGGCTCAATCCGCGGCCCGGGCCGGGATCGCGCTGGACTCGCGTTTCTCCAACGCCACCGGTGGCACCTCCGGCGACTATCACGGCGTCGTCGTCACCTACGCGCAGATCGCCTCACATCCCTCGCGACATCGGGTACGCACCGAAAACCGGCGCACCCTGGTGATTCTCGACGAGATCCACCACGCGGGCGACGCGAAGAGCTGGGGTGACGCGACCGCCGAGGCGTTCGGCGACGCGACCCGGCGGCTGGCGCTGACCGGTACGCCGTTCCGGTCCGACGACAGCCAGATACCATTCGTCACCTACGAACCCGGCGACGGCGGGCTGCCGCAGTCGCGCGCCGACCACACCTACGGCTACTCCGAAGCGCTCGCCGACGGCGTCGTCCGGCCCGTGGTGTTCCTGGCCTACTCCGGGGAGGCGCACTGGCGGGACAGCGCGGGCGAGGAATACACCGCCCGCCTCGGTGAACCGCTGAGCGCCGAGCACACCGCCCGCGCCTGGCGTACCGCGCTCGACCCGGCCGGGGATTGGATTTCCGCGGTGCTGCGCGCGGCCGACACCCGCCTGCGTCAGCTACGTGCCACCGGTATGCCCGATGCGGGCGGCCTGGTCATCGCCACCGACCAGGAACGCGCCCGCGATTACGCCGAACTGCTGGAACATATTTCGGGGGAGCGGCCCGCGGTGGTGCTCTCCGACGATCCGTCCTCCTCGGACCGGATCGGCGAGTTCGCCAACAGCACCCAGCCGTGGATGGTCGCGGTCCGCATGGTGTCCGAAGGCGTCGACGTGCCGCGTCTCGCGGTCGGTGTGTACGCGACCAGCGCCTCGACGCCGCTGTATTTCGCGCAGGCCATCGGTCGTTTCGTGCGTGCCCGCAAGGCCGGTGAGACGGCGAGCGTGTTCCTGCCCTCGGTGCCGGTGCTGCTGGATCTGGCCGCGCAGCTGGAAGTGCAGCGCGATCACATCATCGGCAAACCGCACCGGGAGAAGAACGCGCTCGACGACGAGCTGCTCATCGACGCGAACAAGCAGAAGGACGAACCCGGCGAAGAGGAACGCGCGTTCGTCGCCCTCGCCGCCGACGCCGAACTCGATCAGCTGATCTACGACGGCAATTCCTTCGGCACCGCCACCATCGCCGGCAGCGCCGAAGAGGCCGACTACCTCGGCATCCCCGGGTTGCTCGACGCCGATCAGATGCGGGCGCTGCTGCGTGAACGCCAGTCCAAGCAGGTCTCCGATCGCAGCGCGGCAGCCGCCGCCGAGCCGTCCGCGCATGTGGCGACCGCGACCGAACGTGTCGCGACCGCGGACAAACTGGGCGAGCTACGCCGGGAACTGAACAGCCTCGTCGCCATGCATCACCACCGCACCGGCAAGCCGCACGGCGTCATCCACGGCGAGCTCCGGCGCGAATGCGGTGGTCCCCCCACCGCACTGGCCACCGCCGACCAGCTCGCCGAGCGCATTACGGCGCTACGTAGCCGCTGAGGTCAATTGTCGTCTGGCGGGTGTGCTGGGCGATCAGCTCGGCCAGGTGTTTCGCGGTCCGTTCCAGCGGGGCCTCGGAGCGTTCCGCGAGTGACAGTACGACCGCGCCCTCGACGGCGGCGATGATGGTGGTCGCCAAGGAGCGGGCGGTATCGGGGTCGACCTGTTCGGCGCGCAGCCGTTCGGCGAGGATTTCCTCCCACTCCGCGAAGGTGCGCTGGGCCGCGTCCGCGGCGGCGGGCGCTTCGGCGCGACTGAGCGCGGCGTGCACGATCGGGCAGCCGGCCGTGAAGTTGCTGGCGAGCATGGTTTCTCGCCACATGGCGGGGTAGGCGGCTACGCAGGTGGCAACGTCGGCGCCGGCGGTGACGGTGCGCATGAGTGCGCTGTACGCCTCGCCCGCGACTCGGGTGGCCTCCGCGACCAATTCGGCTTTGCCGCCCGGAAAGCTCAGGTAGACCGAGCGACGGGAGACGCCGCTGGCCTCGAGCAATTGCGCGATACCCGTGCCCGCGATGCCGTGGCGGCGCATGAGGTCGATAGCGCTGGCCACGAGTTTGTCCCGGGCTCCCATGGCGCACCCCTTTCCCGCGTCGGCTTGATCCGGATCAGTCTACGGTTGTTGTATACCGATCGGTGTACTACCGTCACACTACACCGATCGGTTTACCTGAAACCGACCTCGACGAACGGGGCCCAGCGATGCCGACCCTGCCCGATCAACTGCCGCTCGCCTGCGGCCAGGTGCTACCCAACCGGATCATGAAGTCCGCCCTCAGCGAGGGGCTGGGCAACTCCGAACTCGCGCCCGACGAGCGCCTGGAACGCCTCTACCGCCGCTGGGGCGCGGGCGGCTTCGGGCTCGTCGTCACCGGCAATGTGATGGTGGACAGTCGTCATCTGGGCGAGCCGGGAAACGTCGCCATCGAGGACGAACGCCATCTCGACGCGCTCACCCGGTGGGCGAAGGCCGGCAAGGAGGGCGGTACGCCGGTCTGGGTGCAGCTCAATCATCCAGGCCGCCAAGCCAATCCGATCGCCACCCGGCATCGCCCGGTCGCGCCCTCGGCGATCGCGCTGACCATTCCGGGGCTGCCCGCCCCGCGCGCGCTCACCGAGGACGAGATCCTCGACATCGTCCGGCGTTTCGGCGCCGCGGCCCGGGTGGTGGAAGCCGCCGGGTTCGACGGCGTGCAGATCCACGGCGCCCACGGATACCTGGTGTCGCAGTTCCTCTCGCCGATCTCGAACCAGCGCACCGACGCCTGGGGCGGCGATCCGGAGCGCCGGGCGCGGTTCGTGCTCGAGGTCGTGAAATCCATTCGGGCACAGGTCAGTCCCGGCTTCGCGCTCGGAATCAAGCTGAACTCGGCGGACTTCCAGCGCGGCGGTTTCACCGAGGAGGAGTCGCGGGACGTGGTAGCCCGGCTGGCCGCCGAAGCCGTGGACCTGATCGAGATCAGCGGCGGCAGTTACGAATCGCCCGCCATGATGGGCCGCCCGCGGACGGTCGCGGCCAGCACTCGCGCGCGGGAAGCGTATTTCCTGGACTACGCCGAAACCGTGCGCCGCGTCGCCGGATCCACCCCGCTCGCGGTGACGGGCGGTTTCCGCACCGAAGCGGGCATGTCCGACGCGGTCGGCTCCGGCCTGTGCGACGTGGTCGGCCTCGGCCGCCCGTCCGCCGTGTTCCCCACGGCCGCGGGCGATCTGCTGACCGGCCGCACCGAGGCGCTGCGCCCGCCACACATCTCCCTGGGTCTGCCGCCCCGCCTGGCCGCCAACGGCAATCTGAAGGCCTTCGACGGCGCGCTCGACTTGCAGTGGCACACCGACCAGTTGCATCTGATCGGCGCGGGATCCGATCCGGATCCGGCGCGCGCGCCGTGGCGCACCGCGGTACAGATGGTCCGCCACCACGGCGTGGACGCCTTCCGCGCCAAGCGATCCGCGGCACCGGCCGCCGAGGACAAGGCCGCCCGCAAATTCCGCCGCGAGCGCGTCCTGGGCCGCTATGTCATGAACCCGGCGGTGCGTGCGCTGAGCCGGGTCGGCGTCCGCACCACGCTGGCTACCGAGATCGAGACCATCGGCCGCAAATCCGGTCAGCCGCGCCGGGTTCCGGTCTCGGTGCTGTTCGACGACGACGGCGCGTGGATCATCTGCCAGCACGGCATGCGCTCGGGCTGGGGCCTGAATATCGCCGCGAACCCGAAGGTCGTTGTCCGCCAAGGCGACCGGTGGCGCACGGGCGTCGCCGAGTTCCTTCCAGACGACGACGTGGTCGCCCGCGCCGCCACGTTCGCACCGCATCCCGCGCTCGCGCCCTTCACCCGATCGATGTTCGCCGTCCTGGAGACCGCGCCGGTCACCGTGCGGGTCACCTTCGCCGCGGACTAGCTCGGCAGGTTGCCGTCGCCGCCGAGATTGGCCACCACGCGACGCAGGACGTTGATGGTGGTCACGAAGTCGTCGATATCGATTCCAGCGCGCATCTGGTTGTGCGCCAGCAGGTTCCGGTTCCGGGCGCGTTCGAGTGCGGACTGCCCGGCGTCGGTCAGCGTGAACGCGCCCGCACTCTCGATCATCCACTCGCGCCGGATCAGGTCGTCGAACACCTCGTTGAAGTCCAGGCCCAGGTCTTCGTAGGGTGTCAGGCGTTCGATGAGTGCGGCGCGCTGCCAGTGGTCCGGGTGGCCCGCGACATGGTTGAGGGTCCACCAGTGCGGTTGGGTCAGCCCCTCGACGGCTAGCTGTGCCCGGAGCGCGCCGACCACCAATCGATAGGCCTGGCCGGTCCAGGCCCCGATCGGCTGGGCGGCGAGCTCGTCACGGGGGTATTCCTTGATCGTCATGCGATCACGGTAAAACCTGAATATTACTTCAGGTCAATGATCGTCTGGCGCGTCAAGCCGGTTCGAAGTAGGCGGCTGGGTCGAGGGTGTTGATGGGGGTCCAGCGGGGGGATTCCACGAGGGCGGCCGGATCCTGGTGGGCCGCTTCGAAAAAGCCCTGGAGTTCGAGGGCTACGCGGGGGTTCTCGTCGACCCGGCGGGTCAGGTCGTAGAGGACGGAGAGCAGGTGGACACAGCGCGGGTTGCGGGCCGAGCAGGAGCAATCGGTCGCCGCCAGCACGGGTGTGGGGGTCAGGCCCGCGCCGACGAGGGTTCGGTGCATGTCGTCGGTGAGGACGGTCGCGTCGGGAATCAGCTCGGCGATGGCGGTGACCGCGGAACGAGTCAGCGGGGCCACCTCGATGTGCGTGACCGAGGCCTGGCCGCCGCGATGGATCGCCGCGCGGATATTGCGGCCATCGATGGTGGCCTGCACGCCGTCGTTGCGGGCGATGCTGCGGGCCCGGGGGAGCAGCGGGTCGGGGCGGGTTTGCTTCAGGGGTTCGGCCAGGCGGAGCCAGTCCTTGCCCCAGGCGGTGTATCCGAAGTCGTTGTCCGGCATCAGTTCTCTCGCTTCCGGCGCAGGATTTCCACGAGCTGGTCGTCGTCGAGGCGAGCCAGGGCGGCGATGCCCGCGGTGTCGGACAGGTCGGTGAGGGCGGATTTGCGGTCGTGCATGCCCGCGATGTGTTCCTCCACGGTGGTGCCGGAGGTGAGGGTGGTGACGGTGACGGTGCGGGTTTGGCCGATGCGGTGGGCGCGGTCGGAAGCCTGGGCTTCCACGGCCGGATTCCACCAGCGGTCGAAGTGGATCACATCGGCGGCGCGGGTCAGGGTGAGGCCGGTGCCGGCGGCACGCAGGCTCAGGATCAGCACGGGAGGTCCGTCCGGGGATTGGAAGTCCGAGACGAGCGCGGCGCGCTGGTCCTGATTCAGGCTGCCGTGGAAGAACGGAGCGGTGACGCCGAACTGTTCGGCCAGATGCCGGACCAGCAGTTCACCGGTCTGCCGGTACTGGGTGAAGATCAAGGTGGGGGAGTCGGTTTCGAGGTTGGTGCCGACGATGTCGGTGCACAGATCGAGCTTGCCGGAGCGGCCGGTGAGTTCGCCGAGTTCGCCGGTGATCAGTCCCGGGTGGTTGCAGACCTGCTTGAGTGCGGTGAGTGCGGCCAGCACCCGGGCCTGGCGTTGCACACCGTCGCCGAAGCCGTCGTCGATGGCTCGATCGAGCAACTGGTCGTAGAGCTTCTCCTGCTCGGCGGTGAGGTCGCACAGCAGGTCGGTGTGGATCTTCGCGGGTAGCGACGCGGCGACCTGAATCTTCTTGCGCGCCAGCACGACGGGTTCGGTGGCGGCACGCAACCGGGCCGCGGCGGTAGCCGAACCCGCCTCGATCGGGCGGACGAACCGCCGGCGGAACTGGGTGCGATGCGCGAACAAGGTCGGCGCGACCAGATTGAGCAGCGCGAACAGTTCCTCGAGATGGTTCTCCACCGGTGTACCGGTGAGCGCGACCTTGGCCGCGGCGGGCAGCGCTCGCGCCGCCTTCGACACCTGAGTGCGCGGGTTCTTCAGGGCCTGCGCCTCGTCGAAAACGACCGTCGCCCAGGTGGTCCCGGTCAGGTGCTGCCCGTGCAGGCGCAGCGTCGGGTATCCGGCCACGACGACGGTGCCCGGCTCCGCGGTCACCTCCCCGCCGCGCCACACCACCGGCCGCAGCTCCGGCGCGAACCGCGTGATCTCGTGCGCCCAGTTGCCGACCAGCGAGGTCGGGCACACGACGAGCTGCGGGCCCTCGCCCGCGCGCCCGACCAGGAACCCGATGGTCTGCACCGTCTTGCCGAGACCCATCTCATCGGCCAGCACCGCCCCGCCGAAAGCCTCGACGGTCTCGCGCAGCCAGCTGACGCCGCGGGCCTGGTAGGGCCGCAGATCCGCCTTCAGCGTCGAGGCCAATTCGGTGGAAACCGACAGGGTTTCGCGCAGCACCCGCATCGCACGCTCCGCTGCGACGATCGAGGTGCCGACCGCGTCGGGGACGGCATGCGCGGCTAGCGGCAGCGCGACTTCACCGCCCTCGCGCAGCACGACTTGCCACGTGCGCAGCGATACCGCCGGAAGCTCGACGGAGCGGTCCTGCGATTCCTGCGGCATGTCGCTGTTGGCCGGGTCGCCAGGTCCCGCGCCCACAGCGCCCGGAATGCGCAGTTCGGCAAGTTCTTCCGGAGTGACGAGCGCGCAGTCGACGTTCACGATCTCGAGCGCGTCCAGCGTGCTCACCGGCACGGCCAGCGGCAGCGTTTCCCGCTCACCGACTCCGGTGGGCGCCCGCCCGGTCGTGCGCCCGCTCCATGTCCACAGCGCGAACATGTGCCGGTCGGGTAGGTAGGTGGCCTGGGTGGAAGACAGATCGATCCCCTCACTTGCAATGTGTTGTGCGGCACAAAAATTGTCCAGGGACGCCGACAGCGGGCGACTGGTGTCGCCCGCTGCCGGTGAAGACTGTGTTCTGTTGTTCGATGCTGTTGTGTCGGGACGCGAGGTCTGAACTGGTGCTTACAACGCGGGAGCGGACTCCGTGTCGATCACGGCTTCCAACTCACGCAAGCGATCCATGTGCTCGTTCGCGTGGTGCTGGCAGAAGAGCAACTCTCCACCTGCGGGAAGGGTGGCGCGCACGCGCGCTGCCGCCCCGCAGCGGTCGCAACGATCGACCGCGGTCAGTGGGGTGCTTGTCAGGGTTCCTGGCATGACTCCTCCGTCCTGGCTCCCGGCACTACAGTCCGTTCACCTGGTGTGGGGCCCGTGGTCACTCCGCGGGCTCGCTACCGCTACTTCCCAGCAGTGGTATGACTACTCTGTCAGACGTTCGGGACGGGGGCTTTGTTCCCGTAAACGATTCAGTGTGTTTTCCCTAACATGACCTGGTATTTCGCTACAGGCGAACAGCTCAGCTCAGGTTTCGCACCCGTTCTCGTTCACTTCTCGAACTCGCCTATCCAGTTGTCTACCGGGAGATTACCCGTGATCCACGACACTCACACACTCGTTCACATTTGTGACCTAGCAGACTGGTCGAACGCTCGGCAAATCGGCGAGTATCGCCCGGCGTCGCTGGCCGAGGCGGGATTCATCCACCTGTCCACGCCCCAGCAAGCGCACCTCCCGGCCAACCGGCTGTTCCGGGGCAAGCAGGATCTGGTGCTGCTGTGGATCGACCCGGATCAGGTCGGGTCGGAGGTGAAGTGGGAGCCCGGTGTGCCGTCGGATCCGGAGTCGATGCTCTTCCCGCACCTCTACGGTCCGCTGCCGGTGGCCGCGGTCACTTCGGTGCAGGAGTACCGGCCCGGGGCGGACGGCGGCTTCGCGCCCTTGGCGCGCTGATCACGGCTCCCGGGCTTCGCGGGCCAAGATGGCGGCCTGCACCCGGGAACGCACGCCGAGCTTGGTAAGCACCCGGGAGACATGGGTTTTCACGGTGGTCTCCCCGATGAACAGCCGGCCCGCGATCTGCGCGTTGGACAGGCCGTCGCCCAGGCAGTCCAGGACCTCGCGTTCCCGTTCGGTGAGATCGGCCAGGCCCACCGGAGCCGGCGCCTGGGTCTCGGTGGCCGAGGCGGCGAACGCGGTGATGACCGCCTTGGTCACCTCCGGCGCCAGCACGCCGTCTCCGGCCGCGACCGCGCGCACCGAATCCACAAGCGCCGCACCGGAGGTGGACTTCAGCACGAATCCCGCCGCGCCCGCCCGCAAGGTCCGGAAGACGTACTCGTCCAAGTCGAAGGTGGTCAGGATGAGCACGCGGGCGAGCCCGTCGGCGGTGATCCGCTCGGTCGCGGTGATGCCGTCGACGCCGGGCATGCGCACGTCCATCAGCACCACGTCCGGCCGCAGCGCCTTGGCCTGCGCGACCGCGACGTCGCCGTCGGCGGCCTCGCCGACCACCTCGATGCCGTCGGCGCTGTCCAAGATCATCCGCAGCCCGGCCCGGATGGCGCCGTGGTCGTCGGCGATGAGCACGCGAATCGTCACGGCCTCATCAGAACACAGGCCCGTCGCCGCGCGGATCCGTCGAAGGAAGGACCGGCGCGCCTACGGACTGACCGCGAGAAACACGAACGCCGCGAACAACACCAGGTGCACGCCGCCCTGTAACAAGGTCGCGCGACCGGGCACCACGGTGAGCGCGCCCACCACCACCGTCAGCGCCAGCAGCACCATCTGGGTCGCGCCCAGGCCGAGGGTGAGCGGCCCGGAGATCCAGATCGAGGCCAGGGCGATCGCGGGGATCGTCAGGCCGATGCTGGCCATCGCCGAACCCAGCGCCAGGTTCAGGCTGATCTGGACGCGGTCGCGGCGGGCCACCCGCACGGCGGCCAAGGTCTCCGGCAGCAGCACCAGCATCGCGATGACCACGCCGACCGCCGAGCGGGGCAGCCCGGCCGCGTGCACGCCGTTCTCGATGGCGGGGGACACCATCTTCGCCAGTCCGACCACGCCGACCAGGGCGACGACCAGCAGGGCCAGGCTCAGCACGGTGGACCGGACCGACGGGGGTTCGTGCTGCTCGTCGTCGGCGTCGCCCACCTCGACCGGGAGGAAGTCGTCGGGGTGCCGGATGGTCTGCACGGCCACGAACAAGCCGTAGAGCAGCAGCGAGGCCACGGCCGCGAAGGCCAGCTGCGACCCCGAGAACTCCGGACCGGGCTTGCTCGTGGTGAAGGTCGGCAGTACCAGGCTCAGCGTGGCCAGGGTCGCCACCGTCGCCAGCGCGGCGCCCGTGCCCTCGGCGTTGAACACCGCTACCCGCCGCCGTAGCGCCCCGACCAGCAGCGACAACCCGAAGATGCCGTTGCAGGTGATCATCACCGCCGCGAACACGGTGTCGCGCGCCAGCGACGAGGCGTCCGGGCCGCCGGACGCCATCAACGTCAAGATCAATCCGACTTCGATCACGGTGACGGCCACCGCCAGCACCAGCGACCCGAACGGTTCACCGACCCGATGCGCCACCACCTCGGCATGCTGCACGGCCGAGAGCGTCGCGCCGGCCAGCGCCAGGACCAGCACGATGACGACCGGACCGGAGGGGTGGGTGAACCATGCGATTGCCAAGACCACGATGGCGAGCAGCGGAACAACGGTCGTCCAGTGTCGGGTCAGCAATCGCATCATGCCCTCCATAATTCCAGCGAATCGGCAGCGTCCGGGCATTGGAGACCAGGGTCGCCCTCTGGCGGGGGTGGAATCACTCCGCCGAGTGGCGCGATCGGTGCGGACCCGCGATAATGAAAAGTTAGCGCTCGAGCCGGATTACGGGGGATTCATGTCGAAAAGACTGTTGTGCGTTGTCGCTGTCGCCGCGGCGCTGGTGGCCGCGGGATGCGGGACGTCGAAGGACACGAGCAGCCGCGCGACAACAAGTCCGCAAACCAGCCGGGCGGTGGCCTCGACCACCAAGTCGACGGCCCCGCCGGCGCCGCTGCTGAATCGCCGGGCCGGCAACGGCGAGGTCGTGCAGCAGGCTGGGCTGGTGGGCGCGGGGAATCTGACCGTCATCAACGACGACAAGTCCGATGTCGCGGTGGTGGTGACCAACGGCGACCCCAAGGCCCCGCAGGCGACGATGTACATCCAGGCCAATTCCAGGGCCACGCTCAGCGGCATCGCCGGCACCTACTACGTGTATCTGAAATCCGGCACCGACTGGGATCAGGCGGCTCTCGCCTTCACCCGCGACCGCCAGTTCCAGAAGTTCGACGACTCCTTCGACGAATCCAGTGACTGGGAGGTCACCCTGAAGCCGTCGATCGGCGGGAACGCCAGCACCAGCGACGTACCCGCCTTCTGAGCACCGGGATCAAGTCGCCGAGATAGGCAGCTGGGCAAGGATTTCCCAGCGGCCTTCCTGCGGCTCGGCGGTGAACGTCCCGCCCAGTGCTGCCGCGCGTTCGCGCATGTTCATCAGACCGCGCCCCGCCGCGTCGTCCAGTGGCGCGCCGGGGCGATGGCCGGCCGTCGGGTTGCGCACTGTCAGAACCAGACTCGCTTCCTGCTCGCGCACATCGATGCTGACCGGCTGGCCGGGCGCGTGCTTCATCGCGTTGGTCAGCGCCTCCTGGATGATCCGGTACGCGGCCTGGTCGACGGCGCTCGGCAGCGCCGTTCCATTCAGCGAATCCTGGACGCGCACACTGATTCCGGCGGCGCGGGCGGCGTCGACCAGAATGGGAAGCTGAGCGAGTGTGCGGGGAGCGGCGATGTCCTCCTCGGCGCCGTCGTCGCGGAGCAAGCCGATCATGGTGCGCATTTCCTGTAGGGCGCTGACGCTGTTGGAACGGATCGAGGCGAGGATGCCGGAGACCTTCGGGTCGATATCGGACCTGCTCAGGACGCCCAGGGCGGCTTCGGATTGGATGGCGATGGCGGAGAGGTGGCCGGCGATGACGTCGTGCAGGTCGCGGGCCATGGTTTTGCGTTCGTCGGCGATGGCGGCGCGGCGGTCGAGTTCGGCGACGAGGGTCATGGCTTGGGCGCGGGTGTGTTCGGCGGCGGCGATCTCCTTGTGCTGGCGGACCTGCAAGGCCCACCAGACCGGCGTGCCGATGAAGGCGAAGGCCGCGGCGATGGCGATGGCGAAGGCGTGCCAGTCGCCGACGCCGACCCAGACCGCGATCGCGAGCCCCAGCGACAGCACTCCGCTCGCGATGGCGGTCACTTTGGAGATCCTTCGCGACCCGTATAGGACCGCCGCGTAGACCAGGTCCGAATAGAGCAGCCAGACCGGCACGGTCGAGCCGAGAAGTGTGTCGGCGACCAGCGGTAGCACCCCGACCGCCAGCGCGGTGCCAGGCATCCGGCGGCGCAGCAGGGACGCCCCGCACAAAGCGGCCAGAATCGTGAAGCGCACCGTCAGCGGGGCCTCGGTGCTCGCCTGGCCGCCCAAGGGGTAGAGCCCGGACAGATACAGCACCGCGCCGAGACTGAACAGGAACAGCGCGATCAACACGTCCTGTGTCGTCGCCGACAACGCGTGCCACTGCTTCACCGAACCATCACAGCACACGCCCGCCGGACCGGGGTCCGCCGAAGTGATGACCCGCGATCGATCCGAAGGCCGACGCCGTTCGCGGCCCGGTCGCGCGAGGCTCATCGGGTGATACTGATACCGGCCCTGATCGGATTGGCCCTGGTGGACTCCACCAGCATCGGCACCCTGGTCCTGCCGATCTGGCTGCTGATGGCCCCGGAACGTCCGCCCGTGCGGCGCATGCTCGCCTACCTCGGCGCGATCACCGTCTTCTATTTCCTGGTCGGCGTGGCGCTGCTGACCGTGGTCGGCTCGGCGCTGGACCGCTTCGGCGACCTGGCCCGCAGCCCGATCGTCCTGGTCCCGCAGCTGCTGCTCGGCATCGCGCTGTTCGCGGTGTCCTGGCGGTTCGACTCCAAGAAGCGCCGGGAACGCGGCGAACCCGACCGGACCGCGGCTTGGCGCACCCGCGCCCTGAACTCGCAATCCACCACTACCGGTCTGGCGGTGCTCGCGGTGAGCGCGGGCACCCTGGAATTGTTCACGATGCTGCCGTACCTGGCGGCGATCGGACTGCTGGTGTCCAGTGACCTGTCCACCCTCACCTCGATCGCCCTGCTGGCGGGCTACTGCCTGGTCATGGTCGCGCCCGCGCTGGTGCTCATCGCCGCGCGAAAGCTGTTGCACGCCAGGATCGAACCGCTACTGGCCCGCATCGACGCGTTCCTGTCCCGGCACGCGGACAGCGCGACCGGCTGGGCGCTGGCCATCGCGGGCATTCTGCTGGTGCGCGGCGCCGTTCCCGGGTTGTTCGGAAACTGAGTTCGACTCGATGCAATCCAGAACTCCGATACCGGGGAGTGCGCTCGGTCAAGCGCTAGGGTGTACCGGTGAACATCGATGTCACCGCCCTCCCAGGTATCGGGGTACGCAAGGATTTCCAGGCGCGCTCCGGGCGCCGCATCGGTGTGGTGGACCACCGTGACGGTGGAATCGACCTGATCGTCTCCAAGCTCTCCGATCCGGACGCGTGCGCGGCCCAGGTGCCGCTGAGCACCGACGAGGCGGCCGTGCTGGCCAACCTGCTCGGGGCGCCGCAACTGGTGGCGCAGCTCGAGGAAGACCACCGGGACCTGCCCGGCATCACGACCCGGCAGCTGCCGATCGACGAGGACTCGCCGTACGCGGAGCGCACGCTCGGCGAGACCGCGATGCGCACCCGCACCAAGGTGTCCATCGTCGCGGTGATGCGCGCCGGTCAGCTGCATCCCTCGCCGGGACCGGATTTCACCTTCACGACCGACGATGTGCTCGTGGTCGTCGGCACCCCCGACGGCCTGGACGCGGCCGCGAAGATTCTCTCGCACGGTTGAGGACGTGACGACTACCGCGCTCGCGCTGGTAGAACTCGGAGCGGTGCTGTTCGCCCTGGGGATGCTGGGGCGGGTGGCGGTCCACTTCGGGATGTCACCGATCCCGCTGTATCTGCTGGGCGGGCTGGTTTTCGGGCACGGCGGATTCATCGAACTGCACGCGGCCATCGAATTCGGCCATGTGGCAGGCGAAATCGGCGTCGTGCTGCTGTTGTTGCTGCTCGGCTTGGAGTACACCGCCGCCGAACTGGTGACCGGGCTGCGCCGGTCCTGGGCGGCGGGGCTCTTCGATCTGGTCGCCAACGCCACGCCCGGGGTGGTGGTCGCGTTGCTGCTCGGGTGGGGCGCGGTCGGCGCGGTCACCATGGGCGGCGTCACCTACATCTCCTCCTCCGGGATCGTCGCGAAGGTGCTCAACGATCTCGGCCGCCTGGGTAACCGGGAGACGCCGGTGATCCTGTCCATCCTGGTGTTCGAGGATCTGGCGATGGCGGTGTACCTGCCGATCCTCACCACCATGCTGGCCGGACTGAGCCTGCTGGCCGGAATGAAGGCGCTCGCCATCGCTTTGGTGACGGTCACCGTGGTGCTCGTGGTCGCGCTGCGCTACGGCCGCTACGTCTCGGCGCTGATCGACAGTCCCGACAACGAGGTGTTCCTGCTCAAACTGCTCGGCGCGGCGCTGCTGGTGGCGGGGGCGGCGTCCTCGCTGAACGTGTCGGCGGCGGTCGGCGCGTTCCTGCTCGGCATCGCGATCTCCGGGTCCACCGCGCACGAGGCCGCGAAACTGCTGGAGCCGCTGCGGGATCTGTTCGCCGCGATGTTCTTCGTCGCCTTCGGCCTGAACACCGATCCGACCGCGATTCCGCCGGTGCTCGGCTGGGCGATCGCGCTGGCGCTGATCACCGTGGCGACGAAGGTGGCGACCGGCTGGTGGGCGGCGAGCCGGCAGGGCATCGCCCGGATGGGCCGGGCGCGGGCCGGGGCCGCGTTGGTCGCGCGCGGCGAATTCTCCATCGTCATCGCAGGATTGGCGGTCGGGATGACGACCGTCGGCAAGGAGCTGGCCGCGCTGGCTTCGGCCTATGTGCTGCTGATGGCGGTGCTCGGGCCGGTGGCGGCGCGGGTGGTGGAGCCGGTCATCCGGTTCGGCCTGAACCGGACTCGCACCGAGGCGATTTGAGCGGTCGCGCGCGGCGATTCCCTCGGCTGCGCGCGGCGGTTCATGCGGTCGCGCGCACGACCCGGCGGTGTTCGATCCGGCCCCAGAACGTGCTGGCGATGGTGCCGGCGAGCAAGCCGATCAAGCCCGCGCAAAGGTGGCCGTAGTCGGTGAACGTCCGGTTGCTGACGCACGCGGCGATCAGCACGGCGAGTACCAGCACGACCCACCCCAGCCGCACGACGCCGCGGAACCGGAACGCCAGCGCCGCCAGCACCGCGGTGAACCCGTAGCTGGTGCCGACATCCGGCGCGATCGCGACCCGCAAGGGAATCACCTTGTGCTCGATGGCGCGGGCAATGCCATAAACGGTGACCAGTGACGCCCCGATATGACCGGTCGCGAACAACAGGATCCAGCGCCCGGTCCCCAGCCAGCGCTCCGCGTACGCCATCACGATCAGGAACTCGGCGATGGTCACCCACGGAAAGTTCCCCTCGGTCCAGAACGCTGAGGCGACCAGCACCTGCACCGGATTGTGGTGCATGTTGTACAGATTGGTCGAAGCGGACAGGATCAGCCGCCGCTCCTCGACGGGGCCGAGCCCGCGCAACGTCCACCAGGTGACGAACAAGGTGAACGCGTAGGCGGTGCTGGCCGGGGCCTGGCTCAGATGCCGGCGCAGCGCCGGATAGATCCGAGACAGCAGCCCAGGCCGGCGCAGCCAATCCCACGCCGCACCCACTTCGGCCCGCAGCGCGACGGTCCGGGTCCACGGCGCGTGGTAGCGACCGTCGCCGGCGGTGGAAGTAGCCACAGTGCGAAAGTGTGCCGCGTGGCGCGCACCCACCCGAGGTGCCGCGCCCAGACGAGCGGAACTAACCCTAGGACTGGCGTCGCCGCGAGGGTGACAGTCGCGGCGTGGGATGTCGGCACCGACCAGCCGGGGGCACTGAGCGAAAAGGTCGAGGTGGGCACGGCGGAAATAACGCCGGTGCGAGGCGGGAGAGGTGCGCGCTCTGCGCTAGGAGAAGTTCTGCCGGCGCAGCCAGCCGTCGCCCGGTTCGCGGGGCGGGGCGTCCTCCGCCGGGTCCGGCTCGGCGGCGAAGTCTTCCATTCCGGCACCCTTGGCGAGTAGGCGTTGGCGGTCGGCGCGGGCCAGGGCCTTGCGGGTGTGTGATTCGGTGACCGGGATTGCCGAGCGCGGGCGCGGGTCGCGCTGGGTTGGTGCGGCCCACTGTGTCTTTGAGCCGGGTTGTGGTGGCCAGTAGGAATTGGTGATTTCGGACGGGGCGGGCTCGTCGGGCTTGCGCTGTGGTTGGGGCCGTTGGGGTTTCAGGGTGACCTGGTGCGCGGGCGGGTCCACCGGTTCCGGTTCCGGCGGGCGCGGTGTCGTGCGGCGCAGCCGGGGGAGGTCGACGATGTCGTCCTCGACGGTGGTCAGGCTGACGGCTATCAGCAGCAGCATGGTGGCGATGCTGATCAGCAGGATCAGGGGGGCCAGTAGTTGCGCCGGGTCGGCGCCCGAGGGCGCGGCGGTCTGGCCGGTGTGCTGCGCGTGCATCGAGGTCATGCCGGTGTAGTGCATGCCGGAGACCGCGACGCCCATGATCAGCGCCGCCGCGATCGTCGCGCCGATGCCGTTGACCCGCAACGCGAACCACAGCGCCACCGTCGCCGCGACCACCGCGATCAGCACCGACAACCCCACGCGCGGCAGGTCGTAGGTGAGGTGCGCGTTCGACTTCATCGCGTACATGCCGGTGTAATGCATGGCCGCGACGCCGAGCCCGGTGATCGCGCCGCCGGACAGCAGGGCCGGGACCGTGGGCTGCGGCCGGATCACGATGAACAACCCGATACCCACCACCACGATGGCGGTCACCGCGCTGAACAGCGTCAGCAGCACGTTGTAGCGGATTTCCGCGCCCTCGA
This sequence comes from Nocardia sp. NPDC051832, assembly GCF_040681285.1. Lineage (NCBI taxonomy): Bacteria > Bacillati > Actinomycetota > Actinomycetes > Mycobacteriales > Nocardiaceae > Nocardia > Nocardia sp. NPDC051832. Next base: position 737,244 of record NZ_JBFAYL010000002.1, read on the forward strand.
TCGAAAAGCCCAGCATGGCAATGAAATGCATGCTCCAGATGCCCGCGCCGCCGATCGCCACGGCCGCCGCGACCAGCCAGCCGGAACGGACCTGCCCTTGCTGGCGGGCGCGGACCGCGCATTGCAGGCCGAGCAGGGCGCCGAGGATGGACATCAGGTACGCCATCAGAGGGGTGACCCAGCCGTAGCTGAAGTGAGAGATGTCGAGCACGAGAACCCCGCTGTTCGGGGCGAATCCGCCCCGTGAGTGAAACCAAGTTGGTCAGACGATACGACAGCGGGCGGCGATTTATACAGCGAAAGAACGGCGTCGGCCAGTGGTTTCAATCACTTTTTGTTTAGCGCTGGTCTGCCGAAGTTCGGCGAGAAACGCTCACGCGCGGCGTACGGTGACGGCGAGCGTTTCCCGGATCGGAGCACAGATGGAACCCATAGTCGCAGTCACCGGCGGCCACGTCAGCGGGCGAATCATCGAGGGCGTCAGCGTATTTCTCGGCATCCCCTACGCGGCGGCCCCGGTGGGCGCCGCCCGGTTCGAACGCCCCGCGCCCCCGGCTGCCTGGGACGGCGTACGTCCCGCGGTCGAGTTCGGTGCGACGTGTATGCAGACGCCCTACCCGCCCGCCATCGCCGAAATCCTTGGCAGCGACCATATTCCGGGCGCGGAATACTTGAATGTGAATGTGTGGACGCCGGATACCGGCGCGGCGGACCTGCCCGTGATGGTATGGATCCACGGCGGCGCGTTCACCCGGGGCGCGAATTCCCGCACGGCTTATGACGGCGCCGCCTTCGCTCGCGACGGCGTGGTGCTCGTCTCGGTGAACTACCGGCTCGGGATCTCCGGCTTCGCCGTCCTCGACGGCGCACCCGCCAATCGGGGCCTGCTCGATCAGATCTACGCCCTCGAATGGGTGCGCGACAATATTCGCGGCTTCGGTGGTGACCCGGGCAATGTCACGGTGTTCGGTGAGTCGGCGGGCGGCATCAGCGTGGCCGCGCTGCTCGCCGCGCCGCCGGCGCGCGGGCTGTTCACAAAGGCCATCGTGCAGAGCGGCACCGGGCGGATGGCCGCCGAAGTCGCGGACGGGCGGCTCCTGGGTGCGGAACTGGCTGCCGGGCTGGGCATTCCGGCGACCGCGGCGGCCTTCGCCGAGATCGAACCCGCTACCTTGCTGGCGGCGCAGGAAACGCTGATCGCGCAGTTCACGGCCGATCCCGATCCGAAGCGCTGGGGCGCGTCCATCGTGTCCAGCGGACTCGGCATCACCTGCCTGTTCCCGGTGATCGACGGTGTGGTCCTGACCGGCCCGGTGGCTGACGCACTCACCGCCGGCTCGGCGGCCGGCGTGCCGCTGCTGCTGGGCTACACCGCGGAGGAATTCCGGCTCTTCCTGGTACCCACCGGGATGGCGGCGCTGGTGTCCGACGACGCGTTGCCGGTGCTGCTCACCCGCTACGGTCTCGACCCCGCGCTCGCGCAGGTGTACGCGGCCGATCGCCCCGAGGCCGCCCCGGGTGACCTCCTCGCCGCCATTCTCACCGACCACGCCTTCCGCGCCCCCACCATGGAACTGGCGGACGCGCAGGCCGACACCGGCGCAGCGGTGTATGTCTACGAGTTCGGCTGGCGGCGCACCGATCGCGCCCTGGGCGCGATGCACGCATTGGAAATCCCGTTCGTCTTCGACACGCTCGCCGTCGCCACACCGCTCACCGGCCCGGACGCACCGCAACCCCTCGCCGACGACATGCACGCCTCCTGGATCGCGTTCGCCAAGTCCGGCAACCCCGGCTGGGATCCCTATGACTCCCACACCCGCCCGGTCATGACCTTCGACCACCCGGAATCGGCCCTCGTCTACGACCCGCGAGCGAAGGAGCTGGCGGCGGTGAGCGGCGAGCAGGCCACCTGAACGGCCTCGCCCCGAACAGCGGAAGGGCCGCTGAGCAGTAGCTCAGCGGCCCTTCCCGTGTCATGTCCTAGTCCAAATAGTCGCGCAGGACCTGCGAGCGGCTGGGGTGGCGCAGCTTGCTCATGGTCTTGGACTCGATCTGGCGGATGCGCTCACGGGTGACGCCGTAGACCTGGCCGATCTCGTCCAGGGTGCGGGGCTGGCCGTCGGTGAGGCCGAAGCGCAGGCGGACGACGCCCGCTTCGCGCTCGGACAGCGTCTCCAGGACCGACTGCAGCTGATCCTGCAGCAGGGTGAAGCTGACCGCGTCGACCGCGACGACCGCTTCGGAATCCTCGATGAAGTCACCGAGCTGGCTGTCGCCCTCGTCGCCGATGGTCTGGTCCAGCGAGATCGGCTCACGCGCGTACTGCTGGATCTCCAGCACCTTCTCCGGCGTGATGTCCATTTCCTTGGCCAGCTCCTCCGGCGTGGGCTCACGGCCCAGGTCCTGGAGCAGCTCGCGCTGGATGCGGCCGAGCTTGTTGATGACCTCGACCATGTGCACCGGGATACGGATGGTGCGGGCCTGGTCGGCCATGGCGCGGGTGATGGCCTGCCGGATCCACCAGGTGGCGTACGTGGAGAACTTGTAGCCCTTGGTGTAGTCGAACTTCTCGACCGCGCGGATCAGACCGAGGTTGCCCTCCTGGATCAAGTCCAGGAACGCCATGCCGCGGCCGGTGTAGCGCTTGGCCAGCGACACGACCAGTCGCAGGTTGGCCTCGAGCAGGTGGTTCTTGGCGCGGTTGCCGTCGCGGATGATCCAGTTGAAGTCACGGCGGGTGGCCACGGGCAGCTTCTCGCCGGCCTCGGCCCACTCGCGCATCTTCTCCGCCGCGTAGAGACCGGCCTCGATCCGCTTGGCGAGCTCGACCTCCTCCTCGGCGTTGAGCAGCGCGACCTTGCCGATCTGCTTGAGGTAGGCACGCACCGAGTCGGCGGAGGCGGTGAGCTCGGCATCCTTGCGGGCCTGGCGCAGCGCCTCGGATTCCTCTTCGTCCCAGACGAAATCACCGGAGGCCTTGTCGGCCGCGGTGGGCTCCTCGGCCTCCTCGGCGGCTTCCTCGGGGGCCTCGGCGACCAGTTCCTCGGCGTCCTCGGTGAGGTCGTCCTCGGAGACTTCGAGATCCTCGAGGTCTTCGATGTCGAGCGACTCGTCTTCGACGGCCTCGTCGGCGCCGGGCTCGCCCTCGGCCCCGGTGGCCTTCTTCGCTGCCTTCTTGGCCGGAGCCTTCTTGGCCGCCGCTTTCTTGGCGGGAGCCTTCTTGGCGGCGGCTTTCTTGGCCGGAGCCTTCTTGGCGGCAGCCTTCTTGACCGGCCGTGCTTCGGTTACATCTGCGGAGTCGGCTTCGGCCGAGTCGGCGGTCTGACGGGTCGTGGCTACCACGTACGCCCTTTCGTGACGGTCTCGTGCGGCGTCACGCCAGAGTGGTGTTCCGGCGGAGCGGTCTGTCGGGTTTCACCGGCGGAAGGCCGGTCGGGTTTCACCGGGCGGGGCCGGGCACGTTCCATTGTAACGATCCTGCCAGGGTACTCATGCCCGCCTTGGCTTGGACGCACGACGCGCAGATCTGTTACGGCAGCAACCCCGCCTCGACCGCCATCGCGGCGCCGACGATGCCCGCGGTGTTTCTCAAATGCGCGGGCACCACCTGAGTTCGGTTGGTGAGCAACGGAATCCACTGATCGGCATCGCGGCTGATACCGCCGCCGGCGACGATGACATTCGGCCAGAAGAGATTCTCCAGCCCGATCAGCACCGTGGACACCTCCGCCGCCCACTGTTCGAAACTCAGTTTCTGGCGATCCTTCACCGAGGCGGCCGCCCGGTGCTCGGTTTCCATGCCGCCGACCTCGAGGTGCCCGAGTTCGGTGTTGGGCACCAGCGCGCCGTGGTAGATCAGGGCGGAGCCGATGCCGGTGCCGAAGGTCAGCAGCAGCACCATCCCGGCGTAATCCTTTGCCGCGCCGTAGGTGTCCTCGGCCATGCCCGCGGCGTCGGCGTCGTTGAGCACGGTCACCGCCCGGCCGCCGAGCGCGGCGGAGAACAGCGCGCGAGCGTCGGTGCCGATCCAGGCCTTGTCGATATTGGCCGCGGTGCGCGTGACGCCGTCCAGCACGACCGCCGGGAGCGTCAGCCCGACCGGCCCGTCCCAGTTCGCCTCGGCGACCACCTTGGCGACGGCCTCGGCCACGGCCTGCGGCGTCGACGGATTCGGCGTCGCGATCTTGATCCGTTCGTGCACCAACTCGCCGGTGGCCAGATCCACCGCAGCGCCCTTGACGCCGCTGCCACCGATATCGATTCCGAACGCGTGCCCCCGAGCGGACATGGCTAACCCCTCGTTCCGTGTTTGACATGCAGCCAATGACGACAGTGCCCGACAAGAGTAAAGGCAGCCCGTTCTGCGCGCCGGAGCGTATCTGTGATGCGATGGTCGACGTGCCCGAAACCACGAGCTCCCTCGCCGCGTCCGTAGCCCTCCCGCCCGAAGAAGTGGCCGAATTGCGCCGCATCGCGGTCGATCTCGCCGAGACCGCCGCCGCGCACGTGCGCACTCGCCGCCCCGAGGTTTTCGGCCCGGCCGGGCTGCCGGCCGAGGACGCCGTCCAAGCCAAGGGCCACCCCACCGACCCGGTGACGGTGGTCGACACCGAGACCGAGGAGCTGATCCGCAAGCTGCTGGCCGAACAGCGTCCCGGCGACCCGATCCTCGGCGAGGAGGGCGGCGGCGATCTCGCGGCCGCCGGTGACGCGGTGACCTGGGTGGTCGACCCGATCGACGGCACCGTCAACTTCCTCTACGGCCTGCCCGGGTACGCGGTGTCGGTGGCCGCGATGCGCGGCGGCCGTTCGATCGCCGGCGCGGTGGTCGACGTGGCGCGCGGGGCAACCTACAGCGCGGGCCTCGGGCTCGGCGCCATGCGCGTGGACGGCGACGGCTCGGTCGAACACCTGCGCTGCAATCCGGTCGGCGAGCTGTCGATGTCGTTGGTGGCCACCGGGTTCGCCTACGGCGTGCACCGCCGGGCCCGGCAGGCCGAGATGGTGGCGCGACTGCTGCCGCGGGTCCGTGACATCCGGCGGCTGGGCGCGGCGGCGCTGGACCTGTGCAATGTCGCGGCGGGTCAGGTCGACGCGTATTACGAGCACGGCCTGAACGCCTGGGATTTCGCGGCCGGTGCGCTCATAGCGTCGGAGGCCGGTGCGCTCCTGCGGCTTCCGGCCGCGACCGTGCCCGGGTCGGCGGGCGACCTGGTGGTCGCCGCCGCACCCGGGATCGCCGAGGAGCTCGGTGCGCTTTTGGCCGAGATCGGCGCGACGGCGTCGCTGCCGGATCAGTAGGGGTTCAGCACCTGGCCGAGCGGGCGGCGCTGAGCAGCTTCGAATCGATGGAGCTGCCCGGCACCGGATTCTTCAGCGACCGCAGCACCTCCTCGGCGTCGTTGCCCGGTTGCAGGTCGCTGCCGAACAGTGAGCCCAGCACCAGGTCGACGGTGTCGTCGGTGCGCTGATCCTCGATCAGCTCCGCGCAGGGCGCGACCAGCTGCACCGACGCGGCGGCCGGGCGGCCGTTCACGCCGAAGCGGAGTTGCCCGGTGCACTCCAGGTCGCCATTGACGTAGACCGGATCGTTGCCGGCCTGTGTCCCCGGGGCGGTCGCGAAACCGAGGTCCCCGAGCTGGCCGGCGATGTGTCCGGCCTGCCCACGCTGGCTACTCGCGTTCAGGACGCGCACCTTGGTGGCCGACAGGGCCGCCGGTTCCACGTCCTGCAGCCTTGACGCCCCCACGCGCTGTCCGAGCGGCACGGCGGGGGCGGTGCTGTTGCCGGTAGCGGGGCTCGGCGAGTTGCACGCCATCGCAGTGCCGCTGTTGTCTGTCGTCGTCAACGCCTTGATCCACACGATTGCGCAGATCAGCGTCATCACGCCGAGCAGAATGAGCCAGGGCCGCGGGCGCCGTCGGATCCAGGGGCGACCCTGGGGATCGGAGGGGCTGCCTTCGGTGATCAGTGAAACCACGAGCACACTCTACGAAAATGTCTCGGCAACGGTGCGCAAGGTCTCGGCGAGTTCGACTCGAGGTGTCGATTCACCCTCGATTTCGAATCGTCTGTGTTTTGATTGCGACTTTTCCGCCGGGGTCCGCTATTGTCTGGCGGCCCAGATCGAATCGCCAGCGGCGAAAACCGGTGATCGGTCGCGGGAACAAGTAGGGCATGTCCTGCGTTTACCGAGCGCTATCCCGTGTGGATCTACCACGATCCGCCCTGATAGAGCACCGGTGCACGTGTGATGTGCACCACCGGCGGGGCGGTGCACGCCACCTCGGTTCCACACCAGGAATCGGTGTAGCGCGAGCCGGTCCGGGATATACGGAGTAAGGACGAGGGGAAGACGACATGGCAACCGACTATGACGCACCGAGGCGTACCGAAACCGACGACGTGTCGGAGGATTCGCTGGAGGAGCTGAAGGCTCGTCGTAACGAGGCACAGTCCGCCGTCGTGGATATCGACGAATCCGATACCGCGGAGTCGTTCGAGCTTCCCGGCGCGGATCTGTCCGAGGAAGTCCTGAGCGTTCGGGTCATTCCGAAGCAGGCGGACGAGTTCACCTGTTCCAGCTGTTTCCTAGTGCATCACCGGAGCAGACTGGCCAGTGAAAGTGGCGGGCAGTTGATCTGCATGGATTGCGCCGCCTAACTAAATCCCTGCGGCGGCCGGACACCAGGGTCCGGCCGAGGCGACTTCTGTCAGCCCGCGCTCGGCAGGCCGAGCGCGGCTAGGACGTTTTCTGGGCGACGGGTGCTGACCAGCCAATAGGGGGTCGGGTCATCCGGGTCGTCCAGGACAAGTAGCACCAGCGAGCCGATCCAGGCGCGGTGCTGGACATACGCGGCGGGGTCGAGCTGACGCCCGAGCGCCGCGCTCTTGGCGGTCTTGGGCACGATGACCGCGCGAGCCACGAAGTTCACCGGCAGGTGGGCGCGATCGACGCGCAGTTCCGGCGTCCCCGCCGCATCCCGGGTCACCTCGACCCGATGGCGGCTCAACCACAGCAGCACCCACACCGGGATCGGCAGCATCAGCAGATACGGCAGCCACGCTCGCAGACCCGGTGCGCCCATGTGGATTTCGGCCGCCAGCAAGCCGGCGATGCTGAGCGCGACCGGCCACCACCACAGCGGCACCCACAGGCGCTCGGAATAGGTCCGGGTGGTCTGGTTTTCGTGTTCCGTCACGGGGCTGGGCTGGTCCGACACGACTCAACACTAAGTCACGGGGCCCGAGCGCCTGCGCGTAGGCTCTCGCAATGTGAGCGCACTTTCACCTATCCCTTTGCTGCGGCTTGATCCCGGCATCCCCATGCCCGCGCGCGCCCATCACGGCGACGCCGGCGTGGATCTGTGCACCACCCAGGACGTCATCCTGGAACCGGGGGAGCGGGTGCTGGTCGGCACCGGCGTCGCCGTCGCACTACCGGTCGGCACCGTCGGCCTGATCCATCCGCGATCGGGATTGGCTGCCAAAGCCGGACTTTCGGTGGTCAACACCCCCGGCACCGTCGACGCGGGGTACCGGGGCGAGATCAAGGTGTGCTTGATCAACCACGATCCGCGCACGCCCATCGAACTGCGCCGCGGCGACCGGATCGCGCAGCTGCTGGTGCAGCGGGTGGAACTGGTCGACTTCGTCGAGGTGGACAGCCTCGACGAAACGGCGCGCGGTGCGGGCGGATACGGGTCCAGCGGCGGCCACGCGATCCTGGCCGACGCTGCCAAGGAGGCGTGACAATGGCGATGTTCGGAAGAAAGAAGAAGTCGGGCTACGAGTCCGACGACTACGACGACGCGGGCTACGACGAACTCGACTACGACGAGCCGGTCGAGGAATACGACGCCGCGTTCGAATACGACGACGAGGACACCCCGCAGAGCGGCCCCTACGACTACGAGGCCGTCGCCGACCTGCTGGCCGACGTGGCTGATCAGCGGCTCGACCTCGGTTCGGTCATCGTGCCGGTGCCGCCGGGCGGTCAGTTGCAGGTCGAGATGACCCCCGAGGGCACCCCGCAGGCGGTGCACCTGGCCACCGAGCACGGCCGGCTCACCGTGGCCGCCTACGCCGCGCCCAAGTCCAAGGGGCAGTGGCGCGAGGTGGCCGCGGATCTCGCCGACTCGCTGCGCACCGACGGCGCCCGGGTCTCGATCGAGCAGGGTCCGTGGGGCCGGGAAGTGCTGGCGCTCACCGAGAGCGCGGATCTGCGGTTCATCGGCGTCGACGGACCGCGCTGGATGGTGCGGCTGGTCGCGGCCGGCCCGCAGGGCGCGGCCAACGACGGCACCCCGCTGGTGGCGGCGGCGCGCGCGATCATGAGCGAGACCGTGGTTCGCCGCGGCACCGATCCGCTGCCGGTGCGCGATCCGCTACCGGTGGTGTTGCCGCAGGAGCTGGCCGATCAGCTGGCCGCGGCGCACCAGGCCCAGGTCGAAGCGCAACAGCAGCAGGCGGCAGCCGCCCAGGCGGCGCAGGCGGCGGCAGCGCAAGGGATCCATCCCGGCGTCATCCCGCCCCGCATGCCCGACGAGCCGCGCCGCAACGCGGGCGGGTCGGCCATGCAGCAGCTCGGTCTGAACTGACACCTGGCTGAGACGCGGCCGGTTCAGTCGAAAGCGGCAAGCCCCGTGTGGCCGAGGATCGCGGGGTCCGCGCCGAGTTCGTCGAGGGTGATCCTCGCGAGCCCGGACTTGGGGATCATCGCCGCCCACTCCTCGGCGACGGCCAGTGGATGCACCGGGTCGTCGACAGCGGTGATGATCACCACGGGAACCTCGACAGTCGCGAGGCGCTCGGGTCCCGGCCACTTGTAGTCGGCCGCCTCCTGGAGCGCCTGCGGTAGATCCGGCCACTGCGACCGCCACGACTGCGTCAGCGCCGTGGCGAGCCATTCGGGGCTCCCGCCACGCATCTGTTCGATGACCGCGTCCAGGCCGTGGGCGCGCAATTGTGCGGCCGTGTAGGCCGCGCTCTGCGCCGCCGGGCAGTCCGCGGTATCGGCTCCGGTCCACGCGGGCAGCGCCGCGATGACTCCGGTCACGGCGCTGGGATGCTCGGCCGCCCATTCCAGCGCCACCGCCGCCCCCAGCGAGATGCCCGCGGCCAGCACCGGCCCGCGTTCGGCCGCCGCGTCCAGCGCTGCGCGATAGCTGGCAACCACCCCGAGCGGGTCCGGTTCCACCGCGATGAGCTCGAGATCACGTTTACGGCAAGCAGGTTCGAAGCTGCGCCGGGCGAAATCCGCGTCCGACCCGGTCCCCGGCAACGCCACGGCAATCCCGGGGCGGCCGAAAGGTTTCAACCCGGTGAGTTCTGGGGATTTCCAGGTGATGGATCGGCGAGCCGTCACCACCGCGTGTGGGGAGTCGAACACCGGGCCGAGCGTAGCGGGGCCCGGTCCGTGCGCCTACAGTGGCGGTGTGCGGCCATCAGCCGGTCGTTCGTTGGAAAACACGCTGGCGTGTGACCCACGCCGCGTGCTGTAGCAGGAGAGCGTGCAATGCCATCCGCAGCCTCAGGATATTTTCGCCGACTGGGCCGCAGACTGACCGAGGATCTCGATCAGTTGGACGCCGAGGAACTGGCCGAGACCGCCGAGGCATCGGGAGCGTGTCGAGCCTCGGAGTGTCGCCGCGGCGACGAAGCCACCATGCTGGGCCGTTTACGTAGTGTCGAGGCGTGTCCGAAGTCCTCGGGCGCTAGTGTTCAGGCAGAATTCTTCGACGGCACCGACGCCATCACCCTGGTGTGGATCGGACGCCGCCGGATTCCCGGGATCGAGCCCGGGCGCCGGATACTCGTTCGGGGTCGCGTAGGCGACCGGGACGGCCGCAAGGTGATCTTCAACCCCTACTACGAATTGCGCGGGAACAGCTGACTTTATGCCGAGCAACGACAACGGCGCCGATGTGGGCAAGCCGACCGAGATCGGGCGCCGTGAGCCGCTCGACGCTGACGTTTCCAATGAATCCGAGCTGCGCCAGGTGTTCGATGCCGAGCTGCGCGAGATCGAGGACGATCTGCGCGCGCCGCATCCGGGCGTAGGCGCCGCCACCGAGGACGAGCCCCGCGAGCAGACCATGCTCGAGCAGATGGGCGGTTTCAGTGGCCTGATCTACTCGACACTGCCGGTGCTGGTCTTCGTGCCGGTGAACACCCTCGGCGGGCTCACGGCCGCCATCTGGTCCGCGCTGGGCGTCGCCGCGGCCATCCTGGCCTGGCGCCTGTACCGGCGCAGCCCGGTGCAGCCCGCGATCTCCGGATTTCTCGGCGTCGGCATCTGCGCCTTCATCGCCTACCGGATGGGGGAGGCCAAGGGCTTCTTCCTGTTCGGCATCTACACCAGCCTGGTCTACGCCGGCGCGTTCCTGGTCTCGATCCTGGTGCGCTGGCCGCTGGTCGGCATCATCTGGGGCTTCCTCAACGGGCACGGCAAGGAGTGGCGCCAGGACCGCCGGGTCATCCGGCTCTACGACATCGCCACCGCCACTTGGGTTCTGGTCTTCGGCGCGCGCTACCTGGTGCAATCGTCGCTGTACGACACCGATCACACCGGATGGCTGGCCTTCGCGCGCATCGCGATGGGCTGGCCGCTGACCGCTGTCGCCTTCGGCGTCACGATCTGGGCGGTGCGCCGCGCCGGCCATATGCCCAAGAAGGGGTGATCTTCAGCACCACGGAGGTGGGGTAGCACCCACCCCTGGGGTGCCTGGTTGGAAGGCCGGTTTCGGCCGACGATCGTTGCAGAACGAAAAAACGCAACGATCGAAAGGGCCTGAAGTTGCCTACCGAGCACAAGATTTCGGCAACGAAGTCTCCCGCCCACCCCAGTCCCGCGCTCTCGGAGAGCAAGCGCGTGGCCGCCGAGCTGGACAAGCTGATCGGCGCCGCCGCGGCAGGCGACAAGCAGGCCATGTCGGAGATCGTGCGACTGGTCAGCCCGCTGGTCCGCCGCTATTGCGGTGCGCGCCTGGGTAATACGTCACATCTGCACGTCACCGTCGACGACGTGGTGCAGGAAGTTCTGATCGCGACCGTGAAATCGGTTCCGCGCTACCAGGATCAGGGCAAGTCGTTCCTGGCCTTCGTATACGGGATCTCGGCCAACAAGGTCGCCGACGCCTTCCGCCGTTCCCAGCTGCATCCGGCCTACCCGACCGCGGAGATGCCCGAGGAAGCCTGCCCCGCGGCCGGCCCCGAGGAGTGGGCGCTGGCCTCCGAACGCCGGGCCGCCACCCGGGAGCTGATGAAGATTCTGGCGCCCGCGCACCGCGAGGTGCTGGTCATGCGGATCGTGCTCGGCTGGAGCGCCGCTCAGACCGCCGAGGCCATCGGCACCAGCCCGGGCGTCGTGCGGGTGATGCAGCACCGCGCGCTGAACAAGCTGCGCGCGGAGCTCAACGTCGTCAAGGCTTGATTCCGTGCTGGGCCAGCGCGATCCGCAGATCTTCCTCGGCCTCGACCGAGGTGACGAACAGCAGTTCGTCCTCGCCCTCGAACGGGTCGTCGGCCTGCGGGACGATGACCCGGCCGCCGCGCAAGATCGTCACCAGCGCGGCGTCGCGCGGCAGCGTGAGCGCGCGCACGGGCTTGCCCGCCAGTCCGGTGTCGCTGGGCAGCGTGATCTCGACCAGGTTGGCCTGACCCTGACGCAGCGTCATCAGGCGCACCAGGTCGCCGACTGTCACCGCCTCCTCGACGAGGGAGGCCAGCAGCCGCGGCGTGGACACCGCCACGTCCACGCCCCAGGACTCGTCGAAGAGCCATTCGTTGCGCGGATCGTTGACCCGCGCCACCACCCGGCGCACGCCGAACTCGGTCTTGGCGAGCAGGCTGTGCACCAGATTGGCCTTGTCGTCGCCGGTGGCGGCGATGACGACCTCGTAGCTCTCCAGCCCCGCGTCCTCCAGCAGCGCGAGCTCACAGGCGTCCGCGTGCACCCAGACCGCGTCCGGGATGGCGGCGGGGTCGATGTGATCGAGCTTGCGTTCCAGCAGCATCACCCGATGTCCGCTGCGTAGCAGTTCCCGGGCGATCGATCTGCCGACGGCGCCGGCTCCGGCGATGGCCACCTTCATGATCAGTCCTCGCTCGCGGGGGGCTTGCCGGCCAGCGCGACGGCCTCGCCGACACTGCCGGAGGTCGCGGCCACGTAGACGATGTCGTCGGCCTGAATGATGGACTTGCTGTCGGGCAGCACGCCGTTGCCGAAGCGCAGGATGAACGCCACCCGGACGCCGAGGCCGCGCTCCAGATCGCGCACGGTACGGCCGTACCAGTCCTCGTGCAGGTTCAGCTGGGTGATCGCGACCGAGCCGGTGGGGTCCCGCCAGTTCGACGTGCTGGAATCGTCGATCAGGGTCCGCATGAACCGATCGGTGGTCCACGGCACGGTGGCGATGGTCGGAATGCCCAGGCGCTCGTAGACCGCCGCGCGCTTGGCGTCGTAGATCCGCGCGACCACGCGCTCGATGCCGAAGTTCTCCCGGGCCACGCGCGCGGAGATGATGTTGGAGTTGTCACCGGAGGACACCGCGGCGAACGCGTCGGCGCGCTCGATCCCCGCGCGGGTCAGCACGTCCCGGTCGAAGCCGACGCCGATGATGCGCTGGCCCGGGAATTCCTGGCCGAGCCGCAGGAAGGCGCTCGGATCGCGGTCGATCACCGTGACCTCGTGCCCCACCCGGACCAGGGCGCGGGCCAGCGACGATCCGACGCGGCCACACCCCATGATCACTACGTACACCGTGCAACCCCGTTCTTGGAACCCTGGTGTTCGGTCTGCCATTTGCTGTCGGCAAACCGTACCGCCGATTCGCGGCGGCCTGTGCCCGAGGGATGGTCCAAGCCCCACGTTCCCCGTCCGGGCCACCGTCAAACCTGGCGTGCCGCGTGGCGCGTATCCGAACCCCGCGGGTAATCCGGCCTGCGGGGATCTATGCTCGCTCCAGTGTCCAAGTTGACGACGGCAGCCAAACGCATGCTGCTGGGTAGGCCCTTCCGTAGTGATTCTCTGGGGCATACCCTGCTGCCGAAGCGCATCGCCCTCCCGGTCTTCGCCTCCGATGCGATGTCGTCGGTGGCGTACGCGCCGGAGGAAATCTTCCTGACGTTGTCGGTGGCCGGGATCTCGGCCTACATGTACGCGCCGTGGGTCGGTCTCGCGGTGGTCGCCGTGATGATGGTGGTGGTGGCCAGCTACCGCCAGAACGTGCACGCCTACCCCTCCGGCGGCGGTGACTACGAAGTCGCCACCACCAACCTGGGTCCCACCGCCGGTCTGACCGTCGGTTCCGCGCTGCTGGTCGACTACGTGCTGACCGTGGCGGTGTCGATCTCCTCGGCCGCGTCCAATATCGGCTCGGCGATCCCGTTCGTGGCCACGCACAAGGTGCTGTTCGCGGTGGTGGCGATCGTCCTGCTGACCGCGATCAACCTGCGCGGTGTGCGGGAATCGGGCAAGGCGTTCGCGATTCCGGTGTACGCGTTCATCGTCGGCATGTTCGTCATGCTCGGCTGGGGGTTGTTCCAGGTCTATGTGCTGGGGGAGACGCTGCACGCCGAGTCCGCGGGCTTCGGCATCAAGGCCGAGGACGAGCACCTCTACGGACTGGCCTTCGCGTTCCTGCTCGCGCGCACCTTCTCCTCCGGCTGCGCCGCCCTGACCGGTGTCGAGGCGATCAGCAACGGTGTGCCCGCCTTCCGGAAACCCAAGTCCCGCAACGCCGCGACCACGCTGCTCCTGCTGGGCGTCATCGCGGTCGCGCTGCTGATGGGCATCATCATCCTGGCGCAGAAGATCGGCATCGTGTTCGCGCACGACACCGCCCACCTGATCGGCGCGCCCGCCGACTACCACCAGAAGACGCTGATCGCCCAGATCGCCGAGTCCGTCTTCCACGGCTTCCCGATCGGGTTCTTCTTCATCCTGACCGTGACCGCGCTGATCCTGGTGCTCGCCGCGAACACCGCGTTCAACGGCTTCCCGGTGCTGGGTTCGATTCTGGCGCAGGACCGTTACCTGCCGCGGCAGCTGCACACCCGCGGCGACCGGCTCGCGTTCAGCAACGGCATCCTGTTCCTCTCCGGCGGGGCGATCGCGTTCGTGGTGTTCTTCGGGGCCGACGTGACCAAGCTCATCCAGCTCTACATCGTCGGGGTGTTCGTCTCCTTCGTACTCAGCCAGACCGGCATGCTGCGGCACTGGACCCGCTTGCTGCGCACCGAGACCGACCCCGCGCACCGGGCCCGGATGAAGCGCTCCCGGGTGATCAACGCGGTGGGCCTGACCATGACCGCCACCGTGCTGGTCATCGTGCTGATCACCAAGTTCCTGATCGGCGCGTGGATCGCCATCCTGGTCATGGTGTCGATCTTCATCGTGATGAAAATGATTCGCCGCCACTACGATTCGGTCTCGCGCGAGCTGGACGCGCACGAATGGGACGGTGTGCTGCCGAGCCGCTCGCACTCCATCGTGCTGGTCTCCAAGCTGCACCTGCCGACCCGGCGCGCGCTGGCCTACGCCCGCGCCACCCGCCCGGACACCCTGGAAGCGGTGACGGTGAACGTCGACGAGGCCGACACCCGGGCGCTGGTGCGGGAATGGGAGCGCAGCGATATCACGGTGCCGCTCAAGGTGATCGAGTCGCCCTACCGCGAAATCACCAAGCCGGTACTGGATTACGTCAAGAGGGTACGCAAGGACGCGCCGCGCGATGTCGTGACGGTGTTCATCCCGGAGTACGTGGTGGGCCACTGGTGGGAGCAGGTGCTGCACAACCAGAGTGCGCTGCGGCTGAAGGGCCGACTGTTGTTCGAACCGGGAGTGATGGTGACCAGTGTGCCGTGGCAGTTGAGTTCGTCGACGCGAGCGCGTCAGCCGGGAGACATCAGCGCGCCGGGCGCGGTGCGGCGCGGGTACGAGGACCGGCCGATGAGCTCGGGTGCCCGGGATGAGTGACTGGCGCGGCGAGACTTTCGAGATCCGGCTCGGCCCGCCCGGGCACGGCGGATTCTGCGTCGGCCGGCACGAGGGCCGGGTGGTGTTCGTGCGGCACGGGCTGCCCGGGGAACTGGTCCGAGCCCAGGTCACCGAGGACCGCGGTGGCTCGTTCTGCCGGGCCGACGCGATCGAGATCCTGGCGGCTTCGCCCGATCGGGTGCCCGCCGCCTGCCCGGTCTCGGGTCCGGGCGGCGCGGGCTGCTGTGACTTCTCCTTCGCCACACCGCGGGCGCAGCGCGCGCTGAAGGCGTCGGTGGTCGCCGAGCAGCTGCGGCGGCTGGCCGGTGTGGAGCGTGACATCGCGGTCGAGCCGATCGCTGGATACCCCGCTGACGCCACCGCCGGATGGCGCACCCGGGTGCGGCTGGCCGTCGACGAGCACGGGCGCGCCGGCGTGCACCGGCACCGCAGCACCGGTGTCCTCACGGATCTGCGCTGCCCGCAACCGATTCCGGGCGCGATGGATGGTATCGCCGATCGGGACTGGACGCCGGGCGCGGAACTGGTCGTCGCCGTCGACGGCGACGGGGTGCGGCACATCGTGGAACTCGCTCCGGCGGAGGTGGATCCGCGCGAGGGTCAGCGCCGTGGCCGGGGCCGCGCCGACAGCGACGGCCGCGCTCGTGGCCGCGACGCCCGTGGCCGCGGCGGCCGCCCGGGTCGCGGCCCGCGCACACCGGCCGCCGAAGTGGCCGGCGCGCAGGGCCTGGAAAGCCCCGGCAGCGAACGCCGCAACGCCGCCGCCCGCCGGGCCGCCGGCCACGCGCCCCGCGAGGAATGGGTGCTGGCGGGCAGCGGCCGCGCGGTCGAGTACGTGGCCGGGCGGCGCTGGGAAGTCGCCGCGACCGGCTTCTGGCAGGCACATCGCGGTGCGGCGCAATGTTATTCGGACCTCATCGCGGAATGGTCCGGGCTGAAGTCCGGCGACCTGGCCTGGGATCTGTACAGCGGCGCCGGGGTTTTCGCGGCCCGCCTGGCCGATCAGGTCGGGGCCGACGGCGCGGTGCGCGCGGTGGAATCCGCGCGGACCGCGGTCGCCGACGGCGACGCGGCACTGCGTGATCTGCCGTGGGTGGACCTGCGCACCGATCGGACCGAACGCTGGATCGTCGAACACGCTTCCGGTGCGGCCCCCGCCGCCGTCGTCCTGGACCCGCCGCGCGCGGGCGCGGGCAAGGAGGTCGTCGCGGCGCTGACCGGGGCCGGTCCGGATCGGATCCTGCACATCGGTTGCGACCCGGCCGCTTTCGCGCGCGACGTCGGCCTCTACCAGAACGCCGGCTACACCCTCACCGAGCTGCGCGCCTTCGACGCCTTCCCCGGCACGCATCACGTCGAATGCGTGGCTCTGCTCCAGCGCTAGCGCCTCACTCCCGCAGCAACCAGGCGGCCAGGGCCTCGGTCACCTCCTCGGGGCGTTCCTCCATGACGAAGTGGTCCGCGCCATGGATGCGGACCAGGGTGGCGTGCGGGATCCGCGCGGCGAGTTCCTCGGCGGTGCGGATCGGGATCGCCGGGTCGCGGTCACCCCAGATCACCGCGGTCGGGCACTCGATGCCGGCGAGTCCGGCCGCCAGTTCGGGGCGGACCCGGACCTGGTATCCCGACCAGAAGTGCGCGTACCAGCGGCGGCCCGCGGCGGTGTCGAGGAAGCCGAGATAGGTGCGCAGCCGGTGCTCGTCGAAGGATCCGTTGCGCACGTATCGGGTCAGGCCGCGACGATTCAACCACCCCGTTCCCGGCAGCGTCAGGAGCCGCGGCAGCACCGAGTGCAGTCCGAACAATTGGTAGTACGGCGCCGAGAACGTGCTGTGCGCACGGGAATTCAGGATGGCGAACCGGCGCACCCGCGCGGGATGGCGCTGGACGAAGCCCAGGCCGAGGAAGCCGCCGTAGTCGTGGCAGGCGAGATCGACACGGTCGAGGCCGAGCGCGTCGAGCATCCGGCCGATGCGCGCCACCTCGCTGTCATAGTCACAACTCAGCCGCGGCGTGCGCTCGGATTCGCCCCAGCCGAACCAGTCCGGCGCGATCACCCGGCGGGACAGCGACAGTGCGCCGATCTGGTGCCGCCACGCCGCATGGCTCTCGGGCCAGCCGTGCAGCAGCACCAGCGGATCACCCTGTCCGGCCTCGGCATATCGGAGTCGCGCGCCGTCGACCAGTACGTCTTTCATCATGTCGGTATCGTCGCAACCATGGGGCGGACCACACTTCCAGAAACGTGCGCTCAACTGTGGCTCCGAGTGGGGCACGCGGTCTATCTCGGGCCCGGGATGCCGCTGGGGCCGCACTCGACGGCGGTTGCCTGCCTGGGGATCGGGCTCGACGGGCCGTTCCGGGTACGCGTCGCGCGCGCTCCGGACATCACCGCGCGCAGCTTCCTGTTCCGTCCCCGGGTCACCCACCATGTCCTCGATACCGACGACCGCAAGCTGTACTGCTATTTCGATCCGGCCTCGGCGCGCTTGGCGCGTTGCCTCGGCGGGATGCGGCGCACGGTCCACGGCGTTCCGGTCGAGCACCGGCACGAGGCCGACCTCCTGGCTCTGTGCGCGGACCCCGTGCCCGATATCGAGCGGATCCTCGACCTCGCGACCATCCCGGCGCCGATCATCGGGGACCCGCGGATCGCCGCCGTCGCCGCCGAGATCCGCGCGGATCCGGCCAAGCCCCAGCGCGCCGCCGAAAAGGCAAGTGCCACGGACTTGTCCACGTCCTACTTCCTGCGCCGGTTTGCCGAACAGACCGGTACGAGTTTCCGTCGGTACGTGCAATGGTCACGCATGCTGGCCGTGGCCGAGGCGCACGTGGCGGGTCAGGATTTCACCCGGTCCGCCGCGGACGCCGGCTTCGCCTCCCCGTCCCATTTCAGCGACACCTTCCGCGCCATGTTCGGTCTCACGCCCACGGCGTTCGCCGCCCTGGACGGTCGAATCCATCTGGCCGGGCCGGAGGCTAGTTCAGCTGCCAGGTGACGCGCACGCTCGCGGAGATCTCACTCTCGCCGAGTTCCACCGGCATGGACGCCATCTCGGCGATCATCCCGGCTTTCGCGCGGGCGCCGATCCGCGGCCGCGAGCCGGTGTCCTCGGTGATGACCAGCACCGGCCCGACCGTGCCGCCCGCGCGCGCGGCATACTGCTCGGCCTTGGCCAGGGCGTTGTCCCAGGCGGCGTCGCGGGCCCGCCCGAGCAGGCTCTCCTCGTCGGCGAAACCGAGGGTGAGCCCGTTGAGCCGGACCTCGTCCCCGCCCGCCTCGACGCAGTGCGCGATCACGTCGGCGGGGCTGGGGTCCGCGTGCTCGCCGATCTCGCGCAGCGACACCGTGAGGTCGGTGCTGGCGACATAGCCGGTGATCCGCTGGCCTTTGCCCTCGGTCCATTCGGTCTCGGTGCGCACCGACAAGCCGGTGGTCGCGATATCGGCACTCGATACGCCGTCGCCGCGCAGGGAGTCGGTGATCGCCGTGACGCGTTCACCGGCTTCGCCGTAGGCCAGGGCGACCTTGCTCGCCTTGGCCTCGACCGTGATGGTGACCCGCATCAGATCGGGCGCCGCGCCGGCGGTACCCGCGCCGTAGGTGGTGACGGTGCCCGCCACGGCGTCCGCCTCCGCGAAGCCGCAGCACCCGGCGCCGCAATCGGCGATCGCGATGTCCTTCTTCTTGTCCTTCTTCTTACCTTTGCTCACGGCGCTCTCCTTGCCTTCGAGGATCACGGTTCATCGGTTCAACGGACGAGATCGCGCGATCGTCCCCGCGCGAAGCGGGTACCGTGTGGGCCGGGTCAGCGCGCGTAGATTCGTGTGGAGCCTCACATTTCGCGGCCGTGACCGTGGGTGACAGGCCGATGTGGAGCGGGGGCCCGGCCGCTGCTCCGTAGACTGGCCGCTAGCGGCGGCTTACGGGCCGCCGGAAATGCTCGGTATCAGATGCGCTATCCGGAGGGAGCGAGTTCAGGTGGGAGTGCTTTCCCGGGTCGATACGCCCGAAGATCTGCGTGGGCTGACCGTGCCACAGCTACGCGAATTGGCGGCGGAGATCCGTGAGTTCCTCATACAGAAAGTCGCGGCTACCGGTGGTCATCTCGGGCCGAATCTCGGTGTGGTGGAACTGTCCATCGCGCTGCACCGGATCTTCGATTCGCCGGCCGACCCGCTGATCTTCGACACCGGCCACCAGGCCTACGTGCACAAGATCCTCACCGGCCGCAAGGACCAGTTCGACTCGCTGCGCAAGGAAGGCGGGCTCTCGGGCTACCCGAGCCGCGCCGAGAGCGCGCACGACTGGGTGGAGTCCTCGCACGCGTCGGCGGCCCTGTCCTACGCCGACGGCCTGGCCAAGGCCTTCGCGCTGACCGAGCAGGACCGCCATGTGGTCGCGGTGGTCGGTGACGGCGCGCTCACCGGCGGCATGTGCTGGGAGGCGCTGAACAACATCGCCGCCGGCACCGATCGCCCGGTGGTGGTCGTGGTCAACGACAACGGCCGCTCCTACGCCCCGACCATCGGCGGCCTGGCCGACCGGCTCACCGCGCTGCGCACCCAGCCCGCCTACGAACACGCCCTGGACACGGGCAAGCGCATCCTGAAGAGCATTCCGCGGGTGGGGGAGTCGGCCTACTCGATGGTGCACGCGGTCAAGGCCGGGATCAAGGACGCCGTCAGCCCACAGGAACTGTTCAGCGACCTCGGGCTGAAGTATGTCGGCCCGGTCGACGGGCACGACATCGCCGCCCTGGAGGCCGCGCTGCGCCGCGCCAAGGATTTCGGCGGCCCGGTCGTCGTGCACGCGGTCACCCAGAAGGGCCGCGGCTACGAGCACGCCGAGAACCACGTGGCCGATCAGATGCACGCCTGCGATCCGATCGACCCGCTGACCGGCCGTCCGCTGGCGGGCAAGAAGGCACCCGGCTGGACCTCGGTGTTCTCCGAGGAGCTGATCGCCCACGCCGAACGCCGCGCGGACATCGTGGCGATCACCGCCGCCATGCCCGGACCCACCGGTCTCGCGCCGTTCGGGGAGCGTTTCCCGGAGCGCATGTTCGATGTCGGCATCGCCGAACAGCACGCCATGACCTCCGCCGCCGGCCTGGCCCTGGGCGGGCTGCATCCGGTGGTCGCGATCTACTCGACCTTCCTCAATCGCGCCTTCGACCAGTTGCTGATGGATGTCGCGCTGCTCCAGCAGCCGGTCACCGTGGTGCTGGACCGGGCGGGCATCACCGGCCCGGACGGCGCCAGCCACAACGGCATGTGGGACTTCTCGCTGCTCGGCATCATCCCGGGCATCCGGGTGGCCGCCCCGCGCGACGCTGCCACCCTGCGCGAGGAGCTGGCCGAGGCGCTCGCGGTCAACGACGGGCCCACCGTGCTCCGGTTCCCGAAGGGCAGTGTCGCCGAGGACGTCCCGGCGATCGAGCGGCTCGACGGGGTCGACGTGCTGCGCCTGGCCGCCACCGACGGCGGTTCCGCGCAGACCGGCCGCGGCGACGTGCTGCTGGTCGCGGTCGGCCCGTTCGCCGAGACCGCCATGCGGGTCGCCGAAGCGCTGGAGCCGGAAGGTATTTCGGTCACCGTCATCGATCCGCGCTGGGTGCTGCCGGTGTCGGACACCATCGTCAAGCTCGCCGAGAACTACCGCCTGGTGGTCACGCTCGAAGACGGCGGTCTGCACGGCGGCATCGGATCGACGGTCTCGGCCCGCATCCGGGCCGCCGGGGTCGATGTGCCGACCCGGGATCTCGGTGTGCCGCAGCAGTTCCTGGACCACGCCTCCAGAGACGCGGTCCATCAGGAGCTGGGGCTGACCGCCTCCGATATCGCCCGCCGGATCAGCGGTTGGCTCGACGCCGGCGGAGCAAAACAGCCCGAACGATCGTTCTGAAAACCGCACGCGCACAACTCTGAAGCCGTACCGTTTCCCCTACCTAGTGAAGGAGAAACGGTCATGGCTTGGGTCAAGCGGGAAATCGTCATCGAAGCGCCGGTCGAGGACGTGTGGGCCTACATCGGCGACTTCGAGCAAGGTCCGGCGCGGATGTCGCCGAGTTTGGTCACCGAATGCCGGCCGGACGGACCCGAGGTCCGGGTGGTCACCTTCGTCACCGGCGTGGTGGTGCGCGAACGGCTCATCTCCTACGACGCCGCCGAGCATCGCTACGCGTTCTCGATCATCGGTGACACCGTGCACCCGGAGCACGACACGGCGAGTATGCAGGCGATCGCGTTGGACAATGGGTCGGGTGAGCGCAGCAGGTTTGTGTGGATGCACGACGTCCTGCCCGCCGAACTCGCCGACGCCTTCGGCTCGTTCATGGATCAGGCCATCGCGGAGTTCAAGAAAACCGTGGAGAGCGAGCGCGCCTAGCCGGGCTGCTCCGGTGTCAGCGCGGCGGTCAGCGCCGGCACCGACAGCTCACGCTGCCACGGCCGCGCGCTACCGGACTTGAGGAACCCGTCGATCGCCGCGGAGAGGTCGTCCGCGGTGCCGACGCGGTCATAGGACGGGAGTCCGTCCCAGCACAGCCGCCGCACCAAGTCGGGGGACAGCAGGTTCTCCACCGGAATGGCGTGCTCGGTGGATAGTTCGCCCATCGCCGCGCGGGCCCGCGTCAGCCGGGCCGCGGCGACCGGGTCGCGCCGCTCCCACCGGTTCACCGGCGGCGGACCTTCGAACGGCTGGGTCAGCGAGGGTAGCTCGTCCTCGGTAAGGGCGCGGGCACGGTCGATGGCGGCCAGCCATTCCCGGGAGTAACGGCGCTGGCGCGGGCCGCCGAACACCGGCAGCGCGCGCAGTTGCGCGATGGTGCGCGGATCGGAGGTCGCGGCCGAGACGATGGCCGCGTCCGGCAGGATCCGGGCGGGGGCGACATCGCGGGCGCGGGCCAGGGTGTCGCGCGCGACCCACAGTTCCCGCACCACGGCCAGCTGCCGGGTCTTGCGCAAGGTGTGGATGCCGGAGGTGCGCCGCCACCGGTCGGCCTTCGGACCTGGCGGTTCGGTGGTCCGGATGTGCTCGAATTCCTGTGCCGCCCAGTCGGTCTTGCCCTGTTCGTCGAGCGAGGCGGCGACCTCGTCCCGTAGTTCCAGCAGCAGTTCGACGTCGAGGGCCGCGTAGTTGAGCCAGTCGTCGGGTAGTGGGCGGGTCGACCAGTCGGCGGCGCCGTGCCCCTTGCGTAGCGCTCGTCCGAGCAGCTTCTCCACCATCGCCGCCAGCCCGACCCGCTCGAATCCGGCTAGTCTGCCGCCCAGCTCGGTGTCGAACAGCCGGGCCGGGCGTAGGCCGAGTTCGGCCAGACCCGGCAGATCCTGGTCGGCGGAATGCAGCACCCACTCCAGGTCGTTGATCGCCGCGGCGAGCGGGTCCAGCGCGTCGGTCACCGGAATCGGGTCGATCAAGAAGCTGCCCGCGCCGGCGCGGCGCAGCTGGATCAGGTAGGCCCGCGCCGAGTACCGGAAACCGGAGGCGCGTTCGGCGTCGACCGCCAGGGGGCCGGTACCCGCGGCGAGCTGCTCGGCGGCCGCGGCCACCTGCTCGGGAGTGACCAGCACCGGGGGCACACCATCATTCGGGGCAAGCAGTGGCTCCGCTGTATTCTCTTCCACACTGCGCCCCTCGATGGGCTCGTCAACAACCGGCATAGACGTGAACTTTACGTTGCTGTCAGCCTGGTTCGTTGCTGGTGTGCGAGTCCGGTCGTAGATGGGTGATCCCCGCCGGGGGCAGACCGGCCGAGTAAGCCAGTACTTCGCAGAACGCTTCCACGTGCGGCGCCATCTCGGTACTGGTCGCGGTCCAGGACGCGCGCAGCTCCAGCTGGTGCGCGCGCGGCGGGCCCGCGATATCGCCGTAGCGGACCGACGTCGTCGAGGTCACGGTGCCGCCGAGCGCGGTGAACGGCTCGGACCGCGACTCCAGCGCGTCGACCAGCCAGCTCCACGCCACCTCCGGCAGCAGCGGGTCGGCGGCCAGGGACGCGTCGATGTCGGCCTGGATGTAGGCCACTAATCGGAACACGCCGTGCCAGGCGTCGTCCCCGTCGGGATCGTGCAGCAGGATCAGCCTGCCGAACGCGTCGCCTTCGGAATCGACCGGCACCAGGGGTGTCTCGGGATGTTTGACCTCGGCGCCGACAGCGTAGGAATACGGTGCCAGCCGCTGCGGCGGACGGATCGGCGCGAGCTCGATGCGGGGGTGCACGGATGCGGTGCCCATCGCAGCAACCGCGGCTCGAAATCCAGCTGGTTCGGCGGGGGAGCCCTCGGTCGATGCGGCGCCGTCGCGGATGTCGAGCGGTGTCACGGAAGCGACGGTAGACCGTGTGCCCCCTACCGAGGCGGAGGCGCGCCGCACAGGACGCTGTTCGCGATATGGCGTTCGCGCGGTGACGGTGTCTGTCCGCGACCCGCGGATGGATATCATTCGCGGTGATGACTACCTACACCCGCCGCCAGCTGACCGATGCCCCGTTCTTGGCCGCCGCCACCGGCGCCACGCCCAGCCGGCGGCCGGTGTGGTTCATGCGCCAAGCCGGTCGTTCCCTGCCCGAGTACCGCGAGCTGCGCAAGGGCGTGGGGATGCTGCAGTCCTGCTTCGATCCGGAGCTGGTCTGCGAGATCACCATGCAGCCGATCCGCCGGCACGACGTGGACGCGGCGATCCTGTTCTCCGACATCGTGGTTCCGCTGAAGGCCGCGGGCATCGATCTCGACATCGTGCCCGGCGTGGGTCCGGTCGTCGCGTCGCCGGTGCGGACCGCCGAAGACGTGCGCGCCCTGCCGCGGCTGCGTCCCGAGGACGTCGGCGCGGTCACCGAGGGTGTCCGGCTGCTCACCGCGGCGCTCGGCGACACCCCGCTGATCGGTTTCGCGGGCGCGCCCTTCACCCTCGCGTCCTACCTGGTCGAGGGCGGGCCGAGCAAGCATCACGAGCGCACCAAGGCGATGATGCACGCCGACCCGAAGACCTGGCACGAGTTGCTCGGCGCGCTCACCGACATCACTATCGCGTTCTTGCAGGCGCAGCTGGCCGCAGGTGTCGACGCGGTGCAGCTGTTCGACTCCTGGGCCGGGGCGCTGTCGCTGGCCGACTACCGCAGCTTCGTGCTGCCGCACTCCGAGCGGGTCTTCGCCGAGGTCGCGGACGCGGGCGTGCCGCGCATCCACTTCGGTGTCGGCACCGGCGAACTGCTCGGCGCGATGGGCGAGGCGGGCGCGGATGTCGTCGGCGTCGACTGGCGGGTGCCGCTCAACGAGGCCGTGCGCCGGGTCGGTGCCGGAAAAGTGCTGCAGGGCAATCTGGATCCGGCGGTGCTGTTCGCCGGTTCCGAGGCGATCGAGTCAGAGGTGCGCCGCATCTGCCGCGAAGCCGACGAAGCGGTCACCCTCGGCGCGAAGGGCCACATCTTCAACCTGGGCCACGGCGTCATGCCGGAGACCGACCCGGGCGTCATCACCGCGACCGTCGAACTGATCCACAGCCTGCCCGCGCCGACCGCGTGAGGTGACCCGGGCAACGCCGAAGCGGACCGGGCGGCGGCGCGCCGCGCGGCGAGGGATACCGTCGCAGCCATGAGAATCGCGGTTGTCGGTGCGGGAATCAGCGGGCTGGTCGCGGCCTACCGACTGCGGACACTGCTCGGCTCCGGCGCCGACATCCTGCTGACTGACCGCGCCGAGCGGGTCGGCGGGATCCTGCACACCGGCGAAGTCGCCGGGGAGCCATTGGATTTGGGGGCCGAGGCGTTCGTCGGCCGGCGCCCGGAAGTGCCGGGGCTGCTGCGTGAGCTCGGGCTGGAAAGCCAGCTGGTACTGCCCGCGGGGAAGCGCCCGCTGCTCTGGTCGGGCGGCGTCGCGCATCCGCTGCCGGAGCGCACGCTGATGGGCATTCCGTCGCGGGCCGAGCAGATGCGCGGTCTGGTCGACGAGGACACCCTCGCGAAGATCGCCGCCGAAACCACTCGGCCCTTCGCCTGGTATCCGGATTCCGACATCGACGTCCACAGCCTGATCGCCGACCGCTTCGGTGCGCAGGTCGCCGAACGCAGCGTCGATCCGTTGCTGGGGGGCGTCTACGCGGGCAGCTCGCGTTCCATCGGCGTCCGCGCGGCGTTGCCGACCCTCGCCGCCGCGCTGGACGCGGGCGCGCCGAGTCTCACACACGCGGTGGTCGCCGCCATGCCGCCGCCGTCGAACGCACCGGTGTTCGGCGGGATCCGCGACGGCTACCGGGTGCTGCTCGATACCCTGGCCGCGAAATCCGGTGCGCGCGTCGTTGCCGGCACACCGGCCACCCGGCTCGCGAAGTCGGCCAACGGCTGGGTGCTGGATCCGTTCGGCACGGTCGACGCGGTCGTCCTCGCGACACCGGCTCCGGTGACCGCTCGTTTGCTGCGCACTCTCGCGCCCGCCGCGGCGACGGCTGCGGCCGGTATCGAGCTGTCCTCCTCGGTCGTGGTCGCCCTGGCGCTACCCCGCGACACCCCGCTCCCGGACAACTCCGGCATCCTCGTCGCCACCGGAGAATCCTTGCGTGCCAAGGCCTTCACGCTCTCCAGCCGCAAGTGGCCGCACCTCGCCGACCGCGACACCGCTTTGGTCCGCGCCTCCTTCGGCAAATTCGGCGACGACGCGGCCCTGTCCTGGCCCGACGACAAACTGATCGCCGCCGCCGCCGAAGACCTCGCCCACGTCACCGGCATCGCCATCGAACCGGTCGGCGCGACCGTCCAGCGCTGGCCCGGCGGCCTGGCCCAATACGCCCCCGGCCACACCGACCGGGTCGCCGAGATCGAAGCCGGCACAGCCGAATTGCCGAACCTCGCCCTCGCCGGCGCGTATCTGCACGGGGTCGGCGTCCCCGCCTGCGTCGCCTCCGGCGACACCGCCGCCCGCACCATCGCGTCCCAACTAGCCTGACCCGTCGCCCCAACTAGCCTGACCCGTCGACCCGGCAGCCCAACTCGTCGTCCCGGCATGCTTTTGGCCGGGACCCAGGCCGTCGTCCCGGATCCGGCCGCGCCGCCTGGGTCCCGGCCAAAAGCGCGCCGGGACGACGGAGCGGTGGACGACGGGGCGGCCGACTACCGGGCGGTGGATGACGGGGTGGCAGCCGCGCTCCGGTACCGAAATGGCACGATGGGGGCATGGCGCGACTCGATTACCAGGCCCTCAACTCCACCATCCGGTACCTGATGTTCTCGGTGTTCCAGGTGAAACCGGGTGTGCTCGGTGAGGATCGAGCCAAGGCGATCGCGGACGCGCAGGCGTTCTTCACCGGCCTCGAGGACAAGGGCGTCGTGGTGCGCGGCCTCTACGATGTGGCCGGGATGCGCGCCGACGCCGACTTCATGATCTGGACGCACGCCGAGCACGTCGAGGAGTTACAGGCCGCGTACGCCGATTTCCGGCGCACCACCGACCTCGGCCGGGCCAGCACCCCGGTCTGGAGCAATGTGGCGCTGCACCGCCCGGCGGAGTTCAACAAGAGCCACATCCCCGCGTTCCTCGCGGGCGAGGAGGCCGGTAACTACATCTGCGTCTACCCGTTCGTGCGCTCCTACGAGTGGTACCTGCTGCCCGACGACGAGCGTCGCAAGATGCTGGCCGACCACGGCAAGGCCGCCCGCGGCTACCCGGACGTCCGCGCCAACACGGTCAGCTCCTTCGCCCTCGGCGACTACGAGTGGATCCTCGCCTTCGAGGCCCCCGAACTGCACCGCATCGTCGACCTGATGCGCGACCTGCGCGCCACCGAGGCCCGCCTGCACGTGCGTGAGGAGATCCCGTTCTACACCGGCCCGCGCGTCGAGGTCGCCAAGCTCATCGCCGCCTTGCCCTGATCCCGCAGACAGCACAACGTAATTCAGGCATGCCCCGAGTTTTCGGGGCATGCCTGAATCGTGTTGCTGCCCGTACGCTGCGCACAGCGCGGAAGCCTGATTACTGCGCTGCGGTGTCCGAGGGGTGCAGGCGCAGCGAGATCGAGTTGATGCAGTAGCGCTGGTCGGTGGGTGTTTTGTAGCCCTCGCCCTCGAAGACGTGGCCGAGGTGGCTGTGGCAATTCGCGCACAGCACCTCGACCCGGCGCATCCCCAGCGAATCGTCCGGGCGGAGAATCACCGCGTCGGATTTCGCCGGATCGAAGAACGACGGCCAGCCGCAGTGCGAATCGAATTTCTCGGTGCTGCGGAACAATTCGGCGTCACACGCCCGGCAGACGTACACGCCTTCGGTCTTGGTGTCGGTGTATTCACCGACGAACGGACGCTCGGTCCCGGCTTCGCGCAGGACCTGGTACTCCTCGGGGCTCAGCTTCGCCTTCCACTCCTGGGGCGTCAGCTGGATCCGCGGCGCGGGAAGATCAGCACTCATGGCTCCACGCTAATACGTTTCTCGGAAGAGGGGGTCGACCCGTTGACCGGCGTGGTCACCGCGGGGGCCGCTTCGGCCTCGTCCCGCGAGTCCGGAGCATGTTTCATCCAGGCCGGATCCAGGCTCTGCCCGGCCACCAGACGCCCTTCGCGGCGTGCGTTGAGGTATCGGTCACCCAGGATGCAGAACACCACGAGCAGCATCAGGCCCCAGCCGAAGGTGATGCGCAGGTACTCCAGGTCCCGCCCGATGCTCTGCCAGCGGTCCGACAGCCATTTGTCGTAGGACAGGAACCCGAACGCCGCCAGCCAGGCCGGCCAGTTGCGCAACACCGAATTGCGCAGCACCACCGACATCATGAACGGGAACACCATCATCGAGTAGTACATCTGGCCCAGCGAGGCCAGCAGCCACGACGCGATCAGCAGGACGCCGGAGGCCGTGGTCACGAAGAACAGTTCGTCCTCGCGGTAGTACCGGTACAGCAGCCACAGCGTGAGCGCGACGACGACGCCCATGGCCAGGCGCATGGTCCAGGTCAGCCAGACGGGCAGGCCGTAATAGGCCGCGTTGCCCTCGATGGCGCTGTTGAAGTAGTCGCGCGTGTGGAAGATGTAGGGCGCGGTGCGGTTGATGAAGTCCATCGGATCTTTCACCAGCGGCCACGCGATCGCGTTCAACGCCAGCGGCACGCTGATCGCCGTGATGAACACCTTCCACTGCCCGCGCACCAGCGCGATCAGCAGCAGCGGCGCGAGCGTCGGTTTCACCGCGAGGCTCAAGCCCATGATGGCGCCTGCCCAGAGATCTCGCCGCGAGAGCAGCAGATGGATGAAGAGCAGTTCGCACAGCAGCAGGCAGCCGTTGACATTGGTGAAGATCAGCGTGTTGGTGACGGTCTCGGACATGAACATCGCGAGCAGCAGCACCGGCGCCGCAACGGATTTCACGCTGTACTTGAACAGGCGCAGCAGCAGATACCAGGCGACGATGATGGCGGCGACGTTCAAGAGAATGAACAGCCAGCGCGCCTTCTCGTAGTCGATGACGGCGACCGGCGCGAACAGCAACGTGCCGCTCGGGTAGTACAGGTAGTGCGGGTCGACAGAGTCGAAGTTCGCGGTGTAGACCGGGCGCCCGTTGAGGAACGCGAAGGACGCGTCGTACACGGGCCGGAAATCATCGGTGACGAATCCGTTGACAGCCTTGATGAAGACCCGGTTCAGCACGGTCATGACCGCAATCGGCCACAATGCGAACTTGATCACCTCGGCGGTAGTACGAGCGGTTCGTGGCTCGAGCTGTCGAAGTAACACTGGCGCACCGTACACCGGATTCGGTCACGACCGGTTGCCGGGCGGCGGTTCCGGCGCCCCCGAAGATCAAGCCGGGCAGGCGGTACCGTCTGCGGGGAGCTTCGCTTCGGTCAGATATTCGAGCAGCGCACGCTGCGCGCACCCGGAGTGGGTGAACACCGGATGCCCCCAGCCCTGCCAGTTCACGGTGGCGTGCCGGGCGCCCGCGGAGCCGAGCACACCGGTGACCGAGGCCGTGCCGCCGTTGCCCTTGACCGGGTCGGCGACCGAGTTCAGTACCAGCACCGGCAGATTCAGCTTCTCCGGCATCGGCGCGGGAGAGGGCACCGGCCAGGCCGAGCAGTCCAGCAGGCCCAGCGCCGCGGTCTTGCCGAACACCGGATACTTCTGTCCCCACTGCGCGGCGAGCTCGGTGGCCTTGCTCGGCGTCGGCGGCTGCTGGGTGTCGGTGCAGCGATTGACGAACTGCCCGTCGCTGCCGGTCGCTGCGGTTTCGCGCAGGATCAGGCTGTTCAACGCGGTGCCGTCCCCGCGGCCGGCGGC
The DNA here is from genome assembly GCF_040681285.1 of Nocardia sp. NPDC051832. Lineage (NCBI taxonomy): Bacteria > Bacillati > Actinomycetota > Actinomycetes > Mycobacteriales > Nocardiaceae > Nocardia > Nocardia sp. NPDC051832. The sequence continues at coordinate 766,503 of NZ_JBFAYL010000002.1, forward strand.
CGACAGCGCGTCGGCGAGTTCGCCGACCCGGTTGGACTGATCGGCGCGCGGACTGCCGAGGAACCCGGTGATCGCGGTGAGCAGCGCCTTCGCCGAGACGTCACCGAGCCCGCCGGTGCCGGCCCGGTTCACCAGGTCGGCGATCGCGGCGCGCGGGTCCGCGCCGAGCGAGCAGTTCATGCCCTTGCAGCGCTGGGCGAAGGCGGTCAGCGCCGCCTCGGCGCCTTGCAGGCGCTGTTCCTCGCGGGTGACGGAGTCGGTGCCGACAGCCTCGGGGGAGTCCAGCACCAGCCGCGACAGGTGGTCGCCGAACTTGCGCGCGTAGCTGAGCGCGACCTTGGCGCCGTTGCCGGTGCCGAGCAGATCGATGTGCTCGACCTGCCACTGCTTGCGCAGTTGCTCGATGTCGTCGGCGGCGTGCGGCGCGTCGAACAGGCCCTCGTAGGGCTGCAGGAAATCGCGGCAGGAGATGGTGGCCTCCTGACTCAGCGCCGACACCGCCTCGGCGGGATTGCCCGCGCCTGCGCTGAACTGGCCGTTGTCGGCCAGGCCGCGCCGGATCTCGGCGGGCAGGCAGTCGATCGGCTGTGAGGTGCCCAGACCGCGGCGGTCCACCGCGACGATGGGCCGGGTGGTGAGCAGACCGGCGCCGCCGCTGCCGACAGCCAGGCCGGCCAGGGTCGCGGTGGAGGACCGGTCGGTGCCCGAGGTGAGGACCAGCGGGGCCGCCTCGGCCGGAGTCTGCGGCAGGCGAGCCCGCATGGCGCCGGTGCGGAAGCTGCCGATCACGGTGCCCTGGGTGTCGATCGGCGTGGAGTATTCGGCGCACTCCAGCACCAGGCCCGACGGGGCCGGGCCGAGGCCGAGCAGATTCAGCGTGGGGGCGGTGCAATCGCGCCAGCTCAGGTCGGTCTTGGGCACCTGGGCCTGTTTGGGCGGCGCGGGCTGGACGACCTTGGGCGTCTCCGCGTCACCGACGGCCGGGCGCTCGATGGCGACACCGGGGCGGTCGGAGGGGCCCGCCCCGCACCCGGTGAGAACGATCGACAGTGTCGAGGCCACTACGGCGGCTCGAGTCCAGCGCATGCGCTACAGCCTGCCACAGGCCTGGTGAGCTCAGCGGCCGGAGGCGGTGGCGCAGCGTGACCACGGAGGCCGCAATGAGGCAGGCCAATGGGATTCAGCTGCGTCAGCGCCGGACCCACCGGGTGAGGATGGTGCCGTCCTCGTCGAGCAGCAGATGGCGGCGCGTCATGGTGCATTGGAACTCGTGGGCGGACAACGCGATTCGCCGCGCGGTACCGCCGATCAGCAGCGGCGCGGTGGTCAGGCACAGCTCGTCGACCAGGTCGGCCGCGAGCAGTTCGCCGTGCAGGTGCGGGCCGCCTTCGCAGAGCACGCGGTGCAGCCCGCGTTCGGCGAGCACGCTCAGCAGCGCCTTCGGGGTGACGGCCACGCCGCCGGCCTCGATGACTTCCGCGCCTGCGTCGGCGAGGGCGCGTTTGCGGTCCTCGGGCGCGGTGGCGGTGGTGATGATCAGCGGCGGCACCTCGGTGTCGGTGAACAGCCGGCTGCCGGGTTCCAGCGCGGCGCCGGCGGTGACGACGGCGATCGGCGGCGGCGCGCCGTCCTGGTGCCCGCCGAAGCCCTGGGCGTAGAGCTTGCGCCGGCGATGGGCGTCGGTGCGCGCGCCGCCGTAGTTCTCGGCGCGCACGGTGCCCGCGCCGATCAGGATCACGTCGGCCAGATCGCGCAGGAGCATGAAGACCTGTTTGTCGGCGGGCGTGCCGAGTCCCTCCGATTTGTCGCCCGCGGTGGCCGCGCCGTCGATGCTGGAGACGAAGTTCGTTCGGACCCAGGGCGCATCGAGGCTGGTGGGGTAGGCGTACAGCTCGGCTAAGCCGTCGGCGTCGAGTGCTGGGGGATGGCAGCCGGCGGAGCTTGCGGAGCCGGCGGGGTGGGTATGCGCAGTGAGCTGGATCGCATTGGGGATACGCTGCATGACTCACGATCACACCACGTCCGTACGCTTTGTCCATGCAGGAACGCCTCGTCGACCGTCACCCTGAGGTGCCGGCGGATCAACTCGTGGCCCAGATGGTGCCGCCGCCCATGTTCGACGAGGTCAGTTTCGCCTCCTACATTCCCGACCCGAACGAGCCGAGCCAGGCCGCCGCGGTCGCCAAGGCCGAGCAGTTCGCCGGTCAGGTCGCCGCGATCCACAAGGCGGCGAACAAGAAGAGCCTCTTCGGCAAGAAGAAGCCGGTCACCGGCGCGGGCCTGTACCTCGACGGCGGGTTCGGCGTCGGTAAGACCCACCTGCTGGCCTCGATCTTCCACAGCGCGCCCGCGCCGAAGTCGTTCGGCACGTTCGGCGAGGTCACCAACCTGGTCGGCGCGCTCGGCTTCAACAACGCCGTGGAGCGGCTGTCCGGCAACAGCGTGCTGTGCATCGACGAGTTCGAGCTCGACGATCCGGGCGACACCATGCTCGTCTCGCGCCTGCTGACCGAGCTCTCGGCGCGCGGCGTGTCGATCGTGGCGACCTCCAATACGCTGCCCGGCCAGCTCGGTGAGGGCCGTTTCGCCGCACAGGATTTCCTGCGCGAGATCAAGAAGCTCGGCGCGATCTTCGATCCGGTGCGCGTGGACGGTCCGGACTACCGGCACCGCGATCTGCCGCCCGCGCCGGAACCCACCTCGTCCGAGGTGCTGGCCGAACGGGCCGCTGTCACACCGCATTCCACGCTCGACGACTACGACGAACTGCTGCGGCACCTGAGCACCCTGCATCCGTCGAAGTTCGGTGCGCTGATCTCCGGGGTCTCGGCCGTCTTCATCTCCGGCGTGCACCCGGTCACCGATCAGGCGGTCGCGCTGCGCATCGTCGTGCTCGCCGACCGGCTCTACGACGCCAGTGTTCCGGTCACCGTGTCCGGTGCCAAACTGGACGAGATCTTCTCCCAGGAGATGCTGGACGGCGGTTACCGAAAGAAGTACCTCCGGGCAATCTCCCGGCTGCTGGCGCTTTCCCGGTTCGAAGCCGCGACCGCGTGAAGTAGCAGCAGACCCCCGCCCGAACCGATGTAAGGAGTTCCGCGTGTCTCGAGATCGTGCCCTGCGCGGCTGTGTCGCCGCGGCTACCGGCCTTGCCATCGCCTTCGGGCCGGTCGTGGGAACGGCGCTGGCCGCTCCGGCCGCGGCCACCGAGTTCGACCGCTCGCTGCACCTGACCGGCGTCCAGAACGCCCGCGACGTGGGCGGCTACCGCACCACCGACGGTCGTCTGGTGCGTACCGGCCTGGTGTTCCGCACCGGCCAGCTCAACAACGCCACCCCGGAGGATCTGGCCGCGCTGGGCACCGTGCGCGTCGTGGAGGACCTGCGCACGGTCTACGAGCGCACCATCGCCCCGGACCGGGTGCCCGCGGGCGCGACCGAACACTGGGTCGATGTCATCGGGCAGGCTCCGCCGCAGACCATGATGACCACGCTCACCGGGGGCGACGATCTGTATCGCGCGTTCATCACCGCGCCGGGCGCGAACGCGGCCTTCGCCACCGTGCTGCGCGACATCATCGAGACGAAAGACGGTGCGGTGCTGTTCCATTGCACCGCGGGCAAGGACCGCACCGGCTGGGCCGCGGCGGTCCTGCTGACGATCCTGGGCGTGGATCGCGACACCGTCACCCAGGATTACCTGCTGTCCAACGTCTACCGCGGCGCCACCGAGGGCGACGGGCTCAACGGTGTGCAGCAGTCCTGGCTGGACGGCGCCTTCGATCAGGTCGACCAGAGCTACGGCGACTTCGGCGCCTACGTGCGCGACGGGCTGGGGCTCTCCGACGCCGATGTCGCGGCGTTGCGGGCGAAGCTGCTGTCCTGATCCAGGGCAGCGGCTTTCACGACTGCCCGCGCTCGGCGTCCCAGCGGTCCAGCAGCACGGGCATCTCTTTGCTCAACCAGACGAAGAAGTCGTGCATATCGCGTACCCGGCCGGCCTTCGGGCCGTCGGGATCCTCGAACAGTGCCAGCCCGCGTGCGGTCGTCTCGGTGAGCGGGCCGTACTGGGCGAGCTGCTGGCGCTGTAGTTCCGGCATGATGCCCGAGCGGATCGTGTAGTAGTCCTTGCGATCGCCCGGCTTGGAGATCTTGTCGACCCAGCGCATCGTGGTGAGCTGCTTGAGCGCATTGGAGATCGAGCCTTTCGAGGCCTGGAGCGCGTCCCCGATCTGGGCGAAGGTCTGCTCCGGCGGATCGCACACCAGCAGCCAGGCCGCGGCCCGCCCGGTCATCCGCACCAGACCCATGCGTTCGAGGACCAGCGCGAATTCCTCGACGAACGCCAACTGTTCGGGGGTCGGGGCGACTGCGGTGTCTTCGGGGCTGGTCATTGGTCGAGTATCCCTTCGTGGACGGAAAGACGGGTAATGGGGCGGGCCGTGTGTCGGCCCGCCCCCTGGGGGGTGGAGTCAGACCGCGAGGTCGCGGCGATCGAAGGCGCCGAGGGCGGCGGCCAGGGCCGCGGCCGCGAGGACGACCAGCACCGTCAGGTGGAGGATGTTGAACCCGTTCACCAAGGGTGAATCACCGTTGGCGTAGTAGAACGGCGACAGCTTGCGCAGCCACTCGGTGCTCTCCGACATCCCGCCGAGGTTGTTGGCCAGGTAACCGCCGACCGCGACCAGCGATGCCAAACCCAGTGTGAGAGCGCGTTTCCCGGTCACCGCGCCGACCAGCAGGGTGATCGCGCCGACGACCAGGGCCAGCAGTCCGAGTCCGACGCTGGCGGCGGCGATGTTGCCCGCTGGGATATCCATCTTGCCCTGGCTCGCGCCGGCCATGACGCTCAGCAGGAGAATCGTGGTGACGATCGCCGTCTGGACCGCCAAGGCGGCGAATCGCTGCGCCAGCAAGCTGATTCGATTGATCGGCTGGGCCAGGAGCAGGTCCAGCATGCCGTTCTCCTCCTGGGTTACCGAGCGGGCGGCGAAGGTGACAGCGAAGATGAGCAACAGGATCAGGCCCATCAGCGAAAACACGGTGGCGTTCAAATAGCCGGTGGCGCTCGCGAAGTCGCTCAGGCCCATCGCCTCGTACATCTTGTTCTGCTGGATGTCGAGTGAGCCTTGCTCTTTGAGCGACTGGTAGGACGGCAGATACAGCATCGGCACGATGGCCAGGCCGACGGACCAGCCGATCAGGCCGCGCCGCTGTTCGGTCAGAGTCTGGGTGAAGATCGAGCGAGTCATTGCGAATTCTCCTGTGTGATAAAAGGTTCAGCGGCCGTAAAGGCTGAAGAAGATCTGTTCGAGGTCTGGTTCGGTGGAGAGCACGCTCACCAGCTGGTACTTGGCGGCCATCTTGAACAGCCCGTCCACTTCGCCTTCGGTGGTGCAACGCAAGGTCTTTCCCTCGACTGTCAGATCGCGCAGTCCGGGCAGCCGGGCGAAATCGTCGGCGAAGATCTCCTCGCCGAACACCAGTTCCACCGCACGGGGCGATCTGCGGCGCAGGTCCTCCACGTTCTCGGTGCCGAGCAACCGTCCGGCCCGCATGATCACCGCGCGGTCGGCGGTCTGCTGCACCTCCGAGAGGATGTGCGAGGACATGAACACCGTCTGCCCGTTGGCCTTGGCCGCGCTCACCAGATCCAGGAAGCGTTGCTGCAGCAGCGGATCCAGGCCGGAGGTGGGTTCGTCCAGGATCAGCAGGTCGGGGTTGTGCATGAACGCCGCGATGATCCCGACCTTCTGTTTGTTGCCCTTGCTCATCGCGCCGACCTTGCGCGACAGGTCCAGGTCCAGCAGATCGGCGAGGTCGGTAATCCGTTGCGCCGGAACGTTTCCGTGCTGATCGGCCAGGAACTCGAGCAGGGCGCGGGCGGTGTTGCGGCCCTCGATCTCCAGCTCGCCCGGCAGATATCCGATCCGCCGGCGCAGTTCCGCGCCGCCCTTGCGCGGGTCGACGCCGAGCACCTCGACGGTGCCGGCGGTCGGGCGGATCAGGTCGAGCAGGATCCGGATGGTGGTGGACTTGCCCGCGCCGTTGGGTCCGAGGAAGCCGAACACCTCGCCCTGGACGACATCCAGGTCCAGGTCGGTGAGTGCCACATGCTTCCCGTAGTGCTTGGTGAGGCCTTCGGTGCGGATCGCGGCGGGTGTCATTGCTGCTCCTGAGGTCTGGTCTGTTCTGTAAGAATCAGTGAGTTCAGTAAAGACTGAACAGATAGAACTGTCAAGACCTGAGACCGGCGTCACTAAGCTGCGGACATGACGAAGTTCAAGACCTGGGACGGGCTGGAGCTCAGCTACCGCGTGTGGGACGGCGCGGGCGTCCCGGTGGTGTTGCAGCACGGCGTAGTCGCCGATACCGGGGCCAACTGGATCGGGATGGGCGTGGTGCGCGCGCTGCAAGCGGCCGGGCACACCGTGGTCTCGCTGGACGCACGCGGGCACGGACGTTCCGAGAAACCGCATGATCCGGCCCGCTACTCCTGGGCCGCCATGGCCAAGGACGTTCGCGCGCTCTACGACGAACTGGGCCTGGATGAGGTTGTGCAGGTGGGTTATTCGATGGGCGGGGTGATCTCGCTGCTGGTGACCGCTGCCGATCCACGAGTCGAGAAGCTGGCGGTCGGCGGCATCGGCTCCGGGGTCATCGATTGTGGCGGCATCGATCGGCGCGTCATCGACGTCGAAGACCTGCAAGCGGCGATGACGGGGGATGGGTCCGCCGCGCCGCCGGTCGCGCGGATGTTCCGGATTCTCGCCGACACGGTGCACGCCGACATCGACGCGATCCGGGCGGTCGCGAAAGGGCTCGACGAGGAACCGATCAAGACGCTGGACGGCATCACCGTTCCCGCACTGGTGCTCGCCGGTGCGGCCGATCCGTTCGCGGCCGAGCCCGAACGCCTGGCCGCCGCACTGCCCGACGGCCGCGCGGTCGTCGTCCCGGGCGACCATCTGATGGCCGTGGCGGATCCGGCCTTCTCGGCCGCCCTGGTCGACTTCCTGAAGAGCTAGCTCAGAACACCAGCCGCATCACGAAATCGTGGTGCAGCTGCCGCCCGACCAGGAAGGTCTTGGTCCCGACCCGCTGAAACCCGTGCTTGGTGTAGAACCGCTGCGCGCGCTCGTTGCGCTGGTTCACCCCCAGCCACACCCCGGCCGCGCCCTCCTCCCGCGCCCGTTGGAGCGAGGCCCGCATCAGCGCTTTGGAGATGCCGCTGCCGTGGTGCCCGGGCAGCACATACATCTTGCTGATCTCCACCACCGGGCTGAGGTCTACCGCGGCGGCCACCTCCGGGTCAGCCGGGTCGCCCGCGTGCAGCATCGCGTAGCCCACGATGTCGCCGTCCGCGCAGGCTTTGAGCACGGTGAAGGCGGGATCGGTCAGGTAGTCGCCGAACCTTTCGCCGGAGAGGACCTCGGTGATGAAGATGTCGATGTCGTCGGCGGTGGCGTCGGGCGGGCACGCGAGCGGAAAGGTCGCGGCCGCAACGTCACTGAGGGCCTCTGCGTCCCACAGTCCGGCCCGGTCCACGATGACCGGTGAATTGCTCATTTCTCCAGTGAAGCACGCCGGTGATCAGCCGGACGTTCACCCGCTTCGGAACGGGCGTGGAACACGCCCGCGAGCACGATCAGAACCGCGGCGAACAGCAGCGGGACCAGGAAACTCACCCGATGACTGAACCCCGCCGCCACCGCGCCCACCAGCCCGCCGCCGATCAGCGTGCCCGCGTAGTTGAACAGGTTCAGGCGGGCGATGAGCGAATCCAGGGCGCGTCCGCTGGTGAGCCGGCCGGCCTCGCTGAAGCACAGCGGCGCGATCACCGGCAAGCCGATGCCCGCGACGAAGAATCCGGCGATGGCCACGGCCGGCGCGGGCGCGGCGACCACCAGCGCCAGGCCCGCGACGCCGATCGCGGCGGCGGCCCGCACCACCCGGCGCGGGCCGAAGCGGCGCACCCACCAGTCACCGGTGAGCCGGGCCAGCAGCGAAGCGCCCTGATAGGCGGCCAGCGCGAGCGCGGCGGCGGACGCGCCGGCGCGCAGCGTGCCGTCGTTCTCCAGATACAGCGCGGAGAAGCTGCCGACGGCGATGTCGATGGCGAAGACCAGTGCCATCGCGATGCCGAAGCCGAGGTACGCGCGCAGGGCCACCGCGCGGATCGCCTCGGATTCGCTCGGAAGTCGTTCCGCGGGGCTCGCTTCGGCCTCGTCGGCGGCGAGCAGGCGCGGACCCAGCACCAGTCCGGCGACCAGCACCAGCACCGCCGCGGTGAGCAGGGTCTGCCGCAGGGTCACCTCCAGCGCCTCGGCGCCGGCGACGAAGAGCGCGCCGGTGATCGAGCCCGCGCTCCAGGCCGCGTAGAACGAGGACAGGATGAAGGTGCCGTACCCGTGCTGGATGAAGACCGCCTGCATGTTCGTGCTCGCGTCGACCATGCCCAGGGCGATTCCGTAGCCGCACAGCGCTATCAGCAGTCCGGCGGTGTTCGGCGCGAACGCGATCGCGCACCCGGTCGCGGTGATCAGCAGCAGACCCAGGCGCAAGGTGGTCTGGCTCGACCAGCGCACGGCGAGCTGTTCGGCCAGCACGCTGCCGCCGCCCGCCAGCAGCGACACCACCACGATCGAGCCGGCGATCAGCTCGTCGGACAGCCCGAATTTCTCCTGCTGCTGCGGTAATTCGGTGAGCACGACGGCGAAGAAGAACCCCTGCAGGGCGAAAGCGAACGAATTCGCGATCCGCGCGCCGCGCAGGACCGGGGCAATCGAGCTCATTTGCGGAGGGTAGCGGCCATTCTGGCAGGGTGCGCGGTGAATCGAGCAGGTGTCCAGATCCGTCTGTGGCAGGAGGTTCTCACCCGGCGGATGTGGGAGATTGGCTGTAGTGCACGCCGCACCTCAGGGAGGCTCGATGACCGCGACCTATCCACCCGGTCCCACGTTGCCCGCATTCGTGCAGACCTTCTTCTATCTGCGCCGCCGGTCGCTGTTCCTCGGCGCGTTGCGTCGGCGCTACGGTGACGTCTTCGCCGTGCGGGTGCCCCCGTTCAACGACAATGTCGTGATCCTGTCCCGCCCGGAACACATTCGGGAGGTGTTCGCCGGCGACCCGCGCACCATGCACGCGGGCGAGGCGAACAACATCCTCGGCCCGGTCATGGGCGAGCATTCGGTGCTGCTCACCGACGAAGCCGAGCACGCGCGGACCCGGAAGTTGCTGCTGCCCGCGTTCAACAACGCGTCGCTGCGCGGCTATCGCGAGCTGGTCACCGAGATCGCCGCCGCGGAGGTCGCCGGGTGGCAGCCGAATTCCACGGTGATCACGCTGGATCGGATGAACGCGCTGACCCTCGAGGTCATCATGCGCGTGGTCTTCGGCGTCACCGACGCGGCCACTCGGGCCGAGCTGGTGCCGCGCCTGCGTCGGATCGTCGATGTCGGGGCGTTGCAGTACGCCGGGCTGCGGATACCCGTCCTGCGGCGGTTCCGGCCGTGGCAGGCCTTCCACGGCAACCTGATCGCCGTCGACGACCTGCTGTATCGCGAGATCGCCGCGCGCCGTGCCGCACCCGACCTCGCCGAACGGGCCGACGTGCTGTCGCGGCTGCTGCACGTCGGTTCGGCGGGCGACGAGCCGCCGCTGACGGACGCCGAACTGCGCGATCAGCTCATCACCCTGCTGCTGGCCGGGCACGAGACGACCGCCGCGGCGCTGTCCTGGGCGCTCTCCGAGTTGTCGGTGAATCCCGCGGTGCAGCGGCAGGCGTTCGAGGCGGCGCGGGACGAGGACGACAAAGGGCTGGAAGCCGTGCTGAAGGAAGCCATGCGGCTGCATCCGGTGATCCCGGGCGCGGTCCGCCGGCTCACCACCGAGACCACCGTCGCCGGGTGGACGCTGCCCGCGGGCACCACCGTCAGCTGCTCCATCACGCTGGCGCACCGCAGCCCGCAGAACTACGCCGACGTCCAGGCGTTCCGGCCGGCCCGGTTCCTGGAAGGCGAGGTGGAGCCGCACACCTGGCTGCCGTTCGGCGGCGGGGTGCGCCGCTGCCTCGGCGCGGGCTTCTCGATGATGGAGGGCAGCGTCGTGCTGCGGGAGATCCTGACCCGCTACGCGCTCGCCCCGGCCACCGGCAAACCCGAACGCGGGCGGGTGCGCAACATCACCACGGTGCCGCGCGGCAAGGCCCGCATCGTTGTGACCGCGCGGTAAACGGCGTTCTAACCTGTTGGTATCCGCCGAAATCGGGCGCGCGGGCATTGCGGGGGCGCGCATGCGGGTAATCTCGGTGCCCATGACGAGCGGGAACCGCATCGCGATCGTTGGTGCGGGTGTTGCAGGCCTGGCCAGCGCGAAGGTTTTAAGCAGGGAAGGGTTTCCGGTCGAGGTGTTCGACCGGACTCTGGACGTGGGGGGTGTGTGGAGCGCGTCCCGGCGCTATCCGGGGCTGCGTACGCAGAACAGCCGCAACACCTACCATTTCTCGGACTTCCCCATGCCCGAGGACTACCCCCGCGTGCCCGACGGGGCGCAGATGCAGGCCTATCTGGAACGGTATGTGCAGCAGTTCGGGTTGCGGGAGAACCTGCGGCTGGGCACCGAGGTGGTCGCCGCGGACCCGGTCGACAGCGGCTGGCTGCTCGAGGTCCGCGACGAGACCGGGATCCACCGCACCTCCTGCGATCACCTGGTGATCGCCAACGGCGTCTACAGCGAACCGGCCATGCCCGAGTACCGGGGCGCCGACAAGTTCCAGTCGGCCGGCGGGTACCTGTGTCACTCCACCGACTTCCATGACGCCGAGTGGGCGCGCGGGCGCAATGTCGTCATCGTCGGCTACGGCCAGTCCGCCTGCGATATCGCCGAGGCCGTCAGCCATGTCGCGGCGTCGACGACGGTGGTGGCGCGCCGGCTGCTGTGGAAGCTGCCGCGCAAGGTCGCGCCCGGCTTCGACTACGAGCGCCTGATGCTGACCAGGCTGGGCGAGGCGCACTTCCGTTACCAGCAGCTCGGCTGGTTCGAACGGTTCCTGCACGGCGGCGGGGTTTCCTTCCGTGACAGCAACTTCGACCTGCTGCGCGAGCTCGCCACCAAGCGGACCCAGCTGCGCGAACTGGACCTGGTGCCCGGCACCCGCTTCGAGGAGATCGCGCAGAGCACCTTCTCCTTGGCCACCGAGGGTTTCTTCGAGCAGATCCGGGACGGCCGCATCTACGTCGCCCGCGACACCTCGATCACCGAAATGTTCGGCACGCCACAGGGGCCCGCCGTCGCCCTCGACAACGGCGAGCAGCTGCCCGCCGACATCGTGGTGTGCGCCACCGGTTTCCAGCAGCGCGTCCCCTTCCTCACCCCTTACATCCAGCGCCAGCTCACCGACGACGACGGCAACTTCCGCCTGCACCGCCACATCCTCCCCGTCACCGTCCCCAACCTGACCTTCGCCGGCTACAACGCCTCCCCGGTCGCCACCCTCAGTGCCGAAGTCGGCGCCCACTGGACCGCCGCCCTCCTCCAGGGCCGCATCCCCCTCCCCGCCCCCGAAGACATGGCCGCCCAAGTCGAGGACCGCCTCCGCTGGATGGACGCCGGCACCGCCGGCCACCACTCCCACGGCACCACCGTCACCCCCTTCACCCTCCACAACATCGACGAACTCCTGTCGGACCTGCACTTCCGACTACCCCTCCGCACCCGCCTCGCCCAATGGCTCCGCCCAGTAAAGCCGTCCTCCTACCGCGGCCTCGGCGAACGCAAACAACCCAGCGCCGACAAACAACCCCCCACCGAACCCCTCTACCCCCAACCCCAACGCCCCCACGCCGACCACCGCTGACCCCCCTCCCCGCACCGCGGCACGTTCTGCGATCGCGGGGAGGCCCCGCCATCGAGACAAGACCCTCGAGCGTCTCACCGACCAGAACCAGTCTGCGATCTCGAACGCAACCCGGTAACCCCAACCGGCCATCGCCCGGCGCTCATTCGCCGCGTCCCACGCTGTGGCGGCGGCCAATTCGCCGCCGAGCATCTCGGCGCCAGCCTCGTCCACCCTGGCTAGGCGACCTCGCGACAACCTGCGGCAAGCCACCCTCGATCAGCGCCCCGCCGCAAACCGCCGTCGGCGGACACCCGTGCGAACTTCACGCGCGGAGGCGGACGGGCAGGTCGGGGCGTGGTGCTGCGATGCGACTGCCATGCTCTTCGCAGCCTCGATCCCTGAGGTCACACACCCAACGGGCACCTCACATCGCCTGCATCGTGTGTGAACTGGCGGACGGCTGTGTGACGAGATCGTGCGGTCCCCTTCGGCGGCATGCGGGCGGCTGGCCACCGCTGCAGCACCTCGCGCGTTCTCCCCCTGAGGTCGTCATCAACCGGGACATCACCGAGGGAAACCGCGAGAGTGCACCACACTGATGTCCCACTTATCCCCGCCTGGCTGGAGCCAGACGCCGGTCGGGTCGTGTTCCGCGCCAAGGGGTATCTGCTCCGGCAATGCCGCGTGGTCGGAGTCATCTGTCCGATTCGGCCGGATCCCGCGTAGCAGTACGACACGAGGGCGTGTGGCTACCGCGCCAGCTTTGTATGACCGGCGATTCCTTCGCCGCAGGCCGTATACACCGTTGTCAGGAGTTGCTTGGTGGCCCACTATTTGGGCCGAGGTTTGTCAGACCGGCTGTGCGGCATGGCTACTCGGTCGCGGTTGACACTCCCATCGCAGGTTGGAAAAGCGCTACGTGGCAGGCGAATTCGTACTCAGGCGGCGACAGGCTTCGAGGACGCCGTGCGCCAGGTGTCACGCTGTGACGCCGGGAAGTTCACTGCGAAACACCTCGCCGCCAGCCCCGCCCATCCTGGCTCGGGATGACGTGGTGAGCGCAGCAATGCGGCGTTGATCCCTTAGGTCACACACGCAACGGGCACGTCACTTTGCCGCACTGTGTGTGAACTGGCCGATGGCTGTGTGAGGAACCTTTGTAGGCCCACTGTGGTGCTTGGCTTGATGGCCGTGTCCGTGCAGCGGGTGAGGGCGTCGCCAGCGCAGTGGGTTCGGGCGATGTGGGAGTGCGGCGTTAGGCGGGTAGCTCGCCGGGTGGGGTGCCGAGGGGGCGGCCGAAGGGGCCGTGGGGGTTTCGTTTCAGTTCGTCGAGCATGGCTTGGAGCTTGTCGACGTGGGCGTTGTCTTCGGCGGTTGGGCGTTGGGGGGCCGTGGTTGCGATGTCGGGTTCGGGGCGGGGGGAGGTGAGGCCGGAGCCGTTGGGGGTTGGGGTGAGGGAGTCGAAGGCTCCGCTGAGCGGGGGTTCGAGGCGGCCGCTGCCGGTGATGTGCGGGGAGGAGTCGGGGCGGCCGGTGAAGTGGGTGTTGTCCGGGCTGGTGAGGCTTTCCAGGCGGCCGTTGACGCTTGCGGGAGTTTGGGTTTCGGAGCGGCCGGTGATTTCGGTGCTGCCGCTGAAGCTTTCGGAGCGGCCGTTGAGGTTGGCCGGCGACTGGGGGGTGCGGGTCGGGAGTTCGGTGAGGGCGGGGTTCCGCGGTGTCTCGTCGGTGCGGGAGCGCAACGGGACGTAGTCCAGGCCCTGCGGGGCAGTGGTCGGTGCGGCCTCGGTGATGCCCGTAGGGGTGAAACGGTCACTGCGCGGGGTGATTCCGACCGGCTCGAGGCGTTCGGAGGACAGCGCGGGGGCGGGGTCGACGGGTTCGACCCAGTCGTTCAGGGCCGCGGGCACGGTCGGCAACCGGCGTTCGCTACTGAACGCGGTGTCCGCGACGGGCGCGGTGCCGCGAGCACTGAGGGGTTCGGACTGATCGGCACGGGCCGGGGCCTGCGGGCCGCGGTTGGCAACCGCACGCGGCAGCGGACGTTCGGCGCGGGGCTCGGCTTCGGCGCGTGCTGGGGCGCCGCCCCGCTGTGGCAGGGTGCTGCGCTGGGGGAGTTCGCTTTGAGCGGGAGTGGGGTTCTCGGCGCGGGCCAGCTCACGGCGTTCGGCGCGGGTCGCGGGCTCGTCGCGGACAGCGGGTTCGGTTCTGATGACCGGCTCGGACCTCGCGACGGTCTCGGAGCTGGTGACCGACCCAGTTCTCGTGCCCGCCTCGGATCTGGTGCTCGATTCGGATCTGGTGCCTGGCTCGGACCTAGAGCCCGGCTCGGACCATGTGACGGGTTCGGATCTGGAGAACGATTCGGATCCTGTTGCGGGCTCACTCCTGGTGGCCGATTCGCTTCTGGTGCTCGGATCGGAGCCGGACCCCGATCCGGTGACCGCTGCCCCGAGCCCGGCCCGCGGCCCACCCTCGACCCCCTCGATCCGCGTACCCAGCTTCGAAATGTCTTGGTCGGTACGGAAAGCCCAGGCCTCGAGCTTCGCCAACCGCGCGGCGACCGAGCTCTCGTCGCGTGCGCCGTCGACGCGGGCCGCCACTGCATCCAGCTTGTCGCTGACTTCGCGCAAAATCTCCGCGATGCCCGATATGATCTCGCCGATCGAATCGTCGCCGCCCTGCTGGCCGTGCTCCATCCGTACCTACTTCCCCGTCGAGTGCGCGATCACGCCCGTGGCCCGGGCGATTCTATCCGCGAACCGAGGGGTATGCGGGGCGAGCGCCCAACCTCACGTGCCCGCTGGGACTTTCGCGTGCGCGAAAGTTCTCCAGCAACTTGCCCGGCGCACCGGATTGTCCGGTTTCCCGCTGTGTCGAGGCTGGGCGCGATGTCGGCTGGGCCATGTCGGTGTTGCCCGATATTGTCTGTCGCCCGTACCGCCGCTGGGCTGGGCAATCGCTCGAGAAGTCCACCGGTTCCGGCAGTTTGGTCTCGGAATTATTACTGTGCCGTTTCGCGCGATTGGCCGGAACTGTCAATCGACAGGAATTTCTGTGGCGATCGTCTCGCATGTCGCTGCGAAATCCCTTGTGATGCACCACACATCGGCTGGTCGAGAGGTTTTCACCAGTTGTGGCGCACCCGGGCGCGGGGTATAGGGGGCTGGCGAGCGAGGCACATCTGACGCACTCTTGATCTATGGATTAGGTCGCGAGACCAAGCGGTGGTTATGGGCAGGGGTGTGATCGCGTGCGAACCAAGCAGCGTGCGGACAAGGCTTGCGGGCGCCGAGCGGTGCTCGCCGAACTCGGGATCGGCGAAGCTCCGGAGGATTCCGGTGGCAGGTCCGCAGGCATCTCCCGCTACAGCTGCCGGTGCCCGGAATGCGCGGACGCCCAATGGGATATCCAGCGCCTCAAATACTGGCTGTGTGGCCGCCTGCTCGCCATGGGCGCCGACGAAGCCGAAGTGGACCGCCGCATCGGCACGCTGCCGGTCGACATCTACTACCGGATCGGCGACCGCGAGTACGCCATCGAGGTGCGCTCCGGCCCACTCGACCGTGCCGGCGCCGTCGAACACACGAAACGGCTGCGCGAAGCTGGCTGTGAGAGCGTGCTGTGGCTGTGCCAGCCCGGTTACTGGGTCGCGCACCTACCCGCGCTCGGCATCGCGAATTTCGCACCGCCCGCATGCGACTACTTGATCGAATCAGGCATGCTCACCTCGGACGGCAGCGCACTGGCGACACCGCGCCCCGGCCCGTTCGAACTACGCGATTTCTTGGAGGGTTTTCTGTCCGGCACGATCGTCTGGGGTTACCGCGACGAACTGACAGGAGGCTGGGGCACCGTGACCGACTGGACGCACCATACGCACGCGCAAGCGATGGTGATCGCCCGCCAGCGGCAGGAGCTGGTAAACCAGCGCACCGCCCTGGCCCTGTCCCGGAAGTCGGTCCGCGACAAGCAGAAACAGATCATGAAGCTCACCAGCCGCCTGGAACGCGCCGAACTCGACACCGAAGAGCACGCCGACTCCCTGGCCGAAGCGAACCGCAAACTGGCCGACCACCATCGCATCGACGCATCCCTGCGCGTCACCATCAAGGGCTTGCAGGAAACCATCAGCCATTGGCAGCTGGTCACCTACTGCTCGATGATGCTGATCGTCACCTTCGTCGCGGGCGCGATGGTGGTGCGCTGAGGGCGGCTCGGGGGGAGCGCGGTCAGTTGCCGGCGCGGAGGAGGAATGGTGCTCGGTCCCAGCGCCAGTCGTTGCGCAGGATCAGCGCAGTGAAGTCGAGCAGGTCGAGGCCGGTTTCGTCGCGTAGTTGACGCACGGTCGACCAGAACACCGGTCCGCTGGTGAGCTGGTCGCGTAGTCGCTTCTCGAGGTGGCCGTCCACCTTGCGGTGCAGCAGTTCCGGTATGCCGATATGGCTACCTGTCCACACGAGCCAGCCCCACCCGTTGTTGTGCGCGTGGGCGCGGGCGGCCGCCGAGGCGGCGCGGTTGACGTGGAAGCCGACGTGGCCGAGCGGCTGGACGTCGATCAGCGCCACCCGCCCGTCGGTGAATCGTGCGGCGATCGTCGGATAGGTGACCTGTTCGGCCCCGTCGACTTCGAAGCCGATCGCACTCGGATGCTCTTGGAAGGTGTCGACGAGCTCGCTGGCGTTCAGCGTCTGCAACAGGCGCGCTTGCAGCGCGGAGTCGAACCGTACGTCGCGGCCTACCTTGTCCAGGTAGAACCGGCCGCGCCCATCATCATCCCCGTCGATGGTGCGCGCCGACTGCTTCGGCAACGCCGCGGGTTTCCCGCCAGCCCAATCCACCTGCCCCAGAAACGAATTCACCTGGCTGGTCGCTACCGGCCCAGCATCCTGCAGTTTCGCCAGCCGCCGGTTCGTCTTCTTCTGCCACGCCATGATCCGCTGCATGACATACCCCGCGACCCGTTTCGCGTCCTCGGGCGGGTGCCCGGCCAGCCGCAGCTTCAGATACGACAGCTCGTTGCCGACCAGATCCGTCTCGGTCGCATACGTTTCGACCAACAGCGCCCGTGTCAACGCGGGATCCCGCGCCGCCAGCGGATACCGCCGCGTGAACGCCGCCAGCCGCGACCCGCTCAGCGGCAATTCCCGCAACATCTGCCCGACCGACCGGGTGTGCAGCTGCCGCACCCGATCCCGCGCCAGATCGTAGCGGGACCCGATGCGAGCCAGCGTCTCCGGCCGGGCCCCGCTGACCCCGAGCCGCAATCCGAGGATGTCCGCATCCCGTCTGCTGCGCTCGGCCTGCCCCTCGATCAACTCGGCCAGTACCTCGTTGACCTCCTCCAGACCGAACGACACGTCCGTCTCGAGATCATCGGCGAACTCGAGGTCCGCACCCGTCTCGGGCGCTGCCTGCGCATCAGCCGTCATCGGTGCCCCTTCCCTCGACTCCGCCACTGTCCGGCAAAGCCTAGCCGCGAACACCGACAACTCCGGTCGTACGCGGCCCGCGTCCCCCAGTCGGCCTGGTTACACCATCGCCGAGGGAATCACCGTGGTCAGCCCGCCGTCGACGAGCAACTCGTGCCCGTTGATGTACGACGCTTCCGCGGCGGCGAGGAACGCGACCACGGCGGCGACCTCCTCCGCGGTCCCGACCCTGCCGGTGGCAACGCCGGCCCCGGCGACCGACCGGATTTCGGGGGAGAGCTCGGCCCGGAACGCCGGGGTGTCGATGTACCCGGGGCTCACGGCGTTGACGCGAATCCCCCGGGGCGCCAATTCGGCGGCGAGGGTCCGGGCCAGGTTCTGCACCGCGGCTTTGCTCGCCGAATACAGTGCGGCGCCGGGTGATCCGCGGTGCAGGGCGAAGGACGCGTTGATCACGATGGACCCACCATCAGCCAGCAGCGGCAGCGATTTCTGAATGGTGAAGAACGCTCCTTTGAAGTTGCTGTCGATGACACGGTAGAACTCGTCCTCGGTGACAGCGTCGAGCGACTGAAAAGCGCCGATCCCCGCGTTGGCGAACACGACATCAATCCGTCCGAACCGCTCCCGGACCGCCGTGACCAGGTTGTCGAGGTCGGTGAGATTCGCGGCGTCACCGGCCACTCCGAGGACCCGGTCACCGAGCTCGGCCACCGTGGCGTCGAGCCGGGCCTTGTCCCGCCCCGTGATGATCACCTGCGCGCCTTCGTCGAGCAGTCGGCGCGCGGTGGCCAGACCCATCCCGCTGGTCCCGCCGGTGATAAGCGCGATTTTGCCGTCGAATCGGAAACTGTTGGGCGTCATGGCTTCAGCGTGCCGAGCAGCGCCGGCCGCAACCAGTGCGCGCTTATCGTAGGTGTGGCGCCACCAGGCTAGGCAGTCAGCCGGATGCGGTGCAGCCGGTCCAGCCGCCCGGCGGTCTCGCTGCCTTCCTGCGGGTTGTAGAGGATGAGCGACCATTCCGGATGGTGCGCCACGGTCAGCGTCGTCGTCTCGAAATACAGCTCACCGACCTCGGGATGCCGCATCGCGTTCACCGCCTGCGCCGGCGCGGCCACCTCGTGCCGTTCCCACAGCTCCGCGAATTCGGGACTCGCGGCGCTGAGTTCCGTTACCACCCTGTCGAATTCGCCGTCACCCGGAAAGTGCGCGGCGTCCGCCCGATAAGCGCCGACCACTGCCGGGGCAGCCGCGGCCCACACGTCGTGCATCGCGCGGTAGCGCGGGTTGACGAAGAAGGTGCGTAAGCAATTCTGCGGGCCCCCATCGAATCCGAACACGACCCGCGCGGTGTCGTTGAACGCCAAGATATTCCAGGATCGATCCCGCAATACGGCCGGCCGCGGGCCCCACGCATCCAGCAGATGCAGTACCTCGGCACTGACCGCCTGCCCCGAAACCGGCCTCGCGACGGGCGGATTCAACCCGGCGAGCAGATACAGATGCGCCCGCTCCGGTTCGCTCAGCAGCAGCGCCTTCGCGACCGCGTCCAGTACCTCACCCGACACCGTGATGTCGCGCCCCTGCTCCAGCCATGTGTACCAGGACACCCCGACCCCGGCCCGCATCGCGACTTCTTCCCGGCGCAGACCCGGCGTCCGTCGCCGACCTACCGTGGGGAGCCCGATATCGGCGGGTGCGATCCGTGCTCGACGGGCCCGCAGGAACTCCCGGAGCTGCTCGCGGCGGTGTGTCGCGGATTCGCTGGTCATAAGGCACGTTAACAAGGGCCCGGCGACCGCTCGCAGTGAGCCGATTGATGTTGTTGTGGTGCGCAGGGGCTGGGAGAGTACGTCCGGTACCTGATCCGATAGGCGTGGGTCTGCCGCCCATCCTTTCGCGGCGTGACCGAAAGAGGTGTGCATGACGTTGTCGCAGCAGTTCATGGACCGCCGGGCGCTCTTGAGAGCGGCGTTGCTACTACCGCTTGCCGCGTGCGCGACCGAGCCCACCACCACGCCCGAGGCCGCACCCTCGACCGAGCTCGCGCCCGTCACCGCCCCACCTCCCGACCGTCACGACCAACTCTTCACCCTGGAACAACAATTCGACGCCCGCCTCGGCGTCTACGCCCTCGCCACCGCCTCCGGCCGCACCCTCACCCACCGCCCCGACGAACCCTTCGCCTTCTGCTCCACCTTCAAGGCCCTTGCCACCGCCGCCATCCTGCACCGAAACCCCCTGTCCCACTTGGACACCGTCCTCGCCTACACCTCCGCCGACCTGATGAAGAGCTCCACCATCACCCGCGACCACGTCAGCACCGGCATGACCCTCCGCGCCCTCTGCGACGCCGCCGTCCGCTACAGCGACGGCACCGCCGGCAACCTCCTGCTCCGCGCCCTCGGCGGCCCCGCCGAACTCACCGCCTTCACCCGCACCCTCGGCGACACCGTCACCCGCATGGACCGCGTCGAACCCTTCATCACCGAAGCCACCCCCGGCGACCCCCGCGACACCTCCACCCCCCGCGCCCTGGCCACCGACTTCCACACCCTCGTTCTCGGCGACACCCTCCCCGCCGACAAACGCTCCTTCCTCCTCGACCTCCTCGAACGCAACCGCACCGGCGCCCAACGCATCCGAGCCGGAATCCCGGGGGACTGGCGCGTCGCCGACAAAACCGGCACCGGCGACTACGGCACCTTGAACGACATCGCCATCCTCTGGCCCCCGGGCACGCCCCCGATCATCCTGGCCATCATGTCCAGCAAGTCCACCAAGGACGCCCCCTACGACCAAGCCCTCCTCGCCGAAGCCGCCCGATACGTAGCCGCCACCCTTACCTGACGCGAATATCACCTCCGCGTATGAGGGGAGGCCAGTACTTCAGACTGAGTTGCGTTGAGGCCGTGCTGTTTACGGTGCGAACATGTCCTCGCATCGAGTAACCGATCGAGCTGCCCCGCCACAGCGAATCGGCCCGCGCCCCATCATCGTCTACTTCACCCTGGCGTTCGTTCTCACCTGGATGTGGTGGATCCCAGCCGCCCTGATCGAGCGCGGCACCCTCCCGCTCGACCTGCCCTGGCTCGCCCTGATGATCCCGGGCGGCCTCGGCCCCCTGCTCGCGGCCCTGATCTGCGCCAGCACAGCCTGCGGCGGCACCGGCATCCGCCCATTCCTGCGCCGCGCCTTCCACTGGCGCGCCACCCCGCGGCTCTACCTCCTGGCAACCGCCGGCATGGCCGCGATGGTGCTCGGAACCCTCCCCATCCAGCTCCTCGCAGGCGCGACCTGGGACTCCGCAGGCGCACTCGCCGGCCTAGCCGCCTTGGCTCCGATGTTCGCCTTCACCTTCCTTCTCGGCGGCGGCATCGACGAAGAATTCGGCTGGCACGGCTACGCCCTCCCCGCCCTGCAATCCCTGCTCCCACCCTGGTCCGCCAACCTGCTCCTCGGCATCCTCTGGTCCCTCTGGCACCTCCCGCTGTGGTGGAATCCCGCTGTCGCCCAACACAACCTGAACTACCCCCTCTACCTCCTGTCGACCACCGGCTTCGCCCTGGTCCTCGGCTGGCTCTACAACATCTCCCACGGCAACGTAATGCTCATCGTCACCGCCCACACCTTCGCCAACCTCGCCTACGGCCTCCAAGCCGCCGCCATCGACCCGGTCTACCAATGGATCGACGTCACCGTCATGTCCGCCTCCGGCCTACTAGCCCTGACCCTCACCCGCGGCAACCTCGGCTACAACACCCCCAAACACAAGTAAGGCCCCCTCGAAAGGGGGCCTTACTCGTGTCTGATGGTGCGCGATACTGGGATTGAACCAGTGACCTCTTCCGTGTCAGGGAAGCGCTCTCCCGCTGAGCTAATCGCGCGAGGTGGAGACGGGAATCGAACCCGTGTGCACGGCTTTGCAGGCCGTTGCCTCACCACTCGGCCACTCCACCGTACATAAAGGGGAAAGGCGTATTACTGCCCTACCTCTCGAGCGGATGACGGGATTTGAACCCGCGACCCTCACCTTGGCAAGGTGATGCGCTACCACTGCGCTACATCCGCATGTCTTTCCGGGCGGCCTCGCGGCTGTCCTTCCGACGAGAGAGAACATTAGCCGACCATCGGCGTATGCAACAAATCGCCTGGTCAAAAGGGGTAAATGACACGTATGTAGTTCACGCCCCCGCCGCCTCTCGCGATACTGGGATTGAACCAGTGCCCTCACGCGGGCTCCATGCCCGACGCCCTGCTTGCTGCCTCGTGTCGAGCTGTCACCGTGCTGCGGCGTGGCCACAGTCCGCTCAGTGCACCCAGCCGACCCGCTGCTCACTCCACCGCGCTCACTTGCGCCACACAATGTTTCACCAGTTCTGAGTGGCGATTTGGTGCCTCCCCGGTGGTACATGCTAAGGTTCCATCTCGTTCGGAACGGCGAGAAACAGCCGCCTGAACGCCCCGTTAAGGTCCTATAGCTCAGCGGGAGAGCGCTCGCCTCACACGCGAGAGGTCGCTGGTTCGAAACCAGCTAGGACCACCATAAAGACGATTCGAACACCGCGCGCCGCGCGGTGTTTTGCATTTCCGGGCCGTCCAAACCCGGGAACCGTACCGCCGCAACAACCTCCGGCGACATCTCCTTTCAGATTTGCGTGGGGCCCGGCGCTGGCTACCTCGACGCGTAAACTGCTGGTCATGGCTGGGAAAAAGGTCTCCGGCGGCGTGGTGCATGCGATTCCGGACGATTTGCGGGCGTCCTTGGTTGCTGATGCCGAGGCGTTGGCGGCGTGGGAGGACCTGACGCCCCTCGCTCGCAATGAGTGGATCTGCTGGACGATCAGTGTGAAGAAGGCCGAAACCAGGGAACAGCATGTCGACAGGGCTGTCGCGGAGTTGAAAGAGGGTAAGCGTCGGCCCTGCTGCTGGATGGGCTGCGTGCATCGCACCGATAAGAAGATCAGCCCCTCGGTTCAATATGTGCTCGACAGAAAAGCGGGGAACCGCGCCAAGTGACGGTGGCGGAGCTGCCTCGGTAGATGACCACCTTCGGGGACGGTCGCCACCCTTGTAATTGACTCGGAAGTAAATTACCTTCAGGTCAATTGCTGGCTGGGTCGAGAGGAGACGGCTGTGGCGCGGTCGTGGTGGGGCTGGGGGAACGTCGAGGACGCGGTGGTCGGTGCGGAACGTGCCGCGCTCACGCGCAGGGTGGGTGACATCATGCCGGGGGCGGATCTGACCGTGCACGAGCCGCCTGCGCTTGCCGAGCTCGAGGTGCCCGGTAGTCGGGTCGAGCCGCCGAAGGCTTTGGCGGAGTTGGCTTCTCGTGAGCTCGCGGACCGGGTCGCGCATGGGCACGGGCAGGCGTTCCGGGATGTGGTGCGGATGTTGCTCGGGCGGGTGGATCAGGTGCCGGATCTGGTGGTGCGTCCGCGGAGTGAGCAGGATGTCGTGGATGTACTCGACTGGTGTGCGGGCGCGCGGATCGCGGTGATCCCGTTCGGCGGAGGTACTTCGGTGGTGGGTGGGGTGGAGCCGCGCGGTGTCGAGGAGTATGCCGGGACGGTGTCGCTGGATCTGGGGTTGCTGGACCGGGTGCTGGAGGTCGATCAGGTCAGCCGGGCGGCGCGGATTCAGGCGGGGATGTTGGGGCCGGCGCTGGAGCGGGCGTTGCGGCCGGAAGGGTTGACGCTGCGGCACTTTCCGCAATCGTTCGAATTCTCGACCCTCGGCGGGTGGTTGGCGACCCGGGCGGGCGGGCACTATGCGACCGTCTATACCCATATCGACGACATGGTCGAGTCGATGCGGGTGGTGACTCCGGTGGGGGTCAGCGAGTCGCGCCGGTTGCCGGGCTCGGGGGCGGGGCCGTCGCCGGATCGGATGTTCCTCGGATCCGAAGGCATTCTGGGTGTGATCACCGAGGCGTGGATGCGGGTACAGGCGCGGCCGCGGTGGCGGGCGGGTGCGTCGGTGCTGTTCGACGACTACGGCGCGGCGGTCGCTGCCACCCGTGGGATCGCGCAATCCGGGTTGTTTCCGGCCAATTGCCGGTTGCTGGATCCGGTCGAGGCGTTCCTCAACGCGGGCACGCCCACTGCCGGCGGGGTGCTGGTGCTGGGGTTCGAATCGGCGGATCATCCGGTCGACGAGCCGATGTCGTGGGCGCTGCAGATCTGCCGGGACCATGGCGGGAAGGTGCCGGACGGGGTGCGGTCGACCGACTCAGAAGCGGATCCGGCGCGCTCCGGGGCCGCGGACACGTGGCGGTCCTCGTTCTTGCGGATGCCGTATCAGCGGGATGCGCTGGCGGCGCAGTCGATGATCGTGGAGACCTTCGAAACCGCTTGCACCTGGGATCGTTTCGATGAATTGCGGGCGGCGGTGCATGCGGCGGCGGCCAAGGCGTTCGAGGCCCTCGGGATCACCGGAGTGGTGACTTGCCGGTTCACGCATGTGTATCCGGATGGTCCGGCGCCGTACTTCGGTATCTACGCCGCCGGGCGGTGGGGGCAGACGGCCGAGCAGTGGGACGAGATCAAATCCGCTGTCTCGCAGGCATTGTCGAGTTCCGGGGGGACCATCACCCATCACCACGCGGTAGGGCGCGACCATCGGCCCTGGTACGACCAGCAGCGGCCCGAACCGTTCGCACTCGCGTTGCGGTCAGCCAAATCGGCGTTGGACCCGGCCGGGATTCTCAATCCCGGTGTCCTGATCGATGCTGCCCGGTGAGTGGGGCCGGGACCAAGGGCGTGCCGCGCGAGCAGCGTGAACGTCAGATCCTCGACATCGCCACCGCGGAGTTCGGCAGCCACGGTTACGCCAACGCCTCGCTGGTCGACATCGCCACCGCCGCAGGGGTTTCCAAGCCGCTGATCTATACCTACTTCGGTTCCCGGGACGGTCTGCACGCCGCCTGCGTGCAGGATGCGGGCGAGAGTCTCGTCGAGGCTGTCGCACGGGCGCAGGCCGTTCCCGGGGCGCAGGGCAAGGCGTTGGCGACCCTGACGGGGATCTTTCATGCCCTCGATGGGCGCACCCAGAATTGGCGGATCATCTACGACAGCACGCTGCCTCGCCCGAGTCCCGCCTACGAGCGAGCGCGCGCCTATCAGGACGCGCTCAACACCATGGGATCCGACGGGGTCGCCGAAGTCCTCGGTGGCGCAGGGTCTTTCGATCGGGAAGACCATTCGTTGCTGCTCTCGTGGTGGTTCGGCATCGTGTCCACCACCATCTCCTGGTGGAGCGACCACCCCGGCGATAAGCCCGCCGACATGGCCGATCGCTGCCTGCGGCTACTCACCGCCATTCGCGCGGGCAGCGCCTCGTAGGGTCAGCGGCAGAACGCGGCGACTCGATCGGTCCACGTCTGGATGTCGTCCACCGAGTGCGCGACCCACAGGGTCGAGTTCGGTAGGTGTTCGGCCAGGCGCTGCGCCGTCGACACTGGATGCAGGGGATCGGTGTCCCAAGCCAGAATGAGGGTGGGGTGGGAGAGGGTCGCGAGGTCCGTCAGCGGTGGCAGGTCGTCCAGGGCCACGCCGTGCAGCACCGGTGCGAGCAGGTCGTTCGGGACGTCGGGAGTGAAGCCGAATTGCGGGTGGTCGGCGAAGATCGGTAGCGGGTCGGCGTGCGCCCACTCGTCGAGCCATGCTGGTGCGCCGCGGGTTTCGATGCGATCGGCCGTGTCGTGATACCACTGCCGTGCCGGTGTGCCGTCGGTGTCCCACGCCGCCGGCGGGATCATCAGCACCAGGCGGCGGAAGCGTTGCGGCGCCGCGAGGGCGGCGTACAGCGCGGCGGCGCAGCCGAGGGAGGACCCGGCGATATCCATCGGCTCGTCGAATCCGGCTTCGTCCATGAGCGCCAGGAGATCTTGTGCGAGGTGCTCGAATCGATAGTCCTCGGGTACGGGCCGGCCCGTCGATCGGCCGTGGCCGCGCTGATCGTAGGTGAGGAGCCGGTGTTCGCCGGCCAGCTGATCGAAATCGAACAGGTCGAGGCCGCGCACCGCGGCCCGGCTCAGCAACACACCGTGCGCGTAGCCGAGCGGTGATCCGGAGCCGTTGAGCTGGTAGGAGATTCGCGCACCAGCGCGAGTCAGGTATCCGTCCTGGGGCATCAGAATTCACTCGCTTTCATCTGTCGAGCTCAAGATACATATACCCGGTTAGGGTATGAATCCGAGGCTACGCGGGCACGGTCGGACTGGCAATGGCCGCAGTGGCCACCATTCGTCGAACCGGCTGGTGGCGCACCAGGAATTCGCGGTGGCCTGCCGATATGCTGGCCGAATCGACTCAACGCAGAGTTCCGGGGAGTTCGCCGCCGTGCGGGCGGGCGATCAGACGGCCGCGTGGCTTTCCTTCACCGGATGCTTGATCGCGGTGTTCATGCAGATGATCGACGGGACGATCGTCACCACCGCGCTGCCGAGCATCACCGCGGACTTGGCGGCCTCTCGGCAGGCACAGGTGCTGGTGGTATCGGGTTACGCGCTGGCGTTCGCTTGCACGCTGCTCACCGCGGCGCGGGTCGGCGAACTGGTGGGCCGGCGCGGGATGTTCCTCTGGTCCGTGGTGGCGTTCACGGCGGCCTCCGTGTGGTGCGGAATGTCCGGTAGCGCAGGCGAACTCGTCGCGGCGCGGGTGGTGCAGGGGATCGCCGCGGGCGGGATGGCGGCGCAGACCATCGCCATTGTCACGGCCAGCTTTCCGCGTGCCCGGCATCAGCAGGTGTTCGCGATTTACGGTGCGGTGGCGGGGTTCGCCGGGATGGTCGGGCCGATCCTCGGCGGGGCGCTCGTGCTGGCGGATCTGTTCGGGTCGGGCTGGCACGCGGTGTTCTTGATCAATGTGCCGCTCGGCTCGGTGACCTTCGTGCTGGCGTGGCGGCACCTGCGTCTGGGTCGTCCGATACGGCGAGAACGGCTGGATCTGAGTGGGGCGGTGCTGTCCACGGTGACGCTCTTCGCGCTGCTCTTCGCGCTCACCGGCATCCAGCAGAACGGCTGGCGGACAGGGTTGCTGGTGGTGCTCGCGGGTGCGTTCGGCTGTGGAGCGCTTTTCCTCGTGCGGCAGCGACGGGAGGAGCGCCGTGGTGGTGCTCTGCTGGTGCGATTCGATGTGTTCGCCGACCGCCGGTTCGCCGTCGGCTCGGTACTGGTGACGGTGTTCTTCGGTGTCTTCACCGCGTTCGTGTTCGCGGTGTCGATCACGCTCCAGGAGGTACTGGGGTTTTCGCCGTGGCGGGCCGGACTTCTGATGACCCCGTTCGCGGTCGGCGCGTGTGCCGGTGCGCTCGCTTCGCCGATGTTGGTGCGGCGCTGGGGTGTTCGCACCCTGACGGTTGGGATTACCGCCTACGGGATATTCGTGGCTGTCGGAGCCTGCTATCTGCACCTGACGAACGGAGTGGTCTCGGTCCCGCTGGTGGTCGGCCCGGTTTTCCTGGCGGGGCTGAGTGTCGGCGTGTTCTTCGTACCTTTGCAACCGATCATGCTGTCCGGTCTGGAGCAACGCCAGATGGACGCCGCGTCTGGTCTGCTGCCGACCATCGAGCAGATCGGGAACGCGCTGGGGCTGGCGCTGTTGAGCGCGTTGTTCTTCCGCGCGCATACGCTCGCCGGCAGCGTCACCATGTTCGCGGCGATCGCCGTGGTCGCGCTCGGTCTGGGCGCGCTCACCTTCGCGCTGCGTGAACCGGCTTAAACCCCGAGCGCGGCGGCGAACAGCGGCCACGAGTCGTGCAGGTCGTCCTGCCAGTACGGCCAGGCATGGGTGCCGTTGCGATGGACGACGGTGGCCGGGATGCCGAGTGCGGCGAGCCGGTCGGTCAGGGCGGTGGTGCAGGAGAGAACGAGCGATTCCATGCCGCCGCCGACCAGGATGCGGTCCGCGAGCCGGCCGGCGTCACCGCCGATCGAGGGATCGGCGAGGGTGTCGTGCACTCCGGCGGCGCCGTTGCCGGCTGAGATGTAGAGGGCGGTGCCGCGTAACCGGTCGGCGTTGAGGATCGGATCGTGTGCGGCCCACGCGGGGTTGTCGCTCCCGCCCCACATGTTGCCGGCGTTCGCCCCGAACAGGCCCAGTTGCGAGTGCACGTAGGCGCGGGCCAGCGGGTCGTTGGTGCGCGGGCATCCGCTGTAGGAGCCGACCGCCTGAAAGTGGCCGGGCGCCTCGATGGCGAGGTTCAGCGCCGAGGTCGCCGACATCGAGGTTCCGGCGACGGCATTGCGTCCGGTCATGTCGAAATGCGCGGTCAGCAGTGGCGGCAGCTCGTCGATCAGGAAGGTGGACCACTTGTTGCGCCCGAGCGCGGGATCATCGGACAACCAGTCCGAGTAGTAGGAGGCGCGCCCGCCGATCGGCTGGATGACATTGACCGGCTTGTCGGCGAAGAACTGGGCGGCGTCGGTGCGATTGGTCCACGGACCGCCCGACTCGCCGCCGTCGACCGCGTTCAGCAGGTACAGCGCGGGCGCGGGTCCACCCGGGTGCGACACCCAGACCGGGATCGGCCGGTTCATCGCCGCCGAATAGACGACGACCTCGTACTGCCGGCCGCCGAGCGGACGGACCTCGAGAATCCCGGAACCGGGGTCACCGCTCGCCGGTACTGGCGACAGTGCGGCGAATGCGGCGATCAGGGCGATCAGGCAGCGCGTAAGCCGGTGCATGGTGGGAGTATCCCCTGGCTCGGGTCGGTTTTCCTCGATCAACGGGCGTGTTCGTCGGCGGAATGTATTCGCAGCTCGGTGATCCGGCCGGCCTCCGGGCCATCGACCTGCATTCGCTCGGCAATAGCCCAGCGCAGCTTGCGGGGGAGGTCCGGGGCGGTCCGGGTGAGGTACGCGTACAGCCAGTCTTTCCGCGCGACCAGGAACGGGAAGTCGGTGCTCATCATCGGGCGGAGCACCAGCATCGGCACGGGCGCGTCCAGCGGATGGAAGTCGCGATTCCAGAGTCCCGGCACTGCGCAGCCCGGATAGAACTGGCCGAGCATCAGTCCGTCGCGGACCGCCTCGGACTTGCGATCCTGGTGGGCGGCGTCGATCAGTTCGTAGCGGGTCAACGCCGGGAAGACGGTGATGAGCGTCAAACGGTGTGCTTCCGAGGAGTTTTCGCTGATCAAACCGCGGTACGCCTGGAACGCGTCGTCGACGATGTCGAGCATCTGTCGCGCCGTCAGCGCGTCGCCGCCCGCGGCGGATCCGGCCCAGACCAGTTGCCGATCCATGCTCTGCCGCACGAACGGGCACACCGGACCCGGCCGCCCCAGTTCGGGATGCGGGCGGGGGAGATGCTCGGTCATCCACCGCAGCAGCGTCACGGCCGCCGCGCCCTCTCGCTCCCACCGCGCGGTGTCGGCGTATACGTTCCACCAGTGCACTCCCGAGCGTGACCCGGTCTTCATCGGAGGTCCTCCCGCTCCAGGTGCGCGGCGAGAAGCGGGCCGATGACGGCGACGACGTCGGCGTTGACCAGCTGGGCGTGGGTGGTGTCGACCGGATGTTCGACGAGCGCGCCGGTGACGTAGGGCCGCCACATCTCCGCGTCGAGCAGTTCGGTCATCCCGCGGGTGGCCGAGAAATACAGCAGGTCACCGTCGAAAACGCCAGGGCGATAACCGTGCGAGAGGCGCACGCCGTCGGCGTAGCCGCGGTGCAGGCGGGTCAATTGATCGGCGGTCAGCCCGGTGCCGAACGATGGCGCGGCGGTGGCCAACTCGGTGGCCGCCTGCTCGGCGGTGAGATCGGGGAGAGCGTCGCCGTCCTCGGGTTCCTCACCCAGCAAGTGCGTGAGCAGGTCCCGCATCCGGGGCGTCGGCGGAGGCGGCATGGTGTCGGGGAAGATGACGCTGTCGAGCAGCGCCAGCGTGCCGACCCGGGCGCCGCGTGCGCGCAGCCGGACCGCGATGGCGTGCGCGATCTGACCGCCCAGGGACCAGCCGAGCAGGTGATACGGGCCCGCAGGCTGCACGCGCAGGATCTCCTCGACGTAGCCGGCGGCGAGGTCGTCGATGCTCGCGCCGGAGCGTGGTTCACCCGTCAAGGTGAGGGCTTGCAGGCCGTAGACGGGGCGGTCGGCGAGCCGGTGGGCCAATCCCGCGTAGCACCACGCCAGCGGAACGGCCGAGTGCACGCAGAACAGCGGCGGCCGGGATCCGTTGTGGCGCAAGGTGAGAACGACACCGAGGGCATCGTCGGTGGCAGTGCTGCCGTCGTGGCCGGCCAGGCGGGCGGCGAGTTCCCGCACAGTGGGGGCGGTGTAGAGCCAGCGCACCGTGACCGGCAGCCCGGTCGCCGCGGCCAGTTCGGCCGAGAGTGCCACGCCCAGTAGCGAATTGCCGCCCAGCTCGAAGAAGTCGTCGTCGAGTCCGGCGTGCGGTGCGGCGGTCAGCGTGGCGAAGTGACCGGCGACCAGGCGTTCCAAGTCGGACTCGGGGGCTCGATACGGCCGCTGGACGGTGGGTGGTGTCGGGAGAGCGGTGTGGTCGATCTTGCCGTGCGCGGTGACCGGCAGCTGGTCGATGTCGACCAGTTGCGCGGGGACCAGCGCCGCCGGCAGCACCTCGCGCAGCTGACGGACGAGATCGGCGTGATCGAGTCGATGCCCTTGCACGGCGACGACATATCCGATCAACCGGCCGCCGCCCGGACCCGCGCTGACGGTGACGACAGCTTGGGCTATCCCGGGCAGCGCCGTCAGCGCGGCCGCCACCTCGGCGGGCTCGGTGCGCCGGCCGCGGACGCTCAGCTGGTCGTCGGCCCGGCCCAGGAATTCCAGGGCGCCGTCGGCCGAGCAGTGCACGAGATCGCCGGTGCGATAGACGCGTTCGCCGGAACCGGCGGGGTCGGCGACGAATCGCTCGGCCGTGGCGGCCGGTTGATCGCGGTAGCTTTGCGCCACGCCGGGACCGCCCAGGTACAGCTCGCCTTGCCCGCACGGTGGCGCGGGGTGCAGCCGGTTGTCGAGAATCAGCGCCCGCACTCCAGGGAGCTCCGGTCCGATCGGCACCGGTCCGTCCGGGGTCAAAGCCTGGGATTGCGTTGCCATGACCGTGGTTTCGGTGGGTCCGTAGCCGTTGAACAGGCGCAGTGCGGGCGCCCAGCGTTGAACCAGGTCGGCGGGGCAGGATTCGCCGCCCACCACCGCGACCCGCAGTCCCGGCACTTGTGCCGGGGTGAGGGTGGCCAATACCGCGGGGGTGGTGAGGAAATGGGTGATCGCTTCCTCGTTGATCAAGGTGGCGAGCGCGGCGCCGGCCACTACCGAGGGCGGTTCGACGATGAGGCGGGCCCCGGCCGCGAACGCGGCGAGCACTTCGAGCAGATGTGCGTCGAAGGACGGGGCATGAGCGTGCAAGACGCGTGAATCCCGGTCGACTCCATAGTGTTCGACGATGTAGTCGGTCAGTGGACCGAGCCCGCGGTGGGTGACGACGACACCTTTCGGGGTGCCGGTGGTGCCTGAGGTGTAGATCAGATAGGCAGGGTGATCCGGGTGCAGCGGACGAGTCCGGTCGGTGTCCGCTATCGGTGCGCCGGACCGATGTCGGACTCGCGCGTCGCCCGGTTCATCGAATACCAGCCAGGCAGGTTCCGAGGGGAGGCCGTTCCGGACGGCGCGCACGGTCAGCCCCCATCGGGCCCCGGAATCCTTGGCGACAGTTGCCGATCGGCGGGTCGGATCCGCGGGATCGATCGGTACGAAGGCGGCGCCGGTTTTCGCGACTGCCCACACCGCGAGTACCGACTCGGCCGACCGCGGTACCGCTACCAGGACGAATTCTCCTGGGCCGGCGCCGGATTCGAGCAACTCGCGGGCCCAGCGTGAGGACACCTCGTCCAGCTCGCGGTAGGTCCAGGTGCGTGTGCCATCCTGCAAGGCAACCGAATCGACGGCGTGGTCGTTGATCGACCAGGTGCGCAGGAGATCCGGCAATAGTCGGCCGGTATCCGGTGTAGCTGCGGGTGGTACCGCGCGGCCTGGATCCAGGGCGCGCACCGGCTGATGCAGATCGGCGAGGAATCGGTCGAAGTAGGCCAGGAACCGCCGGTGCTGCCCGGCGAGCGCCGTCGCGGAATACAGCTCCGAATTGCCCTGCATGTCGATGGTGACCTGGGGCCCGAGTTGATACCCGTTGACCAGCAGATCTTCCACCGGCCCCAGGGCCAGGAGGTGCACGTGTACCGTCAGGCTCGCCATCCGGAGCGGCTCGATGACGCCCAGCATGTTCACCACCGGGCCGAAACTGCCTCGCGCGGTGTGGTTTTCGCCTCTATCGCGCTGGATGTCCTCGTAGCGATATTGCTGATGCCGGAGTGCGCCGACCACCCGGGCCCGCACCTGTTCGACGACTTCTGCCGCCGTGGCTTCGCGGAGGTCGCGTAGCCGCAGCGGCACCACGTTGGATACCGAGCCCGCCGAGCGGCGCAGTGCCGCCGTCGGCCGCGCGGCCACCGGCAGCGACAGCACGATCTCGTCGGTGCCGGTCATGGCGGCGAGGTAACAGGCGAAGGCCGCGATGGCCAGCTCGGGGAAGGTGTGCCCGTTGGCTTGCCGCAGGGCGGTGAGCCGCTGCGTGGTTTCCGCGGGCAGGGTGGCCGCTGCCCGATGTGGCGGGCGTGGCCGGACCGGCGGGCGGGCCGTCAGCCGCACCGGTTCGGACATGCCCGTCAGCTGCTCGGACCAGTACTCGCGGTCGGTGCGGGCCCGCGCCGAATCGGTGTAGCCGCGTTCGGCCTCCAGGAGTTCGGCGATCGTCAGCGGGGGGCGCGATTCGGTGCGGATCTGTTTATCCACCGAATCTGTTGCAGCAGAATACAATTCGACAGTCCGGTGCAGAACCACCGCGGCGCCCAACCCGTCCAGCACGATGTGGTGGCTGCGCAGATACAGCAGATGAACGTCCGGTCCGACGCGGAAGGCGGAGGCGACCGTCAGTCGATCGGTGCGCAAGTCGAGCGGCGTGCCGTAGTCCCGCGCCATCTGTTCCAGTGCGGCGGCGGTCGGATCGGGGCGGCCGGTGAGGTCTTCGAAGCCCATCGGTGCGAACGCGTCGGGGTCCAGGAACTGCCGGGGATAGCCACCGGCGAGCCGGAAGCGCAGGTGCGGGGACTGCAACTCCCAGGCGGCGCGCGCGGCGCTCTCCCGCAGGAGATCTACGCGCAGCGGACCGTGGACTTCCAGGTACATCGCGACGGTGTTCGGGATCTCCGGATACAGCTCCTGGGCTACCCACCAGCGCAGCTGGGTAGCGGAGAGGTCGAGCCCATGGTCCGGAGTGGCGCGCTGGGTGCCCAGCACGGTATGTGACAGCCCCGGGTCCCCATCGGCCAGCGCCAACGTGCCTCCTTACGCCCCGAGCAGCATTGATCGAACCGTCCAGTTCGAACCTACTGCATCCAGCCGTGCCGAGGACGGAGGAACCGCTGGGAGCTCACCCAGCGGCGACTGCGGGCGGTGTCGACGAGCTGCGTGTCCGTTGCTCGGCCGAGTCGACGAGCTGTGGTCTCCGTTGTTTGGCCGAGTCGACGAGCTGTGGTCGCCTTCGCTTGGCCCGAGTCGACGAGCTGTGGTCGCCTTCGCTTGGCCGAGCTGACGAGCCGTGGTCTCCGTTGCTCGGCCGAGCTGACGAACTGTGGTCTCCATTGCTTGGCTGAGCTGACGAGTTGCGTGTCTCCGTTGCTCGGCCGAGCCGAATCACCTGCGCATGGCACCATGACTGGGCTCGGGGAACGGCGATCTGCGCCCGACGCGGTGTGGGAGGTGGCGGGTGAACGCGGTGGTGACACCAGGGATGGGCCTGGCGGTTCTGTGTTCGGGGTTGGTGGCCGCGGCGGCGTTCGTGTACTGGTCGGCGCGACTCGGTCCGGTGACCGTCGCGCCCTTCGCGGCTGGGCGGGCGGTGCTTCAACTGAGTTGCGTCGCAGTCGTTCTCGCCGCGGCGCTCGCGCACCTGTGGTCCTCGGTGCTGGTATTGCTCGTGATGTTCGGTGCGGCGGTGTTCACCGCCGCACGGCGTGCCCGGGCCGGCCGGTCGGCGACGTGGTTGACGGTGTGCCTGGGTATGGGTCTACTGGCGACGCTGCCCGCGATGTTGCTCAGCGGAGTGGTGCCGCTGACCGGGGTCGCGGTAGTACCGATCGGGGGAATCCTGCTGGGTGGGACCATGACGGCGACCTCCTTGGCCGCGCGACGGGCGCTGGACGCAGTGGACGATCGATTCGGTGAGGTCGAAGCGGCGCTGAGTCTGGGCTTTACCGATCGGGACGCGCGTTTGGAAGTGATCCGCCCGACCGCCGCCGACGCGCTGCTGCCCGGTGTAGACCAGACGCGCACCGTCGGATTGGTCACGCTGCCAGGGGCTTTCGTAGGTGTACTGCTGGCCAGCGGGTCCGCGGTGCAGGCGGCCGCCGTGCAGGTGCTGGTGCTGCTCGGGCTGCTGCTTGCCCAATCATGTTCGGTAGCCGCGACTATCGAGCTCGTCGCCCGTGGGCGGGTGCATCGACCGTGAGTGGACTCATCGCACGCGCTGCTCGTCGGCGAAGAGAGCTACCGGGAGTTCCCGGAGACCGATTTCCCGGAAGGAAGGCCGCCACCGCAGTTCACTACGGCTGATGGTCAGTGCGAGACCAGGAAACCGGCGCAGCAGGCTGCCGAGGGCGATGCGCGCCTCGAGCCGAGCCAGCGGTGCGCCGAGGCAGTAGTGGATGCCGTGTCCGAAAGCCAAGTGGGGGTTGGGTGTTCGAGTCAGATCGAGGGTGTCCGGGGCGGTGAACCGGGCGGGATCCCGCACTGCGGTGCCGCGGGTGAATGCGCTGTGCGAGTCGGCGTCGATCCT
Source organism: Nocardia sp. NPDC051832 (assembly GCF_040681285.1). NCBI lineage: Bacteria > Bacillati > Actinomycetota > Actinomycetes > Mycobacteriales > Nocardiaceae > Nocardia > Nocardia sp. NPDC051832. The sequence goes on from NZ_JBFAYL010000002.1 coordinate 800,630, forward strand.
GCCACACAGCGAATCCGCATTCCTGGCCCTACTGCACTGTTGCCGCGCTGGTGGAAGTGATTGGGGCGGTGGCGAGTCCGACGAGCATCGCGACGATGTCTGGGGTGGCGTCGGGGAGGTCGGTGTGCGCTTCGATGCGGCGCTCCTGGTCGGCGAGCAGGGCGAACATGGCGGTTGCCATGGCGGCGATGCGGTGGCCGGACAGGGTGGCGGCCAAGCGGGTGGTGATGATGCGGACGGCGCGGTGACCGGGGGCGTCGAGGCGGGCGAAGTCGGCGATGGCGGGTTGGGTGCGGACGACTTCGAGGAAGCGGGAGTAGTGGGTGCCGTGGCCGGTGCGGGCGATCTCGATCATCGGGCGGACCAGCATGTCGACGAGCTCGTGCAGGTCGTGTCCGGTGCCGTCGGCTTCGTGCTGGGCGAGCATGTCCAGGCGGACGGTTTCCAGGACAGTCATGCGGCGTTCGATGGCGGCGTCGATGAGGCCGGTGCGGGAGCCGAAGTAGTAGTGCACCGCGGAGTTGTTGCGCTGGCCCGCTGTGGTGGCGATGTCGCGCAGCGGTACGTCGATGCCGCGCAGGGCGATCAATCGTTCCGCGGCGTCCAGCAGAGCATTGCGCGGGTCGGTGCCGGTCATGAGATGAGCATAAATCATGACATAAGCGAATGTATTGATGAAATTAAGCGCGTGTGCTTAGAATCGGCTCGGGTTTGGATCGACGAAGGGAACGGCCACGGTGCACAGTGCGGTGGTAACCGGAGCGGCGTCGGGGATCGGGCGGGCACTCTGTATGCAGTTGGCGGCCAGTGGATTTCACGTACTCGCTGCGGATCGTGATGCCGATGGTCTCGCTGCCGTGGCCGCGGAGCGGATTCACCCGCGAGTCGTCGATGTCACCGACGACAAGCAGGTCGAGGCGTTGATCTTCGGTGCCCGTGCCGAATTCGGTCGCTTAGACCAGGTTTTCAACAACGCGGGCATGGTGGTGGGCGGTGACACCGAGGCGATGACCCACGCGCAGTGGCAGCACATCATCGACGTCAACCTGTGGGGTGTCGTGCACGGCACCCGGCACGCGTACACGGTCATGCTGGAGCAGGGCTTCGGCCACATCATCAATACGGCCTCGTCCGCGGGCATGCTGCCGGTGCCGCGCTCGACGGCGTACGCGGCCACCAAACACGCGGTGATCGGGCTGAGCACGTCCCTGCGCGCGGAGGCGGCGCCGCACGGCATCAAAGTCAGTGCCGCGGTGCCCGGAATCGTCGCCACCAACATCTTCGGCAGTGCCACCAATCTGCCCGGATACGACTATCAGGCCAGTATCGATCGGATGCCGCTGCGGCCCCTGAGTCCGGAGCAGGCGGCCCGGCACATCCTGGACGGCGTTCGAAAAAACAAGTCGCACATCATCTTTCCGAGGTCGAACGCGGCGATCATCCGCGCGTATCGGCTCTTCCCCGGGATCACCAGCCGGCTGATCGCCCGGCAGACCTAGGAGCACTCACCCGTGAGCATTATCGAAGGACCGATCTTCCAGGTGGCGTGGGTGGTACACGATATCGATGCGGCCGAGAAGCGATTCACCGACGATTTCGGCGTCGAGAAGTGGCTGCGCATACCGGGAGTGCACTTCGGGCCCGAAACCTGTACCTACCGTGGGCAACCTGCCAATTACACCATCGATGTCGCACTCGGCTACGCGGGCGGACAGCAATTGGAACTGATCGCGCCGGTTTCCGGAACGAACGTCTACACCGAGTTCCTGGATCGCGCGGGACCGGGCTTGCACCACGTCGCCTGGATACCGAGCGACTACGACGCCTTCGTCGCCGCCGCGGACATCGTGCAGCAGGGTGAATTCGAAGGCGTGGGAATGGAATTCGCGTACGTGGAAGGCGGGCCGATCGGCTCCTACGTCGAGGCGATGCGCCTCTCGCCGGATATGCGGGCGATGTTCGACTACCTGATCCCGGAAGGACACCGCAACCCATGGCAGTGAAGCAGACCCGCGTGGTGGTGGTCGGCGGCGGAATCGCCGGTGCGTGCGCGGCGATCGGCGCGGCCGAGGCCGGCGCCGATGTCCTGCTGCTGGAGCGATCCGGCGGCACCGGCGGCACCTCCGCCCTGGCCGCGGGCCACTTCTACCTCGGCGGCGGCACGCCGGTTCAGGTCGCGACCGGCTTCGACGACACCGTCGAGGCGATGGTCGACTATCTGATGGCGGTCACGCCCGAGCCCGATGCCGCCAAGGTCCGGGCCTACTGCGCGGACAGCGTGGCCCACTTCCACTGGCTGGAGGCGCATGGTGTCGAGTTCGAGCGCACCTTCTATCCCGGAAAAGCCGTGGTGCAGCCGGGAACCGAAGGGCTGATGTGGACCGGGAACGAAAAGGTCTGGCCCTACCGGGATCAGGCGAAGCCGATGCCGCGCGGCCACAAGATCGCCGCGCTTGCCGAGCGGGGTGGCCACGAGGTCATGCGGGTCATGGCCGCCGCGCTGGAGCGGGCGGGGGTGCGGGTGCGCTGCGAATCCGAGGTGACCGAGCTGTGCACCGATGACGCCGGAACCGTTGTCGGCGTGCGCTGCCGGGACGAGTCGATCGTGCCCGCGAACGCCGTGGTGCTCGCCACCGGCGGGTATGTCATGAACGCCGCAATGCTGAAGACCTACACCCCGGTGCTCGCCGCGAACGCGATGCCGCTGGGCACGCCGACCGATGACGGATCGGGAATCCTGTTGGGGCAGTCCGTCGGTGGCGCGCTCGCGCATATGGACGGCGCTTTCCTGACCGCGTCGTTCTATCCGCCCGCCGATCTCCTCAAAGGCATCGTCGTCAACGCCGAGGGCGCGCGATTCGTGGCCGAGGATTCGTATCACGGGCGGATGGCCGCCGCGGTGCTCGGCGAGTCCAGGGCGTACCTGATCGTGGACGCCGCCATCATGGCGTGGCCGGAACTGCCCATGATCAAGTTCATCGACGGCTGGGAGACGATCGCGGAAATGGAAGCGGCCCTGGGGATTCCGGACGGCGAGCTGGCCGCGACGCTGCGGGACTACAACGCGGCAGCGGCGCGCGGCGAGGATCCGGCGCTGCGCAAGCATCCGGACTGGCTCGTGCCCCTGGAGACCGGACCGTGGGCGGCATTCCATCTCTCCCCGCCCGAGGCGACCTACGTGGGATTCACCCTCGGCGGGCTGCGGACCACGGTCGACGGGCAGGTGTGCCGCGCGGACGGCGGCGTCATCGGCGGGCTGTACGCGGCCGGGGCGTGCGCGTCCACGATCGTGCAGGACGGATCCGGCTATTCCAGCGGAACATGTCTGGGCGAGAGCTCATACTTCGGCCGACGGGCCGGAGTGCACGCGGCGGGAGGAGCGGTATGACCATTCGTGAAATCGATACCGGGACAGCGGCTACGCGTTATGCGCGCGGTTGGCACTGCCTGGGGCTCGCGGAGACCTTCCGCGATGGAAATCCGCACTCGGTCAGCATCTTCGGCAGCAAGCTGGTCGTATTCGCCGACAGCGCAGGCGCTTTACAGGTGCTCGACGGGTACTGCCGGCATATGGGTGCTGATCTGTCCCGGGGGACGATCAAAGGCGATGAGATCGCCTGCCCGTTCCACGACTGGCGGTGGTCCGGCACCGGGAAATGCGCGAAAATCCCCTACGCCAGACGGGTTCCGCCGCTCGCCCGCACCCGCGCCTGGACCACCCTCGAACGCAACAAGCAGCTGTTCATCTGGCATGACGCCGAGGGCAATCCGCCGGATGTGGACATTCCCGAGATCGACGGCATCGAGACCGGGCGGTGGAGCGACTGGACCTGGAACTCGGTGCTGATCGAGGGTTCGCACTGTCGCGAGATCATCGACAACAACGTCGATATGGCGCACTTCTTCTACATCCACTACGCGTATCCGGTGTACTTCAAGAACGTCTTCGAGGGGCACGTCGCCTCGCAGTATCTGCATTCCAAGGGGCGGCCGGATATGGCTGGGGCGTCGAACTATTCGATCGAAGACGCCATGCTGCGGTCGGAGGCGCACTATTACGGGCCGTCCTACATGATCAACTACCTGCACAACGATTTCGGGCCGTACACCGCCGAGGTCGTTCTCATCAACTGCCACTATCCGGTCACTCAGGATTCCTTCGTCCTGCAATGGGGGGTGAGCGTCGAACGCATCGAAGGGCTGCCGGCGGCGAAGTCGGCGAAACTGGCCGCGTCCTTCGCCGAGAGCTTCGGTGTCGGATTCCTGCAAGACGTGGAGATCTGGCGGAACAAGACCGCGATCGAGAACCCACTGCTGTGCCAGGAGGACGGCCCGGTCTACCAGCAGCGCCGCTGGTACGAGCAGTTCTATGTGGACGCGGCCGAGGTCACGACCGACATGACCGCTCGCTTCGAATTCGAGGTCGACACCACCCACGCTAACGAGGCCTGGCGGGCCGAGGTCGCGGCGAATCTCGAAAGTCGTAAGACAGCAAGTGAATAGGAGACAGCGATGGGTCAATTCAGCCGGGCGGAAGTGCAACGCGCACTGGAGAACTACAACAAAGTGGTCGACACCTGCTCCGAGACAGGCGACTGGAGCCCCTTCGCCGACCTGTTCACCGAGGACGTGCACTACGTAGAACACGCATACGGAATTCTCGAAGGCCGAGAAGCCGTGCGCCGGTGGATCATCGACGTCATGGCCCCCTTCCCCCAGATGCGCTTCGAACACGACTGGATCGCCTTCGACGACGACAACGACGCCGTCGTGATCGGCATCAACAACGTCCTGGACCACCCCACCGAACCCGGCGTGAAGTTCGGCTTCCCCAACGTCACCCGAATCGTCTACGCGGGCAACGGACTGTTCTCCTCGGAGGAAGACACCTACAACCCCGCCCGCGACGCGGCCCGCGTCATCGGCGCCTGGATCCGAGCAGGCGGCACCATGCTGTGCGCGCCCAAGGTCACGATGAAGCACATCGTGCTCGGCGGGGCCTGACTGCAGCGACCTGGCCTGCGGATTTCCAACCAGGAGGTAATCTGTTTCGGGGAGGAACAATCCAATTCGGGGGAAATTATGGTTTACGAAGAGCGTTTCGGCTTCGACTCGAAAACAGCGCTGGTGCTGCTGATTTCCGTCGCTTTTGTGGCGGGTGCGATTCTGCTGCCCGACATGTCCCCGGTGTTGCGGATCCTGACGCTGGCGTTGTTCGGCGGGGGTGGTCTGTTGCTGCTGGTGACGTCGCTGTCGCGCAAGGTTGCGTTGCGTGTGGACCAGGCCGGGATAACGCTGGGTGGCGCGCCGCCGCGCCACCGGTCGATGACCCAGCACATTCCTTGGGCGGACGTCGAAGCGGTGGTTCTGTGGCGTCAGCGCAGCGCTTCCAACCTGCCCTGGATCGGAGTGCTGCGCCGTGCCGATGCGCCGCCGCTGGCCGGCGGTCGCCGAGTCATGACCACTGCGGCAGCGGCGCTGGGTGGTGCGCCGGACGAACGGCTCATGCAGTGTGCCAGGGCGATCAACGGCTGGAAACTGGACGTCGCCGGGATGGCGGCGGCGGTGCAGGTGCTGGCTCCGCACGTTCGGGTGGATGATCACCGCTGAGCCGACACCGGCGGGCGAGATTCTCAGGAGGCCCATATGAGCAACCAATTCTGGCTCTTGGACTGGATGGACTCGTGTGGGATCGAGAGGCCGCTGGATCTCGCCAAAGCCGTCGGGGATCGTGCGCGGTTCCGAGAGCTGTGCGAAAAGGCGGAGTCGGACTGCGACAATCGCGGGGAAGATCCACGGACGAACAATCCGGTGGTCGCGGGTCGTGGCGTCGATCTGTCCGGCGAGCTGATCGGTGCCAGCGGCACGGACCTGATCACCGAGGTCGACACCGTATTCGGGATGACCTGGCACTATTTCGACGAGATCATTGTCGAAGGCCTTGCCGCCAGACGATTCACGAGAATGATCGACAACGCGGACTACCGGCTGGCGCGCCGTCGAGTGATTTCGCATGGACGCCTGCTCATGCACCTCAGGCGTATCGGTGCGTTGGATAGCGTCGTCTTCAGACAGAAGCCGGATCCTTGCATTACGCACGGATCGGATGGGAGTGTTCTCGAGGGCGCAGGGCTCAATCGGATCATGGATGATCGAGAGAGCATCGTGCAGGTGCTTGCCGACGGGAAACTGCACCAAGTCCGCGAGGAATGTGCGTTTCACCTGCTCTATCGGTACGAACATCCGCTGGTCGGCATCCGCACCGGTGTGGTCGAAAAACCGCGGGCGGGAGCGACCGAGACGCAGTTGAAAGTGTCGATAGCCGAGAGCATCTTCGGTCTCTTCGCCACCTATGCGTCGGCGGATGCCGCGTCTGCCGCTGAGCTTTCGGCACCGCTCGCGGTAGCCTCTCCGATCTTGGAATCCATTCTGTCTTCGGGAAGTTCGAGCCGAGGCGTGCAGTCCACAGGTGTCGCGGGCAGTGTGGCGATCGAGATCGGGCTGCCGGTCTTGTACGGGGTATCCGCAGCGGACCTGCTGAAGATCAGGCAAGACGAAGCAGACTCCTTCGAGCGCTTCCGGAAAGCCCTGAGAACCGCGATCAACGAGGCGATCGATGATCCCGATCGCTTCGTCGGTTCGAGTGCCGCCGCCGCGGTAATAGTCGACGAGACGATCGTTCCCGCATTGCACGATATCGATCAAAGACTGAGCGTTGCTGGGAAGGCGATGGTGAAAAAGTCGGGCGCCAATGTGACGGTTGGCGTCGCCCTGGCCATCGTCGGACTGATCTCTGGTATTCCGTTGCTACTGCCTGCGGGAATCGCGTTGGGCACGGGTGTACCGGGCGTCCACATGGCCAGGTATCTGGACCAGAAGGGCGAGATCGAGCTCTCGGATATGTACTTCCTCTGGAAGCTGCAGAACACACAGGCAGCCCGTGGTTCCACCAAGTCATCCCCGCGGATGATTTGATCGCGACCTGCTGCTGACGCGCGGGGCTCTGTCCTCCAGGAGGCTGGATTCGGCAGAGGAGGAGTCGCGGATGTCGATTATCGATGTGCTGGTTGTGGCCGGTTGTGTGGTATTCGCTGTGGTCGCGGTCGGATTCCGACGGGGTGGGGTTGCGCTGTGGGGGTTGGTTGGGGTTGTCGCGGGGTGTTTGGTGCAGGTGGTGGTGGAGGGCTTTTACTGGCAGTTTGTGCCGACGTATTTGTTGATCGGTGCGGTTGGGGGATTTCTGTTCGGGCGGGGGCGGCGGCGGTTTGCCGGGGTTGTCGCGCGGAATGGGGTCGGGTTGCTGGCGGTGGTGGCCGCGGGTGCCTGGCTTGTTGTCCCGGTTCCTGAGCTGGCGGAGCCGAGTGGACCGTATGTGGTGGGCACTCAGACGTTTCGGTGGGTGGATGAGGAAAGGGTAGAGGCGGCAACCGATTTCGAGGGGGATCGGCGCAATGTGGTTGTTCAGGCTTGGTATCCGGCGGAGTCGGGGGTTGGGGGCGAAGGGTCCGTCTATATCGATGGGCTCGGGCGGTTGCCTGATCGAATCAGTATGTTGCCGGGGTTCATGATGCGGGCTTACGGTGATGTCGAGACGCATGCGCTGCGTGACGTGCCGGTGGCCTCCGATCGGGCGTGGTGGCCGGTGGTGTTGTTCTCGCCGGGATATGGTGCGCCGCGGGCGTTCTACACGGGGCTGGTCGCTGATCTCGCCAGTCGGGGTGTTGTTGTGCTGGCCATCGATCATCCGTATGAGGTTGCGGTTACCGAGCTTGCCGATGGCAGTCTCGCGACGCCGATCGAGCGGTTTCTCGACGATGATCCCGATGGGGATCGGTATATGGCGGGCAGGCTCGGGACTCGGGTGGCGGATCTGCGGTTCGTCGTCGACCAGCTGGGGCGTCCGGGCAGTCTGGGGCGGCTGGCGGGTCGGATCGATGTCGAACATGTTGCCGCCATTGGGCATTCGTTCGGTGGGGCGGCTGCGACGAGTGCGCTTGCCACGGATTCGCGGTTGCGGGCGGGCGCCGATATCGATGGAACGCTGTATGGCGAAGTGCTGGGGCAGTCGTTGAACAAGCCGTTTCTGCTGTTGGAGAGCGATCACTCGGAGACGCGGCATTCGAAGATCTACGCTGACCGCGCCGCCGGTCTGCTGGCGCGGTCGCGCGCCGAGAGCTTCCGGTACGAGATTCTGCGGGCCAACCACTTCAGTTTCACCGATGCGCACGAGTTCCTTTCGGCCCCAGGGCGATTCCTGCTCGCACAGTTCGCCGGTGGTGGGCGTGGGCCGCGCGAGACGCAGCGGGCGACCAACGACATCCTGATGGCGTTCCTGCAGGGCCCGCTCGGCGGGGCGTCCGGCGATCTGTCCGGCGTGGTGGGCGGCCATCCCGATGTTCGCGGGGGGCCGATAGCCCGCTGACCGGAGGCTCGCCGGGGTTCTGGTGCGCTCCCGTCTTCGCGGTCCGGTCCGGGATAGGGTCGCTTGCCCTGGTAGTGCCGTGTGCGAGGGTCTGCGGCCGGTGCGGCGCGCGACCGATGGAGGGATACGTGGACTGGGAGTCGTGGCAGGCGAGTTGGGATCGGCAGCAGGAGTTTTATATGCCCGATCGCGAGGAGCGGTTTCGGGTGATGCTCGATGTGGTCGAGGCGGCGGTGGGGCCGAGCCCGCGGGTGCTGGATCTGGCGTGCGGGACCGGGAGTATCAGCCGGCGATTGTTCGCCCGGCTGCCGCAGGCGAGTTCGGTTGCGGTGGACATGGATCCGACACTGATGGCGATCGCGAAGGGCTCGTTCGACGGTGATCGGCGGATCACCTTCGTGACGGCGGATCTTTCGGAGCCGGGATGGCTGGACGAACTGTCGGCCGAGCCGTTCGACGCCGTGCTCACCGCGACGGCTCTGCACTGGATGCAGCCCGACCCGCTGGCGCGGCTGTACGCGGATCTCGCGAAACTGGTGCGGCCCGACGGCGTATTCGTCAACGCCGATCACATGCCCGATCCCGGCACACCGATGCTCAATGCGATCGAAGAGACCATACAGCGCGGTTATGAGGCCAAGGCTCGGGCGGCAGGCGCGGTCGACTGGGAGGAATGGTGGGCGCTGGTCGCCGCCGACCCGAAACTCGCCGACGAATATGCCGCCAGCCGTGCGATCTTGGCCGAGCACATCCAAGGCGTGACGCATCCGGTCGGCTGGCATACGGCGAAGCTGACCGAAGCCGGGTTCCCCGAAAGCGGTGTCGCGTGGCGTTCGATCACCGATGCGGTGGTGGTCGCCATCCGCTGAAGGCCGGCGGGTACATGACATCCGAGACCGCGGCATTTCGGTATAAGGCCAGCGTGTCGTAGGTATCGGGTGCGCCTTGGCCAGTACTGTCCGCGCAATGCGTCGAGTGCTGCTCGTCCTTTCCGCCACCGTGTTGCTGGCCGGTTCCGCGCAATCCCCTGCCGCCGCCGAGGCGGGTGCTTGGCAGCGGGCGCTGGATGAGATCGTCGCGCTCGGGGCGGCGGGTGTGCAGGCCCATGTGCGGACGCCCGCCGGTGTGTGGGATGGGTCGGCCGGGGTTGTCCAGCTGGGGCGGCCGGAACCGATACCGGCCGGAAGCCGCTTCCGGATCGGCAGCATCACCAAGACGATCACCGCGACCTCGCTGCTCCAGCTGGTCGGTGACGGCCGGATCGGGTTGGACGATTCGGTGGCCGGGTGGCTGCCCGAGTACGGCATCGACCCGCGGATCACCGTCCGGATGATTCTCGGCCAGACCAGCGGCCTGCTCGACTACCTCAATGGCGGGGCCGGATTCGCGCCGATGGTGGGGGATACCTACGCCGATATTCGCCGGACCTGGCAGCCGCCGGACTTCGTGCGCTGGGCGACTGGGAAACCGCTGAAGTTCGCGCCCGGAACCGGTTGGGGTTACTCCAACACCAATTACATCGTCGCCGGAATGTTGATCGAGCGGGTCTCCGGGCTCCCTTACCACATCAATGTCTACGCCCGAATCACGGTGCCGCTGCTCATGTTCCGCACCGGCATCCCGCAGACCTTCGACCACATTCTCGGCCCGCACGCGCACGGCTACTACGACTACGGCGGCGGCCTGATCGACGTCACCGATCAAAACCCGTCCTATGTCTGGGCGGCGGGCGGCATCGTCTCCTCCACCGGCGACCTGCACACCTTCCTCACCGGCCTGCTCGACGGCCGCCTGCTGCCACCCCACCTGCTCAACGAGATGCGCGCGTTCCGCCACGTGAACGATTCCTACGGTTACGGTCTCGGCCTCTACGAATTCCGGATGAACGACCACGGCTGCGTCGCCTACGGCCACAACGGCTACGTCAACGGTTACAGCTCCCTCGCCCTGCGCAGCCCGGACGGTCGCCACAGCCTCTCGCTCTCGGTCACCGACGCCGCGAGCAACAACTTCAGCGCGGCCTTGGACCGGTTCGTCGAGACCGCCATGTGCACGCCCTGACCCGCTCCGCCGCGCGTGCCCGAGGAACCTGTCGGTGCCCGGTGCGAGACTTCCGGCCATGAGGTGGGCGGTCGCGGAGACGGGTGCGGGAGGTGCGTTGTTGTGTCCGCTCGACCAGGACGGACGGCCCGCGGGGCCGGTGCTGCGTGAACCTTCGCTGGCCGAGGCGGTGCGGTCCCGGCCGGAGGTGGAGCGGTGGGTGTGGCGATCGAGCGGGGAGATCTATCGGCGGTTGCTGGCGGCGGGGGTGTGGGTTGAGCGGTGCTATGACGTGGAGGTGGCCGAAGGGCTGCTGATCGGGCATGCGGAGGGGCAGGCGGGGCAGGCTCGGTCGCTGCCGGCGGCGTGGGCTCGGCTGCGCGATTTGCCGGTGCCCGCGGACGCGCCGATGCGCGCGGCGGAGACGCAGCCGTCGCTGTTCGAATCGGCGCCCGCGCCGTTGCCGAGTGGTACGGATGAGTTCACCGCGTTGCTGGAGGTTTATGCGGACCAGGTGGGGCGGACAGCGAAGGCCGAGTATCCGGAGCGGATGCGGTTGCTGATCGCCGCCGAGTCGGCGGGGATGCTGGTAGCGATGGAGATGTCGCGCGCGGGGATTCCCTGGCGTGCGGACGTGCATCGGGAGTTGCTGGAAAGGCTATTGGGGGAACGGATCGCGGGTGGGGAGCCGCGGCGGATGGTGGAGCTGGCCGACGAGGTTTCGCGGGCATTCGGTGTGCGGGTGCGCCCGGATCTGCCCAATGAGATCGTGAAAGCGTTCGCGCGCGTGGGGATTCTGCTGTCCTCCACGCGGAAGTGGGAACTTCAGGAGATCGATCATCCGGCGGTCGCGCCGCTGCTGGCCTATAAGTCGCTGTACCGGCTCTACACCGCGAACGGCTGGTCCTGGCTCGAGCAGTGGGTGCACGAGGGCCGGTTTCGGCCCGAGTATCAGCCCGGCGGCACGGTCACCGGGCGGTGGACCACCAATGGCGGTGGGGCGCTACAGATTCCGAAGGTGGTGCGGCAGGCGATCCGGGCCGACCCGGGGTGGCGGCTGGTGGTCGCCGACGCCGCTCAGATGGAACCGCGGGTGCTCGCGGCCATTTCGCGTGATCCCGGGTTGATGGAGGTCGCCGGGCGCGGCGAGGATTTGTACGCGGACCTGGCGGCGCGGGCATTCGGCGGTGATCGCGCCCAGGCCAAGATCGCGATGCTCGGTGCGATCTACGGTCAGACCTCCGGTGACGCGCTCACGCACATGGCCGAGCTGCGCCGCCGTTACCCGGCGGCGATGGCCTATGTCGACGACGCGGCCCGGGCCGGCGAGGAGGGGCGGTTGGTGCGAACCTGGTTGGGGCGCACCTGTCCGCCGCTCTCGGCCGACGAGCCGGAACGTGCGGAGGACTCCGCCAACGGGTACGGCAGCACCCCGAAGGCGCGGGCCCGGGGCCGTTTCACCCGGAATTTCGTCGTCCAGGGCAGCGCCGCCGACTGGGCGCTGCTGGTCTTGGCGGGCCTGCGCCGCACGATGTCCCACGCCGGACTTCGCGGCGAGCTGGTCTTCTTCCAGCATGACGAGGTGATCGTGCACTGTCCGGCGGAGGAGGCCGACACGGTCGCCGCGGCCATCACGGCGGCGGGGGAGAACGCGGGCCGGATCGCCTTCGGTCCGAACCCGGTCCGCTTCCCGTTCGCGACGGCGGTGGTGGAATGCTACGGCGACGCCAAATGAATGCGACACGCCGAACCGTGACACGCCGATAGGTTGGCAGAATATTGATGGCCAGAAATCTCTTGCCGTCCATGGTTATTCGTCCTATGTTCGACCAATGGTGCAGAGCGTTCGATCGAGCCGGTGGGCCGTGGTCGCCGCCGCGGTCACAGTGGTGCTGTGGGCTTCGGCCTTCGTGTTCATTAGATCGGCGGGCGCCGAATTCTCACCGGGCGCACTGGCTTTAGGCCGACTGCTGAGCGGATCCATTGTGCTGGTGGTGATTCTGGCTATCCAGGGCGACGGTTTGCCGCCGCGCGCGGCTTGGCGCGGCATCCTGATCTCGGGCGTGCTCTGGTTCGGCGTCTATATGGTCGCCCTGAACTGGGGTGAACAGCATGTCGACGCCGGCACCGCCGCGATGGTGATCAACGTCGGCCCGGTGCTGATGGCGCTGCTCGCCGGGTACCTGTTGCGGGAAGGCTTCCCCGGGCGCTTGATGGCCGGGATCGCGGTCTCCTTCACCGGCGCGATCGTGATCGGCCTGTCGAACACCGGCGGCGGCAGCTCCGGCGCGCTCGGCGTCCTGCTGTGCCTGCTCGCCGCGGTCACCTGGGCGATCTCGACGATCGCGCAGAAACCGGCCCTCGAGCACGCCTCGGCGCTACAGGTCACCACCTTCGGCTGTCTGATCGGCACGCTCACCTGCCTGCCGTTCGCCGGGCAACTGGTCACCGAGGCCGCCGCCGCGCCGCTGTCCGCCACGCTCAGCCTGATCTACCTCGGCGTCTTCCCGACCGCGCTGGCATTCACCACCTGGGCGTACGCGCTGGCCCGCACCACCGCCGGAAAAGCCGGTGTCACCACCTATGTGGTGCCGACCCTGGTGATCCTGATGGCCTGGATCGCCCTGGGCGAGGTGCCGACGCTGCTGGCCGTGCTCGGCGGCCTGCTCTGCCTCGCCGGGGTCGCCATCACGCGCTCCGGACCCAAGGATTCGCAAACGCCCAGCGACGCAAGCGAAATCGAGTCCACCACGAACCCCGCCGCGGTCAGTCCTCCGCTGCCGGGCCAACCGCGCACCTGAGCGAAGATGCCCCCGCGGCGGCGTGGCACCGGCTACCGTCAGCGGTCACGGGTGCCCGAGCAGAGTAGGAGCCGAATGATGGGGATGATGCGATGCCTCGCCGGAGCGACATTCCTGATCGCGAGTGCCGCAACGGTCGCCGCCGGTCCGGCCGCGGCGGACCCGCGGGACTGCGCGCTGAACCGCTGGGCGAGCGGCGCGGCGGCACACTGCGGCGGTGACGGCCGCTACATCCTGGAAGTCGATTGCTTCGGCCTGAACCTGTCCGGTGGGCCGGTGTTCGGGCCCTACAACAAGTCGGTGACCGGATTCGCGGACCCGACGCCCGGGCGCGAGCTCTACACCCATCCCGCCCGGGACTGCGTGATGCCACTGACGCTGGGGCAGATCGGGATAGCGACCGGTGCGCGCATCACCCAGCTGCCGACCCGGCCCGGCTTGCCGTCGAACGCCTACGAGTACGACCCGGGCCGGTAGCCCGCCGCTGCCGAGGAACGGCTCTCGCGCACCAGGATTCGGCACGGAAATCCGGCAATCTCGCGATACGGAACGACACGAGGGGGAATAACGATCACAGTAGTACCGGGCGATGCGGGTGCCCGGTGATGAAGTGAGGTGATCGTGATGCCTGAGCAGGCTCGATCGGCGGCGCGTGTCTGGCAGTTACGACCGTGGAATACCAATCCGCTGATGCGGGCCTCGGATCGCTGGGAAGCGCTCACCTGGGTGCTCGCGACCATCGCGGTCCTGGTCGCCGTCCCGCTGGCCGGGGCCGCGGGCACCGCGCATTATTCCGCCGCTGCGGCCCGGATCAGCGCCGAGAACGCCACGAAGGTCTCGGTCGTCGCCACGATCACCCAGTATCCACAGCAGGTGCCGGCGCCGCTGAACCGCAACACCGCGACCCTGGACGTCCACACCGCGCCGGTGCGCTGGACCTGGCAGGACCGGTCGGGCGAGGCGACGGTCACGGTGCCCGGCGACGCGATCCCCGGCCACGAAGTCCGCCTGTGGCTCGGCCCGGACGGGAACCCCGCCCCCGGGCCCACGCCGTCCAGCGCCGCCGCCACCTCGGGGATCGGCGCGGGCCTGACGGTGCTCGCCGCGATCTGGGCCTGCGCGCTGGCCTTCGTCTGCGGTATCGCCTGGCTGCTCAGCACCCGCCGCGCCGCCACCTGGGAGCGGGAATGGCGCGAGATCGACCACCGGATCGGCGGCGAGGACCGGCGGTAGCGCCGGGGTCTCAGGGTTGCGTAGATCTCACCGGTGGGGATCCGCCGTCAGTGAATTCGCGGCGCTCATTAGCATCGAAGCGGCGAACAAATCTACGAAACCCGAGGATCTGTGTTGACAACCGAACAACTTGACCGTTGGAACGCTCAGGAAGCCGCCGCAGAGGCGATGATTCCCCTCATCGGCACGTTGTATCGGGGGAAGGGCGTGACGACCCTGCTGCACAGCCGCCCGCTGGTGAACAAGTCGGTGATCAGCATCCTGCGCACGCACCGCTTCGCGCGTCAGATCGAGGGCGAAGAGCTGTCGGTGGACGAGACCCTGCCCTTCCTGCAGGTGCTCGGTGAGCTGGACCTGGGACCCTGCAAGATCGACCTCGGGCTGCTGGCCATGGGCTACCGCGCCGACGATCGCGGACTGTCGGTCCGGGAGTACGCGGAGACCGTGCTGTCGGAGGTGACCAACGGCAACAAGGCGCAGTCGGCGGGCCCCCGCGACGTCGTGCTCTACGGTTTCGGCCGGATCGGTCGCCTGGTCACCCGCCTGCTCATCGAGAAGGCCGGATCGGGCAACGGGCTGAAGCTGCGGGCCGTGGTGGTGCGCCGGGGCGGCGAGGACGACCTGATCAAGCGTGCGTCGCTGCTGCGCCGCGACTCGGTGCACGGCAAGTTCAACGGCACCATCAAGGTCGACGTCGAGAACGAGACGATCACCGCCAACGGCAACGTGATCAAGTTCATCTACAGCAACGACCCGACCGCGATCGACTACACCGTGTACGGCATCAACGACGCGATCCTGATCGACAACACCGGCAAGTGGCGCGACCGGGCCGGACTGGAACAGCATCTGCGCCCCGGCATCGCGAAGGTCGTGCTGACCGCGCCCGGCAAGGGCGACGTCCCGAATATCGTGCACGGCGTCAACCACCGCGAGCAGGACGTCTCGCAGCGGATCTTCTCCTGCGCCTCCTGCACCACCAACGCGATCGTGCCGCCGCTGAAGGCGATGGACGACGAGTTCGGCATCCTGCGCGGCCACGTCGAAACGGTGCACTCCTTCACCAACGACCAGAACCTGCTGGACAACTACCACAAGGCCGACCGCCGCGGCCGTTCCGCGCCGTTCAACCTGGTGCTCACCGAGACCGGCGCCGCCTCCGCCGTCGCGAAGGCCATGCCGGACTTCAAGGCGAAGATCACCGGCAATTCGATTCGCGTTCCCACCCAGGACGTTTCGATCGCCATCCTGAACCTGCAGCTGGAGCGCGAGACCACCAAGGAAGAGGTGATCGCCTACCTGCGTCAGGTCTCGCTGTCGGGCCCGCTGAGCCGCAACCTCGACTACACCACCGCCACCGACGCCGTCTCCAGCGATTTCATCGGCCACCGCGCCGCATCGATCATCGACGGCAACGCCACCATCGTCGAGGGCGACACCGCGATTCTGTACTGCTGGTACGACAACGAGTTCGGCTACTCCTGCCAGGTGGTTCGCACCGTGCAGTTCATCTCGGGCATCGAGTACCCGACCTACCCGCAGCTGGATCGCGTCGCCGACCCGCGCCTGCTGGCCACGGTCGACGCGTAGCACGAAACGCCAAGGCCCCCTGCCGATCCGGCGGGGGGCCTTGGTCGTGGCGTCAGAGCCAGATGTACTCCTCGGCCTTGTTCAGCTCGGCGTTGGTGAGCTCGGTGGTCGCGATGGACAGGCGTTCGCCGGGCGCGATCCGGCCGTCCTGGGAAATCCGGGGCGCCCGCGCGATGAACTCCGCGCGCAGGTCCTCGAGCTCTCCGTCGGCGAGCAGCGCTGTGTCGCAGTACTTCTCGACCGCGGTCTGCCAGACCTCCTCGGCCGGACCGGGGGTGCCCAGGGTGACCTGCTCCCAATGCACCACTTCCAGACCGGCCGGCGTCAGCAGCTCGCTCAGGCCGTCCTGGGTGCAGGCCTCCCCGAACCGGGGGAGCGGCTGTTCGGGCCGGGTGGCGGCGAAATGCGGTCGCATCAGGGCGAGGAACAGGTCGTACCCGCTGGCCGGTTCGGGGCGCGCGGCCAGCGAGGCCACGAATCGGCCGTTCGGGATCAGCACCCGGGCCGCCTCCGCGATGACCTGCTCGACGTCGGGCATCTGCAACAGGGCCAGGTGCGAGACGACCGCGTCGAAGGTGTTGTCGGCGAAGGGGAGTTCCTCGGCGCTGCCCAGATACAGTGCGGCGTCGGCCAGTTCGGGCCGGGCGTGCGCCGAGGACAATTCGCCCTCCGAGACGTTCACGCCGGCAAGCTGTTTCGCGCCCTGACCGGCGAGCACCGCGAGCAGGGAACCATCGCCGCAGCCCAGGTCGAGGTAGCGCTGCGCACCGGCCACGCGCTCGGCCAGTAGGTGATAGCTGGCGCGACCGTCGGGCAGCGGGTTGGTGTGGAGGCCGGCGGAGGCTGGGCACGCGGACTGCATGCAGACAACTTAGCGCCCCGCGCCGTCGAACAGTATTGATGCGGTGCGGATTTCAGCAACACCTAACATTCCGGTCGAAGTTCCGCGTCCCCGGCCGCCGCCGCGCGCCTGCTCCGCCCGGCCACTGTCGTTGCGCGCGCGCCGTTCCCGGTATGTGGCCCCGGCCACACGGCGAATCTCTCGTTATGGCCGCACAACTCTGGTCGATGTAACCGTTTCATCAGGAAACAAGAACGCCAGCAATTTCCGGGAACACCTAGTTCAAGCCGGGCATGCCCCGGAGGCTCGAAAATTAAGAAGTTCTATTATGCGTAGAGCAACGGCGCTCTTCGCCGCATTACTGTTGGCCATCCTCTTTTCCATCTCGCAAGCGACAATGCCGAAGGCGAACGCCGACCCCTGTCTGGGGGAGTGGGCGATCGGCATCGGCGGTCTGGGCGACAACACATCGTCGGTGTTCGTCCCCTTCGTGAATCAACCTGTCGGCTACAACTCCGCCGATGCGATGTCGGGGTTGAACGAACTCAACCGGCTGTTCTGGTGGCACCGAAACCAGTGCCCCGGTGATCACATCCGGTTGATCGGGCACAGCCAGGGCGCGGCCATCGTGCACGCCTGGGTGACCGCGAACCAGTACGTCGACAACGCGAACGCCATTCTCCTGTCCGATCCCAAGCGCGCCCCCGGGCCCGGCTGGGGTGGATTGTCCTCGACTCCCGGCAGCGGGCTGGTCGGGTATCCGCTTGCGGGCGTGGACGATTGGTTCGGGCCGTTCCCGACGTTGACCGTGTGCAACCGTGACGACCAGATCTGCGACACCTCCGCAGGCTGGTGGGGGTACCTGTTCGGAGGCGCGCACAGCCGCTACGATTTCAACGTATGGAATTACGGCTCTTGGGATTCCGGGGTCTGGTACCGGTAATCACTGAAATCGATGGGGATCAGTAGCCGTGCGGCACTGGTCCCCATTGGCTGAATCCGTGCCCCATCGAGGTGCACACGGCCACCTCTTTGAAGGTGATTTGGCAGGTCGCCCCGGCGTGGGTCACCGAATACCGCGGATCGTGGACGCCGGCGGCGACGACGGGCGGCAAGGGGGGATTTCCGCCCGGTAGCGTATGGCTGCCGTTGGAGTTCCACTGCGGGCGGGCCGGCAGCGCCGCGGAATCGATAATGATGGCCGGCACGTTCGGCACCGGCACCTGCATTCCGGCGTAGAGCACATTCATAGTCGCGGCCGGGACGGCCAGATCGCAGCCTACCGTGCCGTTTCCGGCGATCGAGCAGTTCCAGCCGCCGAGCGCGAAATACACCCGGTCGCCGACCGTTGCCGGGCCGGGTGCGTCCTGGGCGTGGGCGGCGCCCGCTCCGCAGAGGAGCGCGACGACTCCGAAAATTACTCCGCAAACTCGTGCGGCGGCATCGTGGGCGGCCCTGGACACCGGAATCTCCCTCTGGCAAAACGAGTATTCGGCCTTGTCGGCTACAGGAGAAATTATCACTTTACGGCGCAAAAGTAATAGAGCTGTCCAGGGTCCTTTCCAATAAATTGCGTGCGGTCTGCGCCCGAAATCGATATTCGGACGCCTCTTGACACTTAGTGACCGATCGGTCACGATGTTTGACTGTGGGCTACGACACGATCATCAAAGGCGGCCGCTGGTTCGACGGCGCCGGTTCCCCATCCGCCATCCGCCACCTGGGCCTGCGGGGAGATCGTGTCGCCACGGTCTCGGCTACGCCGCTGGCCGAGGACGGCTGCCCGAATGTTATTGACGCCGAAGGCAAATGGGTGCTGCCGGGCATGCTCGACATTCACACCCACTACGACGTCGAGGTGCTGCAGGAGCCCGAACTCGCCGAGTCGGTGCGGCACGGCATGACCACCATCGTGCTGGGGTCGTGCTCGTTGTCCACCGTGCACGTCGGGCCGACCGACGCCGGTGACCTGTTCGGCCGGGTCGAGGCGATCCCGCGCCCGTATGTCATCGGGACGGTCGAGGAGACGAAGACCTGGAACTCGGCGGCCGAGTACATCGAGGCGCTGGAGCGACTGCCGCTGGGCCCGAATCTCGCTGCCATGATCGGGCATTCGGACATCCGGACCGCCGTCATGGGCCTGGACCGCGCGACCCGCACCGGGGTCCGGCCCACCGCGGCCGAGCAGGCGCGGATGGAGGACGCGCTCACCGAGGCCCTCGACGCCGGGTTCGTCGGCATGTCGGCCCAGCAGCTGCTGTTCGACAAGCTCGACGGCGAAGTGGCGCGCTCCCGGACGCTGCCCTCCACCTACGCCGGCTGGCGGGAACGGCGGCGGCTCAACGCGATTCTGCGCCGCCGCGGCCGGCTGCTACAGGGCGGACCCGATATCAAGAACCCGCCCCGGCTGGCCGCGATGATCTTCGCCAGCGCGGGCCTGTTCCGCAAGCGGCTCAAGACCACCCTGATCTCGGCCGCCGACCTCAAGGCCAGCCCGCTGATCGTGTACCTCATGAGCGGTCTCGCGCGCGCTGCCAACGCGCTCAACGGCGACTTCCGCTGGCAGCACCTGCCGGTGCCGTTCGAGGTCTACGCCGACGGGATCGATCTGGTCATCTTCGAGGAATTCGGTTCCGGCGCAGCCGCTTTGCACCTGGCCGATCAGGTGGAACGCAACGCGCTCATGCAGGACGAGGCCTACCGCCGGCGCTTCCGCAAGGACTACGACTCCCGGTTCGGGATCCGGGTCTGGCACCGGGACTTCTTCGACGCCGAGATCGTGGCCTGCCCGGACAGCGGCGTCCTCGGCAAGACCTTCGGTCAGGTCGGGTTGGACCGCGGCGGCGTGCATCCGGTCGACGTGTTTCTCGATCTGGTCGTCGAGCACGGCACCAAGATGCGCTGGCGCACCACGATTTCCAACCACCGCCCCGATATCCTGAACAAGCTGAGCGTGAATCCCGGTGTGCAACTGGGTTTCTCGGACGCCGGGGCGCACCTGCGCAACATGGCCTTCTACAACTTCGGACTGCGCTTCCTGCGCCGGGTGCACCGCGCCGAACAATCCGGGACCCCGTTCATGACCCTGGAGCACGCGGTGCACCGGGTGACCGGCGAGCTCGCCGACTGGTACGGCGTCGACGCCGGCCACCTGCGTCCCGGCGACCGCGCCGACCTGGTCGTCGTCGATCCGGCCGGCCTGGACGACTCGCTCGACGCCTACGCCGAATCCCCGGTCGCCATGTACGGCAACCTCCCTCGTATGGTCAACCGGAACGACAAAGCCGTCTCGGCCGTGTTCGTCGGTGGCCAGTACGTATTCGGCGACGGGAAGCCCGCCGCGGTCCTGGGCACCAGGCGCACCGGCCGCTTCCTGCGAGCCGGAGGGTAATTGACAACCGCGCGACGAACGCAAGCCGAGCGCAGTGCCGCCACTATCGCCAAACTGGTCGACGCGACCATCGAGGCGATCGAGCAGGTGGGGTATCACAGCACCTCGCTCGGGGAGATCAGTAGTCGGGCGGGGGTTTCCAAGGCGGCGATCTTCCGGCACTTCGATTCGCGGATGGATTTGGTGGTGGCGGCGGCGGATGAGGTGCGCCGCCGCCATATGGCCGCGGTGGCGGCGTTGCGGTTGCCCGAGAACGCCACGCATCCGGTCGATTTGGCGGCGCTGATGCGGATGGCCCGGACGCAGATCCGCAGTGACATCAACACGGTCTGGCTGGAGCTGCTGGTGGCCGCGCGCACCGAACCCGAGCTCCGGACCCGGATCGAGCCGGTGCTGCGGGAACTGTACGACGAGGTGGAGGAACTGGCGGTCAGCACGCTGGCCCCGGAACTGCCGCCGGCGACCGCACGGCTGCTGGTCACCTCGCTGATCCACATGTTCGACGGCGAGGCGATCCTGCGCACCACCTATCCGCGGCCCGAACTCGAGGAAGCGCGGATCGAGTCCGTGGCCGCGGCGTACCGGACGCTGACCGGGACTACAGACCCCGGCCGATGATCAGCTTCATGATCTCGTTGGTGCCGCCGTAGATCTTCTGGATCCGGGAGTCGGTGTACATCCGCGAGATCGGATATTCCTCCATGTAGCCGTAGCCGCCGAAGAGTTGCAGGCATTCGTCGACGACCTTGCACTGCTGCTCGGTCAGCCACCACTTGGCCTTGGCGGCGGTGGGGATATCCAGTTCGCCGCGTTGGTGTTTGGCGACGCAGTCGTCCAGGAAGGCCCACCCGACGGACTTGATGGTGTCCGCTTCGGCGAGGGTGAACTGGGTGTTCTGGAAGTTGAGGATCGGCTTGCCGAACGCCTCGCGCTCCTTGGTGTAGGCCAGGGTCATCTCGACGGCGGTTTCGATGGTGGCGGCCGCCGCGACGGCCAGGATCAGCCGTTCCTGCGGCAGCTGCTGCATGAGCTGGATGAAACCCAGGCCCTCGGCGGTGCCGAGCAGGTTCGACTTCGGCACCCGCACCTCGTCGAAGAACAGCTCGCAGGTGTCCTGGCCGTGCTGACCGATCTTGCGGAGGTTGCGCCCGCGGCGGAAGCCCGCCCGGTCGGTCTCCACCACGATCAGCGAAACCGTGTCCGCGCCTTTGCCTTCGCCGGTCTTGGCGGCCACGATCACCAGGTCGGCGAGCAGGCCGTTGGAGATGAAGGTCTTGGCGCCGCTGATCACGTACTCGTCGCCGTCGGCGACCGCTTTGGTCTTGATGTTCTGCAGGTCCGAACCGGTGCCGGGCTCGGTCATGCCGATCGCGCCGACGATCTCACCCGAGGCCATCTTCGGCAGCCAGGCGCGCTTCTGCTCTTCGGTGCCGTAACCGTTGATGTAGTGCGCGATGATCGTGCTGTGCACGGGGTTGCCCAGGCTCGGGGCCAGGGCGCGGACCTGCTCGATGGCCACCACGGCCTCGTGCCGGAAGTCACCGCCACCGCCGCCGTACTCCTCGGGGATGCTCAGGCAGAGCAGGCCGAGTTCACCGGCCCGGTTCCAGATCTCGCGATCCACGTGCTGCTGCCGGCCCCAGCGTTCTTCGTGGGGCGCGCACTCCTTGTCGAAGAACCGGCGCGCGAGATCGGCCAGAGCGTCCAGGTCGTCATTCATCCAGGACGAGCGGTGGGCCACGGGAACTCCTTCGTTCGAAAAACGGCTGGCGTTTCGACGGTAGGGCGTGGAATCGGCGCCGCCGATGACCGTGCCGATCAGATCGTTGACCGGACCGCTCGAGTTCAGGGCTGGTAGGAACCGGGCGGGCTGCCGGTCCAGCGCCGGAAGGCCCGGGAGAAGGCGCTGGGTTCGGAGAAACCGAGCCGCCGGGACAGCGCGGCCACGGTTTCCTCGCCGCGCACCAGACTGGCGATGGCGGCGTCGCGCAGCATCTGCTCGCGGATCTGGCGCAGCGAAGCGCCTTCCTCGCCGAGTTTGCGGCGCAGGGTCTGCGGGCTCATGGCCAGCTCCGCGGCGATGTCCTCGACGCCGGGCCAGGCGCCGGTGAGGCCGCGTTCGAGAATGCGGCGGACCCGCGTCGCCATCGACAGCCCGAAGTCGCGCCGGCCCATCACGCCGGCCGGGGCGTTGGTCAGGAAGCGCATCAGGTCCTGCTCGTCGCGCACGAGCGGGGCGTCGAACACCTCGGCGGCGAACACCAGCGCGGGTGCGGGCGCGTCGAAAACTACTGGCGCGCCGAACATGTGGCCGTAATCGTCGAGGCCGGGGATCGGCGAGTACGGCACCTCGACGCGGCGCAGCGGCAGCCATTTCGCGGCCGCCCAGCAGGCGAAGCGATGGCAGGCGGCCAGCATGGTGTCGATGGGCAGCGCGACCGGTGCGACGACCTCGCTGATGTCGAACGACAGCCAGACCTCCGCGCCGTCCTCGCGCACCGACACCGGCGGCACACCTGGCAGCGAACGCTGAAAGTTGCTGTACCGCACCGCCGCCGCCCGGGCTGTCGGCGCGCCGAGCAGTCCGAAGCACACCAGGCGGAACGTGCCGAGCGGGACCGGTTGCAATCCCAGTCCGAGTAATTCGTCCCCGGTCTCGCGCCACAGCCACTGCACGATCCGCACGGCCTGATCGAGGGTGACCCGGGAACCGCCCTGCGCCAGCAACTCCGGCGCGACGCCGGCCGCGGCGAGAGCGGCGGTGATATCCCAGCCCTTACTGGTGGCGACCTCGATCAGGCCCTGTACGCGCTGGATCGGCAGCGTGTACTCGACGTCGGCGGGAGCGGGTGGCACACGCCTGACCGTACACAGCGCCCGGTCGCCTAGCGGCCGGCCGCCGGGCCGAACCACCGCGGCAGGTGCTCGAGCAGGTCCGGCTGATCGGCGCCGGCCCACGCGATGTGGCCGTCCGGGCGCAGCAGCACGGCGGGCACATCCAGGTCGGGGCTGCTGTCCACGACGTGGTCGACCCGGTCGGCCCAGCCCGCCACCGACAGCTGCCCGGTCTGGTCGAGGAGCAGGCCCCGGCCGGCGTGCATCCGTTCGTAGAGGCGGCCCTCCTTCAGCGGGATGTCCTTCAGCCGGCGGCCGAGCAGTTCGTGCCCTGCGCCGAAGTCGTAGCGGATGCCGATCGCGGTGATCTTCTCGGTCAGGAACTTGCTCACGCCGTCGAAGTCCATCAGCTCCGCCACCAGCCGGCGCAGCGCCTGCGCATTCGGGTCGGTGGCCAGCAGCTGCATCTGCGCGCGGGTGTTGTCCAAGACGTCGGCGGCCACCGGGCGGCGCTCGGTCTGGTAGCTGTCCAGCAGATCCGCCGGCGCCCAGCCCGCCAGCGCGGCGGCCAGCTTCCAGCCGAGGTTGAACGCGTCCTGGATGCCGAGATTGAGGCCCTGACCGCCCATCGGCGGATGCACGTGCGCCGCGTCGCCGGCCAGCAGCACCCGGCCGTCCCGGTAGCGCTCAGCCAGCCGGGTGCTGTCGCCGAAGCGGGACAGCCAGCGCGGGGAGTGCGCGCCGAGGTCGGTGCCGGCGGTCGCGCGCAGCTGCTGCTTGAACTCGTCGAGGGTGGGCGGGACGGAGCGGTCCGCGGCGACGCCGGCCGCGGGCACGACCACGCGATAGCCGCCTTCCGCCAGCGGTCCCGCGCCGAACCGCAATTGGGTCTTGCGGATTTCGGTGTTCAGCGCGGTGATGGTCGCCGGGTCCGCCGTCAGTTCCAGTTCGCCGAGCAGCGTGTCGACGCGGCTGGGTTCGCCGGGGAACTCGATGCCGAGCAGCTTGCGGACCGTGCTGCGGCCGCCGTCGCACCCGACGAGATAGCGGGCGCGCAGCTGAGTGCCGTCGGCCAGTTCGGCGGTGACGCCGTCCTCGTCCTGGCGCAGTCCGACGAGTTCGCAGCCGCGCCGGATCTCCGCACCGGCCGCCAGCGCGTGCTCGTAGAGCAGTCGATCGGTGATGTTCTGCGGGATGCCCAGGGTGTACCCGTGCGCGGTGTCCAGGCCCGCCGGCTGCGGCTTGGGGATGCCGGCGAAGAATCCGCCCACCGGATACTGCTGTCCCAGCGCCAGGAACCGCTCCAGCAGGCCGCGCTGGTCCAGTACCTCGAGGCTGCGCACGTGCAGGCCGAGCGACCGCACGATCTTGGTCGGCTCCGTCTCCTGCTCCAGCACGACCGCTCGCACGCCGTGCAGCCGTAACTCGGCGGCCAGCATGCACCCGGTCGGTCCGCCGCCGGCAATGATTACGTCGATCATGAAAACCCCATTCAGGAACCGTAATTTCCGCAGGACAATTGGCTTCGGCCGACGATTCTGCGCCACTACCGGGGTCTTGCCGCAAGCCCCGGGGTGCGATATATGTTGAAGAGGGGAAGGGATTACGGGGGATTCTCATCCAAATCGGACATCAATGGTTAGCTGGGCCTGTGCGGGGTACCACACCTGCGGGTACCTGCCCCCTGATGAAGCTTCCGGAGTTCGCGCGACGCCATTGGCGTCGCGTCCCGTTTTGGTCGCAGCTTCACACCGTTGAGGAGGCAGTCCATGATCAGTACGCCGTCCGGTTCCGGTTCTTTGATTTACAACATCCGGGAATCCGGTGCGCCACTAAATATCGTCATGGTGGCCCCACCATATTTCGAAATTCCACCCGCCGGATATGGCGGCGTGGAAGCGGTGGTGGCCCAGTTGGTGGACGCCTTGGTCGCGCGTGGGCACCGGGTCACCCTGCTCGGGGCGGGCCGGGCCGGAACCACCGCCACGCGGTTCATCCCGGTCTGGGACAAGATCCTCGCCGACCGGCTCGGCGATCCGTTTCCCGAGGTGGTCAACGCGCTCAAGGTGCGCGAGACCATCATCGAACTGGCGCGTACCGAGCACATCGACGTGATCCACGATCACACCTTCGCCGGACCCTTGAACGCGCCGGTCTACCAGGCGCTGGGCATCCCGACCGTGGTCACGGTGCACGGACCGGTCGACGGTGAGGAACAGGCGTACTACGGCGCGCTCGGCGACGCGGCGCGGTTGATCGCGATCAGCGACCGGCAGCGCAGCCTGGCTCCCCGATTGAACTGGCTGGGGCGGGTGTACAACGCGGTGCTGCCGAGCGCGTGGCCCTTCCAGAAGGAGAAGCAGGATTTCGCGCTGTTCCTGGGCCGGTACGCGCCGTACAAGGGCCCGGATCTGGCTTTGGAAGCCGCGCACGCCGCCGGTATCCCCCTGGTGCTGGCCGCGAAGATGAACGAGCCGGCGGAGAAGGCGTACTTCAAGCGTTCGGTGCGGCCGCTGCTGGGCGAGCGGGACTTCGTCTTCGGTGAGGCGGACGCTATGGCCAAGCGGTTGCTGCTATCACAGGCGAGGTGCCTGCTCTTCCCGATCCGCTGGGAAGAACCGTTCGGGATCGTGATGATCGAGGCGATGGCCTGTGGCACGCCTGTCGTCGCGCTGCGCGGCGGCGCGGTGTCGGAGGTCGTGGAGCACGGTGTCACCGGCTTCATCTGTGACGATCCCGCGGAGCTGCCGGCGGCCATGGCCGCGGCGGCCCAGCTCGATCCGGTCGCCTGCCGGCGCCGGGTGATCGAGCACTTCTCGGTCGATCGGCTGGGCGCCGGGTACGAGTCCTCGTACTACGCGGCGATGGATTGTGCCGATCTGCCCCGTCTGTCGACCGGCGCGCGGTCGAGCGCCGGCACCGGTCGAGTGCTCGACCGGGATCTGTCGGTCGTGGCCAAGCGGTAGCTCAGCGCATCGGTCGATCTCGGTACCGGCGTGCCGTTGTCCGGGATCGACCGATGCGTTCGGGCGGTTACCAGGCCAGCTTTTCGCACTCGGTGGCGCTGTCGGGCAGTTCGATCTGGAGTGTGGCGTGCGAGAGCCGGTAGTTCTCGGCCAGCAGGAGCTGCGCTTCGTTGAGGACTGTCGCGGGGTTCGCGTCGCCGGCGATCACCAGGTGGGCCGAGGCGACCTCCATGCCGGAGGTCAGCGTCCACACATGCAGGTCGTGCACCGAGCGGACGCCGGGCAGGTCGGTGAGCGCCGTATCCACCTGTGCCACATCGAGATCCGCCGGTGCGTGCTGGAACAGGATGCGCAGGGCGTGCTTGCCCAGGCTGTAGGCGCGGGGCAGCACGAACAACCCGATGGCGATGCCGATGACCGGGTCGGCGTAGCGCCACCCGAACAGCAGCGTCACCAGGCCGCTGATCAGGACGCCGATCGAGCCCAGCATGTCGGCCATGACCTCGAGGTACGCGCCGCGCACGTTGAGGCTGTGTTCCGCGCCGCGGCGCAGCAGTAGCAAGGCGATCACGTTCATGACCAGGCCGACGATCGCGACGAGCGTCACCGGCAGACCCGGAACCTCCGGCGGCGCGGCCAGCCGGCCGAGGGCCTCGTAGATGACCCAGCCCGCCACCGCGAACAGCAGTACCGCGTTGAACAGAGCGGCGAACACCTCGGCCCGGTACATCCCGTAGGAGCGGTTGGCGCGCCGAATCGCGCTGCGCGCCAGCAGGATAGCCACCAACGCCATGCTCACGCCGAGCACGTCGGTGAAGACATGCGCCGAATCCGACAGCAACGCCAGCGACGACGTCCGCAACCCGACGACCAGTTGCGCGACGAAGGTGACCAGGCCCAGCCCGATCGCGATCGTCAACCGCCGGACATAACGCCCGGATGCGCTACCGGCGCCTGCCGCCGAAACCCCGTGATCATGGCCCTGACCCATAGCCGACCTCCCGATCTGCTCCGTGCCGAATCGCAACCCGGCAGCTTCGAACTCTGATAAATAGTAACATGCGCATGTGCGCATATTAAGCACGAAGACGTCCGCCTGTGTCCGGCGCTGCTGGCAGGATTGCCTTTGTGACCGAGCCCGACCTCCGCGCGTTGATGCGAACGCATATCCCCGAAGAATTCCATCCCCGCCTGGAGCTGGCCGTCCGCGAGGGCTTGCGGTTGCGGCACGCGAGTGCGGGGGACAAGGTCATCGGCTATTTCGGCGGCCTGCCCGAGCTACCCGCCGGATTCGCCTGGCCCGGCGCCGATCACGGCCACTACGAACACGTCGCCTCCCTCGATCTGGCCGAACTCCCGAAACTCGACCTGAATCTCCCTGCCTCCGGCCGGATCTCGGTGTTCGGCGACACTGACGGCTGGTCCGGCGCGTTCCTGTACTTCCCGGCGGAGACCGAGCTGCGGGAAACGCCGCTGCCCACGGACCTCGCCGCAGCGAACCGCCTGATCGAGCGCACCGCCATGACCTGCGCAATGGTCCCCACGATTCCCGACGGCCAGTGGCTCGAAGAGCACCTGCTCGACGCCGATGACCACGACGACGAAATCTACGACCGCTTCGAAGCTTTCACCGACGCGTTCTTCACACACTCCTGGTCCTGGCATCAGCTCGGCGGCTGGGCCAACGAGATCCAGAGCGATCACGACCGCGGCCTGCTCCCCGGCACCGCCGCCTACCAGCACTTCTACGGCGACTCATCGCCGTCGGGTCAGCTCTTGCTCGTGCAGTTCGACACCGATACCGACATCGGCATGGGCTGGGGCGATTTCGGCACCCTCTACTGTTTCATCGCCCCGGAAGCCTTGGCCGCGAACGACTTCAGCGAGGTTCGCGTGCACTGGGAGTGCTACTGACGCAAACCGGGTGGGATGTTGTCGCGGGCGTTGATGGTGACGGGGTGGTCGGCGCCGAGGACTCGTTCGCAGAGCCCGAGGTTCTCTCGATGGAGGGCAATCGATTTCACGAACGCGCCGGAGATCGCGTAGACGGCGGCCAGGTTGTTTCGGGAGATGAGCGTGTCGGGGTGGGCGGGGCCGAACACGCGCTCGCGCTCGGTGAGATTGCGGGCGTAGAGGTCGAGTGCTCGGTCGATCAGGCCGACCGAGCGGCAGGTGTAGGCGAGGTTGTTGCGGGCGTGCAGGGTGTGCGGATGGTCGGGGCCCAGGACACGTTCGACGTCGGCGAGGTTGGCTTCCTGGAGCGCGATCGCGAGGTCGGGCTGCCCCGCCGATTCGTAGAGGGCGGCCAGGTTGCCCCGTGAGTTGAAGGTGTCGGGGTGGTCGGGGCCGAGGACGCGTTCGACGTCGGCGAGGTTGGTTTCGTAGAGCGTGATGGCTTTGTCGATGTGGCCGGCGGAGGTGTACGCGGTGGCCAGGTTGTTGCGTGCGGCGAAGGTATAGGGGTGCTCGGGGCCGAGGACGCGTTCGACGTCGGCGAGGTTGGTTTCATCGAGCGCGATGGCCTTGTCGATCTGACCCGCGGAGGTGTACGAGTCGGCCAGGCCGGCCCGAGAAGTCAGGGTGATGGGATGGTCCGGCCCGAGGAGTTGTTCGCAGCGGGCGAGATTGGTTTCGTGCAGCGTGACCGCTGTGGCGGTTTGCCCGGCAGATTCGTAGGTGTTGGCGAGGTTGTGGCGGGCGCCCAGGGTATCGGGGTGGTCGGGACCGAGAATGCGCTCACGGTCGGTGAGGGTGGCGTCGTGCAGCGCGATGGCCTTGTCGAGCTGTCCGGCTGCCGCATACGCGCTGGCCTGATTGTTTCGGGAGGTCAGCGTGTTGGGGTGGTCGGGGCCCAGGAGGCGCTCGAACTCGCTGGTGGTCGCTTCGTGCAAGTCGATGGCCAGGTCCAGCCGGCCCGCTGTCTGATACGTGGTGGCGAGATTGTTTCGTGAGGTGAGGGTGTCGGGGTGGTCGGGGCCGCGGAGGCGTTCGCGGTCGCGGAGAATGGCCTGGTGCAGCGCGATGGCCTTGTCGAGTTGACCGATCGACACGTAGGCATACGCCACATGACCGCGGGAGGACAGCGTGTCGGGGTGGTCGGGGCCGAGGACACGTTCCCGGTCGGCGACGTTGGCCTCGTGCAGGGCAATGGCTTTGGTCAGCTGCCCCACCTCTGAATAGGAATCCGCCAGGTTGTTGCGCGAGTCCAGGGTGTCGGGGTGGTCGGGGCCGAGGACCCGTTCGCGGTCGGCGAGGGTCGCCTCGTGCAGGGTGACGGCCCGGTCGTGCCGGCCGGCGGCGTGGTAGACGGCCGCGAGATTGTTGCGCGCCGTGAGGGTTTCCGGGTCATCGGGGCCGAGCACGCGCGCGTAGATCTCGAGGCTCGACTCGAGCAGATCGATGGCCTCGTCCACCCGGCCCGCGGTGGTGTGCGAATTGGCGAGGGTGACGCGGACGGCGAGGGTGGTCGGGTGTTCCGGCCCGAGGATCCGTTCGCAGTCGGCGAGGGTGGATCGGCCGAGCGTCTCCGATCTGACGAGATCAGCGAAATCACACAGTTCCTGGGTCGCCCACTTGCGGAGAATCAGCATCAGTTCGGCGGTGTCGGTGGCACCGCGCTCCCAGATGTCGGTGCTTCCGATGGCATCGATCTGGTCCGCGATGTGGAAGAACAGCTCCCGGGTCGTCCAGTTGCCTTCGATGGTGCTCATCAACGGCGCGATCATGCCGAGGCTGCCCATGACGAGATCGTCGGCTTCGCCGTTCGATTCGGCGCGTTCCCGGAGGACGCGCGACACCAGCCGGTGCATCAGCAGCGCGTCGTCGGAGTCCGACCAGGCCAGCAGCGAGCCGTCGACGCAGCGGTCGATGACGTCGTCGAGGCGGCCGCCGAGGTCCGGCAGTACGGCGCGACGGACGCCGGCGGGGGACAGCATCGCCATGAGCGCGATCAGGTTTCGAGTCGCCGCGTCGAGTTCGGGATCCGCCGTCTCCGCTTCGACGCTGTCGACGGACAGCAGAATCGCCTGTGCGACAGACCATTTGTAATCCTGGCCGACTTTGCGAGCCAGCACATGCGGTAGCTGTTTCGCTCTGAGCAGGGTCAGGTACCTGTCGAAATCGAGCCGCCGGGCCGCGATGGTGGTCGCCGCCGCGGTCAACGCCAGCGGCAGCCGGCCCAGCTCCCCGGCCAGCTGCCGCGCACCGGCCTGATCGGTCAGGCCGGTCGAGTCGCACAGGTAGTCGATGGCCTCTCGCTCGGTGAAACAGCCCAGGTCCACCGGCTCGCCGAGGGCGGTGAAAGACAAGTCCGTAGTCGTGATCACGACACGGGTTTCGCCGGTGGCGGGCAGCAGCGCGCGGATTTCGTCCGGGTCGGTGGCGTTGTCGAAGATCAGGAGCCCGCGCCTGCGCTCGCTGGAAAGGTGCCCGCGCAGCCGTTGCGCCGCGACCGTGGAGTCCTCTTCGGGCGCGGCCAATCCCATCAGCTGGGCGATCTCGGCGAGGCCGGTGCGGGCGGCATCGATCGTCGCGGCATTGATCCACCCCACCAGCCCGGCGCCGGTCGTGATTTCCGACCGGGCCAAGGCCGCGGCGAGATGCGTCTTTCCGGTGCCGCGCATGCCGGTCACCACGACCACGATGCGTGATCTGGCCACCGCCTCGCCGAGTTCGCGCGCCTCGGCGCGTTCGACGAAATGCCTTGGCTCCTGCGGGATCTCGCCGACCACGATGCGCCCGTCGCGGGCCGGTGCGGGCAGCTGCTGGACGTTGGTGGTGTAGGTGAGGTTGATGGAGCCCGCGGTGGTGCGATCGATATGGGCGAATTTCACCGGTTCGGACGCCGGCGCGGACGGCTCGGTGAGGTCCGTCGCGCTTACTGAGGGTGGGGCGACTCGGGCTGCCCGGCACGGATACCGCTGATCTTGATGTCCTCGAGGACCTGGGCGTCGGCGATGCGCGCGCCGGTTCCGGTGGACCGGACGTCGCTGATGTCGATGGTGCGGCCGCGAACCGCTTCGAGCTCGACACCGGTCGCGGGCGGCGGCGCGGGCTCGGGCTGTTCGGTCTGCCGGTGGTGTAGCCACATCGACGTGCCGAACATCGCCAGCGTCAATCCGCCGACCGCGACCCACAGCCAGACCGAATGCTGTTGGCCGGTAGCGAGATTCACTGCTATCGCGAGCGCCGTGGTGACTACGGCGGTGGTCGCGGTGGGCGCCGCGACGCGTGCCAGAGCCGATCCCGTCATGACGTCCTCCCTACCCCACGTGACGATGTCCGGGACCGGCGACGCGGTCCGCGGCTTCAACCCTAGGCATCGCGGCGGCGCCGCGCGACGTTTCTATCGGGGCAGTTGGAAACCGACTTCGGCGCCGCCGCCGGGGCGGTTGGCGGCGAAGACGGCGCCGTGGTGGGCGGTGATGATGTCGTGGACGATGGCCAGGCCGAGGCCGGAACCGGGGGTGGAGCGGGTGCGGTCGGCGCGGTAGAAGCGGTCGAAGATGGAGTGCTGGTCGGTGGGGGCGATGCCGGGGCCGTGGTCGTGGACCGAGAGGCGGGCGCCGGTGATGTGGATGCGGACCGGAGTTTCGGGCGGGCTGAATTTGAGGGCGTTGTCGAGCAGGTTGTCGATCGCGCGGGCCAGCGCTTGCGGGCGGACCGTGACCGGAACGGATTCGGTTCCGGCGAGGGTGATTTCGCGGCCGGTGCGGCGGCGGAAGCGCTCGGCGCGTGCCTCGGCCAGCTCGGGCAGGTCGACGGTGGCGGGTTCCTCGACGGTCTGCTGGTCGGTGGCCAGATCGACGAGTTCGCCGACGAGGGCGTCGAGGGCTTTCGCCTCCTGGACGAGGGTGGTGATGACGCGGGTCTCGTCGGCGGGGTCGAGTCTGCCGTGCGCGCGCTGCAGGAGTTCGGCGCTGCCGCGCACCGAGGTCAAGGGTGTGCGCAGTTCATGGCTGGCATCCTCGACCAGGCGCTGCTGTTGCGCCCGGGACAGGCGCAGGGCCGCGAGCATGGTGTTGAAGCTGTCGGTCAGTTCGCCGACCTCGCCGCGCGCGGCCCGGGGGAGCAGGGTCGAAAGGTCCTGGGTGGTGGCCACATGCCGGGTCGCGGTGGCCAGGCGGCGGATCGGTCGCAGGACGCGCCCGATGGCGAGCCATCCGATCACGGCCGCGGCACACACCGCCGCGACGGTGATCCACAGTGTGCGCCAGAGGAATTCGTTGTCGACCCGGATCACCTCGGTATAGTTCTGGCTGACCATGACCGCGCCGCCGCCCGGGCGGGGTTTGGTGAGCACGCCGTGCTCGACACCGTCGACGACGATTTCGGTGTCC
Organism: Nocardia sp. NPDC051832; assembly: GCF_040681285.1. Taxonomy (NCBI): domain Bacteria; kingdom Bacillati; phylum Actinomycetota; class Actinomycetes; order Mycobacteriales; family Nocardiaceae; genus Nocardia; species Nocardia sp. NPDC051832. The sequence goes on from NZ_JBFAYL010000002.1 coordinate 833,087, forward strand.
GCGCCGCCGGCGCCGCTGCGCGCGATGACTCGGTCGATCTCGGTGACCGGCAAGGCATTTCGACCCGGAGTCAGCACCCGCACGCTGCCGTCGGGCAACAGCAACTGCTCGGTCATATCGGGCCGCACCGGGATCGGCGCCTCGGCGTCGAGCAGCGCCAGCACGGTATCGGCCCGATCGGACAGCCCGCGGTCCACCTGCGCGGCGACCAGCGGCGACACACTGCGATAGGACGCGATCAGGGTGACCACGATGGCGGCGACCGCGGTGAGCACGGCGACGAGGGTGAGTCTGGCGCGCAACATCACCGCACCCGAATCGTGTAGCCGACATTGCGCACGGTGTGGATCAGCCGGGACGCGCCGTCCTCCTCGGTCTTGCGGCGCAGGTAGCCGATGTAGACATCCAGCGACCGGGACTCGGTGTCGAAGCCGAAACCCCAGATGTCTTCGTAGATACGGCTTCTGGTGAGCACGATGCGCTGATTGCGCAGGAGCAGTTCCAGAACGTCGAATTCGGTGCGGGTCAGATCCAGCAACCGGCCGCCGCGCCGGACCTCCCGGCTGGCCGGATCCAGGGTCAGGTCGTCGATGGCGAGCAGTTCGCTCGCGGCCTCGGGATCCGGTGCGCTGCGGCGCAACAGAGCCCGCAGCCGCGCCAGCAGTTCCTCGGTGTCGAAGGGTTTGGACAGATAGTCGTCGGCTCCCGCGTCCAGTCCGGCGACCCGGTCGCCGACCTGATGCCGGGCGGTCAGCACCAGGATCGGCAGCCGGTCGCCGCGCCGGCGCAGCATGCGGCACAGCGACAGTCCGTCAAGCCGCGGCATCACCACATCCACCACCGCGACGTCCGGGCGCTCCCGGTCGAGCAGTTCGAGCGCTTCCTGGCCGTCGCCGGCCAGCCGCACGGTGTAGCCCTCGAAGCGCAGCAGCTGGTCCAGAGTGCTGCGCACATGGGGGTCGTCTTCGACCACGAGCACGGTCGTCGCTGGGTTCACGGGCTCATTCTGACCGGTGGTGGCTGAGGTGTTGCTCATGGCCGCTCAGTTCGTGACCGGGGCCACGGCGATGGGCGGGACCGCGGCCACGCAGCCGGTCGGTCCGGGGTCGCCGGTCCGGACGAAGGTGGTGATGAGGCCGGTGACGCAGCCGGTCGGTTCCAGGTCCGGGACGTGGCCGGTGTTGGGCACCGACACGAAGGTCGAGCGCGGGAAACGTGCGGCCGCCAGTTTGCCGTTGGCGTCCGGGGTGATGGCGTCGAGATCGCCGGAGAGGACAAGCACCGGGACGTCCGGCATCGGCGCCCGCATCTGGTCGGGTCGTTCGTGGCCGGCGATGCCGGGCCAGCGCAGGCAGGCGTCGCCGCCGTCGCGCTGGGCGGCCGCGAAGCCTTCGGCGCTGAAGGCGCCCAGGCCGTCGGGCGCGTGCTGGGTCAGGGCGTCGCGATACTGCCGCTCTCGTTGCGGGACAGTCGCTTCGGGAGACCAGAGCGGCCGGTAGTCGTTGCAGGCGACCGCCAGGTAGAGGTCGATGTTCTCGTAGCCGGGATCGGCGGTGGCGGCGCGGACGAATTCGCGCAGCGGCTCGTCGTTTCCGCGCACGGCCGAACGCAGTGCGGCGGGCAGGCTGCCGAGCGGTGTCATGGCCTGCGGGTCGGCCCCGACATTGCTGGTGGCGGCTTCGAAGACGAGATTGCCGAGCTTGGCTTCGTCGAGCACGATGGGCGCTCTGCCCTCGACCGTGATCGGCTGGGTGCGCAGGCGCGCCGCGACGGAACGCAGGTCACGCACCGCGGTGTCGCCGTCACAGACCTGGCTGCGTGCGCAGATCCGTTGCAGGGCCAGGGAAACCGCTTCGGCGTTCGGGCGCTGTAGTGGATCGAACCCGGCCGGGTAGGCGCCGGAGAGCACCATCGACTGCACGTGCTCCGGGTGCCGCTGCGCGTAGATCGGTAAAAGGTAAGTGCCGTAAGAGATTCCGTAGGGGATGACCTTGTCGATGCCGAGTTCGGCACGCACCGCGTCGAAGTCGTCGACCGTGGCCGCCGAGGTGTAACCGGCGGCCTTCGCGCCGAGCTGCTCGCCGCACCGGCCGATCATCTCCTGCTGCTGTGCCCGGGTGCCCAGCTGGTACCGGTCCTCGTCGGCCCCGCAATCCAGCGGGGCCGAGACGCCGGTGCCGCGCGGATCGATCAGCAGCACGTCGTGGTCGTTCAGCAACCCGGCGGAGAGCATCGTCGCCTCGGCCGCGTGCGCGATCATCGGCACGCCCGGACCGCCCGGATTGGGCAGCAGGGTCCCGGCCGCCGGGACCTCGCGGTCGCTGTGTCGGATCCGGGCGTAGCCCACATCGATCGTGCCCAGATCCGGCTGTCCCGGCACCAGCGGGCGGCGCACCGTCCCGCAATCCACCTCGAAGTCCGGTACGGCCGGGCACCACGCGACCGGCGTGGAATCCTTGCTCGCCGTGGCGGATTCGTTCTGCCCGCAGCCCACGACCAAGCCGCCGACGGCGGCCGCCGCCAGGGCGAAGCTCAAAACCGAGCGCATCGTCGCTCACTCCCCTCGTTCCCGTCGGCCCGGTGTTTCCCGGGCCCTGCGATGATCTTGAGCGGGCGTTGTGAAAGCCGGGACAGGCCGAGGGCAAAGGAATGTAAGAAACTTTGCGCGGGGCGCTCGAGTAGTTTCGCGGAGTTGCCCGCGGCCCGCGGACAGCACGATCGAGCCGTGAACGAGAACCTGCGACGGCCCCGGGGGCTGGGGAAACGGGCCTGGCTGACGACGGCGTTCGTGCGCCGGATCCTGCGGGCGCTGGTCTGGTCGAAACTCGTGCACGTCACCGTGCTCGGGCGGGAGCGGGTGCCGGCGACCGGGCCGGTGATCCTGGCGAGCAACCACATCTCCTTGCTCGACGCGGTTTTCCTGTGGGGTGCGCTGCGGCGGCGGGCTGTCGCCATCGCGATGGCGGAACTGTGGTCCTGGCCGGTGGTCGGGTGGCTGGCGCGGCGACTCGGCCAGATTCCGGTGGTGCGCCGGGACAGCGAATCCGGGCGGTCGGCCCTGGCGCAGGCGGAGCAGATCGTGCGGCACGGGGGAGTACTGATCATCTACCCGGAGGGCCGGTTGGTCGTCCCCGGTGCGTTCGAACCGTATAAGCCGGGTGTCGCGAAACTGGCGCTGGCGACCGGCGTTCCGATCATCCCGGTCGGCACCGTCGGTACCGACCGGGTGCTGCCGATGCGCCAGGTGCGTGGCGACGGCCCGGTCTTCGACCGCCGTCAGCGGGTGCGCGTGCACTTCGGCGAGCCCATCGATCCCGCCGACTTCGACGACCCGGGCAAACTCCTGGACCACCTGCGGCAACGGATCGAGGATCTATGCTGCGACCAGGCCGGATCCGGTGTCAGCGGGCATGTCAGTCCGGCGTCAGAGCGGTGTCAGCCGGGCTCGCGACAGTAAGCGGGTGAACAGCACAGCACTCGCAGCGCCCGGCCTCGACCGCATCGATCTGAGCATCGTCGGCGCCGGTCCGATCCTGCGCACCGAATCACGCGCCCGCGTGCTGGGATTCCTGCGCGGCGAGCACGCCGCCGCCCAGCTGATCCGCTTCGCCCTGGTCGGTGGCTCCAGCAATATCGCCTACGTCCTGCTGTTCACGACCATGGCCGGCTTCGGCCCGATGCTCGCCAATATCGCCGGCTCGCTCGTCAGCACGGTGATCGCGAACGAACTACACCGGCAGATCACCTTCCAGGCGGCGGGCCGCGTCGGCTGGTTCACCGCGCAGTGGGAAGGCGGCGGATTGGCGCTGATCGGCCTGCTGATCAGCACCGCGGCCCTGGCCGCCCTGGAATTCTGGGCTCCCGGCCTGGGCGAGCTCACCCAGGCGGCGGCCGTGCTGGTCGTGATGGCGGCGGTCGGCGGCCTGCGCTTCGTCCTGCTGCGCGGCTTCGTCTTCCGCGGCGACTAGCTCAGTTCGTCGGTCGGCGGGGCATCGTTCTCGCCGCCGCCGGGCTTGCCGGGGCCTCGGATGCGGCGCGGCTTGGCCATCCGCCGGATGCCGGTGGCGGGAGCTTCACCGGCGCGTTTGCGTCGCAGCGCGTCGAGATCGACGACGCTGCCGTCGTTTTCCGTGCGGGCCGGGTCGTGCGGTGCGGCGGGGTGGCGGGTCGCGCCGGGATCGACCGGCCACCAGCCGGTCTCACGCTGGAGTTCCGAGCGCAGGACGGGCCTGGTCGGTGCGGGATCGTAGACGGAGCCGCCTTCGGAATGCCAGGTCTTGCGGGGGCGCTCGCCGGTTTCCTCGGTCACCCGGCGCGGGCGCCGCGGCAGGCGGATGACTTTCGACGCGCCGTCATCCGCTTCGGGGCCACTGGCGCCCGGTAAATCTTTGTCCGACATCGAACGTCCACACTCTCCCTCCGGGCCGCCACCTTCGGTTCCTGCGTGACCACTGAGCACCGGAGCGATCCATCTATCCCACGATGCTATATCGGATGCCGGAGCGGGCGGGTCAGAGGAACCGGCGGATGGGCTGGACGGCCAGCTCGTGGGCCCGCTGGAGGAGGGAGCGGCGCCGCCACCGGCCCGCGCGAATGCGGTCGCTGACCGCCACGTCGGCGTCGAAATGGTCGTCCAGGGTGGCGGTGAATTCCTGGTCCAGGACGGCGAGCATGATCTCTTCGTCGTGGTCGAGGGAGCGGCGGTTGAAGTTGGTCGAGCCGATCAGGGCGGCGACGCCGTCGACGGTGATGATCTTCGCGTGCATCATCGTCGGCTGGTACTGGTAGATCCGCACGCCGCAGGCGATGAGATCTTCGTAGTAGTGCTGGCCGGCCAGCTGACAGACCCGTTTGTCGGTGTGCGGTCCGGGCAGCAGGATTTCCACCTGAACTCCGCGCCGGGCGGTGGCGCACAGCAATTCGATGAAGTACGCGTCCGGTGAGAAGTACGCGGTGGCCAGCCGGAAACGATCCTCGGCCGACTCCAGCATCACGCGCAGCAAGGTCTGCATGTCCTGCCAGCCGAAGCTGGCCGAACCGCGCACCACCTGCACGATGGCCTTGCCGCGGGGTCGGTGGTCGATGAACCGGTCGCGGTCGTCGAAGAGTTCGTCGTGGCACTCCGCCCAGTTCTGCGCGAACGCCGCGGCGATGCCGTCCACCGCGGGGCCGCTGACCTCGACGTGGGTGTCGCGCCATTCGTTCTCGTTGCGGGCGTCGCCGCACCACTCCTCGGCGATACCCACCCCGCCGGTGAAGGCGGTCTCCTCGTCGACGACGAGCACCTTGCGGTGGCAGCGGTGGTTCTGCTTCAGCGGCGAGAGGTAGAGCGGTTTGCGGAACCAGGCCACCTGCACCCCGGCCTGTTCCATCCGCCGCAGTTGGTCGGCCTCGATCAGCCGGCTGCCGAAACCGTCGAGCAGTAGCCGCACCCGGACGCCGGCGGCGGCGCGCTCCGCGAGCGCCTCGGCGAATCGGCGTGCGATGTCGCCTTTCCAGTACACGAACGTCATCATGTCCACCGTGTGCTCGGCGCGGGCGATCCCGGCCAGCATCGCCGCGAAGATCGCGTCACCGTTGCGCAAGGGAATCAGCTGGTTGCCCTCGGTCGCGGCGATACCGATCAACCGCTCCAGCCGCCGCCGGATCTGCGCGACGCGGACGTCGGGCGCTGTACTGGTCATGCCATCCCCTCGCCGGAACTCGACGAGAAAATCGTCAGACCGACTGTACCTCAGTGTGAACAGCCGGATTTCGGTTAATCGCTGGGATGTGAGCAGCACACGAACCCTGACCGTCCGAGAGCTCGGCAAGGAGACCTGGCGCGATTTCGAGACGGTTCTCGGTAAGAACGGCGGTGCCCGCGGGTGCTGGTGTATGCACTGGCGGCTCTCGATCAGCGAATTCATGGAAGGCAAGGGCGAAGGCAACCGGAAGGCGATGAAACGCCTTTCCCAGCGCGAACCCCGGCCCGGCGTGCTCGTCTACCAGGACGACGAGCCGGTCGCGTGGTGCCATCTCGGGCCTCGCGAGGCGTTCCCGCGACTCGAGCGTTCGGCGCTGCTCGCTAAGGTCGACGACGCGCCGGTCTGCGCGATCACCTGCCTCTATGTCCGCAAAGAGCATCGCGGTTCCGGGTTGCTGGCGAAAATTCTCGACGCCGTCTGCGACTACGCGGCCACCTTGGATTACCCGGCCGCCGAGGGCTATCCGATCGAACCCGGCGACGGGAAACGCGCGGGCGCGGATACGGCGATGACCGGAATGGCGAGTTCCTTCCGCGCCGCCGGGTTCTCCGAGGTGGCCCGTCCGCGCAAGGATCGGCCGATCATGCGCCGCACGCTCTGAGCCAGGTCGCGACGACTTCCGCCCATTCCGCCGGGCGCTCGCTGGCCAGTGCGTGACCGGAATCTACTTCGGTCAGTACGGCATTCGGGATCCCGGCGGCGAGTTCCCTGGCGTGTGCGGGGGAGACGACCAGATCGTGTGTGGCGGCCACGATCAGTGTCGGCACTCGGATGTCCGCGAGTTCGGCGCGCACGTCGACCCGGGTGAGCAGGTCGAGTTGGTCGTCCGCGCCGGGTGGCAGGGCGGCGCCGATGGCGGTGGTCAGTTCGCTGAGCTCGGTCTCGGAGCGGAGGTCCAGCCAGGCCGGGCTCCAGCCGAGCAGGATCAGGTACGCGGCAAGGGATTGCGGATCTCCCGCCGCGGCCAGTCGGCGCCAGGTCTGGGTGACCATCCGTAGCCGGGGGTTGGGGTAGGCCATGCCCGCCGACAGCACGAGGGCCGTCACCCGCTCGGGATGGCGGGTGGCGAGCCGCACCGCCACCGCCGAGCCGGTGGAGTATCCGAGGACCGCGAATCGTCGCTGGCCGGCGCGCGTCGCGGCGTCGGCCAAGCTGTCGGCGAGCCCGTCGAGGGTCAGCGGCGTCCGGCTGCGCGGGGTCGTTCCGGAACCCGGATAGTTCAGTGCCACCACGGTATTCGTGTCCGCGAGGCGCGCGGCGACGGCGCCGAAACTGTCCGCCACATCGCTGCTCGCGCCATGCGCGAGCACCAGCCCGGGGCCATGCCCGCACACGAATCCGTCCCATTCACTTCCGGCGAGTTCACCGGCAATCCGCTCAGTCATGACCCCACGCTAAAATCTCACACCGATGTGAGAGTCAAGCCGAGATGAACGGGATCACATGCGAATCGGTGAACTGTCCCACCGCACCGGCGTCAGCCACCGCCTGCTGCGCTACTACGAGGAACAGGGCCTGCTCAGCACCACCCGCACCCCCGGCGGTTTCCGCACCTACGCCCCCGAAGCGCCCACCGTCGTCCAGCAGATCCGCGCCCTCCTCGCCGCCGGCCTCCCCACCCGCGTCATCCGCGACATCCTGCCCTGCGCCCACGGCCCCGCTCCCGACCTCGAATCCCACCCGGACATGCTCGCCGTCCTGCGCCGCGAACTGACCGAAATCGAAGCCCGCCTCGAATGTCTCGCCGAATCCCGCGACATCCTCGCCGGCTACCTGGCGACTACCGAGGCGCGCGGCACGAACGGCTAGCCATAATGATCGGCTAATTGTTGTTGCGTACCGGGCGGTTTCAATACCAATCAGGTTAGGCTAACTTCTCGATAGCATGGCACCACTGGCTCGGGGCATACCCCGAGAGAAGTCAGGAAGAGATGAAAAGTACTGCGAGCACCAGATCTGACGTGCTCAAGCGATCATTCGGAATTGTGGGCGCGACGGTGGCGGCCGTCGGGTTGTTCGCACCGGGAGCGGCCCACGCGGATGTGTTCGTGCCGCTGCCGGACGGCCAGAAGGCGGCGCCGGGCGGGTTGATCACTCGGACGGGTGAGCGGGCTCTGGTATCGCCGTCGTTGTCGGCGAACGGCGCGGGACGCGTCGTGTGGGTGTCGGGCAAGGTTGTCGCGGAAGTGACCGAGACGCCGGAGGGGAAGGTCGGGCCGGACTCCGGGCCCTCCAACGACCCGGGCAGCAACAACTCCGCCACCTTCGGTGCGTCCCAGCTCAATACCGGATACATCATCGGCTGTCAGGTCAGCATCGCTGACGACGCGGTCAAGGTGGGCGCCAGCGCCGGCGCGACGCTCAAGTCGGCGAGCATCAGCGGTTCGATCAGTCTGAACATCGGCCCCGGCCAGGTGAAGTGGGTGCAGCTGGAGCGCGCCGACATCACCAAGCCCGGAACGTATTTCGTGGACTACACCGACGTGGAAATGTCGATCGAGGGCTGCGGCGGCTACGCCCAGGCGCGCGCGTACACCAACCTCGAGATCATCGGCAACAGCCACTCGAAGACGACCCTCTACGGGCAGCCCTTCAGCATCGGCTGAGCGGGCATCGAAGTCAGCACGTCAATCCGCACCGAACCCTCGAAGGGTTAGCACCTCATGTTCAACCGCAGAAATCACGCGGCCGTCTCCGGACTCGCCGCCGCTGTCACCGCCATCGGTTTGCTGTCCACCGGAGCCGCCAGCGCTGACACCTTCGTCCCGCTGCCGGGCGGCGAAATCACCCACGAACTGCCCAACGGCATGACCGTCACCGTCCGATTGGCCGGCGAATCGGCGACCATCAACCCGTCCCTGGGCAACACCCCCCTGAGCCGCAACACCTGGGTCTCGGGCACCGCGCACGTGGAGATCTCCGGCGGCGACCGCAAGAGCGTCGGCGCGAAGATCGCGCCGGGCTACATCGTCGGCTGCCAGGTCGACATCGGCGGCGGCGGCATCAGCAGCAAGGGCGGCACCGGTGTGCGGGGCGAGAACCTCACGGCCTCCGCCTCCCTCGGCGGCCGGCTCACCCTGGGCCCCGGCCAGGCCGGGCGGCAGATGATCATCGACCTGGAAGCTCCCGACGACTACGGCAACGAGGAGCACAGCCGGGCCAATTCGTTCCGCGGCCCCACCGGCAGCGTCACCTGGGCCGACACCACCATCGCCCTCGACGGCTGCGCCGGCTACGCCCAGGCTCGTGCCTTCGTCCTGGTGAAAGTCCGTGGCGCGGAAGGTGTTTCCGTGGTGACCCTGTGGGGTCAGCCCTTCAGCCTCGGCTGAGCACCGCTTGCGGGCTCGGTGACCGGACCGGTCACCGAGCCCCTAATGGGCTGGCGGAGCAGGGTTTGCGCTGGCACCCTTGAGCGAGGCGCGGTTCGGCAAGGGGGGCGCTATGGCGCGGGTGCGGAGAAAACGGGATCTCGAGACGAAGATCCTGGTGCGGCTGACGTTGTGCGGCGGGCTGGTGCTCGGGGGTCTCGCCCTCGCGATGCATCTGGCGAACGCGCGGGCCGCGACGCGGCAGCACATCCCGGCGAATCCGATCACGATGGTCCGGGAACTGGTTCGCGGACAACTGGATTGGCCGGCCCCGGCGACCACGATCGTGCTGATCGAGCTCGCGGTGCTGGCGTTCGTAGCGCTGCTGCTGCGGATAGTCCTGAAATGGCGTGCCCGCGGCAGGCTGGCGATCGATGACAAGGCCTGGTTCATGGCCACCGGCAAGGAGTTGCTGCCGGTCACCGAGGAGTACGCGCGAGAGCGCGCCGAGGCGCTGGGTATGCGGCTCGGCCGCGGGGACGCCCCCGGCATTCCGATCGGTGCGGCGGTCGCGGGCGGGCGGACGTTATACGGCACCTACCAGGATCTGCACCTCGATATCTGGGGTCCGTCGCAGGGCAAGACCACCGCTCGGGTGATACCGGCCATTCTGACGGCGATCGGCCCGGTGCTCGTCACCTCCAGCAAGCGGGAGGTCGTGGACGCCACGTGCGACGTGCGCGCCCAAAAAGGCAGTCCGGTATTCATTTTCGACCCGCAGGGCATCGCCCACGGATCGGCGAACTCGTCGGAAGACGCTACGCGACACTGGTTCTGGGATCCGCTGGCGTGGGTGGACGTCCGCCAGTCCGGTTGCGAGCTGCGCGCGGCCCGCCTGGCCGGTCACTTCGCCGACGCGGAGGCCGGTACCGCCGCGCGCGGCTACTTCGAGATCGAGGCCGAGGACTTGCTCGCGGGATTGTTTCTCGCTGCGGCCGCCGGTTCCCGGCCGATCACCCAGGTGTGGGAATGGGTGACGAATGCGCGCGATACCGAGCCGATCGAACTGCTGCGCTACGCCGAACTGCACCGCGCCGCGTCCGCGTTGGCAGCGTCGTACCACCTGGATATCCGGCAGCAGAGCGGAATCTTCGGTACTGCCAAACAAATGCTCCGCTGTCTGCAATACCCCGAGTTCCATCCCTGGGTCACCCGGGGCGAGGACAGAAGACAGTTCGACGAACTCGAGTTCCTGGAGAGCAATGGCACGCTGTATTCGCTCTCGATCGAGGAGCGCGGTTCGGCCGCGCCGCTGGTGAGCGCTCTCATCGAGGCCGTTCTGGATGTGGCCGACCGCAGAGCGTCGCGGTCGGCCGGCGGGCGGCTCGCGATCCCCTTGCTCGCCGTGCTCGACGATGCGGCGAATGTGGTGCGCTGGCATGACTTTCCGCAGCGATACAGCCGCTACGCGTCACGCGGGATCATCCTGATGACCATGTTGCAGTCCTGGGCGCAGGGCGTCCGGCGCTGGGGGCCCGACGGGATGAACGAGCTGTGGTCCGCGGCCACCATCAAGGTCCTCGGCGGCGGTGTCGATGACGTTCCGTTCCTGCGCGATCGGGTGGAAGGCATCGGCAGTCACGAGGTGCAGTCCCGATCGATGAACCTGTCGACGCGCGGGCTCGGGTATTCGACCTCGATCTCCTCGGAGAACACCCTGGGGGTCGCGGAACTGCGCGCACTGCCACGCGGCCGCGCCGTTCTCTTCGCCGCCGGTGTGCCTCCGGCGTTGATCCGGACCGTTCCGTGGTGGGACGGGGAATATGCCGGGGCGGTGCGAGATTCGCTCGAGGCGCGCGGGCCCTTTCGGACCCGGGCGACCATCGCCGACTTGATCGGCTCGTCGAGCCTGACCAAGTCGAGCGCCGCCGCCGAGCCGAGCCGGATCGAGGAGGTCCGTCCCTTGTGAACCGGTCGCCGCCTACTGCCGATAGGTGGCGAGGAACCGGCCGATCCGTTCGACGATGGCCTCGAGTTCGTCGGCATAGGGCAGGGTGACGATCCGGAAGTGGTCGGGGCGTGGCCAATTGAAGCCGGTGCCCTGCACGATGTGCAGCTTCTCCTGGAGCAGCAGATCCAGGACGAACCGTTCGTCGTCCACGATCGGATACATGTCGAGATCGATCCGCGGGAAGGCGTACAGGGCGCCTTGGGGTTTGACGCAGGAGATGCCCGGGATCGCGTTGAGCGCCTCCCAGGTGCGATCGCGTTGTTCGCGCAGCCGCCCGCCGGGCAGTCGCAGGTCGTCGATGCTCTGGTAGCCGCCGAGCGCGGCCTGAATCGCCTGTTGCGCGGGGACATTCGCGCACAGCCGGAGCCCGGCCAGCATGGTCAGGCCTTCGAGGTAGTTCTCGGCGTGCTTGACCGGCCCCGACACCACCAGCCAGCCGGACCGGAACCCGGCGCAGCGGTAGGACTTCGACAGGCCGGAGAAGGTCAAACACAGCAGATCGGGTGCGAGGGCGGCCGCTGCGGTGTGGACGAGGTCGTCGTAGACGATCTTGTCGTAGATCTCGTCGGAGAAGACGATGAGGTCGTGCCGCCGCGCGACCTCGAGGATCTCGCGCAGCACCTCCGGCGAATACACCGCTCCGGTGGGGTTGTTCGGGTTGATGAGGACGATGGCCCGGGTGCGGTCGGTGATCTTGGCTTCGATGTCGGCGACATCGGGGAACCAATCCGAGGCCTCGTCGCACAGGTAGTGCACCGGCCGGCCGCCGTTGAGGGTGGTCGCCGCGGTCCAGAGCGGGAAATCCGGTGCGGGGACGAGCACTTCGTCGCCGTTCTCCAGCAGCGCCGTAATCGCCATCATGATCAGCTCGGACACCCCGTTGCCCAGGAAGACGTCCTCGACGTCCACGCCGTCGACGCCGAGGGTCTGGTAGTACTGCACGACCGCCCGCCGCGCCGAGAGCAGCCCCTTGGACGATGAATAGCCGCTCGACAGCGGCAGATTCCGGACGATGTCCTGCAGGATCTCCGCGGGCGCCTCGAACCCGAACGGCTGCGGGTTGCCGGTGTTCAGCTTCACCACGTGGTGCCCCTCGGCCTCCAGCCGGGCCGCCTGCTCCGCCACCGGACCGCGGATCTCGTAGGACACACCCGCCAACTTGCTCGACTGCCTGATCTGCATGAACGTCCCTTCTCGCGCTGACCTCCGCACACTGTACTTGGATTTTCCAAGTAGTCACTTGGATATTCCAAGTAAGTGGCTACAGTGAGAGTGTGCCGCGCCGAAGTTATGACCACTACTGTGCCGCCAGCCGCGCCCTGGACGCGGTCGGCGATCGCTGGAGTCTGCTGGTCGTTCGTGAACTGCTATCCGGCCCGAGACGGTACAGCGATCTGTTCGCCGACCTGCCCGGCATCAGCACCGACGTGCTCGCGGCGCGGCTCAAAGACCTGGAACGCGACGGCGTCCTGACGCGGCAAAGGATCGGGCCGCGCGCGACGTCGGCCTACGAGCTGACCGCCGCCGGGGCGGGATTGCGTACCGTCCTGGACGCGCTCTCCGCTTGGGGGACACCGGCGCTCGGGGATCGCCGCCCCACCGACGCGGTGCGCGCGCACTGGCTCGCGCTGCCGCTGGGGCGGGCCATCGGGGAGCGGATCGACCAGGGCGCGGTCACCGTGCGGATCGGCGAGACGGTCTTCCACATAGTCGTCGACGGTGGCGAGGTCACCCATCACGACGGCCCCGCGGCCGGCCCGGCTGTGGATTTGGTCCTCGATCTGACGACCGCGAACGCCGTGGCGAGCGGAGCGCTCGCACTGGCGGACGCGAAACCGGGCTGGCCGCGCGCGGCAAACTGACGGCGCCGCAACCGCATCGGGCTCAGCTGACGAGGGTCAGGAACTCCTCGAGGCTGATCTTCTCGTCCTTGTTCAGGTCCGCCTTGTCGAGGATGGCCAGCGCCGCGGTCTTGGCCGCGTCGCTCGAAAACCCATATCCCTCAACGGCCCGCACATACTCGTCGAGTGTGATGAAGCCGTCACTGTTCGCATCGACCCGCACGAATACCGCCTTGGCCTCCGCGACAGTAAACCCACCCATAACCCACTCCTTCATTCACATCCGGCAACCGAGCTAGCTACCGGAGTATCCCATCCGGCCGACTCGGCGTTCCGGGTGCGTATCCAGCAGGCGCGGAACTGTTTACATGTAACGGAAGTTCGGCTATGGTTTGCGTTACATGTAACGAATATGACATTCGGAGAAGGAAGCTGTTTCATGATCGCGATCGTGCTCGCCCTCGGTGCGGCGTTCGGCTGGGGTACCTCGGACTTCCTCGGCGGGTTGAAAAGCCGCAAGCTGCCACTGCTTTCGGTACTGCTGATCTCGCAGAGCACCGCGCTGGCGCTGGTGACGGGCTTCGCGCTGGTGCGCGGCGGCGGCCTGCCCGAACCGGCCGCACTCGGCTATGCCGCGCTGGCCGGTCTGGCCGAAACCGCCGCGGTCGCCGCGCTGTATCGAGGGCTGGCGGTCGGCACCATCAGCATCGTCGCCGCGGTCGCTTCGACCGCCCCGGTGGTGCCGCTGCTGGCGGGGCTGCTGTCCGGTGAGGTGCCGGGGGCGGTCCAGTTGGCCGGTCTCGTTGTGGCGCTGCTCGGTTTGATGGTCGCGTCCTACCAGTCCGACCAGGACGGGAAAGCCGGCCAGGTGCTGCCGAGCGTCGGCTTCGGTCTGCTCGCCGCGGTCGGCTTCGGCACCTTCTTCGTGGCCATGGATACCGCGAGCACCGGCGATATCGGCTGGGCGTTGCTGACCGCGCGGCTCACCGCTGTCGGCCTGATCGGCGCCGTCGTCCTGGCCGGGCGGCAGGCGGTCGCGGTCCCGCCCAGGGACATTCCCGGGATCGCCCTCATCGGCGTGCTGATCGTGGTCGCCGACGCCCTCTACGCGACCGCCTCCACGCTCGGCATGGTCGGCGTCGTCGCCGTGCTGGGCGCCCTGCACACCCTCGTCACCATCGCGCTGGCCCGAATCTTCTTGAACGAGAAGCTCGGTCGCCCGCAGCAGGTCGGGGTCGGGGCGGCGCTGGCCGGCGTGCTCGCGATCGCGACCGGCTGACGCGGCGGCTGCCTGGACCTGCGATGTTCGAGGCGGGTGCGGGGTCGGGCAGAATGATTCCCCTTGACTGTTCGATCGGAGGTACGGGCGGAATGATGGAACGCGCCGAGATGGAGATATTCCTGACTCTCGCGCACGAGTTGCACTTCGGCCGTACCGCTGCCCGCCTGCACGTCTCGCCCGCGCTGGTCACCCAGATCGTGCAGAAGATCGAGCGGCGGCTCGGGGTGGCGCTGTTCGCCCGCACCAGCAGACGGGTGGCGCTGACCGAGGTAGGGCAGATGCTGCGCGATGAACTCCAGCCGCTGTACGAGGCGATCGGGCTCGCACTCAGCCGCGCCGAAAGCGCCGGACGCGGTATGACCGGCACGCTCACCGTCGGTTTCATGGGCAGCCAATCCGGGCGCTGGGTGTATGCCGCCCGCGACCTGTTCGCGCGCCGCCACCCGGACTGCGTCGTGCGCATCGTCGAAACCCACCTGCATCACCACGTGGCGCAGCTGCGTGCCGGCGCCGCCGACCTGTTGCTGATCACGCTGCCCATCGACGAGCCCGATCTGACGGTCGGCGCGGTGGTGACCCGCGGCACCAGATATCTCGGCGTGGCCGCGAACCACCGCCTCGCCGCGCGCGAGTCCGCGTCGTTCGACGATTTGGCGGGGGAAACCTTTGTCGCCGTGACGGATTCGGTGCCGGACTACTGGATCGACTACCACTTTCCCCGGCAGACCCCGAGCGGACAGCCCATCGGCAGGCACAATGACCCCTGCGCGACCTATGCCGAGACGCTGGGGCTGGTGGCCCTGGGACAGGCCATCGTGCCCGGCGACGCGCAACTGCCGCTGCTGTACCAGCGACCTGACATCCGCTTCATCGCCGTCCCCGATATGCCGCCGATCGAGCAGGGCATCGTCTGGCGGACGCGCGACGACGCCGACCCGCGCATCCGGGCCTTCGCCGAGGTGGTCATGGAAATCGCGCCGGCGTTGTCGCCGCCCGGCGTGGTGTTCCCCGCGCCGGCTACGACCCCAGATCCAGTACCGCTTTGCCCGTAATCTGCCGGGACAGCAGCATGTCGGCCGCGTGCTCGGCTTGCTCCCACGAACCTCGCCAGCCGATCTGAGCGGTCAGCCGCCCGTCCCGCACCAGCTGGAGCAGCAACGCGAGGTCCGGGCCGAAGGGCGTGGCGACATTGAAGTTCTCCAGCCGCCCGCGCGCCGAGTTGGTGCCCGCCACCTCGAAGTCGATGACGGTCACCTCGCGGGCGGCCCGGCCGATGGCTTGCGCGACGCCATCGGGTTCCAGCCGGTAGAACGCCTCGGCCAGCTGGGCGCCACCCACGTTGTCCAGCACGCCGTACACGGGAGCCGTCAATTCCGCGGGGCCCGAGACGATTTCGGCGGCGCCGAGTTCGCGCAGCCCGGCCGCGCGCTGGGCGCTGCTGACCGAGGCGATGACATGCGCGCCCGCCAAGGCCGCGAGTTGCACGGCGAACCGGCCGACGCCGCCGGACGCGCCGGTGATCAGCACCCGCCGGCCCAGAACCGAACCGAGCCGGCGCAGCGCCTGCAACGCGGTCACGCCCGCGACCGGCAGCGCGCTGGCGATACCGAGATCCACGTCGTCCGGAACCACCGCGAGGTTGCCGGTGTCGACGGCCCGCAACTCCGCCCACGCTCCGCCCCAGCCGAAGGTGACGACCCGGGCGCCCACGGGCGGTCCCGACCCGTCGGCGGCGGCCTGGGTGACGATGCCGGCGGCGTCCCATCCGGAGACGCGCGTGCCCGAAGTGGCCGAACGGTAAGCGATCTCACCGAAGTTCAGCGAAACCGCCGCCACCGTGACCAGCGCCTGGTCGGCCCGCGGCCGCGGATCCGGGGCCGCGGCGAGGTAGAGGCCCTCCGGGCCGTTGAGTAGTGCACGCATAGCTGGGTCTGTTCCTTCGTGTGCTGTCAGTTGCTCGGATCGAGGGCCCCCACTACCTTGGCGTCGCCGCCCTGCCGGAACAACGCACGATTCCGCAAGGATCTCGGCCCGCGGCTGAATGATCCGGGCCCGCCGGGCTGCTGTCCGGCTATCGCGCGGGCATCGAAGTGCCCGATCACATCGGCGCTCGGCGCCGCCCGCGGACCTTGCTCTGATCCGCCGGGGCCGGTAGCGGGGTGAAGGCGCCCGCGGCCGCCGCGAGTGCGGCGGTGCGGGCGGCCGCGTCGGGCAGCCGCGGATCGGGTGGGGTGCGCAGCAGCACCAGCTGGTGGTAGAGCGGGGCGGTCGCGGCGATCAGCAGGGCGCGGGCGTCGACCTCGGGTGCGAGCTCGCCGCGGGCGATCGCGCGCCGAATGATGATCTCGGACTGGGCATATCGGTCTTCCCATAGTTGCCGCAGGGCGCGGGCGGCCTCCTCGGAGCGGAACGAGACCGCGATCAGCGCCACCGCGATCGAGGATTCCGCGCCCAGCGAATCCTGGATTTCCTGGTTGAGGGCCGCCAGGTCGCCGCGCAGGGAGCCGGTGTCGCGCGGCTCCCACGGCAGGTGGGCGGCGGCGTCGAAGACGTCGGCGAGCAGGCCGCCGACGTCTTGCCAGCGGCGGTACACCGTGGCGCGGTGCACGCCCGAGCGGGCGGCGACGGCATCGATACTCAGTGCGTCGTAACCGTTTTCGGCCAGCTCCGCGCTGACCGCGTCCAGCACCTGGGTCCGGATGCGGGCGGTCCGGCCGCCCGGTCGGGAACGGGGGACGGGTGGGGGGTCAACACTCATGCGGTCATCCGATTGCTTGACGGGCGGGAGTCCTCACGCTACCTTAGTGCGACAGTTGTCGTACTAAGTGAGGTTCTGCCGATGCTCCTGCGAAGTGTTCACCCGGTCCTGCGGTCGCTGCCGACCGTGTCGTCCTCGAATGCTTCGGAGAGTGCCCATGCCAACCCAGATCACCGCGCACGCGGTCAGCAAGTCCTTCAACGGCAAGTCCGTTCTCGATGAGGTGACGTGTGCGCTCGCCGCGGGTGAGCGCACCGGGATCATCGGCGAGAACGGATCCGGCAAGACCACCCTGCTCCGCCTGTTCGCCGGACAGGAACAGCCCGACGAGGGCGCGATCGTCGTCCAGGCCGACGGCGGCGTCGGTTATCTCGCCCAGGATGAGCAACTTCCGCCGCACCTGACGGTGCAGGAGGTCATCGACCGGGCATTGACCGAGCTCCGCGCGATCGAACAGCGGATGCGCCGCCTCGAGGTCGCGATGGCTGCCGGCGACGACGCCGGGATTGCCGAATACGGCGATCTGACAACGGTTTTCGAGCTGCGCGGCGGTTACGACGCCGACGCCCGGGTGGAACGCGCGCTGCACGGCCTGGGCTTGGGGCTGGTGCGGCGCGAGCGCACGGTCGCCGGACTGTCCGGTGGCGAGCAGGTCCGGCTGCGCCTGGCCGCGCTGCTGGCGGCCGGCACCGAGGTGCTGCTACTGGACGAGCCGACCAACCACCTCGACGACGACGCCATGGCCTGGCTCGAAGCGCACCTGCGGGCCCGCCGCGGCACCATGGTGGCGGTGTCGCACGACCGGGCTTTCCTCGAGCGCGTCGCGACCACGCTGCTGGAGGTCGACCCGGACCGGCGGCGAGTTGTCCGCTACGGCAACGGCTATGCGGGCTTCCTGACCGAGAAGGCGGCGGCACGCCAGCGCTGGGTGCAGGCGCACGCGCAATGGCAGGCCGACACCGCACGGCTCCGCGAGGCCGCCGCGACCACCGCGCGCGAGGTCGCGCCGGGCCGGGCGATGCGGGACAACAACAAGATGGCCTACGACCGGGCCGGCGGGCGGGTGCAGCAGTCGCTGGCCAGCCGGGTTCGCAACGCTGAGGAACGGCTGCGCCGCCTGCTCGCGGATCCGGTTCCGGCGCCGCCGCGTCCCCTGCGGTTCACGCCGGGGCTGCGGGCCGGGCAGGTGCAGGGCACCGTGCTCGACGCCTCCGGTCTCACCGTCCACGGCCGCCTGGACCGGGTGAGCTTCGAGCTCTGCGCCGGTGATCGGCTGCTGGTCACCGGCCCGAACGGAGCGGGCAAATCCACCCTGCTGCAGGTGCTGGCCGGTCGGCTCGCACCGGACGACGGCACCGTTGTCCGCCGCGGCGCGATCGGGTACCTCGCTCAGGAGCCGAGTTTCGCCGACTCCTCGGACACGCTGCTGGCGGCGTTCGCCCGCGGCCGCCGGGGACCGGCCGACGAGCATGCCGAACGGCTCCTGGCGCTGGGCCTGTTCGAGCAGGCGCAGTTCTCGACGCGCGTCGAGCACCTGTCCACCGGGCAGCGGCAGCGACTTGCCTTGGCCCGCTTGGTCACCGAGCCCCTCGACGTGCTGCTGCTCGACGAGCCGACCAACCATCTGTCACCAGGTCTGGTCGAGGACCTGGAAACCGCGCTGACGCACTACCGCGGCGCCCTCGTGATCGTCAGCCACGACCGCAGGCTCCGCAGTCGCTGGCGCGGCGCTCACCTCGCGCTCCGCGCACCGGTCTTCGCCTGACATCCCCGAACATCCACGCACCGAAGGAGTTTCGCCGTGCCCCACGATTCCGTTCCCGCGGACCCCACCGTCCTGCACCCGATGCCCGGCCAGCCGCGGGTAGTGCTGCTGAAGCCACTGCTCACCTCGCCGCTGATCGAGGTGGGGGAGTACTCCTACTACGACGACCCCGACGACCCGACGACATTCGAAACCCGCAACGTCCTCTATCACTACGGCCCGGAGAAACTGATCATCGGCAAATTCTGTGCCCTGGGCACCGGCGTCCGTTTCATCATGAACGGCGCCAACCACCGCATGGACGGCCCGTCGACCTTCCCGTTCCCCACCATGGGCGCCTCCTGGTCGAACCACTTCGACCTGCTCACCGGCTTACCGACCCGCGGTGACACCGTCGTCGGCAACGACGTCTGGTTCGGCAACGGCGCGACGGTGCTGCCCGGCGTCCGCATCGGCCACGGCGCCATCATCAGCACCGGCGCCGTAGTCACCAGCGATGTCCCCGACTACGGCATCGTCGGCGGCAACCCGGCCCGCCTCATCCGCTCCCGCTTCGACGACCAGGACATCGCCCGCCTGCTGAAAGTGGCCTGGTGGGACTGGCCCGCCGAGCACATCACCGACCACATCCCAGCGATCATGTCGGGAAGCGTCACCGATCTCGAGGCCGCGGCCCCGCACTGACCGGCGGTGTCAGGGGAAACGTTTCGCGATCGCCGTGGCGATCGCTTCGGGTGCGTGTTCCTGAATGAAGTGCCGCGCGTGCGGCAACTCCACCACCTCGAGGTCGGTGAAGGCCGCCCGCATACGCGGGATACCGGCCTTCGGGCGAAACACCATGTCCCGCATGCCCCAGACCAGCAGGGCGGGCTTGTCGCCGAGTACGGCGGGCACGTCCTGCGCCAGGCGCTCCAGTAGCGGGCGCGCGGCACGAATTTCCCTGGGCGGCACGGTGAGTCCGCGCCGGGCCGCCGGGGTGGGCTGCACCGCGCGGTAGTGCTCGGCTTCGGCGGGGGAGAGTGTGCGCCCCAATTCCGCGAGCACAACCCGCTCGATGAGGAAGTTGTGTTCGAGTATGCGCCGCTGCATCGGGCGACTGCTCATGATCGCGCTGAAGGCTCGGTTGGCCAGGGTCTCGATCGGCCAGAACACGGTGTTGCCCAGGACGATTCCGCGCACTCGGTCCGCGCGCGTGGTGGCCGCGCCCAACCCGATGGGGCCGCCCCAATCCTGTCCCATCAGGACGAAGTCGTCGAGCTTCAGGTGATCGATCAGCTCGCCGAGAATCGTCGTGTGCTCGGCGACGGTGTAGCCGAAATCCGCCGGGCGCTCGGACAATCCGAACCCGAGGTAGTCGACGGCGACACACCGGTACCGATCGCGCAGTTCCCGCACGATGTGGCGGTACTGAAAACTCCACGCCGGGACGCCATGACAGAACAGGATTGTCGGTCCGGTCCCCTCATCGATGTAGTGCACACGCCCGGCGGACGAGTCGAACCAGCGCGACTCGAATGGATACAGGTCCCCGTCGGGAACGAAGTCGATCAGCATTGGGCCCCTCCCTCTGGCGAGAGGTTACCCGGGGCCCGCGGCTGACCGGTAGCGGTGTGCGCGACGTCGCGATCTAGGCTTGGATTACCTCGACGTGCACGAGTGCGTTGAGTGAATCGCAACTGGCCCAGGATTGACCCTGCCCGTATTGCACGGGGCCGTATTTCCAGTAAGTGAATGGAACCGGCCAGGCGACACAAGTGAGTTTTACTTGGTGCCAGGTGGGCAGTTCGCAATTGGCCATTCCGCCGGTATTGAAGATGTTGTACACGTGACAGTTGGCCTGCCATACCGGCACGTCGGCCTGGGCAACGCCACCACCAGCGAGGACGGTGGCCGCGGTTGCGGTGGCAACGGCGGCGCCGGCGGCTAGCCGCTTCGCAGTGAGCATTTTCGGACCTCCTGAATTGATGTTGTGTGGAAAACATCGCAAGCGGTTCGAACGTGTTACTCGCGGACGTCTGGGGGCGGTATTCAGATAATTCACCGGATAATCGACCTCGTAAATGCGCGGTAATTCGGTTGCGGGCCGGTGACGTGGTTCGTAGGCTGCTCGTCATGTCTTGTCGCCATGCCGCCCCCTACTTCATCCGTCTGCGCAGCGCTCGGGCTCTGGCCCGCTAGCGGACGCGGAGAGAACTGCTTCGGCGTCCGTGAGCGCGCCCAGGGCCCTTCGAGAACTCATTCGACTCGAAGACCCGAAGGGGCAAGCGCATGGCGCAAGATTTCGCATACCGGAACTACTCCCACACCCAGGGCAAGGTCAAGAACGGCGGCGGTGGCCGCGCGTCCAGGGATCAGGCCAGACGGGCTCCGACCCAGCACCATCTGGTGCACCCGGAGGCCGTGGCGGCGATCCTGGCCGTCGCCGACCCGAGCGGATCGGTGCTCGATCCCGCGGCGGGGGAGGGTGCGCTCACACGCGCCCTGGCTCGGCGCGGGGCACAGGTCACCGCCTACGAGCCGGATCCCCTGCTGGCCGCCAAATTGGCGGCCGGCACCCGTGCCGAGAGCGGAATACGGGTGGTGCGAGCCGATTTCAGCAAGGCAAAGCCGCACCGTGACCCGTTCGCGGTGGTCGGCAACGTCCCCGCCGCGGCGACGGCCCGGATCATCGACTGGTGCCTGACCGCGCCCGCCCTCACCTCGGCGACCCTGCTCACCCAACTGGATTGCGCGCGTGCCTATTCCGGAGCCGACGGGCACTGGAGCCTGACCACCGCGCTGAGCTGGCCGTGGTTCGACTGGCAGCTGCACGGACAGGTGGACCGCACCAGCTTCCGACCCGCCCCCGCCGCCGACGCCGCGATCCTGCACCTGGTCCGGCGACCGGAACCGCTGGTGCAGGAGCGGGATTCCTACACCGACCTGGTGCGCGGCAGCTTCACCGCCGACGTCCATCCGGACCACTGGGTGCGGACGCACGAGCGTCTGACCGGGTAATCGCACCGGTGCCGATCAGGTAACCGGACGGGGTCGCCCTGCCGCGGCAGGGCGACCCGCCTCGTGTGGCCGCGGCGACCCCGCCTCGTGTGGTCGCGGCGAATGCGATCGATGTGGCGCGCGGTCGGTGCGGTGTGCGGAGCCGAGGCGCGTCCGGTGAGTAAAGTGCTGCGGGTCTTGCCCGGCGGTGTGCGAAGGAGCAGGGAATGGTCTGGGGCGGTGCCAAATCCGTGACCGGTGTGGTGTGCACGGTGGCGGGAGTGCTCGCGGGGTTAACCGGAGTGCCGGCGAGTGCGGGCGCGCAGCCACCCGGGAACCCGGTGCTGATCGTGCACGGCTGGACGGCGGGCGGACTGCTGCCGCTCGACGACGATTGGGCCGACGTGCTGCGGTCGGCGCTCGAGCGGCAAGGCAGGCCCGTGTACGTCGTGGATCTTCCCGGTGAGCGGAATGTCGAGAACGCGGAGACGATCGCCCGGGTGGCCCGGCGCGCGTCCAGCGACCACGACGGCGCGAAGATCGACGTGGTGGGCCACAGCATGGGCGGGCTGTCCGCCCGGTACTTCGTCAAGTACCTGGGCGGCCAGGACTTGACCGCGCATTACGTCTCTGCCGGTACGGGCCAATACGGTTGGTACCCAACGTGTTTGCTGCCGCTCGATCGGGGCGGTGAGATGTGCCCGGCAAGCCGGTTCCTGGCTGTCCTCAACGAAGGCCGCGACACCGTGGGCGATGTCGCCTACACCACCCTGCGCACCCGCGCCGACGACGCGGGCCCGTTCCACTCGCCCATGGACAGCCGCCCACTGGAGGGGCGGTCCTGCGTGGCGAACGGTATCGACGGCGGTCCGCACGCCGACGAGCTGAAGAACCCGACCGTTATCGCCGCGATCCTCGACGCCCTGAACGACCGCTGCCCCGGCGCGATCGTCGAGGCGTAGAACCCACCCGCATAGCGCTATTCGGCGTGCCGCAGTTTGACCACGATGTAGAGCAGCGCGGCGAGCGCGGTCGCGGCCAGCAGCAGCAGACCGACCGCGTAGCTGTTGTTTGCTTCGTCGTAGGTGATGCCCATGATCAGCGGCGGGAAGTAGCCGCCGAGCCCGCCTGCCGCGGAGACGATTCCGGTGATGCTGCCGACGTTGGAGGCGGGGGAGCGCTGAGCCACCCAGGCGAACACGCCGCCGGTGCCGATGCCGAGGAACAGCGCCATCGTGATGAAGACCGCGGCCGAGCCCACATCGGCGGGTGGTTTGAAGGAGGCCAGCACGGCCATCGCCGCGGTGCCGATCAGCGAGGCGGCGACGATGTACTTCGGCGCGATCCGGTCCGAGAGGGCGCCGCCGATCGGGCGGGCGATCACCGCGGCGAGGGCGAAGGCGGCGGTGCGGGTGCCGGCGTCGACCGCGGAGAACTCGTAGATGTTCTTGATATAGGTCGGCAGGTAGGAGCTGAAGGCGACGAAGCCGCCGAAGACCACGGCGTAGAGGAACGACATCTCCCAGGTGACACGAAGTTTCATCGCGCCGCGCAGTTTGGGCAGCACCGGATCGGTGTTGGGGGTGAACTCCGGCGAATTCCGCAGGAACAGGATGCACAGCCCCGCGGTGACCGCGAGCGCGGCGGCCACGATCAGGTGCGTCGGCAGTACCCCGAACCAGCCGACGAGGCGCGGGGTGAAGAACGCCGACACCGCGGTACCGACCATGCCCGCACCGAACACGCCGGTCGCGAAGCCGCGCCGCGCGGGCACGTACCAGGAGTTCGCGAACGGGATGCCGACCGCGAAGATCGTGCCGGGGATGCCGAGCAGGAAACCGAACACCAGCATCAGCGGATAGGACTCCATGCTGCCCGCGAGACCGACCGCCACGACGGGCACGATCGAGGCCAGCGAGACCCCGATGAACATCGTGCGCCCGCCGAGCCGGTCGGTCAGCGCGCCGGAGACGATCCGGCCCAGCGAGCCGACCAGGATCGGCATCGCCACCATCAGCGAGGCCTGCGTGCTGCTCAGGTCCATGGTGTCGGCATAGCGCGGGGAGAGCGGACCGATCAGGTTCCAGGCCCAGAAATTGATCGCCGAAACCCAGGTGGCGAGGGCCAGGTTGAGGGTCGGGGACCCGGTGCGTACCGCTGCCTGTAGCGAGGTCACTCGATCAGGAAACCATAGCCACCAGCATCTGAAGCAGTAACACGCAACAGTTGAGCAATCGTCAACCGATGCTGAAGGGCTGCCCCCAGAGCATGACGTTCCCGATGAAATTGGTGGTGTCGACCTCGGCGGCGACAAAGGCTCGAGCCTGGGCGTATCCGCCGCATCCGTCCACCGCGAAGGTCTCGTCGATCCACGTCACGCTGGTGCGCGGACCCGGCACCTTGTTGTATCGCTTGTGTGATTCCTGGCCGTAGTCATCGGGCTTCTCCAAGTCCAGCATCAGGCGAGCTAACGCCTTGCCCGGCCCGAGCGTGATCCCGGTGCCCAAAGCCTGGGCGGGCGCCACCGACCAGGCGCCGCCACCGCCTTGCGACGCGGTGGCGGTTTCGTCGGCGCTCTCGGTGATTCCGGCGATATCCACCTGGCAGCCGACGATGTAACCAGGGCTGATCTTGATCGTCGCGGTCGAGGCGCTCGGGCCCGCGAGATCCACACTCGCGCGGGCGGTCACCCACACGTTGCGATGCATGGGCGTCCCGCCCATCGAGCCGTTGATCCTGGCCGACTCCTGCTCCAGGCGGACCGTAATGGTGGTTCCGTCGGCCAATTCGCGCGTAATCGTGCCGCCGGGCAGCGGTACGAAGGTGTCAGCGGTGGCTACCCCCGTCTGACCGATCCCGAATGCCGTCGCGGCCAGCGCCGCGCCGAGAATCTTGCCGAACATGCGATCCCTTCAGTCGGAACGGACCGTCAGCCGAGGCTGAACGGCTGGCCGTAGAGCGTGGCTTTCACGTACTCGACGCCGATGATCTCCACCACCGCGACCTGGCGCGCCTGCGCGTAACCGGCGCACCCCTGAACCTCCATCGGCACGTCCTGGTAATTGATGGTGTAGGTGCCGCTCTTGACCAGTTCGATGTTGTTGATCGCGACCCACTGCACCTGACCGGGCGAGAGCGGAAAGCTGAAGCCGCCGACGATGGTCGGGGTCGTGCTGAGGGTGAACGCTGTGTTCGCGGTCAGCTGGCTCAGCGCCACCTGGCAGCCGACGATGTAGCCGACCGTGAGGTTCGACGAACCATGGGTCCCCGAATTGTTGGTGCCCGGGTAATTCTTGGGTCCATTGTTGGGTCCCACGACGCCGTCCGGTGTCTCCACCTCGGTGGTCACATTTCCGGACAACCACGAGCTGCGGCCCGCGCCGTTGGCGGCCAGGGACGACGAAATGATCGCGCGCTCACCGCGACTCGTGATTTTGATCCCCGGGCCCTCGATGTGCCCGTCCGGCAGCGGCACCACGACATCCGCGGCCGCACCGCCCGGCAGCGCGGCGAGTCCGATGCTCACGGCGACGGCCGTCACCGCCCATTTCCCGATCCGATTCTTGCTCATTCACCCCTCGCTCATCGTGGCGAGGCCGCATTCCTCCGAATCGAGAGCGACCGCGCTGCGCCAACATTCACTGAGGTAAAGCGAGGGAATCTAACCACACATCCTCAGGAAGACGGCCGATTGCGGCGGGCTATGTCGAGACGCGCTAGGGCGCGGCAGGCCGGGTGATGCTGCCGCCGGCGGTGCTGATCAGGGCTTCGGCGATGCTCGCGGCCAGGTCCGCGTCGTCCTCGTCGCAGGCCCACCAGCGCAGGTCGCCGTACATCTGCCCCGCGGTCCGGCGCGCCAGCATCCGGGCCGGACAGCCGGTGGAGAGCATGATCGCGGCGGGCAGCAGCGCCTCGGGCGGCCCGGCGACGCAACCGGTGACCGCGGCCCGGATCAGGTCGGCCGGCATCGGATCCGGTGCGGTGACCGGCGGACCCGGGAACAGCGCCCAGCGTGCGAGCGGGGGATAGGACAGATAGTTCGCGCGACCGCGCCAGCGGCGGCTGCCCCAGGTCACCATCCGCTGCGCCGCGGTGGTCAGCCGGGTCTCGTCGGCGCTGAAAGTTATTCGCACACAGCGGCATTCGACTGCGGCGACATGCTGTGCGGTAGGTTCTGCGACTGCGGTCATCTCACACCCCTTCGACTGCTCAACGTGGACACCGCGGCGAACACGGCGACCGTGCTGGCCGAGAGCGCCATCAAGGCCAGCGCGTAAGCCGAGAGCAAGATGCTCGACTCCGCCGCGCCCCCGCCGCGATAGATCAGCACGGCCGCCACCAGCGGACCGAGGCAGAAAAGCACACAGCACACGCAGAGATAGCCGACAGCCAAGAGCACATATCCACCGAAACTCGATGCTCGCCGCGCTGTCGGCAATGCCATGCGGACCGCCTCCGATCGAGGAATGTGCCACCATCGTCGTCTGGAATCAGGACTCTAACTTAGAGAACTGGCAAATAGTCAGTCACGTGATCGAATGGTGACCTGGTCCATGAAACATATTGATAGGTAGTATTTTTACGGCTATCTAGTCAATTAACCCCAGTGAGTGTAAATCGGGAAGCTGTAATAGCAATATTTTGGCAATCCATTCTCGAGAATCACCAGGTGACCGGAAGTTCGTGGACGCCATAGATATTCATGTCGGTCCGCAGCCGGACCTCGGCGGCGGGGACGGCGAGGGCGAGGGTGGGGAACCGGCGCAGCAGGCCCTCAAAGCCCGCGCGCATCTCGATGCGCGCCAGCTGCTGGCCGAGGCAGGTGTGGATGCCGTGGCCGAAACCGAGGCGGCCGCGGGACTCGCGGTGGATGTCGAGGGTGTCGGGGTTCTCGAAGCGCCGCGGGTCGTGGTTGGCGGCCAGCAGGGAGACGACCACGGTCGAACCCGCGGCGATCAGCTCGCCGCCGAGTTCGATGTCCTCGGTGGCGTAGCGGTAGAAGATGTCGGCGACGGACAGGTAGCGCAGCAGTTCCTCCACGGCGCCCGGCATCAGCTCGGGATCGGCGCGGAGTTCGGCGAGCTGCGCCGGGTGCTCGAGCAGCGCGAAAGTGCCCAGCGCCAGCATGTTCGCGGTGGTCTCGTGGCCGGCGAGCAGTAGCAGGAAGGCGATGCCGACCAGTTCCTCGATGCTGAGATCTTCATCCCGGGCCAGATCGGAGAGCAGGTCGTCGCCCGGCTCGGCGCGCCGGCGGGTGACCAGGCCGGCGAGGTAGGTGTTGATCGCGATGACCGCGGCCATCTTCTCCTCGAGCGTCTGGTCCCGGACCAGGAACTGGGCGGTGTTGACCTGGAAGGTCGCCCGGTCCTCGTAGGGGACGCCGAGCATCTCGCAGATCACCAGCGACGGCACCGGCAGCGCGAACGCCTGGACCAGGTCGACCGGCGGGGCCATGGCCGCCAGCTCGTCCAGCTGCCGCTCGACGATGTCGGCGATGTGCGCTTCGAGCTGCTTCATCCGCCGGACGGTGAAGGCGCCGGTGAGCTTGCGCCGCAGCCGGGTGTGGTCCGGCGGGTCCATGGCGATGAAGACCCCGGGCATCTGCGGCGACGGCTCGGTCGGCGCGGGCATGCCCGGGGTCTCGAACGGCACGTGGATGATGCCGAGGTCCAGCCGGGAACTGAACCGGGTGTCGGCCATGAGCTCACGGGTCGCGTCATAGCCGGTCACCAGCCAGCCTTGGTGACCGTCGGGAAAAGCCATCGGGCTCACCGGGCGGACCGCGCGCAGCTCGCTGATCTCGCGCGGCGGGTCGAACGGTCCGGCGGTGCGTGCCATGGGCAGGCCCTGGAGGGAATCCGACATCGGATTTTCCTTTCGTCGCGGTTGTTGTGACGACAATCGCGAAGCGACCTGACATGGGCCTGTCACGGGCCTGACACCAAGGGTTGGGCTGGTAACGGCGGTCGGAGCGGCGGCCGCTCCCATGGCAAGATCGGCCAGGTGCAGATCGGGATTCTCGGACCATTCGAAGTCCGCACGGGTGACGGCGTTTTCGCCGACGTGCCGGGCGCGCGGTTGCGCGGGCTGCTGGTAGCCCTCGCTCTGGAACCCGGTCACCCGGTCCCCAAAGCGACGCTGATCGACTGGATCTGGGGCGAGAACCCGCCCGCCGACGCGGCGAACTCCTTGCACCGCTTGGTGTCCCGGCTGCGCAAGGCGCTGCCGGCGGGCTCGGTCGAGGGGCAGACCGATGGATACCGGCTACGGGTGGAACCCGACGCCGTCGACGCGGTGCGGTTCGAACGGCTGCTCGCCCAGGCCCGCGACGAGGACGATCCGCAGGCGGTACAGCGGCTGCGCGAGGCGCTGGCGCTCTGGCGCGGTGCGGCCATGCAGGATGTCGGCCTGCAGGAGAGCGGGGCGTTCGAGGCGGCGGCCGTCCGGCTCGAAGGGCTACGCCTGACCGCGCTGGAAGGCCGATTCGACGCGGAAGTCGACCTCGGCCACGGCGCCGAACTCGTCACCGAACTCACCGATCTGGTGGCCGCGCATCCGATGCGCGAGCGGCTGGTCGCCGCGCTGATGCGCGCGCTCGTCGCGACCGGCCGCGACACCGAGGCGCTGCGCGTCTACGAGCGCACCCGCGAAACCCTGGCCGACGAGCTGGGCGTGGACCCGTCCCCCGAGCTGTCCGCGCTGCACGTCGCGCTGCTGCGCGGCGAGCTGGGCCGCAAGCAGGAGCCCCGCAAGACGAACCTGCGCGCCGAGCTCACCAGCTATATCGGCAAGGACTCCGATATCGCCGCGGTCCGCGAACTCATCGCCGGGCACCGGCTCACCACCCTGATCGGGCCGGGCGGCTCGGGCAAGACCAGGCTCTCCACCGAAACCGGCCGCACCATGCTCGGCGATCTGCCGGATGGTGCGTGGGTGGTGGAACTCGCGGCCATCGGCGCCGACGGCGATGTCGCCCAGGCGACGCTGGGTGCGCTCAAACTGCGCGACGCGCTGCTCGGGGAAGCGCCGGACACCGAGCCGGTGGATCGGATCATCGCCGCCCTCCGGGACCGCTCGATGCTGTTGATCCTGGACAACTGCGAGCACGTGATCGAGGCCGCGGCGGCCTTCGCGCATCGCGTGCTCGGCGAGTGCCGGCGACTACGGATCCTCGCGACGAGCCGCGAGCCGCTCGGCATCACCGGCGAAGCGCTCTGGCCGGTAGCGCCCCTGGTGCTGCCCGGCGCCGACGCCGACCCCGCCGAGATCGAGTCCGCGCCCGCCATCCAGCTGCTGCTGGATCGCGGCGGGGCGGTGCGCAACGACCTCACGATCGACCCCGGCACCTTGGCGACGCTGGCGCGCGTCTGCCGCGCACTGGACGGGATGCCGCTGGCGATCGAACTCGCCGCGGCCCGGCTGCGCACCATGTCCCTCGATCAGCTGGCGCACCGGCTCGACGACCGGTTCCGGCTGCTGACCGGCGGCAGCCGGGCCGCGCTACCCCGGCACCGGACGCTGCGCGCGGTGGTCGACTGGAGCTGGGAGCTGCTCACCGAGCCGGAACGGGTGGTGCTGCGCCGGCTTTCGGTGTTCGCCGGCGGGGCGAGCTTGGAAGCCGCCGAGCACGTCTGCGCGGGTGCGGTGGTCGAGCCGTACGAGGTGCTCGACCTGCTCACCGCGCTCACCGAGAAATCGCTCGTGGTCACCGCGGGCGCGGCGGCGCCGCGCTACCGGATGCTCGGCACCATCAAGGAATATGCCGAGCAGCGGCTCGCGGAGGCCGGGGAGACCGAGCCGACCCGCCAGGCGCACCTCGCGTATTTCACCGAACTCGCCGAGGTCGCGGAACCGCAACTGCGCCGCGCCGAGCAACTGACGTGGCTCGCCTCGCTGGAGGCCGAACACGACAACATCGGCGCCGCGATGCGCGGCGCACTCGCGGCCGGGACAGCGGACGATGCGGTCCGCCTGGCCGCCGCGGCGGGCTGGTACTGGTGGTTGGCCGGGCACAAAACCGAGGGCAACGAGCTGATACTGGCGGCCGTGGCGCTGCCCGGCGGCTCGGCCGACGCGGCCCGGGCCGTGGCGTACGGCCTGGCCGTGCAGTTCATGACCTCCGGGCAGCAGGCGGACGAGCACTACGCGGCGGAGTGGATCCACAAGGCGTACGACATCAGCCGGCAGGTGCAGGGCAGCCATCCGGCGCTGAGCGTCGCCGCCCCGCTGGAACGCATGCTGCGGGAGCCGGGGGAAATCCTGTCCGCATGGGAAGCGCTGCTGGCCGATCCGGACCCGTGGGTGCGCGCGCTGGCGCGGTTGCACTCGGGAAAGATGCGGATCCAGCTCGGCTACGGCGGCCCCGAGGCGGACGCGTACCTGGCGGCGGCACTGGCCGAGTTCCGCGCGATCGGCGATCGCTGGGGCATCTCCTTCGCGCAGACCGAGCTGGCAAATCGCATCGCCGCGCGCGGCGAATTCGCCGCCGCCTGTGCACAGTACGAACAGGCGATCGCGGTCGTCCTCGAGGTCGGCGCGATCGAGGACGTGGTGCCGATGCGATCGCGGCAAGCCCAGTTGTATTGGCTGCTGGGTGATTCGGCGGCCGGCGCGGCCGCACTGGCCGAAGCGCAGCGCTTCGCCGAACGCGTCGCCTGGCCGAACGCGCTGGCGGAGCTGGCACTGTCGAAAGCCGAGCTCGCGCGCTGGAGCGGTGACGCCGAGCAGGCGCACCGGCAGATCGACGTCGCGACCGAGCTACTGGGCGCGGACGCGGTCCGGCCCAGCGTCCGCGGCATTATGCAAGACCTGCTCGGATACCTCGCCGAGGACCTCGGCGTCGCCCGGGCCCACCACACCGCCGCTTATCAATGCGCCGCCGAGGCCGGTCATCCGGTCCTCGTCGCGCGGGTACTCATCGGCATAGCCGACCTGGCGCTGCGCCGCGAACAGTACGAGCAGGCCGCGCGCCTGCTCGCGGCGAGCGCCGCGATACGCGGTCTGCCGGATCGTTCCCAGCCCGACGTGGCGCGCATCGAGCAGGCCACGCGAAATCGCCTCGGCGACACGAGGTTCACCGAGGCGACAGCGGAGGGGGCACAGGCGAGCTGGCAGGAGTTGGTCGCACTCACGCTCGCTTCGTGAAGGTGGCCGATGCCCACAGATAGCCGACCACGGCGATCCCGGCGCACCAGGCGACGGCGGTGAGCGTGGTGCCGGTTTCCGGTGCGCCATTGAGCAATCCGCGCACGGTCTCGATGATCGGGGTGAAGGGCTGGTACTCGGCGAACTGCCGCAGACCCGGCCCCATCTTCTCGGCCGGAACGATCGCGCTGCTGAAGAACGGCAGCATCACCAGCGGCACGGCGGCCATCCCCGCGGTTTCGGGCGACTTCGCCGCCAAACCCAGCGCGACGGTGAGCCATCCGGCCGCGAAAGCCAGCAGCAGGACGATGCCGGCCACGCCCAGCCAGTCCGGGAAGCTCGCCGCCGGGCTGAAGCCGAGCAGCAAGGCCACGCCGATCAGGGCGGCGATGGAGACCACGTTGGTCAGCACGCTGGCGATGACATGGCCCGTCAGCACCGCGCCGCGGGAAACGTCCATCACCTTGAACCGGTTGATGATGCCCTTGGTCATATCGGAGTTCACCGCGGTCGCGGTGCCGCCCAGCCCGTAGCAGACGGCCAGCAGGATCAGGCCCGGCGTCGCGTAGTCGATGTAGTCGACGCCGACGCTGAACGCGTCGCCGAACATGTAGACGAACATCAGCATGATGATGATCGGCATCAGGATCGCGTTGAACACCGAGGTGGGGTTCCGGGCGACGTGCTTGAAGTTGCGGCGCAACATGACAACCGCGGGGGACTTGGCGCTCATTTCACTACTGCTTCCGTGGCGTGGCCGGTCAGGGCGAGGAATACGTCATCGAGGTCGGGGGTATGGACGGAGAACTCTTCGGCGGCGAGCCCGTGCTCGTCGAGCCGATCCAGCAGGGCGCGCAGCGATCTCGTCCCGCCGTCGCTGGGCACCCGCAGGGTCAGCGTCTCCTCGTCGGAGGTGGTGTCGGGGAACAGACTCGCGGCGGTGGCGAGCTCGGTGCTCTGGGTGAATCGCAGCCGGACATGCGTTCCCGGGATCTGGCGCTTGAGTTCGTCAGGGGTGCCCTGGGCGACCAGCCGCCCCTGGTCGAGCACCGCGATCTGGTCGGCGAGCTGATCGGCTTCCTCGAGATACTGGGTGGTGAGGAAGATGGTGACACCGTCGTCCACCAGGTCCTGGATGATCGCCCACATGGTGCGGCGGCTGCGCGGATCCAGTCCGGTGGTCGGCTCGTCCAGGAAGATGACCTTCGGGTTGCCGACCAGCGTCATCGCCAGATCGAGCTTGCGGCGCATACCGCCGGAGTAGGTCGAGGCGGGCTTGCCCGCGGCGGCCGTCAGCTCGAAGCGTTCCAGCAGGTCCGCGATGATCGGCCGGCCGGCGGCGGTGGAGATCCCGTGCAGGTCCACCATCAGCTGCAGGTTCTCCTGCCCGGTCAGCAACTCGTCGACGGCCGCGAATTGGCCGGTGACCCCGATCGCCGCGCGGACCGCCTTGGCCTCGGTGGCGAGGTCGTGGCCGGCCACGCGGGCCGTCCCGCCGTCGGCCTTCATCAACGTGCTCAGCACGTTCACCGTTGTCGTCTTACCGGCCCCGTTCGGGCCGAGCAGGGAAAAGATCGTTCCCGCACGGACATTCAGGTCGATGCCGTCGAGCACGACCTTGTCCCCGTAGGTCTTGCGCAGTCCGGAGACCGCGATCGCTGTGTCTGTCATGGGACAAACCTTCGGGGGCCGCCCTGACACCCACCTGTCACGCACCTGTCACGGCTGTGTCAGTGGCCGGGGCGTCCGGTGACGGCGCCGTGTCAGGACGGCAGGCGAGGGTGGTTCTCATCGAACACCACACCAGAAGGAGTCCCGCCGTGCCTACTTTCCAGACCCCTGCCCCGATCGCCGTCACCATCGATGTCCCCTCCGGGAACGTGCAGGTCATCGCCTCGGATCGCAGCGAAACCGTGGTCGAGATCCGGCCGAGTTCTCCCGCCAAGAAGGGTGACGTCCGCGCCGCCGAGCAGGTCCAGGTCGATTACACCGCCGGCGCTTTGACGGTGACCCTGCCGAAAGCCTGGCGTCTCTACGGCCCGCTGAGCGGCAACCCCTCGATCGAGGTCATCGTGGAGGTGCCCGCCGGCTCGCACCTGAAAGCCACCGCGGCGCTGGGCCGCCTGCTGATCACCGGCGAATTCGGCGAATGCGACCTGGAGGTCGCCGCCGGTGACATCACCGTCGATCGCCCGCGCGGTTCGGTCACCGCGAAAACCGCTAAGGGCGATATCCGGGTCGGCGACGCCGCCCGCGGAATCCTGCGGCTCACAACCTCTTACGGCGAACTCGAGGTCGGCATCCGCCCCGGCAGCGCCGCCCGGGTGGAGACCAACGCCCAGTACGGCACGGTGCGGAACCTGATGGAACCGGTCGGCAAGGGCCCGGGCGACACCGTTCAGGTGTTCGCGCGAAACTCCTACGGCAACATCGTCATCCGGCACACCGACGCCGCGTGAGGCGCTACTTGCCGCCGATCTTCGCGCGAAACGGTCCGCCGACGCTGTTGAACAGCAGGTCGCCGTTGGGGAAGGCTTCGACGATGGCGTACGCGCCGTTGCCGAGATTGGAATGGCCGAAGACGGTGCGGTGCACGGTTTCTCCGGTCTTCCAGTCCAGGCCGGTGACCTCCCAGCCGTCAGCTTTGGTGTAGCCGTTGACGAACACGATCCCCGACGTGCTCGACACCGCCGGCACCATCGAGGTCGACACGACATCACCGCGGGTCCAGGCCGAGGACCAGCTGTCGCTGTCCGGGTTCCACTCGAAGCGCTGCATGCCGTGCGGCGGTTCGGACACCGGTCCGTTGGCGAGCACGTCGACCAGCCGGTCGGGTGCGCCGCCGGGGCCGATGTTCTGCACCACGAACGCGCCCCAGCCGGTGGCCACGACGGACTGCTCGGACTGGATGAACTCCGGCAGCGGATCGCTCAGACCCGCGGTGACCTGGATCTGATCGGCGATGCGCTGGGATTTCGTGCCGGGTTTCTGCTGGAAGCCCTCGGGAATCTTGTTGCGCCAGAACGCGACCAGCTTCATGTGGTCCGCGCCGTCGGTAATCACGACCAGTTCGTCGGAGCCTTTGCCGAAGCCCATCAGCGTCGGGGTGGAGCCGGTGCCGATGCCGAACTTCACCGCCGGGGGCTGGCGGCCGAAGTCGTACGGCGCGGCCCAGGCGCCGGCGCTCTCGTCGCTGGAGAGTTTGCCGTCCCGCCACAGCACTTTGCGCATCATCTTGTCGGAGGCGAAGTACACGCCGCCGTCGGCATCGACGGCCATCGAGTTCGACACGGTTTCGTCGTCGCCGATGCGCAGCTCTTGCGGATCACCTTTCAGGTCTCGGTCGAGGGCGAACAGTGACCGGGACGCGAGGATGAGCAGCTTCCCGTCGTAGGTCATGTCCACGCCGACGATCGACTCGGGGATGCCCAGTGTGGTGCTCGCGGTGCTCAGCAGCGGTTTGAAGTCGCGCCGCGCGACGATGTCGATACCGTCTTCGGGCTTGTCCTTGTTCTTCAGCCCGAAGACGAGCAGTTCGGAGTTCTGGTTGATGTAGTAGACCCGGTTGTCCTTGTCCACCAGGCTGTAGACGCCGTTGACGATCCGCTGCCAATCGGCGCCGGACCAGTCCCGGGCGAGCGCGGCCTCGATCTGCCCGACATCGCTGAACTGCTGCCCGAGCACCTGATCGAGGGCCTGGGTCGAGATCTGCGGTGACACGCCGGGCGCGTCCAGAGCGGCGACCTGCCGGAAACCGTCGCCGGAGACGTCCACGTAGCGCACACCGGATGTGGACGACACCCACATGTAGTTCGAATCCGGGGAAGCGAGGGTCATGATGTTGATCGGCCCGCCGGGCACCCGGGGCATCTGCGCCGGGTCGATCTGAAAGGTGCCGCGCGGCACCGGATCCGGGAAGCTGTCGGTCTGCGCGGGATCGAGGTGGGTGACCGCGTATTTCTCGGCGGCCAGGTACGGATTGCGCGCCGGGCCGCTACCCGCCGCTGCGGTATCGGCCGAACCCGTCGAACTCGAGGAATCGTCGGCGCAACCCGCCGCCATCGCGAACGACCCCGCGACCGCTAACGCCACCGCCGCCGCTCCGGTCCGAATTCGTCGACTGGCCACAATCATCCTCCTGTTTCGAAACCGGCTTCCAGCATGCGGAGAAACGAGAACAAGCGATCTTGGCGAACCGAACCTTACCGAGTGCGGGCAAGGCGCATGGTGCCCCGAACCGGGGTTATGCACGCCAGTACCGGCGGTGAACAGTGTGTATGCCTTGACAAGCATATGCCTCAAGAGGAATGATCAGTGGCATGGCACGTGACGTCTTCGAGGTTCTGGCCGACCCCACGCGGCGGCGGATCCTCGATCTCCTGCGCGAAGGGGAACGCACCGTCGGTGATCTGGCCGGTGCGCTCGGTACCGCGCAGCCCAATGTGTCGAAGCATTTGCGGATGCTCGATACGGCGGCGCTGGTGCGGGTTCGCGTGGACGGTCCACGCCGGCACTACGGGCTGGCGCTGGAGCGGCTGCGGGAGATCGACATGTGGCTGGCGCCGTTCCGGGAGATCTGGGCCGACCGGCTCGACGGACTCGAGCGCTATCTCGACACCCTGCCCGACGAACCCGAGGAGTGACATGACCGGAGTGAACCAGCGGCTCGGCGAGATTCTGCGCGACGGCGACCGCGTCGGAATCCGCTACGACCGCACGCTCGCGCACCCGCCCGCCAAGCTCTGGCGGGCGCTCACCGAATCCGACCATCTGCGGCACTGGTTTCCGGCCGACATCCTCGGCGAGCGCCGGGCGGGCGCGGAAGTCCGGTTCCGGTTCTGGCCGGAGACGGTCGAATCCGCCGACACCGAACTGGCGGCGGCCGGCGTCGACCTCGACGACCCGGAACTGCCCGGCAAGATCCTGACCTGGGACCCGCCCCGGCTCTTCGAAGTGCTCTGGGACGACGAACATCTCCGCTTCGAAATCCACGCCGCCGGCACGGGCTCCCGGCTGCTGACCACGATCTGGTTCGGCGCCCCCGGCCCGCACGGCAATTCGGGAACCGCCGCCGGATACCACTTCTGCCTCGCCGCCCTGGCCGACTTGCTCGACGGCCACCCAGTCACCGAACCCGCCCACGATCTGGTCGCGGAGTACGAGCGCCAGTACGCGGAGCTCATCGACCCGTCCTCCGCGTAAGCCGGTCCGGTTACCTTTCCGCGCCGGCGCTCGTCATAACTACATGCTGACAAACATCATGTACGTGACAATCGCTGTGACCGATCAGGACCGCGCGCTGCGGTTCTACACCGAGGGGCTCGGACTGGAGACGCGGATCGATGCCCCGGGGCCGGAGGGGCGTTTCCTCACCGTCGGAGTTCCCGGCAGCTCGGTACAGATCATCCTCTGGTCGCAGCCGCCGGTGGCGGGGCAGCCTGCCGCGCCCGGTCCGGTGATCCTCGAATCAGACGACCTGCGAAAGGATTTCGAGATCTTCCGGCAACGCGGCGTCACCTTCGATCAGGCCGGGCCCGAAGAGTATCCCTTCGGGCTCCGCCTCGAGGCCGTCGATCCGGACGGCAACCGGATCTCGTTGCGGCAGCAGCGGCAGCCGTGACCGCCGATCCTTCCGGCCTCGTGACCGAGGCGTTCGAAGCCCAGCGCGACCGGTTGCGCGCCGTCGCCTACCGCGTGCTGGGCTCGCACGCCGACGCCGAGGACGTCGTCCAGGAAGCCTGGATGCGCCTGATCCGCCAGGACGCCGCGACCATCGGCAACCTGGCGGGCTGGCTGACGACCGTCGTCGGCCGAATCAGCCTGGACCTGTTGAGATCCCGCCAGGCCCACCCGGAAACTGTTTACGGGCAGGAGTTCTCGCCCCTCGTGACCACTCCGGACGACGACCTCGAGCCGGATGAGCAAGCGGCGCTGGCCGACTCGCTCGGCCTAGCCCTGCTCGTCGTGCTCGATTCGCTCACCCCGAGCGAACGCCTGGCCTTCGTCCTGCACGACATGTTCGCGGTCCCGTTCCAGGAGATCGGCCATATCCTGGGCAAATCCGCCGACGCCGCGAAGATGATCGCCAGCCGCGCCCGGCGCAAGGTCCAAGCTACGGACCGCCCGGCGGACCCGGGCCGCGAGCATCGTGAGGTCCTCCGAGCCTTCCGCGCCGCCGCGGTGGGCGGCGACTTCGAAGCCCTGCTACGCGTCCTCGACCCGAACGTGAAGCTGACTGTCGATACCCCGGACGGCGTCGTCGTCGTGCTCGGGGCCACCGAGGTCGCCGCCGGCGCCCGCAGGTTCTCCGGCGAGGTCGCCCGCCAAGAGCCGGTGCTGGTCGACGGTCGCCCCGGCCACCTGTCCTGGCGTCCGGACGGAACACCGCTGTCCGCCACCGCGTTCACGGTCGCCGGAGGCCGGATCGCGGCGATCCACATCATTACCGATCCGGTGAAACTCGCTGGGCTCAGCGTGGCGGCTGGTTGAGATCCCGGTTCATGGTCGGGATTTCGATGCTGATCGGCATGCGCAGTTCGGCCAGGTAGATGAGGGCGGCTTGGCGGAGGAACTCGTCGAAGAGCCAATAGGCTTCCGGGGCAAGGGGAACCACCGGAAGCAAGCCTTCGCGGACGGCGATGAAGGGACCCCAGCTGAAGCGGAGCAAGGGGTCCCAGACCGGTTCGCGGGGAATCGCCAGGCCGTCGGCGATCGGGTCGCCGAGCAGGAAACGGGTGAAGGAGCCGAGGACCGGTTTGGTGAGCACGGCCAGATCGATCTGGGTGCCCAGGCGGAGTAGGCGATCGGCGAGCTTGGCGCCCTCGGGGGTGGCGGCCAGGATGGGGTCGAGCACCTGGGCCGCTTGGGAATTGGCTTCGGGCCAGGTGGCCGGGATGTATTCGTCGCGCA
Organism: Nocardia sp. NPDC051832; assembly: GCF_040681285.1. NCBI lineage: Bacteria > Bacillati > Actinomycetota > Actinomycetes > Mycobacteriales > Nocardiaceae > Nocardia > Nocardia sp. NPDC051832. The sequence goes on from NZ_JBFAYL010000002.1 coordinate 870,828, forward strand.
CGCCGAGCATGTGGGCGGCCACCTGCCAGGAGTGCAGGAAGGCGTCGGATTCGTGGACGGGGATCGGGACGCGCCAGGCGGTGAGGTGCTTCATCACGGTGGTGGGCAGGCTGTGCCAGGTGACCATGATGTCGTTCTGACTGATCGGGATGTCCTCGTCGGCGACGTAGGCCCAGTGCGGCGACTGCGGGAGCAGGTGCCGGACCGCGGCGTGCACCAGCCGGGTCTTGACGCAGGTCACCACCATTTCGCCGTCGGGTGCGTAGGCGTTGTGGGTGCCGATGTCGTAGCCGAGTTTCGCGGTCTTGGAGATGCGGTCCTTGAGGTCGTGCCCGCCCTTGGAGTAGTAGACCGCGCGCGCCTCCTTGGGAATGACAGTGCTCATCATGCCGCTGGCCAGGCCGTAGAGGACGCCGAGGTAGAGGCCGCGCTTCTTGTTGAACTCGACCGCGGTGGCGAGCTTTCCCCGGTCGGTCCAGTGCGGGAGCTGCCGAGCGTATTCCATGAAGTCCCGCAGCTCGCCGGGCAGTCCGGCGGGCAGGGGCTGGCCGTTCCTGGTCCAGGTGCGCAGGAGCTCGTTGACCCGGGGGACTTCGCCGCGGTCGATCAGCCCGGCCACCACCGGATCGGCTTCGGCGTCCCACACCGTCAGCGGGTCGATTCCGGTGCCGTCGCCGGCGACCGACCCCTGGGGCGACCACGTCCACGGCTGCGCCCGGGCGGGTGAGACGGCGGCCAGCGTGCCGAGCGCACCCAGTGCGCCGCCCACTTTGATCGCGTTGCGTCTGCTGAATTTATCCATCGTCGCTACTCCTCATCGAGCCGAGCGCTGCCCGCGGGTTCGCGGTGGCGTCTCATATTGCGAAGAATTAGTAGTAACTTAGCTCGAGGCTGGACACATGTCCGGGCTTTGCGAATTCTGGTCTGTTCACGATGTACTCGCTGGTCGTCGCGGGTCGCGCGCAGCCGATCTTGCTGTGGGCATAGCAAGAATAAATAGACACTTAGCCCGCCGTTCGCCGCGTACGGCGGCAGCCGCTCGGACACGCGAGTTCTATGCACTCGCGGAATCGGCACGCACACGGCACTATTCGAGGCGATGCCGTACACACTCGCCGATGTCCTGCCGTCCGTCGCCGCGTCCTTCGGTCTGGGCGGTCCCAACCCGCTGGGGCTCGAACCGAATCGAGACGTCGTGGTGTTGCTGATCGATGGGCTGGGGGCCGAGCTACTCGCGCGGCACACCGATGTCGCGCCCACCCTGGCCGCCCACGTCACCCACACCCTGACCGCCGGATTCCCGGCGACCACCGCCACCAGCCTCGCCAGTCTCGCGCTGGGCGCGCCCTGCGCGACGCACGGCGTCATCGGCTACTCCTTCGCCCTGCCCGACGACGGCAACTTGCGCCTGCTCAACTCGCTGACCTGGCGGCTGGATGCCGCCACGGGTGTGGACGCGCGCGAGCAGTTTCCGCCGGAGGTGGTGCAGCCGCGGCCCAGCCGCTTACAGGATCTCGCCGCGCACGGCGTCGAGGTGCACTACGTGATCCCGGCGTTCCAGGCCGAATCGGGCCTGACCAGAGCCGTCTTTCGCGCCGCGGGCACCGTGCACCCGGCCAAGACGCTCGACGAGGTCCGCGCCGGAATCCTCGCGGTGGCCGGGCATTCCGGCACGCGGTCCCGATTCGCCTACGCCTACTTCCCGAATCTCGATGCCACCGGTCACCTGTGCGGGCCGGAATCGGAACAGTGGCTGACGGTGCTGGGCGAGGTCGACGCGTTCGTCGCCGGACTGCTGACCGACCTCCCGCCGAGCTGCACGCTGCTGATCACCGGCGATCACGGAATGATCCACGCGGACAATGTGATCGACCTCGACGTGCGCGGCCACCTGCAGCAGGGGGTGCGGTTGATCGCGGGCGAACCGCGGGTACGGCACGTCTATCTCGAGCGACCCGAGGCGCTGCCCGACGTGATGGCGGCGTGGTCCGGCGAATTGTCTACGCACGCACGGGTGGTCAGCCGCGAGGAGGCGCTGGACGAGCACTGGTTCGGCCCGACGCCGCCGGAGCCCGTCATCGCGCGGCGCATCGGCGATCTGCTCGCCGTCGCCAAGGATCGGACCGTGCTGGTCTGCCCGGAGCGAGAACCGCTGGAGTCCAATCTGATCGGCCACCACGGCGCCTGGACCTCCGACGAGCAGCTGGTTCCGCTGATCAGCAGTCGCCCGCCAGCGTCGTGATCCAGCGCCGGGTGTCGGCGGGATCGATCACGTCGTCGAGTTCGTTGACGGCCGCGGCGTTGAGGGCTTTGCTGTTGGCGTAGGCGAGCTGCACCATCGCCTCGAAGGTGCGCTGCTGTTCGGCCGGATCCTCGATCGCTTCGAGTTGTTTGCGAAAGCCCAGCCGCACCGCGCCTTCCAGGCCCATGCCGCCGATCTCGCCGGTCGGCCAGGCGATGACGAAGCGCGGGCTGCGGAAGGAGCCGGCCGCCATCGCCTGGGCGCCCAGGCCGTACCCCTTGCGCAGGACGACGGTGCCGAAGGGCACCGACAGCGCGGCGCTGTCGATGAACAGCCGGGCGAACTTGGTGACCGTCGCCTCCCGCTCGGCCTCCGGTCCGACCATGAAACCCGGTGTGTCGCACAGCGATACGATCGGCAGGCCGTGCGCGTCGCACAGCCGCAGGAACGCGCTGAGCTTCTCCGCCGCCGGTGCGTCGATCGCACCGCCCAGGTGGTGTCCGTTGTTCGCGATGAGCCCGAAGGGCCGCCCTTCCACCCGGACGAGCGCGGTGACGACGCCGACTGCCCAGTCCGCCCGCAGTTCCAGCATCGAGCCGACGTCGACGACGGACTCGATAGCGGCCCGTACGTCATAGGCGCGTAACCGGTTCTCCGGCACCACATGCCGGGCCAGTCGCGGGTCCGGCGCGGTCCACTCGGCGACACCGCCCTGGAAATAGGCGAGGTAGCGCCGCGCGATGTCGACGGCGTGCGCCTCGTCGCGGGCGACCACGTGCACCACACCGTTGCGCCGCTGCACCTCGATGGGCCCGATGTCCTCGGGCGCGTACACCCCGAGCCCGCCGCCCTCGATCATCGCGGGCCCGCCCATGCCGATATTGGCGTCGGGAGTGGCGATCACGACATCGCAGATGCCCAGCAGCGCGGCGTTTCCGGCGAAACAGCGCCCGGACGCGATGCCGATCAACGGCACCCGGCCGGAGAGCGCGCCCATCGCGCGGAAGGTGGTCACCTCGAGGCCGGAGACGCCGGTGTAGTCGGTGTCGCCGGGCCGCCCGCCGCCGCCCTCGGTGAAGAACACCACCGGGAGCCGCTGCTCGTAGGCCAGGTCCAGCATCCGGTCGGTCTTGCAGTGATTGCGCATCCCCTGGGTGCCGGCGAGCACCGTGTAGTCGTAGGACAGCACCACCGCGCGGCCGGCGTTGATAGTCGCGATGCCGCCGATCAGGCCGTCGGCGGGGGTGTTCGCGATGAGGTCGGCGTCGTTGCGGCGCTTGCGTTGCGCGGCGATCGCGAGGGCACCATACTCGCGGAAACTGCCCTCGTCCACCAGATCGGCGATGTTCTCGCGGGCGGTGCGCCGGCCGAGGCGCCGGCGTTTGGCGACCGCCTCCGGGCGCGCCTCGTCCAGCCCGATCCGATGGCGTTCACGGACCTCGGCCAGATCGGGGCGGACCGCGTCGAGGTCGATTTCGCTTGCCGCGGTGGCGGTTCCGTCGTGCTCGGCGCCGGTCCAGGTGACGAGCAGCTGGTGCGGGTCGATCACGGCTCCGGTCGCGGCGAAGGCGCGCCGTACCAGCAGCGGCGTCTCGGCGCGCAGCACGTGCTCCATCTTCATCGCCTCGAGGACCGCGACCTCGCCACCGGCGGCGACGACGGTTCCGGGTGCGGCGATGCTGACAATTGTGCCGCCCATGGGGGAGCGGAGGGCCTGTTCGTCCTCGAGAAGTGCTGGCGCGGTGTAGTTTTCGGGCTTCGAAGCATCGCCGATCGGGATTGCCGGCAGGTCCGCGGCGGCCGCGATCAACTGCTCCGCGTGCTGCTCGAACCAGGAGGTGGACACCGGTCCGTGCGCGGCGAGCTCGTCCAGGACGGCCCGCAGCAGGTGCGCGTTGGTGTCCACGCCCGCTACCACGGTTTCGGCCAGCGCATCCGAACAGCGTTGCAGCGCGGCCGGATACGAATGGCCGCGAGCGATCACCTTCGCGAGCAGCGAATCGAAGTGCGCGCCGACCCGCAGGCCCGGCTGGGCCGCGGTATCGACCCGCACCCCCGCACCGGTCGGCGCCGTGAAATGGGTGAGCGTCCCCGTGCTGGGCAGCAGATCACCGCTCGGCGTGACCAGTTCGGCGTTCACCCGGGCCTGAATCGCGAAACCCCGCGGCGCCGCGTCCGGCAGATCCAGGTCGTCGAGCGTGTTGCCTTGTGCGAGCGCCAATTGCGCCGCGACCAGATCCAGCCCGGTGGTCTCCTCGGTGACGGTGTGTTCCACCTGGAGGCGCGGATTGACCTCCAGGAACCAGGCTTCGTCGTCGCGGACCAGGAATTCGACGGTGGCGAGTCCGCGATAGCCGACCGACTCCGCGACCCGGACGGCAGCGCGGTGCAGCCGATCCCGCAGTCCGGCAGCCAGGTTCGGGGCCGGTGCGATCTCGATCAGCTTCTGCCGCCGGCGCTGCACGCTGCAATCGCGGTCACCGAGCGCGACGGCGCGGGCGCCGTCCCCGATCACCTGAACCTCGATGTGCCGGGCGTCGGGCACGAGCGCCTCCGCGTAGAGCGCGCCGTTGCCGAAACTGGCCTCCGCCTCCGATCGGCAGCGTTCGTAGGCGTCGGCCAACGCGCCGGATTCGCGCACCACCCGCTGGCCCCGGCCGCCGCCGCCATGGGTCGCCTTGATCATCACGCCGTGCGGTTGGCCGGCGAGCAGCGCTTCGATCGCGGGCAGCCCCGCTCCGGCGGTGGTGGCGGTCAGTACCGGCAGCCCGGCGTCGAGGGCCGCCTTCCGGGCCGTGAGCTTGTCGCCGAAGACTTCGAGCGCGCCCGGATCCGGGCCGACGAACACCAGCCCGGCCGCCGCGCACGCCGTAGCGAAAGCGGCGTTCTCACTGAGGAATCCATAGCCCGGATGGACCAGCGCACCCGCGCCGGCCGTACTCGCGGCCCGCACCACGGCAGCCACGTCCAGGTATGCCGCGGCCCCGGTTCCCGGCAGCGGCACCACCTCGTCGGCGAGCCGGGCGGGCAGCGCCGAGCTCTCCTCGCTGGTGCACAGCAGGTAGGTCGAGTGCCCACGCTCCCGTGCGGTGCGCAGAATCCGGACCGCGACTTCGCCCCGATTGGCGACGACAATCTTCACGCCGCCAGTCTCGCAAACTCCCCGGCATCGCGAACTGCTGGACGCCGCCGCACGAGTCTTCGCCGCGCGCGGCTACGAAGACACCACCGTCGCGGCGATCACGGCCGAAGCCGGTGTCTCGCGGGCGACGCTGTACGTCTACTTCGCCTCGAAAGAGGAGATCTTCCGCGCGCTGGCCGCCCGGGTCCGCGACGATTTCCTCGCCGCCCAGGAATTCGAGACCGCCGACGCCGATCCCCGTGCCGCCCTGGCGGCGACCATCCGCGCCTACGGCGCCGCGGTGCTCGCCGCCGGACCGCTGCTGCGGCTGATCGATCAGCGCGGCGCCGTCGACCCTCGGATCGCCGCGCTCGCCGAGGAGATCAACGAACGTCCGCTGCGCCGTTTCACCCGCTACCTCGACCGGCAGGCGGCGGCCGGCGCCATCGCACCGGCCGCCGCCCATCGGGTCATCGCCGAGACCATCGGCTACACGATCACCCATGGCATGCTCGCCCGGCGCGAGGCGACCGCCGCCGCCCGATCCGCGTTCCTGGACGAGATGCTCCGAGTCAGCCAGACGCTGCTCGGCCTCTAGATCAGCCGTAGAGTTCCGCGATGACGGCGGCGTAGCGCTCGTTGATGGGCTTGCGCCGCAGCTTCATGGTCGGAGTGAGCACCTCCGAGCCCGGTTCCCAGAAGTCCGGCACGATGGTGAACTTCTTGATCTGCTCGACCCGCGACAGTTTCGCGTTGGCCTGCGTCACGGCCTGCTCGATCCGCCGGTACACCTCCGGATCTTTGGCCAGCACGGCGGGATCGGCTGCGACACCGGCCTTTTCGGCATAGACCGCCGCGGTGTCGGGGTCGAGGGAGATCAGGGCGACGTTGTACTTGCGGTTGTCGCCGATGGCGACGGCCTGGCCGATCAGCGGCGAGAAGGCCTTGATCCAGTTCTCGATGTTCGACGGCGACATGTTCTTGCCGCCCGCGTTGATGATCAGTTCCTTCTTGCGATCCACGATGGTCAGGTAGCCCTCGGCGTCGAGCGCGCCGATATCGCCGGTGTGCAGCCAGCCGTCGGCGTCGATGGCCTCGGCGGTCTGCTCTGGTTTACCGAGGTAGCCCAGCATCAGGATCGGCCCGCGCGCCAGCACCTCGCCGTCCTCGGCGACCGCGATCTCGTTGCCCGGCATCACCGTGCCGACGGTGCCGAGCCGGATCTGCCCAGGTGGGGAGAAGGTCACCATGCCCGACAGTTCCGACATCCCCCAGCCATCGGAGAGCGGGATGCCGACACCGTGGAAGAAACGCAGCACATCGGGGGACACCGGTGCCGCGCCGCAGATCGCGACCTCGGCGGCGTCCAGGCCGACGGCGGTGCGCAGTTTCGACAGCACGAGCGCGTCGGCGACGCGCTCCTGAAGACTCAGCAGGGCGCTCGGCGCGCCGCCGTCCAAACGAATGTCGGCGGCTACGCGTCCGACCCGCAGCGCCCACCCGGCCAGACCCGCCCGGATACCTGTCGCCTCGCTGACGCGCTGCTCGATACCGGCCCGCAGCTTCTGCCAAACCTGCGGCACCGCACCGAAAATCGTGGGCCGCGCGGCCGTTAGTCCGGCGAGGAAATCGGCGCGGTCGGCGACGGTGGTCACCTGATTGCCGACCACTTGCAGGTTGTAGAGCGCCGACCAGCGGTCCACGACATGTGCCGAGGGCAGGAACGACAGGAACCGCGTCGCGGCGGTCAACCCCGCCTTGCGTTCGGTCGCGTCGATCATCGCGAGCATGTTGGCGTGCGTGAGCTGGACCCCCTTGGGGTCGCCGGTGGTGCCGGAGGTGTAGATCAGGGTCAGAACGTCGGTGGGTTGCACCGCGCGCCACGTGGATTCGAAGTCGAAATCCGGATCGCGCTGCGCCGCGACAGTGCCGAGCGCGCGGGTGTCCGGCGGTGTGCCGTCGATGCAGACGACAGTGACCTCGCCGTCCGCGCTCGCGGTGATCCGCGCCGCGAACTGTGCTTCGCATACCACGACTTTCGCGCCCGAGTCGGTCAGCAGATATCGGATCTGTTCCGGCGCGGAGGTGTTGTAGATCGAGAACGCGGTCGCGCCGAGGTGCTGCAGTGCCACGTCGATCGGATAGAACTCCGGCCGGTTGGTGAGCATCAGCGCCACGGCGTCGCCCCGGGCGACGCCGAGCGCCGCGAAGCCGGCGGTCAGGGCGCGGACCTGCGCGTCCCATTCGCGGAACGTCAAGGTCACGCTGTCGTCGTGGGCGCGGACCGCGATCTTGTCCGGGTCGCGCCGGACGGTGGCTTGAAACGCCGCGCACATCGTCGTTGCCGCCGTGGCGTAGGTGTCGCTCATTCACATTCCTCTGCACTTTATTGACGCGATAGTGCTAATCGTGCACTCTGAATGGCAAAGAGTGCAAGCGAAAGGTTAACCGGGACGTAGGCGGTGGCAAGGAAGAATGACGACGGTGACGAGCAGTCGAACGCCCTCCGTGCGCGCCGCCGCCCGCGAGCTGGTCCGCGAGCGCATCCTCGAGGCGGCCACCGAGCTGGCCGCCGCCGCCGAGTGGAAGACCATCCGCATGACCGACATCGCGGGCCGTGCGGGCGTCAGCCGGCGCACGGTCTTCAACGAATTCGAATCCAAGTCCGGTGTGCTGGAGGCGATGGCCTGGCGGCACACGAACCACTACCTCGAAGGCATCGCCAGCCGGCTGACCGGGCACCACGACGATCCGGTCGCCGCGGTCACGGAGATCACGGAGTTCCTGCTCGCCACCGTGGCGGCGGATCCGCTGGTGCGCTCGGTGCTGGACGGCCCGCCGGACGGGCCGGGTGAGCTGCTCGCGCTGGCCACCACCCGCTCGGCGCCCTTCGTCGAGGCGGTGACGCAGTTCTATGTCGCCTTCGCCGAACAACATTGGCGCGATCTGATTCGACCCGGCGTGGACGTGCAGTTCTTCGCCGAGAGCATGGTCCGCCTCGGCTTCAGCCACATGATCCGGCCCTCCGCGGCACCCGCGGAGACGGCGCGCTCGCTCGGCGAGCTGACAGCAGTTCTGCTGCTACCCGAATAGGAAAGGACTCGTCAACGATGACGAACTCGGCCCGGCGCGTGTCGCCGACCCCGCCCGCGCACTTCCGCGCCGGATCCGGCGAGCCGCTGGTGCTGCTGCACGGCGCCACCAGCACGTGGCGCTGCTGGGAACCGGTGCTGCCCGCGCTCACCGCACGCTATGACGTGTTCGCCCCGAACCTGCCCGGGCACGCGGGCCGCCCTGGCGTCCGGCCGCTCACCATGGACGGCGTGCTGGACGTGCTCGAAGCCACGCTGGACGAAGCCGGAATCGGCACCGCGCACCTCGTGGGGAACTCCCTCGGCGGGTGGGCCGCCATGGAATTGGCCCGGCGCGGCCGGGCCCGCAGCGTGGTGGCGCTGGCGCCGGCGGGTGGCTGGACCGCGGCCGAAACCCGTGTTCCCGCGCTGTTCCACCTGATGCGCAAGAGTCTGCAACTCGGCCTGCCCGGCCTGCCCGCGCTGCTGCGGGTCCCGGTCCTGCGCCGCGGCATGCTGCGCCTGGTCTGCGAGCGCGGCGATCAGCTGACCGCCGAACAAGCGTTGGTCGCCTGCTACGACGCGCTGGCCTGCACGCTGATCGAGGACCTGCCGCGCCCGGTGGTCGCGCAGACCGAACCCTATGGCGACCTGGGGATTCCGGTTCTGATGTCGTGGGGCGGCAACGATCGGCTGCTCACCATGCCGCGCTACTCGGACCCATGGCGCACGCTGGCGCCGGCGGCGACCTGGCACACCAACCGCGGCGTCGGCCATGTCCCGATGTTCGACGACCCCGAGCTGGTCGCGAACACGGTCATCGACTGGGTGACCCGGGCGACGGCCCAGCCGAAGGCGAGCTAGCCCGGCTGGCGTTGCGGAACAACGGATTTCGCCGAGTCGGGCTGGTCCCGGTAGCTGCGGGCGACCATCGCCGACCGGAGGTACCACAGCCCGCTGGCCTGGCTCGGATCGAAACCGGTGATCGCGGCGATGCGCTTGAGCCGGTAGTCGACGGTGTTGGTGTGCACGTGCAGCGCGTGCGCGGTGCGCTGACGGTTGAGGTTGTTGCTGATGTGCAGGTGCAGGGTGCCCAGCAGCTCGGGATGCGAATCGAGCGGGTCCAGCAGCGTGCACAGCTGTTCGCGGCCCGGGCCGGGCCGGGTCAGCTGGAATTCCAGCGCGAGGTCGTCGAAGCGATAGAGCCCGCGTTCGAGCCGTAGCCGGTGCACCATGTCGAGCAGTTGATGGGCCTGATCGGCGGCGCCGGGGATATCGGCGGTGGCCACCGAGACCAGGGCCGCCGTGATCGGCACCTGCCCCGCCTGGGACAGGGTAGCGACGAGGCGGTCCAGGTCGACGGTCTCGGCGTCGGCCGGGATCAGCAGGGTGCCGCCGTCCACACTGAGCAGCGACAGCACGGTGTCGCCGACGGTGGCGAGCACGGCCTGCACGCGGCGCAGCTTGCGGCGCGCGACCACCGTGCGGTCCACGGCCGGATTGGCTTCCTCCGGATGCGCCGGAATAGCCAGGGCCAGAACGTGATAACGGTCGGCGATCTCGATGCCCGATTCCCGGGCCATGGTGGAGCTGGGATGCCCGGCCAGCAGCGCGGAGGTCATCGTGTGCACCCCGTGGTGGTGCTCGCGGACGACCGAACGCAGTTCGCGCACATAGGCTTTCGAAACCGCGGAGGTCATGGTGTCGAGAATGTCGACGACGATGCGCGCGCCGACGACGAGATCGTCGTAGTCGCCGCGGCGCAGCACCAGCAGTTCCTGATCGTCGTCGTGGGGATGGCCGGTGGCCGCGCTCATCACGAGGTCGAGTCCGAGCCGGAAGCCCTCGTGCATGGCGCGGTGCACGGTGTCGATCGGGACGCCTTCGCGCGCCCACTGCGCGGCGGCGTGCTCGAGCCGGCGGATCTTCTCCGGGGCGTCGGTGCCGTCCAGCATGCTGACCGCCAGTTCCAGGCACATGCGGGTGACGGAAGTGACGTCGCCGTCGAGCGATTCCCCGGGCAGGGTGCGGCAGGACGCCACCGTCTCCAGGAAATGCGTGACCATCTCGCGGGAGAGGGCGCGGACGTTCCGGAGCGGTTCGGCCAGCGATGTTCCGGGACGGGTTCGGCCCGAATTGTGCGATGTGTCCACGGTCATCGGTGACCTTTCTTCCGAACGACTAGCAGCGGTAGGTGTTACCCGCTCTAGCAGAAACCGTAAACTGCAAACGAACTCACCTTCTACTCCTCTTCGGAACCTCAGCGAATGCCCGCAAAGAGGTGGGTGCACCTGGGAAAATGCCGGTGACCGCGCCGTGCGGCGGAGTGCCCGCGCGAGCGATTACTGGGTCGGTGCTCACTTTTCAGGCCGCGCGGTCGCGTTCGTTGTCGGTCCAGGCCGCGATCATCCGCGCGGTCATCTGGATGGCCTCCCGGCGGGCCTGGGCGTCGACCTCCAGCGCCGCGGACCGGACCACGGCCGCGAAACAGGTATTGATCAGCACGAACGTCATCACGTCGTACTCGTGATCGTCGCCGGGGCCGAGGATCTGGATCACCATCACCTTGACCAGCAGCCGTAGCCGCGGCTCGAATTCGGGGATGCCGCTGCTGTAGAACTGCACGCCCTCCACCAGCGCGCGGACCAGCCGGGCCTGTGCGGCCAGCTCCTCGGCGAGCACCTCGAGAATGCCGGTCACCATCTCCAGCGTGGACCGGTCCGAGAGGCCGAAAATCTGCTGGGTGAAGCGTTGTTCGATGGTTTCCAGCAATCGCCGCAGCAGTTCCTCGACGATCACGGACCGGTCGGAGAAGTACCGGTAGACGGTGCCGATGCTCACCCCGGCCTCGGCCGCGATGCGATTGGTCGAGGTATTGGCGATACCGCGTTCGCCGAACAGCGCCGCGGCGGTGTCCAGGATGTGTTCCCGGGTCGCCTTGGCGCGTTCCTGGGCTGGGCGCCGCCGCTGACCCGACGCTTTGGACGGCATCGTTGCCTCCTGCCGTGTCGAGAAATGAGCGGCGCTCAGTTTAGGCATGGACCCGGCCGTCCGTGGGCGAATTGCCGATCATGAGACGCCGTGATGGGGTGGAATGTGGTGGATCAACGGAGGTGTGATGACCGGTCGGGTACCGAAGAGCAGGCTCGCGCGCGGCGGCAGGATCGGCGCGCTGGTGGCGGGCCAGGCGATCCGGGGCGTCGGCACCCGGCTGTCGATGATCGGGCGACCGGAACTGGCGCGCGAGGTGCTGGCCGAACGATCCACGCTGCAGACCGCGCAGCAGCTGGTCACGGTGCTGGGCGGGCTCAAGGGCGCGGCGATGAAGGTCGGGCAGATGCTGTCGGTGCTCGACGTCGACCTGATGCCCGAGTCGCACCGGGAGATGTTCCGGGTCAAGCTCGCCGAACTGCGCGATCAGGCGCCGGAGGTGCCGTTCGCGGGGATGCGGAAGGTGATCGAGGGGGATCTGGGCTCCTTGACGCGGGCTTTCGCCGATTTCGACGAGACCGCGATCGCCGCGGCGTCGATCGGCCAGGTCTATCGGGCCCGGCTGCACGACGGCCGCGAGGTCGCGGTGAAGGTGAAGTATCCGGGCGTCGACGAGGCGGTCGAGGCGGACATGCGCAACCTGGCGATGTTCAGCCGATTATGGAAGTCCGTGCTGCCCAGCGCGGCCGACAACGACGTGCTGGAGGAGATCGCCCGCAATATCGGCAGTGAACTGGACTACGAGCGCGAAGCGCTGACCCAGCATCGGATCGCCGAGCGTTATCGCGGCCACCCGTTCATCACCGTGCCGGAAGCGATCGGGGAGTTCTGCGGCCCGCACGTCCTTGTCACGGAATTCGTTGCGGGACAGTCGTTTCACGAGATACGCGAACTACCGGCCGCCGATCGTGACCGGGTCGGTGAACTGGTGTACCGCTTCTACGTCGGATCCTTGTTCTCCGACTACGAATTCTGCGGCGACCCGCATCCCGGCAATATCCTGTACGCCGCGGACGGCCGCGTCGGGTTCGTGGATTTCGGGCTCTATCACCACATGGATCCGGTCCGCGTCGACTTCGAGCGCGAAGGTCTGCGCGCCGCGGGCGAATACCGCGCCCAGGACCTCTACGACGCGTGGGTCAAGCACGGCGTCATCGACGCCGATTCCCCGGTCGGCGCACCGGAAGTCCTGGATTACGTGTGGGCCGCCGCGGGCTGGCACCTGCTGGACGAGGAGATGACCATCACCCCGGAGCTCGCCACCGGAGCGGTGATCATGGCCGTGGATCCCCGGGCCGCCGAGTTCAAAGGCATGCGCCAGCTTCGCCTTCCGCCCGAGCATGTCTTCTCCCGCCGCGCCGATCTGTTCACCTTCGCCGCGCTCGGCCAGCTGGAGACCACCAACAATTGGCACCGGATCGCGCGTGAGTGGCTCTACCAGGACCCGCCGGTCACCGAGATCGGGCGCGTGCTGGCGGGGTGGCACGCGGGACGGTGATCAGCCGTGCCCGCCGTGTGACATCGGCATCGGCATGGACATCGGGGCCGGCTGCTGCCCGGGGCCGAGCACCAGGAACTGGCCCATCATGCCGTGATCCTCGTGCAGCAGCAGGTGGCAGTGGTACATGTACGGATACGTCGGGTCGGTGTGCCCGGAGAACCGCATGACGAGGGTGTAGCTGGATCCGGGCTTGGTGTAGACGGTGTCCTTCCAGCCCGCCAGCACCGGTGGCGGTGCGGCGCCGTCGATTTCGGTGATCTGGAACTGCACGTCGTGCACATGGAAGTTGTGCGGCCAGTTGTCGACATTGCGCACCGTCCACACCTCCGTGCTCTCGGGGGCGACGGTGAAGTCGATGCGATTCATGTCCATCTGCTGATGGTTGATCTGGAACCACTGCAAATCGAAGCGCCGGTTCGCGGCCGCGCCGGCCGCCGGGATCGCCGCTCGCGGGATCAGCGAATCCGGCACGAGCGCGGCGGTTTTCACCGCTGTCGCACCGCGCAGCTCCAGAATGTCGAAACTGTCGTCGAAGCCGAACTCGCGCGCTTCCACCGGGTCCATGTCGCCGCGATTCTCGATCGGCAACGCGCGCAACAGGACCCGATCGCCGGCGCGGATCGGCACCACGATCTCGGCGCGTTCGCCGGGGCTGAGCTGCAGCCGGGTGAGCCCGATCGGCCGCGGCAGCAGACCGCCGTCGGTGCCGACGACCTGGAACTCGCGATCGTCGGCGAAGGCGAGGTTGTAGAGCCGCCCAGAGGATCCGTTCAGCAAGCGCAACCGGATTCGGGACGTGCGCGCCCGGAAGTAGGCTCCGGCAATGCCGTTCGTGACGATGGTGTCGCCCAGCAGGCCGATGTCGGTGGGATCGGATTCGTCGAGCGCCCCGTCCGCGGTGAAACGCCGGTCCTGGATGACCAGCGGGATATCGTCCACCCCATAGTCGTTCGGCAGCTCGAGCGCGTCGGCGGCGTCGTCGTCGATCAGGAAGAACCCCGCCAGGCCGCGATAGCCGTGCTTCTCGGTGCCGCCGTGTGGATGCGGGTGGTACCAGAGGGTGGCGGCCTGCTGCTCGATGGTCCACGACGGCGCCCAGCTGCCGCCGGGGGCGATCGTCTGATGCGGTCCGCCGTCCATGGCGGCTGGCACGCGCATGCCGTGCCAGTGCACCGTGGTCGGCTCGGGCAGGTCGTTGCGGATCTGGAAGGCGACCGGTTCGCCGCGCCGGGCGCGCAGCGTCGGGCCCAGATAGGGGCCGTTCACACCCCAGGTGGGCGTGTGCTTTCCCGGAAGGATCTCGGTGCTGCCCGGTGCGATGGTCAGCCGGAATCTGCGCACGCCGTCCGCGCCGACCGCCGAGTCGGCCAGCGGCGGGATCGGCAGCGGGCGCGGTCCCGTGACCGGGGCGTCCGGACGCCCGAGCGCGCAGCCGGCGCTGACGGCGATCGGCGCGGCCGCGAGCCCGGCCAGGAACCCCCTTCGCGAAAATGTCATACCGGAAATCGTGGTCGGCGCGGGCCCGGGGTCCCTCCGCCCACGGGCCGCGAATCCGGGGCGCCGCGCTCCTGCCCGAGACCCTTGCCCCGATGCTTGCTGTGTGATAACTAGCGCCGCGCCGCCTCCTGCCCAGGTAGGAGGCGGCGCGGCGCGCACGTCCCCTACCGTGGGTGCGTGACCGAAACCGCTCCGCGTCGTGACCAGTGGCTGCTGCTGCGCTGTGTACCCCTGGTGCTGGTTCCGCTGCTCCTGCTCGCGAGCACCTTTCCCGGCCAATACCGGGTGCCGGTGAGTTACTGGCTGCTCGCGATGACGGCGGCGGCGCTGCCGGCGCTGGGCGCCCGGTGGCCGGTGTCGGTGTCGGTGGCGCTGTCCGCGCTGGCGGTCCCGTTGTTCCTGGCGGACGCGTGGGGGTTGTCGGGTCTGGTGCCCTACCTCGGGGCGGTCGCGCTCACCGACGCGGTGATGCGCACGCACAGCCGCGGCAAGGTGGCGCTGGTCGCGGCCTGCTGGTCGGCGGCGTTGCTGATCGGACTGTGGTTCGACCACATGCCGTTCTGGCGCGCGGCGACCGCGGTGGAGACGATCGCCTATGCCGGGTTGCCGCTCCTGCTCGGGCTGTACCTGCGCGCGCAGCGCGATCTCGCCGAGAAGTTCCGGCTGGAAGCCCGCGCCGCGGAAGCGCGCCGCGCGGAGGCGGAATCGCACACTCGCGCCGCCGAACGCAGCGCTATGGCCCGGGAGTTACACGATCTGGTGGCGCACCACATGGCCTCGATCGTGCTGCGGGTCGAGGTGGCCCGGCACGTGCTGGCCGATCCGGATCCCCGGGTGCTCTCGGTGCTCGACGACGTGCACGGCGCGGCCGCCGACTCGCTCGCCGACATTCGCCGGCTACTGGTCGCGCTGCGCGATCCCGATCTCGGCGCGGTCGCGCTGGTCGAATCGGAGACGCTGGGCCGGGAGGTCGCCGCGGCGGTCGAGCGGGCCCGCGCCGCCGGCTTCGTCATCGACGCGGAGCTCCTGTCCGACCCGTCCGGCCTGGACGCGGTCGGGCGGCTCACGCTGTTGCGGATCGTGCAGGAATCGCTCACCAACGTCATGAAGCATGCCGACCGGGCGCGGCCGGTCGAGGTCACCGTGCTGCGCAAGGACGGCGGCATCGCGGTGCGGATAGCCAGCGGTGGACCGGGCGCGCCGCCGAATCCGCTGGGGCACGGCATCATCGGGATCCGTGAGCGGGTCGACATCGCCGGCGGCGAGCTCGCGGTCGGGCCGGCGGCGAGTGGCTGGGTGGTCGATGCCTGGCTGCCCGCGACCGCGACCCGGGAGCTGATGCCGCGATGATCACCGTGCTGCTCGTCGACGACCAGCGCCTGATCCGCACGGGTTTGCGGATGCTGCTGGAATCGACCCCCGACATGCGGGTCGTCGGGGAGGCCGCCGACGGTGTCGAGGCGGTCCGGCTGTGCGCGGAACTGCACCCCGATCTGATCCTGATGGATTTGCGGATGCCCGGCATGGACGGTGTCGCGGCGACTCGGCAGATCACCGGATCGCGTTCGGCGGCAAAGGTTCTGGTGCTCACCACCTTCGACGACGACGAGCACCTGTACCCCGCGCTCGCGGCGGGCGCCGCGGGCTTCCTCGTCAAGGACACCGCCGCCACGGATCTGCTCGCCGCCATCCGGCGCACCGTGGACGGTGACATGCCCTTCTCGCCCGCGCTGGTACCCCGGCTGGTCGGCCGCGCGCTGGCCGCCGGACCGGACGCCGCGCCCGACCCGGTCGCCCTCACTCCGCGCGAGCGCGAGGTGCTCGCCCTGGTCGGCGACGGCTCGAGCAACCAGGAGATCGCCGACCGGCTGCACATGGGCGTCACCACCGTGAAGACCCACGTCGCCAACCTGATGGACAAGACCGGCTGTGACAACCGGGTCCGCCTGGCGGTCTACGCGCACCGGCGCGGCTCGGAACTCAACTAGAACGTGTTCTATATTGAGGACACCGTTCCGGCGATCCCGTGGGAGTTTGCACGATGTACCAGTGGTCCGACACCGACCTGATGTTCCGCGACGCGCTGCGCGGGTTCATCGACAAAGAGGTCAAGCCGCACGTCGAGCAGCTGGAGAGCGGTGAGCTGCCGCCCTTCGACATCATCCGGAAGCTGTACGCCACCTTCGGCATGGACGAGCTGGCCCGCGAGAGCCTGGCCAAGGCGATCGCGAAGGAAGAGGCCAAGGAGCGCGGCGAAGCCCCCGCGGGATCCGGGAAGTCGTCCGGATTCAGCGGCGCGGGCAGCATGGGCGTCATCCTGAACAGCGAGCTCGCCGGAATCAGCCTGGGGCTCGTCGCGTCGATGGGCGTCTCGCTGGGCCTGACCGTCGGCACCATCCGCAGCCGCGGCACCCTCGCGCAGAAGAAGCGCTGGCTGCCGGAACTGGTCACCTTCGAGAAGGTCGGCGCCTGGGCGATCACCGAACCCGACTCGGGCTCGGACGCTTTCGGCGGCATGAAGTCCTACGTGCGCCGCGACGGCGAGGACTACATCCTCAACGGCCAGAAGACCTTCATCACCAACGGGCCGTACGCCGATGTCACCGTCGTCTACGCCAAACTCGACGAGGGCGACGCCGGGGTGGACCGCCGGGACCGCAAGGTGCTGAGCTTCGTCCTGGATCAGGGCATGCCCGGTTTCACCCAGGGCAAGCCGTTCAAGAAGATGGGCATGAACTCCTCGCCCACCGGCGAGCTGTTCTTCGACAACGTCCGCATCAGCAAGGACCGGCTGCTCGGCGAAACCGAGAACCCGGCCAAGGGCGACGGAAAGGACAGTGCGAAGGAGTCTTTCGCCGCCGAACGCATCGGCATCGCCTCCCTGGCGCTGGGCATCATCAACGAATGTCACCGGCTGTGCGTCGATTACGCGAAGTCCCGCAAGCTGTGGGGCCGCGAGATCGCCCAATTCCAGCTGATCCAGCTCAAACTCGCCGAGATGGAAGTCGCCCGGATCAACGTGCAGAACATGGTCTTCAACGCCATCGAGCGCACCGCCGCGGGCGAAAAGGTCTCCCTCGCCGAAGCGTCGGCGATGAAGCTCTATTCCTCGCGCGCCGCCACCGAGGTCGCGATGGAAGCCGTCCAGCTCTTCGGCGGCAACGGCTACATGCGCGAATACAAGGTCGAGCAGCTGGCCCGGGACGCGAAGTCGCTGATGATCTACGCGGGCAGCAACGAAATCCAGGTCACCCACATCGCCAAGGGGCTGCTCGGGGCCTGACCGCGATCCGGGCTGCCGCGCGGCTGGGCTACCAGGTCACCGGAAGGGCGCGCACTCCGTAGATGTCGGTTCCTTCACGCAGCGGCACCTCCGCGGCGGGGACGGCCAGGCGCAAGCCCGGGAAGCGGGCGGTCAAGGCGGAGAACGCGACTCGCATCTCGACGCGGGCCAGGTGGTGGCCGAGGCACAGGTGCGCGCCGTGGCCGAAGGCGACGTGGCCGACCGCGTTGCGGCGGATATCGAAGCTGTCCGGATCGTCGAACTTCGCCGGATCGCGGTTGGCCGCGGCGAGACCCAGCAGTACATTGGCTCCGGCTTTCACCTGCTGTCCCTCGAGTTCGACATCCTCGAGGGCTACCCGGAAGAGGTTGGACACGATGGTGAGGTAGCGCAGCAGTTCCTCGATGGCGGGGTCGAACCGGTCCGGGTCGGCGCACAGGTCCGACCACCGGTCCGGATGCTGTAGCAGCGCAAAGGTTCCCAGCGCGATCATATTGGCGGTGGTGTCCAGACCGGCCGCGAGGAGCAGGCCGCCCATCCCGGCCAGTTCGTCGTCGGACAGGTCGCTGGTGGTCAGGTCGCTCAGCACGTCGTCGGTCGGTGCGGCGCGTTTGGCCGTGATCAGTTCGCGCACATACGAACTCAATGCCTCGAAGGCCTCGTACTGGCCTTCCAGGGTGGTGTCCACTCCGGTGACCTTGGCGGCGTCCGCCTGGAAGTTCGCCCGGTCGGCATAGGGCACGCCGAGGAGTTCGCAGATCACCACGGCGGGGATCGGCTGGGCGAAGGCGGTGACGAGGTCCACCGGTCCGCCCTGGCGCTGCATGGCGTCCAGGTGTTCGGCGGCGACGAGTTCGATCCGCTCGGTGAGCAGCCGCATCCGGCGCGGAGTGAACTTGCCGGACAGCAGTTTCCGGTAGCGGGTGTGCGCCGGGGCGTCCATGCCGAGGAAGTCGCCGGGCTGTGCGGGCGGCGCGGCCACGCCCTCGTAGCCCGGCTCCAGTGGGCGCATGAGTTCGGTGCGTGAACTGAACCGTGGGTCGGACAGCACCTGGCGCACCGTGGCGTAGCTGGTCGCCAGCCAGCCCTCGGTGCCGTCCGGGAAGGCCAGTGGTGTGAGCGGGGCCGTGGCGGCGATGCGCGTCAGTTCCGCGGGGGGATCGAAGGGGTGGCCCGGGGTGCGGTGCGTGGGCAGGTCGGCGATCGTCTCGGTCATGGTGTTCCTCGCTGATCGGTGCGGAGTACCGGTGTCCGGCTCTGATTCGAAGTTAGGTTCGAGTTGAAGTGCGGTCAACGGAGGAGGCCGCCATGAATGGCCTATTGATGCAGCTCAATGGCATAATTTGCGATTGCAATGACATTGCCGATTAATGCTCGCTCCGGCGCAGCTGCGTTGCAACGATCTAGGGTGGGCACGCATACTGGCGGGACGGCGATCGAATCGAGGAGACACGATGCCCGGACGGCGACTCACCAGTACCGACCGTCGCAAGATCGCCGCCGGATTGGCACAGGGCCTCGACCATGCGCGGATCGCCCGGGACCTGGGTCGTCCCACGTCGACGGTGAGTCGTGAGGTCGCGCGTAATGGTGGACCGGGCCGATACCGTGCGGACTTGGCGCAACTCGCCACCACACACCGGGCCCGGCGCACGCCGCGCTCGGCGACGCTGCCGCTGACCGAGGAACCCGCCGGTCCGGATCCCGAGACCACGGCGGCGTTCAGCGCGGAATTCACCGCGGCCCTCATCGACACCGGCTTACCGCGTACCGCCGCCGGGGTGATGACCTGCCTCTATGTCTCCGAAACCGGTAGCCGCACCGCCGCCGAGCTCGCGCGGCACCTCCAGGTCAGCGCGGCGACCATCTCGCTCGCGGTCGGTCTGCTGACCGACCAAGGCCTGATCAGCCGCCGCCGCGACGAAACTGGCAGGCGCTACCGGTATTTCATCGATGACGACGCGGACTACCGCTCGGCGATGGTCGCCTTCCACGCCAACCAGCGCCTGGCCGACAGCGCGTTGCGCGGCGCGGCGCTCTTCGGCGCCGACACCGCGCCCGGCGCCCGGCTCGCCCTCGCTGGGCGCTTCCTCGAACAACTCGGCAACGAACTGATCCGTGCCGCGGAACGCTGGCGTGCGACGACGGGTCTCGACGTTGCGGCACAGCGCGACCGCTGACCGAGGGCGCCGGCGGCCGCGCTGCTCCGGCTAGGACGCGACGGGGATGTCGACGTAAGCCGGGCCGGAGAGTGTCACCGTGCCGCCCGTATCGGGTTGATCCGGATAGAAGTAGAGCAGATCTCGGGCGTCGGTGATCAGGACCAGTTTGTGGCCGATCGGAATGTGATAGTCGGTGGCCTGCAACTGGATTCGCAGCTCACTCGGCTGGCCTGATTCGTTCTGCACCGTGGCCGCGGCATGGGTGATGATCCGCATGGCGCCGGTGAACGGATTCAGGTCGAAGAGGTAGGCGATGACGGTGGCCGAGTCCGCGGACGTGGCGAGAGTCAGCGCGACTTCGGGAATCCCCGCGAGGTGCTGGGGTTGCGCGAACGAGTGTGTACTCCACACCGCTCCCGCGGAGCGGTCGACCTCGGCGAGTTGCTGCCGGTGCGGAACGAGCAGTCGCTCCCGGAACCCGTCCATGACCAGGGTCGTGACGGCTTGGACCTGCTGACCGCCCGCTTGGAAACTCTGGCCGAAATCGGCGGGCGCTTCGAGACTCAGTGCGCCGTCCGGAGATTGACCGTTGGGTGCGGTCAGGTAGTAGCGCCGGGCGGGCCGCATCCAGGATTCGAGATCGGTCGCGGCGGCGGTGCCGAAGGTGTGCATGGATTCGGTGTGCACCGCGCCGTCGCGATCGATCCCGTTGTCGATGCCGCGGAGATAGCGGTCGAACCAGGCGTAGGCGGCTTCGGTGGTACGGGTGTACACCCCGAGCAGCAGGCCCGGGATCTCCACCGCGCCATGGTCGCCCACGGCCAGGTCCAGGCGTTTGGGGCCGGGGTAGCGGTCGAAGAAGGTCAGCAGCTGGTTCTGCGGGAAGATCGTCTCGTGCCAGAAGCTGGTGAAGAAGGTCGGCACCGCGCGCAGCTCGGGCAGGTGGGCCGGAGAGCGGCGGTGCGCGTAGTCCAGCACCTGCTCGATATTGGTGTCGGCCCGGAAGTCGTCGAGCACCTTCAGCAGTTCGCCGCTGGGGCGGTCGCTGATCGCGGCGAGCGCCTCCGCCGCCGCGGTGTGGCGCGTCCCGTTGTCATAGAGCGCCGCACCCAGATCTGCCCAGGTGCTCAGCGCGACAACGGCTTTCACGCGGACATCGGCCTGGGCGACGAGCTGGCTGATGCCGGATCCGTAGGAGATGCCGGCCATGCCGATCCGGTCCGGGTCGGCGTTGAGCTGGGAGTGCGCCAGCGCCCAGTCGATCACGTGGCTGCCGTCGTAAACGTCCTCGGGACCGGCGACGGTCAGCTCGCCCTCAGAGCCCGGTAGGCCGCGCTCGGTGTAGGCGATGACGGCGTAGCCGCGGATCAGCAGCCGAATGATGGCTCCGGAGTACATCTTCCATCCCGCCGGGTCCAGTCCGGCGGGCAGCACGATGAGCGGATGCGGGCCCTGGGCGAGCGGCCAGGCGGCGATGCCGTCGAGCAGGACACCGCCTTCTCCGGGGATCTGGACCTTGCCGAGGGTGCTCTGTGCCCGCACCGCGGCGATGTCGTCGACCAGATACTCGGGTACCCCGGTCGTGCTGCCGCTGAGCAGGCAGTTCACCACCGCCTCGGCATCGGTTTCCTGATCGGGAGCCAGCAGCCGCACTTGATTCGAACGCGCGTGAGACATGGTCAGTCCTTTCGAGGGCGTCATCGGCCGTCGGAGATGGAGCGGAGTCGCGAACAGCGCTGTCGCGGGAGAACTGCCGCGAAACGGCAGGGTGGAACCGCGCCGGCGAGGACAGTGGCGGCGCCCGAAAAGCCGTCGAATTCGCCTAGAAGACAACAGCTTTGACCGAATGTTACGCCCCGGTTTCCGGCGTCGGTCCGGATTGGGAATGGATACCCGGGAGTCGGATTCCGCGGAAAATCAGTGGCCGCGGACCCGGCCCGCGCGGCATCATGATTCCCATGTTCCGGCAGTTGATCATCGCTTCGCCCGCAGCCGCGGGCGCGATGGCCGCTGCCCTGGTGGTCGCTGCCGCATTCGACGGCGCACGACGCTGACCTTCCCCGGGACGTCCCCGGGACCTCAGACGGGGGAGGTCGTCCGGCGTTGAGGTCCCGATCTACGACTCCCAGGGAAGGTTCCCATCATGGCCAAGCAGGCCTTCGTTCGTACCAAGCCGCATCTGAACATCGGCACCATCGGTCATGTCGACCACGGCAAGACCACGCTGACCGCCGCCATCACCAAGGTGCTCGCCGAGCGCGGCGGCGGATCCTACGTGCCGTTCGAGCGGATCGACCGGGCTCCGGAAGAGCTCGAGCGCGGTATCACCATCAATATCGCGCACGTCGAATACGAGACCGCCACCCGGCATTACGCGCACGTGGACATGCCCGGTCACGCCGACTTCGTGAAGAACATGATCACCGGCGCGGCGCAGGTCGACGGCGCGATCCTGGTGCTGTCCGCCCAGGACGGGGTGATGCCGCAGACCGTCGAGCACGTGCTGCTGGCCCGGCAGGTCGGGGTGCGGCACCTGGTCGTCGCGCTGAACAAGGCCGACGTCGGGGACGCCGACCTGCTCGAGCTGGTCGAGCTGGAGGTCCGCGATCTGCTGACCGCCAACGGCTACGACGGCGCGGGCACCCCGGTGGTGCCGGTCTCGGGTCTGCGTGCGCTGCACGGTGATCCGCGCTGGACCGCAGCGGTGCTGCGGTTGCTGGACGAGGTGGACACCCATATCCCCACCCCGGTCCGATACACCGACGCGCCGTTCCTGCTGCCGGTCGAGAACGTGCTCACCATCACCGGGCGCGGCACCGTCGTCACCGGTGCGGTGGAGCGCGGCCGGGTCCGGATGGGTGACCGCGTCGCGGTGCTCGGCTTCGGCTCGGACCTGGAGTCCGTGGTCACCGGTGTCGAAACCTTCGGCCGGACAATGGAGTTCGCGGAAGCGGGCGACAATGTCGCGCTGCTGCTGCGCGGCGTGCAGCGCGGCCAGGTCCGCCGTGGCCAGGTCGTCGCCGCGCTCGGCAGCGTCGGCGTGCACACGCGCTTCACCGCGCGCCTGCACCTGCTGTCGGCGGCGGAAGGCGGTCGCCGCACCCCGATCGCCACGGGTTACCGCCCGCAGTTCTACCTGCGGACCGGTGACGTCGTCGGCGATGTCACCCTCGACGCGCCCCGCGCCCACCCGGGCGACACCGTCGAGGTGCGGGTGACGCTGGGCCAGCCGGTGCCGCTGGAGCCGGGCCTCGGTTTCGCTGTCCGCGAGGGCGGCCGCACCGTCGCCGCCGGCACGATCGACGCGGTCGAGGACTAGCGGGTCGCCTGGACGCCGGGCGGGCACAGTCGCCTGTGTCCGCTCGGCGTTCGCGTCCGAATGCCACCGGCGGTCAAGGCCATCGGCGTGCGGGGCGAGGGGTCACGTGGCGTTCGAGGGCCGATTGCTCGCGCGCGGTGGCCGCCGGATGACCAGGCGATGGCGGTGGCTCAACAGGAGGTTAAGGATGGCTGTGTGGGGTGCGGGGTGTTCGCCGCGCTCTTAGAATCCGACTCGTGTATGAGGGTGCCGGTGGCGCAGTGGAATTGGCTGTGCCACCGATCGCGCGGATGCTGCTGCACGCGGATGGGTCGACCACTCGCTTGCTGGAAGCGTTACTGGGGCAGCGAGTTTCGCTGGAGGTAGTCGAGCAGCAGGCGACGCTCGCGGCGACCTTGGCGGCGGAGGTCCGGGCGGCGCTCGGTTGCGGGGCCGCGGACGAGGTGGTGTACCGGCGGTCGCGGTTGTGCGCGGCCGATGGCACGGTGGTGTCCAGCAACGAGGTCATCGTGGTCTGCCGGGAGCCCGAGATCGCGCGACTGCTGACCGATCCGGTCATTCCGATCGGGCCCGCGCTGGCGGCCGCCAGCAGACATCTGGGGCGAGTGCTGCTGGCGACCGGATGGGATATCTGGCCGCTGTCGGAGGCGGACCAGTGCGTGTACAAGCAATATCTGCTGCTGGATTCGGCCTCGGTCCCGGTCGCGCACATCCGGGAACGATTCAACCCGGTCTTCGTACCTGTTGCGTGAGGTATCCCCGGACCGGCGGGTCGGTATGGGTGGAAACCGGGAGTGCGGTCGAAAAACCCTGTGGCGTAAGCATTTCCCGGACACGGGCGATGCGCGCCGGGATAATCGGTGCTTCGAGCCTTTTCGGGGGGCGAGAGGAGACCACGGTGTCGGATGCACGAGAGTTCTCGTTCGGCACGATGGCCGGCGTCAATCCGCCCCTGGCGCAAGCGCGCTTCCTGATCCGAATGGCCCGGCTGGGGCAGCTGGATTCGATTGTCGCGCCGGATCATCTGATCAGCGTGTTTCCGAAGGCGGTCTGGGACACCGACTTCACCCCACAGGCCAAGGCGGTCGCCAGCCCGGACGAGCAGTTCGATTTCGCGCCGCTGCTGGCCCACCTCGCGGCGGGCGCGGGCAGGATGCAGCTCGGTGTCGGCGCGACCGACCCGCACCGGCGGCATCCGGTGCTGCTGGCCCAGACCTTCCTGACCCTCGCGCACATGACGAAGGCGCCGCCCATTTTGGGCATCGGGTCGGGAGAGAAGGAGAATCTCGACCCGTACGGCTTCACCTGGGACCATCCGGTGAGCCGGTTCGAGGAGGCGCTCCAGGTACTCCGCGCCTGTTTCGAGACGAAAGGGCCGATCGACTTCGCCGGCAAGTACTACCGAATCGAGCGGGCCCCGATGGATTTGACCGCACCCGCGGGCCGGGAACCACAGATCTGGATCGGCGCGCACGGCCCCCGCATGCTGGAACTGACCGGCCGTTACGCCGATGGCTGGTACCCCTGGGAGGCGCTCACTCCGGAGGAGTACGCGGGCAAACTCGAGCTGGTCCGGACCGCGGCCCGCACCGCCGGCCGCGACCCGGAGAAGATCGTGCCAGCGCAATTGATCTCGATCATCACCGCCCGCACCCGGGCGGGGATCGCCCGCCAGTTGCGCGCCCCGGCGGTACGCTACCTCGGCCTGATGGCCCCGGCCGCGCTGTGGGCGCGCTGCGGCGCGAAACATCCCTTCGGCGAACACTATCGAGGGCTGATCGAACTGATGCCGCACCAGCTCTCCCGGCAGGAGGTGCTGGACGCGATCGCCGAGGTACCCGAGGAAGTACTGCACGAATGGCTCGTGATCGGTACTCCCGCTGAGATCCTGTCCCGGCTGCGCGCCCAGGCCGACGCCGGGCTGCGGCACGCGATCGTGTTCCCGAGCTCGGCGCTGGTCTCCAACGCCGACGCGGCCTTCGGCTACGGCGCCGTGCTGTGGCTGGCGGCGCGCTGGCGCCGCCAGACCAGCTGAGCTACTCCGGGATCGCCACGCTCAGTGGAACATTCACCCAGCTGGGCTGGGCCGGATCCAGGCGGAGATGCTGCGGCGCGAGCCCGCTGTCGGCCAAGGCCAGCATGGGTGGCAGGCCCTTGGGCAGGTTGCTGGCATAGATATCGATGCGGAGCCGGTGCCCCGGTTGCAGTACCGCTTCGGTGGGATCGATGCCGATGTCCAGCGTGACCGGCTGCCCGGGCGTGACGGGTTCGCGGCGGGCGAGATCGAGGTAGTACTCCGGATTGGTGTAGTCGCCGTTGGGCGCCCGGGTGCTCTGGGCGTCATCGATCTGGCGCAGCGAGGCCAGCAACTGCCCGGAACTGAGCTCGCGAGACCGGCCGTCCGGGGAGACGTCGTTCACGGTGACCACCCAGTAGCCGTCCGGGCGGTCCAGGACGGTGTTGAGGTGTGCGTTGATCGGTCCGGAGAGCACGGTCGGTTCGGTCACCGGGTTGCTGGTGAAGGTGAGACCACTCTGCTCCCAGATCCGCGAATCCTGGTCGCAGGCCATGATGATCGAGGGAATCCCGGCCCAGATGCGCGAGGTGTCGCGCGAGCACAGACTCAGCAGGCCGGGGGTGACGGTCAGATCGGCGACGGTCTGCTGGTGCGCGGTGGCGGCGAGGCTGCCGTCGTAGCGCGAGTTCGCGGTACCGGAGCGCCGGTCGTCGAGATACATCCGCTGCGGGGTGCTCTCGGCCCGCGGGTACGACGGCGCCGAAGACCACTGTCCGCCCTGTTGTTTGAGGGTCAGTGGACTGTACTCGTCGACGTGGTTGTCGATTCCCTTGAGCCACTTGTCGAACCACGCGCGTTGCAGCGCGTCCAGGCGGGGCGGCATGCCGGGCTTCCCGAATCCGGCGACGCCCGCGCCCGCGTGGAAGCCTTCGCCCATGATCAGCTTCTTCTGCGTGCCCGGCAGGGCGAGCGCGTTGTAGGTTTCGGTCGGCGTACTGCCGAAGATGTCCCACCAGGCGCTCACCAGGAAAGTCGGCGCGGTGATCTGTTCGGGGTTCGCCTTCAAGCCTTTGCGCAGATCCGAATCCGGGTCGATGAGGTCCCGGGTCTTGGGCGTGAGCTGTCCGGTGTCCATGGCGGTGAAGGCGTTGGCGACCACGTCCATGAAGGTGAGCGGGTCGGCCACCCGGTCTTCCAGCCATTTTCGTTGCTGTGCCGGGTCGAATCGGCCCGCGATGATCGCCTCGACGTCGGGCGCGAACTTGGCCAGATTGACCGCCATCGGCCACACCGCCGCGAACCCGAATCCGACGCCGCCACCCGGGATGACGATGTCGTCGATCAGGTCGCCGCTGGAGATCAGGCTGAAGACCGCCTTGATGGCGGGGTGGCCGCGGTCGGCCGCGCGCAGGGCCGCGATACCGGTCGCCGAGGTGCCTTTCACCGCGACGGTGCCGTCGCTCCAGGGCTGACTGGTGATCCAGTCGATGACTTCGGCGGCGTCCTCGCGTTCCTTGTCGCCGAACAATTGCCACTTGCCTTCGGAGGTACCGGTGCCACGGATATCGACATGCACCAGGTTGTAGCCGCCGCGCACCAGATCGAAGTTGTGCGCGGCGGCCTGGAGGATGCCGGAGTCGAGTTGCCGGCTCAGATCGGTCAACCCCTCCAGCCCGGAACCCGGCGGCGCGCCGACCGAGGCCAGCGCGGGCAGCAGGACCTCGTCGACGCCCGGAATCTGCAGCATCGCGGAGGCCAGGTTGACCGCAATCTTGCTGTAGGTCTCGAATTCGATGATGGTGGGTAGTTTTTCCCCGGTGGGGCTGCCGTTGCCCGGTCGCTGAACATCCAGTTTGAGCACTGTGCCGTCGCTCATGGTGACCGGAATCGCGAGGTCGGGGAACACATCCGGATACGATTGCGGCCCATCGACGGCGGCGTTCCAAGCGGCGGCGTGTGCCCCGCCGTCGATATCGGTGAATCCGGGGGGCGGTGCGCCGACGGCCGACGGCGCGGTCGCCGTCAAAACCATGGTGGCGAGAAGTACTGCGGGTCGGGCAAACCGCGTCGTTCGGGCCCTCGAATACATGCCGATTCCCTCTTTCGTCTGCTGAACATCGCTGAGTATGTCGGCGCACTCCGGGCCGGCGATTGCTCCAAGACGACAAAGATTTGCGGATCGGCCGCTAACCTACCGATGAGTAAGGACTCCGGTGGCTCCGGACGTCCGCTCGAGAGGAGGATCGGCGATGGTGGTCATGACGCGGGCGGCCGGTCTGCGCGGATATGCCGAACTGGTCGATGAACTCGGCGGTGACGGCGTCGCGTTGCTGGCGCGGTTCGGTATCACTCCGGCGGCGCTGGACAGCGACGATGCGCTCGTCTCGGCCGAATCGACCGGCTGGGCGCTCCAGATCGCCGCGGCCGAACTGGACTGTCCCGACTTCGGACTGCGCCTGGCCGAACGGCAGGACAGCACCGTACTCGGCCCGCTCTCGATCGCCATCGCCAACGCCGAGACGATCGGCGACGCCATCAGGTGCGCTGCCCGGTACCTGTTCGTCCATCACCCTGGCATCTCGGTGGCCCTCGTGCCTGATCCGGAGGGCCGCACGGGCACCGTCGCACTCAACTACCGCGATCCCGGTGAGGCCAACGGGATCGTCCAAGGTGTCGATCTCGCCGCGGCGACCATTCACGCCGGATTGCGGCGGGCGGCGGGCGGCGACTACGGGCTGCGCACGGTGTATCTGCCGCATCCACCGCTGGCACCAGCCCGGCGTTACACCGAATACTTCGGCGCGGCAGTGCGATTCGATGCCGAGACAACGCTGTTCCGCATCCCGTCCGAGCTGCTGACCCGGCCGGTAATGGGGAACGACCGCACGCTGCGCACGATTGCCATGGATTACTTGGCCCGCAACTATTCGGAATTGACCAAGTCCATGACGGCACGGGTGCGGGTGGCGATAGACCAGAGCTTCACCCAGGGGAAACCCGACATCGACGTGATCGCGAAGGTGCTCGCCATGCACGAACGCTCGCTGCAACGCGCACTGGCCGAGGAGGGCACCACCTTCAGCGAGGTGCTCGACGGGGCCCGGCGCGACGCCGCCTACCGGTTGCTGCGGGAAACCGAGATGACGATGACCGAGATCACCATCCTGATCGGGCTCGGCGAACAGTCCGCGCTGACCCGCGCCGTGCGCCGCTGGTTCGGCGCGACACCGCAGCAGGTCCGCGCCGCCGCCCGCGCCGAGCGCGGACACGGGCCACGAGTTTTGGTGTCGCGCAAGGGTTCCGCGCTGAGGTTCGCGACCGGGCCGGAACCGGACCGGCAGCGCTGAGGCTCATTCGTCCCGGTCGTAGTCGGCGACGCCGCGCTTCCAGTATCCGGCGATCAGGAAGTCCTTCGGACCTACCCCGAGTTCGGTGCGCACCCAGCGGCGCAGGGGGCGCAGGGCGCCCGCCTCGCCCGCGATCCACACGTAAACCCGTTCTCCGGCAGGCACTTCCACCTCGCGCAGGGCCTTCTCCAGGGCTTCGCCGCTGCCCGGCTCCGCCGCGCCGCGCGGCACCCAGCGCACCTGAACGCCGGGCGGCGGGCTCAGCTCGATCTGCTCGCTCTCCGCGCCGACCTCGATGAAGGCCCAGCCGGACGCGGTGCGGGGCAACCACTCCAGCCAGCGGGCAATGGCGGGCAGCGCGGTGAGATCACCGGCGAACAGATACTTGTCGTAGGTGCGCGGCACCACCACGCCGCCGGGCGGGCCCGCGATGTGGACGCGGGTTCCCGGGGTGACGGTCAGCGCCCACTCCGAGGCCAGGCCGCCGGGGTGGATCGCGAAGTCGATGTCGAGTTCGCCGTCGCCGAACCGGCGCACCGTGTATTCGCGCGAGACCGGCCGCGGCGCGCCCCATTCCAGGGACAGCCCGTCCCGCTGCGGCAGGCGCAGCACGCCGTCCTCGCACGGAAAGATCAGCCGCACATGCTCGTCCGGGACATAGCTGTGGAACCCGGCGAGGTCCGGGCCGGCGAAGGTGATGCGCAGCAAGCCGGAACCCACGGGAACAGTGCGCCGCACTTCGACCTCGCACAGTCCGATCGGGTAGCCGACCTTGGCGCCGTGCGTCCCGGCCAGGACTTCGTCGATGCGTTCGGCGTAGGCGCTGCGATCCATCATGCCGTTGAACTTAGCCTAACCTGACCACAGCCCGTGGCGGGAGGGGGCAACCCCCTAACTGCTGGATCAGACAGTGTTCCGGAACCAGGTTCTGGAACACTGTGTGCGATATAGCGTTTCCGCACAAATTCGTAGCAACGGGTGTGAGGAGGGGTTGTTGGGAACTGACCAGACACTGCTGCATCGGTTCGCGATTTCCCAGCTGACAGCGGCGGGGATCGATCGGAATCGGCTGATCCGGGAATGTGGAATTCCCGAATGGACGCTGACCGGAGACGGTGTACATCTACCGAGCGAGACCTTCTGGCGGGTGTGGGAGATCGGGGCGCGGTGGCTCGACGATCCGGATGTGGCGTTGCGGGTGGCCAGCCGATACGAGCTGAAGGCGACCAGACTCTACGACTATCTGTTCACCAGCGCGCCGACGGTCGGCGCGGGCTTCGCGACCTGTGGTCCGTACATCACCGCGGTCACCACCAACCATCGGTTCGATCTTTTCGACACCGACAACGGTCCGACGCTGCGGGTGGACATGGTCGACGGTGACGGACGCGCTCGCGACCAGACCCACCAGTGGGGCCTGGCAGCCGTGCTGGCCCGCGCCCGCCGCGTGGTCGACGCGCCGCTGATCCCGACCCGGGTCTCGTTGCGGCAGCGCGCCCCGCGCCGGCTCGACGCCTATCGCGAGGTCTTCGGCGATACCACCACCTTCGATTTCGGTGCGGACATGGACGCGATGACCTTCGCCGAGGCCGATATGCGTATGCCGCTGACGACCGCGGACCCGGACCTGGCCGAGGTGCTCAAGCCATTGGCCGCGGCCTTGCCGCCGCCACCGCCGTTGACCAGCGCCTGGCCCGAACGGGTCGCCGTCGCGATCGCCGAGGTCCTCGACGACGGTGAATTGTCACTGGAGCAGGTGGCGCGCCGACTGGCCACCAGCCCACGGACCTTGCAGCGCCGGCTGGCCGAAGCGGGTACGACGTGGCGGCGCGAATTGGACCGGGCCCGGCACGCCCGGCTCGCTTCGGCGGCGGCCCGGGGACCGTTGAGCCGGGGCCGGCAGGCCGAGCTACTCGGTTACGCGGATGCCACCTCCATGCGACGGGTGGCGTTGCGGTGGTCGGTGGCCACGCACGCGCACCGTTCGGACTCGCGCGCCTAGACCTTGAGGTGGCTGGCGGCGATGTTCCAGAACATGGCGCGATCCATCGCGCCCAGATCCCAGCTCTCGACGATCGCGCGGGAGGTGGCGACGATGCCCGGTACGTCGAAATCCTCGCGCGTCGCCGTCCCTTTGGCTTCCAAGGCCGTGATCACATAGGCGATAGCGGTTTCGTGCGAGTGGGGCACAACATCTCCAATCCGGCATTCGACGAGCTACGTGAAATGTGAATCAGGTCGGCGCGCAAGGGTGTGGATGCTCAGTCTTGCGTTCGCACTCGGGGCGCGACCAGCGCGGAACATGTCAACATCAGGCAAACGCGCCAATCTGACGGGCCGTGAGGGTTTGCTATCTTGAACGTTGTTCAAGCAGGTAGTGGAGGAAAACGTCGTGGATCGTGTCGAGAATGCCCGAGCGTCGAAAGTCGCCTTCTCCGCCCGGGATCTGGCACAGGTTGCCGTCTTCGCGGCACTGATCGCGGCACTGGGGCTGCCGGGCGCGATCACGGTCGGTTTCAGCGGAGTGCCGATCACGGTCCAGACCCTCGGCGTCATCCTGGCCGGCGCCGTGCTCGGCGCGCGCAAGGGCACGGCCGCGGTGCTGGTGTTCATCGCGCTGACGCTGATCGGTTTGCCGTTGCTGTCCGGCGGTCGCACGGGATTGACGGCATTGGCCAGCCCGACCGCCGGTTATCTGCTCGGCTGGATTCCGGCGACCCTGGTCATCGGCCTGCTGACCGCCCGGATCCTGCCGAAGTACCCGCTCGTGCTCGGCCTGCTGATCAACGCGTTCGGCGGGCTCGTGGTCATCTACCTGTGCGGTGCGA
Organism: Nocardia sp. NPDC051832; assembly: GCF_040681285.1. Classification (NCBI taxonomy): domain Bacteria; kingdom Bacillati; phylum Actinomycetota; class Actinomycetes; order Mycobacteriales; family Nocardiaceae; genus Nocardia; species Nocardia sp. NPDC051832. The sequence goes on from NZ_JBFAYL010000002.1 coordinate 902,207, forward strand.
TCGGGCTGCTGGTGCGCACCGACCTGGATCTCGCGCACGCCATCTCCACCAACTTCGCGTTCATCCCCGGTGATCTGGCGAAGGTCGTGGTCGCGACGGTCGTCGCCAAGGGCGTGCACCGGGCGTACCCGGGCCTGATCCGTGCCTGAGGTCGTCTTCGACGCGGTGCGGCACGCCTTCGGCGAGCGCACCGTCCTGTCCGGCATCGACCTGCGGATCAGCGAACGCCGCGTCGGGATCATCGGCGCCAACGGTTCCGGGAAGTCCACGCTGGCGCGGATGATCAACGGCCTGCTGATTCCCGCGGCCGGACGGGTCACCGTCGACGGCCTCGACACCGCGCGCAAAGGCGGTCAGGTCCGGCGCAAGGTCGGTTTCGTCTTCACCGACCCCGATACTCAGATCGTCATGCCGACGGTCGGTGAGGATCTGGCCTTCTCGCTGCGCCGATCCGGGCTGAGCAAAACCGAGATCGCGGCCCGCGTCCAGGAGACGCTGGTGCGTTTCCAGCTCGCCGACCACGCCGACCATCCCTCGCATCTGCTCTCCGGCGGCCAGAAACAACTGCTCGCCCTCGGCGCGGTCCTCATTCGCGAACCCGAGCTGATCATCGCCGACGAACCGACCACCCTGCTGGACCTGCGCAACGCCCGCGTCGTCGCCCAGGCGCTCGACGCCATGGACCAGCAGGTCATCGTCGTCACCCACCAACTCGCCCTGCTGGACACCTTCGATCGCGTCATCCTCATCGACAACGGCGCGATCGCCTTCGACGGCCGCCCCGCCGACGCCGTCCACACCTACCGCGCCCTGGTCGGATGATCGGCCTCTACCGGCCGGGAACCTCACCGCTGCACCGCATCCCGGCCGGCCCGAAAATCCTGCTCCTGATCGCCGCGATCGTCTCGGCAACCCTGTTCGCCGACAGCCCTTTCCGAGTCGGCCTCGCCGCCGTGCTGGTCGCCGCCTTGTTCGCCCTGGCGCGCATCCCCGCCGGAGTCGCTGTGGCACAACTACGCCCGATGACCTGGATGCTCCTGATCATCGCCGTATTCCAGCTGATCCTGACCTCCCCCGCCCAAGCCTTCGTAGTCTGCGGCGTCCTGCTGCTCTCGGTAGCCCTCGCCGCCCTGGTCACCCTCACCACCCGCGTCACCGACCTACTCGACACCGTCACCCGCGCCCTCACCCCCCTGCGCCGCTTCGGCATAGCCCCCGACCGAATCGCCCTCCTCCTAGCCCTCGCGATCCGCTGCGTCCCCCTCCTCACCACGATCGTCCAAGAAGTCGCCGAAGCCCGCCGCGCCCGCGGCCTGACCTGGTCCATGACCGCCCTGGTAACCCCGGTCCTGGTCCGCGCCCTCCGCACCGCCGACGCCCTCGGCGAAGCCCTCGCCGCCCGCGGCGTCGACGACTGAATCGTCCTGGGCGGCAGCTACTTCAGGGCCTACACGGAGACGACGCGGATGTGCTTTCCGCAGAGCTTGACCATGTCGTCGGTATCGGAGGTGAGGATGACGGTCGGCTTGGTCGCCCGGAGCGCGGTGGCGGCCACTACCGCGTCGATTGCGTACTTGTGGCCATGCAGACCTGCCGTGCGGAGTAGGTCGATGGCGTGGAACGTGATCTCATCGGTGACCGGTTCGATCCGCAGGCGTGACAGATACCAGCGAAAGCGCTCATTCTTCGCGCGCATGTCGTACCCCTCCACGGGGGTGAGTGCGCTGACCGCGACCCGGAAATCGTTGTCTTGCGCTTCGCGGACAAACGCGGTGACCCGCTGGTCCGCCGCACACCACTTCGACAAGCCTTCGCTGTCGAGTATCACTGTCCCAGCGCTGAGCCTGCTTCGTGTTCGCGCCACCCTCATTCCCCCTGTAACTCGGGCGAGGATTTCACCTCGCGAAACAGCGCTGCCGCCTCATCCTTGAACTCCTGGGGAATCGGCGCGGCCTGGGCTTCGTTGGCGACCAGCGCTTCTTCCAGGAGATCTCGTTCGATCTGGCGCTCGACGGCGGCGTCGACGTAGGCGGAGAATCCCCGCGAGCCGACCCGGTCACGGATCGCGCGAATATTTCCGGCCCGCAGCGAGACGCTCACCTTTGCCGCCGGACCCTCTCCTGGCGGGAAGTCAGCAGGTAGTGCACTCATTCTTCAAGTTTACTACTCGAAGTGGCAATTCGTGGCGCTACTTCGCGGTGGTTGCGACGTGGTGGACGCCGTGGGGGAGGGGGATGTGCTGGATGGGGGTCAGGCGGTCGGGGGTGACGCGGTAGATCTGGAGGCCGGAGCCGGGGGAGGTGGGGGTGCGGGGTTGGTAGATGGTGGCCAGGAAGTAGTTGCCGGTGGGGTCGAAGGCGCCGCCTTCGGGGAGGATGCCGTCGAGGGGGTAGTCGCCGAGTTTGGTGAGGGCGCCGGTGGTGGGGTCGAGGCGGAGGAGGGAGACCGAGGCTTGGGGGTCGTGGGCCGGGGAGTCGGGGGGAAAGACGGTGCCGCGCATATTGATGGTGGCTATGCGGTCGCCGGCGGGGTTGATGGCGATGCCCTCGGCGGACTTGTCGGACTCGGCGGTGGCGGTGACGTGGTGGTCGCCGGTGGCGGTGAGACGGATGACGCTGAGTTTGGAGCGGGTGGCGGGTAGGCGTTCGGCGAGGTTGGTGGTGGTGAGGTTGCGGCCCCAGTCCGAGGTGACGTAGTGGCGGCCGTCGGGGGTGAAGCGGCCGACGAAGGGGTCGGCGCCCGTGGTGACGGGAGCGCCCCAGGGGCGCAGGCCGGTGTCGTCGACCGTGAAGAACGCGACGCGGTTCTGCGTGGTGATGTTCACCGCCACCGCGCGGCCGTTGGGGTGCCAGTGCACATTGGTCGCGAGCGCGCCGCCGCGCGGGCGGGCGGGGTCGCCGGTGATGCCGAGCGTGGCCAGGTCGTACTGGCGCGATTCGCCGAATCCCGTTGTGGTCCAGGGGATCAACTGGATGATCGAGGCCTCGGCGGTGTTGGATGCGGTGGCGATCCGGGCGCCGTCGGGGCTGACGGCGAGCGCCTCGGGGGAGTGCGCGATCGTCGTGGTGCCGATGATGCGCGGCGAGCTCGAAATATCCACGGCGAAAAGGCGATTGCCCTGCGGGAGCTGCTGCGCCCGGGTCATGCCGGGTTGGCGCTGACCGAGCCGTTCGGTCACGAAAGCGGTTGTGCCATCCGGGGATAGCGCGAGCACCTCCGGAGCCGAGGTCACCGAGTTGGAGACTTCCAGGTGTTCGGCGCTGACCTCGCCGTTGTCGATGCGCAACCGGGTGAGCAGGTCACGCTGCCCGTCCGGGGCGAGCACGCCGTCGACGTAGGTACTGGCCAGGTAGTCCCCGTCGGAGACGGTGACTATTCGTTCGATCGTCACTGCGGCTTCGTCACCGCCCGAGCCGCAGGCGGTGAGCATCATGAGGGCGAGACAGGCGGAGAGTGTAGTGCGGGTGCGCATACGGCCAGTTTCGGCGCGGCTGTGATCGTGATCAATCGGGATATCCGCCTGTGTGATAGTGCAATACGATCACAGCGTGGATCTGCGCTCGGTCGAATGCTTCATCCGGGTCGCGGAGACCTTGCACTTCGGCCGCGCCGCGGAGGAGCTGCATCTGAGCCAGCCCGCGTTGAGTCAGCGCATCCGGACACTCGAACGCGATATCGGCGCAAGGCTTTTCGAGCGCAACCGGCGGTCGGTGCGGCTCACCGCCGCCGGTCACGCCTTCCTGGCCCCGGCGAGAACTGTTGTCACACAGGGTGAAAGAGCCGTGGACTCGGCTCGCCGCGCGGCGCAGGGCCGGCAGGGCCGACTGCGGCTCGGCTGCACCGTGATCGCCTCCTACACCGCCCTCCCGCAGGCGATCCAGGAGTTCCGGACCACCTGTCCCGAGGTGGAGGTCGATCTGGTCGAAGTCAATTCGCCGGCGCTGGAAGCGGCGCTGGATCGGGGCGAGATCGACCTCGGCGTCTTGCATCCGCCGCTGGAACGCCCGCACCTGCGGCTGCGCGCGCTGCCCGCCGAACCGTGCGTCCTGGCCCTGCCGGCCGGGCACCGGCTCGCCGAGCGGTCCACCGTGTCCTTCGCCGACCTGGCGGGCGAGCCGATGCTGGCCGCGCCCCGTAGCGTGGGACCGGTGTTGTTCGACAAGATGGTCGCCTGTTTCCGCGCCGCGGGCGTGGAGCCGCGCATCGTGCAGGAGGCGACCCCGGTGACGACACTGGCCGGATTGGTCGCCGCGGGCGCCGGCCTCGGATTCGTCACGCGCGGAGTCGCGACGGCGACCCGGCCGGGAGTGGTCTTCCGGGAGGTCCCCGGCGCACCGGCGGTTCCGATGGCGGCGGCGTGGGCCGCGGCGGAGCCGTCACCGGCAGGGGGCAGGTTCCTGGGGATTCTGGCGCGTCATCTGGGGAGCGTGAGCGCCTAATAAAAAAGGGCAAGGAGTGCGTTCTCCTTGTCCCTTCTCAATATATAGCGCACCCGGGGGCTTGCGGCAAGGCCGGGGTGCTGGCGCATAATCGCTGGCCGAAGCCTGGACCTGCGGAAATGGGAGTTGCGAATGCCTGTGTCACCTCAGGGATATGAAAACGAATTGCGGTCCGAGCAGGACTACGTGGCCGGGCTCTACGAACGGCTGGACGCCGAACGCACCCGAGTGCGGGGGAAATACGGGGCGGCGCTGAAGGGCACCGGCGTCTCGGCGATGGAACGAGACTTCGAGGTCCGCGCGCTGGCCAAGGAGGCCAAGCGCCTCGACGTCGCCGACAACGGCCTGTGCTTCGGCCGCCTGGACGCCGTCACCGGCGAACGCTCCTACATCGGCCGGATCGGCCTCTTCGACGAGGCGGACGAGTTCGAACCGCTGCTGCTGGACTGGCGGGCGCCGGCCGCGCGCGCGTTCTATGTCGCCACCGCCGCGAGCCCGGAGAACATGAGCCGGCGTCGTCAGTTCCACACTCGCGGGCGGCGCGTGGTCGACTTCACCGACGAGGTCCTGGGCCGCCCCAGCGGCGACGAGCACGGTGCCGACGCGGCGCTGCTCGCGGCCGTCAACGCGCCGCGCGGGCAGGGGATGCGCGACATCGTCGCGACGATCCAGGCCGAGCAGGACGAGATCATCCGGCTCGAACATCCGGGCGTGCTGGTGCTCGAGGGCGGCCCCGGCACCGGTAAGACGGTGGTGGCGCTGCACCGCGTCGCCTATCTGCTCTACACCCAGCGCGAGCGGATGGAACGGCAGGGCGTTCTGGTCGTCGGCCCGAATCCGGCGTTCCTGAACCACATCGCGCATGTGCTGCCCTCGCTGGGCGAGACCAATGTGGTGTTCATGACCGCCGGTGAGCTGCTGCCGGGTCTGCGCACCACCGCCGAGGACGCGCCCGAAGCCGCACGGCTCAAGGGCTCGCTGCAGATCCTGGACGTGCTCGCGGCGGCGGTCGCGGATCGGCAGCGGCTACCCGCGGAACCGATCACGATCGAACTGGCGGACGCCACGGTGCGGATCGACGCCGGCACCGCCGAGTGGGCCAGGGACGAGGCGCGCGGCACCGGCCTGCCGCACAACGAGGCGCGCGCGAAGTTCACCGAGATCATCACCTATGTGCTCACCGAGCGGGCGATCGGCCGGATCGGCAAGGGCTGGCTGGACCGCTCGGACAAGGAAGCCTGGGAGCAGATGCGGGAGGACCTGCTCGCCGAACTCGCCGAGAACGAGGCGTTCACCGCCGCGCTGGACCTGCTCTGGCCCACGCTGTCCCCGGAAACCCTGCTGGCGGAACTGTATTCCTCGCGCGACCGGTTGCGCGCGGCCGGCGGCGACGAGGCGCTGTACCGGGCCGACGGCGCGGCCTGGACGGTCTCGGACGTCCCGTTGCTCGACGAACTGTTCGACCTGCTCGGTTCCGGCAAGCCGGTCGACGACGCCGCTGAGCGGGAACGCCGGGCCGAGGCCGCCTACGCCGCCGGGGTGCTGGAGCAGCTGCTGGTCAGCCGCGAGGACCACATGGACGACGAGGACCACCTGTTCGCCTCGGACATGCTCTTCGGTGCGGACCTGGCCGAGCGATTCGTCGAGCGCGACACCCGCGAGCTCGCCGAACGTGCTGCGGCGGACCGGGATTGGACCTACCGGCACATCGTGGTCGACGAGGCGCAGGAGCTGTCCGAGATGGATTGGCGGGTGCTGATGCGCCGCTGCCCGGGCAAGTCGTTCACGATCGTCGGCGATCTGGCGCAGCGCCGGTCGGCGGCGGGCGCGACCTCGTGGGGGCAGATGTTCGAGCGGTATGTGCCCGGCCGCTGGGTGTACCGGTCGCTGACGGTGAACTACCGCACGCCGGCGGAGATCATGTCGGTCGCCGCCGCGGTGCTGGCGGAGTTCGCGCCCGAGGTGCGGGCGCCGGAGTCGGTGCGTTCGTGTGGTGTCCAGCCGTGGGCCCGGAAGCTCGCCGACGATGAATTGTCTTCGGCTATCGAGGAATTCGTGCGGGACGAAGCGGGGCGTGCAGGCACCAGCATCGTGATCGGGCCGCCCGGTGTGCCGGGGACGGTTCCGGCTTCGGAGACGAAGGGCTTGGAGTTCGACGCCGTGCTCGTGGTGGATCCGGAGCGGATCCTCGCCGACGGTCCGCGCGGTGCGGCCGAGCTCTATGTCGCGCTGACCCGCGCCACGCAGCGCCTCGGCGTGCTCCATCACGGCCCCTTGCCGCAGGCTCTGGCCGGGCTCGCGGAGGTTGGGCCGCCCGCTCGGGTCGGAAATCGGCGGTAGGCCCGGGTTTCCGGGACGCATGGTGTCGGTTACGCGTCGGAACGGTCGCGGACCGCACACAATTCCCTAGCGTTTGCTGAATATTTGCTATACAGCATTCGGTGATCGTTCCGTTTGCTGTTCGGCGAAGGGAGTTGGCGGTGGCGATGCGGCGCAGACAGGTACTTGCCGGACTGGCCGGAGCGACGGTCCTGACCGGATGCGGACTTGTCTCGAAAGACGCCGGCCCGCCGCCCGCGCCGGCCGTCATCACCTTCGGCCCCGAGCCCGATGGTCCGGAAGTGGATCCGCGCAAGGTGGGCAGCGTGGCGGTTGCCGCTGGAACGCTGAAGTCGGTCGAGTGGGTCGACGAGACGGGCCGCGCGCTGCCGGGCATCCTCGCCGAGGACAGGAAGACGTGGTACAGCGTCGAACCGCTCGGCTACGGACACACCTACGCCGCGAAGGCGGTGGCCACCGGGGCGACCGGCGATGTCACCGCCACCAACACCTGCACCACGGTGCTGCCGCCGCGGCTGACCGACGTGTCCCTGCGCTCGGCCAGCCTGGACGACTTGGTCGAGGGTGACACCCACGGCGTGGGCTTGATCGTCGTCGCGGTCTTCGACGAACCGGTCGATCGGGCTGCGGCGGAACAGAATCTGAAGGTCATCACCGATCCGCCGGTGCCCGGCGCCTGGTTCTGGGTCTCCGATCGCAACGCGCACTGGCGCCCGGAGCGCTACCACCGGGCCCACAGCACCGTCACCGTCGCCGCCAACCTCTACGGAGCCCGGCTCGGCGACGGCCTCTACGGCGCCCGCGATCAGCGCGTCACGGTCAACATCGGACCCGAGCGCATCGCCATCGCCGACGACAACACCAAACACGTCGAGGTCTTCGAGAACGGAAACCTGGTGCGCAGCATGCCCACCTCGATGGGCATGGGCGGCGGCACCACCTCCGGCAGCAAATACCTGTCCTTCTGGACCCCGCCCGGCGTCTACACCGTCCTGCAACGCCAGCACCCGGTGGTCATGGACTCCGCCAGCTACGGCCTCACCGGCTCCGGCAGCTACAAGGTCACCATCAACTACGGTGTCCGCATCAGCCACGACGGCATCTTCCTGCACGAACTGGCGTCCAGCGTCTGGGCCCAGGGCAACACCAACGTCTCGCACGGCTGCCTCAACCTCGGCCCCGGCGACGCCGGCTGGTTCTACGACTTCATCGGCCAGGGCGACGTCGTCGAAGTCCGCAACACCGGTGGCGACCCCCTCACCATCTGGCAAGGCGGCGACTGGGGCATTCCCTGGGACCAATGGGTCGCCGGCTCTGCCCCGATCTGACCACCGACCTGCCTCGCGCTCGAGCATTGCCGAGTGTGCGGTCTCGACCCGTACTGCGGTGGCAGGCGGCAGATCTATACCCACTCGTGCTCCCGCAGCGGCTATCGGCTGTGCGGGAGCACGAGTGGGTATGTGGTTGGGAGTGCGGTCGCGGCGGTTAGGCCGCGGTGGCGAGCAGGCGGTTGGGGCGGGGCCAGCGGGGGTGGTCGGGGTCGATTACATAGGGATGGGTGTGGCGGTAGTGGGTTGCGTCGACGCGTTCGGCGTCGAGGAGGAGGGCTGGGTCGGTGGTGGTGATTTCGTGGAGGTGGGTCAGTTGTTCTGGGTCGTGCCGGGGCCACAGACGGAGGGCGAGGATGAGTCCGGTGGCGGCGAGGGTGAGCAGGGTCAGCCAGGTGACAGTGAAACCTGTTGTGGTGGTTAGCCATCCGGCGATGGGGTAGGTGATCAACCAGGCCAGGTGGGAGAGGGAGAATTGGGCGGCGAAGAGGGCGGGGCGGTCGGTGGGGCGGGCGGAGCGGCGGAGGATCTGGCCGGTGGGGGTGAGGATGGCGGCGGTCCCCGCGCCGATGGTGGACCAGATGGCGAGGGCGGCGTATCGGCGCCAGTCGCCGGAGTCGGCGGTGGACAAGGCGAGGGCGGCCGTTAGGCCGAGGAGGAGGGTGGCGGCGCCGGTGAGCATGACGGAGCGAGCGTCGATGCGGTCGAGGACGCGGGGGAGGGCCAGGGCGACGAGCATGGTGCCGAAACCGTTGGCGGCGAGCAGCATTGCCACGCCGGACTGGGTGCCGCCGAGAATGTCGCGGACGTAGTTGACGGTGTTGACCATGATGACCGAGCCGGCGGCGGCGACCACCAGATTCAGGCCGAGCAGGCCGCGCAGGCGAGGTGTGGCGGCGAAGATGCGCATGCCGACGGTGATGCGTTCGCGGAAGGAGCCGGCGGTGGCGGCTCCGGCGGCGGGGATTCGGGTGCCGAGGACCAGCGCGGCCGAGATGGCGAAACCGATCGCGGTGCCGACGAACAACCAGTGGAAGCTGATCAGCATCAGGGCGGCGGCCGCGAGCATCGGGCTCAGGAGGGTCTCCATCGTGGTGGCGAGCTGGGCCGCGGAGAGCGCGCGGGTGTATTCGCGTTCGTCGGGCAGGATGTCGGGAATGATCGCCTGGTACGTGGGAGTGTATGCGGCGGAGGCGGTTTGGAGGATGGCGATCAGCACGTAGATCTGCCAGATCTGGTCGACGAACGGTAGCGCCAGCACGATGGCGGCGCGGACGAGGTGCAGGCTCGTCAGGAAGCTTCGGCGGGGCAGGCGGTGGGCGTACGCGCCGACGATCGGCGCGACGGTGACGTAGACGACCATCTTGATGGTCAGTGCGGTGCCCAGGACGGCGGCCGCGGAGCTGCCGGCGAGTTCGTAGGCGAGCAATCCCAGTGCGACGGTGGTCAGGCCGGTGCCGAACAGGCCCGACACTTGGGCGGTGAACAGGCGCAGGTAGTCACGGTGGCGGAACAGAGTGGACATCAGAGGCTCTTTCTCGGGTAGTTGGCGGATCGCGGTTTCGTCGGCAGCAGCAATCGCACACGAGGGACTCCTTTCGGAAGGGCGCTGAGCGGGCAGAAAGGTGCCCGCTCAGCGGGTTTCAGGCGCGGGCGGCCGCGAGGGTGAAGGCGGCGGTGCGGACCACGTCGCCGTGCTTGAAGTCCAGGAACAGGCGGTAGGTGCCCGGTCCGGGGACCGCGGTGTGGAAGGTGATCTCCGGTCCGGGAGCGGTGACGCCGTCGCCGGGTTCACCGTTCGGGTGCACATGGACGTAGGCCAGATCACCGGCCCGAATGACCACCAGATGACCGAAGGCGGCCAGGTACGGCTGAAGATCGGTGACCAGCTGCCCGTCCTTGCGCACGGTGAGGGTGATCAGCTGACCCGCACCGTCCACCAGGTCGCCGTCGAGCGTGACCTCGTATCCGTCGACAGCCGCGGTCCGTGTGACCTCGGGGGTGGGCTGCGGCGCATAGGTACCGGCCAAAGCCAGATCCGCTCCGAGCGTGATGGTCTTGCCGAGCGCACGCGGCGCGATATCGGTGAACACCCGGTACGCACCGGCCTCCGGAAGGTTCAGCCGCACAACCCAAGTCCCGTCCGCGGTCAGCTCGGGATGTACATGCCAGAACCCGGTCAGCTCCCGCTGCACCACGATCAGATGCAGCTGCCGGTCATGAATCGCGTCGTACTCGGTGACAGCCGTGCCGTCGGGGCCCACGATCCGGAACCGGAAATCGATCTCGCCGGGTGCGGCGATCGGCGCGGCCAGCTCCAATGTGTAACCGTCCTGGGTGATTTGGAGCCCACCCGGCAGTCCGCCACCGTGTCCGGCGTGTGCGTCGTGCCCAGCATGCGCGGCGGGGGCGGCGGGGGCGGCGGCCTGCTGGTCGTGCCCGGCATGCGCGGCGTGGGTGGCGTGCTGGTCGTGACCGGCATGAGGGTCGTGACCAGCGTGCGCGGCGTGGGTGGCGGGGGCGGCGTGCTGAGCGTGGGCATCGTGTCCGGCGTGGGCTCCGTGCGCGGCCTCGGTGGTGTGGCCGGCGTCATCCCCGTGCGCGCCGTGGTGGTTGGTGTGGGTCTGGGTGGTGGTCATCGTCCCGGCCTTTCCGATCTTGTTTGTCCGACGACCAGAAACTTATACCCCCCTGGGGTATGACGCAACCGGGTGTGATGCAGCCCACTGGCGTGGAAACCTTTGCGGCGCAGGGTTGACATTTCAATACCCTACGGGGGTATGGTTCGGCCCCGAGTTCGAACACACCCGGAAGGACGGAACCGAAATGTCAACGCAGAATCCACCGGCCACGCGAAAGTGGTTGGCACTGGCGGTGATTGCCGCCGCACAGTTCATGGTCATCATGGACACCTCGATCATCGGCATCGCGTTGCCGAAGATGCAGGCCGAGCTCGGGTTCTCGCAGGAGAACCTGACCTGGGTCTTCAACGCCTATGTGATCGCCTTCGGCGGTCTGCTGCTGCTCGGCGGACGACTGTCCGACTTGCTCGGTGCCCGCCGCGTCTTCGGCGCGGGTTGGCTTGTGCTGCTTGCGGGTTCGGTCCTAGCCGGGGCCGCGGGCAATGTCGCATTCGAGCTGACCGGCCGCGTGGTCCAGGGCGCGGGCGCGGCGCTGATCGCACCGTCGGCGCTCACCCTGCTCATGATGCTGTTCGGCGGATCGCCGAAGGAGCTGACCAAGGCCCTCGCGGTATACGGCGCCGCGGCTCCGGCCGGCGGCACGGCCGGTGTGTTTCTCGGCGGCGTGATCACCGAATACATCAGCTGGCCCTGGGTTTTCTACATCAACATCCCGATCGCGCTGCTCGCGCTGATCGCCATTCCCGCCCTGATGCCCAGCGCACCCGCCCGCCGGGGTTCCATCGATCTGCTCGGCGCGATCACCGTGACCGCGGGCTTGGCCGCGGCCGTCTACGGCATCGTCCGGGCTCCGGAAGTGGGCTGGGGATCCGGTGAAACCTGGGGCGTCTTCGCCGCCGCTGCCGTCCTGCTCGGCGCGTTCGTGCTCGGCCAGACCAGGCACCGCGCTCCGCTGATGCCGCTGGGCATCTTCCGCGCCCCGAACCTGGCCGCCGCCAACATCGCTCAGCTCCTGCTCGGCGCGGCGTGGGTGCCGATGTGGTTCTTCCTGAACCTGTACCTGCAGCAGGTGCTCGGCTACAGCGCGTTCCCGTCGGGCGCGGCACTGCTCCCGATGACCACCTTGATCATGCTCGGCATGATCGTCCTGGCCCCGCGGGCGATGCAGCGTTTCGGCGCCAAGCCGATGATCGTCACCGGCCTGATCGTGCTGGCCCTCGGCTTGGGCCTGATGTCGCTGATCCGGCCGACCGGCAGCTTCTGGGTCGACGTGCTCCCCGCCTCCCTGGTCGCCGCGGGCGGCATGGCGCTGGCTTTCATCCCGTCCCTGGGCACCGCGATCGCCGCGGCCCGTCCGGAGGAGGGCGGTCTCGCCTCGGGCCTGGTGAACGTCAGCTACCAGGTCGGTTCCGCCGTCGGCCTGGCCGCGATGACCGCGGTGGCAACGGCTTTCGGCGCCGACCAACTCGGTGACCTCCCGCGCCTCACGGACGGTTTCGCGGCCGCGTTCCTGGGCGCGGCGGTGATCGCCCTGGCCGGAGCCGGGATCGCGGCGGTCACCATGCGCACCCCGGCGCAGGCGGAGGTGGTGCCCGAGACGGTCTGACGATGCCACCGGCACAGCACGGGTGGTCGCGGAATCTCCACGACCACCCGAATTGTGTCGCGGCTCAGCGTTGCAGCGTCGTCTCCTGCGTCATCCGGGACAGCTTCTCCGGATTGCGCACCGCGTAGAGGCCGGTGATCCGCCCGTTCTCGATGCGCACCGCCACCACGGTGTCGATCTCGTCGTCGAGCCGCAGCACCAGGGCCGGGTAACCGTTCACCTGCGTCGGCGCCAGCGTGGCCGCCGGATCGATCCGGCTCAGCACCCGCGCTACCACTTCCGCGCCCACGATCGGTTGCAGCGCAGCCTGTTTGACGCCGCCGCCGTCGCCGAGGAAGACGACATCGGGGGCGAGGATGTGCAACAACCCTTGCAGGTCCCCGGACCGGACCGCACGCTGGAACGCGGCCAGCGCCGCCTGGGTCTCGGCGGGCGAGGCGACGCCGCGCGGCCGCCGCGCGGCCACGTGTGACCGTGCGCGATGGGCGATCTGGCGCACCGCCGCCGGCGACTTCTCCACTGCCTCGGCGATCTCGTCGTAGTCCAGATCGAACACGTCGCGCAGCACGAATACCGCCCGTTCGGTCGGGGTGAGGGTTTCCAGGACCAGCAGCATCGCCATCGACAGGCTTTCGGCCAATTCGACGTCCTCGGCCACGTCCGGCGTGGTGAGCAGCGGCTCGGGCAACCAGGTCCCGACGTAGGACTCCTTGCGGCGGCCCAGTGTGCGCAGCCGGCCGAGCGCCTGGCGGGTGGTGATCCGCACCAGGTAGGCCCGGTGTTCCCGCACGGAATCGAGGTCTACTCCGGCCCAGCGCAGCCAGGTCTCCTGCAACACGTCCTCCGCGTCGGCCGCCGAGCCGAGCATTTCGTAGGCGACGGTGAACAGCAGATTGCGGTGGGTGACGAACGCCTCGGTGGCGCGATCTCGGAACTCTGGCACGTACACAAGACGCCTCTCGCGCCGGTTCTGTGACACCTCATATCGGTGGCGTAGGTCACAATTCGGTGCTGTCACAGGGCGCGGGTCCCCGGCATCTCATGGTCGTTCACCGCAACGCAACGAGTGAGGACGGCATCATGGAATCCCGTATCAACCTGGCAGACAACGAGATCGGCGCGAAGTTCGCCAAGCGGTTCGGCAACGCCAGCCTGGTCATCGCCCAGTCGCCGCTGTCGAAGACCATCCAGGAACTGGCGTCGCTGCGCGCCAGCCAGATCAACGGCTGCGGCTGGTGCGTCGACGTGCACACCAAGGAACTCGCCGCCGTCGGCGAATCGGCGACCCGGATCAACCTCGTCGCGGCCTGGCGCGAGGCCACCGTGTTCACCGCGGCCGAACAGGCCGCGCTGGCCTTCGCCGAGGAAGGCACCCGCCTGGCCGACGCCTACCACGGCGTGTCCGACGAAACCTGGGAGCTGGTGCGCGAGCACTACGACGAAGACCAGGTGATCGCGCTGGTCGGCGTGGTCGCCATGATCAACGCCGCCAACCGGCTCGGCGTCATCCTGCACCAGCAGGGCGGGTCCTACGAGGTCGGCACGTTCGGCTGAGAACGGAGCTGGGCCCCACCGGCTTTCCCGGCGGGGCCCAGCCGCCCGGATCACGAGGCCTGACGGGTCGGCATGATCGTGATCTGCTGCAAATTGACGCGCGCCGGCTGCGCCGCGAGGTAGTGGACCGCCTCGGCCACATCCTCCGGATTCAGCCAGGTGATCGTCTCCTTGGCGCCGGCCAGCCACTCCAGCGCGCCGGGATCGGTGACGTGGCCCTGCAATTCGGTGCCGACAATGCCCGGCTCGATCACCGACACCCGGACGTCCTTGGCCCCGAGCTCCGCGCGCAGCGTGCGCGACAGATGCGTCACATAGGCCTTGGTGCCCGAGTAGACCGCGAAGCCCGGGAAGATGTTCTGCGCCGCGATCGAGGACGTGTTGACCAGATCGGCCACGCCCTTCGCCGCCGCCGAGTCGATCAGCTGCGGCAGGAAAGCGCCGATGGCGTTCATCAGCCCGGACACGTTCAGGTCGATCTGCTGCTGCCACTGCTGCACCGCCACCTGCTCGGCCGGCGCGGGCAACATCACGCCGGCGTTGTTGAACAGCAGGTCGGCGGGGCCGAATTCGGCGGCGACGCGCTCGGCCGCCGCGGTCACGGCCGCGGCGTCGGTGACGTCCACCGGCACCGCCAGCGCGACGCCGCCGGCCTGCTCGATCTCCTTGACGAGCTGGTCGAGGCGGTTGGCGCGGCGCGCCAGCACCGCCACTTTCGCGCCCGACGCGGCCAGCCGCTTGGCGGTCGCTTCGCCCAGGCCGCTCGAGGCGCCGGTGACGACGGCGACACGTCCGGCGAAGGTGGAGGCATTCTGAGTCATCTGGGTTTTCTCCTCGGTGTCGTTCGCGGCGAATCGGCCGCGTACTAAAGACAACTCCGCGCGAGCGCCCTTCCGAGGGTCAAAACCGGCCCTGCTCGACCTCGGTCCGGCGAACCTCGGTCCAGCAGACCCACCTTGGTTGCCACCGGTGTGCCCGGCACCCGGCACACTGGACGCCTGAACGTCGACGACATTCCGATCGGCGGGACCGGGGGGCATCCCATGCGCCGGGTGAGAACATCAGTACTGCACCACCGCGGTCATTGGAGTCCCGTAGGCCGACCAGCCCTCGATCGAGAAACGTTGCCTCGACGCAGGCTGCGCCTCCCTGGCTGGGGTGCTCTTAACCAGCGTGCCCCGGCTAGATCGACGTTCACGCCTCGAACTCCTTCGCCAACCGCTTGAGCCGATGCTTGCCGTCCGTCACGCCCAACGCCAGCTGGCTGAGGGGCTGGTCTGCCGTCAGCTATCGGGCAACGGTGGTCGGACTGTCGAAATACTGTCTGGAACCGAAGCTTCGACATACACCGTTGTCGGCTCGATGGATTGGCCGGTGCTGCTGTCGGTCGGAAATTCCATAATGACGAATGGGCCGCTGCCGCCACTGAGTGGGAATCCGGCCGCGAGCGGAACGATCCGCACTTCGACGTTGTGAAACGCCGTGATCTGCTCCTGGTTCATAACCCTTCTCCTCGGGTCTCCGGGTCTCCGGCTTTGCTGTGACGTCGGCCTTCTCAACGTGACCGGATCCTATCGTGCAGATGGCGGGGCAGCCCAGTCACGACCTGCCACACCGCTACGTTCCGGCCCAGTTCAGGGGTCGGTGGTGGCCGCTGGTTGGCGGTTGAATCACCCCACATCGCAGCAGCTTTCGTGGTGCGCACAATCCGGTCGACGGGTTGACAAACCAATCGCAGCCAGCCAGGGTTGGTGCGGCTGTAGCCGACTGTTCGAAATCAAATGGGGGCATTGATGCCAATCGACCAGAAACCGCTGCCCACTTTGGGCAGCATATTTTGCTGTGAGGTGTTGTGATGGCGGGTGGATTTTACAACCACTTCGATGACCCTGATGAGTACTGGGACGAGGAGCCTAGACAGCTCAATGTCAACCCTCCGAATCCGGTTTTCAGGCCCATCGCACCGCAACCAGAACCTCCGCGTCGGGCCACGCACGTCGAGCATCATTTCGACGCACCTTCGACGGCAGCGTCACCACAACTTGCAGGCACCTCCTCCACCTCAACGGAGTTCCGGAACTCAGGCCGATTGGCGGATGAAACTCACGGCCAGATCGCCGCGTTCCATGCCCGTGTTCGTGGTGCCTTAGACGGGGTTGAGAGCCACCCGCATACCGCACGATCTGATAATGGGTTGGCCGTTGCCGTCGTGTCGGGTGATGGGCGTCGAATCGTCGACATCTCACTATCGCGAGGCCTCGGCGATCTCAGCCGTCCGGCATGGGCGTTGACTGAGGAATTGACCACGACCTGCGAGGCCGTAGTAGATGCGGTGAATCGAGCCCGGCAGTCTGCGCACGATCTTGGAATCGAAGGTCTCCGACGAGAGTTTCCCGGTTTGTTCGATCTACTGAACGACTTGCGATGGGAATAGGTCGCGGCGACAGACGCCAGAGAGTTCTAAAGCGCACAGTAAAGGTGAGGGAAATTGTCTGAGCTAAATAGTGTGTACGATCTAGTTGACGAGATAAATCGAAACTGGGACCGAACTGTCGCGGACATTCGAAACGGTAAGCCGCAGCCAATCGATACGCACTCGATGAAAATCGTGGACCAACATGACGGTTCTGAATTCGGAACGGTAGTGATCGATGATCTTGGAACCCTCAGATCCATCACGCTGGATCCATACGCGGTAGTCAGATCCAATGAGCACGAGATTCTGGCAGCAATAATCGCAACGATAAATGCGGCATTTACGAGAGCATCTGACGCCTGGGTCGAAGGGAAAAACTAGTGACAGACTTTCGTGTCGTACCGGATGCGTTACGAACACAAGCAAAAGAACTTGAATCCACATCAGGCCACTACCTGACCTCATCGAGGTACGTCGCGGACAATCGCATGGGGGCATATGTACTCGGCGTTCATGGGCGTGATGTCGCAACCGTATTTAATGACCAGCTACTGTTGGCGGTTGAAAGCAAGTTGAAGCAGACACAAAAATCAATCCAGGAAGCCGCGGAAAAGATCGCCTATGTTGCATGGGTATTTGAGAACAAGGATTACGAGTACTATCAAAAATTCGGATACCAGAACGAGCGGCTAGGTAACTGATCGTGGGCAGTCGAACAACCAAGGGGTACGCGGTACCCGAAGATCACAACCCGCTCAAACTCTCCGACGACCTGGTATTCCCTTGGGGTGCTGCGAGCACGGTGGTGACAACTGCGCAAGAGCTTGGGATTCCTCTTGTGAAAGAAGCCGTTGACACAATTCACGCCATGTTGGGAAATCCAGGCGAGGTCGCCAAGGTTGTCCAAGCTTGGCAAGAGACTGTCAAGGAACTAACCAAAGCCATCGATGGCAGTGACGATGGAAAGAGCCTTGCCACTGCAAAGGAGGAGTTGGGTGCCCGCTGGAATGGTGGCGCACGAGAAACGGCTGTTCTCTATGTCGACCGGATTATTACGGCGACGAAGGAAACACGCGGCGTTGTCGAAGACATCGCCAATAAGATCGACTCATTTCGATCTGCGATCATCGATAATTACAAATCTGCCATCCAAGCGATCTCTAAGTGCGCCCAAATTCTCGTTACCCTCGGTGGTGGACTCGCAAAAGCTACCTTTGAGATTACCGAAGGTAAGATACCAGTCGGCGACTACGTTGAGAAGGGGACAAAGGCGATAGCCGAATTCATGGCGGTAGCGGATAAAGTAGCTACAGACATAATCGACTACAGAAATAAGCTGCTCGAAAACTTGAGTGTCATCTTGACATCTGCTGCAAAGATCGAAGTCCCTGGCGAGATGGCGGCCTCCGCGGGCGATGAAAACGCTTGGGTCCCACGGTATCCGACTGGCCCGGCAGTAGGGACCGTTCCTGCCAAATGAGACATCGGCGAGCGCGCACTACAACGATTCTTGGACTCATAGCCGTCTGTGTTATGGCGGGGGGTGTGGGATGCTTCAGTCAGGCGAGCGAGACCGAACAAGCACGCTTCACGAAAGTGCCAGAAGATTGTTCAGTTTTGATCCAGCCAACTGAGAAAGAATTGAAGGAATATGCCCCCTCATCGCTTACCGAAAGAGAGGGATTCAGTCATGTAGACATGTCGGAGTTGCCGGATTCTGTGCGCAAACGCACACTGATGTGCAGCGCGAACTTCACTGACCCTGTGTTGCCGATAGGCAGCGGTGTCGGGGGCAATCCTCGATCCCGATCTGTATCCGTGACGTTGAAAGTTTTCGCCGATCCAATGAATGCGGTATCGACGGCAATCAATTCCGTCCAAACGATCAGAAGTCAGTTTTCCGGGAACGCCGAGGATCTCAGTGTTGGCGACAGAGGTTTTATTGGAATCGGGAACGATTCTGGGCGAGTTGTTCGAGCGAATGCGTACTTTCAGATCAGCAACCTGATTGTCGATGTGATCGCATCAGGTGAGAACTTTTCCGGGATCTCAGATACGTCGTCAACCGGATCGCCCCAACTCATTTCAGAAGTCACAGAAGCCGCAGAATCTGTTGCGCGGGCAGTTGCCAACAACGTCGAGGTGATAGTGCCTTCGAAATAACAGGCGACTGGCCCCACCGTCTGAGCGGTTCTGTGCCAACAGATTCCCTGCCACCGTCCCAGTTTCAGGGTGCGGGCCTGGAGGTCGAATGGCTCGATGTCCGCGACTGCGATCCCAGGTCCGCCTGACGGCTGGTGTTTGACGTCATCTGAGCCTCCTGAGAACCCCAATACCGCCCTGAGAGGCACCCGTTTCTTGACGGGTACCTCTCTTTTGTGCAAATTGTTGTATTGGCGTGCGAAAATGGCCCATTCTCCTCGGTGTCGTTCGCGGCGGATCGGCCGCGTACTAAAGACAACTCCGCGCGAGCGCCCTTCCGAGGGTCAAAACCGGCCCTGCTCGACCTCGGTCCGGCGAACCTCGGTCCAGCAGACCTACCTTGGTTGCCACCGGTGTGCCCGGCACCCGGCACACTGGATCCGTGGAGCACAATGCCGAGCTGAAGGAGTTCCTGCGCAGCCGCCGCGCGCGCCTGAACGTCGACGACATGCCGATCGGCGGGACCGGGGGCGTGCGCCGGGTCCCGGGCCTGCGCCGCGAGGAAGTCGCGCAGCTGGCCGGGGTGAGCGTGGATTACTACAGCCGCCTCGAACAGGGCCGCAACCTCAACGTGTCCGACGAGGTGCTGGACGCCGTCGCTCGCGCGCTGCGCCTGGACGACACCGAACGCTCCTACCTGTTCCAGATCGCGCGCGCCAACCCGCGCCGGGCTCGCCGCCGCAGCCCCGCTCGCGTGCAGCGCGTGCGGCCCGGTATCCGCCGCATCCTGGAAACCCTCGACGACGTGACACCGGCGTTCGTCTTCGGCCGCCGGATGGACGTGCTGGCCAGCAACCGCCTGGCGCGCGCCCTCATGACCGACTTCGAGGCGCTGCCGCCGCGTGACCGGAACCTGCTGCGCTACACCGTCCTCGACGAATCCACCCGCGAGCTGTACGCCGACTGGGAAGAGGTGGCCCGTGACAACGTCGGCGTCCTGCGCCTGGACGCCGGCCGCCACCCCGACGACCCGCTGCTGGCCGAACTCGTCGGCGAACTCTCGATCAAGAGCCCCGAATTCCGGCGCTGGTGGGCCGACCACAACGTCCGCGAACGCAGCTACGGCACCAAGCGCTACCACCACCCACTGGTCGGCGATCTCAGCATCGAGTACGAAAGCGTTTCGCTCCCAGGCGATCCCGACCAGACCCTCTGCCTCTACACCGCTGAAGCGGGGTCGGCTTCGGAGTCGGCGCTACGCCTGCTCGCCAGCTGGACCGCGAGCGCACCCGCGGTCACCGAGCTCGCTCCATAGCGTTACCGCGGCGTCGTCGGCCTGCCGTGGTCAGGCAGCGGAGGCGAGCTGATTCGTCCACACCGCGAGTCGGACGCGGGCTCGCGAATTGCGGACCAGCGCGGCAGGTTTCGCTTGCTCGGGGCCTTCGTAGTAGCCGCCGTTCACCACCGGCGTCGCCGGTGCGCTCAAAACGCTGAGCAGCGCGGCGGGACCATCCAGCGGGGCTTCGGCGTGGCTGCGGGACTCCGGCATGTCGATCTCGAAATCCGCGGGATCCACGTTCACCACAGTCAGTTCGGCGGGGCCGGTTTCGGCCAGCGAACGGCCGAACATGGTGAATGCCAGCTTCGACTGCGCGTAGACCGCCAGCGGGGTGTAGATGCCGCGCGTGCGATCCAGGTCCGAGTACTCGACGGTGCCGGCCCGGTGCAGCCGCGAGGTCACGTTGACGACGCGGCCGTGGGACGCGGCAAGCTTCTCAGCCAGTGCCGTGGTCAGCCGTTGCGGTGCGAGATAGTTGACCTGGAACGTCAGTTCGTAGCCGTCATTGGTGTGGGATTTGCGATGCGTCGCGGGGCTGGAGGCAGCATTGATCAGCGCGTCGAGCCGGGGCCGCAGGGTGAGTTCGCGGCCGAGTTCCTCCACTTCCGCCAGGCAGCGGAAGTTGGCGTGCACCGGGGACAGCAGGTCGGCCGGCACACCATCGAGCACCAGCCAATCGATCGCCTCGTCGGCGGCGGCCTTGGTCTGCGCATGACACAGGACTTGGGTGCCATCGCTCGCCAGCCGCCGCGCGGTCGCATAACCGAGGCGTTCGTCGACGCCGGTCACCAGCACGGTCCGGAACTCGGAAGTGAACTCGGACATGATTCTCCCATCGGGTGAGGGTGTGCGGCCGCTCCAAGTGCGGTCATGGCTGCCAGCAAAATCGAACACCTTCCTGGTCGGCAAGATTCCGGCACGGAATTGATGAATTCCTAGCGCGCCAACGGATTTCGGCTGCCTCGCCGCCGTCAAAATTTCGTCAAAGGGCGCTGAGCCGGCTGGTGTGGCCTTTGCGCACGAGACCGGCGGTTACTTCTCGCGAGCGCGGTCGATGGGTGCGCCGGAGAGGCGTCAGCGAGTCGCAAATTCGGGTTCGGGCCCCTGGTCGCCGCCTGCCAGGTCATGCGATGGTCTGACACCGGCTCGACGTGGAAGAGGTTCGGTGATGCTGAAGTTCGGGGTGACCCCGTGGCAATTGCGCAGTGCCGCAGGGAAAATGGGTGATCTTCGGGATCAGGTGAACGGCATTCTCGGTACCCTGGAACGCTCGCTGGCCGCGAAGGGGGCGGCGTGGGGCGGTGACGGGTACGGCAGCACCTTCGCCGACGGTACGCAGGGGTATCTCGCGGCGTGGGAGAACCTGACCGAGGGAATGGACAATACCGTGACCACCCTGGACTCTTACTCCGACGGGCAGTACAAAGCCGCCGAGCTGCTCGAGCGCACAGACCACTTTTCCGCGCGAAAGCTGCGGTGACGGGTGTCGATCAGCATCCCCAGCGAGCTCGAGTGGCTCGGCTGGGTCGCCGGCTCGGACTGGCCCGACGGTAACGAAGACAAGATGTGGGCGATCGCCGAGGACTGGCGCAGAGCCGCCGCCGACATCCGCGACCTGCTGCCGGATCTGGCCGCGGCCCGGAAAGCGACCCTCGAGGCATATCCCTGGGGCGCGGGCGTCGAGGCCATCACCGCACGCCTCGACGAACTCGACCACGGCCCACAGTCGCTGGAGCGGCTGGCCGAGGTGATGGAACTGGTGGCCGAATCCGCCGACGGGCTGGCCACCGAGCTCGAGTACACGAAAATTCTGGTGGTCAGCTCGCTGGCCATGCTGGCCTTCGAAATCGTTGCGGCCTGGACCTTTCCGCCCACCGCGCCGTTTGCCGAGGCCACGGCGATCGCTTTGACCAGGGTGGCGGTGCGGCTGCTCGGTCAGCGAGCAGTCAGCGCCATCGCGCAGTTCGCCGCCAAGACCGGCATCGCGGCGCTGACGAAGTTCCTGGCCAAGCATGTCGCCTTCAGCACGCTGCTCGGCGGCGGTCAGGACCTCGCCATCCAGGCGTATCAGGTCGGCGCGGGTCACCGCGACGGCATCGATTGGAAGCGCGTCGGAACCACCGCCTACACCGCGGCAGCGGCAGGCGCCGTGGGCGGACCTGTCGGAGGCCTGCTGGCGAAAGGGGCCGCGAAAGTGGCGCTGCCCGGGGGACGGTGGGCGGATATGGGCAAGGGAGCAGTCGTCGGAGCCGGATCCGGTATGGCCGGTGCTCTGGGTGCGTGGGGCGTCGGCGGTATCGAGAACGGCTGGACCTGGGATCCTCGCCTGCTCACCAGCGGCGCCGCCTATGGCGCGTTGACCGGCGGCAGCAAGGGTTTCCGCCATTCCGCGTTCGGACGTGGGCCGGCCGCAGGCGGTTTCAACGCCGCCAGGCCCGCGAATTTCGGTGCTGACGGCAGCGCGCCTGCGGTCCTGCCCTCCGGCGGGGTGCAGCCTGGTCGCACCGGTGCGGCGACGGTCAACGGCAATCGATCCGGGCAGCCGTCGAATTCGGGTGCGCCTGCCCGCATCAGGCTCTCGACCGATGGCTCCAATGGAACGCTCCGAGGCGCCCAGGGCAGCGAGCCCGCGCAGGCCACCCCTCGGGCTCCGGGCGGAGATGCCTCCGGTCACGGCCTGAGAGGCGCTGGGGCCGAAGGTGTCGACGGTCGCGGCGGAACCACCTCCGGCCACGGCCCGAGAGGTGCTGGAGACGAAGGTGCCGATGGTCGCGCCGGAACGCCGAACCCCATCGGCGCGAAGGAGACCGGCTTGCCGGGCACCGGCGCTGCCGACAGCGGAGTCGTGGCAGGACCGAAGGAAACCTTGGCGCCCGTGCACGGCGACGGAGGCGATACGTCCGCGCCTACTTCGATGACCGGTGACGGAGGCGATTCATCTGCGCCTGCGCCGATTGTCGGCCACGGTGACGGAGGCGATACATCCGCGCCTACATCGATGGCTGGCCACGGTGGTGAAGCAAGCGCGCCCGCCCCGCGCGAGACCGGCGAATCCGCCTCAGCCGCAACCCAGCCGACCAGTTCGGCCCAGGAGGGTGCGGCTCCGGCCGCACGCGAACACCTGCCGCAACAGGCGACAGCGCAGCAACCGTCCGAGTGGGCAACGGCTCAACCGCACGGTGATGGCACGGCCGAAATGCCGGCCATCGCACCCGGACAGAGTTCGGCATCCGGCGGCCAAGCTACCGCCGGCGCACCGGTCGCGGGCGAGAGCAGCACTCCGCGACCCGAAGCCGGGGCCGATGGTCGCACGGCCGTACCGGTGGGCCGGGGCGAGCCGCGTACAGGCGCATTCGAGGTCGCCCGGCCGAAGAGCGAAGCCCTCCAATCGGTTCAGAACAGATTGCGGCAGTGGGGTATCGATCCGGACGGACTGACTCCGGAGCAGCTGCGGCAGGCGAGCGAGGAGGCGCTGGCCCGCGCGGGCGACGAGTTCGCAGAACGAACAGCGGCCCTCGAAGGCGCCGGATTACGGCCCGGAGAGTTCGCGATCGAACGCAGGCAGTTGCAACGCCAGATCAACGAATTCCTCGAGCTACGCGCGACCTTGCGATCCGACCTCGACCAGCTCGGAACCAACGCGGGAACGCAGCCGATCACCGGCGAGAATCGCTCTTCGACACCGGATCCGCAACCCCGCACCGGGGTAACACCCACGCCGGACCATGAGCGCGGACCGCAACCCACCCCGGGCGAGCGGAGGACCGGCGAACTCCCCGACACCACCTCGAAAATCCCATACACCCCAAGGTATTTCGGACTCCCACCAATCCCGCAGTTCGAGGCCGCCGCGCCGCCGGCCCAGTCGGTTTGGGAACCGCATCCATCACCGCAGCCAGAACCAGCGCCCGCACCCGAGCCAGAGCCCAAACCCGAGCCTGAGCCGGAACCGGAACCGGAACCCGAGCCCGAGCCGGAACCCGAACCCGAACCGGAACCCGAGCCTGAGCCGGAACCTGAACCGGAACCGGAACCGGAACCGGAACCGGAACCTGAGCCCGAGCCGGAGCCGGAGCCCGAGCCCGAGCCGGAACCTGAACCGGAGCCGGAACCTGAGCCGGAGCCGGAACCCGAGCCCGAGCCGGAACCTGAACCTGAGCCGGAGCCGGAACCCGAGCCGGAACCTGAGCCGGAACCTGAGCCGGAACCCGAGCCCGAGCCGGAACCCGAGCCCGAGCCAGAGCCGGAACCTGAACCTGAACCCGAACCGGAGCCTGAGCCTGAGCCGGAACCTGAACCCGAGCCCGAGCCGGAACCTGAACCGGAGCCGGAACCTAAGCCCGAGCCGGAACTCGAACCTGAGTCGTAGCCGCGGGTCGGTGGCAGCGGTCATCGCTGCCACCGGAATCAATGCCCCAGTGCCGTATCGGCGTTCGCCCTCAGATTGCGGTTGTGGCCGACAGCGGGTCGAGCGATACCGGTAAGCGTTGAACCCACCGGAAAATGCTTGCGGCCGTGGATGACTCGGTAGCGGGCGCCCGGGTCTCGGGACGCCCGGGCGGTCACGGGTGCAGCCAGAGATCCCAGCCCATACACAGCACGGCCGCAGTCAGCGCGCCGAGGCCCAATGCGGTCATGATCGCCCACACTTCGATCGAGCGGCCGCCGCCGAGCAGGATCAGAGCCCCGAACACCAGCGTCATCAGTGGTCCGGCGAAGCGGTATCT
This sequence comes from Nocardia sp. NPDC051832, assembly GCF_040681285.1. Taxonomy (NCBI): domain Bacteria; kingdom Bacillati; phylum Actinomycetota; class Actinomycetes; order Mycobacteriales; family Nocardiaceae; genus Nocardia; species Nocardia sp. NPDC051832. The sequence continues at coordinate 926,740 of NZ_JBFAYL010000002.1, forward strand.
GATTACAAACGGTCGCAACGTCTTGTCTCTCTTCCTGCTGGCGTCAGGACTACTGTGCAGGGCGACCGACCGCGTAACCGCTGATACTTACGGAATCCAAACGCTCGGGCTGTCGGCGCGCACGTCGTAATCCGGACTCCGGCCCGCGGGCGTGACTAGATGGAATGCTGGTGGCCTGGACTCGTCGAGGGAGGTGTGCCGTGGTTTCCGATTCGGAGTTGAATCCCGCTGCGGTCGAGGTCGGCAGTTTCTTCCCGCAGGATCCGCAGGCCGTGTGGCTAGCCCTGACCGAGCCCGACCTGATCGAACGCTGGCTGATGCGCTCGGTCGGTTTCGCCGCCTGCCCCGGAACGCATTTCATCTTCCTGCTGCCCACCACCCAGCCTTCCAGCGAGATCGCCTGCGAAGTCCTGACCGCCCGCCCCGCCGCCCGGCTGACCCACACCTGGTTCGACCTGCGCGCCGCCCATCCCGCCCGCTGGGTCGTCGACTGGACCATGCAACCGCAGGGCCGCGGCACCCGGCTCCTGCTCACCCAAACCGGTTTCGACATCAACGACCGCCGCCAGAAGATGATCCGCAACGCCATGGAACGTGGCTGGAAAACGAGCTTGGTCCGGTTGCGCACGGTGCTCGACGAAGCGTGACGCTGACGGTTTCGCCTGCGACGGTGCGCCGCCTGCCGGCACGTATCGTGGCGGATTGGGACTGGGGTGACGAGAACCGGAGGGTTTGAAGTGCGGGTGCGGCGGCGGTCGTTGCTGAAGTGGAGCGGACTGGCGGTGACCGGATTGCTCGTTGTCGTGGCCGGATCGAATGCGTGGTTGTGGCTGGTGTCGTCGGGGCATCGGTCCGAGCCGGCGCAGGCGCCGATCGCGCCGGTGGTGATCGTGCCGGGTGCCAAGGTGGCCGCGGACGGCACGCCGATGTCGTATCTGCGCGGGCGGCTGGACGTCGCGATCGATCTGGTGCGGGCGGGGAAAGCCACCGGAATTCTGGTCTCGGGTGACGCCGGTGGCGTCTCCGGCGACGAAATCGCCTCGATGACACAGTATCTGGTGGCGCAGGGGATCGATCCGGGACTGATCCGAGCCGACCCGGCCGGCCTGTCGACCCGGGAGACCTGCGAGCGCGCCCACCAGCGCTTCGGTATCGAGCGCGCCCTCATCGTCACCCAGTACGAGCACCTGCCGCGCGCGGTCGCGCTGTGCCGGGCCGCCGGCATCGACGCCGACGGCGTCACGGCGTATTGCGAATGCCGTCGAATCACCGTGGTGCGCAACAATCTCCGCGAATGGCTCGCCGCACCCAAAGCGATCTTCGCGCTGATCTTCCGAAGCCCCTAGACTTCCGCTCGAAAGGAGGGCCTCTGGTGAAGCGAAACCTGAACTGCCCCTGTGGCGAACACATCGTCGGAACGGACGAGGACGACCTGGTCGAAAAGACCCGCAAGCACCTCACCGAAAACCATCCCGGCCACGACTACTCGCGCGACGAAATCCTTTTCATCGCCTACTGACCCCGCACCGCGAGTGGCGCCGTGGCGCCACTCGCGGGCTCGGAAAATGAGTTGCCGGGCTGGTGCGGCCGCTGAGAGGGTGGGGTCTCGGCGGAGTGACCCAGGGGGAGTGTGATGAGTGATCTGCTGCTGGAAGGCGTCGTCGGATCGATCGCCTACGGGCTCGATACCCCGGCCAGCGATGTCGACTATCTCGGTGTCTACGTCGAACCGACGCGGACCTTCCTCGGGCTGAATCCACCGACTCGCGACCGAGGCACCCGGCACGGCCGGGACGGCGCCGACGCCACCTACCACGAGGTCGGGAAGGCGATGGGCCTGATCCTGTCCTGCAACCCGACAGTCACCGAGATCCTGTGGCTCGACAAGTACACCGTCGCCACCGATTTCGGCGTCGAGCTGGTGAGCCTACGGTCGAATTTCCTTTCCGCGCAACGGGTTCGGCATTCGTACTTCGGCTACGCGATGGCGCAGTTCCGCCGGATGCTGCAACGCCGGGAAACCCAGGGACTGCAGGACACGCGCCTGCCCAAGCACGCGCGGCACACCATGCGATTGCTGTGGCAGGGCTACGAGCTCTACACCACCGGCGTCCTGCCGGTCCGATTGCCGGACCCGGAACCGTATTTCGAGTTCGGCCGCCAGCTGATGACCGAGTCCGGCGAGGCCGCGGCGAAGGCGCTGATCGCGGAATACGAGCAGAAGTTCGACACCGCGAAAACGGTGCTGCCGGAGCGGCCGGACGAGGCCCCGCTCGAGGACTTTCTGCAACGGCTGCGGCGGGCGAATCTGGACTAGTCGCCGCCGCCCATCTCGCCGATGTGGTGCGATCGATCGCAGGGCCGGAACTGGTTCGCGAACGCTCGACGACACAGGAGGCAACGAGATGAAGCTGCAATCCGGACAGGTCGCGGTGGTGACCGGCGCTGCCAACGGGATCGGCCGCGCCCTGTCGGAAGCGTTGCACGCCCGCGGGATTCGCGTGGTGCTCGCCGACATCGACGGCGAGGCACTGGCGCAGGCCGCCGCCGAGATCGGCCCGGAGACGGTCGCGGTGCCGACCGATGTCTCGGACCCGGCGCAGGTGCAGCGCCTGGCCGACGCCACTCTCGAGCATTTCGGCCGGGTCGACCTGATCTTCAACAATGCCGGGCTGAGCGCGGGCGGCCCGATCTGGCTGGTCGAACCCGGCGACTGGCGCCGAATCTGGTCGGTCAATGTGGAGGGCGTCGTCAACGGCATGCGCACCTTCGTTCCGCTGCTGATCGCGGCGGGACGCGGCCATGTCGTCAACACCGCGTCCCTGGCGGGCATCACCACCGGCATGTTCAACGGCCCCTATGCCGCCAGCAAACACGCCGTCGTGGCCCTCACCGAGGTGCTGCGCGGCGAACTCGCCTTGCTGGCCCCGGAAATCGGCGCCACCGTCGTCTGCCCCGGACCGGTCGATACCCAGATGATGCGCGCGGTCACCGACGGGATCGGCGCCTTGCTCGGCGACGGCGACGGAGATGCTCTGCCCCCGCAACCCGCCGAAGGCTGGTTCGCCGCCCTCAGCCCCGGCCAGTGGCAACGCCTCGCCCCCACCCTCGCCCCGATCATCCACCTGGCCGCCGAGATGATGCCCGCCGCGCGCGCCGCCGAAATCATCCTCGCCGCAGTCGAATCCGACCGCCTCTATGTCACTACCCATCCCCACTGGACGCCCCAGGTCACCGACCGCGTCACCAGGATGGTCGCCGATCTCGACGCGTCGACGTAGCCGCTATTCGGCCGCGCGGAGGGCGTCGACGAACGCATCCAGGGTGCCGGGCTCGAACGGTCCCGGCACGCTGTGCTCGACGCGATGGTCTGTGATCTGGTTCGCGACCAGGTCATAGCTGCGGATGTACGCGGTAGCGGTGGCGGTTCGGGTCCTGGTGAAGTCGGTTGCCCGCGCCAGTCCGGCGTCGACGGCGCGCAGGCGAGCGGCCAGCACCTCCACGGCGCGCCGCTTGTTCGAGTACTGGTTGGTCAGCTCGGCACTGTAGGCGGTGATCCCGCTGGGCAGGTGCGTCAGGTGTACCGCCTGCTGGTTGCCGGCCGGGCGGGTGGATCGGGAGCAGTAGAGATCGATCCGCAGATCGGCCTCGTTGAGCGAAACACGCTCGGGGCGCGCCGTTTGCGGGTAGGCGAGCACCTCCGCGCCGGTCGTGCACGGCTGCTCGGCGGGTTCGACGACCGGGAATCGCCGGATCCGGTGGCCGCCGGTTTCGAACTCGAAGGCTGCCCAGGTCCCGCCGCGGCCGCTGATCGACAGTGTGACGCGGCGGTACCCGAACAGCTCCGAGCGCACCTCTTCGAGGTGCTCGACCGCCCAACCATGGTGCCGGGCATAGGTCCGGTACTGATCGGCGAGGTCGGCGACGAAGAGCGCGGATTCCTCGTCGTCCGCTACGGCCCAGACTTCGAGCAGCACATTGTCCCTGTGGTGCGGGTCCCGCGGTCGCAGCAGGACCGCCAGCTCGTCGGTCAGTTGGTCGACGCGGCGTCGCAGATCGGTGACTTCGGCGGTGAATGCCGGTTCCGCGCACGCCAATTCGCGTGCGGCGGCCAACTCGTCCTGGGCTTCGCGCAGTCAGGTGTAGGCGGCGATCGCGGGGTGCAGCTCGGTCAGCCGCTCGCTGACGCGACGGAGTTCCGCCGCGTCGGCGTAGAGCGACCGATCACCGAGCCGGGCCTCCAGCATCTGATGTTCGGCGAGCAGATCGCGCATTCGCGAGTCGTTCGGGTCCACGGGTCTACCTCCAGGCACCGAGTATCGCATTCGGCGATCGGATCAGCGCGACAGTTCGGCGGCGCCCGCGCGGGCGAATTCCTCGTCGAGGTCGCCGCTCGGCGCGCCGGCGACGCCGATGCCGGCGATGGGGGCGTTGCCGGCGGTGACGGGGACGCCGCCGGCCAGGAAGAGCGTGCCGGGGATGTCGGCCAGGCGCGGGGCCCCGGCGAGACGGTTGCCGAGCTCGGAGGTGGGGGCGTTCCAGGAGACGGCGGTGAAGGCTTTGCGTTCGGCGGAGTCGTAGGACTGCGGCCCGGCGCCGTCGCCGCGCAGGGTGACCAGGGTGTTGCCATCGCGGTCGACCACCGCGACGGTGACCCGCTGGTTCTTCAACTCGGCGGCGTCCAGGGCGGCCTGGGCGGCGCGGGTGGCGGCATCGAGGGACAGATGGGTGCTCTGGCGCAGGTTGCCGGGGGTGGCGTCGGCGGCGAGCGCGACCTGGGCGGTAGCCGGGGTGTCGGAGCCGGTCAGGTCGACGGCGATGGCGCCGGCGCCGATCGCGGCGAGGACCGCGGCCCCGGTGACGAGGCCGGTGAGGGTGCGACGGGAGGTGCTCATGGTGGGGATCCTTTCGGCGGGGATGCTGTGTTGCTGCTTCGATCCTGCGGCACCACCGGGGTCCGCCGAATCGGCGAGCGAGCCGGAGAATGCTGGTAGCCCGGTGGATGCCGGTGTCGTCCGATCGGCTGATACGGACCGTTTGCCGCACGGGCAGAATGGGACGGTGACCGATAAAGCGGAGGTGAGCGACGACCGGGTGCTCGGCGTGATCATGCATGCCGCGTTCCTGTTGCTGGTCGCCGCTTCGCTGGCCCGCTTCCTGCTGCGGCATCCCGATTCCGCTCGCACCCCGGCGATCATCGCGGGGTCGGTGGCGGTAGCCGGGCTCTACGCGCTCGGCGCGCGCCGCGGCCGCGTCGTCTGGCTCGCGCTCGTCGTGGCGCTGTGGATCGTGCTGGTCGCGCTCGCGCCGAGCTTCGCGTGGTGCGCGGTGCCGCTGCTGTACACCGGATTGCGGATCCTGCCGCTGCGGACCGCGCTGATCCTGGTCGCGGTGCTCACCGCCTTTGTCGCGGGCGCGCAGATCAGGCTGGCCGGCTGGCCCGACCCGGCCGTGCTGGTCACCCTGCCGACGGTGGTCGTGCTCGCCACCGCCGTGTTCGTTGCCATGCGCCGGCAGTCCGAACGCCGGCGCGTCCTCATCGACGACCTGATCCGCACCCGCCGCGAGCTGGCCGCGACCGAACGCCGCGCAGGCACCTTGGCCGAGCGGCAACGCCTGTCCATGGAAATCCACGACACCCTCGCCCAGGGTTTGTCGAGTCAGCGGATGCTGCTCCAGGCCGCCGACCGCATCTGGGACACCGATCCGGGCCGCGCCCACGACCACGTGCGCTCCGCCGAGGCCATCGCGGAGCAAAATCTCACGGAGGCAAGGCAGTTCGTCCGCGACCTGGCGCCCGCCGACCTCGCGGCCAGCGGCTCGCTGGCCGCGGCGCTCAGCGCGCTGGCGCACCGGGAGAACACCGCCGGCCTCGCCGTCCGCTTCCACGCGGACGGCGAACCGCCGCGCCTGCCGGACCGCGTCGAAGCGACCCTGCTGCGCATCGCGCAGGGCGCGCTGGCCAATGTTCGCGAACACGCCCGGGCGCGGACCGCCACCCTGACCCTGACCGGACTCGGCGATCAGGTCGTCCTCGATATCGCCGACGACGGCAGCGGTTTCGACGCCTCGGCCCCGCTGCCCGAATCCGGTGATCGCGGTTACGGGCTGGCGGCCATCCGCGCCCGCTTGCAGCAGTTCGGCGGCACCTTGACGATCGAATCCACCCCGGGCGAGGGCACCGTGCTGTCCGCCGCCATTCCGTTGGGAGAGAAATGAATTCGCCTGTGCGCGTCCTTGTCTGCGACGACCACGCGGTCGTGCGCGCGGGCCTGCTCGCCCTGCTGTCCAGCGCCCCCGACATCGACGTGGTCGGCGAGGCGGGCACCGGCGAGGAAGCCATCGCGCTCACCGCCCGCCTGCACCCCGACGTGGTGCTGATGGATCTGCAACTCGGCGACGGCATCGACGGTATCGAAGCCACCCGCCGGATCACGCTGTCCGGCAACGCCACCCACATCCTTGTCCTCACCACCTACGACACCGACGCCGACATCACCCGCGCCATCGCCGCGGGCGCGACCGGCTATCTCCTCAAAGCCGAACGCCCCGAAGAACTGTTCGCCGCCATCCGAGCCGCCGCCGCGGGCCGTCCCGCGCTGTCCCCGCCGGTCGCCCAGCGCGTGCTGGCCCGCATGCGAAACCCCGTGCCGACCTTGACCGCCCGCGAACTCGACATCCTCGCCCAGCTCGCCCACGGCCACGGCAACCGGGAAATCGCCCGCGCTCTGCACATCAGCGAGTCCACGGTGAAAACCCACCTCGGCCGGATCTACGAGAAGCTCGGCGTCGACACCCGCGCCGCGGCCGTCGCGGTCGCCACGGAGCAGCGCCTGCTCGGCTGACCCGCGCGGCGACGAATACTGACCGACCCGCCGGCCGGTACGGTAGGCGGAGTGCATTTCACGAATGTGGTCGACGACGAGCCGAGGTCAGCCGCGCGCTGAGTTCACTTGCCGCGCAACCCCAGGCTGCGCAGTTCCAAGGCCGCCAGCTCCCGCACCGTGGCGTCGTCGCCGCGGCGCCACGCGTTGACGACATCCGGATCGATCCGGTTCAGGCTGCGCAGCGGTTGATTGGCGAGAGCACGCAACGCGAGCAGATCGCGTCCGGCGGGCGCGGCGCGCAGACTCTTCGCCGCGCCCGCCCGCCGCATCCAGCGCACCCGCCGCGGCAGCCACACGAACAGCACCAGGCCGATCGGAAAGATCAGCAGCCCGACGGCGAGGGCCACGGCGAGATCGTCGACCAGCCCCTGCTGATCGTGTCCGGCCTCCGCGATCGAGCGCGCGGCCGCGGCGGCCTTGTCGAACGGTGTGGTCAGCTCGTCGCCGACCACCGGCACCCGCCCGACTTTGTCACCCACATCGCCCAGGTTCTCGGCCATCCCGTTCCCGGCTCCTTCGAGCTTCTGCCCGGGCACAGCCAGCTTGCGCACGAGATCGTGGACCCACCACGCAGCCCGCACTGTGGCATACACCCATGCCACCACCAGCAGATCCGACAGCACCTGGCGGCCGGCGACCATCCCGCGATCGGCGTAAATCTTCACCCGCCAAGGTTCCTCCGCCGCCCGCCGCCACCGGGCTGATTTGGCGCGATCCACCGCGGATCTGCTTGCCCTCAACCGAGGTTGAGGTGATGGAGTGGCCGTATGCGACTTGATCAAGTGACTGTGGGAGCGACCGACCTCGGACGGACCGAGGCTTTCTACACCCTGTTGGGGTTGCGGGCCATCGTGCGGACGAGTGACTATCTGCGATTCGAATGCCCGGACGGCGACAGCACCTTCTCGGTGCATCTTGTCGAGCGGGTGCCGGGGGACGAGCAGATCACCATCTACTTCGAGACCGAGGCGCTCGATGCGGAGTGTAAACGGTTGCGGGAAGCGGGAATCGCCTTCGACCAGGAGCCCGCTGACATGTCGTGGCTGTGGCGGGAGGCGCGGTTGCGCGATCCGGACGGGCACCGGCTGTGCCTGTTCTGCGGCGGGGTGAATCGCCGGAATCCGCCGTGGCGGCTGGCCTGATCGCCAGGTCCCGCAGCGCGGTATCCTGATGTGACTGCGGTCACAGTTTGGTAGCGATTTCCGGTCGAAGCCACGTCAGCCCTTTTCAACACCTTTGCTAAGTCTTTACTATCACCCAGTTCCTCGCGTAACCGGGTAATTGCCGCTCGATTTCGATGCCTGTACATGTTCGACCGATGAACCGAATCCGGCGCTGCCGGTTCGGCGAAGGAGAAATATGTCCACCGACACCGATTCCGCACCACGGACGTCGCCGCGCGGCAGCGCGCACAACTTCTTCGACTTGCTACGGCCGGTACTCCGGCACGATCTACCGGCTTCGCTCGTGGTTTTCCTTGTGGCCCTTCCTCTTTCGCTCGGAATCGCGGTCGCCAGCGGCGCGCCCGTGGCGGCCGGTCTGGTGGCCGCGGTGGTCGGCGGCATCGTGGGCGGCGCCCTGGGCGGCTCGGCTCTGCAGGTGAGCGGGCCCGCCGCCGGGCTCACGGTCGTGGTGGCCACGACCATCAGCCAATTCGGCTGGGCAACTACGTGTTTCATCACCGTGGCGGCCGGTGTGCTGCAAGTGGTGTTCGGGCTCAGCCGCATTGCCCGTGCGGCGCTGGGGATCTCGCCGGTGGTGGTGCACGCCATGCTGGCCGGTATCGGCATCACCATCGCGCTGCAACAGATTCACGTGCTGCTCGGCGGTTCGTCGCACAGCTCGGCCTGGCGCAATGTCGTCGAACTGCCCGGCCAGCTGCTGCACTCGCACGGCCCGGCGGTGCTGATCGGCGTCACCGTCATCGTGATCCTGCTGAGCTGGCGGCATCTGCCCGCCCGATTACGGGTGGTGCCGGGACCGTTGGTCGCGGTCACCGCCGGAACCGTGCTGTCGCTGGTACTTCCGGTCGAGGTGGCCCGGATCCCGCTGAACGGCAGTCTCTTCGACGACCTGGCCTTGCCGCGCCTACCGGAGGGCAACTGGTTCGCGGTGGGCGTCACGGTGCTCACAGTGGCGTTGATCGCCAGCGTGCAGAGCCTGCTCTCGGCGGTCGCGGTGGACAAGATGCACGGGGGCGAGCGCACCGATTTCGACCGCGAACTGCTCGGTCAGGGGGCGGCGAACGTGCTCTCCGGGTTGTTCGGCGGCCTGCCGGTGGCCGGGGTGATCGTGCGCAGCGCCACGAATGTCGAAGCGGGAGCGCGCAGCCGGGCCTCGGCGGTGTTGCACGGCATCTGGATTCTGGTGTTCTCGGTGGCCCTGGTCGGGCTGGTGCGCCAGATCCCGACCGCCGCCCTGGCGGGCCTGCTCATCGTGATCGGCATCCAGCTGGTGAAGCTGGCGCACATCCGGCTCGCGCATCGGACCCGGGACCTGGTGGTCTACGCCGTCACCATCGCCGGCGTGGTGTTCCTGAATCTGCTCGAGGGCGTGCTGATCGGCCTGGCGCTGGCCTTCGGGCTGCTGCTGTGGCGCGTGGTCCGGGCGCACATCGTGGCGAAACCGCTGCCCGGCTGCGAATTCGGCGACCACTGGCTGGTGACGATCGAAGGCAGCTGCACCTTCCTGGCATTGCCGAAGCTGACCTCGGAGCTGGCGAGAATTCCGGAGCAGGCGGTGGTCCGGCTGGAGATGAGCGTCGACTTCCTCGACCACGCCGCCTACGAGATGATCGAGGACTGGGTGCACCGGCGCCGGAACAGCGGCGGCGTAGTGGAATTCGTGGAACTCGGGTCGGTGCGGATGGCGGCGGCGACGGCGGGCCCGCCCACCCGCGGGCACTCCCGCAAGGCGGTCGAAGAAGCGATCGGGCCGTGGCGGCGCACCGCGAATCGGGTGGATCCGGTGGTCGCGGGGATCTCGGCCTACCACCGCGGGCACGCGCATCTGCTCCGCCCGCATCTGGACAGTCTGCGCAATCAGCAGGAAGCCGACACATTCTTCCTGACCTGCGCCGATGCCCGGGTCGTGCCCAATGTGATCACCAACAGCGGCCCCGGTGACCTGTTCACCGTCCGCAATGTCGGCAACCTGGTGCCGGTCGGCAACACCGACGCCTCGGTGGAGGCCGCGCTGATCTACGCGCTGGAGAAGCTGGACGTGCGCACCGTGGTCGTGTGCGGCCATTCCGGCTGCGGCGCAATGGATGCGCTGCATCGTGCGGTGCAGACCGGCCAGGCGCTGGGGGACTGGCTGGCGCACGCGCAGCCGAGCTTGGCACAGTTCCGGGTCGGGCATCCGGTCGCGCGCGCCGCGGCCGCGGCCGGGTTCGCCGAGGTCGACCAGCTGGCGATGGTGAACGTGGCGTTGCAGTTGGAGACGTTGCACGCGCATCCCGCGGTGAATCGGGGGATGCGGGAGCGCGGAGTCGCGGTCCGGGGGTTGTTCTTCGATCTCGCGACCGCGCGGGTCATCGAGGTGACCGTCGACGGCATCGCCGAGTTCGAGGACACGCCCAGTCGCGTTGCGGCGGAACCGGTTTGATCCAGCAATGTGGTGACGCTCACAGCTTTGCAGTGTTATGGTCCCAGCCACTTCGAGGCAACTTCTTAAGTTTTGCTAAGTCTTTACCAATAGCCTTGGGCGGATTTACTTGCCGACCCAACGGCGCGTCGGCGATCGCCTCATCATCACTGGACCTGGAGGAGCCATGGCTGTCGTAAACGACCCAGCCCCACCTGTGCCCGGACCCGGAACGGGTACCCGATCACTGTCTGATCGTCTGAATTCTCTTGCGCGCCACGATATTCCCGCATCGATCGTAGTCTTCCTGGTCGCGCTGCCGTTGTCCCTCGGTATCGCCGTCGCCTCGGGTGCGCCCGTGGCCGCCGGCCTGATCGCCGCCGTCATCGGCGGTATCGTCGCCGGTTTGGTCGGCGGCTCCACCCTGCAAGTGAGCGGCCCGGCCGCCGGCCTGACCGTGGTCGTCGCCGAGTCGATCAGCCAATTCGGTTGGCGCACAACCTGTTTCATCGTGGTCGCGGCGGGCGTGCTACAGATCCTGTTCGGGCTCAGCCGGATCGCGCGGGCCGCGCTGGCGGTCGCGCCGGTGGTGGTGCACGCGATGCTGGCCGGTATCGGCATCACCATCGCGTTGCAGCAGATGCACGTGCTGCTCGGCGGGTCCTCGCACAGCTCGGCCTGGAACAACATCGTCGAGTTGCCCGGTCAGCTGCTCAATCTGCACGGCGGCGACGTGTTCGTCGGCGGCGTGGTCATCGCGATCATGCTCGGCTGGCGCTTCGTCCCCGCGCAGATCCGGGTCGTCCCCGGCCCGCTGGTCGCGGTCGTCGCGGCGACCGTGCTCTCGCTGCTGCTGCCCACGGGCGCGGAGCGCATCGTGCTGGACGGCTCGCTGTTCGACGCGATCGGCCTGCCCCAGGTGCCGGACGGCGGCTGGTCGGCCATCGCCGTCATGGTGCTGACCATCGCGCTGATCGCCAGCGTGGAGAGCCTGCTCTCGGCGGTCGCGGTGGACAAGATGCACAACCTGCCGCGCACCAATTTCGACCGCGAGCTGATCGGGCAGGGCTCGGCCAACGTGCTCTCGGGTCTGGTCGGCGGCCTGCCGGTCACCGGCGTGATCGTGCGCAGCGCCACCAATGTGCAGGCGGGCGCCCGGTCCCGGGCCTCGGCGGTGCTGCACGGCGTGTGGATTCTGCTGTTCTCGGTCGCCCTGGCCGGGCTGGTGCAGCAGATCCCGCTGGCCGCCCTGGCGGGCCTGCTCATCGTGATCGGCATGCAACTGGTGAAGCTCGCGCACATCCGGCTCGCCCGGCGCACCGGTGACCTGCTGGTCTACGGCGTGACCATCGCGGGCGTGGTGTTCCTGAACCTGCTCGAGGGCGTGATCATCGGCCTGGTGCTGGCTTTCGCGCTGCTGTTGTGGCGGGTGGTCCGGGTCGCGATCGTGGCCGAGCAGATTCCGGCGTCGCAACGCTGGCTGGTCACCATCGACGGGTCGTGCACCTTCCTCGCCCTGCCGCGGCTGTCCTCGGCGCTGGCGAAGGTGCCCGCCGAGGCCGACGTCACGGTCGAGATGACCGTCGACTTCCTCGACCACGCCGCCTTCGACGCGCTCTCCGAATGGGTGCGGCAGCAGGAAATCCACGGCGGCAGTGTGGAATTCGTGGAGATCGGCAGTGCCCGGATGGCGGACGCGTCCAGCGGCCCGCCCGCGCGCGGGTTCGGCCGGGCCATGTTCGACGAGGTGCTGGGTCCCTGGCAGCGCGACGAGGAGGAGCAGCGGGATCCGATCACCGCCGGCGTCGCCGCCTACCACCGCAGTCACGCCCACGTGGTGCGCCCGCACCTGGACGAACTGCGCGACCACCAGGATCCGGATTCGTTCTTCCTCACCTGCGCCGATTCGCGAGTGGTGCCGAACGTGATCACCAACAGCGGCCCCGGTGACCTGTTCACCGTCCGCAATGTCGGCAACCTGGTACCCGAGGAAGGCGATGTCTCGGTCGAGGCAGCGCTCGTCTTCGCACTGGAGAAGCTGAACGTGCGCTCCATCGTGGTGTGCGGGCACTCCTCCTGCGGCGCCATGGCCGCCCTGCATCGCGGCGACCACCAGCAGATGGCGCACACCGGAATCGGCGCCTGGCTGGCGAAAGCACAGCCCAGCCTGGACCGCTTCCAGCTCGGCCACCCTGTCGCGAAGGCCGCCGCCGCAGCCGGTTTCGGCGAGGTCGACCAGCTGAGCATGGTGAACGTCGCCCTTCAGTTGGAGACCCTGCACCGGCATCCGTCGGTGCGCGCCGCGATCGCCGAACGCGGTGTCACGGTGTCGGGCATGTTCTTCGACATCGCGTCCGCGCGGGTCATCGAGATCACCGTCGACGGGCTGGCGCACTTCGAGGATCGTCCGGCCGCACCGGAATTGGTCTGACCCACACCGAACCCGCCCGGGCCCTACGGGGATTCCGGGCGGGTTCGCACCTTCGCAAGAATCCTTTAAGGACCGTTGAGCAGGCGACTCGTACTGTGGCTGGTGTGAGCACCGAGCTGGAACAGACCGAGACAACCGCACCCGGCCGCTGGCGCGCCTTCCGCGATGCCATCACCGAGCGCCCTACCCTGAACCTCACCTACCGGATCGGGGTCGCCGTAGTCGGTGTCGCGGTACTGATCCTGGGGGTGCTGGCGATTCCCTACCCCGGCCCCGGCTGGGCGATCGTGTTCGCCGGACTCGGCATCCTCGCCACCGAATTCGCCTGGGCTCGTCAGGCATTGCACTGGCTGCGAGGCAAGTACCGGCAGGGTATGGCCTGGTACACCAGCCGAGGTGTGGTCATGAAAGTATTCGCGGCAGCGCTGACGTGTCTGTTCGTCGTCGCTACGCTCTGGGTTCTTGGCACTTTCGGGATGATCGGCGGCTGGATCGGAGTCGAATGGAAGTGGTTGCACAGTCCCCTGACCTGGTGAACGTTCCGGGTACAGCACTGACCGAGCCGGAGTGGCTGACGGCCCGGATCGCGGAGATGGGCGATTCCTGGGGCACCACCACCCCGCGCATCGCGGGCACGCTGTGGTGGTGCATGACCGCCTCGGCGCTGGTGGAACAGCTGGCCCGGGCCTACGTCGACGGCCGCCCCGCGCCGGAGCCGGCGCTGGATCGCCTCGACTGCGCGGTGCGGCCGGACGGCGGTATCGAACGCGTCCATATTCTCCCCGGCGACGCCGCCGAGGAACTCCCCGGTGACGACGCCGGCTGGTCCCATCGCGCCGCGGCCGCCGCGGCGTTGCGCGAGACGCTGTCCGCGGTGATTCCGGCGGTCGCCGCGGTCTCCGGCGCCGGCGTGCCGTCGCTGTGGGCGATCGTGGCCGATGCCGCCGGCAACCGCGCCCGCGATGCCGGTGATCCCGAGGCCGGGGCCCGGCTCGCCGCCGACGTCGGCGGCAAGCTCCCGGTGCCGCGCTTCGTCGAGATCGGCGGCCGCACCTTCGTCCGCCGGATCTCCTGCTGCCTGGTTTACGAGGTTCCCGGCTGCGACATGTGCACCAGCTGCCCGAAACGCCCTGCGGCGGAGCGGGAAACCTTGCTGGCGAAGCTGGCCGCGGAGAGCTGACCCGCCCGGCCCCGGCTGACGCGGCGACGCGCCGTCGGTGTGGTGCCGATAGCATGGTCGCGCCGGAGCTCAATGCCGCCGGTGATGACGCGTGCGGGAAAGACCCGCATAACAAATAACGCCAAGGAGAAGGCCGCCGTGAACGCCTCAGCCCCCCAGACCCTCGCCGTGCGCATCCTGGTGCCGGCCGGGACTACGGCCGGCGCTGCGGTGCGGGAGGCGGGCCTGCCCACCAAGGGCCCGGACACCGTCGTGGTGGTCCGGGACGCCGAGGGCGCGCTGAAGGATCTGTCCTGGATTCCGGAAGCGGACACCGAGGTGGAACCGGTCGGCGCCGATACCGAGGACGGCCGCAGCGTGATCCGGCACTCCGCCGCGCACGTGCTGGCCCAGGCGGTGCAGCAGGAGTTCCCGGAGGCCAAGCTCGGCATCGGCCCGCCGATCAAGGACGGCTTCTACTACGACTTCCAGGTCGAGCGTCCGTTCACCCCGGAGGATCTGGCCAAGCTGGAATCCCGGATGAAGAAGATCATCAAAGGCGCGCAGCGGTTTTCGCGCCGGGTGGTCGAGATCGAGGACGCCCGCGTCGAACTGGCCAAGGAGCCGTTCAAGCTGGAGCTGATCAACGACAAGTCCGGGATCGACGATCCCGAGGTGATGGAGGTCGGCGGCAACGAGCTGACCATCTACGACAACCTCGATCCGCGGACCGGCGAGCGCGTCTGGGGCGACCTGTGCCGGGGCCCGCACATCCCCACCACCAAGTTCATTCCGGCCTTCAAGCTGACCCGCTCCTCGGCCGCCTACTGGCGCGGTGACCAGGACCGCGAGGATCTGCAGCGCGTCTACGGCACCGCCTGGGAGTCGACCGAGGCCCAGGACGAGTACCTGCGCCTGCTCGAAGAGGCCGAACGCCGCGACCACCGCAAGCTCGGCCTGGAGCTGGACCTGTTCAGCTTCCCCGACGAGCTCGGCTCCGGCCTGCCGGTGTTCCACCCCAAGGGCGGCATCATCCGCAAGGAGATGGAGGAGTACTCGCGCCGCCGGCACGTGGCGGCGGGCTACGAGTTCGTCAACACCCCGCACATCACCAAGGGGCACCTGTTCGAGGTCTCCGGCCACCTCGATTGGTACAAGGACGGCATGTTCCCGGCCATGCACCTCGATGCCGAGCTGAACGACGACGGCACCGTGCGCAAGCCCGGCCAGGACTACTACGTCAAGCCGATGAACTGCCCGATGCACAACTTGATCTTCCGGGCGCGCGGCCGGTCCTACCGTGAGCTGCCGCTGCGGATGTTCGAGTTCGGTTCGGTGTACCGCTACGAGAAGTCCGGCGTGATCCACGGCCTGACTCGCGTGCGCGGCATGACCCAGGACGACGCGCACATCTACTGCACCAAGGAGCAGATGCACGCGGAGCTCACCAGCACCCTGGAGTTCGTGCTCGGTCTGCTCAAGGACTACGGCCTGGACGACTTCTACCTGGAGCTCTCCACCAAGGACCCGAAGAAGTTCGTCGGCTCCGACGAGCTCTGGGAAGAGGCCACCGAGACCCTGTCCAAGGTCGCCTCGGCCTCGGGCCTGGAGCTGGTCCCGGATCCGGGCGGCGCCGCGTTCTACGGCCCGAAGATCTCCGTGCAGTGCAAGGACGCGCTGGGCCGCACCTGGCAGATGTCGACCATTCAGCTCGACTTCAACCTGCCCGAGCGTTTCGAGCTGGAGTACACGGGCTCCGACGGCGGCAAGCATCGCCCGGTGATGATCCATCGCGCGCTGTTCGGCTCCATCGAGCGGTTCTTCGGCGTGCTCACCGAGCATTACGCCGGCGCCTTCCCGGCCTGGCTCTCGCCGGTCCAGGTGGTCGGCATCCCGGTCGCGGAAGCCTTTGCCCCGCACCTGGATTCGGTGATCGAGCAGCTGCGGGATCGGGGCATCCGCGCCCAGGTCGACCGCAGCGACGACCGGATGCAAAAGAAGATCTTCAACAACACCGCGCAGAAGATCCCGTTCATGTTGCTGGCCGGCGAGCGGGACGTGACCGCCGGCGCGGTCAGCTTCCGGTTCCGGGACGGGACCCAGGTCAACGGTGTACCGGCCGCCGACGCGGTGGCCACCATCGAGGCCTGGGTGCGCAACCGGGTCAACGATTCGCCGACGGCTGAGGGCTTCGACATCGTTCAGGCCGGGCAATGACCGAGAGCGACTTCGAAGACAGCATCGTGGATCGCGGCGCGGGGGAACCCGATCGGCTGCAACGGCTTTGGACGCCCTATCGGATGTCCTATATCGCCGAAGCGGCCGCCGCCCCGCGCCCCGCGGACGCGAGCGGGCACCCCTTCACCGACATCCCCAAGATGTCGGACGAGGACGGATTGATCATCGCCCGTGGCGAATTGGTGTATGCGGTGCTGAACCTCTACCCGTACAACCCGGGTCACATGATGGTCGTGCCCTACCGCCGGGTCGCCGACCTCGAAGCGCTCACCGACGCGGAAGCCCTGGAGCTGATGGCGTTCACGCAGCGCGCGATCCGGGTGATGAAGAGCGTGTCGCGTCCGCACGGTTTCAACGTCGGGCTGAATCTCGGTGGCGTGGCGGGCGGTTCGCTCGCCGACCATCTGCACCAGCACATCGTGCCGCGCTGGGGCGGCGACGCGAACTTCATCACCGTCGTGGGCGGGGTGAAGGTGATGCCGCAGCTGCTTCGGGAGACCAGGGCGCTCCTGGCTGCCGCCTGGAAAGAGACGGAATAGCCGCGTGCTGAGCTTCTTCGGTCGCGAAACGTTCGCGAAAGCGACTGCGCCGCTGGGCAAGGCGCTGGTCAAGACCGGGCTCACCCCCGACGCCGTGACCGTCATCGGCACCACCGCCTCGATCGCCGCCGCCGTCACCCTGTTCCCCTCCGGGCACCTGTTCTGGGGGACCATGGTGATCTGGCTGTTCGTCATGTTCGACATGCTGGACGGCGCGATGGCGCGGGCGCGCGGCGGCGGCACCAAATACGGTGCGGTGCTCGACGCCACCTGCGACCGGGTGGCCGACGGCGCCATCTTCGGCGGACTCGCCTGGTGGGCGGTGTATCACGAGCACAACCGGTGGCTGTTCTTCGCCACGCTCGTGGTTCTGGTCACCTCCCAGGTGATTTCGTACGCCAAGGCGCGCGCCGAGGCCAGCGGGCTCTCGGCCGACGGCGGCTGGATCGAGCGGCCGGACCGGCTGATCATCGTGCTCGTCGGGGCCGGGCTGACCGGCATCGGCGGACACTGGGGTATCGAATGGCTCACGTGGGCAGTGCATGTGGCGATGTGGATCCTCGCGGTGCTGAGCATCGTGACGGTGTTCCAGCGCGTGCTCGCCGTGCGGAATTCGCCCGGCGCGCGCGATGTCATCGCACCGGCGCGGCCGCAGGCTCCGGAGGCGCCGTGACCGGCGCCTGTGCGCAACAGGAGGATTCGGGGGATGAGTGACTTGCAGGCGATGCTGACCGATCGGGCCTACGCCGCCGGATGGCGGTTGGTGCGGGCGCTGCCGGAGCAGGCGGCGCGCAATCTCTTCAACGCGGGCGCGGATCGTTTCGCGGCCGGCGGCGGGCCGAAACAGTTGCGGCGCAACCTGGCTCGCGTGCTGAGCGTGACGCCGGAGCATGTGCCGGACGAGCTGGTCCAAGCCAGCATGCGGTCCTACGCCCGGTACTGGCGGGAAGCGTTCCGGCTGCCCGGCATGGACCATGCCGCACTGGGGCGCGAGCTGTCGGTGCAGGACATCCACCATCTGGAGGCGGCGCTGGACGCCGGGCGCGGCGCGGTCTGCGTGCTGCCGCACTCCGGGAACTGGGATATGGCCGGGGTATGGCTGGTGCAGAATCACGGCACCTTCGCCACCGTCGCGGAACGGCTGAAGCCGGAATCGCTGTTCGAGCGGTTCGTCGAGTATCGGGAAAGCCTCGGTTTCGAGGTGTTCCCGCTCACCGGCGGGGAACAACCGCCGTTCGAGGCGCTGGCCGAGCGGCTGCGGGCGAACAAGGTCGTCTGCCTGATGGGGGAGCGGGATCTCACCGGTAAGGGTGTGCCCGTGGACTTCTTCGGCGAACGCACCTGGATGCCCGCTGGCGCCGCGAAACTGGCGATCGAGACCGGCGCGGCGCTGATCCCGGTGCACACCTGGTTCACCGTCGGCGCCGACGGCCGCGAAGGCTGGGGCATGAAGACCGAAGCGCCGCTGGATGTTTCGGTCGGCGTGGCCGCGGCGACGCAGGCGCTGGCGGATCGGTTCGCCGCGAATATCGCCACCCACCCGGCGGATTGGCACATGCTGCAGCCGCTGTGGGAAGGCGATCTGTCCGCCGAGCGCCTGGCTCGCATCGCCGCCGTCCAGGATCCCCGATGAAAATCGGCATGGTCTGCCCGTATTCGTTCGACGTGCCGGGCGGCGTGCAGGCCCACGTGGTCGAGTTGGCCCGGGTGTTCATCGAACGCGGGCACAAGGTGAGCGTGCTCGCGCCGGCCTCCGAGGAGACGCCGCTGCCGGATTTCGTGGTGTCGGCGGGGCGGGCGGTGGCGATTCCGTACAACGGGTCGGTGGCGCGGCTGTCGTTCGGGCCCATGGCCTACACCAGGATTCGGCGCTGGATCGACGGCAACGACTTCGACGTGCTGCACATTCACGAACCGAACGCGCCGTCGCTGTCGATGCTGGCGTTGAAGATCGCCGAGGGGCCGATCGTCGCGACGTTCCACACCTCGACCACGAGGTCGTTGATACTCAGTACTTTTCAGGGTGTGCTGCGGCCGTATCACGAGAAGATCAGCGGGCGGATCGCGGTGTCGGAGCTGGCGCGGCGCTGGCAGGTCGAGGCGCTCGGGTCGGACGCGGTGGAGATTCCCAACGGTGTCGATGTGCCCGCGTTCGCGCGGGCCCCGATGCTGTCCGGCTATCCGAGACCCGGTGGGACCGTGCTGTTCCTGGGCCGCTACGACGAACCGCGCAAGGGGATGGCGGTGCTGCTGGGGGCGCTGCCGGAGCTGGTGCGCCGGCATCCGGACGTGCAGATCCTCATCGTCGGGCGAGGCGACGAGGCGGATCTGCGCCGCGAAGCCGGGCCGCTGGCCGAGCACCTGCGATTCCTCGGGCAGGTGTCGGATGCGGAGAAGGCTTCGGCCATGCGCAGCGCCGATGTCTACGTGGCGCCGAATCTCGGTGGCGAGAGCTTCGGCATCATCCTGATCGAGGCCATGGCCGCCGGAACCGCCGTGGTGGCCAGCGAACTGGACGCGTTCCGCCGGGTGCTGCGCGACGGCACCGCCGGAATGCTGGTCCCGGTCGGCGATTCGGCCCGGCTGGCCGCAGCCCTCGATACCCTGCTCACCGACCGCGAACGCCGGGAGGCGCTGGTGCACACCGCGAATCAGGTTGTCGGCGAATACGATTGGCCGGTGGTCGCCGAGCAGATCCTGCGGGTCTACGAGACCGTCACCGTCGGCCACACCCGGGTGCGGGCCGCCGGATGATTACTTTCTCCGCCACCACGGTCCTCGTCCTCGCGCTGATCGCGGCGGTCGTGCTGTCGATCGGCGTCTGGGCCTACTCCACCGCCAATCGGCTGGACCGCCTGCACGTGCGCTCCGATCAGTCCTGGCAGGCGCTGGACAGCGCCCTGGCCCGGCGCGCGGTCGTCGCCCGCGCGGTCGCGCTCGCGATCGCCGACGCCGAGCAGGCCAAACGCCTGTCCACGCTGGCGGCGCAGGCCGAACGCGCCTGCCGCACCGACCGCGAAACCGTCGAGAATCAACTCTCCGCGGCGCTGTCCGTGGTCGACATCGGTGAGCTGCGCCCGCAGCTGGTCGCCGAGCTCGCCGACGCCGAAGCTCGCGTCCTGATCGCCCGCCGCTTCCACAACGACGCCGTCCGCGACACTCTCGCGCTGCGCACCCGCCGCCCGGTCCGCCTGCTGCACATCGCCGGCACCGCGCCGCTGCCCACCTACTTCGAGATCACCGAGCGCGTCACCCCCGCCGCCTCCACCGGCCTCGAGGTCGACACCGTCCGCACCTCGGCCCGCGTCGTCCTGCTGGACGAGGACGACCGTGTCCTGCTGATGCGCGGCAACGACCCCGCCACCCCCGAGATCTCGTTCTGGTTCACCATCGGCGGCGGCGTCGAACCCGGTGAATCCCTGCGCGACGCCGCGGTCCGTGAACTCTGGGAAGAGACCGGCTACGAGGCCAACCCCGCCACCCTGCGCGGGCCGATCTGGCGCCGCGTCGCCGTCTTCCCCTTCAACCGCGAACTCATCCGCGCCGAGGAACTCTTCTACGTCCTGCGCGTCCCCGCCTTCGAACCCGAACCCGGCAACTTCACCACCATCGAACGCCGCTCCATCACGGCCAACAAATGGTGCACCCCCGCCGACATCGTCGCGATCGACCAATCCGGCGAAACCGTCTACCCCTACCATCTGGAAGACCTGCTTCCCGCGGCCATCGCCGCGGTCGCCAGCGAGGCGGAGCTGGAAGTCACCTCGATCCGCTGATTCCATTCACCGGGACTGAACGTATTCGGTTCGGGGACAACCATTGTCAGCGATGAGACCCGAGTCTAGCCTTAGATCTCATGAACGCCGGCAATGGTGGCAGGCAGCCGCGAATCGCCATCGTCGGCGCGGGGATCTCCGGGATCTGCATGGGCGCCGAGCTGTTGCGGGCGGGTCTGGGCGATTTCACGATCTTCGAGAAAGCCCACGATTACGGCGGCACCTGGCGGGACAACACCTATCCGGGTTTGGTGTGCGACGTTCCATCGCGGTACTACCAGTTCACCTTCGCGAAGAATCCGGACTGGACGCGGCTGTATCCCAGCGGCGCGGAGGTCAAGGACTATCTGGTGCGGGTGGCCCGGGAATCGGGGCTGGACAACCACATTCGGTTCGGCTCGGAGGTCATCGGCGCTCGGTTCGATGATTCCGGCTGGTGGGTGACGACGCTCGACGGCAGCGAGCGTTTCGATTTCCTGGTGTGCGCCACCGGGTTTCTGCATCGGCCCCGGATCCCGGAGATCACCGGGCTGGACGGCTTCGCCGGATCGGTCTTCCATTCGGCGCGCTGGGATCACGCCGTCGACCTCACGGGCAAGCGGGTCGGGATCATCGGGTCCGGCTCCACCGGAACGCAATTGGTGAACGCGCTGGCGGGGCAGGTGCCGCGCGTGACTTTGTTCCAGCGCACCCCGCAGTGGATTCTGCCGACCGCCAACCGCCAGATCTCCGCGGTCACCAGGATGCTGCACCGGCGAATTCCGGTCCTGGGGGCCGCCGCCTATCTATTGTGGCGCGAACTGTTCGGCTTGTTCTCGAAGGGATTGATCGCGCCGGGGTTGACCCGCACGCTGATCGGCCGCGTCGTCGCGGCGAATCTGCGCACGGTGCGCGACCCGGAACTGCGCCGGAAGCTGACGCCCGACTACGAGCCCATGTGCAAGCGGCTCGTCGTCTCCGACGGCTTCTATCGTGCCGTGCAGCGGGCGGACGTCGAGGTCGTGACCGCCGGTATCGAGCACGTCGATCGGACCGGCGTGGTCACCGCGGACGGCGTGCACCACGAGCTCGACATCCTGGTGCTGGCAACCGGATTCGACTCACACGCCTACATGCGCCCGATGGCGATCACCGGCGCGCGCGGGCACACTCTCGACCAGGCCTGGGCAGCGGGCCCACAGACCTTCCAGGGGTTCATGATTCCGGACTTCCCGAATCTCTTCACGCTGATCGGGCCGTACAGTCCCTTCGCCAACCATCCGCTGACCGCGGTCGCCGAGGTTCAAGCCTGGCGTATCACGACCTGGATGCAGCGGTGGCGTGCCGGCGAATTCGAGACCGTGGCACCCACTGCGGCCGCGCACGCGCGATTCCTCGCGGGTCTGCGTGCCGCCATGCCGGGCACGGTCTGGACCTCTGGTTGCCAGAGCTGGTACCTCGGCGCGGACGGGCTGCCCGAACTGTGGCCGTCGAGTCCGGCCGCCTACGAAAAGCTGATCCGGCGGCCGCCGGATCGCGACGACTACCACCTGGGTCACCGGATCCAGACAGTGAAGGCCGACTGATGCGCATCGATGTCCCCCCGCCGCTCCTGCGAAAAATGTTGTGGCTCATGGCTGGTTGGCTGTTCGCGGGCGGCGCGGACTGGCCTGCGGTCCGGAGCCGGATGGCGGTCGGCGGACCACTGGCGGGTCCGCCGCGCGGCGTCCGGGTCGTCCACTCCGAGCTCGACGGCGTGCCCTGCGAAATCCTCACCCCGCCGGGCGGGACCACCGATACCGCGCTGCTTTATCTGCACGGCGGCGGCTTCGCGATCGGCTCCGCGCAGACGCACCGCTCGCTGACCGGGCATCTCGCCGTCGCGATGAACGCCACCGTGTACGCGCTGAACTACCGGCTGGCGCCCGAAAATCCTTACCCCGCGGCCAACGACGATTGCCTGGCCGCCTACCGGGCGCTGCTCGCGCGCGGTATTCCCGCCGCGCGGATCGTGGTCGCGGGCGATTCGGCGGGCGGCGCGCTGAGCCTGGATCTCGCGTTGCGCGCATCCGCGCAGGGGCTGCCCGGGCCGGCTGCGCTCGGATTGATCTGCCCGGTCCTCGATTTGAGCGCCGAGTCCTCGGTCTTCACCGGTCCCGCCGACCGCGAGCCGCTGCTCACCGCCGCCCTGATGCGCCGGTTCCTCGATGCCTACCTGCCTGACATGTCGCAGCGGGTTCGCCGGGAACTGTCCCCACTGCATCGGGAGCTGGCCGGCCTGCCCCCGATCGTGCTGCAGACTGCCGAGGACGATCCGCTGCACGGCGACGCCCTGCGCCTGGCCGATCGGCTCCGCGATTCCGTTGTGCCGCTGGGATTCCGGAGCTATCCCGGGCTGTGGCATGCCTTCCACGCGGTGCCCATGATGTCGGCTCGGGCTCGGGCGGCACTCGACGAGCTGGCTGCCGCGCTCACGGCAGCAGGCGACGCGCCGCGCCGGTAAGCATGCCGCGCACCAGCTCGGCACTCTGATTCATCGTGCACATGCTGGTGAACGCGGCCAGCAGCAGATGCCCCAGCAGATAACCGACCTGCTCGCGGTCGGGCGGAGCCAGATCGTCGCCGATCAGCACGTCGAACCGCGCGAGCATGAAGGCGTAGAGCTCCTCGCGTTCCCGCTCGGCCGTCGGGTCGCCGGAGATCACCGCGAGCACCACGGCCGAGGTGAGCGGCAGGTCCGCGCCGGTGCGATCGATGATCGCGCCGAGCGCCGCCGCCATCGTGGCGGCGGCGCCGCCCGTAGCTCGTTGCGCGGGAACGGCATCGGTGGCCGCCCGGGCCCACTGCGCTCCGACGGCGGTGAGCAGTTGATCCTTGCTGCTGAAGTAGCGGTAGACCGTGGCGCGCGCGACCTGCGCCCGGTCCGCGACCTCGTGCATGGTGACCGCCGGATACCCGCCCGCGGTGGCCAGCTCCCGTGCCGCGGCCAGCAGCCGTTCGCGCCGCTCCCGCTGACTGGACGAGAGGGCGCGCACGGTGGTGAACGTGGCACGAGCGGAGGGATTCATGTGGTCATTCTGCTGGGTGGGATGGATTCCGGGTACCTGAGACGCGAGTCTAGACACCGATCTACAGTGTGCCGCAACAGCACCGAAAAGCTTGTCGCACTGGAGGAATCATGGCCGCACACACACCGGGCACCGGCGTCATCGTCACCGGCGGAGCGTCCGGAATCGGCAGGGCCTGCGCTCGGGCCCTGGCCGCGGTGGGCCGGCCGGTCGCGCTCTGGGACCTGGTGGGCGCCGCCGCCAAGGACGAGGCCGCCGCGATCGCCGAGGAGTTCGGCGTCGCCGCCCTCGGGGTCGGCATCGACGTCACCGATACCGCGGCGATCGACGCAGCGGTCGCCCCGACTCGCGAAACTCTCGGCAGCATAGGCGGACTCGTGCACGCGGCCGGCGTGGTGCGCGCCGAACCGGTCGGCTATCTGGACGCGGAGAAGTGGGACGCCGTGCTCGATGTGAACTTGCGCGCCGAAGCGCTGCTCGCGCAAGCGGTCTGGGCGGATCTGACCGCGAACCCCGGCTCCGCGGTGGTCGGCATCTCCTCCATCGAGGCGTTCATCGGCCAAGCGTTCATTCCCGCCTACGCGGCGTCTAAGGCCGGGCTGCTCGGGCTCACCCGCTCGATGGCACACCTCGGCGGCTCGGTCGGCGTCCGAGTCAACGCGGTGTGCCCCGGCTATATCGACACGCCGATGCTGCGCAACGGTGTACCGCCGGAGTACATCGAGGCGCAGGCGGCGAAGTCGATTCTGGCCCGGCTCGGCCGGCCCGAAGAGGTCGCTCAGGTCGTGCGGTTCCTGATGAGCGATGAGGCGTCCTTCGTAACCGGCACCGAGATCGTGGTCGACGGCGGCACCATGGCCACCGGCGGGCAATAGCAGCTCGGCGATCAGTCGAATGTGCAACCGCTGAGCGGTTTTCCGGCCAGCCGGTCGAGCAGGTACGGGATGACATTGTCGACGAAGCCGTCGATGAGTTCCGGCCCGAAGTGGTTGGGGATGGTGGCGCCGGGGAGGATGGCGGGCAGATGATTGGTGCGGAAGGTGACGGTGGCGCCCCGCGCGCACCAGTCCTGAGCCAGCTGGCGGACCTGGGCGTAGGGGATGGTGTCGTCGTTGATGCCGCTGGTGACCAGGACGGGGACTCCGGGAGTGCGATGGCCGATCCGCTGCTCGGCGAGAATCGCGGCGGCTTCGGGGAGTTCGCGCAGGTGATCCGGTAGTGGGCGGCCGTCCACGGTGAGCTGGGCGGTGCGCAGGAACGGCCGCTTCAGGATGACATCGCCGATGCAGTCGTTGGCGAGCGCGTCCAGCGTCGCCTTGCCTCCTGGCGTGACACGGCGATCGACCTCGGTCGCCAATGCCGGGTACCGGTCCCGGAAACCGTT
This sequence comes from Nocardia sp. NPDC051832, assembly GCF_040681285.1. NCBI lineage: Bacteria > Bacillati > Actinomycetota > Actinomycetes > Mycobacteriales > Nocardiaceae > Nocardia > Nocardia sp. NPDC051832. Next base: position 951,786 of record NZ_JBFAYL010000002.1, read on the forward strand.
GAGGGCGAAGCCGATCGCGCCGCCGATCAGATTGCCGCTGTCGATCTGGCCGATCACCGCGAACAGGTCCGCGGGTGGCGCCCCGGCCCAGACGCCCTTCAGATCGAGTTCCGGTGCGTACTCCGGCTGCAACTCCGCGGCGGCGGCCGTCGCGCCGCCGCCCTGGGAGTAGCCCCAGAACGCCAGCGGTGTCGCGGATCCCGTGCCCGCCAGGTGGCCGGCGGCACGCGCGGCGTCGAGCACCGCGTGCGCGGACTCGGTCCGGTTGACGTAGGTGTGGATGCCCGGTGTGCCCAGGCCGATGTAGTCGGTGATGAAGACATTCGCGCCCAGCCCGCTCCACGCGGCGAGCGCCACCGCCTCCTGGTTCGGCGACATCGAGCGCCGGTCCAGATCGACGATGAAACCGGTCGATACCGCGACCGACGCGGCGCACTGGTCGCCCTGGCCGACGGTGCCCGGCGCGATCACGATCGTCGGCCGCGCGCCCGCGCCCTGCCACGGGCGGGTGCCCGCTACATAACTGCCGGTGACGGCTACCGGTGTGCCGTCCTGACGCTGTGAGGTGTACATCACCCGCTGGCCGGCTACCGGCCACTCGGTGCCGGGGACGGTGGCCAGTACCGACATCGGCTCGGTCCGGATGATCGAACCCGGCGTGCCGGCGAACTGTGCGGGCGGATGATAGAACGCGCTGACCGGTTCGGCCGCGGCATCGGTTGCGCCCGTGACGATTCCGGCGGCGGCGCAGCAGGCCAGCGCGGTGCTCAGCGCGAGGCGGCGTAGTCGCGGTGGGGTAGTGACAGCGTGCATGGGTTTCTCCAGATATTCGCTCGCGCACCGGTGCGCGAGGTTGTTCGGTGACCGGAAGGTCAGATCACAGTTCCGACGTCGTGGGCGACGAGGTTGTCCAGGGCGCGTTCGGCGACGGCCGCGATGGTCATGGACGGATTGCAGGCGGCGGCGTTGCCGGGTAGCAGCGCGCCGTCGACGACGTAGAGCCCGCGTTGCCCGAGCACCCGGCCGTCGAGATCGCAGACCGTGCCCATGCAGGCCCCGCCGAGTGGATGCCAGGTCGACGGGAACAGGGCGTTGGTGTCGGTGAGAGTGCTTCCCGCACCGGCGATCCGGTTGGCGGTCGGGCCGATGTGCTGATCGAAGGTGTACTTGTCGCCGTCCGCCGGCCAGTGCAGGATGGCGTCGTCGGTGCGCGAGTCGTAGACGAAGCGGCCGCGGCTGTCGCTGACGCCGTAGCCGACCAGCATCGTGCTGTGCGCGTCCAGGGGCATCGGTGGCGTAGAGGCCTGGATGAGGGTGTGCGCGCTGTGCGGGTCGTCCCAGTTCAGGCTGCCGTAGACGACCGGGCCACCCTGTGCCGCGCCGAATTCCTCGGTGAGGTTGGTCCATACGTAGATGCGGTCGGCGTTGGTGCCCCAGCCTTGCCCGAGGTTGTCGGGCAGATCGGGGATCTGCCCCTTGGCCGCCGCGCGCACGAGCAAGCGGGTGGTGTTGAGACTGCCCGCCGCCAGGACCAGGGCGTCGGTGGTGAGAATCTTGTTCTCCAGCACCGCGCCGGTGGTGTCGATGCGATCGATGTGCACCAGCCAGCGCCCGTCGGCGGCGCGCTCGACATCGGTGACCTGGTGCAAAGTCTCGACGGTGACTCGCCCGGTCGCCTCGGCTCGCGCCAGATAGGTGACGTCGACCGAATGCTTGCCGCCGTTGTTCACGCCGAGCGCGCCGGAACCGTTGGTGTAGGAGGCCGCCATCTCCCCGCGCAGCTCGGCGAGCGCGAAATTCCAGTCGATCGGCATCGGGATCTTCGACAGCGGCAGTCCGGCCCGGCGCACGTGCTCGGCGAAGATCCGCGGAGCCGCATAGGTGGGGCTGGCGATGAGTTCGTCGGGCGCGACGGCCAGGCCGAGCATGCGCTCCACCCGCCGGTAGTGCACCCGGTCCATCGTGGCCCAGTCCAGTTCCGGCGGCAGGTGCGCGTTGAAGACCGCCTCGGCGGGCTGGAGCGACATCCCCTGGTAGATCAGGGATCCGCCGCCCACGCCGGCGGCGCACAGTGCGGTCATATTCACCCCGGACACCGCGTCGATCAGTCCGGTGTAGCGCTCGACGTCGAGGCTGCTGCCGAAGGGGCTGCGCATGGACTGGTGCCAGAGCATGCGCGGGTCGGGACGCGTCGGGTTCGGAAATGTGTCCGCGCCGGGCCCGGTCGGCCAGCGGATCCCGCGTTCGAGCACGGTGACCGGTACCCCGGCCTGCGCCAGCCGCAGTGCGGCCACGCCGCCGCCGAACCCGGAGCCGACCACGACGACGCGATGATCTTCGCGGGTGAGCGGGACTCTGCTGGGCGTCGCACCCGCGGTCCGCGTGCCCAGGAGCATGGCTCCGGCCGCGGCCGCCCCGGTCAGCAGTGACCGGCGCGATATCTCTGGCATACAAGAACTCTCGATCGACCCGGATGAGTAACTCGGTTACTCAAGTAACGGCGTTACTGTAGCGGGGTGAGCAAGGACACGGAAGAGGCTCTGAAAGCCAAGATCATCGACGTGGTCCGCGTACAGCTGGAAACCGAGGGCTACGACGCGGTCCAGTTGCGCGAAGTGGCGCGCCGCGCCCGGGTCTCGCTGACGACGATCTACAAGCACTTCCCGACCCGCGACGAATTGATCGTGACGACGCTCGAGGCGTGGATGGCGGACAACGCCTATGTCGCCATGGAATCCCCGCCGCCGGGGGAGTCGATCTACGACGGCCTGATGCGAGTGATCCGGCACGTGTTCGAGCCCTGGGAACGGCATCCGCGGATGCTGCGGGCCTACCATCGCGCGCGCACCGGGTCCGGCGCCCAGCGCCTGGACAACCATGGCCTGGACGCCGTGCTTCCGATCGCCGCCGCCGTACTCGCGGGGGCCGAGGAGGCCTATCTCCAAGACATCGCCACGATCCTGTCGAACATGGTGTTCGCGCTGCTCGGGCAATGCGCCGACGGCACCCTCGAGGTGGCTCAGGCGCTGCCGTTGATCGAACGCGCCGTCTATCGGCTCACCGCCGACAATGTCCCCGAGGCGACCGCGGCCGTGGCCCGGCGCGCGTCCGCGAGCCCGGCGACGCCGGCGTTGGGCCCCGAGATCGCCGCGCCCTATCGCCGCAGCGGCCCTCCGGAGGCGTGACCAGAACGGTGTGATCTGCTTCACGATCCCGTCGGCTTCGGGACTGGATCGGTGCCCGGAGGGTAAACCGTTCGGGACGCACCCGGCACCGGGTGTCGGCGTTCCAAAGGTTTTGGGGCGGTCCCTGTTCGGCCAGCGGAGGTAACTAGCTCATGTCGTACATGCTCTACGATTTCCTGTTGCCCCTGCTGGGCCCGGCTGCCGCGGAGTATTGGGCGACGCTGCTGGTCGTCGCCCCGCTCTGACGGCGGTCCTCAGGGACCAGGCCAGTGGTGTTCAACTGGCTATCTAGTGGCTTTCTGAGCGGGCCTAGAATTGGGTCGATACTTCTTCAGCGATCCGATTGGCACACATGACTCAGGAGACTGCCGTGACCACGCCCGAGACCACCAACACCGTCGGCACCGCCCGCGTGAAGCGCGGCATGGCCGAGATGCTCAAGGGCGGGGTGATCATGGATGTGGTTACCCCCGAGCAGGCCAAGATCGCCGAGGACGCGGGCGCCGTCGCCGTGATGGCGCTGGAGCGCGTCCCCGCCGATATCCGCGCCCAGGGCGGTGTGTCCCGGATGAGCGACCCGGACATGATCGAGGGCATCAAGGCCGCCGTGACCATCCCGGTCATGGCCAAGGTGCGCATCGGCCACTTCGTCGAGGCGCAGATCCTGCAGAGCCTGGGTGTCGACTACATCGACGAGTCCGAGGTGCTGACCCCCGCCGACTACGCCAACCACATCGACAAGTGGCAGTACACCGTGCCTTTCGTCTGTGGCGCCACCAACCTGGGTGAGGCGCTGCGCCGCATCACCGAGGGCGCGGCGATGATTCGCTCCAAGGGCGAGGCCGGCACCGGCGACGTCTCCAACGCCACCACCCATATGCGCCAGATCCGCGCCGAGCTGCGCAAGCTGCAGGCGCTGCCCAAGGATGAACTGTTCGTCGCGGCCAAGGAACTGCAAGCGCCCTACGAGCTGGTGTGCGAGGTCGCCGAAACCGGCAAGCTCCCCGTGGTGCTGTTCACCGCCGGTGGCATCGCCACCCCGGCCGACGCCGCGATGATGATGCAGCTCGGCGCCGAGGGCGTCTTCGTCGGCTCCGGCATCTTCAAGTCCGGCAACCCCGCCGACCGCGCCGCCGCCATCGTCAAGGCCACCACCTTCTACGACGACCCCGACGTGCTCGCCAAGGTCTCCCGCGGCCTGGGCGAAGCCATGGTCGGCATCAACGTCGACGAGATTCCGCAGCCGCACCGCCTCGCCGAGCGCGGCTGGTAATCAGCTGGGGCGCTGGGTAGTCGATTGCTGGGGGGATGCGAAAGGTCAAGGGGTGCAGACATGAATCGGTGGCGGGGCGGGCCCTTCGCCGTGCGCCCGCTACCAGCGCGCATACCCTCCAGCTAACGCCAGCTACTTTTCCAGGAGTGGGGTGCGGCAAATTTACTGCCAGCAGATTCGCGGCTACTGTTTGCAGTGAATCACCGGTGAGCACAGTCGAATACACGCTTCTGGCAAGGAGTCCGCATGCTGGAAATCGACCAGTTCACCTATGGCTGGCTTACTCCCGTTCTGGCCTACGTCATGTCGGTCACCGGTTCGTTGCTGGCGCTCCGCTGCATGGTGCGGGCCCGCACCGGCGACGGGCACGGCGGCTGGATCGCGATCGGTGCGGTCGCGCTCGGCGGCACCGGGATCTGGGTTATGCATTTCATTGCGATGCTCGGGTTTTCGGTCCGCAACGCCACCATTCGCTATGACATTCCGGTCACCCTGTTCAGCGCCGCGATCGCGATGGGCGTGGTGTGGGTCGGCCTGTCGATCGTGGTGCGGCGGCACGGCGACATCCAGGCGCTGCTGACCGGCGGCGCCATCACCGGGCTCGGGGTGGGGGCCATGCACTATTCCGGCATGTACGCGATGAAAACCGATGCGGCCGTTCGGTACGACCCGTGGATCGTGCTGCTGTCACTGGTGATCGCGGTGGTCGCCGCGACGGCCGCGCTCTGGTTCACGCTGCATGTGCGTGGCCTCGGGGCCACCATCGGGGCGGCGCTGATCATGGGGATCGCCGTGTGCGGAATGCATTACACCGGAATGTTTTCCATGCAGGCGCATGTCGCCGAGCACATGCACGCACCGGCCGGAGCGCAGGCCGGGCAGCTGCTTACCCCGCTGATCGTGGCGGTCAGCATGGTGACCATGGTGACGCTGTTGCAAGTCGGGCTCAGCGAGATCGACGAACCGGACCTCAGCCGGATCGCGGGGCAGCGGGCCAGCCGGTACTGGCCGAGCCAGGACGGCGGCGACCGCGGACCGTCCGACGAAACCGCTAGAGGGACATTTCGGCATCGGCATCGGCGGTGGTGAGGTCGAAGAGCCGGGCCAGGGTGATCGCGGTGAATTCGTCCAGGGGATAGAACAACTCGATCGCCAGCTCCGACAGCGTGATATCCGAGGGCGCGCCGAAGGTGACCATCGTGCTGAACATGCGTAGCTCGCCCATCGGGGTCGCGATCCGCAACGGCACCAGGAACGGGGTCGGATCGCCCGGGTCGGCTTCGGTGCCGGGCGGCACCGGATAGCGGGAGACCTCCTCGTACAGGTCGCGCAGGATCGGGTCGCCGGTGGTCTGGACCTGGCGTAACAGCCGGTCCAGCAGGAACTCTCGCACCTGGCCGTGGTTGATCATGTAGCTGGTGGCGCTCGAGCTGCCCGGGTGCAGGGCGAGGCGATACATATTGGGCCGCTCCAAGAGCTGCTCGTCGACCTCGTCGCGGAACAGGCCCATCGCGCGGTTCGTGGTGACGACGTTCCAGTATCGATCGACCACCACCGCGGGATACGGTTCGTGCGCGGTGAGCATGGCATCCAGCGCGGTGCGCGCCGAGGAGAGTTCGGCGTCGTCCAGACTGCTCTCCCGGTACTCCGGGGCGAACCCGCCTGCCAGCAGGATCGAATTCCGTTCGCGCAGCGGCACTTCCAAGACATCGCAGAGCTTCAGCACCATGACACGGCTCGGCTGCGCCTTACCGGTCTCGATACACGACACGTGCCGCGCCGAACTCTCGGCGGCCAGCGCCAGCTCCAGCTGACTCCACCGCCGCCGCTGCCGCCACTCCCGCAGCAGCGCACCCACCGGAGATTCCCGCACCGAACCCGTCACCCCGACAGGTTATCGACCGCGGGGTCCGCACCTCCATGACCTCTGAGGTCATTGAGGCCATGACCGCCGAGTGGCACCGTCGCTGCCATGACGACTTCGACGATTCTCGACACCGGCCCCGGATTACGAACGACACTGCGGGTAGACGGCTGGAGCACCGGCGCGTTCGGTGTCTTCCTGCTGGCCGCCGCCCCCGTCCTGCGCGACCCGCTCGGCCTGCCGGCTTCCTGGTCGGTGCCCTTCGGCGTCGCCATGCTGGGCGGCGCGGCGGCCCTGTTGCTCATCGCGGGTTACCAGGAGATCCCGGCACGCCTGTCCGGCGGCGTGGTCGCGGTCAACGCCGTGTCCGTGGTGGTGCTGGTGGAGCTCGCCTTCGTCGGCCTGATCCCGCTGACGGCTTGGGGGAGCGCCTTCCTGCTCGTGGGTGCGGCATTCGTCGCGACCTTCGCCGCCCTCGAATACGCGGGCCTACGCCGTGGGGACCGGTGAGATCATGACCGACGAAACAGCAGTCCTTGAATTGCTCCGCACCCAGATGGACGCCTGGGCCGCCGGCGACGGCGCCGCCTTCGCCGCGACCTTCACCCCCGATGCCGACTTCGTCTCGGTCATCGGTGAATTCATCCGCGGCCGCGCCGAACTCGCCACCGTCATGCAGGAGGGCTTCGACGGGTTCATGAAGGGCACCCGCATGGCCGAACCCGACACGCGCACAATCCGATTCCCCACGCCCGACACCGCGGTCCTCGTCACCGTCGGCGACAAACCGATGCCGCCCGGCGCGGCCGCCCCGCCCGAGGCTCGATCCGTCCAGACCCGGGTCGCGGTGCGCGCCAACGGGACCTGGTTGTTCACCACTTTCCAAAACACGCGCATCAGCCAGTTCCCGACGTGAGCTAGGCCGCCACCCGTACCGCCGGTCGGTCCGGATGATCCCAGGCAACCAGGATGTCGGGCTCGGCGTCGCCGGTGCGCTGATGCGTACGCACGGCGTCGACGGTGAACAATTCGGCCGGGTCGGTGCGTCGGCGCAGCGCACCCTCCGACATACGCAGCGCCACGGAGAGATCGAATGCGAGACTCCGGCCGAGCAGCATCGGCCCCGCCAGCAGCAGCACGGTATGCGGTGCGGCGGTGCGGATCCGGGCCCGCGCCGACCGGTCGGTGCGCTCGTCCCACAGAGCGGGCAGCCACTGCCCGTGCCGCCGGAGCGCGACCAGCACTTCGCGATTCACCCCGTCGTAGTCGAACCATGCAGTGCGATAGGTGAACTCGTCGGTCGGATCGTATTCCAGGCGCAGGGAGGCCGGGCGCACGAAATCGTGCAGCGACACCACCTCGGCCGGGCGCCCGCCGGTCCGGAGTCGCTCGGCTACCTGCCGCGCAAGAGCGAGGGGGTCCGCGGCATCGGCTCCGTCGACCGCGATCACCGCGTGCCCCGCCAGCTCCGTCGCACGCGCGGCGATCAGATCGGCCAAGGCGGAGGGCGTGATGGCGGTGAACTCGGGCACCGCACCATCATGCTCGAACTCTTCGACCCGGCTCACAGCTGTCTTATCGTTCCCACAGAGCCACTGGATAGCTTCAGGATTCGACTCTGATCGAACAAAGGACGAGCAGTTGAAGCTTCGCAACACCGGACGTATCGCCATCGCCGGCCTGGCCCTGGTGGCCGCGCTCGGCCTGACCGCCTGCGGCAGTGACGACAAGCCGGACTCGAAGCCGACGAGCACCAGCACCACCAGTGCTCCGGCTACGAGTGCCGCGAACCTGCCGCCGGTTCCGACCGCAGCCGAGTTGAACGCCCAACTCCAGAAGGCTCTCGATCCGAGCGTGCCGAACGCGGAGAAGCTGGGCTGGATCCAGGGCGCCGAAGCGGACCCGGAACTGCCGAACCGCCTCGCCGAGGCCTACAAGAGCACCAACGCCAGCATCGAGGTCACCGATGTCACCGCCTTCGGCGACACCGTGAACGCCAAGGCGAAGCTGGTCTTCAACGGCCAGGAGAACATCGCTGACGTGCCCTTCGTCGCCGAGGACGGCAAGTGGAAGGTCCAGAAGACCTGGGTTTGCCAGATGCTCCAGCTGGCCAACCAGCCCTCGGCGGCCTGCCCCGCCTGATCGCACCAGCCGCGCCCGAACTTCCGTGGGCCCCAGAATTGCGGGCGCGGCGGCGGGCCCGGCGCTCGATAAAATTCGACGCATGAACCGTCATCGGAAGCCATCCCCGATGACGAATGGCCCCGGTGGTTTCGGTTTCGACGCGCAGCTGCGGTCGATCGCGGAACTGGCGGGGTCGAACGCGATTCCGCGCCGGTCCGCGCCACGAGCAGCGCCGCCGCCGGAGCTGGCCGCCGACGCGCGACTGGACGGCTCGATCGTTCCGGAAGCGCGAACCCCACGCGATTCCGATTCGGTGGCGGGCTCGGCGCTCGCAGTACCCGCTCCGCGCGGCGTCTTTCTCACCGGAGCCGCCGGATTCCTCGGTGCTCACCTGCTGCACGAGCTGGCGGCACGGACCGACGCCGAGGTGCACTGCCTCGTGCGCGCCGCCGATCGGGACGCGGCCCGCGCCAGAATCCTCGCCGCGCTCCACCGCTACCGCCTGTGGAGTCCGCAGGTCGCCGCCCGGGTGATCCCGATCGCGGGCGATCTCACGATGCCGCAGTTCGGCCTCCCCACCGCTGAATACGCCGCGCTCTCGCGCGACGTCGACGCCGTCATCCACAACGGCGCACGCGTCAACCACGCCGAGCCGTACGCGCGACTACGCGCGGCCAACACCCTCGGCACCGCGACGGTGCTCCGATTCGCTTGCACCGCGATCCCGAAACCGGTGCATTTCGTGTCGACGACATCGGTCGGATCGGCGACCGCGGCACCCATGTCCCCGGTTCTCGAATCCGCTCGTCCGGCACTCGGCGAGCTGTCCGGCAACGGCTATGTCCTGAGCAAATGGGTGGGCGAGGTCCTGACCGCCCAAGCCGCCGCCCGCGGTCTACCGACCGTGATCCATCGCCCAGACCGCATCTGCGGCAATCCGCACACCGGCGCAGCCAGCCCCGACGACGCCTTCTGGACTCTGGTCCGGGCAGCGATCCTCTTGGGCGGCGTACCTCCCGCCGACCTCGAAGTGAGTCTCGTCCCCGCCGACTATGTGGCCTCCGCGATCGTGCACACCCTGATCCACGCCACTGCCGCGCCGTCGGACCGCCCGGTCGATAGCGCTGCCGCGCCGGTCCACCACTTGGTCAACCAAACCTCGATCCGCTGTGGACTGGTATGGGAACGACTGCGCCACAAAGGTTTCGAGATCGTCACTATGCCGGTATCGGGACTGGCGGCCCGGCTGGAAACCGCCGCGGGCGACGACCCCGATCTCGCTCGCGCGCTCATTCTGGGGGAGCAAGCGGGCTTTTCAGGTACGCCGGTCTCCTGGGACGACTCGAACGCACGCATCGCCCTGGCCGGCTCCGGCATCGACTGCCCGCCGATGAGCATCGATTTGATCGACCGGCACATCGACTACTTCGTCCAGACCGGATTTCTTCCGGCCCCGCGTCACTGATCCGGGCGGTGGGCGAGAACTGCGAACATGGTCACCGAGAAGTGATAGTCGCCGATCTCGACGCCGTGCCGCAGATCCGCGATCAGTTGGTCCCGCTGCTCAGCGGTGATGGCCCCAGCGGCCACCGCGTGGTCGGTGCTGGCACGATACATGGTGTCGATGATCCCGAGATCCCAGATGACCGCGTCGGCGCCGATGTCGTCGACGACCAGGCCCGCGGCGGTGAGCAGACCGCGCAGATGCCGCCCGGAGTCGTGATTGGTGGTCTGGCTCAACCATGAGTCGTTCAGGGCGCGAACGACTTCGGGATCACCGGGATGAATGATGCCGGTCGACCAATCACTGTCGACGAGCACCACCCGGCCACCCGGCCGCAGGACGCGGGCGATCTCCGCGGTCGCCCGAGCGGGATCGTCGAGATGCTGATAAACCCGCTCGCAGCGCACCGCGTCGATACTGGCATCGGGAAACGGCAGGTTGTACGCGTCGCCCTTGACGAACTCGGCCCGCACGCCCAGCGCCGTGGCGCGCGCCTCGGCCTCCACCAGCATGGCCGGATTCGGATCGACACCGGTGGCCGCACCGGTGGGGCCGGCCAGTGCGGCCAGCGCCACCACTTCCGAACCGGTCCCCGACCCGATATCGATCACCCGATCACCCGGCCGCACCGCCAAGGCGTCCAAGGTCCACCGCCGTAGCCGCCGCACGCCCGGCAACGCGGACTGCGCGTCCAGAATGCTGACGAGCAGTGCCTGATGCTCGCTGTCGCCGGGCTGATCAGCGCGGAAGGACGGTGTGGACCCGGGCTCGGCCATGCTCCCGTTGTACTCCGATCCCGGCCGCTAGGCCAGGATGATCAGGGGTTGCGTTTCGGTTGCCGGACTGGTGGATTCGACGACGGCGGTCAGGCGGATGCGGGACTCGCCGAGCGTCCCGCTGAAGGCGCGTCGGCCGTCGGCGACATCGCGCGCGGTGGTGGAGTCGTGCAGATTCAGCGCCCGCGCCCACGCCAGCACCTGCGAATTCGCTTCCCGTGCAGGTAGATCGGGGTGACAGGTGCCGCATAACTCGGCTTCCGCGTCGCCGAAACGAGCGCAGCAATCCCACATCCAGCTCAGTGGGGGTAGGTCGGCACCGGCGATTTCGGTGGCATAGGAGTTCACCAGCTCGGACACGGTGGTGATGGCACGCATTGTCAGCGACTCGGTCACACGCGACAGGGTGTCACCTGTTTGCCTGGGTTGTCCGTAACCCGCAAGCCAAGCGTGTCGGTGCGGAATGCGCCGGATAATGTTGCGCGCATGGCGACGATCGAAGAGGCGCTGGAGATCGAGCGGCTAGAACGCGACATCTTCCGCGGCGCATCCACCAAGACCCAGTTGCCGCGCACGTTCGGCGGCCAAGTGGCCGGGCAGGCGTTGGTGTCGGCGGTGCGGACGGTCGATCCGCAGTTCCAGGTGCATTCCCTGCACGGCTACTTCCTGCGGCCCGGCAATCCGGAAGAGCGCACCGTCTACCTGGTGGACCGGATCCGGGACGGGCGTTCGTTCTGCACGCGGCGCGTCACCGGCGTGCAGGACGGCAAGGCGATCTTCACCATGTCGGCCTCCTTCCACTCCGGTGATCAGGGGCCCGAGCATCAGGACGTGATGCCGCTGGTCTCCGAGCCCGAGGGCCTGCCCGACGCGCAGACCACGATGAGCCCGGAACGCCTGTGGGCCATGCGCGAATGGGAGCACTGGGACATCCGCCCGGTTCCGCCCGGCGAGGTGTCCCGCCGCGACGGCGTCGTCTCCCAGCAACAGGTCTGGTTCCGCTACCGGCATCCGCTGCCCGACGACCCGCTGTTCCACGTCTGCACGCTGGCCTATATGAGCGATATGACGCTGCTCGGTTCCTCGAAGGTCATCCACCCGGACGAGGAGACCCAGAACGCTTCGCTCGATCACGCCATGTGGTTCCTGCGGCCCTTCCGCGCCGACGACTGGCTGCTCTATGACCAGTCCTCGCCGTCGGCGGGCTTCGGCCGCGCGCTGACCGGCGGCAAGATCTTCAACCGTCAGGGCGAACTGGTCGCGGCCGTCGTCCAGGAGGGTCTGATCCGGACGATGCGCGAGGGCGGGCAGCATGGCTGAGCAGTCGGTGATCGCCGCGCGGGAGCCGCAGCGGGCCACGAGTTCGCCCCGTATCGGCGTACTCGCTTTGCAGGGGGATGTCCGCGAGCACTTCGCGGCCCTGGAACACGCCGGCGCGGAACCGGTGAGCGTGCGCCGCCGGTCCGAACTGGACGCGGTCGACGCGCTGGTCCTGCCGGGCGGCGAGTCCACCACCATCAGCAAGCTGCTGGAGGCCTTCGAACTGCTCGAACCGCTGCGCGCCCGCCTCCGCGACGGCATGCCCGCCTTCGGCTCCTGCGCCGGGATGATCCTGCTGGCTTCCGAGGTGCTCGACACCCGCCCCGACGCCCAGCACCTGTCGGGCATCGATATGACGGTGCGCCGCAACGCTTTCGGCCGCCAGGTCGACTCCTTCGAAACCGATCTCGACTTCACCGGCCTGGATTCCCCGATCCGCGCCGTGTTCATCCGGGCCCCCTGGGTGGAGCGCGCGGGGGCCGGCGTCGAGGTGCTCGCGACTGTTCCGAGCGGCCCGTTCGCCGGGCGGATCGTGGCGGCGCGCCAGGGCAATGTCCTGGCCACCTCGTTCCACCCGGAGGTCACCGGCGATCTGCGGGTGCACGATCTGTTCGTCGGCATGGTGCGCGCTACTGCGTAGCCGCGCTCCGGACTACGTACCGAAAGCGCTGATCAACGCCGCGGAATCGAGTATTCGCTACTCGTGATTCCGGTCGTGGCGACCGCGACGATTATCTGATCCGGGCAGCCGAATCGTCCCGGAGTGGTGCTGCACCACTGGATGAAAAGACGCACGATCATGACGAATCACGAATACCCGGCCGAAGAGCGGGTTTGCAATCTGGTTCCTTCCCGCGAAACCGAGCAGGACTGGACTTTTGGTGACGCGGTCGCGGCCGGCACGCTGGGCGTGGTGGCCGCGCTCCCGCAAGCGGTGGATCTGCGCCGCGACTGGTGGACTATCGGCGATCAGGAGGACACCGGCTCCTGTGTCGGCTGGGCGACGGGGGACGGGCTGATGCGCTATCACCTGGTCACCGCGAACCGGATCGACAAGGCCGATCGGGTCTCGCCGCGTTTCATCTGGATGAGCTCGAAGGAGACCGACGAGTTCGTTCAGCGGCCCGAGACCTTCATCGAAGGCGGCGGCACCTCGCTGAAGGCCGCGGTCGAGGTGACCCGCAAGTACGGCGCGGTGCGCGAAGAAATGCTGCCGTTTCACATCGTCACCAAGATGTACACCGGTGCGGAGAACGTGTTCTGGGCGCACGCCGCGCAGCAGCGGGTCGCCTCCTACTTCAACCTGGGCAAGAATCTCGCCAACTGGAAGGCTTGGCTCGCCAACAACGGGCCCATCCTCGCCGGCTTCGGCGTGGACCAGACCTGGGACAACGCCACCGCCAACGGCGGGGTTCTGGAGGAATTCGTGCCCGGCACCGTGCGCGGCGGACACGCGGTCGCGATCGTCGGCTATCAGGCCAACGGCCGCTTCATCGTGCGCAACAGCTGGGGCACGGCCTGGGGTGACCACGGTTTCGCCTATGCGACGCCGGCCTACATCGCGGGCGCGTTCTTCGACGAGTCCTACGGAATCACGCTCTGATCAAGCCCTGGGAAAGCTTCCGTGACCGGCCGAGTAGTCTGGTGAAGTTTCCAGACGTGCAATCGACCTGAAGGAAGTAGGGCATGAGCGGCCACTCCAAATGGGCCACCACCAAGCACAAGAAGGCGGGTATCGACGCGAAGCGCGGCAAGCTCTTCGCCAAGTTGATCAAGAACATCGAGGTGGCGGCCCGGACTGGTGGCAGTGACCCGGGCGGCAACCCGACGCTCTACGACGCCATCCAGAAGGCGAAGAAGTCGTCGGTGCCCAACGACAACATCGAGCGTGCGCGCAAGCGCGGCGGCGGTGAAGAAGCCGGTGGCGCGGACTGGCAGACCATCATGTACGAGGGCTACGGCCCCAATGGTGTCGCCGTGCTGATCGAGTGCCTCACCGACAACCGCAACCGTGCCGCGGGCGAGGTCCGGGTCGCGATGACCCGCAATGGCGGCAATATGGCCGACCCGGGCTCGGTGTCGTACTTGTTCGGCCGCAAGGGTGTGGTCACCCTGGAGAAGAACGGCCTGTCCGAGGACGACGTGCTGATGGCGGTGCTCGACGCGGGCGCCGAAGAGGTCAACGACCTGGGCGATTCCTGGGAGGTCATCAGCGAACCGGGTGATCTGATCCCGGTCCGCCAGGCCCTGCAGTCCGCCGGCATCGACTACGACTCGGCCGAGTCCGGCTTCCAGCCCTCGGTGTCGGTCGCGGTCGACGCCGACGGCGCGCGCAAGGTGTTCAAGCTGGTCGACGCGCTCGAGGACAGCGACGACGTGCAGAACGTGTACACCAACGTCGACATCTCCGACGAGGTCATGGCGCAGCTCGACGACTAGCCTTTGGCCAGGTCTTCGTAGTACTCCGCGAGAGCGGGGTAGTAGTCGCCGAAATCGGGGCGGTCCACACCTGTGTGGGCCGCCCCGAACATGTCCAGGTAGTACTCCCACCCCGCCCCGATCTGCGGCACCATTCCCAGCTGATCGCCGCGCAGATGCTGAATGAAGCGGAATTCGGTGGTGTCGCTCTGCTGGGTCAACTGGACTTCGAGCAGCCACGAGCCGGCCTCGTCGGTCGCGGAGACCTCCAGGCGGTGCGGCGGTTCGCAGACCTCGATGCGCATGTCCGTCCAGGGCTGCCCCTCTTCGAAACTCATCTGCACCTTGATGGTGCGGCCCGGTCCGGCTTCGCCCGTCCACGGCCCGTACCAGCGGGCGGTGCGGTCTGGTTCGGTCAAGCTCATCCAGACGTCCTCGATCGGCGCGCGATAGGTTCGGGTCAATACCAGGTCGTGGCCGGCGTCGGTGGTGTGCAGGCGGCCGGTGGGTTGGATGGTCATGCTGTGTTCTCCTTTGTCGTCTGCCGGGCTGCCTCGGCACGGTGTTCGCGCCGGGTTCGGTAGACCTCGGTTTCCAATGCGTCGAAGCGGCGCTCCCAGGCGCCGCGGCCGAATCGCGCGATCCACTCGGCGAGTTCGCCGAGCGGTCCGGCATCGAGGGTGTAGATCCGCTCTCTGCCCACGAGTTCGGCGCGGACCAGCCCGCTTTCGCGCAGCACGCGCAGGTGCCGGCTGATCGCGGGTCTGCTGATGTCGAATCGTGCGGCGATGTCGCCCGCGGCCAGCTGCTGTCCATCGAGCATTTCCAGGATCTCCCGCCGGATCGGGTCGGCGATCGCCCCTGCCACTTCGTCCACGAGAAAAGCGTAACCGACTGGTTACGCGTTGTCGATGATGATTGCCGGATGGGAGGATTCAGCCATGGTTTCGCTGGTATTGGTCCGTGGTGACATCACCGCGCAGTCGGTCGACGCGATCGTCAACGCCGCCAACTCCTCGCTGCTCGGCGGCGGGGGAGTCGACGGCGCGATTCATCGCAAGGGCGGGCCGGAGATCCTGGCCGAATGCCGTGCGCTACGTGCCTCGCAGTACGGCAAGGGGCTCAGAACAGGGCAGGCCGTGGCGACTACCGCGGGCAAGCTGGATGCCCGCTGGGTCATTCACACGGTCGGCCCGGTCTGGTCGGCCACCGAGGACCGCTCCGATCTCCTTGCCTCCTGTTATCGCGAATCCCTGCGCGTGGCAGACGAACTCGGCGCTGCGACGGTCGCGTTTCCGGCGATCTCCACCGGGATCTACGGCTGGCCGCTCGACGACGGCGCGCGCATCGCGGTGGAAACCGTGCGCGCCAGTGCGACTCGGGTGTCGGAGGTGCGGTTCGTTCTCTTCGACGAAACGGCGTACTCTGCGTTCGCCGCTCAGGTTGCCTGAGCCCGCTGGAGTGTCCTTGCGGAGAGTCGTACCGGATTCCACTAGACTCTCGAACAGTTGTTCGTGTCTGCGAGAGGGGTTTTCGTGCGGGTGATGGGCGTGGACCCCGGGCTCACCCGGTGCGGAATCAGTATGGTCGAGGGCGGGCTCGGCCGGAAGGTCACCGCCATCGCCGTGGATGTGGTGCGCACCCCGCCCGAGATGGATCTGGCGCAGCGGTTGATGCTGGTGGCCGACGCGGCCGAAACCTGGATGGACACACACAAACCCGAGGCCGTCGCGATCGAGCGCGTGTTCGCGCAGCACAATGTGCGCACCGCGATGGGCACGGCGCAGGCCGGCGGGGTGATCGCGCTCGCGGCGGCGCGGCGCGGCATACCGGTGGCCTTTCACACCCCCAGCGAGGTGAAAGCGTCCGTCACCGGCAGCGGCACCGCCGGCAAGGCGCAGGTGACGGCGATGGTGACGCGAATCCTGGGGTTGGCGGTGGCGCCGAAACCGGCGGACGCGGCTGATGCGCTGGCGCTGGCGATCTGTCATTGTTGGCGGGCGCCGCTGCTGGATCGGATGGCCAAAGCCGAAGCGCAGGCGGCCGAGGTCCGCAGGCGCTACACCGAAAAGCTTGCTGAACAACGGAAGGCGGTACGCGGGTGATCGCGTCGGTACGCGGTGAGGTGCTCGAAATCGCGCTCGACCACACGGTGCTCGAGGCGGGCGGAATCGGGTACCGGTTGAACGCGACCCCTTCGACGCTGGCCACGCTAACCCGCGGCGAGGAGATCCGGCTCTACACCGCGATGATCGTGCGCGAGGATTCGCAGACTCTGTTCGGGTTCGCCGACACCGAATCGCGCGACCTGTTCGGTCTGCTGCAAACCGTGTCCGGGGTGGGCCCGCGCCTGGCCATGGCGGTACTCGCGGTGCTGGAGCCCGAAGCGCTGCGCAAAGCGCTCGCCGAGAGCAATGTGGCGGCGCTGACCCGCGTGCCCGGCATCGGCAAGCGCGGCGCCGAACGCATGGTCGTCGAACTGCGCGACAAGGTGAATCTCATTCCGGTACAGGCCGGTCCGCCGGGCAGCGGCCCCGGCGTCGCGGTCACGCCGGTGCGTGACCAGGTGGTGGAAGCGCTCACCGGCCTCAGCTTCCCGCTGAAACAGGCCGAGCAGGCCGTGGATTCGGTGCTGGCCGAGCAGCCCGCCGCCGACACCTCCACCGCGCTGCGCGCCGCTCTGAGCCTGCTCGGCAAGAACCGCTAGGCCGCCATGGAATACGACGAGACCGCGGACGAGACAGCATCCGACGAGCAATCCCAGGTCACCGCAAGCTATTTGAAGTCCGACGGGGACATCGAGGCCAGCCTGCGCCCGAAATCCCTGGACGACTTCATCGGCCAGCCGCGCGTCCGGGAACAGCTGGCGCTGGTGTTGCGCGGCGCGAAACAGCGCGGCGGCACACCCGATCACGTCCTGCTGTCCGGCCCGCCCGGCCTCGGCAAGACCTCGATGGCGATGATCATCGCCGGCGAACTCGGCACCGCCCTGCGCATCACCTCCGGCCCGGCGCTGGAGCGCGCCGGCGACCTCGCGGCCATGCTCAGCAACCTGGTCGAGGGTGACGTGCTGTTCATCGACGAGATCCACCGCATCGCCCGCCCCGCCGAGGAAATGCTGTACCTGGCCATGGAGGATTTCCGCGTCGACGTGGTCGTCGGCAAAGGCCCCGGCGCCACCTCGATCCCGCTGGACATCGCCCCGTTCACCCTGGTGGGCGCGACAACTCGCTCGGGCGCGCTGACCGGCCCGCTGCGCGACCGCTTCGGTTTCACCGGGCACATGGATTTCTACGAACCCGATGAGCTGCTGCGCATCCTGCTGCGCTCGGCCGAGATTCTCGGCGTCGAGATCGAACGCGACGCCGCCGCCGAGGTCGCGGGCCGTTCCCGCGGCACGCCCCGCATCGCCAACCGCCTGCTGCGCCGCGTCCGCGACTACGCCGAGGTGCGCGCCGACGGCCGCATCACCCGGCCGATCGCGCAGGCCGCCTTGGAGGTCTAC
Source organism: Nocardia sp. NPDC051832 (assembly GCF_040681285.1). Lineage (NCBI taxonomy): Bacteria > Bacillati > Actinomycetota > Actinomycetes > Mycobacteriales > Nocardiaceae > Nocardia > Nocardia sp. NPDC051832. The sequence continues at coordinate 969,755 of NZ_JBFAYL010000002.1, forward strand.
GACGTCGACGCGCTGGGCCTGGACCGCCTGGACCGAGCCGTCTTGTCCGCCCTGGTCCGGGGTTTCAACGGCGGCCCCGTCGGCGTGTCTACCCTCGCAGTCGCGGTCGGGGAGGAAGCGGCCACCGTCGAAGAGGTTTGCGAACCGTTCTTGGTCCGCGCCGGGATGGTCGCCCGCACCCCGCGCGGGCGCGTCGCCACTGCCGCTGCCTGGGAGCACCTCGGCCTGGTCCCACCCGCTGATTTGGCCTTCGGTTCCATCGACGTCCGCGCCCGCGAACCGCAGCCGACCCTGAGCCTGTTCGACCGCCCCTCGTCGGCGGACAGCTAATCCCTGGCGTCCGTTGCGGCCCTTTCCTGCGGGTGTGTTGGGTCTCCAACTCTGAGCGACAATCTGTCCCGGTTCCGTCGGTTGTCGCTCGGAGTTGGACGTAGGTGTCTGCCGCACAGCCGGAAACCGTGCCCGGCGACGACATGTCCCAAGCGAGAGCAATCTGACAGCTAATGGCTGCGTGCCGTGCGGGCCGTAGCGAACTCGGTGACAACACATTTCGGCTAGGGCGTGGTTACAGCCGATATCTGGACGGGCGCACTGCGGATCTCCCCGCTACAGTCGGTCGCATGACCGTGGTGCAGTCTGTTGTCGATCGTTTGCCGGAGCCCTATCGCTCCAAGGCGATTCAGCACCGCGAGCTGATGAAATTCGCGGTGGTCGGCGCTGTCACCTGGTTCATTGACACCGGTGTGGTGTACGCCGCGAAGTTGACCGTGCTCGGTGAGAAACCGCTGACAGCGCGGCTGTTGGGTGTGCTGATCGCGATCATCGCCTCCTACATCCTCAATCGGGAGTGGTCGTTCCGGACCCGGGGCGGACGTCAGCGCCACCACGAAGCGGCCCTGTTCTTTGCGGTCAGCGCCTTGGGTGTCGTTGTCACGCTGATCCCGCAGGCGATCTCGCTCTACGTCTTGAACCTGCGGGTGCCGCACGTGGGCCCGCTCACCCAGGCGGTCGCCAACTTCGTCACCGGCCAGATCCTCGGTGTCCTGCTCGCGATGGGCTTCCGCTTCTGGGCGTTCCGCCGCTTCGTCTTCCCGGACGACCTGCGCGAAGCCGAATTGCACAGCGTCCAGGGCTGAATCAGTGGTGGTGGCTCTTCTCGAGCGCCGTGATCACCAAGTCCAGGAACGCGTCCACCTCGTCGCGTGCGTAACCGCGGGTCCCGAGCCGGGCCTCGGTGAAATGCACGCCCCGGACATCCGCGGTGGTCAGACTCCCCGGCCCACCATGCGCGAGCGTCGCGGCGACGAGATCCATGAACGCGTCGACTTCCTCCTCGTGATAGCCCCGCCGCCCGACGGGCGCCGACGTGAACCGCATCCGGTGCACGTCATCGGGGCTGAGTAAGGCGGCCGGACCGGAACCGTTGCCGGCGGCCGGCACCGGCCGGGTCCCGCGCTGCCGGATCTCCAGCTCGATCCGCACCCGATCCAGGAACTCGTCGACCTGGTCGGCCTGGTAGCCGCGCCCGCCGAAACGGGGCGCGTCGAAGTGCACATGCCGCACGTCGTCGGCGGTCAGGACGCCTCGTCCTTCCAGCGTCGAGGCGACCAGCTCCAGGAACGCGTCGACTTCGTCCGCGTGATAGCCGCGATGCCCGACCGGTGGCATGGCGAAATGGATCCGGCTCACGTCCTCGGGGGTCATCACTCGAAATATTGTGTCAGGGTCCCAGACGCGGTGCTCAGTCTTTGCTGAACGCGCCCAACCGATCTCAGTCCTTGCGCACGCCGTCGATGAGCAGGCGGCGGATCGCCTCGGTGAGCGCTTCGATCGAGGTTTCGTCCGGATCGCGCAGGCCGTGCACGATTCCGGCGAGCAGCATGCCGGTGACCGCCTTGGCGGTATTGAGGGTGTCGAGATCGGCGCGCAGGTAACCGAGTTCGACGCCGTGCTCCAGATATCCGGCGGTCAGGGCGTCGGCGGTGTCGAGCAGACCGTAGAGCCGGGCGGTGAGTTCGTCGTCGATGCCGGTGGCGTGGAACAGCAGGAGCTGGGCGATCCGGCGGTCCTGGATCAGGATGCGGGTGAGCGCGGTGCCGATCCGGTCCAGCTGCGCCCGGTACTCGTCCAGGCTGGTTGCCGCGTCCGGGGCGTTCTCGGTGCCCAGGGTTTCCACGATCCGCGCGGCCAGATCATCGATGACGTGGTCGATGATGTCGCGTTTATTGCTGAAGTACCGGTAGAAGGTGCCGTGCCCGATGCCGAGCTGACCTGCGATATCGGCGATGCCGGTGGCGTGATAGCCCTTCTCGGCGAAGCAGACGAAGGCGGTGTCGATGATGCCTTGGCGCAGTTCGGCTTTACGGCGCGCTACCGCGCCGCCGGCCGCTGCTCGCGGGGCTCGGGTCGTTGGCTTCGTCACCTGCACGATGATACAGTCGTCACAAACGGAATGATGTGTCATTCCGTGATGCAAGTGTCACAAAATCTTCTGGAGGTTCGACGTGGCGCCTCAATTCGATGCCATCGTGGTCGGTGCGGGATTCGGCGGAATGGGTGCGGGCATCGAGCTCGACCGGCTCGGCCTGAGCAATTACGTGATCCTGGAGCGGGAGGCCGATCTGGGCGGCACCTGGCACGTCAACCACTATCCGGGACTGGCCGTGGACATCGCCTCGGTCACCTACTCCTACTCCTTCGAGCCCAACCCGTTCTGGTCGCGCCTGTTCGCGCCGGGCAAGGAGCTCAAGCGCTACGCCGAGCACGTGGCCGGCAAGTACGGCCTGCGCCGCCGGATGCGCTTCGGCACGGTCGTCGACGGCGCCCGCTGGGACGAGGAGCACCAGCACTGGGTGGTTTCCGTTCAGGGCGGTGAAACATTGACCGGCCGTTACCTTCTCACCGCGACGGGCTTCCTCTCCCAGCCCTACACCCCGCCGTTCCCCGGTATCGAGACCTTTGCGGGCAAGATCATCCACACCACCGCGTGGGAGGACGATTTCGACCTGACCGGCCGCAAGGCCGCGATTATCGGCACCGGCGCCACCGCCGTGCAGCTGGTCCCCGAGGCCGCGAAGAAGGTCGCCGAGCTGACCGTCTTCCAGCGCACCCCGATCTGGGTGGTGCCGAAGGTCGACGCCAAGATCCCGGCCCCGGTGCAGCAGCTGTTCGCGAAGGTCCCCGCCACCCAGAAGGCCGCGCGCCTGGCCAACACCACCATGCTCGAAGCGCTGATGGTGGTCGGCGTCCTGCACTACAAGCAGGCGAAACTGCTGAACAAGGGCGCAGCCGTGCTGGCCAAGGCGCACCTGTTCGCACAGGTCCGCGACAAGGAAACGCGCAAGCAGCTGACCCCGAAGTACGACTTCGGCTGCAAGCGCCCCACCTTCTCCAACCACTACTTCAAGGTCTTCAACCAGCCGCACGTGCACCTGGAGACCAATTCGATCGAGCGCATCGAGGCCGACGGCATCGTCACCGCCGACGGCCACAAGACCGAGATCGACACCTTGATCCTGGCCACCGGCTTCAATCTGTGGGACGTGAACTTCCCGGCCATCGAGATCATCGGCCGCGAGGGCGTCAACCTCGGAAAGTGGTGGCGCGACAACCGCTTCCAGGCCTACGAGGGCATCACGGTGCCGAAGTTCCCGAACTTCCTGAGCCTGAACAGCCCGTACTCCTACAGCGGTCTGTCCTACTTCACCACCATCGAGGGGCAGATGAAGCACATCGCCCGCCTCTTCGGGGAGATGTTCCGGCGCGGCGAGCACACCTTCGAGGTGACCCAGCAGGCCAATGATCGTTTCCTGGACCAGGTCACCGACAAGCTCGGCGCCTCGGTGTTCTACGGCGGCGACTGCGCCACCGCGCGCAGCTACTACTTCAACCAGCACGGCGAGGCGGCGCTGCTGCGCCCGAACAGCACCGTGAGCACGCACAAGCAGGCGGTCAGCTTCCCGCTGGACGACTATTCGTTCGGCGCCGAGCCGGTAAAGGCCTCTGCCTGAACCAGGTACGGTCCGGGCCCCGCCGTTGTCGCACGGCGGGGCCCGCTGCCGTGTTGAGGCGTGCCGGTGTGGCGGTTGATACCGGAACTGGCAGACTAGGGGCGTACATGCCCATTCATCCACAAGATTAGGGACTGACTTCGACGATGGACCTTCTGCTCATCATGGCGGTCGGCTTGGCCGCGCTGATGTTTTTCCAGTTCCGCAGCCAGCGCAAGCACCAGGCGAAGGTGGCCGAGATGCAATCCGGCCTGCAGGTCGGTGTCGGCGTCATCACCACGTCGGGTCTGTACGGCACGGTCGTCGACGTCGACGAGGACACCGTCGACCTGGAGATCGCCGAGGACGTCGTCACCACCTGGATGCGCTCGGCGATCCGTGAGATCCGCGCCGAGGAGACCGCCACGGCCGAGGAGCCGGAAGCGGTGACCCCGGCTGCCGAAGAGCCCACGGCCGTTGTCGACGATGCGCCCGAGCAGCCCGAAACCCGGCTGACCAAGGACTGACCTCTTCCGCCGCACCGCCCGGAGCCATATCGTTCAGCACTGCCCGGGCGCGTGCGCGCTTGTGCTTTCGTTCCACTCGACTTCCGCCTAGGAGATACCTGCTGTGCCACCTTCTCAGGGATCGGCGCAACATCCGCTCCGGCTGCTCGGCGTCTACGCCGCGCTGCTGGCCGTGATCTATGCGCTGGTGTTCTTCACCGGGGACAAAGCCCCGACGCCCAAGCTCGGCATCGACCTGCAGGGTGGTACCCGGGTCACGCTGACCGCCCGTACTCCCGACGGCAGCAAGCCGAGCCAGGACAGCCTGAAGAAGGCGCAGGAGATCATCGAGAACCGCGTCAACGGTCTCGGTGTCGGCGGTTCCGAGGTCGTCATCGACGGCGACAACATCGTCATCACCGTGCCCGGTGACGACGGGCAGCAGGCGCGTGCCCTGGCCACCACGGCCAAGCTCTACATCCGCCCGGTGCTGGCGGCGGTCCCGGTCGGCCCGGACGGCAAGGTGCCCACGCAGGCGACCCAGCCGACCCAGCCGGCGCCCGCCCCCGAGGCGCCCGCGGTCGTGCCGCCGGCCGATCAGCCGCCCGCCGAGGTTCCGCCCGCGGAACCCGCGCCGCAGCCCCGCGTCTTCCCGGCGCAGGCGCCGACGCAGCCCGCCGATCCGGGTGGCCTGACCCCCCAGGAGATCGCACAGAAGGAAATCGCCGAGGCGAAGGCGACCCGGCAGAGTTCCGATCCCGCGGTGCAGCAGGCCGCGGTGCTGGCCATGGACTGCTCCAAGCCGGACCCGCTGGCCGGCAACGACGATCCGGCGCTGCCGCTGATCACCTGCTCGGTGCCCAACTCGCCGAACCCCGAGGTGTACCTGCTCGGCCCGAGCAAGATCGACGGCCAGGAGATCAAGGACGCCACCTCGGGCCTGAACTCCCAGCAGGCGCGGCACGAGGTGAACCTGGAGTTCAAGTCCGGCGGCAGTGACGCCTGGGCCGCCATCACCGGTGACGCCATCAAGCAGCAGTCCCCGCAGAACCGGGTCGCGTTCGTGCTCGATTCGCGGGTGGTCTCCGCCCCCGTCGTGCAGCAGGGCCCGCAGCTGGGCGGCCGCACCACCATCTCCGGCAACTTCACCGCATCGAGCTCCAAGGAACTCGCGAACACCCTGAAGTACGGTTCGCTGCCGCTGTCGTTCCAGACCTCCGAAGCCGAAACCGTCTCGGCGACACTGGGTCTGTCCTCGCTGCGCGCGGGTCTGCTGGCCGGTGCGATCGGCCTGCTGGTCGTGCTGCTCTACTGCCTCGCGTACTACCGGATGCTCGGATTCCTCACCGCCATCTCGCTGTTCGCCTCGGGCCTGGCGGTATACGGCATCATGGTGCTGCTCGGCCGCTGGATCGGGTTCACCCTGGATCTGGCCGGTATCGCCGGTCTGATCATCGGTATCGGTATGACCGCCGACTCGTTCGTGGTGTTCTTCGAACGCATCAAGGACGAAATGCGCGAAGGCCGCAGCTTCCGTTCCGCGGTGCCGCGCGGCTGGGCCCGTGCCCGCCGCACCATCCTGTCCGGTAACGCGGTCAGCCTGATCGCCTCCGCGGTGCTCTACATCCTCGCGGTCGGTCAGGTGAAGGGCTTCGCGTTCACCCTCGGACTCACCACCGTCCTCGACGTCGTCGTGGTGTTCCTGGTGACCATGCCGCTGGTCATGCTGGCCTCGCGCTCGCAGTTCTGGGCCAAGCCCGGCGTGAACGGCCTGGGTGCGATCCAAGAGGTGGCCAGGGAACGCCGGGCCGCCGGCGCCACCGTCTCCGAAGGTGTGAGGACTCGATGAGCAACCAGACCAGCCCGTCGCTGCGCAAGCGGGACGCCGAGGACGCCGTGGACTACGACGCCAACTTCGACACCCGGTCCCAGCACGGCTTCTTCAGCCGGCTCTACACCGGCACCGGCGCGATCGACGTGATCGGCCGCCGCCGGATGTGGTACCTCATCACCGCCGCCATCCTGCTGGTCTCGCTGGCCAGCATCCTGTTCCGCGGCTTCAACTTCGGCATCGACTTCGAAGGCGGCACCCGGATCCAGTTCCCGGGTTCGGTCGAGCAGAGCCAGGTCGAAGAGGTCTACCGCGGCGCCATCGGCACCGATCCGGAATCGGTGCAGAAGGTCGGCGCGGGCTCCACCGCCAACATGCTGATCCGCTCCGAAGCCCTCGATCAGGGCCAGGTCGAGAAGTTGCAGGCGGCGCTGTACGCCGAGTTCCAGCCGAAGGATTCCAGCGGCAAGGCGAGCCTGGCGGCGATCAGCGTCTCGGACGTGAGCGAGACCTGGGGCGGCCAGATCACCAAGAAGGCGTTGATCGCGCTCGCGGTGTTCCTGGCCATCGTCGCGGTCTACATCACGATCCGCTTCGAACGGGACATGGCGATCGCCGCGCTGGCCGCGATGGTCTTCGACGTCGCCGTCACCGCGGGCATCTACTCGCTGGTCGGCCTGGAAGTCTCGCCGGCCACGGTGATCGGCATCCTCACCATCCTCGGCTTCTCGCTGTACGACTCGGTGATCGTCTTCGACAAGGTCGAGGAGAACACCCGGGGCGTGCTGCACGTGAACCGGCGGACCTACGGCGAGCAGGCCAACCTCGCGGTCAACCAGACGCTGATGCGATCCATCAACACCGCGCTGATCGGCATCCTGCCGATCGTCGGCCTGCTGGTGATCGCGGTCTGGCTGCTCGGCGTCGGCACCTTGAAGGACCTGGCGCTGGTGCAGCTGGTGGGTCTGCTGGTCGGCACCTACTCGTCGATCTTCTTCGCGACGCCGCTGCTGGTGTCGCTCAAGGAGCGCTTCGGTCCCGTCGCCGCGCACACCAAGAAGGTGCTGGCCAAGCGGTCGGGCGTCGCGAGCGCTCGGGCGCTGGCCGCGGCCGAGCAGCGGGCCGTCGCGGCCACCGGACGGCCGCCCTCGGATGCGGAGATGCGCCGCGCCGCCGGGCAGACCCCGGAGCCGGGTGCGCGGCCGAGCGGGAAACGGCACAAGCGAAGGAACTAGTACCCCAGGGGGTTTCGTTCATATGCAGCGATCACGCGTCACGCCGCGGTTGATCGGACTGGTCGCGGTGGGCGCTTCGGTCGTCGCGCTGGCGGCCGGGTGCTCGGGTAAGAACCAGGTGCCGTCCATCGGCTACGCCGTCGATGTCGCGATCGCCAGCTACAACGGCGGCAGCACCCTGGGCGCGAGCAGCGGTTCTCCCGCTGTTCTCGGCCGGGTGCTGACCGGGTTCTACTACACCGGGCCGGACGGGCAGCAGGTCGCCGACACCGATGTCGGCACCGCCAAGGAGGTGCCGGGCGAGGCCCAGACCATCCAGTACCGGCTCAACCCGGACGGGGTGTACTCCGACGGCGTGCCGACCTCGTGCGACGACCTGTATCTGACCTGGGCGGCCCGCAGCGGCCGGTTCAGCAAACCCGGCGGCGGATCGCTGTTCGACGCCGCGAGCACGGCCGGCTACGCCGCGATCGAGCGGGTGGAGTGCCAGCCCGGGTCCAAGGACGCCACGGTGGTGTTCCGGCCGGACCGGCATTACCAGTACTGGCGGAATCTGTTCACCGCCGGTGAGCTGATGCCGGCGCACGTCGCGGCGCGCGCGGCCAACGTGCCGAACGTGGTGACGCCCTTGCAGTCCGGTGATTCCGGGGCGGTCGGGCGGCTGGCCGATTTCTGGAACACCGGATGGACTCTGTCCAGTGGTCTGGACGTCACGAAGTTCCCGTCCTCGGGTCCGTATCGGATCGAATCCTTCAGTCCTACCGACGGTTTGGTCCTGGTCGGGAACGAACGGTGGTGGGGCAACAAGCCGGAGACTGGGCGCATCGTGGTGTACGGCAAGTCCGCCGATCTCGGGAAGAAGATCGGCGACGGGGCCGTCAGCGTCGTCGATATCGGCGGCGAATCGCTCAAAGATGTGAACCTGGACGGGTATTCGACGCGCACGGTGCCCGGCCGGGGTGCCGAGCAGCTGGTGCTGGCGACCGGGGGAGTCTTCGGCGCGGTCGACGCGCGCCGTGGTTTCGCGCTGTGCGTGCCCCGGCAGGAGCTCTACAACCAGGTCGGCCGGGCCAAGGATCTGCCGGCCACCGCGCTGGGGTCCGGGCCGCTGAACTCCCGGACGGTGCAGGAGGATTCGCTGTTCTACCCGGCGGTCACCGGCGCCGCCAAGAAATACCTGAACACCGACATCCCGGGCGCGACCGGCGCGCTTGCGGCAGGAAAGGCCGCCGGGCAAACCATCCGCATCGGGTATCTCGGGCCCGACGAGCGCCGGAGCCGGACCGTCGCCATGATCGCCGAATCCTGCAAGGCGGCGGGCATCACCGTGGTCGACGCGGGCGCGGCCGACTTCACGCCGAGTCAGCTCGGCGAGGGCAAGGTCGATGCCGTCCTCGGCAGCACCGCGGCGGTTCCCGGCCCGGCCGGCGCGCTCTCCGGCATCGCGGCGACCAGCGCGTTGCGCACCGGAAACGGCCTCAATTTCGGTCGATTCGGCAATGGCCGCTACGATTCGATCACCGATCAGCTTGCCGCCGACGATAATTCGACGGCGCAACTGAATCTGCTCACCGAAGGCGAGAACCTGCTGTGGGCGGAGATGCCGAGCATCCCGTTGTTCGCGACTCCGCGCACTATCGCATTCGCCGACGGTCTGCAGAACGGTCTGGCGGGCCCCACCCAGGCGGGGTCCGGATGGAATATGGACCGCTGGGTGTTGAAGCGGTGAGCGCAGGTGACCATGGAGAGGGCTCGATGAGCAAGCACGCGGCGATCGAATCCGAGGAGCTAGTGGCCGAGCGGACCGCACAGGCGGGCCAGCTGGTGCAGCGCCTCACCCGCTGGCGGGACGACTTCCCGACGCCCGGAGTGCGTTTCGCGGATCTGACCCCGGTGTTCGCCGATGCCGAAGGCTTCCGGACGGTCATCGACTGCCTCGCCGCCTGTGCCCCCGACGCCGATCTGGTGGCGGGGGTCGACGCGCGCGGGTTCCTGCTCGGCGCGGGTGTGGCCGCCACGCTCGGCACCGGCGTGCTCGCCGTGCGCAAGGCCGGCAAGCTGCCGCCGCCGGTCCTGAACCGCGAGTACAGCCTGGAGTACGGCTCCGCGGCGCTGGAGATCCCGGCCGACGGGCTGGACCTGGCCGGCAAGCGGGTGCTGCTGCTGGACGACGTGCTCGCCACCGGCGGCACGCTGGCCGCCGCGGCCGATCTCTTCAGCCAGGCCGGCGCCGAGATCGTCGCCGCCGCAGTGGTTTTGGAGCTGGAGTTCCTGAACGGGCGCGAGCGCCAGGGCGACTATCCGGTCACCTCGATCGTCAAGATCTGAGCCGGCCGCCGGGATTGTGACCCAGAACTCACTGGCGCAATCCTGGGATGTCTGCGTAACCTAGTCAGGTCTTGTTCCCGTTGATCGGAGTCATGCCGTTGAAGTTCTGAGGTAGCGCTTTCGGGCGGCCCGCATAGTGCGCGCCGCGATACCGTCGCACCTCAGGAGGACGCATGTCTTTTCTGTCTATTTCCGATCTCACTTTCGCCTGGCCGGATGGCACCCCTGTCTTCGATGGGCTCTCGGCCGTGCTCGGCACCGGCCATATCGGTCTGGTCGGCAGCAACGGCGCGGGCAAGTCCACGCTGTTGCGGTTGATCACCGGTGAACTGGCCCCGCTGAGCGGATCCCTCACCGTCTCCGGGCATCTCGGGTACCTGCGGCAAGATCTCGGTCTCGCCGCCGGGCGGCGCGTCGACGCCGTACTCGGCATCGCCGGCGTCCGGAAAGCGTTGCACCGCATCGAATCCGGCAGCGGCGACGAAGCCGACTTCGACCTCGTCGGCGCCGCCTGGGATGTCGAGGAACGCGCGATCGCGCTGCTGGGCCGGCTCGGCCTGCACTACCTCGCCGATTCGGCCGCTCAGCTGGATCGCACCCTGGACACCCTGTCCGGCGGTGAGACGGTACTGCTCGGGCTGGTCGCGCAACTGCTCACCGAACCCGAGGTGCTGCTGCTCGACGAACCGACCAACAACCTGGACAACGTTGCGCGGGAACGCCTGTACGAGGTGATCGGGCAGTTCTCCGGCACGGTGCTCACGGTCAGTCACGACCGCGAACTGCTGGATCGGATGACCACCATCGCCGAGCTCCGGCAGGGCGAAATCCGTTTGTTCGGCGGGAATTTCACCGAGTATGAGCGGATCATCGAGGCGGAGCAGGAAGCGGCCCGCGCCGCGATCCGCGACGCCCGCAGCGATGTCCGCAAGCAGGCGCAGGAACTCGTCGAGGCCCGCATCAAACTGGACCGCCGCAAGCGCTACGGCCAGAAGATGTGGGATCAGAAGCGGGAACCGAAAATCATCATGGCCGAGCGCAAACGGCAGGCCCAGGTGTCGGCCGGGAAACTGCGCAACAACCACATGGAGAAGCTGGAGGACGCCAAACAGCACCTGGATCAGGCGGAGGAATTGCTGCGCGCCGACAAGGAGATCCGAGTCGAGCTCCCCGATACCAGGCTCTATCCCGGCCAGGATGTCTTCGAGCTGGACGAGGTGCGGCTGGCCTGCGGTCCGACGGTCACCATGACGGTGTCCGGCCCGGAACGCATCGCGCTGACCGGTCGCAACGGTGCGGGTAAAACCACACTGCTGCAACAGATCGCGGATCTGGGTCCGAAGGTGCCCTGGCGGATGCTGCCGCAGCGCCTGGACCTCTTCGACGAGGAGCTGACGGTCTTCGAGAACGTCGCGGCGGCGGCGCCACACGCCACGCCGCAACAGATTCGAGCCCAGCTGGCGCGGTTCCTGTTCCGCGGCGCCGACGCCGACGTGGCGGCGGGCGCGCTGTCCGGCGGCGAACGCCTGCGGGCGGCGCTGGCCATGCTCCTGCTGGCCGACCCCGCCCCGAAGCTCCTGCTGCTGGACGAGCCGACCAACAACCTGGACCTGCCCAGCCTGCAACATCTCACGCAGGCCCTGTCCAGTTTCGAGGGCGCGCTGATCGTGGTCAGCCACGACCCGCGCTTCCTCGACGACATCGGGGTCACCCGCCGGGTGGAACTCACCCCGGAGGGCCTGGTCGAGACCTTGGTCCGGTGAGCGGGGTGGGAATGAAGGCGTACGACCTGGGGTTCGGCGAGGATCCGGAGAAGTTGCTCATGGAGCCGAGCGGTGCGCCGCTGCCCACCGCCGCTCCGGAGCTCCGGCGCACCGATCCGGTGCGCGCGGGCTGGTGCGGCAGCCACGGCCCGGCCATCGATTCGGCGATGTGGCCGCGTGGCCCGATCACCGGTCGGCCGATGATGCACGCGCTGACCCTGCGACTACCCGCCGACTATCAGCGCCGCGGCCCGGAGTTCCCGGCTATCGCCTTCTTCCAGGGTGAGGGTCAGTTCGCCGATCCGGACAGCCCGGTGACCGGCGACCTCGATTCCGAGGATCCGTTCCTCCGGGATTTGGGCGGCGCACGAGCCCACCCGCAACTCAACCTGCTGGAAGACATCATCGGCGGCGCGTTCGCGCTGATCTGGCTGCGCGCGAACGAATTCGACGGCGGGCCGACCCCGCCGCCCGCCGATCCCCGCCGCGCTGGTGAACACGACGGCGACGATGGCGGTTGCAACGCTTGGGACGATGTCGAACCGACGATCTCCGTCTGGCTTGCCGAACGTGAGGACCCCAACACCGGCAGCGCGCCCGTCGAAGACGGTGACGACGACTACCAAGATCCCTTCGACGACGACTGCGAGTTCCGCGCCTGGGCCGACGAGCTGTACGGCCGATCTCATCTGGGCGGTACCGCGTTTCCGGTCCAGAACACGCCCGACGACCTGACGCCCTACTACCTCGAGATCGAGGAGATGTCGGGCTTGAACTTCGGGTGCGGCAATGCCCGAATCGACCTGGAGTCGGACGTTTTCGACTGGTCGTGCGGCTGAAACCGCTCTCAATCCAGCTGAGCTGCCAGCTTTTTCGGAGCGACCTGTCGGTAGGCGTCGCGGATGATCTCGGCGATCTCGGGCCAGTCCGGGTCGATGTCGAGGCGGACGCCGAGCCAGCCGCGATGCCCGACGTACGGGGGCTTGAAGAAGCGTTCGGGTTCGGTGTCGACGAGCTCTTCCTGAGCGCCCGCGGGGGCCGGGCACCAGATGGTGTGCCCGGCCTCCTCGTAGGCGTCTTCGGTGAACATCGTGAAGACGGTTTTACCGCGCACGAAGAAGGTGGGGCAGCCGTGGCTGAGCCGCTCGCTGCTTTCCGGTAGTGCCAGGCAGATCGCCCGGATCTGGGTCAACGGGTCCACCCTCGCAGTGTAATTCCTTGACGGTGACTGTTTTGGTGGCTTAGACTAAAACAGATCGAACGGGAGGACAGATCATGGGATACGGACATTGGGACGACACCGCCTACCGGGCGGCCAAGACCTATCGGGCCAGCCGGGGGCTGGACGACTTCGGGTACACCGCCGAGCTGCGGGACAAGCCCTACGACACCTGGCAGGCGCACCCGTCGCTCGATCCGCTCGGCGTGGGCGTGCGCGAATGCCGGGATTCGGCCGATCACGGCAACTCGCTGCCGATCGCGGTGCTGTTCGACGTCACCGGCTCCATGGGGCAGGTGCCGATCATCATGCAGCGCAAGCTCGGCAAGCTGCACGGCCTGTTGCAGCGCAAGGGGTACGCCGACGATCCGCAGCTCCTGTTCGGCGCGATCGGCGACGCCGACTGCGACCGAGTTCCGTTGCAGGTCGGCCAATTCGAGTCCGACAACCGGATGGACGAGCAGCTCCGCAACATCCTGCTCGAGGGCGGCGGGGGCGGCCAGAAATCCGAAAGCTACGAACTGGCCGCCTATTTCATGGCCACCCACATCGCCACCGACGCCTGGGACAAGCGCCGCAAGCGCGGCTACCTCTTCCTCATCGGCGACGAACTGAACAAGAACAAGCTGGCATCCCGGCACATTCGCTCGGTCATCGGCGACCATGTGCGCAAGGATGTCTCGGTCGAATCGATCTACCGGCAGCTCGCCGAACGCTGGCACGTGTACTACATCCTGCCGAACCAGTCGAGCTACTACAACGACCCGGAAATCGCCGAGCACTGGCGCGAACTGCTCGGCCAGAACTTCCTGAAACTCGACGACCCCGCCGCGGTCTGCGAACTCATCGCCCTCACCATCGGCCTCGAGGAGGACCGCGTCGACCTCGACACCGGCCTGGCCGACCTGGCCGACCTCGGCTCCGCCGCCGAAGCCGCGGCCGTCGGAAACGCGCTGAGCCCCAAGGCCCCCCGCGCGCTGCCGCCCGGCTCGCACTGACGGCCGAATGGAGTGTGCGGCGCCGGCCGCAGGGATCGGCGAGCACTGAAGGGAGTGGAAGGTGGACGGGCAGCACATCATTGTGGTGGATCTCGGGTTCGGGGACGCAGGGAAGGGTGCGACTGTTGATTGGTTGTGCTCGGCGGAAGCGGACCTCGGGGTGTCGGCTGTGGTGCGGTTCAACGGGGGTGCGCAGGCCGCGCACAACGTGATCGCCGGTGGACGGCACCACACCTTCGCGCAGTTCGGGGCCGGGACGTTCTCGGACGTCCCGACATTGCTGTCGCAGCACATGCTGGTCGAGCCGATCGCGCTGGCGGGGGAGGCGCGGCAGTTGGCGGCGCTCGGAGTCTCGGATCCGTTGTCGCTGTTGCGGATCGACGGCCGGGCATTGCTCACCACACCGATCCATATTGCGGCGAACCGTGCCCGCGAGGACGCGAGGGGTTCCTCGCGGCACGGTTCCTGTGGCCGGGGAATCGGCGAAACGGCCTCGTATGCACTGGAATACGACGCGCCGACGGTTGCCGACTGTCTACGCCCGAAAGTGCTCCGCCAGAAGCTCGATCTGCTTGCGGCGCACTACGGTCCGCTGATCGCGCCGAGCGCCCACCGCTACGAGCCGATCGCCGACCTCGTCGAGATGTACCGGGAATTCGCCGCCGCTGTCAGCATCGTGGACAGTGCCGAACTGTCACGACTGGCCCGCCGCGGCCGACTGATCTTCGAAGGCGCACAAGGAGTTCTGCTCGACGAATGGCGTGGATTCCACCCCCACACCACCTGGTCCACGGTGGAGCCCCGCAACGCTCGCGCCATGCTCGCCGCCATCGGCGCCACCGCCTACACCCTGGGCGTCACCCGCACCTACATGACCCGCCACGGGGCAGGGCCTTTCCCCACCGAAGACCCGACCCTCGACATCCCGGAGCCGCACAACACCTTCGGCCCCTACCAGGGCTCCTTCCGTCGCGGCCACCTCGACCTCCCCCTGCTGCGCTACGCCATCGCCGCCTGCGCCGGACCCACCAGCCACCGCCCGATCGCGACCCGTGCCGGTATCGACGGCCTCGCCCTCACCCACCTGGACACCCAATCACGTTATGCAGCAACCGGATACCGCACCGCAGAAGGAAACCTGCACGACCTTCCACTCGGTACATGGCGTGACCTGCCCCATCAGCAGCACCTAACCGACTTGCTCGCAACCGCCGAGCCCCTCCTCGCCGAGCTGCCACCCGATCGAATCGGCTGGCTGTCAGCGCAGCTCGGGATCCCGATCGTCCTGACTTCCAACGGCCCGGACCGCACCGACCGCACACCGCTACCGGCGACCCGCGCGGCGGCGTAGACGGGCTTGGTGGAGCGATCAGGGGAGATCGACGGGGTCGGCGCAGCTGGTGGGTGGGTCGACGAGGGTGCAATCGGCGGGCGGGCGGGTCGGTCGGTAGTGGAAGGGGACGCCGCCCTCGTTGACGATGGTGGCGTAGGTCGCGGCGGCCGGGGTGGGGACGCGGGTGAGGTCGCCGTTGCGGGCGTCGACGGAGTAGAGGCCGAATCGCGGTGTGTAGCTGCCCCATTCGTAGTTGTCGGTGAGGCTCCAGTAGTTGTAGCCGATGATGTTCATGCCGTCGTCGGCGGCGCGCTGGAGCCAGTAGACGGTGTCGCGAAGGTGGTCGCTGCGGGTGTAGCCCTCGCGGCGGGGGCTGTCGTTCTCAGTGGTGATGCCGTTCTCGACCACGAACAGCGGCTTGCCGGGGAAGAGGCGCGCGTAGCGGCGGAGGGCGAAGTAGATGCCTTCGGTGCGGACGGGGAGTTCCCAGAGGTCGGACGGGTCGCGTTTCGGGGGCTCGAAAGCGTAGTAGTAGTCGAAGCCGATGTAGTCGAGGCGGGGGCCGATGTCGGCGAGCAGGGAGCCGTTGATCTGGAGGTCGTTGCCCGCGACGTAACCGACGTTGCTGGTCACCATGGCGTCGGGGCGGCGGGCGTGGATGTGCTCGTAGATGGCGTTGTGGGCGGCGGCGACGCGCTTCTCCATGACCCGGCGGTCGGCGTCGCGCAGGTTCACCTCATGGCTGATGTAGGCGACAGGCTCATTGATGGTGACCCACAACGGATTTCGGTCCACGTAGCGGTCGACCACCTTGCGCATGTTGGCCAGCCAGTCGCGCACCATGTCCGGGTGATCCCAGCCGCCGCGGTCGTAGGCCCAGCCCGGGTACACCCAGTGGTCGAGGGTGAGCATCGGGCGCATACCCGCCTGAATGATCTTGTCGATGACCTTGTCGTAATAGCTGAACGCCGCGGCGTCCCACTCGTCGCGACCGTCCGGTTGCAGGCGCGCCCACTCGATTCCGATCCGGAACACCTGAACCCCGAGCCCGGCGGCGAGATCGATGTCGGCGGCATAGCGGTGATAGAAGTCGACGGCGTCGCCGTACTCGTCGAATTCGGGGTTCTGCTGGATGTAGCGCAGCCAGTTGCTGTCCGGCGCTTCGCCCTCGGATTGGAAGCCCGACACCGAGACGCCCCACAGGAATCCGGGCCCTAGCGTGCGCACCCCCGCCGCCGGCGCCGCGGCGGGCACCAGCAGCGCGACCATCGTGGCCGCGAGGGCAGCAGCGGCGCGCCGAGTCCGAGTGCGCATCCCCCGCGAAAGTAGCGGACTATTCGCCAGCCGGCCAGACGCGGGTCAGTGCCGGTACTCGCCCGCGCACACCGCCCGCCCCGGCGGTTCCGGCCCGGTGGCGTCCGGCAGGATGGTGCGCCGTGGAGCAATCGGTGGTTTCGGTCGATGTGGTGACACTCCGCTTCTGGGATACCGACAGCGGAGTCACCCTCGGCATCGCGCCGCGTGAACACGAGCCGTTCACCGGCGAACTCGCCCTCCCCGGCGTGCTGCTCGGCCGCGGCGAACGCCTCGCCGTAGCGGCCAGACGCGCCGTGCACACCAAGCTAGGCGTGCCGGAGGCGGCGATCGGCGCCGTCGGCCAGCTGGTCACCTTCGACGAACCCAACCGCGACCCCCGCGGCCCGACCCTCTCCATCGCCATGTGGGCGGTCGCCGGCGTGCACGAGGGCCCGGCGCAGTGGGCTCCGTTCGACGACCTGCCCCCGCTCGCCTTCGACCACAACGCCATCGTCGAAGTCGCCCGCACCCACCTCACCCGCCTGCTGTGGAAAGACCCGGCCTTCACCCGCGCCCTCACCGGCGCCGAATTCCCCGCCACCCGCGCCGTCGACCTCGCCACCACCCTCCTCGGCGTCCGCCCCGACCCCGCGAACCTCAACCGCACCCTGGCCGCCATCCCCGGCCTCACCCGCACCACCGAACGCCGCCGCACCAAACCCACCGGCCGCCCGGCCGCCGTCTGGGCCTTCGCTCCGGACTGACCCGCTCAGCGGCGGGGCGCGTACATAATGATCGCGACCCCGACCAGGCAGATCGACGCGCCCAGATAGTCCCAGCGGTCCGGGCGGAACTTGTCGACCACGATGCCCCAGGCGAGTGAACCTGCCACGAAGACACCGCCGTACGCCGCGAGAATGCGCCCGAAGTTCGGATCAGGCTGAAAGGTCGCGACAAACCCATAGGCCCCGAGCGCCACAACGCCCCCGGCGATCCACAAGACCCCCCGCTGTTCCCGCAACCCCTGCCACACCAGCCACGCGCCACCGATCTCGGCGAGTGCGGCCAACGCGAACAACAGCAACGAACGGGCGATCATCACCGCCCGAACCTACAACCCCGCACCCGATCACCGGCCCGCGCCATATCCCACACCGCCGCCCCCCACACAGCTTTCTCGATCAGGCGACAGCCGCGGTTGGTTCGACGGTGTAGACGGCGTACGGGCGGCGCAGGACCGGGTAGGAGACGTTGCGGACGGGGACACCCCCGGGTGTCTGCCCGGATTCGGTGCCGGCGTGTGCGTGGCCGTGCAGGGCGAGGTCGGCGCGGCCGTGGTCGATGGCGGTGGCGAGTTCGTGGCAGCCGAGGCCGGGATAGATGCGGATCGGCTCGCCGAGAAGGGTCTCGACGACGGGGGAGAAGTGCATCAGGGCGATCCGGATGTCGGTGTCGAGGGTGTCGAGCGATTGGCGCAGGATGTCCGCGTCGATCGGCCCGCGGAGCATCCGCTCCCGGTGTTCGGGGTTGGCGTTGTCCGGGTCGCCGGGGAGTCCGGGATAGCCGCCGCTGCCGCCCATGACCCCCGCGATGCCGACGCGGACGCCGGCCAGCTCCAGCGTCACGGTGTCGCCTTCGAGCATCCGGACGCCGTGCGCGGTGAGCATCGCCGCGATCCGATAGCCCTGTTTGCGATCGTGGTCGTGGTTACCGAGCACCCCGACCATCGGGATCGGGACCCGGTCCAGTTCGGCGCACAGCAGCTCCGCCTCCACCATCCGCCCGCCCTCGGTGAGGTCGCCCGCCAGTAGCAGCACGTCGGCGTGCTCGGCGAGCTGGAGAAACGCAGGCCGGAATTTCCCGGCGACGATCGGTCGCATATGCAGATCGGCGATGGCGGCAACACGTACGGTCACGGCCCCAGCCAGCCATAACCGCCGAAAGGTGTCAACATAATTCGCTCCTGATACCAACCCGGGATTCACCTATCGGTCGTTGGTCCTGCGCCGAGACTAAAGTGGTGATCTGGGCGGTTGCAGCGCCGGCCCGGAGGGCCTAGTCGCTTGCGACGCAGCATCCGGGGGTGTGGGGGGTGTCCCCCGCAGAATCCGGATAGGGTGTTGCGATCGAGGCGCGGAGAGGCGGTGGCATGGCTCAACACTTGGGCGAGGCGAATGTCGGGCAATCGGCATCGTCCCCGGAGTCGAACGGTGCCCCCACCCCGGCCGACATGCCCGGCGCCGCCAAACCGAGCGCCGCGAAGCCGCCCGTCCGCGAGCCGGGCGCCGCCGCGGCCGTGCCCACCTCGGCGTCTCGCCGCGTCCGCGCCCGCCTGGCCCGCCGGATGACCGGTCAGCGGGGCATCGCCGCGGTCAAGCCGGTGCTGGAGCCGCTGGCCTCGGTGCACCGCGAGCTGTATCCGAAGGCGAACCTGACGCTGTTGCAGCGCGCCTTCGACGTCGCCGACGAGCGGCACGCCCATCAGTTCCGCAAATCGGGCGATCCGTACATCACGCACCCGCTCGCGGTGGCCAATATTCTGGCCGAGCTCGGTATGGACACCACCACGCTGGTCGCGGCGCTGCTGCACGACACCGTGGAGGACACCGGCTACTCGCTGGAGCAGCTGACCAGCGAGTTCGGTCAAGAGGTCGCGCACCTGGTCGACGGCGTCACCAAGCTGGACAAGGTCAACCTGGGCGCCGCCGCCGAGGCCGAGACCATCCGCAAGATGATCATCGCGATGGCCCGCGACCCGCGCGTACTGGTCATCAAGGTCGCCGACCGCCTGCACAACATGCGCACCATGCGCTTCCTGCCGCCGGAGAAGCAGGCGAAGAAGGCCAAGGAAACCCTGGAAGTCATTGCGCCGCTGGCGCATAGACTCGGGATGGCCACGGTCAAGTGGGAGCTCGAGGACCTCGCGTTCGCGATCCTGCACCCGAAGAAGTACGACGAGATCGTGCGCCTGGTCGCCGACAGAGCGCCGTCCCGCGACACCTATCTCGCGAAGGTGCGCGCCGAGATCGTGAATACCCTTGCGGCATCCCGGATCACCGCGATCGTCGAGGGCCGCCCCAAGCACTACTGGTCGATCTACCAGAAGATGATCGTCAAGGGTAAAGACTTCGACGACATCCATGATCTGGTCGGTATCCGCATCCTCTGCGACGAGGTGCGCGACTGCTACGCCGCGGTCGGCGTGGTGCATTCGCTGTGGCAGCCGATGGCGGGCCGGTTCAAGGACTACATCGCCCAGCCCCGCTACGGCGTCTATCAGTCGCTGCACACCACCGTCGTCGGCCCCGACGGCAAGCCGCTGGAAGTGCAGATCCGCACCCAGGACATGCACCGCACCGCGGAATTCGGCATCGCCGCGCACTGGCGCTACAAGGAGACCCGCGGCAAGCACTCCAACGACTCGACCGAAGTCGACGACATGGCCTGGATGCGCCAGCTGCTGGACTGGCAGCGCGAGGCCGCCGACCCGGCCGAGTTCCTGGAGTCGCTGCGCTTCGACCTGAAGTCGCCGGAGATCTTCGTCTTCACCCCGAAGGGTGATGTGATCACGCTGCCGCAGAAGTCGACTCCGGTCGACTTCGCCTACGCCGTGCACACCGAGGTGGGGCACCGCTGCATCGGCGCGCGGGTGAACGGGCGGCTGGTCGCGCTGGAGCGCCAGCTCGAAAACGGCGAAGTGGTCGAGGTTTTCACCTCCAAGGCGCAGAACGCCGGACCGAGCCGGGACTGGCAGAACTTCGTCGTCTCCCCGCGCGCCAAGGCCAAGATCCGGCAGTGGTTCGCCAAGGAACGCCGTGAAGAGGCGCTGGAATCGGGCAAGGAGCAGATCTCCAAGGAGGTCCGCCGCGTCGGACTTCCGTTGCAGCGCTTGATGAGTGTGGACGCGATGACCGCGGTCGCGCACGAACTGCACTACACCGACATCTCCACCCTCTACACCGCGGTCGGCGAGCATCAGGTCTCCGCGCACCACGTGGTGCAGCGGCTGATGGCCCAGCTCGGCGGCATCGGCGACGTGGAGAACGAACTCGCCGAACGTTCCACACCCTCGACCACCCCGAGCCGGCAGCGCGTCACCGGCGACGCGGGCGTGCTCGTCCCGGGCGCTACGGGCACCGTGGCCAAGCTGGCCAAGTGCTGCACCCCGGTGCCGGGCGACGAGATCATGGGCTTCGTGACCCGCGGCGGCGCGGTCAGCGTGCACCGCACCGACTGCACCAACGCGGGATCGCTGCGCGAGCAGTCCGAGCGCATCATCGACGTGGAGTGGGCGCCCTCGCCATCCTCGGTGTTCCTGGTGGCCATCCAGATCGAGGCCCTCGATCGCACTCGCCTGCTCTCGGATGTGACCAAGGTGCTGGCCGACGAGAAGGTCAACATCCTGTCCGCCTCGGTCGCCACGCACGGCGACCGGGTCGCGATCAGCAAGTTCACCTTCGAGATGGGCGATCCGAAACATTTGGGGCACTTGCTCAATGTGGTGCGCAATGTGGAAGGCGTCTACGACGTCTACCGGGTGACCTCCGCAACGTAACCCTGGGTAACGACCGCGTGTCGGGTGCGTGAATTCGTTGCGTTGTGGGTAGATTTCCACTCACAAGCGAACCATGGCGACGTCAGTTGTCCGGCAGCACACCGGATTCCAGGCCCGCGCACACTTCGCCGGAGGGTTGCGGCACCGATCGCGAGATCGGAAATCCGTCGAATACATTCCGGCGCCGCGCCGTCCTGTGTTCAGCATCTCTTCCATATGGGTGGAAACTTTCCGCGATGGCGGCAGTGATAGCCGGAATCTGTTACCGTCGAATGCGTTTGAGGGCGTCAAGATTCACCTGTGGCAATACGGATTGATTGCGAATCGCTATGGCCAATTACCCGGCAAGAATCGCGGGGGTGCTCAGTGCACTCACCGTTGCTGTGGCATTCGCGATTACCGGTCCGGTTGCCGCCCAGCCCGCCCCCTCGACCAGCCTGTCGATAGATAGCTGTCCGGCCTTGTACGCGTTGGGAATTCAGGGCACGGGGCAGTCCTCCCCGGATGCCGCGCCGAGCACCGACACCGGCATGCTGTCCACGGTTTTCCGCCCGATGCTGGCCAAAGCCCCCGACGCCGGACTGGTCGATCGCGCCTATGTCCCTTACGAATCCAGCTTCGGCGGCTTCACCAACGGCGGCACCACGCCCTACGCGCAATCGGTGTCCGAGGGTCTGACCAGGCTCCGGTCGATGGCGCAGGCGGTGGCCGAGCGCTGCCCCGACACCAGGCTGGCGGTCGTCGGGTACTCCCAGGGCGCGCACGTGGCCTCGTTGTTCGCCCAGGAGGTCGGGCAGAGCAAGGGCGTCGTCCCGCCCGACAAGATCGCTGCCGTAGCGCTTTTCGGCGATCCCACCCGCAACTCCGGCGCCCCGCTGTTCCCGGGCTCGCCGGGCAAGACCAACCCGGACGCCGCCCCCGGCACCGACGGCGCCGAAGTCGCCACGATCGCCGCCCTGAACCAGACCCCGGCGTCCGGCGGCGGTATCGCCCCGGAACGGGACACCGCGAAGAATTTCGCGGCCCTCACCGGCCGCGTCGCGAGTTTCTGCACGGCGGGCGATCTTTCGTGCGATGCCCCCGAGGGCGCGCCGATCCTGCGGGCCGTGGCCAATATCGCGGGCCAGGCCCAGGTCAGCGGCGGCGACCCGATCGCCTCGCTGGTCTCGGTCGCGCAGGCGCTGGCCTACACCTCGATCAAGACCGTCACCAAGGTGGTCAACGAGGACATCTCCGGCAGCTCGCTGTCGAATCTGTCCATCTCGCCGAAGAAGTCGATCTCCGAGCGCCTCGCCGACGCCTCCGACCCGCGCACCCCGATCGACATCAACGGCGCCTTCCAGGCCCTGCTGAAGGTCGGCATGATCGGGCTCAACGCGGTCGTCACCGTGGTGAAGGCGGTCATCAATCCGGCTACCATCGCCGAACTCGCCACCGCCGGCCTGGCCAACCCGGTCGCCGGGCTGGCCCTGCTCGGGGTCAAACTGCTCGGCGCGATTCCGGAACTGATTCCGCCGACCACCATCTCGCGGCTGGTCAACCAGGCCTTCACCGCGGTCGTCCAGAACATCACCGACAACAGCGAACTGCTCAATGTCACCACCTGGGTGAAATATTGGGAGACGGTTCAGCGGCACGGCGCCTACGACTCCGCGGCGGTCACCGCCAGCGGCGACGCGCCGGTCCGCTTCGTGGCCGACTGGTTCGCCGCGCTGGCCCGTGATCTGGACGAAAAGCTGGGCAGCGGCGCCGCGCCGCAGCCGGTGAGTACCACGCCGAAGCCCCGATTATCGGTACCCGCTACCGGCGCGTCGACTACGCCGAACCCATCGAGTGCGGGAGAATTTCCGTTTGGGAACGGAGCCAATCGCGCCCCATCCAGCGGCGCGTCGGTTACGTCCACCGCGGTACCCGGCACCCCCAGAGTTGGTAACCCGTCCTTGACGAACTGATTGCCGAGAGGTCCGAACCGATGCGACACCAGTTGCCCGGCGCCGCGGGAAGGGGGGAATGTTGAAGTCGTACAAAGAACTGTCACGGTGGTTCCCCGCCCTGGAACCGGAGACCGGCACGCAAGCGCCCGCGTCGGTGCGCGAGGACGAGTTCCGCGCCGACGACGACGGCCCGGCCCAGTACCCGCACTACATCCGCGAACCCGACCCCGACGACCCCGAGGTGGCGCGCGCCCGCGCCGAGGTCCCCACGGATCTGGCCTCGCGCCGCAGCGAATTCACCGGCGGCTGGTCGGATTGGGTCGGCGGTGACGCGCCGAGCGCGGCCGAGGACTACGACCGCGACGCCGATCTGGTCCGCTTCCCCTGGCCCGATGACGACTACGACGTGGACGAGGACGAGGAGCCCGCTCCGGTCCGCGCGCGCAAGCGGCGCGGCCGCGGCCAGGTGCTGGCCGTGCTCGTGGTCGCGGTGCTGCTGCTGGCGCTCGCGGGCGTGGGCGCGGTGTGGTTGCTGAAGTCCGCGGGCGGCAACAACAGTGCCGGCGCGCCGCGCGAGTCCCTGCAATTCACCGCGGGCAGCGCGCAATCCGATCCGGCCGCCACCTGCCCGGTCGAGCGCACCGATCTCGTCGTGCGCAGCTCCGAACCCGGCGGCACCGGCTCCGGGCCGGACGCGATCCTGTCCTTCCAGTACGCCTACTACGTGGAACGCGACGCCGAACGCGCGGTGCAGGTGGTCGCCCCGGGCGCGTCCGTGTCCCCCGCCGAGGTGATCCAGAACGGCATCGAGACGATCCCGGCCGGCACCACGCACTGCGTGCGCGTCGTGACGCTGGGCGACAACAGGTATTCGGTGGAGATCACCGAGCAGCGGCCGGGCGGCGCACCGGCCACGTACAACAAGCAGACGGTCACCACCGCGGTGGTCGGCGGCCGCACCCTGATCACGGGCATCGCGGCCGGATGAAGGAGAGCTGAGAACGATGGGAGACGACTGGAGCCGCTGGCTCGACGACACACCCGAGGCGGGTGAGCCGGCGAGCAGCCCCGCGCGGGCTGGTCTTTTCGAGCGACCTGCAAGCAGTCGCTACGGTCGAGCTCCGGTGGTGCGGTTACGGCGGAACAAGCAGGGCGGCGGGGGCGCGGCAGGCACCGGGGAAGAGTCCGAGACACAGCGCTCACAGCGCCCGATCCTGGTGGTAGGCGGTTGCGGTGGTGCGGGGGTCACCACGACGGCGCTGGGTATCGCGGGCGAATTGGGCATGGCGGGCACGCCGACAGTGGCGGTGGACGCGACCACGGCGGGCAGCGATATCGCCCTGCGCGGCGCCGACGAGCACTTGCATCCGATCAGCTTGCAGTCCTGGCTGTACGGCCGCGGCAACGACGAACCGGCCCCGGTGAAGGAATGCCTGTCCCTGGCGACCTCGGGCATCGGACTGCTGTGGCGAGACGCGGCGCCGCTGCGCCGGCGTGCGACTTACCTCACGGTGGCGCGGGCCATCGACGACGCCGGGTTCACCGGGGTATACGACGGCGGCAGCGCGATTGCCGGGCGGCAGCTGCGTCCGCTCCTAGATGACTCCGATGTGGCTCTGGTGCTTGCCATTCCGGCTCGCGCCGACGCCGCGAACCGGCTGCGCGTCACCCTGGAATGGCTCGACGACCAGTACGGAGACGCTACCGAAGGACAGGGGGGCGGCATCGTGGGGGACACCACCATCGTTATCTCGCACCAGCTTCCGGGCGCGGAATCGCGCGTAGCCGATCATTTGCGTGAGCATCTCTCGGGCTGGGTCCGCGATATCCGCGAGATTCCCTACGATCCGCACCTGGCGCGCGGCGAACTGGTCCGGCACGCGGCGCTGGCGCCGGAGACCCGACGAGCCTATGGGCGGCTGCTGGCGGGGGTGGCATCATGACCGCCGCCATGTCGAAACTAGGTCTGCGCAAGCAAACTCCGCAGCCGGCGGGTGTCGTCGCCCCGCCGGAATCCCGTCGTGCTCCCGTCTGGGAGCGTCCCGTGCCCGGTATCGGCCGCGCGCCGCTGGTGTGGCTGCTGGGCGTGCACGGCGGCGCCGGGGCCACCACGCTGGCGCACGTGCTCGCGCCCGCCGCGGATGCCAGTCGCCGCTGGCCCGGCGTCTTCGAACGGGAATCCCCCTATGTCGTGCTGGTGGCCCGGGAAACCATCGCGGGCCTGACCCGCGCCCATGATCTGCTGCGCCAGCACCATTTCGGTTTCGGCGGTCCCTCGGAGGTGCTCGGATTGATCACCGTCGCCGCCAGACCGGGGCGGATGCCCGTGGAGATCCGCCGCTATCGCGACGTCGTCGGCTCGCTCGCCGGGCCGATGTGGCAGGTCCCGTGGTACGAGGAATGGACCCTCGTCGAAGCCGACGCCCTGCCGGTGTGGTCCCCGGGTGATCCGCTGCCCGAACGTAAACGCAAGATCGATCCGCTCGCGGAGGTACCGCTGGAGGTCCGCGAACTCGGTGCCGATATTGTCGCCACCGTTCGCGAAAAGATCGACGCCCGTACAGCTTTCGAGGAGGGGGAGGAGCCGTGAGGGCGGTCGCCGAACCTTCGGATTTCGAGAAAGGCACCCGATGAGCTCGTTACTCCTCGCCGTGCAGGACACGGTGCTGGCCCAAGTCGGTAACCCGACCCCCGAGGCGCCTCCGGGTTCGGAGAAGTTTCTGCAGCTGGTCAGCTATCTCACCTGGTTCGTGCTGCTCTCGGGCATCTGCGGAATCGTGTACGCGGGCGGCAAGTTCGCCTGGGAGAAGTGGACCGGCGGCGGTCTGGAATCGCCGAAGATGGTGGCCGGGGCCATGATCGGCGGTGTCATCGCGACCAGCGCGGGCACCATCATGAACGCGCTCATAGGCACCTGATGACGACGACTACCGTGACGCTGGCCTACAAGCAGTTGCCGTCGGAGGTCCTCGAACCGCTGATGCAACTGCTCAACTGGTTGCTGTGGTTCGTGCTCCTGATCTGCCTGGCCTGGATGATCTTCTCGGCGGGCCGGCTCTGGATCGCGTTCCGCAGCGATATGGCGATCAACGACGCCACCCACGGAGTGTTGATGAGCCTGATCGGAGCGACGGTCGCCAGTACGGCCTCGGGGATCGCATTGGCGTTCCTACCGACATGACAAAGACGCTGGGTGCGGCCGGCCTGATCGGCCTCGTGGTGCTCGCACTGGTGGCCGGCTGCGGCTCCGACCAGGACGCGGCGCCCGATATCGACGCCGGCCCGACCGGCGTTCGCTGGCAGGGCTACCACGGTGTGGCCCTGCCGCACACCGACCAGGGCCCGAAGTCGACCGCCGGCGGCGCCGCGACCGGTTTCGCGCAGGCACCGGCCGGGGCCGCGGTGGCCGCGATCACCCACACCGTGCGCATGTCGGTGGCCCCGGACAACCAGTGGGCGAAAGTCATCGCCGAGGAAGTCGTCCCCGGGCCTGCCCGCGACGAATGGTCGGTGAACCGCGTGCAGTTGTCCATCACCGGCCCGGCCGCACCCGAGTACGCGCCCCGCCTGCTCGGCTACAAGATCACCGGCTACACCCCGCAGAAAGCGGCGACCGACATCTATACCGAATACTCCGACGGCTCCCGGGCGGTGAACCACACCACCGTCGAATGGTTTCTCGACGACTGGCGGCTGCGCCTGCCCGACCCCGGTTCGACCACCCGGCCCATCGACGCGATCACCGAATTACCGGACGACATAGTCAAGTTGGAGGCACCGAAATGAACGCGAAGGAGAAGGAGCCCGCGTACCCGCGTGACCGGGTCTCCTTCGGCGCGGTCGCGTCCGCCGCGGTGCTGGCCCTCATCGTGATCGTCGGGGCCGTCATGTTCTTTACCCGGGATCAGAGCGGTTCGATCGAGGATCTGACGGCCGCGAATTCCGGCACCGGGCAGGGTTTCACCGATCCCGAGGTCGATATCTTCGGGCGGCGGGTGGACATTCCGAACAATTCCGCGGGTCAGCCGCTGCCGCAGGATCCGGGTCGGCAGCGCCGGCCCGCGGACCCGGATTGGCTGACCGGCGCGCCGATCGGTACCACGCAGCCGCAGGGCTGGCAGCGGGTGTACGGGGCCTCGGTGCCGTTCTCCACTTCCGACGGACCCACCCGGATCGAGGACGGTCTGGCCGTCGGCTACGCGCACACGCCGCAGGGTGCCGCGCTGGCCGCCGCGCAGATCACCTACCGGCTCAACGCGCGCCCGGCCGACCGGGATCTGTACGTCCGTCAGGTGCGGGTGTCCGCCCAGCAGATCGCCGCCTACGACAAGGCCTTGAACGAGAATCGCCTGCCGAAACAGCAGCCGGAGAAGGTGACGCGGTACTTCGTCGCCTCGGACGCGTTCAAGGTCGAGAACTACGCCGACGATCTCGCCATCCTGCAGCTGGCCACCCGCGGTGAGGTCGTCAACGGAAAACAGCTCTGGGTCGCGATGCGCCTGGTGATGGTGTGGGACGCGGGGGACTGGCGGCTCAAGCCCGCGACCTCGAGTGGTTCGCAGACCGAGATGATCGAGTCGCTGGCGGGATGGACCAAATGGTGACCCGCGGCCCCCGCGCCGGCGTGCGCCGGTCCCGGCTCACGCTGCTGGGCTTGGCGGCGACCGTCGCCGTGCTGGTGGCGGTGGGCGTGACCGTGTCGGCCCTGCGGGACAACGGGTCCGAGGGTGACCGGGTGCTGGCCACCAACGCCTCGTCCGGTCCGCTGCGGGAGACGACGGCCGCGGCTCCGGCCGGGTTCGCCGGTGCGGCGGTGGACGTCTTCGGTCGCCGCGTCGACCTCCCGAACAACCCCGCGGGTCAACCGCTGCCGCAGAACGCCGTGCGGCAGCGTGGGTCCGCCGACCAGGATTGGCTGACCGCGCCGCCGGCCGGCACTCGCGGCGAGGGCGGCTGGCAGCGCGTCTACGGCGTCTCGGTGCCGTTCTCCACCTCGGACGGCCCGGCGCGGGTCGAGGACGGGCTCGCCCTCGGCTACGGTCACACGCCGCAGGGCGCGATCGTGGCCGGCGCGCAGATCATGTATCGCGCGAACGCGCGCCCGGCGGACCGCAAGCTGCGGGAACGTCAGATGGCGCTGACCGCGCAGGAACAAGCGACCTACCAAGCCAAGCTCGCCGAAGGCGGTGTGCCGGAACAGCTTCCGGAATCCGCGGCGAAATGGCTGGTCGCCTCGGACGCCTTCCAGATCGAGAGTTATACGCCCGAACAGGCGACAATGCGCATCGCCACGCGGGCGCAGGCCGGCGAGGGCGGCGGCAACAGATGGATGGCAACACGTTTGGCAGTGGTGTGGATCGACGGTGATTGGCGATTGAAGTCGGTACCTGGTCCGGACGGTAGACCGCAAACCGAAACCATTACGACGCTGACGGGGTGGACGCCATGGTGAAAAAGCTCCTCACAATCCTAGCGGTGATGTTCACCGTGATGGTCGCGACACCGACCGTGGCCTACGGTCAGACCTACGGTTTCGACCAGCAGTGCAACGAGATTCACGACACCCTCGACGGGGTCGGCATCCCGGGCACGCCCTCGCTCGGTGATCTCGCCTCGGCGGTGTGCAAGGGCGGCAACGCCACCACGCACCCCGGCGACGCGGCCGCGGCGGTGCGCGACAAGGCCTGGGACTCCACCTTCGGCAAGGTCGTCGACTCGCTGATGAACGGCCTCGGCGAGGCGCTGATCCTGGCGCTGACGTTCTGGATGAAAGTGCCGAACGAGGCCGCCAGCGACGGCGGTTCGCTCTTCACCAAGATCAACGATTACACCTATCAGATCCAGATCATGCTGCTGATAGCCTCGGTGATCATCTCCGGCGGCCGGTTGGCCGCGGCCCGGCGCGGCGGCGTCTCCGGTGAGGCCGAAGAGGGCTTCCGGATGTTCGCCCGGGTGGTGTTCTCCTCCTGGATGCTCGGCGCGATCATCGTCGCGGGCACCCAGGCCTCGGATCGGTTCTCCGAGTGGATCATCGAGGATTCGACCAACGGCAATGCCCGGGACTTGGCCGAGCTGATGGTGAAAACCTCGAAGCTGCAAGCATTCTCGCCGGGCTTGGTGTTGATCATCGCGATCGTCGGCTTGCTCGGCGCGCTCGCGCAGATCATTCTCGCCATCGTCCGGCAGGGTCTGCTGCTGGTCGCCGCCGGTGTGCTGCCGTTGGCGGCGGCGTCGTCCGGCATGGATATCGGTAAGAGCTCCTACCAGAAACTGGTCGGCTGGATCATCGCGTTCATGCTGTACAAACCGGTGGCCGCGATCGTCTACATGATCGCCTTCACGACCGCGGGCCACGTCGACGGGCTGACCTCCACCACCGGCCTGCCCGAAGGCGAAGAGGCGCAACGCATGCTGGTCGCGATCGTGCTGCTGTGCAGCGTCGCGTTCGTCCTGCCCGCGCTGATGCGCCTGGTCACCCCGGCCGTCGCGATCGTCGGCTCGGGTGGTTCCGGTTTGACCGCGGCGGGCGGCACCTTGGTCGCCGCGGCCGCGCTCGGCGCGATGGGCACCAAGGCGGTCGGCGTGAAAGGCACCGCGGCGGCGGGCTCTCCGGGTTACGTGAGCGGCAGCGGCACCGGCCCGCCGGGCGGCGCGGGCGGTCCGCGCGGCGGCGGTGGCCCACCCCGTCCGGTGCCACCGCCACGCCCCGGCGGCGGAGGCGGCCAAGCGGCCGGCGGCGGTGACGCTCCGCGCGCCTCTGGGCCTGCGGGCGCGACGCCCGTATCGTCCGGTGCGGCGCGTGCGGCGGGCCGGATCGGTGCGGCCCGGGCCGCGACGAGCGGGCTCAGCAATGCCGAACAAAGCATGGGTGATATGGCCGGTGACCGTTGGGCGAATCGTTCGCCCGACCTCGGGAGGAGCACCATTCCGCGATGACGATGACCGATACCTACGAGCGCCGCTCCTACGGGCTCTGGCAGAAGCCGCGCAGCGCGGGCCTTTTCGGCCTGCGCTGGGAGGAGACCGTGATCGGCTTCGTGGTCGTGATCACGGCGCTGATCACGGCCATGGTCGGCGGCTTCAAATGGGGTTTGATCGTCGGCGGTTTCGGCGTTCTGGTGATGGTGCCACTGGTGTGGCGAACCGGAGGGCGCTCCGGCTACGAGACGGGAATCATGATGTTCAACTGGATGCGCTCGCGTAAGCACGGCGAGCATGTGTACCGCGGCGGCCGGTTCTCCCGGATCCCCGGCGGCGTCACCCGGCTGCCGGGCCTGCTGGCGCCCTCCAAGTTGTACGAAGGCATCGACGCCGGCGGCTACAGCTTCGGGATGATCCACCTGCCCCAATTCGCCCAGTACACCGTGGTTCTGCGAGCCTGGCCGCAGGGCCACGAGGCCGTCGACCAGCCGGTGATCGATCGCTGGGTCTCGGCCTGGGGCACCTTCCTCGCCTCGGTCGGCCAGACCTCCGACATCGTGGCGGTGGTCCCGGTCATCGACACCGTGCCCGAGACCGGAAACCGTTTGCTCACCGAGGTTTCCACCATCACCCGCCCGGACGCACCGGAGCTGGCCCAGCAGGTGATGTACGAGCTGGCCACCGAACTGCCGCAGGAACGAGTGCAGCTGCTGCCGCGCGTGGCGATCACCTTCAAGGCCACCACCGCCGAGCGCCGCAAGAACCCGGCCGAGGAGGCCGTGGAGATCGGCCGCCGGTTGCCCGGCATCTGCGCGGCGCTGGCCGAAGCGGGCGTGCGCGCGCAGCCGATGTCGGCCGACGAGGTGATCGCCTTCATCCGCCGCAGCTACGACCCGGCCTCGCAGGCCGATCTCGAGGTCGCGGCGTCGGATCCCGAAGGGCACGGCCTGGATTGGGCCGACGCGGGCCCGGTCTCGCACGACGAGAAGTGGGACCACCTGATCCACGACGGCGGCCGCTCGGTCACCTGGGAGATGGACGCCGCCCCCGAGGGCGCGGTGGACGAGCGGGTGCTGCAACGGCTGCTCGCGCCGAATCCGGAGGTGCCGCGCAAGCGCATCGCCATTGTCTACCGGCCGCATTCGGCCGCCGACGCGGCCGAGATCGTCGACGACGACTTCAAGAACGCGCTGGTGGCCCAGCAGAGCGAACGCGGCGTCGTCTCGGCGGCGGCGACGCTGCGGGTGGGCGCCACCCAGCAGGCCCGTGAGGAGCAGGCCCGGGGTCACGGTGTGACCCGCTTCGGTGCGCTGGTGACCATCACCGAGCCGCTGCGCGGTGATCTGCCGCGCATCGAAGCCATCACGCGCGACCTGTCCACACAGGCGCGTTTGAAGATCCGGCGGTGTTACCGCTACCAGTCGGCGGCCTTCGCGGCTTCGCTCGGCTGCGGGGTGATTCTGCCGGAGCACGCGACCATTCCGAAGGCATTGGCGGGGTAGGCGATCCATGGACCACGACGACGATCTGCGCGGGCCGGGTAGCGACCCCGGCGGTTCGACCACGGCCGAGTCGACCACGTCCGGGCGCGACGAGGCTCCGGCCCGCCGCAAGCACCGCGACGACGAGTGGACGTTGTTGCCCGCCGGGGACCGGCCGGGCCAGGCCGAGCCGCCGCGGGTGCGGCAGCGCTCGGGCATCGAGGAGATGCCCGAGCGGCGACGTCCGGCCGACCCGGCACAGCCCGGCAGCGCCGGCGCGGAGCGTCGTCGGCCGGCGGAGCCGGCGCAGCCGAGCGGTTCCGGTCGTCGCCCGGCTGACCCGGCACAGCCGAGCGGTGCCGGTGCGGATCGTCGTCGCCCGGCGGAACCGGCACAGCCCGGCAGCGCCGGCGCGGAGCGTCGTCGTCCGGCCGACGAGCAGGCCGAGCGGGAGCGCCGTGCGCGCGAGGCCGCCGAGCGGCGGACACGGCCCGAAGGCGCCCGCCCGGAGCGGCAGCGCGCCGATCGCCCGCAGGCCGAGAAGTCCCGTGCGCCACGAAGTTCCGCGGGGCGGGTGGATACCGGCAAGCCGTCCCGGGACGCCGCGATGCCGCGCCCCCCGCGCGGCGAACGGGCCACGCGCGCGGAGCAGAACAGCCGCGCCGAGCAGGCCCGGCACGCCAAGAGCCGGGTGGAGCCGCAAGCCCGGAAGGACCGCAAGGGCCCGCGCTCGGAGAAGGTCGACTACGCCGCCGACCGCGCGATGGGCACCCCCTACCTGGACAAGGCCGCCCTGCGCGCGAAAGCCAAGGCGGACAAGCGCACCAAGCAGGGCCCGGCGCTGCTCGACGAGGTCACCCGCTCCCGGCTGGAAGCCCTCAGCCGCGAAGGCAACGGTCTGCGCGCCGCCTGGGCCGCCTTCCGGGTGCGCACCGACGACATGCGCCGCCGCAACTACGCCGCGCGCGCCGAGCAGGTCTACGTCGACGGATTCGACCGCAGCACGGCGCAACTCACCGACCGCGGCTTCGCGGGCGCGGGCGGCGGCCGGATGAACGTGGTCGGCCGCCCGGTGGAATATCGCGCCACCACCGCGCAGGTCGCGGGTCTGTGGCCGTGGTCGGTGGGCGCGGGCGCGCCGCTGATCGGCACCCCGCTTGGCTCGCACCTGCACACCGGCGCCCCGGTCTGCTTCGACCCGATGAACTGGTTCCTGCGCGGCAGCTTCATCACGGCGCCGAGCCTTTTCGTGCTCGGCCTCAACGGTTTCGGCAAGTCCTCGCTGGTGCGCCGGATCGTGCTCGGCGGCATCGCGCAGGGCATCACCCCGCTGATCCTGGCCGACGTGAAACCGGACTACCGCAAGATGGTGGAACTGGTCGGCGGCCAGGTCATCGACCTGGGTTACGGCCACGGCAAACTGAATCCGCTGGCCGCGGGCGTGCTCGGCTCGGTGGTGCCGCTGCTCGACGAGTTCCCGGCGCTGCAACTGCAAGTGCTGCAGGATCTCCGGGCCCGCCAGGTGACGCTGATCGCCGGTCTGGTCGAGCTGGTGCGCGGCGCGCGGGTGCGCGACTACGAGGAAACCCTGATCGCCACCGCGCTGCGCATCCTGTACCAGCCGGGCAGCGGTTACACCCCGGACCAGCCGCCGATAATGGAGAACCTGCTCGAGGTGATCGTCGCCGGCGGTGACGAACTCCGGCTCGACGCCGGCGCGGACGATGTCGACGAATACAACATCGCGATCAAGGGCCTGCGCCGTTCGCTGCGCGCGCTCACCCAGGGCCCGTTCGGCGCGATCTTCAACGGCCAGACCTCGGTGCCGATCGACACCAGCTCGGTCGCGGTCTGCATCGACGTCTCGCACATCCCGACCGGCGACAAGAAGCTCAAAGCCGCTGTGATGCTGGCCTGCTGGGCCGACGGGTTCGCCTCGGTCGAGGCCGCGCACGTGCTGTCGGACGCCGATCTCGGCCCGCAGCGCTACTTCCAGGTGGTCATGGACGAGCTGTGGCAGGTGCTCGGGCTCGGCGACTTCATGGTCGACCGCGTCGACGAGCTGACCCGTCTGCAGCGCGGCATCGCCACCTCGCTGATCATGATCAGTCACACCATCAAGGACTTGCAGGCCCTCGGGTCCGAAGCCGCCATCGCCAAGGCGCTGGGCTTCCTGGAACGCGCGCGCGCCAAGATCTTCGGCGCGCTACCGGGTGAAGAGGTCAAGCGGCTGGACAGCATCGTGCCGTTCACCTCCGCCGAAACCGAGATGGTGACCGGCTGGTCCGCGCCGCAGGCGCTGACCGGCGAGGCGCTCAAGCCCGGCCAGCAGCGGCCCTCGCCGCCCGGCACCGGCAAGTTCCTCATCAAGATCGGCGAAGACCGCCGGCCCGGTATTCCGTTCCATATGGAGTTCACCTTGTCCGAGCGGGAAAGCGGCATCCACGACACCAACTCGCGCTTCAGTGAGTTCACCGAATCCACCACGCGCGGAACGGATTCACCGGGGAGTGCGGCGTGAGAAGGACGCAGTTATGATGCCGCACAGGTCGTATCGGAGAGTGTCGCCGGAGGTGCGCAAAGCCGCCGTCGAGCAGGTCGTCGCGCTGACCGACAAACTCCGCAGCGAATCGGAAGCCTGCCGTGTGGTCGCCGAGCAGATCGGCGTCCACACCAACTCGGTGCGCAACTGGGTCCGCGCCGCCGAGGGGCCCGGCCTCGATCGCCTGGACGCGACCGCCCTGCGCCGCAAAGTAGCGCTCCTGCAACAACAATTGGCCGCCGCCGCGGAAATGAACCGCACCCTGGCCGACACCCTCAACGAAGCCCGCCGACAGTCGTGAATTGCGGCGCCTGCGGCACCGCGTGTTCGCGGCCCCTGATGTCTCGCGTCCGAGCGGCCGAGACTCGCGCCTGCGGCGCATGCGCTTCGGCCGCTCGGACGCGAGACGGCCGCGAACGGGTCGGTCGTAAGACTCCCTCCGGAGGGGGCTGGGTCGGGCACGGAGGGGGCCCCGAGTGAACGCAAAAGGCATTTTGTGGATGGCCCTGGGCATTGTGGTGGGGTTGATCGCCCTAGTGCTGGTGGTGGTGCTGCCCTCGGTCGAGGACCCGTGCGAGGGCTCGGCCGTGCTCGGCGCCTCACAGACCGCGCTGCCCCCGCTGGGCGGCTGGGCGCCCGGTGATCCGCGCGCCGCCGCGGCCACCTCGGTGGATCCCAGTGCGACACAGACTAATCCGACCGTGACGGGGACGCCGTCACTGGCCGCCGGGGTGGGTCCGCTGAATCGGACCCTGCCGCTGGCCGCGGGCACTTTCACGGTGTCCGACACCTTCGGCTCGCGCGGCGGCGATCACCGCGGCGTCGACATGGCGGCCACCGACGGTACTCCGATCTTTTCGGTGTCCGACGGCAAAGTCGTGGCGGCGGGCCCGGCTTCGGGCTTCGGCAACTGGATCGTGGTCGACTCCATCGACACCAACGGCCGCGGCTACTCCGCGGTCTACGGGCACATGTGGGACAACGGGGTGCTGGTGCGCGTCGGCGACACCGTGACCGCCGGACAGCAGATCGGCATGGTCGGCTCGGCGGGCGAATCCAGCGGCCCGCACCTGCATTTCGAGATCGTGCCCGGCGGCCGGTTCACCGGCGGCCGGCACATCGACCCGCTGCCCTGGCTGGACGGCGCGCCGACTCCGGATCTCGGTGGGGCGCAATGGTATTCGAACGATCCTCGGTGCAGTCGCGGTTTCGGCACCCAGGGCGGCGCGCTCGCCGACGGCAAGGTGCCCGAGGAACTCGAGATCTGGTATCGCCGCGCGGGTTCGCTGTGCCCGGAGGTCAGCCCGTCGCTGCTGGCCGCACAGGCCAAGCAGGAGTCCGGATTCCGGCGCGGCCTGACCTCGCCGGCCGGCGCGCAGGGTCTGGCGCAATTCCTGCCCGGCACCGCGGCCTCGGTCAATCCCGACGACGGGCAGCCCTACGTGATCGATGCCGACGGCAACGGCGTGGCCAGCGTGTGGGACGACGGTGACGCCATCATCGGCCAGGGCCGCTACATGTGCGCCATCGCCGGGAAGGTCAGCCAGTGGCTCGCCGAGGGGCGGGTGCAGGGCGATGTCACCGCGCTCACCCTGGCCGCCTACAACGCCGGTGAGGGCGCGGTGCTGGCCTCCGGCGGGATGCCGAATCAGTATGCGGCGCATATCTCCGAGACTCAGCCCTACGTCCGCAACATCCTCGCGATGGAGCCGCAGTACCGGTCGCCCGGTTCGCAAGGCCGCTTCACACCCGAGGAGGGCGCGGGCGGCCCGCAGATCGTGGAGGCCGCGCACGACTGGCTCGGCACGCCCTACGTCTGGGGCGCGGGCGGCCCGCAGGGGCCCAGCGGCGGCGGACTGGACGGTCCGGGACTCACCGCGGCGGCGGTGTTCGCGGCGTCGTCCGGAACCGTCACCCTGGCTCGTACCGTCGAACAACAGTGGGAGGCAGGCGCGGAAGTGTCGATGCGCAAGATCCAGCCCGGCGATCTGGTGTTCAGTTCGTTCGGCCCGCGCGGGCCCGCCGAGGTCGGCATCTATTCCGGCAACGGCACGATGATTCAGGCCGTGCCCGGCGCCGGTGGTTCCGGCAGTGTCACCGAGGTGCCGGTGCCCGGCGACGCGCGCGCCAGGAGGGTGCTGTGAAACACGCCGGGACGCGAGTTGGGCACGGACCCGCACAGCGCCGGTCCGGGCGGTTAGCCTGGAAGTACAGGAGTTTTGTGTCCGATTATCCGATTCGTTCATCGAAACTGGTGGTGGTGCTGGTGACGAGCGTGGCGGTGCTCGGCGCGGGCTGCGCGCGCGACAAGGACGACGGCGCGAATTCCGGTGCGTCCCAATCGGCCACGGCCACCACGCGGTTGCTCGAAAATGTCCCCGCGCCGGATCCGGT
Source organism: Nocardia sp. NPDC051832 (assembly GCF_040681285.1). Taxonomy (NCBI): domain Bacteria; kingdom Bacillati; phylum Actinomycetota; class Actinomycetes; order Mycobacteriales; family Nocardiaceae; genus Nocardia; species Nocardia sp. NPDC051832. The sequence continues at coordinate 1,006,080 of NZ_JBFAYL010000002.1, forward strand.
CACGCCCGACGGCGTCGCGGTCACGGCGTTGCGCGAGATCTTCACCTGGCGCCCGGCCACCGAAGCTCCGGGCGCTGCCCTGGAGCGGGCCCGGAAATGGCTGGGCCCCAGCCTGATCCGCGTACTCGACGCGCAACCGGCGCTGACCGGCGCGGCCTCCAGCACCGTGACCACGACGACGCGGGTGACGGGTCTGGGCCCCTTCGCGACCACGGTGGCGCCGACGACGACCGCCGAGCCGACGACCAGCACCGTCCCCGTCCCGATCGAAACCGCGCCGAAAGTGACGTTGCAGTGGGCGGACTGGGCGAAGGCGAAAGCCGTGGTCGAGGCCTTCACCTTCGCGTCCGGGGAGAAGCCGCCCGGCGGCGGCGCCCCGGACACCGAGCAGTACAAGATCGGCATCGAACAGACCGTGGTCTACCCGAACGGGCGCAAGGAAGCGCTGCCGCCGAGCACCGTGATCGCCACGGTGGTGCGCACGCCCGCGGGCTGGCGGCTCGACGCATACCGCTGACACACAAGAAGTTTCGGCACCCGGCGTCTTGGCAGAAAGGATCGAGGAGGCAGGACATGGCTAAAAAGAAGAAGGTGACCGACCCGGCGGCGGTCGGTCCCGATCCCGCCCTCATCCTCATCTACATCGGCCTGTCCCTGTTGGGCGTCTTGTGGGTGGCGTTGCATCTCGGCAACGCGCTCGCGGTGGTCCGGCAGGACATCCCGGTCAACCCGATCTCCATCGTGGTCGCACTGGTGCGCGGCGAGTTGACCTGGCCCAAGCCGGCCACGGTCATCGTGATCCTGGCGGCGGCGCTGGTGGTGATGTTCGTGCTGGTGCGTAAGCGGCTGGCCAAGCAGAAGACCGTGGGCAAGCTGCCCGTGGACGACAAGGCCGGGTACATGGGCAGCGGCGGCGCCATCGCGGCGCTCACCGAGGCCGGCGTGCGGGAGAAGGCCGAGCAGCTCGGCATGAAGCTGGGCTACAAGGACGCTCCCGGCGTGCCCATCGGCATCAGCGTCGCCGACGGCACCATGCTCTACGGCTCCTACGAGGATCTGCACCTCGACATCTGGGGACCGCGGCAGGGCAAGTCGACCTCCCGGGTGATCCCGGCGATCCTGTCCGCCATCGGGCCGGTCCTGAGTACCTCCAACAAACGCGACGTGGTCGACGCGACGCGGGATGTGCGCGAGGCGAAAGGCAGCCCCACCTTCGTCTTCGACCCGCAGGGCGTCGCGGACGAGGATCCCACCTGGTACTGGAATCCGCTGGACTGGGTAGACGCGCGCCGCGAAGGCTGCGAGATGCGGGCCCAGCGCCTGGCGGGCCATTTCGCCGACGCCGACAACGGTTCCGACGCCCCGGCCGCCGACCAGTTCTTCGACCTCGAGGCCGAGGATCTGCTGGCGGCGCTGTTCCTGGCCGCGGCCGTCGCCCGCCGGCCCATCGTGCAGGTCTGGGATTGGGTCACCAACCCCGGTGACACCGAACCCGTCGAGCTGCTGCGCGCCGCCAGCCACGACTACACCGCCTCCGGCCTGGCCATGCAGTACAACGCCGATCCCCGCACCCGCAGCGGCATCTTCGGCACCGCGAAGAAGATGATCCGCTGCCTGCAGCTGTCCAACGTGCACCCGTGGGTGCTGCCCGGCGGTGACCGCCGCCAGTTCGACGAGCTGGAGTTCGTGGAACGCAACGGCACCCTCTACAGCCTCTCGCTGGAAGGCCGCGGCTCGGCCGCCCCGCTGGTCAGCGCGCTCACCGAAGCGGTGGTCGACGTGGCCATGCGCAAAGCGTCGCGCTCGCCCGGCGGCCGGCTGCCCATTCCGTTGCTGGCGGTGCTCGACGAGGCCGCGAACGTGGTGCGCTGGAAGGACCTGCCCAAGCAGTACAGCCACTTCGGCTCGCGCGGGATCGTCGTGATGACGGTGCTGCAGTCCTGGGCGCAGGGTGCGCGCTGCTGGGGCGACGCGGGCATGCTCGCGCTCTGGTCGGCGGCCAACATCAAAGTGCTCGGCAGCGGCGTCGACGACATGAACTTCCTGCGGGACCGTTCCGAGGCCATCGGCGAGTACGAGTCGATCTCCTCCTCGGTCTCGGAATCCAAAGGCGGCAAGAGCTATTCGCGTTCGCTCGGCGCGTCGAAGACGTTCACCGTGCACGCGCTCACCACGCTGCCCAAGGGCCGCGCGATCGTGTTCACCTCCGGCCAGCCGGCCGTCCTGGTTCGCACGGTTCCGTGGTGGGAAGGCGACTACGCTAACGAGATCAAGGCGTCGATCGCACAGCACGATCCGACCCGCAAGACCACCATTTCCGATCTGATCGGCTCGCCCAAGCTGACCAAGAACGTTCCGCCCCAAGACTCCGGGCAAGTAGAGGAGGTTCGTCCGCTGTGACTGAACAGCAGCAACAACCGATGATCTACACCAACGTCGTGGAGTTCGTCGAGAACTACCTGAGCCTGGTCTATCGGCGTCAGGTCACCGACATCAGTGAGACGGTGTGGTGCCCGGAGTGGTGGAAGCACGCCGAGGCCGTGGCGCGGCTGGACGCGCTGTGGCGGGCCTGGGAGCACTACCGGCTCGAACCCAGTACCGGGCTGAGCATCTGGTTCCTGGACCACGCCGATCCGCACATGACCAAGCTGTTCGACCCGCGCGGGCCGTTCAAATACTGCAGCGTCCGCAACGGTCACAAGGACATGCTGAGTCCCCTACCCCTGAAGTCTCCGGCGCAGGGCATGTTCGGCGATCCCACGATCGGTGACTTCCGCATGTAATCCGCTGCCGCACACAGCAGAACGCCCGCTGCTCGCAGCGGGCGTTCGGTGTTTCGGTGGGGGAGAGCTACTGCCGGACGCGTTCCAGACCGCGGGCTTCCATTTCCCGGCCGCGAGCCGCGATGGCCCGGGCTTCCTCGTTGCGCTTGCGCACGGCCTCTTCGGGCGGCTGCGCCTGCCCTACTTCGATGAGCATCCGTACCGCGGCCAGTTCCGGCGCCACCCCGAGGCGGGTGAGGTGGGCCGCGATGGCCTGGCGGCGTTCCTGGGAGTCGTACCGGACGAGGGGTTGCTTGGCGGCGCTGGCGGTGGCCGCCATGCGCGTGGCCTCGGCTTGCGCGGAGAACCGGTCCTTCTCCAGCGAAATGCCTTTGGCCGGTGCGCCTTTCTCCACCAGGCGCGCGAGCTCTACGTTGCGCGGGTCCTTGGCTTTGAAGTCGCGCGCCTCGCGGATCTGAAGCTCCCGGGCTTCCTTCATCCGGGCTTCGGTGACCTTGACGCGAGCTTCGGCTTCCTTCTGGCCACGCTCGCGGGAACGCAGCGCGACAAGGGTCGCAAGCTGCAACATAGTCCTCATCATGGCCGCGGTCTCCCGGCCGATGTCGTCCAGTTCCTCGGACATGGCTGCTCCCCGATGCTGCAGTGATCACTATGGATGTTGTGGTGCTTCGTCCGGACATCGCCGCGCGAACTGTAGCCCGTTGGACAATGCCCCGCCTGCAAACGTGGACACCCGGAGGACTCGTGTCGCGGCTTCCCTAAGGGGATCGCCCATCTGATTTAGGGATGGCTACGCTACGTGTACTCCTTGGTTCGAGATTACCCGAGAACTGCCAGCACCAATCGCATGGACGTGCCGGATTCAGCATATATCTCACTATTCCGTCCCGCATCGGGAAGTTCAGGAGGAAATCAGGTTTAAGGGCACCCTTGCCGGATGATTAGGTGTGCCTACCCTTTTGGGGGTCTACCTGGGGATACGGCACGGGCCCGGTACCTGTGGGGTACCGGGCCCGAAGTCAATGCCTCTGATCGGAGTGTTGCCGATCAGTTGTCGAGCAGGACCGACTGGATCTCCACCGGCGTGAGCGGCTTGCCGTCGCCCGGGCCATTGGCGTCGTCGCTGCCGCCCGCGGCGACCTTGTCCAAGGTGGCCAGGCTGTTCTCGTCCACCGATCCGAAGATCGTGTACTGCGGCGGCAGCTGCGAATCGCCGTAGACGATGAAGAACTGGCTGCCGTTCGTGCCGGGGCCGGCGTTGGCCATGGCGAGTACGCCGCGCTTGTAGTCGACCGGCGTCTGAGCGCTCGGATCGGTCTCGGCGTACTGATCGGTCGGGTACTCGTTGGCGAATTGGTAACCGGGCCCGCCCATTCCGGTGCCGGTCGGGTCACCGCACTGCAGCACCTTCAGGCCCGCGCCGGTGGTCATCCGGTGGCAGGAGGTCCCGTCGAAGTACTTCTGCTTGGCCAAGCTGACGAAACTGTTGACCGTGCACGGCGACTCGGCGTTGTTCAGCGTCAGGCCGATCGGGCCCGCGCTGGTCTCCATGCTCATGCTGATCTTGGCGTTCGCGCCCGTGGTGGGCACCTCGGTCTTCTCCGGCTTGGTCACCGGCTTGTCGGCCGGCTTGGCGCTGTCGGAGTACGTGCAGTTGACCAGGTCCGCCTTCGGCTTCGCGGACGGCGGCGCGGACGCGGTCAGCGAGGCATCGGGCTGGGCCGTGTCGTCCTTCTTGTCCTCACCCTTGGTGAGGAAATACACGCCGGTGGCGGCCGCTACCGCGACGACCACGCCGAGTACCGATCCGGCGATGGTCAGTTGCTTGCGCCTGCGCGCCCGTTCGGCACGGTTGGCCAGCTGGCGCTCGAGCTTGCGTTTCGCCGCCGCTCGTCGCTGTTCGTTGGTCGGCACTACCACGTTCCTCCCGTTTTCCGTTCCGTTCGGGGAAGAGTGTGCCATCCCTACCTGAGACACCCGCGCACTTCCCTGAGAACAAGCGCGGCGCGCGCCTGCGATAACCGGTTGGACTTCGGTGGGCACGGTGGTGGAAACTTGCCCTCGTGACCAAGACCAGCAGCTTCTCCGCCCCGAAGGGGGTCCCGGATTACGTGCCACCCGGTTCGGCCGAGTTCGTCGCGGTGCGCGACGGCCTCATCCGCGCCGCCCGACTGGCCGGATACGGGCATATCGAGCTGCCGATCTTCGAGGACACCGGGCTGTTCGCGCGCGGTGTCGGGGAGTCCACGGATGTGGTCACCAAGGAGATGTACACCTTCGCCGATCGCGGCGACCGCAGTGTGACGCTGCGGCCCGAAGGCACCGCCGGCGTGATGCGCGCGGTCATCGAGCACGGGCTCGATCGCGGGCAGCTGCCGGTGAAGCTCGTCTACTCCGGTCCGTTCTTCCGCTATGAACGGCCGCAGGCGGGGCGCTACCGGCAGTTGCAGCAGGTCGGCGTCGAGGCCATCGGCGTCGACGACCCGGCGCTGGACGCCGAGGTGATCGCGATCGCCGACGCGGGCTACCGCGGTCTCGGGCTGGACGGTTTCCGGCTGGAGCTCACCTCGCTCGGCGACGACACCTGCCGTCCGCAATACCGCGAGCTGCTCCAGGACTTCCTGTTCAAGTTGCCGCTGGACGAGGAGACCCGCCGCCGGGCCGAGCTCAACCCGCTGCGCGTCCTCGACGACAAGCGGCCGGAGGTGCGCGAGCTGACCGCGGACGCGCCGCTGATGATCGATCACCTCTCCGAGTCCGCCAAGGCGCACTTCGATCAGGTGCTCGGCTACCTCGACGCGCTCGGCGTGCCGTACGTGGTGAATCCGCGCATGGTCCGCGGGCTGGATTACTACACCAAGACGACCTTCGAGTTCGTGCACGACGGTCTGGGCGCGCAGTCGGGCATCGGCGGCGGCGGCCGGTACGACGGGCTGATGGCCCAGCTCGGCGGGCAGCCGCTGTCCGGCATCGGGTTCGGTCTCGGCGTCGACCGCACGATGCTCGCGTTGCAGGCCGAAGGCAAGGCGGCGGGCGATCCGGCGCGGTGCGAGGTGTTCGGCGTGCCGATGGGCGAGGCCGCCAAGCAGCGCCTCGTGGTCGTGGCCGCGCAACTGCGGGCGGCCGGGGTGCGGGTCGACCTCGCCTACGGCGGACGTGGCGTCAAGGGGGCCATGAAGGCCGCCGACAAGTCGGGCGCGAAGTACACACTCGTGCTCGGTGATCGCGACCTCGCGGAGAACACCATCGGCGTCAAGGACATGTCGAACGGTGAACAGCGGCAGGTGACCCTGGACGAGGTCGTCGCCGTCGTTCGCGAGTCGCTCGCGGGATAATCCCCGCTCCGCGCCCCGCGCGGAGGTAACCAGGTGTCTCGAAGCTCGTTGCGCGGTACCGTATCTGCGCACCTCGGGGTGCGGACCGTGTCGGCGGCCTGTGAGCGGTCGCCAGCGGTGGTGTCGCGGAGAGGCTGGGGCAGTGCAGAGCAATACTGGGGGCTCGGACGGTAATTCGCCGATCGGCCTCGATCTGGTGGCTCCCGAGGTGTACGCGCCGATGCTGCGCCGCCTGGCGCTGGCGGCCACCGGCATCGGGGTCGGCGCGGCACTGCTCGCGGCGACGGTGGCCAGCTGGCCGGTGGCGCTCGCGATCGGCTTCGCTGTCGGGGCGCCGACCGTCGGCTACGCGATGGCGTCGCGGCGACGGCGGATGTGGCTGAGCGGGACCACCATTCACGCACAGCGGATCCTGGGCGCGCGCCGGATCGAGGTGGCCGCGGCCAACGGGGTCGAACTGCTGGTGTTCCCCGGGCGTTTGAGCCGCATCGTCCTGCGCGTCACCACCGGCCCGGACACGCAGATCATCCCGCTGGCCATGTACACCGACGCGGGCAGCGGCCGCGAACTACACCTGCTCGGCCTGCGCAAGCTCGCCGACGCGCTCGCCGCGAGCCAATTGGCCGCCGCCGTAGCCGTTTCGGCGGTCCTGGTGCAGCAGCTCAAAGCCGAGGCCCGGGACGCGGGACTGGGGGAGCGGCCGCTCTACCGTGCGGTGCAGCTGGTCCGGGCCAAGGAGCTGGTCTCGCCGATCGTGCTGACGGATCGCGAAGTCGCCGAGCTGACTTGACGCATCCCGCGCAGGTACGCATGCAGTGCGTGTTTGCACGCGATGCAAACACGCACAGGCTGCGGAACTTTCGCGGCGCTGGACTGATTCGCGCAGGTCGAGAGTCTATCGCCGATGGGCGGCGACGGCGTCGACGTTGTCGGAGACACGCTGGAGCAGGCGAACAAGGGTGTCGTACCCGTCCGGGCCGAGGCCTTCGACGACGGCGGCGCGTTCGCCGTCGATGAGCTCGGCGACGGCGCGAGTCTCGTTCGCGCCCAGGTCGGTTGGCGTGTAGCGGCCGTCCGCGGCCACGCGTACCCAGCCGCGCTCGACCAGCGCCGCGACGTGCGGCTCGACAGTCGGTTCCTGGTCGTCGAGGAAATGCGCGAGCGCGCGATCCAAGCCGGCGCGGTCGGCGGGTTCCTGGCGCAGTGTGTTGAGGATCTGCCAGGACCGGCGGGTCAAGTCACGAGCGCCGAGCAGGGCGGCGAAGTTCTGTTCCAGTCCGTTGTGGATGTGCGTGAGGTAGTAGCCGAGCGGCTTGGTGGTCATCTTCAGCTCCAGAAAGATTGTAAAAGTACAAGTATATGTAATTTAACATGCATCTGTAGGATGGCGAGAATGACGGAGATGGACCCCGCGACAGCGGCGATCGAGCGGGCCATGGTGGCGATCCGGCGCAGCCAGACCCGCCGCACGCTCAACCGCCTGCGCGGGGAAGGTCCCGCGATCGACCCCACCGTGTTCGGCGTGCTGGACGCCGTGGCGGAGCGCGATGGCGACTGCACGGTGGGCGACATCGCGACCGCGCTGGACGTCGATCAGCCGCGCGCCAGTCGCCTGGTGGCGGGTGCGGTCGCCGACGGCTTGCTGGAGCGGCGAGCTGACCGCGTCGATGCCCGTCGGGTCCTGCTGCACCTGACAGCCGACGCGCGCGTCGCACTCGAACACGCGCGCAGTGTGCGGCAGGAATTTTTCGGCCGCGCGATCGCCGACTGGCCGGACGCGGACCGCGCCGAATTCGCCCGCCTGCTCACTCGATTCGTAGCCGACTTCCAGTCTGTCACCACAGCAATTCCGGACCGGTGAGCAATGTCTACTGTTCCGTAGCTCACGCCTAGCTTTCGATAGCGGTGAGAATCGATAGGCTGGGGAGTGAATGTACTTCTATCGCAAGGAGTTCGTTGTGAGCAGCGCTGCCGCCCGGAAAACACCCGTAACCGTCGCCGTCACCGGCGGCGCCGGACAGATAGCCTACGGTCTGCTGTTCCGGATCGCGTCCGGCGCGATGCTCGGTCCGGACACCCCGGTGCGGTTGCGGCTCTTGGAGATTCCCGCGGCGGTCGCGTCCCTCGAAGGCGTGGCGATGGAGCTCGACGACGGCGCCTTCCCGCTGCTGGAGTCCATTGATATCAGCGACGATCCGTGGATCGGGTTCGACGGGGCGAACGTCGCGGTGCTGGTCGGCGCCCGGCCCAGAACCGCGGGCATGGAACGCGGCGATCTGCTGGCCGCCAACGGGCCGATCTTCACCGAGCAGGGCCAGGCCATCAACGCCAGCGCCGCCGCCGATGTGAAGGTGCTCGTGGTCGGCAACCCGGCGAATACGAACGCCTTCATCGCCATGAGCAACGCTCCGGATGTGCCGGCCGAACGATTCACCGCGCTGACCCGGCTCGACCACAATCGCGCGATCGCGCAACTGGCGAAGAAGACCGCCCGGCCCGCGGCGGAGATCGAACGAGTCGCGATCTGGGGCAACCACTCCGCCACCCAGTACCCCGACATCACGCATGCCACGATCGGCGGCCGCCCCGCCCTCGACCTGATCGATGACCAGACCTGGGTGCGGGAGGACTTCATCCCGACCGTGCAGCAGCGCGGCACCGCCATCATCCAGGCGCGTGGCGCGTCCTCGGCGGCCAGCGCGGCCAGCGCCGCCCTCGATCACATCCACGACTGGGTCCTCGGCACCCCCGAAGGCGCTTGGACGTCGATGGCGGTGCCATCGGACGGTTCCTACGGCGTCCCCGCCGGCCTGATCAGCTCCTTTCCGGTGGTCTGCGCCGAGGGCGGGTACCGGATCGTCGACGGTCTCGACGTCGACGACTTCTCGCGCGCCCGGATCGACGCCAGCGTCGCCGAGCTCGAGGCCGAACGCGACGCCGTCATCGACCTGGGATTCGCCAAACGCGACTGAGAAATCCGCGAAAGCGCAGCGCACGGCCTTCGGGCCGTGCGCTTTTTTGTTCTCACCGACACCCTTGGCATCACTACAGATGGAGTACTACATTCACATCACTACGAATGCAGTGGTTCAAGGAACGTCAAGGAGACACCGTGCGAAACCAGCTTCAGAACACCGTCCTCGACAACAACGACCAGGCGCAGAACCGCGCGGCCCGGCGCGGAAAAGGTAAGGCGGTCCGCAGCATTCAGCCGACCGGCCGCTTGAACACCTCGCGGCGGCCCTCGGCCGCTCCGCGTCGCAGTGCCTACTGACATGCGGGCGAACGCCGAAAAGGCGGTTCCGGCTTCGGCCGGGACCGCCTTTTCGCTGTATGAACTATGTTCCGACGGTCCAGGTTTCAGTGCCGCTGAGCAGAGCTTGCAAGGAGTCGCCGTCGACGGGCCCGCGTTCGCGCGCCGCGTCGGCCTGGGCGCGAACGCCGTCGTCGTAGGTGGGGCGGCTGACGGCGCGGAAGACGCCGGTGACGACATGGCCCAGGTCTTGGTCGGACAGGCGGGACAGGGCGTAGGCGTATTCCGGGTTGTCGCGGTAGGCGTCGTGCACGATGATGTCGGATTCCTCGACGTCCGCGGTGCGCGCCACCAATAACGCGAATCCGGAACGGACCACGGCGAATTCGCCGTCCGCGCCGAAACGGATCGGCCGGCCGTGGTGCAGCGGGATCAGGCGGGATTCGGCGTCACCCTTGCGGAGCACGTCGAAGGAGCCGTCGTTGAAGATGGGGCAGTCCTGCAGGATCTCCACGAACGAGGTGCCGCGATGCTCGGCGGCGGCGCGCAGGACCTCGGTCAGGCCCGCGCGGTCGGAGTCCAGAGCTCGTGCGGCGAAGGAGGCTTCGGCGCCCAGGGCCACCGACAGCGTGTTGAACGGATGGTCCACCGAACCCATCGGCGTCGACTTGGTGACCTTGCCCGGTTCCGAGGTCGGCGAGTACTGGCCCTTGGTGAGGCCGTAGATCCGGTTGTTGAACAGCAGAATCGTCATGTTCACATTGCGCCGCAGCGCGTGGATGAGGTGATTGCCGCCGATGGACAGGGCGTCGCCGTCACCGGTGACCACCCACACCGACAGATCTGGGCGGGTCACCGCGAGCCCGGTCGCGATCGCGGGGGCCCGGCCGTGGATGGAATGGATGCCGTAGGCGTCGAGGTAGTACGGAAAGCGGCTGGAGCAGCCGATGCCGGACACGAACATCAGGTTCTCCCGGCGTAAGCCGAGGTCGGCGAGGAAACCCCGGACGGTCGCCAGGATGACGTAGTCGCCGCAGCCGGGGCACCAGCGCACCTCCTGGTCGGAGGTGAAGTCCTTGACCTTCTGCGGGGCGTCGGCAGCCGGCACGCCGGATAATCCGGTGAGCCCCAGATCGGCGCCGACGAGCGAGGTTTCGGTGACAGTCATCAATTACCCCCGGTCGGGATGTAGGTGGCGCGCGCTCGCGCGGTGAACGCCTTGTCCTGTTCCATGTCCTCGATCGACCCGTCCAGCGCGGCATCGATGACGCCGACGAGTTCCTGCGCGGAGAAGGCGGTGCCCGCGATCTTCGTCCACGGCTTGACGTCGACCAGATACTTCCCGCGCAGCAGCAGGGCCAGCTGCCCGCCGTTCATCTCCGGCGCGACCACGGTCCGATAACGCCGCAGGACCGCGCCGAGGTTGGGCGGCAACGGATTCAGGTGCCGCAGCTGCGCGTGGGCCACCGGGACGCCGCGCCGGCGAGCCCGCCGGCAGGCCTCACCGATCGGGCCGTAGGAACTGCCCCAGCCGATGATCAGCAGCTCGGCGCGCCCGTCCGGATCGTCGACTTCGAGGTCGGGCACGGTGATTCCGTCGATCTTGGCCTGCCGCAACCGCACCATGAGTTCGTGATTGGCAGGGTCGTAGGAGATGTTGCCGGTGCCGTCGGCTTTCTCCAGCCCGCCGATGCGATGCGCGAGGCCCTTGGTGCCGGGCACCGCCAGCGGGCGGGCCAGGGTTTCCGGGTCGCGGGCGTAGGGCTGGAAGTCCTCGGATCCCGCCGGGGTGAAACCCGGTTCGATCGGCGCCAGCCGCGCGACCTCCGGAATCGACCACGGCTCCGAGCCGTTGGCGATCGAGCCGTCCGACAGCAGCAGCACCGGCGTGCGGTAGGTGAGCGCGATCCGGGCGGCCTCGACCGCGGTGGCGAAACAGTCGGCCGGGGAGCGTGGCGCGAGCACCGCGACCGGGGATTCGCCGTTGCGGCCATAGAGCGCCTGCAACAGATCCGCCTGCTCGGTCTTGGTCGGCAAGCCCGTGGAGGGCCCGCCCCGCTGGACGTCGACGATCACCAGCGGCAGTTCCGTCATCACCGCGAGCCCGATGGTTTCGCTCTTGAGCGCGAGACCCGGCCCGGAGGTGGAGGTGACGCCCAGCGCCCCGCCGAGCGAAGCGCCCAGGGCCGCACCGATTCCGGCGATCTCGTCCTCGGCCTGGAAGGTGGTCACACCGAAGTTCTTGTGCTTGCTGAGTTCGTGCAGGATGTCGGAGGCGGGGGTGATCGGGTAGGTGCCGAGGAACACCTCCAGCCCGGACAGCTGCCCCGCCGTCACCAATCCATAGGCGAGCGCGGTGTTTCCGGTGATCTGCCGATAGGTGCCGGGCGGCAGCGTCGCCGGCGCGATCCGATACGTGGTGGCGAAGGCCTCGGTGGTCTCGCCATAGTTCCAGCCGGCCCGGAACGCCAGCACGTTCGCCTCGGCGATCTCCGGCTTCGCTCCGAACTTCTCGCGCAGGAACCGCTCGGTGCCGCCGATCGGACGCCCGTACATCCAGGACAGCAGGCCCAGCGCGAACATGTTCTTCGCGCGCTGCGCGTCCTTCTTGCCGACTCCGGCGGATTCGGTGGCGCCCATGGTCAACGACGTCATCGGCACCCGGTGCACCACGAAGTCGGTGAGCGTGCCGTCGTCGAGCGGATCGGCGGGATAGCCGACCTTGGACAGCGTGCGCTTGCTGAACTCGTCGGTGTTCACGATCACCGTCGCGCCGCGCGGCAGATCTTCCAGATTCGCCTTCAGCGCAGCCGGATTCATCGCCACCAGCACGTCGGGCTGATCGCCCGCGGTCAGGATGTCGTAGTCGGCGATCTGGATCTGGAACGACGAGACACCGGGCAGCGTGCCCTGCGGTGCGCGGATCTCGGCCGGGAAATTGGGCTGGGTGGCGAGGTCGTTGCCGAAAGCGGCCGCCTCGTGGGTGAAACGGTCGCCGGTGAGCTGCATGCCGTCACCGGAGTCACCCGCGAACCGGATGACTACCTTTTCCAATTTTATTGCGGCGGCACCGCTTTGGTCCGCCGGGTGGGTCCACTGCGCCATCGGCCTGCGTCACTTCCTCGTCATAGACGGGTGCCATTGGCCAAAGTACTCCGATTCCGGGAGCCCCTTCAGGCGAACAGCGTGAGCTGCGGATCGGTGGTGTGCTCCGGCTTGGTTTCGGCTGCCGACGGTAGCGCGGTTTCCCTTGTCAGGCCGTGTTTTTGCAAAAGCGGGCCGAGGCGCTCGCGTAACCACGCCGCATACTCCGGCGTCACGTAGGCGCCGCGCCCGTACAACTGGCGGTAGCGGCGCAGCAGCGCCGGATGCTCGCGGGCCAGCCACTCCAGGAACCAGCCGCGGGTGGCGCCGCGCAAATGCATCGGAAACGCCACCGCCGACGTCGCCCCCGCCGCGGCGATCTCGCCGAACAGCTCGTCCAGGTGGGCCCGGCTGTCGGTGAGATACGGAATCACCGGCGCCACCATGACATTCACCTCGAAGCCGGCCTCGGTGAGCGCCTTGACCAGCTCCAGGCGCGCCCGCGGCGAAGGCGTCCCGGGTTCCAGGCCGTGATGCAGTTCCAGGTCGTAGATCGCGATCGAGACCGCCACGCTCACCGGCACCTCGTGCGCGGCCTGAGTGAGCAGCGGCAGATCCCGGCGCAGCAGCGTGCCCTTGGTGAGGATGGAGAACGGGGTGCCGGAGCGGGTGAGTTCGCGAATGATGCCCGGCATCAACCGGTATCGGCCCTCGGCGCGCTGATACGGGTCGGTGTTGGTGCCCAGCGCCACCGGCTCCCGATGCCAGGAACGCCGGCCGAGTTCCTTGCGCAGCACCGCGGCGATATTCGTCTTCACCACGATCTGCGCGTCGAAATCCCGGCCGGCGTCCAGATCCAGATATTCGTGAGTGGGGCGGGCGAAGCAGTACCGGCACGCGTGCGAGCAGCCGCGCATCGGGTTGATCGTCCACCCGAACGGCAGGTTCGAGCTCTCCGGCATTTTGTTCAGGGCGCTCTTGCAGAGCACCTCGTGAAAAGTGATGCCTTCGAATTCGGGAGTCTGCACGGTGCGCACGAACCCGGCCCGGTCGAGACCGGGCAATGCGCCGTCGTCGGCGTCCAGGGTTTGGTTCTGCCACCGCACCCCCTCAGTCGAACATGTGTTCTAAGAAGTGTCAAGCGATGCGGCGGGTGTCCTCGGGCACGAAGGCGGCCGGGTCGTTGAAGAAGGCGACCAGGTCACGCACGGTGTCCTCGGTGGATCGCGGCTGGTAGCCGAGTTCCTTGGTGGCCTTACCGTGATCGACGATCGGCGCCGAGATGATCGCGCCCAGCGCGGCTTTCGAGAGCACCTCGCTGCCGAAGAGTTTGCCGATCGGCTCCAGCACCGGCATCACGCCGGCGACCAGCTTGACCGGCACCTCGAAGCGCGGGCCCTTCCGGCCGTTGGCCGAAGCCGCCATGCGACACAAATCGATGGTGGTCACCATCTCGCTGCCGAGCAGGTAATTCTCGCCGGTGCGGCCGCTCTGTGCGGCCAGGGTCAGACCGAGCGCGACGTCCCGCACGTCGACCATGTCGAAGCCGCCGCTGATCATCGCCGGGACCTTGCCCAGCGACGCGTCCTTCAGATACTTGTTGACCCGCGACAGCGGGGTGCAGAAGTCGGCCGGACCGTAAACGCCGGTGGGGTTGCAGATGACCGCGTCCAGGCCCTGGTCGATGACCTTGCGCAGCTCGATCTCGCCCTGCCACTTGGAGCGGTCGTAGACCGGCAGTGCGGGATCGGTGGAGCGCACGGTGGACTCGTCGATCCGCCCGCCGCAGGTGTACTGGTTGAACGCGTGGATGGAGCTGGTGTGCACCATGCGCCGCACGCCCGCCGCGAGCGCGGCCTCGGCCACCACGCGCACGCCTTCGGTGTTGACCTTCCAGGCGAGATCGTTCTTCTCGGAGAGCGTGATCACCGCGACCAGGTGATACACCAGCTCATTGCCGGCCAGGACGTCCCGCATCGATGCGGGATCCAGGACGTTGCCCGAGACCCAGGTGATCCGGGGATCCGTAGGGTGTTCGGGAACGGCCCGATCGATGGCGGTGACCTCGTGTCCCGCCGCGACGAGCAGGGGGAGCAGGTTACTGCCAAGGTAGCCGGCTGCGCCGGTCACTGCGACCTTCATGTGATCGAGAATATAGAACTCGTTCTAATTTGCAACACGTTCCAGTTAGGCATCCGGACACCTGTATCGGCTCGAAAACTGTGCGCCAGGTCGGCTATATTGAGCGCCAACCGTAGCGGCCGGTTCGAACGCTAGGTGGCGAAACACAGTGATGTCACAAACAACTTGGGGGGTGCCAACTTGACGAATCTCGCGGTAGACACTGACGCGGTGCGCATGTTCGGCGTGCAGAACGCGAACATCGCCAGCCAGATCTTCGGTGTGGCGAATGTGGACTCGGCGGCGAGCGTCGCGGCGATGGTGCCGGTCTTCGGCGTGATCGGCGCCGATTTTCTGATGAGCTTCACCGCGGCGCAGGTCCTGCAGGCCAAAGACATGAACGAGCTCGGGGCCAAGTACTCCGAACTCGCGGCCAACGCCCAGACGGCGGCGCAGTCCTATCTGGCCGAGGATTCCACCAACGCGGTGAATCTGGCGGTCCAGAACAACAAGCTCTGAGGCGGGGGATATGAAACCAATCGATTCCGGGAATACCGGCGTGATCGCGCCGCAGGACATCCCGGCTTCGGAGTCGCTGCAGCATGCTGCCGCGACATCGCACGAACCGGCCGTCGCGGCCGTGCAATCCACCCAGCAGGCGGTTCCCGACGTGCCGCTCGGGCAGTGGCCCGCCGATGTGGCCGAACCCGAGTCGCCCGCACTGGTGTACGCGCGCAAGCTCGCCGAGGACCAGCAGAACGCGGGCACCATGCCGGCGGGGCTGGGGCTCGGCGGCCTGACCGGTCAGCCGATCGCCGACACCCAGAACCTGCTCAACGCGGTGCCGGCCGATGTGTCGAGCCTGCTCAGCGGCGCGCAGACGTCCATCACCGCGGCTGCGCAGCAGGCCCAGACCGCGGCGACCAGCGCGCTCACCGGCGCCGGCAGCGCACTCACCTCCGGCGAGCTGCAGAAGCAGGTCGCCTCGATCGCCGACACCGCCGGGCTGTCCTCGGTGCTCAACGACCCGGCCACCGCGGTGAACTCGCTGCTGAACGGCGCGTCGCTGTCCGCGCTGCCCGGTGTCGACCAGCTGCTCAGCCCGATCCTGGAGCTGCTCAGCAGCTTCGGATCCGGCGTCATGGGCGCGCTCGACCCGACCGCGATCATGAGCAGCGCCTCCTCGGTCATCGAGTCCGCGATGGAGGTGGGCCAGGGCGCCATCACCAGCGTGCAGCAGTTGTGGGAGGGCACCGCGTCGGAGCAGGCGACCATCGCCGCCCAGCAAGCCAACACGCAGGGCACCGAGACCAGCCAGCGCGGGTTCGACATCTCCGATCTCACCCAGAAGGCCGCGGCCGTGGTGCAGACCGGCAACACCCAATTGACCGGTATCGCCACGTCGTTCGCCTCGCAGGCGGTCGCGATGGCGCCGGTCATCCTGACCCCGCCCGGTCAGGCCGCGCTGGTGGCCTCGGCGACCGAGCACCTCGGCAACGCGGTCTCCGTCGTCAACGCGACCCGCGGTGACCTGTCCGGCAAGACGACGGAGCTGAACGCCATGCTCCAGGGCCTGCTCGGCCAGAGCGGGTTGCCCTCGGTGCAGGAAGTCGCGGAGACGGTGGCGCAGAACGTCGCCGAGCCGCTGTCGACCACGGCGCAGGAAGCCGCGACGCAGGCGCAGTCCGCCCTGACCTCGGGCTCGCCGTCGAGCACCACCACCCCGGCCTCGACCAACCCGTCGGCGGTCAATACCGCCGGAACCCCGGGCACCACCAGCGCGCTGGGCACGGGTACCCCGCGGGGCACCACCGGCACGCCGAGAACCGGTACGGGCAGCGGGAATCCGTCCACCGGCAATCCGGCCGCCAAAGCCGTCTCGGGTGTACCCGGCACGGTCTCGCCGTTGCGCGCGGCCACCGTCCCGACCGGTCTCGGTACCGGCCTGAACGCCTCGACGACCCCGGCTGGCACCGGCAACTCGTTCATGGGCAACCCGGCCGGCGCGGCCAACCGCGGCGGCAACAACGACGACGACGAGCACGATCGCAACGTGACGCCGTACCAGAGCCTGACCGGCAACGACGATCTCACCGGCCCGCTCGGTGAATCGACGCCGGACGTCATCGGCGCTACGCACTCCGATGAGATGCTCGGGATGGATTACGAGCAGGATCAGTTCTAGCCGTACGAAAAACGGTGCCCCGCTTCCCTTTCGGGAGGCGGGGCACCGTTTCTTATACGGGCCTAGTCCTGGACGAAGGCGTCGAACAGCCGGCGGTAGAGGGCCGCGAAACGAATCCGCCCGTCCTGCTGTTCGGGCGAGAGCCCTTCGCTGAAACCCGGCGCGTACAGGATCAAATGCACTTCCTGGCCGCGCTCCTCGGGCATCAGGTCGATGATCTGTTTGCTCTCGTCGGTCACCGCGGGCTCCCCGAGATCAACCATCGACAGCGACCGGATCTCGGCTTGCGCGGCCCGCAGCACGTCCGCGCGGATCGAGCCGTTGAGCTGCTGCGGCGGCACGTCGGGCGCCCGTCCGGCGAAGGCGGCATCGGGCTTCTTGATCGCCCGGCCGTCCGGATACACCTCGAGTTCGGGGCGCAGGTCGTGGCGGCCGGACCAGCCGTGCGGGATGTTGGTGAGGGTGATCTCCGCCAGCGACGGCGGGTCGGCCGCGGCGAGGCCCGAGCCCGCCGCGAACAGCAGAACCAGAAGAAGGACAACCGATTTCGCCTTGCGCATGAAAACCCCTAGTTGTTGGAACCGGGTAGTGCCTCGACGGTCGAACGCGCGGGAACCGGGGGTTCCCGCGCGCTGCGGTGCGGATCATTCTGACAGTGCGCGCCGGCCGGCGCGGGCCGGATCAGCGCAAGGCGGGCGGATTGCGCAGATCGGCGGCGGCGAAGGTGTCGCAGCCCTTGACCTGGCCGCTCTTGTAGCCGGCCAGGAACCAGGCCTGGCGTTCCTCGGAGGATCCGTGGGTCCATGCCTCCGGATTCACCCGGCCGGTGGCCGCGCGCTGGATCCGGTCGTCACCGACCGCGGCGGCCGCCGAGAGCGCGTCCTTGACGTCCTGGTCGGTCAGCGGCTTCAGGAACGGCTGCTCGCCGCCGGGCGCGGGCTGCTTGTCGGCGTAGTGCGCCCAGATCCCGGCGTAGCAGTCGGCCTGTAGTTCGGTGCGCACCGCGCCGGACTCGGGTCCGTTCGGATCCCGCTGGGCCCGGCCGAGATCGCCGAGCAGGTTCTGGATGTGATGCCCGATCTCGTGCGCCACCACGTACTCCTGGGCCAGCGGGCCGGTGCTCGCGCCGAAGCGCGTGGTCAGCTCGTTGAAGAAGCGGACATCGAAGTAGGCGGTCTGGTCGAGCGGGCAGTAGAAGGGACCGACGTCGCTGGTGGCGTTGCCGCATCCGGTGGCGGTGGCGCCGGAGAACAGGACGACCTGCGGCTTGACGTACTTGTCGCCGGTCTGCTTCGGAAACTCGGTGCCCCACACCGCGTTCAAGCTGGTGACGGTCGCCGCCACCCGGCAGTCCAGGTATTTGTTGGCGTCCTCGCCGGTCTTGCAGTGCTCCGGCGTGCCCGCGCTCGGCGCGGAGGGTGATTCCTGCACCCCGTTCAGTCCGCCGATCACCGAGCCCGGGTCCCCGCCCAGCAGCAGGACGACCACCGTCAGGATCAGACCGCCCAAACCGCCGCCCAGGGCTAGCTTTCCGCCCGTACCGGGACCACCCCCGGACCTGACCGCGTCCGGATCGATCTGTGAGCCCTCGTTGAAGGTCATGGGTGTCGCTCCTGTGTATCGAGTGGCCGTTGCGGGCGCGGTTCGTCGCGATGGAGCCAGAGCGCCTACAGCTTTACACGTGATACCCAGCAATCCGGGACTCACCGCGAACGTGTCGCGCCGGTCTGGTGCGGTCGCCCTTATTAGGGCTTGGGCCTGCGTCATCGCTACGATGGCTAGGCACCGGGACGGGGAGAATGCCCGGTGACCGCAATCGTCGAAAGGAACACCGTGCTGCGCACCCACTTGGCTGGTTCGCTGCGAAGCGAGCACGCCGGTCAGACCGTCACCCTCACCGGATGGGTGGCCCGGCGGCGTGACCACGGTGGCGTGATCTTCATCGATCTGCGCGACGCCTCGGGCGTCTCGCAGGCAGTGTTCCGCGAGGGCGCGGCGGCCGAGCAGGCCCACAAGCTGCGCGCCGAATTCTGTGTCCGGGTCACCGGTGTGGTCGAGCAGCGGCCCGACGGCAACGAGAACCCCGAGCTGCCCACCGGCCAGATCGAGGTGAACGTCACCGAGCTCGAGGTGCTGAACGAAAGCGCCCCGCTGCCGTTCCAGCTCGACGAGCAGCCCGGTGAAGAGGCCCGCCTCAAGTACCGCTACCTGGATCTGCGCCGCGAAGGCCCGGCCCAGACCATGCGGCTGCGCTCCAAGGCCAACGCCGCCGCCCGCGCGGTGCTGGCGTCGCACGAGTTCGTCGAGGTCGAGACCCCGACCATGACGAAGTCCACCCCGGAGGGCGCCCGCGACTTCCTGGTGCCCGCGCGGCTGCAGCCCGGCAGCTTCTACGCGCTGCCGCAGAGCCCGCAGCTGTTCAAGCAGCTGCTCATGGTCGGCGGCATCGAGCGCTATTACCAGATCGCGCGCTGCTACCGCGACGAGGACTTCCGCGCCGACCGCCAGCCCGAGTTCACCCAGCTCGACATCGAGATGAGCTTCGTGCGCCAGGACGACGTCATCCTGCTGGCCGAGGAGATCCTGGTCGCGCTGTGGAAGCTGATCGGCCACGACATCACCACCCCGATCCCGCACATGACCTACGCCGAGGCCATGCGTCGCTACGGTTCGGACAAGCCGGATCTGCGCTTCGAGGTCGAGATCACCGAGTGCGCCGAGTACTTCAAGGACACCCCGTTCCGAGTGTTCCAGTCGCCGTATGTCGGCGCGGTCGTGATGCCGGGCGGCGCGAGCCAGCCGCGGCGTCAGCTCGACGCCTGGCAGGAGTGGGCCAAGCAGCGTGGCGCTCGCGGTCTGGCCTATGTGCTGATCGGCGAGGACGGCGAGCTGACCGGTCCGGTCGCGAAGAACCTGTCCGAGGCCGAGCGTGAAGGTCTGGCCAAGCACGTCGGTGCGGAGCCGGGCGACTGCGTCTTCTTCGCCGCCGGCGACGTGAAGTCCAGCCGCGCCATCCTCGGCGCGGCTCGCGGCGAGATCGCGCGCAAGTGCGGCCTGATCGATGAGAACGCGTGGGCGTTCGTGTGGATCGTGGACGCGCCGATGTTCGAGCCGGCCGCCGACGCCACCGCGAGTGGCGATGTGGCGCTGGGTCATTCGGCCTGGACCGCGGTGCACCACGCGTTCACCTCGCCCAAGCCGGAGTCGGTCGACACCTTCGACACCGACCCCGGCACGGCGCTGGCCTACGCCTACGACATCGTCTGCAACGGCAACGAGATCGGCGGCGGTTCCATCCGTATCCACCGTCGCGATGTCCAGGAACGCGTGTTCAAGGTGATGGGCATCAGCCACGACGAGGCGCAGGAGAAGTTCGGCTTCCTGCTCGATGCCTTCGCCTACGGCGCGCCGCCGCACGGCGGTATCGCCTTCGGCTGGGACCGCATCACCGCGCTGCTGGCCGGTGTCGACTCGATCCGCGATGTCATCGCCTTCCCGAAGAGTGGTGGCGGCGTCGACCCGCTGACCGACGCGCCGGCGCCGATCACCCCGCAGCAGCGCAAGGAAGCCGGCCTGGACTTCAAGCCGGCGGACAAGAAGAAGGACGACGGCAAGCCTGCCGAGTAGTTCGAAGCAAAACTCCGCCCCGCGCTCGACAGAGCGCGGGGCGGAGTGCGTTTGCCGGGCCTACACCGGGGCGCTGTCGGCGAGGACGCGGTAGGCGTAGGTCACCGCGATGACAGCGATCGGCGCGGCGGCGAGCAGGCCGAAACCGCACAGCAACGCGCCCAGGAAGGTGATCACGATGACCGCCAGGGCGAGCAGCAGGCACGGACCGACATTGGCCATGACCAGTCTCGCGCTGGACTGGATGGCCTGGATCGGGCCCTGGTCCCGATCGATCACGTAGTGCAGGGCGAACATGCACAGGAATCCGATGATGATGCCCGGCAACACCAGCAGTGCCAAGCCGATGAAGGTCGCCGTGAAGGCCAGCAGCGAGGTCAGCAGCACGTTGCCCGCATCGCCGAACTGGAAGAAGGAGCCGAAAACCGGTGGGGTGCCGTCGGTTTCGTAGAGTGCGCCGCGCACCATGGCGGCCTGTAACAGCCACAGCGCCGCCATCACCGCGAGGAACAGCACCGTCAGCACCAGCACCGAATTCGGTTCGAAGAGCGCGACGAACAGCCAATACACCAGGTAGATGGCGAAACCGACCGCCGTAATGCCAAGCCACGGTGCGATATTCGCGCGGAACCGGTCCAGGCCGTAGCCCAGCGCGGCGCCGACATCGAGGCCGGTTCGCTGGTTGTGCGCCTGGTAGCCGTAGGTGGGTGGACCGGAAGGCTGCTGCTGCCCGGGCGGCGGCATGGCCCCCGGCGGCGGTTGCATGCCGCCAGGCGGGCCGTAGCCGGGCGGCGGGGGCGTTCCCGGCGGACCATAGCCCGGCTGGCCCGGGTGGCCGTGCTGGGGCTGGTAGCCCGGCTGGGGCTGATAGCCCGGCGGCGGAAAGCCTTGCTGCGGTGGATAACCCTGCTGTGGCTGCTGGCCGACGTCCGGCGGCGGCTCCACCGGCTCGTCGCCGTACTGCGCCGCGCCCGGGCCGCTGAATTGCGGGTAACCCGCCGCACCCGGCATCTCGTGCTTGCCGTGCCCGCTTTGTCCGGGTTCGGGGTCGGCCTGGCTACCCCCTGGTTCGGGCGCGTCGCCGGTGGGGGCCTTTTCTGGGTCCCTGGGGGCGGAATGCGGTGTGTCGGTCATTGTCGTCGACCTTTCCGGCGCAACTGGTTTGCGGTGTGGCGCACAACAGTTCAGGATGAGAAAACCGGACGAACGCACCTCGTGTCAAGCAGACAGCGCAGCCCCGGCAACCACGACACAGACACGCCGAGCGACGCGGAAAGGTTGTGTAACCGCTCGCTAGAAGTGACCCCATGCGAGTAGCTTGAGAGGCGATGACCGCACTATTGGCCGAACGCGCCGCCGAAGTCGTGTCCGCAGCACAGCAATTGCTCACAAAGCGAATGGGTGCTCCGGTGAAGCTGAGCGATCCGATGGAACTCAGCGGTAGTGGTAGGACGACGGTTCTACGTGTGCGCGTTTCAGAGAACGCTTTCTCGTTGCCCCGCACCCTCATCATCAAGCAGGTCCGCGGCAACGCCGAAGAACGCCGCACCGGCGGGCTCGCCCCGGGCGTCGTCAGCATCGATTCGGCATTCCTACGGGAAGCCGTCTCCTACCAGTTCACCACCGCCCTGTCGCGCGACCAGCGCCCCGGCGCCTACCTCATCGCGCACAGCCTCCCGGACCGGCTGCTGATCCTGAGCGACCTCGGCGAGAACTCGCTGCTGACCCAGCAGTTGCAGTCCGGCGCCGAACCGGCCACCCGCAACGCGCTGATGGCGTTCGCGCAGGCGCTGGGCCGGATGCACGCGGCAACCGTCGGGCGCGAACCCGACTTCGTGGCGCTGCTGCGCCGCGTGGACGTGATGCACCGGGTCGACGGCATCGCCCAGCAGGCCGAGACCGCGATCGCCGAGGTGCCCGGGATGCTGCAGCGCGAACTCGGCATCGAGGTGCCCGGCGAGATCGCCGAGCTGATCGTGCGCGGTAACCGGCTGTTCTCCGCGGGCCGGTTCCGCGCGTTCAGCCCGTCGGACCTGTGCCCCGACAACGTCATTCTCAACGAGGAGGGCGCACGCTTCCTCGACTACGAGTGGGGCGGATTCCGGGACGCCACCCTCGACATCGCCTACGCGCTGGTGTCCTTCCCGGGCTGCCTGTGCGATTTCGAACTCGCCCGCGATCGCGCCCGGCAGATGGTGGAGGCGTGGCGTTCCGAGGTCGTCGGCGTGTGGCCGGCCCTCGCCGACGACACCGTCCTCGCCGAACGGATCCTCGAAGCCCGGCTGATCTGGGTGTGGCTGAGCACCTACTGGTTCCTGCCCGCCGACCACGCGCGGATCGCCGCGGCCCGCGAGCACGGCCTGTCGGTGCCGCGCTCGGAGGCGCTGATCAACCGCTGGGCCGCCCTCGCGGAGGACGCGCGGTGCACCGGGGACGACATCATCGGCGACTTCGCCGACGAGGTGTCGGCGATGCTCGAAGAACGCTGGTCCGAGTAGCCCTCTCGCCCCGGCCGGAAAGCCGGCCGGGGTGACAGCGTGATCAGACGACCGGACTCGTCCGCGGCTCGATCCGCCCGCCTGAGCGCACCGCGAAGGAAGCGCCGTGGCGGACAGGAGTATTCGGGTCCTCGACGTTCAGGACATAGAACCAGTCCATTTGGGTCTGGTCGGCGGTGACCTCGAGGACGCCGTAGCCGTGGGACTCCAGTTCCACGTAGCGCAGGTGGTGGTTGACGCCCTTGATGGTTTCCTCGATCGGCACGGCGGTCGTGCGCGGGGCGGCCTTCAGGAGCTCGCCGATGCTGGAGGAGGTGACCGACGGGACGACGAATTCCGCGCCGACGGTCGGGCCGGCGGGGTAGTTGGCGGCCTCCAGCGGCAGGTCGGCTGCCCAGGAGGAGTGGATGTCGCCGGTCAGGAAGACCACGTCGGAGACCTGGTTGCCGCTCAGCGTGCTGAACAGGGTGCGGCGGTCGGCCGCGTAGCCGTCCCACTGGTCCGCGTTCGCCGGGACGCCGGACTGTGGGACGCCCAGGGCGTCGGTGAACGCCTTGCTCTGCGCCGGATCCAGCGGCGGGAACACCAGCGGCGCGACCATCACGGAATTGCCGATCAGCTTCCAGCGCACCGGCGCGGACGCCAAACCGGCGGTGAGCCAATCCATTTGGGTCTTGCCGGTGATGGTGCGCGCGGGGTTGTCGACGTTGCGCCAGCCCGCGCCGGGGGTGACCTCTTCGTCGCGGTAGCTGCGCAGGTCCAGCATGGACAGTTCGGCCAGGGTGCCGAAGCGCAGGCGGCGGTAGATCTGCACCTCGTCGCCGGAACCCTTGGCGCGCACCGGCATCCACTCCAGATACGCCTGGGCGGAGGCGGCGCGGCGGGCCGGCCACGGGCCGTTCACGGCCGGATCGTGGTGGTTGGAGCCGCCGGACCAGGAGTTGTCGGCGGACTCGTGGTCGTCCCAGGTGCAGATGAAGGGCAGCAGCGCGTGCAGGGCGGCCAGGTCCGGGTCGGTCTTGTACTGCGCGTGCCGGATCCGGTAGTCGGCCAGGGTGACGATCTCGTTGACCGGATCGTGCCCGCGGACCGCGCCCGCCCGGCCACCGTACTTGCCGCGGCCGTACTCGTAGATGTAGTCGCCGAGATGAATGATCGCGTCCAGGTCGCCGCGGGCGGCGAGGTGACGGTAGGCGCTGAAGTAGCCGGCTTCCCAGTTGGAGCACGACACCACGCCGAAGCGCAGCCGGTCGGGAGTGTCGGCGTCGGCCGGGGCGGTGCTGGTGCGGCCGACGGGCGAGGTCTCGCCGAGCGCGGTGAACCGGTAGTAGTAGACCCGGCCCGGGGCCAGGCCGGTGACGTCGACTTTCACGGTGTGATCGGAATCGCTTGTGGCCGTGACGGTTCCGGACGCGGCGAGCGATCCGAACGCTTCGTCGGCGGCCACCTCCCAGCGCACCGAGGCGGCCGCGCCGACACCGGAGCCCGGCATTGCTTCCTCGGACACGGTGACACGGGACCAGATGATCACGCCGGCCGGTAGCGGATCGCCCGAGGCGACGCCGTGCCGGAACACCGCGCCCGCAGCCCGCGCGGGGCCGGCCGC
Source organism: Nocardia sp. NPDC051832 (assembly GCF_040681285.1). Taxonomy (NCBI): domain Bacteria; kingdom Bacillati; phylum Actinomycetota; class Actinomycetes; order Mycobacteriales; family Nocardiaceae; genus Nocardia; species Nocardia sp. NPDC051832. The sequence goes on from NZ_JBFAYL010000002.1 coordinate 1,030,572, forward strand.
TAGCAGCGTCGTCGTGGCGGCAGCGACCGCGCTGCCCTTGAGGAGAGTTCGCCGACCGATCGATCCCGGCGCAGCAGAATCTGAAACAACCGTGTTTTCAGCCACGACTATTGATTTCAGTCGATCGCCGGGCGCTAGGCAAGTCGAAACGCCCATCCTGCTGGTCGGATGTCCAGTTATGGGGGAGTATTCGCCCCGAGTTCACCTGCGCCGACCCCGCAGGCTTAGCGCCATTTGCTGTGTCAGCGCAGGCGGCGAGTCGTCGGTGGCACGGCAATGCCCCTGACCGGCAGCGACTCGGCCACGAGAACCCCATCCTGGACATAGTGGGCAGAGCTGAGCCGGGCGCGGTTGTCGACGGGGCACGCGGGTCTGGCGTCAGGCGAGCGGACGTGTCGGAGGTGCCCGGTACCGTCGCCCTCATGACCGAGCGCATCTTCTATCCGTGTGCCCCGAGCGAGGTGCGGGCATGACCGATGGACTGTTCGACGTACCCGGGCAGGCCGCGGGGGAGTCGGATGGGCGGGGCCGGGTCGAGTTCCGCGGTGCGGGCGATTCGGTGCCGCTCGCGGTGCGCATGCGCCCGGCGTCGCTGGAAGAGGTTGTCGGGCAGCAGCATCTGCTCGGGCCGGGGTCGCCGCTGCGCCGGTTGGTGGAGGGGTCGGGTGCGGCCTCGGTGCTGCTGTACGGTCCGCCGGGGACTGGGAAGACCACGCTGGCGTCGCTGATCTCGCAGGCCACCGGCCGCCGGTTCGAAGCGCTGTCGGCGCTGTCGGCGGGTGTGAAGGAGGTGCGCGCGGTCATCGACCTGGCCCGTCGCCGGCTGACCGTCGGCGAGCAGACCGTCCTGTTCATCGACGAGGTGCATCGCTTCTCCAAGACGCAGCAGGACGCGTTGCTCGCGGCAGTCGAGAACCGCATCGTGCTGCTGGTCGGCGCGACCACGGAGAACCCCTCGTTCTCGGTGGTCTCGCCGCTGTTGTCGCGATCGTTGGTGCTGCAACTCCAATCGCTCACCGATGCCGACATCCGGCAGGTCATGCAGCGCGCCATCGACGATCCGCGCGGCTTCGGCGGCGAGTACACCGTGACCGAAGCGGCCCTCGATCACATCGTCCGGATCGCGGGCGGCGACGCCCGCCGCGCCCTGACCGCCCTGGAAGCCTCGGCCGAATCCTCCCTCGACGGCACCGTCGACGTCGACCTGGTCGAAGCCAGCGTCGACAAGGCGGCGGTCCGCTACGACCGCTCCGGCGACCAGCACTACGACGTGGTCAGCGCGTTCATCAAATCCATCCGCGGCTCCGATGTCGACGCGGCCCTGCACTATCTGGCCCGGATGATGAGCGCCGGCGAGGATCCGCGCTTCATCGCCCGCCGTCTGGTCATCTCCGCGAGCGAGGACATCGGCATGGCCGACCCGACCGCGCTGCAATCCGCGGTGGCGGCGGCCCAGGTGGTGCAGCTGATCGGCATGCCCGAGGCGCAGCTCACCCTGACCCACGCCACCATCCATCTGGCCACCGCCCCGAAGTCCGGGGCGGTCCCGGCCGCGCTGGGCGCGGCCATGTCCGACATCTCCGCGGGCAAAGCCGGTCTGGTTCCCCCGCACCTGCGCGACGGCCACTACGCGGGGGCGGCCAAGCTCGGCAACGCCCAGGGCTACAAATACCCGCACGATGACCCGGACGGCGTTCTCGCTCAGCAATACCCCCCTGACGACCTGGTAGGCCGCGACTACTACACCCCCACCGACCACGGTAACGAGCGTGAAATCGGCCCCCGCGTCCAGAAACTCCGCCGCATCGTCCGGGGGAAGTGAAAGTCGTCCTGTGCGGCCGATAATCGAGAGAAGGATGTCGGACCCTCGGCGTATGGTGGCCCCATCGTTGCTCTACCGGCCAGCCGAGTAGAACGGGAGGACCTGGGTGTCGGCGATGGCGGATCGACCACAGATGCTAGTCACCGAGTTCGAAGAGCTCGCCAAGCATTCCGGCGAGACGGTTTCACTGGAGTTTCTGTACGGGAAGCTGGGGGTGAAGGCTGTGCCGGATGGGGATCATGACCAGACGTTTCGTTGGATCATGCTGCAGATCCTGCGGCAGCGACCCGATCTCTGGCTTTTTCCGGAACGCGGCCTGAAAGTTCAGGGCTATCGAGATGGTCGGGCGCGCACCGATGGAGTCTTGGCCCCAGGCGAGTCGTTTGTCGGTGAAGGAGAGTGGGCCGACCCGGAACCTGCACTCATGGTCCTCGAAATAACCTCGTACGACTCCGACACCGATCGACGTGACCGAGTGGAGAAGCCGCGAGCGTATGCCGAAGCGGGGATTCCTTGCTATCTCCTGGTCGACCGCGACAGCGGTGTGGTCGTGGTGTTCAGCGACCCGAAGAACGGCGTCTATGCCACGAATGCGCGCAAGCCGTTCGGTCAGGTCATCGAGCTCGGCGATCCGGTCAACGTCACCCTCGAAACCGAACGCTTCAAAGAATGGGTCCGCTGAGCTGTAAAGCCGGTCCGATCGATTACCACATCACACCCGGATAACGTTCCGGCCCAACGGTATCCACGCGTCGCACCGGCGCGCGGATCGGCCCGCCCGGCAGCGGCGAAATCGCGGGTGCGGAATGGTTGCCGGGCGTAGGGTCGACCCAGCGTGGTATCCAACGCCCGACCGCAGGAGGTGCTGGGTGACAGTTCGGCCGGACCGACCGCAGATGTCGGAATCAGATTTCTCCACCCTCGCCGAGCACGCACCCGCCGCCGTCCAGCTCGAATTCCGGTCCGGGAAGCTGGGTGTGCAGGCCGGTGCGGGCGGCCCGCAGTTACTGATCGAGGAGTTCGAGGAGCTGGCCCGGCACGCGCCCGCCGCGGTTGCGCTGGAATTCCTGGACGGTGCGCTGGGTGCGAAGGTGGCCCCGGACCGAACCTGTGTGGAGATCCGCCGTTCGATTACCCAGCAGATCCTGCGACAGCGCCCGGAACTCCGGCTCTATCCCGCCCTCGACCTAAAAGTACAAGCCGATCGAGAAGGCCGGGTCCGTGCCGACGGCGCGCTGGCGCTCGACGGCTCCTTCGGCCGCCGCACCGGCTGGGCCGAACCCGACGAGGTCCTCCTGGTCCTCGAGATCACCACCTGCGAAACCGCCACCGACCAGCGCGCCCGCACCCGCAAAACCCAGGCCTACGCCGAAGCCGAAATCCCCCTCTACGTCCTCGTCGACCGCGCGGTCCACGGCGTCTTCATCTTCAGCCACCCGCTCAAAGGCTGGTACGCCCAAACCGCCCGCACCGAGTTCGGCCACACCATGGAATTGCCGGACCCGGTCGGCGTGGTCCTGGAAACCGAACCGTTCCGGTTCGGCGCCGCCTGACCTATGCGGTGAGCTGGGCGGCGATGGAAGCGCCGTCCAGCCAGACGTTCTCGCGCGCGATCTTGCCGTCCTGGAACTCGAACACGTGCAGGACGCGGAATTCGATGTGCCGGTTGTTGCCCGGGATGCCGAGCATCGCACCGGTCACCGTGCCCTGCATCAGATTCTCGATGACGCAGGCGTCGTCGGCGTAGTAGGTGTGCAAGCGCTTCTCGCCTTCGGTGCGGAAGTCGGTGACCAGCTGCCGGTAGAAGTCCAGCGCAGCGGGGATGCCGCGGACCGGCCCGCCGGGGAAGCCGACCACGTCGTGCTCCACGTCTTGGGTGTAGTTGGCCACCGCGCCTGCCGGGTCGCCGTTGCCCTCGGCACGCAGGTGGTCCTCGACCAGATTTTCCATCTCGGCGGGTGTCATCGGTTTCTCCTTCGCCCCGGCCGTGCAATTTTATGAGACTTGATTATCATAAAGCTATGAGTGTCTCGAAACAAGAAACTTCTCTCATGAAGGGCCGGGTCCGGCAGAAACAGCGGACCCGGCAGGCGCTCATCGACGCCGCCCGCGAGCTTGCGCGCCAAGGACGGGCACTCACCATCGCCGAGGTTGCCGAGGCCGCCCAGGTTTCGCCGGCGACGGCTTATCGCTACTTCTCCCGGCCGGAGGAGTTGATGCGGGAGATCGCGATCGCGCCCTCGGCGCAGATCTCCGATGATCTGCCGCATGACCCGGCCGAGCGGATCGCCGTCGTCATCGATCGGCTGATGTCGATGCAGTTCGGCGATGAGGCGCTGTGGCGGGCGATCGCGCTTGCCGCGCAGGAGCGCTGGTTCCGCCAGTTGAGTGAGGGCGGCGAGGATCCGGCGCCGGTGCGCGGGCAGCGGCGACTGGAGGTCACGCGCGCCGCGCTCGCACCGCTGGCGGGTGTCCTGGAACCCGCCGAGCTGCATCGGCTCACCATGGCGATCATGCAGGTCTACGGATTGGAGGCGATGATAAGCGCGTTCGACGCGTGCGGCATGGAGGCCGGGGAAGCACGCGCGGTGATGCAGTGGTCGGCGCGGACGTTGTTGCGGGGTGCGCTCGCTGAGGCGGGCGTCGAGCCGGTCGATGGCGCCGGACCAGGACTGGGCCGTGAAAAACGGGATGCGCCGTCCCGGTAGGCTGATTACCTGTGCAGACCCACGAGATCCGACGGCGATTCCTGGAACATTTCGTCCGTGCCGGCCACACCGAGGTGCCCAGTGCCCCGCTGAGCCTGGACGACCCGACCCTGCTCTTCGTGAACGCGGGCATGGTTCAGTTCAAGCCGTATTTCCTGGGTCAAGAGGCAGCGCCGTATCCGCGAGCTACCAGTGTGCAGAAGTGCGTGCGCACCGGTGACATCGAAGAGGTCGGCGTCACCACCCGGCACAACACGTTCTTCCAGATGGCCGGCAACTTCTCCTTCGGCGACTACTTCAAGGAAGGCGCGATCACCCTCGCGTGGGAGTTGCTGACCAAGTCGCAGGAAGACGGCGGCTACGGCTTCGACCCGGAGCGGCTGTGGGTCACCGCCTACGAGTCCGACCCCGAGGCCGCCGAACTGTGGAGCAAGAAGATCGGCATCCCCGCCGAGCGAATCCAGTTCCGTGACGGCCGCGACAACTACTGGGACATGGGCGTGCCCGGCCCCGGCGGCCCGTGCTCGGAGATCTACTTCGACCGCGGCCCCGCCCACGGCAAGGACGGCGGCCCGGTCGCCGACGAGGACCGGTACCTGGAGATCTGGAACCTGGTCTTCATGCAGGACATCCGCGGCGAGCAGAGCCCCAAGTACGGGCACCCGCCGATCGGTTCGCTGCCGAAGAAGAACATCGACACCGGCATGGGCGTCGAACGCGTCGCGATGCTGCTGCAGGGCGTGGAGAACGTCTACGAGACCGACCTGCTGCGACCGATCATCGCCAAGGCCGAGGAACTCACCGGCAGCTCCTACGGCGTCGACGCCGAGGGCGATCGTCGCTTCCGCGTCATCGCCGACCACGCCCGCAGCGGCGCGATGCTGATCGCCGACGGCATCAACCCCGGCAACGACGGCCGTGGTTACGTGCTGCGCCGCCTGCTGCGTCGCATCGTGCGCTCGGCCCGCCTGCTCGGTGCGGACAAGCCGGTGATCGGCGGGTTCATGCAGACTGTCAGCGATCTCATGGCCCCGTCCTACCCGGAACTCGGCACCGACTTCGAGCGCATCAAGAACGTCGCCGTCGCCGAGGAGGCCGCGTTCCTCAAGACCCTCAACACCGGCTCGAAGCTGTTCTCCGACGCCGTCGACGAGGTGGCGGCCAAGGGCAGCAAGACGATTCCCGGTTCGGCGGCCTTCAAGCTGCACGACACCTACGGCTTCCCGATCGAGCTGACCCTCGAAATGGCTTCCGAGGCCGGGCTTTCGGTGGACGAGGACGGCTTCCGCTCGCTGATGGCCGAGCAGGTCGCGATGGCCAAGGCCGACGCGCAGGCGCGCAAGCACGGCCACGCCGACCTGTCCATCTACAAGGAACTTGTCGATCGCGGCGCCACCGAGTTCACCGGTTTCGACGAATTGACCTCCGAGGCGAAGGTGCTCGCGCTCATCGCCGACGGCGTGCGCGTCCCGGTCGCCACCGCCGGGCAGGACGTCGAGGTCATCCTGGACCGCAGCCCGCTGTATGCCGAGTCCGGCGGCCAGATCGCCGACCGCGGCTCGATCACCGGCACCGGCCTGAAGCTGACCGTCAACGACGTGCAGAAGATCGCCAAGAAGCTGTGGGTGCACAAGACCACGGTCGAGCAGGGTCAGATCACCGAGGGCGATGTCGTTCTCGCACAAGCGGATCCGGCCTGGCGCCGGGGCGCCACCCAGGGCCACTCCGGCACCCACATGGTGCACGCGGCGCTGCGGCAGATCCTCGGCCCGAACGCGGTGCAGGCCGGTTCCATGAACAAGCCGGGCTACCTGCGCTTCGACTTCAACTGGACCGGTCAGCTCTCCGAGAGCCAGAAGTCCGATATCGAAGCCGTCTCCAATGACGCTGTGGGCGCGGACTTCCCGGTGAACACCTTCGTCACCGACCTGACCCGGGCCAAGGAGATGGGCGCGATGGCGCTCTTCGGCGAGAACTACGGCGACGAGGTGCGCGTCGTGGAGATCGGCGGCCCGTTCTCGATGGAACTCTGCGGTGGTACCCACGTGCAGCATTCCTCGCAGATCGGCCCGATCACGCTGCTCGGCGAGTCGGCCATCGGTTCGGGCAAGCGTCGCGTGGAAGCCTTTGTCGGCCTGGACTCCTACAAGTACCTGGCCAAGGAGCGCGCGCTGCTCGCCGGTGTCGCCTCCTCGCTGAAAGTGCCCTCCGAGGAGGTGCCCGCTCGCGTCGAGCAGCTGGTCGAGCGGCTCAAGGTCGCCGAGAAGGAACTCGAGCGGTCCAAGATGGCCGCCGTGTTGTCCTCGGTGTCGGCCTTCGTCGAGCAGGCCGAGCGGATCGGCGGCGTGCTGCTGGTCGCGGTGGCCGCGCCCGAAGGCGTCGGCGCCGCCGACCTGCGGACCCTGGCCACCGATATCCGTGGCCGCTTCGGCACCGATCCCGCCATCGTGGTGCTGCTCGGCAATGCCGACGGCAAGGTGCCGTTCGTGGTGACCGTGAACAAGCCCGCCCAGGATCTCGGCTTCAAGGCCGGTGACCTGGTCGGCGCCTTCGGCCCCAGCATCGCCGGGCGCGGTGGCGGCAAGCCGGAGATGGCGCAGGGCGCCGGTTCGGACCCCTCGGGCATCGCGACCGGTCTAACCGCGGTTCGGGCCAGGGTGGCCGAACTGGCCTCCTGATGGACGACTCCGACAGTTCGAGTTCAGACCTGCCCCAGGGCGGTCACCGGCCGGATCCGGCGACCGACCCCGGGCGGGGCCGGCGCATCGCGATCGACGTGGGCAGCGTCCGCATCGGCGTGGCGTCAAGTGACCCTGACGGCATTCTCGCGACGCCCGTCGAGACCGTGCCGCGCGCGAAATCCGGTGCGCGCGGCGGAGGTCCGGCAGCCGACATCGCGAGGATTGCCGAAATTGTGCGCGAGTACGAGGCCGTGGAGGTTATTGTCGGCCTGCCCCGAACATTGCGCGGGGAGAAAGGTACTGCCGCGGGATTGGCCATTGCGTTCGCCAGGCGTTTGCAGGCCAGTGTTGCCCCCGTGCCGATCCGGCTTTCCGACGAACGTTTGACTACGGTGTCAGCTGCACGTGCATTGCGGGACAGTGGAGTACGCACGCGTGGCCAGCGCCAAGTAATCGATCAGGCGGCGGCCGTGTCGATCCTGCAAGGATGGTTGGACGAACGGAGTGCGGTGTTGAGGTCGGGCGAAGAGGTACGTGGTGCGTCGTCGGAGGGCGATGCATGACGGATCGATGGGCGCGGGCCGAAGAACGTTTCCGGCAGCGCGAGGCTGATCGGCGCTACCGGCGTGACGACCGGGCGTGGGCGAACGAGCCCCGCGGGCGCGCGGCAACCGGATCGAACCCCGACGCCTGGGACGACTACGACGACGACACCACCGTCATCCCGCGCTACACCGACGACGAACCGTTCTACGAGGGCCCGGCGCTCTACGACCCGGCCAAGGACGCCGACTACGACGGTTACGACGCCGCAGGCGATTTCGAGGCCGACTTCGACGACGAGCCCGAGGCGCCGGAACCCCCGAAGCGGGGCAAGGCGGTGCGCACGAACTCCCGTGCCACCAAGCGGGGCAAGCCCGACCGCCCCTCGAAGTCGCCGCGCAACCGGCGTTCCCGCGCGGCCTCGCGCAAGGCCGCCGAGCGCAAGCGCCGCCGCCGCAATCTGTGGGTCATCGCGGGCGTCTTCATCATCCTGTTCGCCGGCGCCGCCGGATTCGCGGTGAAGAAGTTCGCCGAATCCTTCGGGCCCCCGGCCGATTACGCGGGTCCGGGCGGCCCGCTGGTGGTGGTGCAGGTGCACCCCGGCGACACCTCCACCCAGATCGCGGACACCATGCTGGAGAAGGACGTGGTGAAGAGCAGCTCCGCGTTCTTCCAAGCGGCCATGCGGAATTCGAACATGACCTCGGTGCAGCCGGGTTACTACGCCATCCCCAGCCAGATCCCGGCCGCGCAGGCGGTGACCACGCTCGTCGGCAAGGGGTCGCGGGTCGGCAATCTGGTTGTCGCGGAAGGCAAGCTGCTGCACGACCAGCACGAGGTGGGCACCGAGGAACGCGCGGAAGGCCTCTACACCAAGATCGCCGCGGCCAGCTGTGTCGGCACGGGATCTCAGCAGAAGTGCGCCAGCGCCGATCAGCTGGCCGCCGCCGGTTCGAGCACCGACCTGGCCGGGCTGGGCGTGCCCGCGTGGGCGATGAACGAGGTCCGCGCGGCCCCCGACCGCAGCCGGCAACTGGACGGCCTGATCGCCGCGGGCACTTGGGATTTCGATCCGAGCGGTACTCCGCAGCAGATTCTGCGGCAGCTGATCACGCAGAGCGCGGCGAGCTACGAGTCGACCGGTCTGCTGCAGTCCGGCGCGGAAACCAAGCTCAGCCCGTATCAGACGCTGATCGCGGCGTCCATGGTCGAGCGGGAGGCCAAGCCGCAGGACATGGGCAAGGTCGCGCGGGTGATCGTGAACCGGCTGGCGATCGACCAGCCGTTGCAGTTCGACTCCACGGTGAACTACTCCCTCGACAAGACCGAGGTCGCCACCACCGACGCGGACCGCGCCGCGAAAACCCCGTGGAACACCTACGCGATGCCCGGCCTGCCGGCCAACCCCATCGCCGCGCCGTCGCTGAACGCGTTGCGCGCCATGGAGAATCCCGAACCCGGTAACTGGCTGTACTTCGTCACCATCGACAAAAAGGGCACGACGCTGTTCACCGAGAGCTACGCCGAACACCTGCGCAACATCAAGAAGGCGCAGGACAGCGGAATTCTGGACAGTGGGCGCTGAGGTGCGCAAAGCCGCGGTCCTGGGTAAGCCGATCTCGCATTCCCGCTCTCCGCAGCTGCATCTGGCCGCCTACCGCGCGCTGGGTCTGCCGTGGACCTATGAGCGCATCGAATGCTCGGCCGAGCAGTTGCCGGGGTTGGTGGACGGGCTCGGCCCGGAATGGGTCGGGCTCTCGGTCACCATGCCGGGCAAGGAAGCGGCACTGGCCTACGCGTCCGAGCGCACCGAGCGCGCGGTGCTGGTCGGCTCGGCGAACACCTTGCTGCACACCGAAAACGGCTGGCGCGCCGACTGCACCGATGTCGACGGCGTGCTCGGCGCGCTGCGCGGCGGGGGAGTCGGCGCGATCACCGAGGCGGTCGTGCTCGGCGCGGGCGGCACCGCCCGCCCGGCATTGCTCGCACTCTCCGAGCTCGGAGCGAAATCGGTGACGGTGCTGGCCCGCGACGCCGGAAGAGCCCGCAGCGCACTCGATCTCGCCGAACGCCTCGGCCTGACCGCCACCGTCGTCGGATTCGACCCCGACGCGGTCCGCACGGCATGCACCACCGCCGGGGCCGTAGTCAGCACCATCCCGTCCGAAGCGGCAGCACTCGTCGCCGACTCGGTCGCCGTAGCCCCCGTGGTCCTCGACGCCATCTACAACCCCTGGCCGACTCCACTGGCCGAGGCAGTCGAGCGCGCGGGTCACACCGTGGTCAGCGGCCTGCAAATGCTACTGAACCAGGCCTACGGCCAGGTTGAGCAATTCACCGGCCAGCCGGCCCCGCGCGCGGAAATGGCCGCGGCCTTGACTGCCTGAGCAGCGGGCTGCTTCGCAACTGCCTGGCGGAGGGTCCGCATTCAAGATCATCGAGAGCTGGTGGCAAGTCTGCACTGCCGATGCCGCTGTTGGTTCCGGATGATCTTCGACCCCGGCCGGGTTCGGGAGTTGCGACGGGGTCGGGGTCGGGGGTGCTGACGTGGTGCTATGGATGGTCGGAAATTTCTGGTACCGGTTCTAGTTAGGTTTCTTCTAGCTGCGGGTTATGGTGTTGGCCATGACTGGTTGGGTTATGCGGGCCGTGCTGCTCGGGGGGCTGGTGGTGGCCATGCGCACCCTGCTCGGGTTCGCGATGGTGTACTGGCCGACGCAAGGCTCGTGGATGCGGATGCTGTGCCTGGCGGTGCTGATCGGCGTTGTTGTGGCGTGGGGCGTGCTCGACGGGCGCAAGGATCGCGAGGTGCACCCCGATCCGGAGCACGGTTCGGATCTGACGATTCTGTGGTTGAAGGCGGCGGTGGCCGGCGGGCTCGGCATGGGGCTGGTGTCCTGGCTGCTGGACTTCCTGCCGCGGTTCGACCTCGGTGACAACCCGATTCTGTTCGAGATGACGGCGGCGGCGTCGTTCATCGTGCTGCTGATCTTCCTGCCCGCGCTGACCGGTGTCGGTCTCGGGCGGATGATGGCCGAGCGGCGTTTCGAGAAGGCGCGCACGCCGCGGGAGCCCGCGGGCACCGCGGTCTGATTCGCGGAATTGGACGCAAATACGCCACGGCACTCGGTCGACGAATGCCGTGGCGTCTTTGTTGTGCTGGGTGTTCGGGCGAGAGCCGTGGGCTCCTACAGCAGGATCGCGCCGCCTGACGGGGTTTCCTCCCGGGCGATAGCCGAGTAGGCGGCCGCCAGTAGCGTCGGGTCCGGGCCCTCCAGACGACCCGGCTTGGCCAGGCCGTCGAGCACCACGAAGCGCAGGACGCCGGAGCGGGTCTTCTTGTCGGTCTGCATGGCGTCGAGCAGCTGCGGGAGGGCGTCGGCGTCGTAAGTGGTCGGCAGACCGACGCTTTCGAGGACCGTGCGATGCCGGTCGGCGGTCGCGTCGTCCAGGCGACCGGCCAGGCGGCCCAGTTCGGCGGCGAACACCAGGCCCACCGACACCGCGGCGCCGTGCCGCCAGCGGTAGCGCTCGCGGCGCTCGATGGCGTGACCCAGAGTGTGGCCGTAGTTCAGAATCTCGCGCAGGCTGGATTCCTTGAGGTCGGCGGCGACCACATCGGCCTTGACCTGAACGGCGCGGCGGATCAGCTCCGGCAGCACGTCACCGGTCGGGTCGAGTGCGGCCGCGGGGTCGCGTTCCACCAGGTCCAGGATGACCGGGTCGGCGATGAAACCGGCCTTGAGGATCTCGGCCATGCCCGCGACGATCTCGTTGCGCGGCACCGTTTCCAGCGTCGCCAGGTCCACCAGGACCGCGGTGGGCTCGTGGAAGCAGCCGACCAGGTTCTTGCCCGCCTCGGTGTTGATGCCGGTCTTGCCGCCGACGGCCGCGTCCACCATGGCCAGCAGCGTGGTCGGCACGTGCACGATGTGCACGCCGCGCATCCAGGTGGCGGCCACGAAACCGGCCAGGTCGGTGGCCGCGCCGCCGCCCAGGCTCACGATGACGTCGTTGCGGGTCAGCCCGATCCGGCCGAGCACCTCCCAGCAGAAACCGGCGACCTGCAAATCCTTGCCGGCCTCGGCGTCGGGGATCTCCACGCGGTGCGCGTCGAGCCCGGCCTCGGCCAGCGCCTTGCGCACGGCCTCCGCGGTTTCGGCCAGCGGCGGCTGGTAGAAGATCGCGACGGTGCGCACGCCGTTGGTCGCGCCGGTGACCGACTCGACGAGCTCACCGAGCAACCCGCGCCCGATGATCACCGAATACGGGTCGGCCGTGCGTACCTCGATACGGGTCGGCTCACTCACGTTGTCTGCTCCGATTCTGTTCGTGCCGAAGGGTCCTGGGCTCGCCCGCGGCCGCGGCGAGAACGGCCGCGCCGCGCGCGCCCGCTGGAAGTAGCGTCGTCGCCCGGCTTTCCGGCGGCGCCGACCCCCGCGGACCCGGTCACCGGACTATCGGCCACCGAGTCGTTCGTAGTGCCCGGCACCCGCCGACCCGACCCGGTGTCGGATCCAGCCGGGGTGCCCGCGGAGTCGGCGCGGGTGGGCGCATCGGCGGTGCGGCGAATCGACCGGGCGCCTGCGGAGTCGGCGCGGTTGGGTGCGCCTGCCGCGCGGCTGGCGCGCCGTGGGCGGCGGCCTGTCCGGCGCTCGGGTTCCGTGCCGGCGCCCGTGGATTCGCTGCTGGGTGGAACCTGTCCGGAGGTCGCGGGGGCAGGAGGGGCCGCGTTGTCGGGCGACGCACTGTTCGGTCCGGTGGCGGTTCGCCTGCTGCGGCGGCGTCCGCGGGCCCGGCGCTTGGGGGCGCTGCTGGTCTCGGCTCCGGATTCCGTGGCGGGACTGGGCGTTTCGGCGGTTTCCGGGGTATCGGCGGTGCGCCGGGCGGCGGCTGCGCGGGCCCGAGCCCGGCGGCGGGAGCGGGATCGGCTGTTGCCCGAGGGTGCGGGCGCGGTGGGGGTTTCGGTGGCGAGGGGGTCCGGGGTCGAGGGTTCGACGCCGAGTTTCGCCAGGATCATGCGCACGACGCGCCCGGGGCTGCGGCCGTCGGTGCGGACTCGGATCGAGGCGACCTCGCGGTAGAGCGGGCGGCGCTTGCGCATCAGTTCGCGGTACTTGGCGCCTGGGTCGGCGCCGTTGAGCAGCGGGCGCTGGCTGCTCGCGCCGGTGCGGCGCAGGCCTTCGGCGACACTGATTTCCAGGTACACCACGGTGCGGCCGCGCAGCAGGGCGCGGGTGTCGGCGGAGAGCACCGAGCCGCCGCCGAGCGACACCACACCGCGTTCGTTGAGGATGGCGCGGCGGACCACGCGCTCCTCGATCGCACGGAACTCGGGTTCACCATCGGTGGCGAAGATTTCCGGGATGGTGCGGCCGGTGTCGGACTCGATACCGGCATCGGTGTCGAACAGCTCGACACCGAGTTCCTTGGCGAGCTTGCGGCCGATCGTTGACTTTCCCGCTCCGGGCGGCCCGACCAGCACCACGCGCGGGGCGCGTGGATCGGTCTGGACAATCATTGCGGAATGTGCGGCCGAGAGCTGATCCGCTTGAGGTAGCTGTTGATGTTGTCGACAGTCTCGACCAGCGAATCTCCGCCGAACTTCTCCAGTGCGGCCTGGGCCACGACCAGCGCCACCATGGCCTCGGCGACCACGCCGGCGGCCGGCACGGCGCAGACATCGGAGCGCTGGTGGATGGCGACGGCTTCCTCGCCGGTGGTCATGTCGACAGTGGACAGCGCCCGCGGCACGGTGGAGATCGGCTTCATCGCGGCGCGCACGCGCAGCGGTTCACCGTTGGTCATGCCGCCTTCCAGGCCGCCGGCGCGGTTGGTGGAGCGCAGCACGCCGTCGGGGCCGGGCTTCATCTCGTCGTGCGCCTGGCTGCCGCGCCGGCGCGCGGTCTCGAAACCATCGCCCACCTCGACGCCCTTGATGGCCTGAATGCCCATGAGCGCGGCGGCCAGTCGCGAGTCCAGGCGGTCCGCGCCGCTGATGAACGAGCCGAGGCCGACCGGCAGGCCTTCCACGACCACCTCGACCACGCCGCCGAGGGTATCGCCGTCCTTCTTGGCGGCTTCGATCTCGGCGATCATGGCGGCTTCGGCGTCCTTGTCGAACGCGCGGACCGGGCTCTCGTCGATCGCGGCCAGGTCGGCGGCGGTCGGGACGACACCGGTGGTGTTGGCGGCGGCGCCGATCGACACCACGTGCGAGACGACCTCGACGCCGAACGCCTGGCGCAGGAAGTTGCGCGCCACGGTGCCCGCGGCGACGCGCGCCGCGGTCTCGCGGGCGCTGGCGCGTTCGAGCACGTTGCGGGCATCGTCGAAGTTGTACTTGAGCATGCCGGAGTAGTCGGCGTGCCCGGGCCGCGGCCGGGTGAGCGGCGCGTTGCGGGCCAGGTCGGCCAGCTCGGCCGGATCCACCGGGTCCGCGGACATGACGGTGGTCCACTTGGGCCACTCGGAGTTGGCGACCTCGATGGCGACCGGCCCGCCCATGGTGCGGCCGTGGCGGACGCCGCCGACCAGGGTGACCTTGTCGGCCTCGAACTTCATCCGGGCGCCGCGCCCGTAGCCGAGTCGCCGGCGCGCCAGCTGTGCGGAAACCTCGTCGGACGTCACTTCGACACCCGCGACCATCCCCTCGAGGATGGTGACGAGAGCGGGACCATGGGATTCTCCGGCAGTTATCCAGCGCAACACGCCTTATATCCTTTCATGCTGGTACCCGAGGCTCGGAATCTGGTCGATTGTGATTGCGGGCACGTGCCTGGCCGGCCGGTCGGGCCGGGTGCACAGAGGTCATCGCGGCGCGGGCCCGATTGCGCAACGGCGGCTCAGGGTGGCGCCGCGGCCAAGGCGAACAGGGTGGCGGCACACATCGCGGGTCCGTGCGGCACCGGACGCGGGCCCGCCGTCGCGGCTCCGCGGCGAATTCTGTTGGCGCACAACGCGGTGATCCCGAGGCCCGCGGTCAGCGCCGGCGCCGCGACCGCCGCCCACACCCACGCCTGCGCGCCTCCGATTCCGGCCGCCGCGCCCAGCCCGGCCGCCAGCTTCACATCACCCGCGCCCAGCGCGTCCGGCCGCACCAGGTGCACCAGCAGATAGGGCCCGGCCAGCAACAGCGCCCCGGCCACCGCCGCGCTGAATTGCGTTGTCAGCAGGGCATACCCGAGCACGCCCAGCACCAGCAGGCCGGTGAGCGCGTTGGGCAGCCGCCGCTGCCGCAGATCCCACCCACTCAGCACCGCACACCATCCTGTGAGCACCGCGAACGCCAGGATTTCCATGTCCGCCAGCCTGGTCCGCACCGCACCGGACCACCACCTCGGATCCGGATCTGGGGATAACTCTCCCGGATGTGAACATCGCGTCTCCCGCCGGAGCACAGACCGGCAACGAAGCGATGCCAGCTGATCGCCGGTCTCGTGTTGTGGCTCCGCGATACGGCGTGTCGGCGGTAGTTTGGATCCATGTGTGCTGATCACGCGGGCGCTGGGCCGGACTACGCGGCGCGCCGGAGCGCGTTGCGGAGTCTGTTGATAGAGAACGAGGTCGACGCACTGCTGGTCACCGATCTGGTGAACATCAGGTACCTCACCGGTTTCACCGGATCCAACGCCGCACTGCTGGTGCACGCGTGGGAGATGCGCAATGCCGAGGAGCGCACGGTGATCGGCACCGACGGCCGCTACCGCGACCAGGTCGCCCAGCAGGTCCCCGACCTGCGCGCCGAGATCGCCCGCGCCACTGCCCGCCGCATCATGGAACTGGCGGGGGAATGGCAGGTCGGACGGGTCGGCTACGAAAGCCACATCGTCACCGTCGATCAGCATCGCGGATTCGCGGAGCAGAAGACGGGCCTGGAACTGGTCCCGATCGCCGGGCTGGTCGAGCAGTTGCGCATGGTCAAGGACGACTTCGAGGTGGCTCAGCTGCGCGCGGCCTGCGCCGCGGGCGACGCCGCCCTGGCGACCATCCTGGAGCGCGGGGCGCTGCGCCCCGGCCGCACCGAACGACAGGTCGCCCGAGACCTGGAATGGGCCATGTACGAGGAGGGCGCGGAGGCGATCGCGTTCAAGACCATCGTCGCCGCGGGCGCCAACTCCGCCATTCCGCATCACCGCCCGACCGAGGCGATCCTGAAGCCGGGCGACTTCGTCAAGATCGACTTCGGGGCCGTCGTCGGCGGCTACCACTCCGATATGACCCGCACCTTCGTCCTGGGCGCCCCCAGCGACTGGCAGCGCGAGGTGTACGCGCTGGTCGAGGAATCGCAGCGGGCCGGGCGCAAGGCGCTGCGCCCCGGCGCCGACGTGGTCGACGTGGACGCGGCCGCACGCGCGGTCATCGAGGCGGCCGGGCACGGCAAGCTGTTCTCGCACGGTCTGGGTCACGGCGTCGGACTGGAAATCCACGAAGCACCGGGAATCATGAAAACCGGAACCGGTACACTTCTCTCCGGCGTGGCGGTGACCGTCGAACCTGGTGTGTACTTTCCCGGCCGCGGCGGAGTCCGGATCGAGGACACGCTCGTGGTGCGCGAAGGGGGCCCGGAGTTGCTCACCAACACCAGCAAAGACCTGACCGTCGTCGAATGACGCCGGCTTGACCTGTGACGAACGAGGAGATCCGAGGACAGTGGCGGACACCAGCGACTTCAAGAACGGCCTTGTGCTGAAGATCGACAACAATCTCCAGCAGATTGTCGAATTCCAGCACGTCAAGCCGGGTAAGGGCCCCGCCTTCGTGCGGACCAAGCTGAAGAACGTGGTGTCGGGCAAGGTCGTCGACAAGACCTTCAACGCCGGCGTCAAGGTGGAGACCGCGACCGTCGATCGTCGCGACATGACCTACCTGTACCACGACGGCTCGGACTACATCTTCATGGATGGCGAGACCTACGACCAGATCCATCTGCAGGAGAACATCGTCGGCAAGGCGGGCGGCTTTCTGATGGAGAACATGGGCGTGCAGATCGCGATGCACGAGGGCGAGGCGCTGTTCATCGAGCTCCCGGTCTCCATCGAGGTGCTGGTCACCCACACCGAGCCGGGCCTGCAGGGCGACCGCTCCAGTGCCGGCACCAAGCCCGCCACCATCGAGACCGGCGCCGAGGTGCAGGTCCCGCTGTTCATCAACCAGGGTGACAAGCTGAAGGTCGACACCCGCGACGGCAGCTACATCAGCCGCGTCAACTCCTGACGCGCGGATAATGTGACTGTGCCTCAGCAGCCGGAAGACAAGAAGTTCAAGAAGCTCGGCGCCCGGCACAAAGCCCGGCGCCGGGCGGTCGATCTGCTCTTCGAAGCGGAGGCCCGCGACGTCGACGTCGCCGACCTGCTGTCCGAGCGGGTCGAGCTGGCCCGCGGCGACCAGGCGGTCGCCCCGGTGCACGCCTATACCCACACGCTGGTCGAAGGCGTCGCCGACGATCTGGACCGGGTGGACGGCACCATCGAGTCCTACCTGCAGGACTGGGCCCTGTCCCGGCTGCCCGCCGTGGACCGCGCCATCCTGCGCATCGCGGTGTGGGAGTTGTTCCACGCCAACGATGTTCCGCCGGTCGTCGCGGTCGACGAGGCCGTCGAACTGGCCAAGGAACTCTCGACCGACGACTCCCCGTCCTTCATCAACGGCGTCCTCGGCCAGGTCGTTCTGGTCGCTCCGCAGGTGCGCGCCGCCGCCGCGGCCACCCGCGCTCCCCGCCCGGACCCCGAAGCGTAGCGGGGCCGGTCAGGCGTACGGGTCCGGCGACCGCAACGCCATGTCGGCGAGCTCGGCCAGCACCGTGTCGTCCCAGGGCGGGGTGGTCAGGTCGAGCACCTCGAAGACCCGCCGGACCTCGGCCGGCGTCGGCACCGTGCTGAGCGAAATTTGTTTGGCGGCTTGCAGATCGACCGCCCGCGCTTGTTTCCAGCTGACGTCGATCTCCTTTTCCAGGCAGTCGTAGGTCGGGGTGTTCCGATAGATGACGGTCGCCGGAAACCCGGGCCCGCGCTGGGTCAGGATGAGCTTGTCCGCCGCCAGTTCATAGCGCAGCAGGGTGTAGGTGGCGGACAGCCGGACCTCGATGTCGAGGCGCGCGTAGTGCTGCTGATGCCAGCAGGCCGCGAGGATCGTCGCGAACAGTTCGCGCTGGGTACCCTCGGCCGTCCATTCGTGCACCGGGCCCGACGGATCGCTCATCGACCGCTGGAAATCGACGAAGCGGGCGCACAGCAGCGCATCGGTCGGATCGAGGATCTCCAGCTGGAAGGACAGCGCCCGATGGCTCGGCCGCGCCATCCGGATGCATTCCGGCAGGGTGACGGCCCGGACATAGGTGGCGGTCGCCCCCTTGAACACCCAGTTCCGGGTCTCCATCCGGACTTCGGCGAGCAGCCGGCTGCAACCCGAGCCGTCGATCACCTGAACGACCTGCTGCTGATTCAGTTCGGCGGCCAGGGCGTCGAGTTTGTCGTGGGTTTCCTTGCGGGTGCTGTCGCTGCGCGCTCGATCACGCAGTAATACCAAAGCGACGACGGCAAGCGTGGCCATCATGGCGTTCTGCAGAATCCGGTCCGAGGTCTCCCCGACAACGTCCAGTCCGACCATGACCAGCGCCAGCGCCAGAGCCGCGAGGACGTCGACATATCGGAAGGTCCACCGAATGATCCGCGTCATCGAGTCCCACCCCTCGTGATCGTGAAGTCACCCGATCGTAGGCGGAATGCCCGGGTTCCGCCGGGGGTGTACGGGAACCGGCGGAACCCGGCGCGGAATTCATGCTGGTTCCTCAACCTTGCTCGAGGTCAAGGGGATTGGATGTGGGGTGGGCCACGCCGGTGACTTCGGCAATACCGGGTGGCAGGGGGTGCGGGGGCACCTATCCTGGTGGGAAACACGGGGAGGGTGGTGCATGGCGCGGTTCCTGACGTGGTTGCGCAATAACGTCGACGGTTTGGTGGCGCTGGTGCTTGCCGTGACCGTGGGCGTGCTCGCGGTCGCCGATGTGCTGGAGACCGAAAAGGTCAACGCGGCAGTGCTTTTGGTGCTCGCGTTGCTCGCGACCACACTGTTGCGGGATCGGCACCTCTCGGCGAAGGCGATGCGGGACGCCTCCTCGGTGCAGATGCTGAACGGGCCCGAGATCGGGCATCAGCACACCCTCGCCCGCCGCGACACCGAGAAGTGGATCTTCAAGGGCGGCACCGGAACTTACATCCGCGCGGTGACCTTG
The DNA here is from genome assembly GCF_040681285.1 of Nocardia sp. NPDC051832. Lineage (NCBI taxonomy): Bacteria > Bacillati > Actinomycetota > Actinomycetes > Mycobacteriales > Nocardiaceae > Nocardia > Nocardia sp. NPDC051832. Next base: position 1,049,559 of record NZ_JBFAYL010000002.1, read on the forward strand.
AAGGAGTGCGTGCGCAACGCGCGCCAGGCGCAGCGCAGCCTGCGGGTGCGGCTGGAGATCCTGGACCCGACCAACGAGTTGCTCTGCAAGACCTACGCGGAGTTCCGGGCCTCGGTGGCGCCGGACGCCATCCGCGCGCGCGACCCGTGGACCACCCGGCGGGTCCAGCAGGAATCGTTCGCGACCGTGCTCGCGACGTGCTGGTACAAGCAGCAGTACAGCCCGCTCGATATCGCGGTCGGGTTCTCGTCGGTGATGACCACCTTCCGCTGGGACCTGTCCACCAGCTGCGTCATCATCACCCAGGACAACCCGAACACCCCGGCCATGATGTTCGAGCGGGACAAGCCGTACTACCGGGATTTCAGCCGGGAACTGGACTCGAGCTTCGATCAGGCCAAGAAGGTGCCGCTGGGCAACGCCCGGGACGTCCAGCTGGACGACCCGCCCTCGGTCGAGCAGGTCCGGGCCGTCTTCGACGCCCTCGGCCTGCCGTTGCCCGCGTCTTTCGAGGATCGTGACGTCGCCGACATCGTGCGTCGTGCGTTGAACCCGGAGAACCCATTCTGATGAATCCCTATGCCCGACTACGCCGTTCGTTCGCCTCCGCCGCCGCGGCCCGCGAAGTGGGTAGCTGGGTGCGGGAGTACCTGGGGCCGGTGGCCGCCGGCGCGGCGCTGGTGAAAGTGGTCCGTCATCCGCTCGGCTTCCTCTGTTTCCCGGTCTGGCGGGACGGCGATCTGGGGATCTGCCTGCACGTGTGGGCCGAGGGAATGCGAGCCCAGCCCACCACCTCGCCGATCCACGCGCACAGCTGGGATCTGCTGAGCATCGTGCTCTACGGCGCGGTCGCCAACGACGTCTTCGAGGTGGTCGACGCGCCCGAACGCCCGACACACCGGGTGTTCGAGATCCAGAGCGGCGCCGACGGCGACCTGGTGCGGGCGACCTCGCAGGTCGTCGCCTACCGGCGGCGGTCGCATGAACTTTTCCGGGCAGGTGACGCATATACCCTCCCGCACGGTGTATTCCACGTATCAGAGGTGGGCGGTGCGGCTGCGACGGTGGCTCTGGGCGAGTACCGTCACGGCAAGCCCGATCGATCACTGGGTGGTCTCGCCACCGACGACCACTGGGTGCACCGCATCCCGTGCACCGCGGAGGAAACCCGCCGCGTCGCACAGACCGTACTGGAACAGCTGACCCAGCCAGCTCACTTGGAGGAGCAATGGGACCGAGCAACCTCTTGAACTCGGTACCGGATCTCGTCACGCCGCCGGTCCTCGCGGTGGACGTGGCGATCACGGCGGCCGAGGAGGCAGGCGAGGCGATCCGCGCCGGTCTCGGCGGCGCGCTGGCCATTCGGGCGAAGGGCTCGGCCGGCGACCTGGTCACCGATCTCGATCTGCGCGCCGAAGACATCATCCTCGGCCATCTGCGCCGGGCGTTTCCCGGCCACCGGATCCTGGCCGAGGAAGCCGGCCTGCTGGCCGGCGCCGACGACGCCTGGTGCTGGGTGGTCGACCCGCTCGACGGCACCAACAACATCGCCATCGGCCTGCCGGTATGCACCGTCGGAATCGCCCTGTGCCACTACGGGACTCCGGTGGTCGGCGTAGTGCACGAACCGCTCACCGGGCACACCTGGTCGGCCGTGCGGGGCGGTGGCGCGAGCGGCCCGGACGGCCGGCTGTGGCAGCCGCCGTCGGCGCGCAGCGCGGCCGCGCCGGTACTGGCCTGGTTGCAGGGCTATCCGGTGGGCCGCGCGGATCCGATCGCCCGCGCCATGCGCTTGACGCTGGAGGCGAATTCCCGCCGCCTGATCCAACTCTGGTCGCCGCTGCTGTGCTGGATCATGCTGGCGCGCGGCGATATCGACGGTTTCGTCGGTTACCGCGCGGGCGTGGTCGATTTGCCGGCCGGCAGCCTCATCGCGCGCGAATCCGGCGTCGAGCTCACCGATTTCGGCGGCGCGCCCTTGGACGACACGATCGATCCGCTGGGCGGCGAGGTCGACTTCATCGCGGGCAGCCCGCACATGACCGCGGAACTCGCCCGGTGGGTGAAAGCCGCCGCCGAGGTCGCGGTCACCGGTCTGCGCTAGCTCGTAAGCAGCAGGGCGGCAACGGAACCGGCCGTCGCGAGGATGGCGAGCACCAGCCCGGTGCCCACGAACCGCCCCATCGGCACCCGCACCTTGTGGGTGCGGCAGAACTCCAAACAGAGCAGGGTCGCCAGCGAGGCCCAGGGCGTGACGACCGGACCGACATTGGTCCCGATCAGCAAGGCCAGCAGCTGATCCTGATTCTCGGCCGGTACGACGGCCTCGCCCGCGGTGTACGCGGGCAGATTGTTGGCCACGTTCGACAGGCCCGCGCCCGCCGCGGCGGCCCGGTAGGCGCCTTCGGCGCCGGGATCGGCGCCGATCAGCAGATGCATCAGGTCGGAGAGGCCGTGCCGGCTCAGCGTCGGGACCACCAGGAACAGGCCGACGACGAAGACCAGCAACTGCCAGGGAAACAGCGCGAACTTCAAGGCGCTCCGGTCGAACACCGCGAAGGCGAGCAGCGCGATCAGCGCGGCGATCACCGCCGCCACGCCGATCTGTTCGCCGAGGATCGGGATCGCCACGATGAACAGCAGGCACGCGCCCGCCGTGGTGTACAGCAGCGCCCGTTCGCGGGCATTCTCCAGCCGCACCGGCTCCGGCGGGACGTACCGGTCCGCGTCGCGGTGTCCGCGCCGCCAATAGAACACCCACAGGCACAGCATGGTCGCCGCTATCGAAACCAGCTGCGGCGCCCACATTCTCGCGGCGAAGTCGGTCGCGTGCAGCGCCACCCCCTCGGCGGCGAGCAGGTTCGTCAGGTTCGACACCGGCAGCAGCAGGCTCGCGGTATTCGCCAGCCACAGGGTGAGCATCGCCAGCGGCAGCGGTGGAATCCGCGCGGGCCCGGCCAGGGCCAGCATCACGGGCGTGAGCAGCACCGCGGTGGTATCCAGATTGAGCAGGATCGTGGTGGCCGACGCGAACAGCACGCACAACCCGAACAGCGCCGGATAGTAACCCCGTCCCAGGATCGCGAGCCGATGCGCGATGATGTCGAAAACCTTTGCTTGCCGGGTGAGTTCGGCCAGGATGATGACGGCGCCGAGGAACATCAGCAGCGGCCAGATCCGCCGCATGTTGTCGACGGCCTCGTCCTCGGGCAGTGCGCCGGTGAGCACGCAGAGCAACCCGGCGATCAGCAGCGCGATCCGAACCCAATCCAGTATCGTCAGTCCCCAGTAACGCCGCGTCTGCTCGGCGGGCGGCGTCGTGGACGCGTCGGAATCGACCTGTTCGGGCACTTGTTCATGATCGCATTCGCGGCGGCAATCGGCGCGCACTCGTTCCCGGTGGTTCGCGGACCCGCTGGTGCACCGCTGATTCCGGTGTCTCCCAAGATGATCAAGCAGGCGGGCATACTAGGAGGGTGACGCAACCCGGCGCCCAGCCCCGTGATTTCTTCATCAGCTACTCTCCGGCAGACGAACGGTGGGCCACCTGGCTGGCCTGGCAACTGGAATCCGCGGGCTTCAAGACCCTGATCCAGGCGTGGGATTTCGTGCCCGGCACCAACTTCATCGACTTCATGGACCGCGGTGTGCGGGAGTCGGCGGTGGTGGTGGCGGTGCTGTCGGAGAACTACCTGAACTCCAAGGGCGGCACCCAGGAATGGCAGGCCACCTACCGCACGGAACCGGGCAAGTTGCTGCCGATCCGGATCGCCGAGTGTGAGCTGACGGGCTTGTTGGCCACCATCACCTATGTGGATCTGGTCGGCATGGCCAGCGCCGAGGTGGCACGGCGGACCGTGCTGGACCGAGTGGGGCATCTGCTCGCGGGACGAGCCAAGCCCGGGCTCGCGCCGGCTTTCCCGCTCGACGCCGTGCTGGAACATCGCGCGGAGGACGAGCCCGAGAACGTCGAAAGGCCCTGGCACCGGCGGACTCCCGTCGCGGCGCCGGAGTTCCCGGGTGCGCCCACCGCGCTCGGCGACCGGCACGAGGGCGTGTCGGTGCTGCATGTGGCCGGTCCGCGCTTCGGCCGCGGTCTGCTCGGTCGCGACGACCCCGCCACCGCAGGCGATCTGCAAGCCCACATCTGGGCCAACGTCACCCAGCTGGTGGATCAGGGCGTGCCCAAGCCGGATCTGATCGTGGTCACCGGTGACCTGACCGAGTCCGCCCGCCCCAGCCAGGTCGACGAGGCGCTGCGGTTCCTGACGGGCCTGCGGGTGCTGCTCGGCCTGGAACCGAGCCGGGTCGTCGTGGTGCCGGGTAACCACGATGTCTCCAAGGCCGCCTGCCAAGCGTATTTCCTGGACCAGGAGGCCAACGAGCGCCGCACGCAGCCGCCGTATTTCCCTAAGCTGAAACAGTTCTCACGGTTGTTCGGCGACCTGTATCAGGGGCTGGACCATCTGGTCTTCGACATCGGCCAGCCCTGGACGCTGTTCCCGATTCCGGAACTGCGGGTGGTGGTCGCCGGATTGAACTCGACGATGGCGATGAGTCATCGGCCGGGCGACGACTACGGCGAGATCGGTACCTCGCAGGCGGCGTGGTTCGCCCAGCAGTTGCGGGAATTCGAGCGGCTCGGCTGGTTGCGGTTGGGCGTACTGCGGCACGATCCGCTGCCGGGTCCCGCTGCCGCACCGGAGGATCCGACCGTACTGCGTGACGCCGACGCGCTCTCCCGCCTGCTGGGCGGGCGGCTGAATCTGCTGCTGCACGGCCCCGGTCCCGGCGGGCGGCATCTGGACCGGCTGGGCGGTGTGCTCCCGGTGCTGCCCGCCGCCGCGCCCGGCCGCGACGAGATCGTGCACATCACCCTGGACGGGCTGGCCCGCTACAGCAGCACCGAAGCGAAACCCGGTGAACCCTGGGCGAAGCTGACCCAGACCTGGGTGCACGCCGCCGCCGCGCTGCCGCCGGAGCAGCTGCTGGCACTGCCCGAGGCCGAGGACCTGGAGCTCGAGCAGTCCGAGGCCGCCGATCCGGAGATCGTGGACCCGCACAGCCGGCTGCTGGAACGCGTCGCCGAGGTCTGCGAGACCCGCTTCCCGGGCGCGAAAATCCGCCGGGTGCAGGCGGATCCGCCGCATCTGCTGATCGTCCACAAGGACGGGGAGGTGGTCGGCGTGCGACGGGTGGGCGTGCACGTCGGGGACATGACTCGGCAAGTGGTCGAGGAATTCCTGGCCCAGGACCCGGAATACGGTTCCGACCTGGTCTATCGTGGTGCGCCGCCGCCACTTTCGCTGCGCGAGGAAGCCGCCAGCCACGGCGTGTGGCTGCGCAGCTTCACCGATTTCCAGGGCCTGCTGGACCTGGACCACTATCTGGCCGGTCAGCTGGCGCGGCTGCGCACCGACCGCCGATACCCGCCGGATCTGTATGTGCCGCAACGGTTCCGGATGCTCGAGCACGGCGACGAGCAGGCGCACGAGGATCTGGTGGGCGAGCTGCTGCGGGTGGTGTCGGCCGACCACGGCCGATTCGTGTTGCTGCTGGGCGATTTCGGACGCGGCAAGACCTTCGCGCTGCGCGAACTGGCCCGCCGCATCACCGAAACCCGGCCGGCGCTCATCCCGATCCTGATCGAGCTGCGCGGCCTGGACAAGTCGCACACGGTGGACGGGCTGGTCGCGGCGCACCTGGCCAATCACGGCGAGGGCCGCATCGATCTGGACGCGCTGCACTACATGCTGCGCGAGGGCCGGGTGGTGCTGCTGTTCGACGGTTTCGACGAACTCGCCACCCGCATCAGCTACGAATTCGCCGCCCAGCACCTGGAAACGCTGCTGCAAGCCGCGGCCGGCAAGGCGAAGATCATCGTGGCCAGCCGCACTCAGCATTTCGAGTCCCGCGCCCAGGTGCTCTCCGCGCTGGGCGAGCGGGTCGGCATGCTGCAAGACCGGCACATCCTGAGCATCGAACCCTTCGGCCACGAGCAGATTCGGGCGTTCCTGGTGAACCGCTACGGCGGTGACCTGGCGCGCGCCGACGACCGGATGCGGCGCATCACCGGCATCCAGGACCTGCTGGGTCTGGCCCGCAACCCGCGCATGCTCAGCTTCATCGCCGACCTGGAGGACACCCGCCTGCGGTCCGCGGCGGACACCAAGGGCGCCGTCGGACCGGCCGGGCTGTATCGCGAAATCCTGGAGGCCTGGCTGGAATTCGAGGCCCGGCGCACCGGTTCGGTCGCGGGTTCGCAGCCGGGGCTCACGGTCCGCGAATTGTGGCTCGCGGTCACCGCTTTCGCGCTGCGCTGCTGGGAATCCGGTGAGCAGTATCTGAGCATGGCCGAATTGACCACCGTGGCACACGATCTGGTGGAGATCACCGGGTCCAACCGGATGACTCCGGAGCAGCAGGTGCACGCCATCGGCGCCGGCAGCCTGCTGGTGCGCACCGAGGAGAACCTGTTCGGGTTCATTCACTCCTCGGTGACCGAATGGCTGGTGGCCAACCACATCGCCGGGCAGTTCGCGGCCGGGACGGCGGCGCCGCCGCAGCTGGCCGCCCGCCCGCTGTCCCAGCTGACCGTCGACTTCCTCGGCGATCTGGCCGATCATCGGGCCGCGGGCGCCTGGTCGGAGGCGGTGCTCGCGGACCCCGAGGCCGGAGAGCACGCCCGCCGCAACGCCTTACGGGTGAGTACCCGGCTGGCCACCGCGCCCTCGGCGGACTTGCGCGGTGCGATGCTGGCGGGTGCGGACCTGTCCTATCGCCAGCTGCGCGGCGTCGATCTGAGCGAGGCGAATCTGAGCGGGGCCCGGCTCGTCGGCACGAATCTGGCGGGCGCCGTACTGCGGAACGCGCGGCTGGCCGGCGCCCGGCTCGACGACGCGATCCTGACCGGCGCGGACCTCAGCGGCGCCGACCTGACCCGGGCGCGGCTGGCCCGCACCGACCTCACCGGTGTGCGCGCTACCGGTACCCGCTGGCATCGCGCCGCCCTGCTGGAAGTGACCGGTACACCGGTGGATTCGGAGCTGCGCGGCGCGGCGACGGTGCCGGGCGCGACGGTGCACACCGAGTTCGCGCCCGCCGCGATCGGCGTGCGGCACGGTTTCCACGCCCGGCACGGGCGCTTGCCGCAGCCGGTGGCCTACAGTCCCGACGGCAGCACCCTGGCGATCGGCAGCGAGGACGGCGGTCTGCTGATCTACGACACCGAGACCGGGCGACCGCTGCGGACCTTGCAGACCCACCGGGCGCGCACCTTCGCGGTGGGCTACACCGACCGGGTGCTGATCACCGGTTCGGGCGACGGCACGGTCGGCATCTGGGACGCCGGCACCGGGGAACTGCGCCGCATCCTGTCCGGCCACGACAACTGGCCGTGGCCGGTGGTGCTGAGCAAGCGCGGCGACGTGCTCGCCACCGGCGACGCCGCGGGCGTGCTGCGGCTGTGGTCGCTGCCCAGCGGTGCGCTGCTGCACGAATGCCGGCCGACCGGCGGCAACGACCTCATCTACAGCATGGACTTCCACGACGGGTTGCTCGCCGCCTCCTACCGTGACGGCGCGGTGCGGTTGTGGGATGTCGAAACCGGTACGGAGGAGGGCGCATTCACCGCGACCTCCGGATCGGTGTACCGCATCGTCTTCAGCCCCGATGGAAACCTGCTGGCGACCGGCGCGGCCGACGGCACGGTGTCGCTCTGGGATCCGGACACCTGCCTGCGGGTGCGCGACCTGACCGGTCACACCGGCCGGGTCTACACCCTCGGCTTCCATCCGAGCCTCCCGATCCTGGCGAGCGGGGATACCGAAGGCGGACTGCGCCTGTGGGACATCGAGACCGGCGACGCTCGATACACCTCGGCCGAGCATGCCGGGTCGGCCATCTACTGGCTGAGTTTCGATCCGGCGGGCGAGCAGGTCGCCTCCGGGGACAGTGCGGGCCGAATCTTCCTGCACGACAGCGTGACCGGGCAGCTGCGGCACCGGCTCACCGCGCACACCGGCTCGATCTGGCCGTTCGCCTTCCGTGCCGACGGCCGCCAGCTCGCCGTGACCGACGACCAATTCACCACGCGGCTCTGGGATCCCGAGACCGGGGCCTGCCGGCACGTGCTGTCCGGCCACGGAAGACAAGTCACCACCGTGCGTTTCAACTCCGACGGCACCCTGCTCGCCGCTTGCGGCAACGACGGCGTGGTCCGGTTCTGGGATCCGGTCACCGGCCGGCTGACCCGCCGGCTGCTCGGCAGCGAGGACCGGCTGTTCTCCTACGAGGCGGCCAGGTTCAGCTCGGTGGACCCGAACCAGATCGCGATCGCCCGCAACGACGGCCGGCTGAGCCTCTACAACCTGGCCACCGAATCCTACGAGCGGCACATCACCGGTGAGTCCCCGCCGATCTGGGCCACCGCCTACGACCCCTCCGGTGAATTCGTCGCCACTGCCAACGACGACGACACCGTCACGCTGTGGATTCGCACCACCGGCGCGGTGCACCAGCACTGCGTCGAACATCGTGGCCGGGTCCGGTCCATCGCGTTCAACGCCGACGGCACGCTGATGGCCACCGGCTGCGACGACAAAGTGGTCCGGCTGTGGGACGTGCGGACCGGGCGTTTCCTGCGTGCGCTGCGCGGCCACGAGGACCGGGTGTACGCGGTGGCGTTCCACGGTAACCGGCTCGCCAGCGTTTCCTGGGACACCACGGTGCGGATCTGGGATGTGGACAGCGGCGACTGTCTGCACGAATTGACCAGGCACACTGCGCGTTTGTGGGCCGCCGCGATCGACCCGAAGACCGGCATCCTGGCCACCGGCGGCGACGACCTGGTGATCCGGTTGTGGGACATGGCCACCGGGCGGCACCTGCACACCCTCGAGGGCCACAAGCGCCAGATCTGGTCGCTGGCTTTCGATCCCGCCGGACGGGTGCTGGCCAGCGGCGGCGACGACGGCAACGTCATCCTGTGGTCGATGGGGGAGCAGGTGACCGACGTGCCGGTCATCCGGGCGTTCCTGCTCGGGCTGCCGGAGAGCTGGGCGGCGGTCGCCCCGGATGGCCGCTACAAGCTCGACGGCAGCCCGGCCGGCCAGTTCTGGCACGTCATCGGCATGTCCCGCTTCGATATCGGCGAGCTCGATCAGTTCCTGCCGGAAGTGCGTCAGCTGCCGCCGGACGAGCCGTTCTGAGAGAACGATAGGATTTCTCTCGCAACGGTGCGAGGAGGAGATTCGGAATGGACCACGGCGCGGAATTGACGGCCCTGCTGACCTCCGGGTGCACACCGGAGCAGGCCTGGGACTTGTTCGACCGGCTACCCGCGGCGCCGGTCGCGGCGATCACCACCGGGCGGTGGCGCGGCGAGGAACTCGACACCGGGCATCCGTGGGCCGGTGTGCTGGTCGAATCCGGCTGGTACGGAAAGCAGTTCGACGACGCGGAAACCGTGCACCCGCTGTTGTTCGCCGACGGCGCGGGCACGGTGTTCGCGGTCGACCCGCGCCGCGTGCCGTTCGGACTGGCCGGGAAGGTGCCGTTGCCCGCGATCCGTGCGTTGCGGAAGACATTGCGCTACACCGCTTTCACGCTGCGCACCGCGAAGCCGGCGGCGCGGCTGCGGAGCATCGAATACCGGGGCGTAATCAGCGCCGCCATGGTGTACGACCACTTGCCGATCATCGACCACTTCCGGCGGGTGGACGCCGGCACCCTGCTCGGGGTGATGGACCTGCGCGGTATGGCCGATCCCTATTTCTTCGTGCTGCGCAGCTGATTCGGCGCGGTCGATAACGGCCTGCTGGGACCGGCGCCGAACTACCATGATACCGCTTGCACATCCGCTTCCGGATGTCCCCGGGGGCGCGTGCGTACCGAGGGAGGTGGCTCGATGGAACGTACGACGTGCCTGGTGGTGGGCGGCGGTCCGGCGGGAATGGTGCTCGGTCTGCTGCTGGCGCGGGGCGGCATCGACGTCACCGTGCTGGAGAAGCACAAGGACTTCCTGCGCGACTTCCGCGGTGACACAGTGCATCCCACGACGCTGGACCTGCTCGACGAGCTGGGGCTCGGCGCCGAATTCGCGAAGCTGCCCGCCCGCCGGATCCACTCGATCCAATTGCCGATCGGGGCGTCGGTGCAGGTGCTCGCCACCCTGGAGCATCTTCCGGGTAAGCACAAGTACATCGCGATGGTTCCGCAGTGGGATCTGCTGGATCTGCTCGCGCGCTCCGCCGAGCAGGAGGCGGGCTTTCACCTGCGAATGAATACCGAAGCGACAGAACTGATCTCGGAAGACGGCCGGGTGGCGGGGGTCTGGTATCAGACGGCAGGCGGTGGCTCCGGTGAGATACGCGCGGACCTCACCGTGGCCTGCGACGGACGGTCCTCGGTCCTGCGCGCGGCCTCGGGACTGCCCACCCGCAGCTGGCCCACGCCGATGGACGTGTGGTGGTTCCGGTTGCCGCGCAACGACACCGATCCCGCGGGCGCCGTCCCGGTCGTCAGCGCCCACCGGGCCGCCGTCCTGCTCGATCGCGGCGACTACTGGCAGGTCGCCACGCTCATCGCCAAAGGCAGTGACGAGGTGGCCCGGCAGGGGCCGGTCGAGGCGATCGTGCGGAGCATGGCCGATGCCGTCCCGTGGCTGCGCGACCGCGTCGACGCGCTGCGCGGCTGGGACGAGGTGAAGCTGCTCGACGTGAAACTCGACCGCCTCGGCAAGTGGTACACCGGCGGCCTGCTCTGCCTCGGCGACGCCGCCCACGCCATGTCCCCCGTCGGCGGCGTCGGCATCAATCTCGCCGTCCAGGACGCGGTCGCGGCCGCTCGCATCCTGGCCGAACCACTCGCCGAACACCGGGTCTCCACTGCCGACCTGGCCCGGGTCCAGCGCCGTCGCAGGCTCCCCACGGCGGTTACCCAGGGGCTGCAACGCTTTCTGCACGCCCGCGCCATCGCGCCCGCGCTGGCGGGCCGCATCGACATCGCGGGCGCCGACGAGGTCCCGCTCCCGGTCCGCGTCTTCCGTCGCATTCCGGTGCTCCGCAGCCTGCCTCCGTATCTCCTGGCGCGCGGCATTCGTCCTGAGCACGCCCCGGTCTTCGCTCGCCGCTATCCCCCGAACGAAACACGCTGACCGGAATCCGCTAGCACGTATGTTCGACCTGGCGTAGATTCGGGGCCATGTCGACACCGTTGCTGCAGGGCTCGCTGCTGGATGGGTTCGGTGCGGTCGAGGTGGGTGAGCTCGGCTCGATCCGCCGCACCGTGCTGGCGCACGGGGCCTGGGTGGATGTGCTGCCGGGGTGGATGAGCGGCGCGGATGTGCTGTTCGAGCGGCTGGCTGAGGCGGTGCCGTGGCAGGCCGAACGGCGGCCGATGTACGACCGGGTCGTGGATGTGCCGCGGTTGCTGCGGTTCTACGGCGAGGGCGAGGAGCTGCCGGATCCGGTGCTGGACGTGGCGCGTTCCGCGTTGAGTGCGCATTACCGGGCCGAGCTCGGGGAGCCGTTCCGGACCGCCGGGATGTGCTACTACCGGGACGGGCGCGACAGTGTGGCCTGGCACGGGGATACCTCCGGGCGCGGCGCCACGCACGACACCATGGTCGCGATCGTGTCCGTCGGCGCGCCGCGGGCGTTGCTGCTGCGACCGCGCGGCGGCGGCGCGGCGATCCGCTATCAGGTCGGTCACGGGGATCTGCTGGTGATGGGCGGATCGTGTCAGCGCACCTGGGAGCACGCGGTGCCGAAGACGCGGAAACCCGCCGGGCCGCGCATCAGCATTCAGTTCCGCACGCGTGGGGTGCGGTAGCTGTGACGGAGCAGACTCCGCCGCCGCATTGACCTGAACATTGGTTCAGGTATAAAGCTGTTGCCCATGAGCGCAACGACTTTCGAAGCCCCCACCGTCAACGACACCACGGTCGACCACACCGCCGACATCGCGGCGATCGAGCAGATCGTCCGGGATACCGAGACCGCCTACAACACCAACGACGCGGAACTGCTGACCAGTCCGTTCACCGCGAACGCGGCCGTGGTCAACGCCGTCGGGGTGCTGATGACCGGTCGCGACACCCTGCTCGCGGCCAATCGCGCCGGTCTGGCCGGGTTCCTGAAGAACCAGTACGCGCGCTACGACGTCACCGACATCACCTTCCTGCGGCCGGACGTCGCCATTGCGCACAAGGTCGCGCGCGCCACGACTGCCGAAGGTGAACTGATCGACCAGGACCCCGCGATGATCGCGCTGTACGTGCTGGTCAAGGAGAACGGCAAGTGGTGGACCGCCGCGCGCCAGAACACCTTGGTGCCGCAGGCAGGCTGAGCGCGCCGGGAATACCCCGCCACCACCCCGAGTTCCCTCTCCTCGTTGGCTCGATCGTGAGGAGTGGTGCAGATGGGTACGTCGTTCTTGCTCGGAGGCGAGCTGAAGGTGAACCGGATCGGTTACGGCGCAATGCGATTGGCAGCCGCGCCGGAACCGGGGTTCGAAGCGGGCATGGGGCACATCTGGCGGGCGCCGGTGGATCGCGAGGCAGCGAAGGCCGTCCTGCGCGCGGCCGTCGAATCCGGGGTGAATCTGATCGACACCGCGGATTCGTACGCGCTCGGCGAGAACGAAGAACTGGTCGCGGAGGCGCTGCACCCGTACCTGGACGACGTCGTGATCGCCACCAAGATCGGCGTGGCCCGGCCCTCACCGACCGAATGGGTGCCGGTCGGGCACCCGGCGTACCTGCGACAACAGGCCGAATTGAGTTTGCGGCGACTGAAACTGGACCGGATCGATCTGCTGCAACTGCATCGCATCGATCCGTCCGTGCCGCTGGCCGACCAGATCGGTGCGCTGCACCAGCTGCGCGAGGAGGGCAAGGTGCGCCACATCGGACTCTCCGAGGTCACGGTGGATCAGCTGCGCGCGGCCGAGCAGATCACCCCGATCGCCAGCGTGCAGAACATGTACAACCTCGCGGAACGGGGCCACGAAGCCGTCCTGGCGTACGCCGCCGACCACGACATCGCGTTCATTCCGTTCTTCCCCGTCGCCGGTGGTGACCACGCGGGCCCGGGTAGTCCGGTCGCCGAGGTAGCCGAGGAGATCGGGGCGACGCCCGCGCAGACCGCGCTGGCCTGGCTGCTGCGCAAATCGCCCACCGTGCTGCCGATTCCGGGCACCACCTCGCCGGCGCACCTGGCGGAGAACATCGCCGCCGGTGACGTGCGGCTGTCGGACGACCAGTTCGAGCGGTTGTCTGCGATCGGGTGAACCCGATACCGATTGTGTGATGCGCTTTGGGTGGGCAGGTCGCGATCAGTCTGTAGCCGTGCGCTTTTCGTCGCCGGTGGGGTAGCGCCGGCGACGAACGGTCGCGCCGTGCGACCAGATCCGCGATTCGATCCCCAGGGCCGAACGCGCGCCGGTGCGGGCGAGCACCTCGGTGCGGGCCTGGCGGGCGATGTTCACTTTGCGCCGATACTGGCGGAAGATCTGCACCTCGCCGTCGACCTCTTCGTCCAGGTAGAGGTAGTCCATGTCGTAGTGAGCGTAGGTGCCCAGCGTCGCGAGAGTGATTGCCCAGTCCTGCATTTGGGCGGCCGTCCCGTATATCGCGAGCATGCCGCCCACCCGCTCGATCCGGACCCACCCGGTCGGCGGGGACCAGCGGTGGGGATGGGCCTGCGGTTCCGACCGCCAGGCGTTCGCCTCCGCCACCGCCGGTCCGAGGCCGAAGGTCTGGAACCGCACCGTGCCCTGCGATTTGTCCCGCAGCGGCAGCCGCCGACGCAGCGCGGTGGCCGCGGCCTGGGTGAACACGGTGCGCTCGGCGGGCACCAGCACGATGGGGTCCGACGGCGCCGCGTCGAACGGATTCGGGTCCAGGTGCGCCGGATCGATCACCACCAAGGTGCCGGGCCGCCGCTGATACGACAGCCCCCACAGCAGCCGGGCCAGCGCCCGGGATCCGCGCCAATCCGACAGCACGTGCCAGGTCTGGTGAAAACGGTTGGTGGCGAAGCGGAAATCGCTGCCGGGGCGCAGTGTGAGCACGGTGTAGACGCGGCCGTCCAGCACCATGGTGCGGCGGTGCAATTTCAGCATGTCGTGGGTGGCCGAGGCTGGGCGCGGCCGTTTGTTCTGCGCGGCCACTCGATACCTCCGGTTCCTGCCTCGCGTGGATTCCAGGACACCACGGGCGGATCTCGCCCGGCAACGGGTTTTCCTGGCACACCGTGCCCGAGAACACAGGGGGAGCAGTGCGAATATGCTGCGCGCGGACGGTGGTGTCCCAGATAGATTGGGCGTATGAGCAATCCTGGGGCGGGGGTCTTGGCCGTGATGCCGCTGCACACGATCAGCGAGGTCTACGGGGAGTCCGGGCTGCGTGAACGATTACTGTTGGAGATCGCCGAGCATCCCGATGTCGAGCGGCTGACCGCGGCCTTGGAGCTGGCCTCGGAACTGCACGTCGCCGATCGATACGGCCGCGAGCCGTACATCAATCATCTACTGCGCGTGGCGATCCGGATCATCAGTCACTACGAGGTCCAGGAATCCGACGTGGTGGTGGCGGGCCTGCTGCACGATTCCGTCGAAGACCATCCCCGGGAACTGGCGGGCGAGCGCGCGGGCGAACCGACCGCCGCCGCGCTCGGCGAACTGGCCCGGCGCTTCGGGCTCCGGGTCGCCGATATCGTTGCCGCCGTGACGAATCCGGCGCCCGACCCGCGCCGGGACCGGCACCAGCAATATCGCGAGCATGTCGCCGCGAATCTCGATCGCGCGCCCTGGGCGCGGGTGGTGAAGCTCTCCGATTTCACCGACAACGGCGTCGGCATCCTCTATTCCACCGGCCCGCACATGCGCAAACTCGCGAGCAAATATCGCCCGCTCACCGACGTGTACCGGGATCTGGTCACGCGCGCCGACACGCCGCTGGCCGAGCACGTCAAACAGCACATCCTCGACCAGCTCGACCGCGCCGACGAGCGCTTCGAGGCGATCCTCGCGCGCGACTGACCAGCGCCTGACGCCGGCCCGGCATAAGCTCGTTCTATGGCGATCAAGAACACCGTCGAACGGCTCTTCGTGGGTCTCAACGCATTCCTGTACCGGATCAGCGGCGGCAAAGTGCTCGGCAAGATCCAGGGCGCGCCCGTGCTGTTGCTCGGCACGGTCGGCCGCAAAACCGGCAAGTCCCGTACCTCTCCGGTGCTGTACCTGCGAGACGGCGACCGCTACCTGGTCGTGGGGTCGCACGCGGGCGCCGAGACCAACCCGGCGTGGGTGCACAACCTGCGCGCCGAGCCCGCGGCGGAAATCGAAATCGGGAAGGAAACGATTCCGGTCACGGCGGTCGAGTTGTCCGCCGCCGAAAGCGCACCCCTGTGGCCGCGGCTGGATGCCATGTACGCGGGATATGCCGATTACCGCACCAAGACCGACCGCACCTTTCCGGTCTTCGCGCTCACTCGGCGGTAACGTCCTCGCCCAGGAATCCACCGGACTGATGCCGCCACAGCTTCGCGTACACCCCTTCCGCGTGGAGCAGCTCCGCGTGCGTCCCCTGCTCGACGATGGCGCCGCGATCGAGCACGACCAGTTGATCCATGCTCGCCACCGTGCTCAACCGGTGCGCCACCACCAGTGCGGTGCGACCCGACATGAGTTCCCACAGCGCCTGCTGCACCAGTAACTCACCCTCGGAATCCAGCGCGCTGGTGGCCTCGTCGAGCACCAGGATCGGGGCATCGCGCAGGATGGCGCGGGCCAGCGCGACCCGCTGGCGCTGGCCGCCCGACAGCTTCACCCCGCGCTCGCCGACCAGTGTTTGCAGCCCCTCGGGCAGGGCGTCGGCGAACTCGGTGACATGGGCCGCCTTCGCCGCGTTCTGTACCTCCGCGTCGGTGGCGTCCGGGCGGGCGAAGCGGATGTTCTCGCGCAGGGTGCGGTGGAACATGGCCGGTTCCTGCGGAACATAGGCCAGCATCGCGCGCAGGTCCGCCTGCTTCAGCCGGGAGATATCCTGCCCGCCGATGCGGATCGCGCCGCCCTGGATATCGGTCATGCGCAACAGCAGTTGGGTGATGGTGGTCTTGCCGCCGCCGGAGCGGCCGACCAAGCCCACCCGGGTGCCCGCGGGAACCAGTAGATCCAAGCCGGTGAACAGCGGCGGCGCGCCCGGATAGGTGAAATCTACCTTGTCGAAATGCACTCCGAAATCTTTGGGGTGCAAGGCTTCCGGATCCGGATCTTCCGTGATCGCCGGCGGAATCAGCAACAGTTCGGTGAATTGGGCGGCTTCGGTGACCGAGCTTTCCAGTCGGCGATAGATCTGATTGAACCGGAACATGATTCCGGACGCGTTCCAGAAATAGGTGAACACGACGATGATCACCTCGACACCGGCTCCGTTGTGCACCAGCCGCAACGCCAGCAGCAGCCCGATCACGTTGGTGAGCACGAACAGCGGCGCCACCACGAGATCGATCCGGAGGTTCCCGTAATCCCAGGACCGCAACGCTTTTCGACGCTGCTCGGCCACCCGCCGCCGGTGCTCGGCCGCCTCCTGCCGCTCCGCGGCGAACGCGCGCACGGAATGCATGTTGGACACGCTGTCGGCCACATGGCCCGCTACCCGGGCGATCGCGCCCTCCCGCTCGTCCACCAGTTTCTGCCGCCGCCGCACGAGCGGGGCGATCAGCAGGCCGGTGAGCACGAGCAGTCCGAGCATGGCCAGTACCAGCAGCGGGTCGTACCGCCACAGCACGAACGCCGCGAAGCCGACCGGCACCAGGAACGCGCACACCTCGAACACCAGTGTGTCGACGAACTCCTCGAAACGCGACGCGAAACTCAACGCCCGTTTGGTGAGTGATCCGGCGAAATTATCGTGAAAGAAGGCGGCGTCCTGAACGAGCAACTCGTCCATCGCCGTCACATACAAACTCTCGATTCCGTAGGCGTCGGTGCGATTCAGACAATGAATTCCGAGCCGCCAGCACACCTCCGAACATACGAGCAGTCCAGCGACACCCAGCACGTACGGCAGCACTGCCGCCGCCGTGACCTCGCCGGTGCCGGCAATTCGCCCCACCATGGCCGCCACCACCAGCGGCACCAAATACAACTGACAAATATTTCCCAGGGCCGGCGCCAACATCGCCGGAACCGCGAACTGCGGGCGTCGCCGCAATTCCTTTCCGTAGTAGCGAAGTACCAGCCGTACAGCAGTCCTGCGGGCGGCCATGCGCCTCCTTCTCGAACCGTCTTCGAGCAGCCCCCGCCGATCCCGGGACAGCACTGGGCCGGGACGCATAGAAAGGATGGACTAGCCATGTTGCCCGCCCACCGGCGATCGGGCCAGTGCTTTTCGGCGGGAGTGCGAGAGTGCGGCGAAGCTGTGGCCGCTACTTCCGCCTGGCGGCTTGTGTATCAGGGTGCGCGGACGACGGATTCGACCAATTCGCGGACAGCGATCAAGAGGCGATCGGCGGCTCCGGCGCGGACCAGGTGCGGCACCAGCTCGCCGCCCAAGGGTGCGAGCAGCAATGCGCCGACGGTTTCGGCGTCCAGGTCCGGGCGAGCTTCGCCGAGCAGCGCGGTGATGTGGGTGGCCCAGAACCCGTGGAACTCCGCGCGCTGGGGATGGGGCGGCACGGCGTGGTAAGCGACGACGAGCTCGACATTGTCGATGACAAGCCGGGTCATCGCGTCGAAGTAGGCGAGCAGGCGCGCATCCGCGGGCGCGCCGGGACCGAGTGGCGGTGGACCGCTGGTGATCGCCTCCATCAGGTTGCGCGCGGGTTCGGCGACCAGCTCGTGCAGCAGTCCCGCACGGCTGCCGAAGCGGTGAAAGATGGTGCCTTTCCCGACACCCGCCGCAGCCGCGACCCGGTCCATGGTGACGCCTTCGGCGCCGTGCTCGGCGAGCAGGGCCTTGGTGGCGTCGAGAATCGCGCGCCGGTTGCGTGCGGCATCGGCGCGTTCCCTGGGTTGCCCGTCGGACATCGCACTTCCTTCAACAGCCTAGAGCCACAAAAGCATTGACAAGTTGACCGGCGGTCCATAACGTCGAAGTTAATTGGACCGCTAGTCAACTTATGGAGTTGTCGATGAAGGCAATCGTAATGACGGGTGTCGGTGGACCCGAAGTGCTGGTCACCCGAGAGGTGCCCGAGCCGCGACCGGGAGCGGGCGATCTGGTGATCCGGGCCGAGGCTATCCCGGTGTTGTTCCCGGAGACGAAGCTGTGCTCAGGCGAGTACCCGCTGCCGGTCGAGCCACCGGTGCCGTTCGGATTTCAAGCGGTCGGCACTGTCACCGAAGTCGGCGCGGACGTCGACACCGCCCTGATCGGTCAGCGAGTCGCGGTGGACACCATGGGTTTCGGTGCCTACGCCGAATATGTCTGCGCCCCAGCCACTTCCGCGGTCCCGATACCGGACGCACTGTCCGCGCCGGACGCCGCTGCTGTCCTGATGAGCGGCTCGGTAGCCCTGACCTTGCTCGAAACCGCCCGCCTGACCGGCGTGGAAACAGTCCTGATCGAAGCCGCCGCAACGGGCGTCGGCGCCGCCCTGACCCAACTCGCCAAGCGCAACGGCGCGGCCCGCGTCATCGCCACCGCCGGCGGTCCGGCCAAACTCGCTCAGGCCCGCAAACTCGGCGCCGACGAGACCATCGATCACACGGACCCGTCCTGGCCCGCCCAACTCGCCGAATCCCGCACCGGCGCAACCGTGGACGTCGTCTTCGACTCGATCGGCGGCCCCACCGCCACAGCGCTCCTGGACGCCGTCACCCCGCTACAAGGCCGCATCCTCAGCTATGGATTCCTCTCCGGCGCCCCCGCCCAAATCTCCGCCGCCGACCTCATCCCCCGAGGCATCACCCTCACCGGCTGCTCCGGGCCGCACTGGCTGGCCCGCGTCGCCAACTCCCGCCCCGCGGCCCTCGCCCAAGCCGCCACCGGAACCCTGATCCCCCAAATAGCTTCGATCCTCCCCTTGGACCAAGCCGCCACCGCCCACCAACTCCTGGACTCCCGCACCCCCCTCGGCGCGATAATCCTCACCCCCTCCTGAACCAACGAGCTGACGGGGGAGGGCAGGCCGCGGGTGGGTTGGCACCCGCGGCTGCTGGACTACCGGATCAGAAGATGCCGGGGTCGGGGTTGTAGCCGAAGAAACCGAAGAACAGTGCCAAGAAGTCCATTTCATCCCATCCTGCGTGTGAACGACGCGCAATGTTAGCGCGCGGGTCGGGCAAACGGAGGCGGAATCTCGGTGACCGGATGGTTGTGGGCCGCAAAGGAACTCGGGGGTGGGGTTGCGGGGTGTGGAGCTAGCGTGGAGCAACGGCGGGCGGGCGGTGGGCGGGGGCGGGCGCGTGGCCGGGCTCACAGCGCGCCGCGTGGCCCGGCTCACAAGGGATATGCCTGGTGGAGGCACGGATTGGGGCGCTGTTAGGCTGCTAGCCGTAAGACATCCTTTAACGGACCGTTCAGTGAGGCGGGGAAGGAGGTCGGCATGGCTGTGCCTGGAGATCGGGCGGCCAAGTCCGGCGAGCAATCGCAGAGGCATACTCCGGAGTGGGTGGCTGCGGGCCGTGAGCTGCTGTCGCCATCCGATGTCAGTCGGACCATCGCGCGTATCGCGCATCAAATCATCGAGAAGACCGCGCTCGATTCGGACGATCCCGCCCACCCCCGGGTGGTACTGATCGGTATTCCGACCCGCGGCACCACCCTGGCCGCGCGGCTGACCGAGAAGATCGAGGAATTCTCCGGCGTCCGCCCGGCCCTCGGTTCCCTCGACATCACCCTCTACCGCGACGATCTGCGGACCCGTCCGCATCGCCCGCTGGAACGCACGAGCGTGCCCGAGGGCGGTATCGAGGACGCGCTGGTGGTGCTCGTCGACGACGTGCTGTTCTCCGGCCGCACCGTGCGCTCGGCCCTGGACGGCCTGCGCGACCTCGGTCGCCCGCGCTCGGTGCAGCTGGCGGTGCTGATCGACCGCGGCCACCGCGAGCTGCCGATCCGCGCCGACTTCGTGGGCAAGAACGTCCCCACCTCCCGCTCGGAAGACATCTCCGTACTGCTCGCCGAACATGACGGCCGCGACGGCGTCTACTTGCATCAGGAGGATGAGGCGTGAGGCATCTGCTCAGCGTCACCAATCTCGATCGCGCCGCCGCCGTCGAAATGCTCGATGAAGCAGAACGTTTCGAGCAGGCGCTGCTGGGCCGCGAAGTGCACAAGCTGCCGACCCTGCGCGGCCGCACCGTGATGACGGTTTTCTACGAGAACTCCACTCGCACCCGCGTCTCCTTCGAGGTGGCCGGCAAGTGGATGAGCGCGGACGTCATCAATGTCAGCGCCAGCTCCTCCTCGGTCTCCAAGGGCGAATCGCTGCGCGACACCGCTCTGACCCTGCACGCGGCCGGCGCCGACGCGCTGATCGTCCGCCATCCGGCCTCCGGCGCGGCCCATCAGATCGCCCGCTGGATGGATGCCTGGGCGGCCCAGGAGAATCGCCCGGGTCCCGCGATCATCAACGCGGGTGACGGCATGCACGAGCACCCGACCCAGGCCCTGCTGGACGCGCTGACCCTGCGCCAGCGTCTCGGCGACATCGAGGGCAAGCGGGTCGTCCTCGTCGGCGACATCCTGCACAGCCGGGTCGCGCGCTCGAATGTCTTTCTGCTCGACACGCTCGGCGCCGAGGTCACCTTGGTCGCGCCGCGCACCCTGCTGCCGGTCGGCGTCGAATCCTGGCCGTGCCGGGTCGCGAACTCGCTGGACGCGGAGCTGCCCGGCGCGGACGCGGTGATGATGTTGCGGGTCCAGCAGGAGCGGATGAACGGCGGTTTCTTCCCGTCGCCGCGGGAGTACTCGGTCAACTACGGACTCAGCGAACGCCGGATGGCGATGCTCGACGACCACACCGTGGTCCTGCACCCCGGCCCGATGCTGCGCGGCATGGAAATCGCCCCCGCCGTTGCGGATTCGGCGCGGGCGGCGATTCTGCAGCAGGTCACCAACGGTGTGCACATGCGCATGGCGGTGCTGTTCCGCCTGCTCGTCGGCACCCAGGAGGCAGTCGCATGACAGAGAAAGGTGGTGCCGTGGAACTGGTGATCAAGGGCGCCCGCCCGTACGGCGAGGGCGATCCGGTCGACGTGCTGATCCGGGACGGCGTGATCGCCGAGATCGGCACCGATCTCACGGCCGGCGAGGTGATCGACGCCCAGGGCCAGATCCTGCTTCCGGGCTTCGTCGACCTGCACACGCACCTGCGCGAACCCGGCCGCGAAGACACCGAAACCATCGAATCCGGTTCTTCCGCCGCCGCTCTCGGCGGTTACACCGCGGTTTTCGCGATGGCCAACACCAACCCGGTCGCCGACTCACACGTGGTCACCGACCATGTCTGGCGGCGCGGTCAGGAAGTCGGCCTGGTCGACGTCTACCCGGTCGGCGCGGTCACGGTCGGCCTCAAAGGCAAGCAGCTCGCCGAAATGGGCACCATGGCGGCGGGTGTCGGCCAGGTCCGGATGTTCTCCGACGACGGCCACTGCGTCTACGACCCGCTGATCATGCGCCGCGCCCTGGAGTACGCGACCTCGCTGGGCGTGCTGATCGCCCAGCACGCGGAGGAGCCCCGGCTCACCGAAGGCGCGGTGGCGCACGAGGGCCCGAATGCCGCCAAGCTGGGCCTGGCGGGCTGGCCGCGCGCCGCCGAGGAGGCCATCGTGGCCCGCGACGCCCTGCTCGCCCGGGACGCCAAGGCTCGCGTGCACATCTGCCACGCCTCCACCGCGGGCACCGTGGAACTGGTGAAATGGGCCAAGGCCCAGGGCATTTCGATCACCGCCGAGGTCACTCCGCACCACCTGCTGCTGGACGACTCGCGCCTGGAAACCTACGACGCGGTCAACCGGGTCAACCCGCCGCTGCGCGAGGCCTCCGACGTCGCCGCCCTGCGCCAGGCGCTGGCCGAGGGCATCCTCGACTGTGTCGCCACCGACCACGCCCCGCATGCCGAACAGGACAAGTGCTGCGAGTTCTCCGCGGCCCGCCCCGGCATGCTCGGCCTGGAGACGGCGCTGTCGATCATCGTGCAGACCATGGTCGAGCCGGGTCTGCTGGACTGGCGCGGCGTCGCCCGGGTGATGAGCGAGAAGCCCGCCGCGATCGTCGGACTGGACGAGCACGGCCGCCCGATCGAGGTCGGCGAGCCCGCCAACCTCACCCTGGTCGACCCGGACGCGTCCTGGACGGTGCGGGCGAAGGAACTGGCCAGCATCTCCGACAACACGCCGTTCGAGGAGATGACGTTCCCGGCCAAGGTGACGGCGACGATGCTGCGCGGCCGGGTGACCGCTCGTGATGGGAAGGCAGTGCGCTAAATGGAGAGAACGCTGTGGGTTGCCGGTCTGCTGGCGCTGTTCGTGGTGGCGCTGTGGCTGATGTACCGGAGCTGGCAGAACCGGGCGGCCCGCCAGGCCGAACGTGTCGGTGCGCTGCCGGAGGTCCCGGCCGACCTGGGCGCGCAGGTGCTGGAACCGACCACCGGCCTCTACCTGGGCAGCACCTTCGCGCCCAGCTGGCAGGACCGGATCGCGGTCGGGGACCTGGGTTTCCGCGCCACCGCGGAACTGACCCGGTTCGAACGAGGAATCCTGCTGGAACGCGACGGCGCCACGGTGCTCTGGATTCCGCAGGAGTCCATCACCGCCGTGCGGACCGAGCGCGGTCACGCGGGCAAGGTAATGACAGAAGATGGTGTGCTGGTAATTCGCTGGACGCTGCCGACCGGAACCGAGATCGATACCGGTTTCCGTGGTGACGACAAGACGGTGTATCCGGCGTGGGCCACGCAGAAGATGACGGGAGACGACGAGTGACGAAGCAAGAAGCAGCGGCTCTCGTGCTGGAGGACGGCCGCGTGTTCCGCGGCACGGCCTACGGCGCGCTGGGCGAGACCCTGGGCGAGGCGGTGTTCTGCACCGCGATGACCGGCTACCAGGAGACCCTGACCGACCCCAGCTACCACCGCCAGATCGTGGTGGCCGCGGCCCCGCAGATCGGCAACACCGGCTGGAACGACGAGGACGACGAGTCCGCGAAGATCTGGGTGGCCGGCTACGTCGTGCGTGACCCCGCGCGCCGCGCCTCCAACTGGCGTGCCACCACCACCCTGCCCGACGAGATGCAGCGCCAGAACGTGGTCGGCATCGCGGGCGTGGACACCCGCGCCCTGGTCCGTCACCTGCGCACCCGTGGCTCGATGAAGGCGGGCATCTTCTCCGGTCCCGCACTGGCCGACGCCGAGCAGTTGCTCGCGCGCGTCACCAACCAGCCTTCGATGCTCGGCGCGGATCTGGCCGAAGAGGTCAGCACCAACGAGCTCTACACCATCGAGCCGGCCGGCGAGGCTCGCTTCACGGTGGTCGCGGTCGACCTGGGCATCAAGACCAACACCCCGCGCATGTTCGCCGAGCGCGGCATGCGGGTGCACGTGGTCCCGTCCAACGTCAGCCTGGACCAGATCAAGGAACTGAAGCCCGACGGCGTCTTCCTGTCCAACGGCCCGGGCGACCCGGCCACCCAGGACGGCGCGGTCGCGCTCACCCAGGGCATCCTGTCCGAGGGCCTGCCGCTGTTCGGCATCTGCTTCGGCAACCAGATCCTGGGCCGGGCGCTGGGCCGCAGCACCTACAAGATGAAGTTCGGCCACCGCGGCATCAACATCCCGGTCGTCGAGCACGGCACCGGCCGTATCTCGATCACCGCGCAGAACCACGGCTTCGCCCTGGAGGGCGAGCGCGGCGAGCAGTTCGACACCCCGTTCGGCAAGGCGGAGGTCAGCCACGTCTGCGCCAACGACGGCACCGTCGAGGGCGTGCAGCTGGTCGACGGCCGCGCGTTCTCCGTGCAGTACCACCCGGAGGCCGCCGCCGGCCCCCACGACGCCGCTTATCTCTTCGACCGTTTCGCCGGTCTCATGGAAGGAGCCTGATGCCACGCCGCGAGGATCTCAAGCACATCCTGGTGATCGGCTCGGGCCCGATCGTCATCGGCCAGGCTTGTGAGTTCGACTATTCCGGCACCCAGGCGTGCCGGGTGCTGAAGTCCGAGGGCCTGCGGGTTTCGCTGGTCAACTCGAACCCGGCCACCATCATGACCGACCCGGAGTTCGCGGACTCGACCTATGTCGAGCCGATCACCTGGGAGTTCGTCGAGAAGGTCATCGCCAAGGAGCAGCCGGACGCGATCCTGGCCACCCTGGGCGGGCAGACCGCGCTCAATTGCGCTGTCGCCCTGCATGAGAACGGCATCCTGGAGAAGTACAACGTCGAGCTGATCGGCGCCGACTTCGAGGCCATCCAGCGTGGCGAGGACCGGCAGAAGTTCAAGGACATCGTCGCCAAGGTCGGCGGCGAGTCCGCGCGCTCCAAGGTCTGCTTCACCATGGACGAGGTTCGCGAAACCGTTGCGGACCTCGGCTTCCCGGTGGTCGTGCGCCCGTCGTTCACCATGGGCGGCTTGGGCTCGGGCATGGCCTACAACCACGAGGATCTCGACCGCATCGCCGGCGGCGGCCTGGCCGCCTCGCCCACCGCGAACGTGCTGATCGAGGAATCCATCCTGGGCTGGAAGGAATTCGAGCTCGAGCTCATGCGTGACCGCAACGACAATGTGGTCATCGTCTGCTCGATCGAGAACGTGGACCCGATGGGCGTGCACACCGGTGACTCGGTCACCGTCGCCCCGGCCATGACCCTCACCGACCGCGAATACCAGAAGATGCGCGATCTGGGCATCGCGATCCTGCGCGAGGTCGGCGTCGACACCGGCGGCTGCAATATCCAGTTCGCGGTGGATCCGAAGGACGGTCGCCTGATCGTCATCGAGATGAACCCGCGCGTCTCGCGTTCGTCCGCGCTGGCCTCCAAGGCGACCGGCTTCCCGATCGCCAAGATCGCCGCGAAGCTGGCCATCGGGTACACGCTGGACGAGATCGTCAACGACATCACCAAGGAAACCCCGGCCTGTTTCGAGCCCACGCTCGACTACGTGGTCGTGAAGGCGCCGCGGTTCGCGTTCGAGAAGTTCCCGGGCGCCGACGCCACCCTGACCACCACCATGAAGTCGGTCGGCGAGGCGATGTCGCTGGGCCGCAACTTCTCCGAGGCGCTGGGCAAGGTGCTGCGCTCGCTGGAGACCAAGGCCACCGGCTTCTGGACTCAGGAAGACGGCCAGTGGGCCCCCGTCGACGGCGATGTCCGCGGCGCGATCGAGAAGATTCTCGAAGACCTGCGCACCCCCACCGAGGGCCGGATCTACCAGGTCGAACGCGCGCTGCGCTACGGCGCCGACATCGAAGAGGTCGCCAAGGCCTCGGGGATCGACCCGTGGTTCGTCGCCGAGGTCGCGGCCCTGGTGGAGCTGCGACAGGAGATCCTCGACGCCCCCGTGCTGGACGAGGAGCTGCTGCGCCGCGCCAAGCACTACGGTCTGTCCGACCGCCAATTGGCCGCGCTGCGACCGGAATTGGCGGGCGAGACCGGTGTACGCGCGCTGCGCCACCGCCTCGGCGTGCGCCCGGTCTACAAGACCGTCGACACCTGCGCCGCCGAGTTCGAAGCCAAGACCCCGTACCACTACTCGGCCTACGAGCTCGATTCCGCCGCGGAGTCCGAGGTCGCGCCGCAGACCGAGCGGGACAAGGTGCTGATCCTGGGCTCCGGGCCGAACCGCATCGGCCAGGGCATCGAATTCGACTACTCGTGTGTGCACGCGGCGCTGACGCTGTCGGAGGCCGGGTACGAGACCGTCATGGTCAACTGCAACCCGGAGACCGTCTCCACCGACTACGACACCGCCGACCGCCTCTACTTCGAGCCGCTCACCTTCGAGGACGTGCTCGAGGTCTACCACGCGGAATCCGAATCCGGCACCGTCGTCGGCGTGATCGTCCAGCTCGGCGGCCAGACTCCGCTGGGCTTGGCACAGCGCCTGACCGACGCCGGCGTCCCGGTGGTCGGCACCAGCGCCGCCGCCATCGACCTGGCCGAGGACCGCGGCGAGTTCGGCGACGTGCTGGTGGCGGCGGGCCTGCCCGCCCCCAAGTACGGCACCGCCACCACCTTCCCGCAGGCCAAGAAGATCGCCAACACGATCGGCTACCCGGTGCTGGTGCGCCCGTCCTACGTGCTGGGTGGCCGCGGCATGGAGATCGTCTACGACGAGAACGCGCTCGAGGGCTACATCTCCCGGGCCACCGAGATCAGCCCGGACCGCCCGGTGCTGATCGACCGGTTCCTCGAGGACGCCATCGAGATCGACGTCGACGCCCTGTGCGACGGCGAGGAGGTCTACCTCGGCGGCGTGATGGAGCACATCGAGGAGGCCGGTATCCACTCCGGTGACTCCGCGTGCGCGCTGCCCCCGATCACCCTGGGCCGCAGCGATATCGAGGCCGTGCGCCGCTCGACCGTGGCGCTGGCCAAGGGCATCGGCGTCAAGGGCCTGCTGAACGTGCAGTACGCGCTCAAGGACGACGTGCTCTACGTGCTCGAGGCCAATCCCCGCGCCAGCCGCACGGTGCCGTTCGTCTCCAAGGCCACCGCGGTGCCGCTGGCCAAGGCGGCGGCCCGAATCACCATGGGCGCCACCATCGCCGAACTCCGCAAGGAGGGCATGCTGCCGCCCGAGGGCGACGGCGGGCACGTCCCGTTCGACGCGCCGGTCGCGGTCAAGGAAGCGGTCCTGCCCTTCCACCGTTTCAAGCGCGCCGACGGCAGCGGCGTGGATTCGCTGCTCTCCCCGGAGATGAAGTCCACCGGCGAGGTCATGGGCATCGACGCCGACTTCGGCACCGCCTTCGCGAAATCGCAGGCCGCGGCCTACGGTTCGCTGCCCACCGAGGGTGCGGTGTTCGTCTCCATCGCCAACCGCGACAAGCGCGCCATGGTGTTCCCGGTGAAGCGCCTGCACGACTTGGGTTTCCGGATCCTCGCCACCGAGGGCACCGCGGAGATGCTGCGCCGCAACGGCATTCCGTGCGAGCAGGTGCGTAAGCACTCTGAGGACAGTCCGGCCGACCAGCCCACCATCGTGGAGATGATCCGCGACGGTGAGGTCGACATGGTGTTCAACACCCCCTACGGCAACTCGGGTCCCCGCGTGGACGGCTACGAGATCCGCACCGCCGCGGTGGGCGCGAACATCCCGTGCATCACCACCGTGCAGGGTGCGGCCGCGGCCGTGCAGGGCATCGAGGCCGAGATCAACGGCGGCATCGGCGTGCGCTCCCTGCAAGAACTGCACTCTAAGTTGCGGGGCTGACCGGCGCCGATACCCGGCAGCGCCGACCGCGCTGCCGGGGTTTCCGCCGGGAGTCGCGCTGATACAGGAGGTTTGATGACTAGTTTCGGGACCCGCCTCCAGCACGCGATGGGGCAGTTCGGGCCGGTCTGCGTCGGCATCGACCCGCATTCGGCGCTGCTCGAGTCCTGGGGGCTCACCGATGACGTGGCCGGTCTGGCGAAGTTCACCGAGCTCTGCGTGGACGCCTTCATCGGCACCGTGGCGCTGGTCAAGCCGCAGGTGGCGTTCTTCGAGGCCTATGGTTCGGGCGGCCTCGCGGTGCTCGAGCACGCCATCAGGGATCTGCGCGAAGCGGGGGTGCTGGTGCTCGCCGACGCCAAACGTGGCGATATCGGCTCCACCATGGCGGCCTACGCGCGCGCCTGGCTCGGCGACGGGCCGCTCGGCGTGGACGCGCTGACCGTCTCGCCCTACCTCGGATTCGGTTCGCTGGCACCGGCATTGGAGCTGGCCGAGCGTAACGGCCGCGGGCTGTTCGTGCTGGCCGCGACCTCCAATCCCGAAGGGGCGCAGGTGCAGGGGGCGCTGGGCGGGGACGGGCGCAGCATCGCGCAGACCATCGTCGACGAGTGCGCCCAGCGCAACGCGGGGGCGGAATTCGGTTCTGTCGGAGTCGTTGTCGGCGCCACGCTGACCGCGGCGCCGGAGCTGTCCGCGCTCAACGGCCCGATCCTGATGCCCGGCGTCGGGGCGCAGGGCGGCGGCGCGGAGTCCATTCGCGCGCTCGTTCCGGAATCGGCGCTGCCCATGGTGGTGCCGAACGTCTCCCGTGAGGTGCTGCGCGACGGACCCACCGTCGCGGCGCTGCGTGCCAAGGTGAGCGCTGTGCAGGAGGATTTCGCGTTCCTGCGCGGGTAACCCCGGAAACAGGCCACAAACGCCCGCTGACGGCGTCCAGATCGCATTCTGGACGCCGTCAGCGGCGTTCCGGGCCCCCGTGGCCGGAAAGGCCCGCTCGCCGCCGCCTGGGCCCACGCTGGACGGTGGCGTCGTGGGGACATGTGTTCGATCCGACACGCGGGTGAAAGCGGCGACACGCGGAAAAATTCGAGAAACTTCCTGGTCGCGCGCGTGACGGTTTGCTACGCGACCGAAACCCGTTGCCGCAACTATCCCGCTAACCGAATCGATTCACGAAAACCCGCTGGTACCAACACATTTCGGGTTCGGACCAGCAAGATCGCCAGCGTGACCGGGGTGTCCTTCGCATCCACGCGCGCACACCCTTACGACATCGGCGAATCATGCGCTGACCTGGGGGGTGGGTTCGCAATCGCGGGCGGACGTGGGTACGGTCGCTGAGACTGCCGGGTTACTGGCAGGGTTGATGCAATAAACGATGAGACGGAGGAACCGTGGCCCTTCCCCAGCTGACTGACGAGCAGCGCGCCGCTGCTTTGGAGAAGGCGGCTGCCGCTCGCCGCGCTCGGGCGGAGCTCAAGGAGCGCTTGAAGCGCGGTGGCACCGACCTGAAGAGCGTCCTCAAGGATGCCGAGACCGATGAGATTCTCGGCAAGATGAAGGTGTCGGCTCTGCTCGAGGCCCTGCCGAAGGTTGGCAAGGTCAAGGCTGCCGAGATCATGAGCGAGCTGGAGATCGCCCCC
The DNA here is from genome assembly GCF_040681285.1 of Nocardia sp. NPDC051832. Classification (NCBI taxonomy): domain Bacteria; kingdom Bacillati; phylum Actinomycetota; class Actinomycetes; order Mycobacteriales; family Nocardiaceae; genus Nocardia; species Nocardia sp. NPDC051832. The sequence goes on from NZ_JBFAYL010000002.1 coordinate 1,078,587, forward strand.
ACGCGGCGTCTGCGCGGGCTGGGCGACCGGCAGCGCAAGGCGCTGCTGACGCGATTCGACTTCGACGCCTCCTGATTACGAGGGTGATCGAACACACGCGGAAGGGTCGACTGGTTGTACTGGTCGGCCCCTCGGCCGTTGGCAAGTCCACGGTCGTGCGGTGCGTGCGGGAACGTCTGCCGCAACTGGTCTTCAGTGTGTCCGCGACTACCCGGGCCCCCCGGCCCGGGGAGGTCGACGGACTCGACTACCGGTTCGTGTCCCGAGACGAGTTCGACGCCATGATCGAGGCGGGCGAACTGCTCGAATGGGCGGACATCCATGGCGGGTTGCAGCGCTCGGGCACCCCGGCGGCCCCGGTTCGGGAGGCCATGACAGCGGGACTGCCCGTGCTCGTCGAGGTCGACCTCGAGGGCGCGCGGTCGGTGCGCAAAGCGATCCCCGAAGCAACTTTGGTGTTCTTGGCCCCGCCCAGCTGGGATGAACTAGTCTCCCGGTTGCGGTCGCGCGGCACCGAGACGCCGGAAGTCATCGAACGCAGGCTGACCACGGCGAAAGTCGAAATGGCCGCCTGTGACGAGTTCGACATCGTCATCGTGAACGACGAGGTGACCAGCGCCTGTGAGCAGTTGGTATCCTTGTTCGTTAGCACAAATTCTCGATAGGCCTCCGCTGCCTTCCCATCACCGACTCCCAGGAGCCTCCCTAGTGAGCGACACCAAGACTGTGCCCGCGTACGACACCCCGATCGGCCTCACCAACCCGCCGATCGACGAGCTGCTCGAGCGCACGTCGTCCAAGTACGCCCTGGTGATCTACGCGGCCAAGCGCGCGCGTCAGATCAACGACTACTACAACCAGCTCGGCGACGGCATCCTCGAGTACGTCGGCCCGCTGGTCGAGCCGGGTCTGCAGGAGAAGCCGCTCTCGGTCGCGATGCGCGAAATCCACTCCGATCTGCTCGAGCATTCCGAAGGCGAATAGTCTCAACAGATCTTGTCCGTTGATCAGGCCGGAGGGGCAGTGAGCTCAGCACGCATCGTCGTCGGAGTCGGCGGCGGGATCGCCGCGTACAAGGCGTGCGCGCTGGTCCGTCGGTTTACCGAGACCGGCCACCAGGTCCGGGTCATTCCCACCGCCTCGGCGCTGGAGTTCGTCGGCAAGGCGACCTTCGAGGCGCTGTCCGGGAACCCGGTGCACACCGACGTGTTCTCCGATGTGCCCGAGGTGCCGCACGTGCGGCTCGGCCAGGAGGCCGATCTCGTGGTCATCGCCCCGGCCACGGCCGACCTGATGGCCCGCGCCGCGCAAGGCCGCGCCGACGACCTGCTCACCGCCACCCTGCTGACGGCCCGCTGCCCGGTCCTGTTCGCGCCCGCGATGCACACCGAGATGTGGGAGCATCCCGCGACGCAGGAGAACGTGGCGACGTTGCGCCGGCACGGCGCGATCGTGATGGAGCCCGCGCACGGGCGGCTCACCGGCGCCGACACCGGCGCCGGGCGGCTACCCGAGCCCGAGGAGATCTTCGCGCTGGCGTCGTTGCTGCAGGAACGCGCCGACGCCATTCCGCGTGATCTCGAGGGCAAGCGCGTGGTGATCACCGCGGGCGGCACCCGGGAACCGCTGGATCCGGTGCGCTTCCTCGGCAACCGCAGCTCCGGCAAGCAGGGCTACGCGCTCGCGCGCGTCGCCGCCCAGCGCGGTGCGCAGGTGACGCTGATCGCGGGCAACACGATCGAGATGGCCGCGCCCGCGGCCGTCGAACTGGTGCACGTGACCACCGCCGAACAGCTCAAGACCGCCGTGGACAAGCACGCGGTCGGCTCCGACGCGGTGATCATGGCGGCGGCGGTGGCCGATTTCCGGCCCACCTCCGTGGCCGCGGCCAAGATCAAGAAGGGCGCCGGCGAACCCGACGTCATCAACCTGACCAAGACCGAGGACATCCTCGCCGGTCTGGTGCAGGCGCGCCGCGACGGCCAGTTGACCGGTACCGCGATCGTCGGATTCGCGGCCGAAACCGGTGACGAGCACGGCGACGTGCTCACCCATGCGCGCGCCAAGCTGGCGCGTAAGGGCTGCGACCTGCTCGTGGTCAACGCCGTCGGTGAGGGCAAGGCGTTCGAGGTGGACACCAACGACGGCTGGCTACTCGGGGCCGACGGCACCGAACAAGCTCTCGACCATGGATCCAAGGCGCTGCTGGCGAGTCGGGTGCTGGACGCCCTCGGCCCGCTGCTACGGAAGTAAGCCCGGATGATGTCGAGGTACCAGCGCAGTCGATGTTGTCGATAACGTTGACTCGCTGAGTAATTAACGATCTGTGGCCGAGCCCGGCGCGATCGATACGAGCGCAGCAAATGCTGCGCCGGAGATGACGGTTCGCCGAATAGTCTCCTGACAGCGATCCGACCCGGATCGCCGTGTCGATGGTTTGGATAGTCTGAGAAGGGTTGCGGCAGTGCGAACACCGCGACCCAATACGACCCGTTGAGGGAGAGGGAACAACTGTGCGCACGTCTGGCAGCCGCCTATTCACCAGTGAGTCCGTGACCGAAGGTCATCCGGACAAGATCTGTGACGCCATCAGCGATTCCATCCTCGACGCGTTGCTCGCCGAGGATCCCCGCAGTCGCGTCGCGGTGGAAACGCTCGTCACCACCGGTCAGGTTCACGTCGCCGGCGAGGTCACCACCTCCGCCTACGCCGACATCCCGCACATCGTGCGCGAGAAGATCCTGGAGATCGGATACGACTCCTCCGCAAAGGGTTTCGACGGAAACTCCTGCGGTGTCAATATCGCCATCGGTGCGCAGTCGCCGGATATCGCGCAGGGTGTGGACACCTCGCACGAGGCCCGCGTCGGCGGTTCCGATGACGAGATCGAGAAGCAGGGCGCGGGCGATCAGGGCCTGATGTTCGGTTACGCCACCACCGATACCCCCGAGCTGATGCCGTTGCCGATCGCGCTCGCGCACCGGCTGTCCCGGCGTCTGACCGAGGTGCGCAAGTCCGGTGTGCTGCCGTACCTGCGGCCCGACGGCAAGACCCAGGTCACCATCGAATACGAGGGTGACAAGCCGGTCCGGCTGGACACCGTCGTGGTGTCCACCCAGCACGCCGCCGATATCGATCTGGACAACCTGCTCGCGCCCGATATTCGCGAGAAGGTGCTGGAGTCGGTGCTGGCCGATCTGACGCTGCCCAACCCGCTCGACACCGCCAACGTGCGGCTGCTGGTCAACCCGACCGGCAAGTTCGTGCTCGGCGGCCCGATGGGTGACGCCGGCCTGACCGGTCGCAAGATCATCGTCGACACCTACGGCGGCATGGCGCGGCACGGTGGTGGCGCGTTCTCCGGCAAGGATCCGTCGAAGGTGGACCGTTCGGCCGCCTACGCCATGCGCTGGGTCGCCAAGAACGTCGTCGCGGCCGGCCTGTCCGAGCGGGTCGAGGTGCAGGTCGCCTACGCCATCGGCAAGGCGGCTCCGGTCGGTCTGTTCGTCGAGACCTTCGGCACCGAGAAGATCGACCCGGCCAAGATCTCGGCCGCCATCGGCGAGGTCTTCGACCTGCGTCCCGGCGCGATCATCCGCGACCTGGACCTGCTCCGCCCGATCTACGCCCCCACCGCCGCCTACGGTCACTTCGGCCGTACCGACGTCGACCTGCCGTGGGAGCGGACCGATCGCGCGGAGAAGCTGCGCGCCGCCGCCGGACTGTAAACTCCGGACCGCGTGGACGACATCGCGGAAACGACAAGGACAACAGCGGGACACCCGATCGCCCGGGTGCTCCCGCTGTTGTCGCCTGCCCACCTGGACCGCGACTTCGATTACCTCGTCCCCCCGGAGTTCGACGAGATCGCCCAGCCGGGCGTCCGCGTGCGCCTGCGCTTCGCGGGCCGCCTGGTCGACGGCTACCTCCTGGAACGCCTCGAAAAAAGCGACCACGCGGGCAAATTCGTCAAACTCGAACGCGTCGTCTCCGCCGAACGCGTCCTCACCCCCGAAATCCTGCAGCTCGCAACGGCAGTCGCCGCCCGCTACGCCGGCACTCGCGCCGATGTCCTCCGCCTGGCCATCCCACCCCGCCACGCGGGCGCGGAGACCGGCAAGAAGCCCAGGGCCACCAAGAAATCCGCGGCCAAAGCCGCAGCAGCCCAACCCGAACCGATAGACCTCGACGACCCGCCCGCGACCACGGCCGCGCCCGCCGCCGACGCATCAGCCTCCCTCCCTCCCACCCCCCAGGTGGCCGAGCCGAGTGCGACGCTCCGGGACCCGAGCACCGAGTTCGATACCGATCGTCTGGATCCCGGCCCACAGCATGCCGGGCTGACGGAGGGGGAGCCGCGGAGTGCGGCCGTGCAAGAGGCGGCGTCTGGACGCGCGGAGGTGCGGGAGCCTGAGTCCGGGCGCGCCGGGATCTCCGAGGCGGAATCTGGGTCGGCGAGAATGCCGGAAACCGAGGTTGAGCATGCCGCGAGCGCGGCGGACGGCCGCTCGGATCGGGTGTCGGCAGTGCGGCCGCACGATGTCGCGGGCGAGGCACGCATTGTCGCGGTGCCCGGCGGCCCGGCTGGGGTGACGGAGGCATCTGTCGCATCGATGGATCTAGCACCGTGGGAGCGTTATGTGCATGGGGGAGCGTTTGTTTCGGCGTTGAGTCAGGGGAAGGGGGTGCGGGCGGCTTGGCAGGCGCTGCCGGGGGAGGATTGGGCGGCGCGGTTGGCGGAGTTGGCGGCGACTGTGGTGGCGGGTGGGCGTAGTGCGGTGCTGCTGGTGCCGGATCAGCGGGATTTGGATCGGCTGCTAGCCGAATGTGTTCGGCTGGTGGGGGATTCGGCAGTGGGGTTGTCGGCGGGGCTGGGGCCCTCGGCGCGGTATCGGCGGTGGTTGTCGGTGTTGCGGGGGAGTGCGCGGATTGTGGTGGGTACCAGGGCCGCTGTGTTCGCACCGGCGAAAGACCTTGGGCTTATTGCTATCTGGGATGACGGCGACGACACCTATGCGGAACCGCGGGCGCCGTATCCGCATGCGCGTGAGGTGGCGATGCTGCGGGCACACGAGTCTGGTGCGGCGTTCGTGGCAGCGGGTTTCGCGCGGACAGCGGAAGTCCAGGCGGTGGTGGATTCCGGCTGGGCGCATGACTTGGTCGCCGATCGTGACGTGCTGCGGCAAGTCACGCCGCGGATCAGCGCGCCCGGCGACAGTGACTGGGCGTTGGAGCGCGATCCGATCGCCAATGCGATTCGCATCCCCGGCATTGCCTTCGCCGCTGCCCGCGCGGCGTTGAAAGAAGGTTCGGCGGTTCTGGTGCAGGTGCCGCGGCGTGGCTACGTCCCGGCCTTGTCGTGTGCGAAATGCCGGACGCCCGCGCGCTGCCGGCACTGCAACGGCCCCTTGGCGTTGCCGCAGGGCCCGCGCGCCGACGAGGCGCACAGCCCGAGCTGCCGGTGGTGCGGCATCGTCGAGGCCGCGTACCGCTGCCCGGCTTGCGCCTCGCGTGCCTTGCGTGCGGTGGTGATCGGCGCGGTCCGCACCGCGGAAGAGCTCGGTCGCGCGTTCCCCGGTGTGCCGATTCGCGGCTCTGGCGGCGGTGCCATTCTGGACACCCTCGAGCCCGGCCCACAGGTCGTGGTCGCCACCGTCGGTGCCGAACCGCTGATTCGCGGGGGCTATGCGGTGGCGTTGCTGCTGGACGGCTGGGCGTTGCTCGGTCGCGCGGATCTGCGTGCCGCCGAGGACTCGCTGCGCCGCTGGATGAGCGCCGCCGCGCTGGTGCGCGCCCGCGGTCAAGTCATCGTGATGGCCGAGCCGTCGGTCCCGACTGTTCAAGCGCTTATCCGCTGGGACCCGATCGGGCACGCCACACTGGAGGTAGAGGGCCGCGCAGAGGTCGGGTTTCCGCCCGCTGTCCGGCTCGCCGCCATCGATGGCACCACCGAATCCATCTCCGAATTGCTCTCCAGCGCAACCCTTCCGGCGGACGTCGAGGTACTGGGCCCGGTCCCGCTGCCGCCCGGCGCACGCAAACCGTTCTCCAGCGGCGACGACCCCGCCGAGGTCGAGCGCATGCTGCTGCGTGTGCACCGCCGCTCCGGAGCCGCGCTCGCCAAGGCCCTCACCGCCGCCCAAGCGGTCCGCAGCACCCATCGATCCGACGCACCGCTGCGCGTGCAGATCGATCCGATCGATATCGGCTGAGCGCCTGCCGCCTGGGATTTGCTACGCCTCGCCGCGCGACGACCACCTGGTCACGGGCCGGAAAATCCGCGTACCGTAGGTGTTTCGAACACGTCGTGGACGCGATCGGGGGATGCGACATGGCTCATTCTTGCCAGGGCGCTGCCGGAGTTCCGCCGGCGCTTACAGGGGATACGTGTGGCCCGCGGTGAGTGGGCCGGAGACGAGTCGATAGACCGCCAGCCCGGCACCGGCCCGCCGGCAGGAGACCGCTCGGTACCCGCTGCCCATCAGCTCGTGCACGACCGTGCAGAGGTCCCGGTGCAGACTGCCGGTGGCGGAGCCGTAATCCCATTCGTCGGGGATGGCCAGCAGCATCGAGTCGTAGTCGACCCGGTGATCGGGGACCGGCGCGCCGAGGACCAGACCGGGCGGCGGTTCGGGCCACTGCCGGACGGGCGTGCCAAGATCCCAGCGGGCGACGATGCGGTGGGTCGGGAACCCGCGGTCGCGGCCGTTGTCCTCGACGCCGTACATGTTGTCGATGAACTCGTAGCCGCAGGCGCCGATGACATCGAGGTAGAAGTGGGCGTTGGCGGCGCGCAGGGGGTCGTAGGCCCAGTAGATACGTTGCAGCCCACGGCGTATCGCGATGGCGCGCACCTGGTGCATGAGGGTGCGCCCGATCCCGGCGTTCTGGCAATCCGGCCGGACCACAAGCAATTCCATGTAATGGTAGGCCCGTTGCGCATCGAGGTGCCCGATCGGGGCGCGGCCCGGGAAACCGTAGCTGAAGCCGACCAATTCCCCGTCCAGGTAGGCTCCGACAGCAATCCCGCCGTTACGAACCAGCGACACGAGCAGGCGCGGACTGGGCGCGGGATCGGTGGTACAGAGCCGAAAGACCTGGCGGTAAAGGGCAATTGGGTCGCGCATGGTGTCGGCGCTGGTCAGTTCGCTGACCAGTACCTGCCGGACTACCGTGGTCACCCCATCACCGTACCCACCTTGCCCGGCAATGGGCCAGCCCCAACGGCTTCCAGTTTCCAGGGCGTGACCAACGGCCAAACTGTCGGCAATACCGTGACATTCGATGTCCTCGTACGCGGGGGAGTTGTCTTCGACGGCACCGGGCAGCCCGGCTATCGTGCCGATATCGGGATCGCGGGCGGCCGGATCCGGGTCATCGGCGATCTGGCGGCCGCCCGCGCCAGGGCGGAAGTGAATGCGGACCAGCGGTACGTACTGCCAGGTTTCATCGATGCCCATGTGCACGGTGAGGGCGCGGTGCTGGATCCGGTAGTGCAGCTCGCGGCACTGCGCCAAGGGGTGACGACATTCGTCCTCGGCCAGGACGGTTTGTCCTTCGCGCCGGCGACGCCCGCGGCCCTGCGCTGGGTGGCCCGCTATTTCGCCGCCGTCAACGGACCTGTCCCGTCGGCGCTCACCTGCTCGGACGGCGGCCTGACCGTCGCGGAGCTAATGGCCTGCTATCACCACACCACCGCGATCAACACCGCGTATCTGGTGCCGCACGGGACAATTCGCTACAGCGTCCTGGGCGGGTCCGCGCTGCCTCCGGACGCGGAGCAACTCGCGGCGATGATCGCCCTCGCCGAGCAGGGCCTGGACCAGGGCGCGGTGGGCGTGTCCTCCGGATTGGGTTATCTCCCAGGACGATTCGCGGACGCGGAGGAGCTGGGCGCGGTGTGCGCCCCGGCGGCCCGGCGCGGACTGCCCTACGTCACACACATGCGGACCTACGGCGACGCCGCCGACAAGGGCATGTCCGAGGCCTGCGCCGTGGGCCGGATCAGCGGTGCCGCCGTGCATATTTCGCACTATCACGGCCCCGGCGAGGTGCTGGCGGGACTGGTCGACACGGCCCGCGCGACCGGTCAAGATGTCACCTTCGACACCTATCCGTATCTCCGCGGTTGCAGCATTCTCGCCAAAATGCTGCCGGACTGGCTGGCCACCGCCGACCTGGACGGCACCCTCGAAGCCTTGTCGGATCGCGCGGTCCGGGAGCTGTTCGACACCCAGATCGACGAGCGGCTCTGGCACGCCTGCATTCTCGCGCATGTCCCGGCCGGGCGATATCGATGGGCCGAGGGGCTGCCGCTGGATATCGCGGCGGCCTGGGCCGGTGTCCGGCCGGCCGCGTTCTGCGCCGACGTGCTCATCGAGTCGGCTTTGGATGTGGGCATCGTTTTCGACTATCCCGAACGCGCCCTGGAGGATTCGGTGCGGTGCCTGCTGCGCCACGAAGCCCACATGGGCGGCTCGGACGGCATCTACCTGGGCGGACGGCCGCACCCGCGCGGCTACGGGGCTTTCGCGCGCATGTTGTCGCGGCATTGCCGTGAGCTCGGCGACTGGACCTGGGCGGAGGCGAGCGTGCATCTGGCGGCCCGCCCGGCGCAACGGTTCCGGCTCACCGACCGGGGTGTGCTGGCCCGGGGCAAGGCCGCGGACCTGGTCGTCATCGATCCGCGCACCATCCGGGACCGCGCCACCTACGCCGCCCCGCGCGAGCCGGCCACCGGAATCGATGACGTGATCGTGGGCGGGGTGCCGGTGCTCGCGGGCGGGCGGCGCACCGGGCGATTACCGGGCACCGTGTTGTCCGCGTGTTGAAAGCTCAACGACGGGAACGAGTTTCGGCTACCGTTACCCGCAAGTCCCGCCCATACGAGGTGGTCACCCGCCCCGGGCACCCGCGAGGAAGGACTTGACGTGGCAACCACCGGGCGGCCGCTCACCGTCGGCGAGCGGATCGAGATCCGGCGGCGCAGGCTCGGGCTTTCTCGCCGAGTCGTGGCGCAGTTGGCCGGGCGCAGTGAGGAATGGCTGCGGCAGATCGAACGCGGGCATCGGGAACTCGACAGCATCGCCGCGCTCTATCGGATGGCCGAAGTGCTGCACCTGGACGACCCGGCCGCGCTGCTCGGGCATCCGACCTCGAGCCGGTCCGCCGCGCGCGATATCGCGCCCGCGCTGACCCCGCTGAACCACGCGATCATGGATCACCCCACGGCCCGGGCGTTCGGCGTCGAACCCGGTCCGCCGCCCCCGCCGGAGCGGGTGCGCGCCGCGCTCGAGCAGTGCTGGAACTCCTGGCTGGGCGCGCCCGACCGCTACACCCGGCTCACCACCCATCTGCCCGTGGTGCTGCGGTCGGCGCGCTCCCTGCGGGCCGCGACCCGGACCACCGCGAGCGGATCGGCGCACGATGCCGGGTTGCTGCTGGCCGAGTCGTATCACCTGGCCCGCTTCCTGCTCACCCGCGTCGGCGACTATCACCTGGCCTGGCTGGTGGCCGACCGCCCGGTCGGCATCTTCGCCGACGCGAAACAGCCGATCCTGGTAGCGGTCAGCGCCTGGCATGTCGCCGCCGCCCTGAACAATCTCGGGTATCACGCCGAATGCCGGGACTACGCGCTGGCCGCGGCGCGCCGGCTGGAACCGGTGCGCGCGGGGCGGTCGGTGCTCGGAGCGTTACAGCTGGTCGCGGCGTACGGCGCTGCGGGCGTGGGTGATTCGATCGGCAGTCAGGATCTGGTGACGGCGGCCCGGGAGACCGCGGCCGGGGTGGATCCGGAGGCCGCGGAGCGGCGTGATGTCTGGTTCGGGGTCGCGGAGGTGGCGATCGCCGAGATCGATATCGCCGTCCGGCTCGGCCGGCTCAGCGAGGCCGCCCGGCATGCCGCCCAAGTGGAATTGGCGGACAGCGCCTCGGTGGAACAGCGAGTTCGTTACTACACCACCATCGCTCACGTCTATGGGTTGCTCGGCGACGACACCGCCGCCGTGGTCGCGCTGCAACGAGCCTGCCAAGCCTGTCCGGAAGACATCCGCTACGACTGGCTGGTGCACCGCACCCTGCAACGGCTTTCGCGCCGCGACCACCATCTGGTTCGCCGGGAGCTCACCGCGCTGCTCACCGTCGCCGGATTGGCCTGACGCCAGGCCCAACAGATTTTGGACCCGGAAACCCACCAATAGTTGGGTCCGAGCAAACCCGCATGGAGGCACCACTTTTCGGGGCCGAAATGGCCGCCCGCCGGGGTGGCGTACTACCGGGCTTATCGAACTTATGGTCGGTCATCACCAACTCCGTCGAGGAACGGACGAACCCATGACCACACCACTGACCAACCCGCCCGCCGAGCCCCGGCACCCGGTCAACGGAACCGCCGCCCGCCCGGCCGAATCCGCGCCGCCGATCCTCGGCGCCGCTACCCAGCCGCGCCTGGACCGGCTCGAATGGCCGTGCCTGCTCGACGCCCGGCAGGAATACCTGCTCGGTCATCTCTTCGCCGGCCGGCCGGTCCTGTCCGGCGCGGCGTATCTCGAGCTGTGGCACGCCGCCGCCAAGGAACTCTCCGGCGCGGGCGTAATCACGCTGCGCGACATTCGTTTTCGCCAGATGCTGCCGCTGTCCGGGCTCGGCGCGGGCACCGTGACCTTGCGCGTTGTCGCGCAGGCCGAACAGCACGCGTGGCGGTTCCTGGCGGTCGGCCCGGACGAGAGCGTGCTCGCCCAGGCGCGCACCGAGGACGATCCGCCCGCGCTGGAGACGCCGGTGCTCGCGGAGGCGCGGGCGCGGTGCATCCGCTGGCAGGCCGGCGGCCGGTTCTACAGCCGGCACTATCTCGCCGGGAACCAATGGGTCGGCGCGTTCCGGCGCATCGCCGAAATGTGGTTCGGGCCAGGCGAAACCGTCGCCCGGATCCAGGGCGCCTCGGCCGGTCACACCACGCTGCCCGCGCTGGATGCCTGTCTCCAAACGGTTTTCACGCTGTTGCCCACCGCCGCCGACAGCCCGATGATGCTGACAGCGATCGATCGGGTCCGTTTCCGGAAGACACCGCTGCACCCGCAGTGGTGCCTGACCCGCGCCGTCCGCAACGACGACGCCGGTTTCGCCGGCGACATCACCGTCTACGACGGAAACGGCGCGGCCATCGCCGAACTCAGCGGTGTGCGAGTCGGCGCGGTGCGCGTGCGCCGCGCCGCGCCGCCGCCGCCCGCCCGGGAAACTCCGCTGCGCTCGCTGCCCTTCCACCCTCGAAGTGGTGCTCCGGCCCGCGAAGCCGCGTTGCATCCGCTCCGGGGCGGCGCATCCGGCGGAGTCGAATTCCGGACCGCTTGGCAGACAGTCGAACTCGGCAGCCCCGAGCAAGCGGACCTGGGCCGGGTACTGATCCGGCAGAGCGGGACCGATCTGGACGCGGCGGTGATCGCCGAACTCCGGAAGGCCGGGCACACCGTGTTCCCGGTCGCACCGCACGCCGACGCCGCCGCGATCCGCGCCGATCTCGGACCGGACCGGCCGCTGCACGCGGTGCTCAACCTGGCCGCGCTGGGATCGGCGACGCACACGAATTCCTCTGCCCGCCAGGTCTTGTCGACCGCGGTCGGGCTCTGCGCCGGGGCCCTGGCCACCGCCCGCGCCACACCGGCCGAGGTTCCCACGATCCTGGTGACGCGCGGCGCCCGCGCCGCCGGCCCCGACCCGCGCTGCGACGCGCCCTGGCAGGCGGCACTGTGGGGTCTGGGCCCGGTCCTGAGTCGCGAGCAGCACCGCGAGGTCACGCTGGTGGATCTGCCCGAGAGCGGCGAGTCCCTGGCGACCGAGGCGGCCCGGCTGACCGCCGTCGCCCGGACCGCGGCGACCGAAACCCGGCTCGCGCTGCGCCGTGGCCGCTGGTGGGCGCCGCGCCTGGTGCCGCTCGACACCGCCTATCGCGCCGACCCGGACGCGATCTGCGGCGGCATCCGGCCCGGCGTGACGTATGTGATCACCGGCGGACTCACCGGCGCCGGGGAACACTGCGCCCAATGGCTGGTCGACCGGGGCGCCCGGTCCCTGCTCGTCATCGGCGCCGATGACGTCGAATCCGCGGTGCCGCACCGTCTTCGGGGCACGGGAGTGGTGGTGGAACAGCACGTGGCGGATATCGCCAACGAGCACGCCGTCGCCCGGATTCTGGCGTCGGCCGAACGCCGCTCGGCGCCGATCGCCGGTGTCGTGCACGCCGCCGTGCACCCGGAGCAGCACCACCCCGACCCGACGCCGGCCCAGCTCGAACACGCGCTGCGTGCGAAGGTGGCCGGCGCCTGGACCCTGCACCGGTTGCTGTCCGCCCGGCCGCTCGACTTCTTCGTCCTGCTGTCCCCGGCGACCACCCGCCGGCTCGCCGCCGACGCCGCGTCCAATGCCTTCCTGGACGCGCTCGCCGACCACCGCCGCGCCGCGGGCCTGCCTGCCGCCGTGGTGCATTGGACGGCCGCCGGTGACCCGGCCCCGGCCCCGCCCACCAGTGCTCACCTGGATCTGGAGAACTATCTCCTGGACCAGGTCGCCCGCATGCTCGGCGCGGCGGTGGGATCGCTGGATCGGCACAGTTCGCTGATCCAGCTGGGCCTGAGCTCCCTGCACGCGGTGGACCTGGCCCACCGCATGCGCGAGGATCACGGCATCGAGCTCACCCTGTCGGATGTGCTGGACGCCGCCAGCGTGGCCGAGCTGGCGCTACGGCTCTTGCTGGGCACGCTGGGCGGCGCGGCGTGAAGCCCGCTCACGCCGTGACCGCGGCAACCAGATCGACCTGCCGCTCGTACAGATCCGGCAGGTCTCCGGTCTCGGTGCACCAGCTGATCAGCTCCGCGATGTGTGCCGGGCGAACCTCCCCGGGCAGTCCGAACGCCGGGCACCGGAAACGGCGATGCGGGCCGGGCCGGGTGATCCCCCGGAACTCGGGACCGAGCACGACGACGTGTCGGTTTTCCTCGGATTGCGCCAGGACGTACCGGACTACAACGCGCCGGTTCGCCGAAATGATCGTGAGTGTGGGCGCGCCCGGGGCGCTGTAGTTTTCCCAGTCCTCCTTGACCCACCACAGGAACTCGCGATCTCCGACCACGATCCTGCGCTTCCCCTTCTTGCTGATTGCCATGGCCCAACGCTAGATCGCCGAGGTGGTTGCGCGCATTGGGTTTTCGCTGGGCACAGGCGGGGGCTCAGCGGAAAGCGGGGAGGTTGCGGGCGGCCCAGGCGGCGTACGGGTGCGGCGCGCGGCCGAGGACCCGTTCGATGTCGGGGCTGATGCGGAGTTCCTCGTCGGTGGGCGCGCCGAGGACCGCGAGGGTGGTGTCGGCTACCTCCGGCGGCATGAACGCCAGCATCTGCGCGCGCGCCTCCTCGGGGGTCTGTTCCACGAAACGCACTGTCTCGCCGAGCAATTCGCCGAGCACCCGGGCGCGGTCGCGCGGAGACTCCGGCGCCGGGCCGGTCAGCACGTAGGTCTGGCCGAGGTGACCGTCTTGCACCAGCACCGCGGCGGCCACGGCCGCGATGTCGTCCGGATCGACGAACGGGATGGCGACATCGCCGAAAGGCGCGGCGGCGACGCGTTGTTCGCGGACCGACTCGGTCCAGGCGAAGGTGTTGGACTGGAATCCGCCCGGGCGCAGGATCGTCCATTCCAGGCCCGAATCCTGGACGGCGGTCTCGATAGCCCTGCCGAGTTGCCCGTGCGAGACGCTCTCGGGGCGGGTGGCGACACCCTGCGAGGACAGCAGGACCACCCGGCGCACCCCGGCATCCTTCGCGGCGCTGAGGATCGCGGGCACATCGGCCGCGAACGAACCGGGGGCGAAGAGCAGGAACAGCTGCTCCGCACCGTCGAAGGGGAGACTGCCGGCGTCGGTGATGTCGGCGCTCACGGCCTGGACACCGTCCGGCAGCTCGGCGGGCAGGGTCCGCGCGACCGCGGTCACCTTCTCGCCCGCCTCGGCCAGCATCCGCACCAGCGGGCGTCCCACGTTTCCGGTTGCTCCGGTTACCACGATCATTGTTCGAACTCCTGAGTTAGTTGACTGACTAACAAGAAGTTAGCCGACTGCGCCGGGGTTGTCTACAGTTAGTTGGGTGACCAACTCAGTGGCCGGTACCAAGCCCGGTAAGCGGGAGCGCCTGATCGAGGCCGCCGTCCAGGTGTTCTACGAGCGTGGTGTGGAGAAGACCACCATCGCCGACATCGCGCGGGTGGCCGACGTGCCGGTCGGCAACGTCTACTACTACTTCAAGACGAAAGACCAGCTCATCGAGGCCGCCATCGGCGCGCACGCGCGCTCGCTGGAGCAGCTGATCGCCGAGCTGAATCGCCTGGATTCCCCGCGAGATCGGCTGAAGTCCCTGATCGACGGCTGGGTGCGGGAGCGGGAGCTGGCGGCGCGTTATGGCTGCCCGTTCGGTTCGCTGACAGCGGAACTGCACAAGCGGGACGACCCGCTGGAGGGCCGGGCCAGCGAGGTCATGCAGGCGCTGGTCGACTATGCCGCGGCCCAGTTCGAAGCCATGGGCCGCGCCGACGCCGCGCGGCTCGCGATCGCGCTCATCGCCTCCTATCAGGGGATTTCACTGCTCACCAACGCGTTTCGCGATCCGGAGCTGATGGTCGCCGAGGGTGAGCGGCTCCAGGGCTGGATCGACTCGCTCTAGCTCCACCGGCCGCACAGGCGCGTCCCGCATCGGGGCGCGCCTTTTCTGTGTGCGCGGGAATTCCGCCGCCGAACCTTGCGTTGGATAGATTGTCGATATATCGTCGATAACATGAGATACACGCGAAAGCCTGAGGAGGCAATCATGGAAAACATCGAGAACATGGAGAACAGAGACTTCGGCCGGCGCGGTCGCCGGTGTCGCCCCGGCGCCGACGAATGCGGTCCGGAGCGGCGGATGCACGCCCGCCACGGGCGGCGCGGCTTCGGCCCCGAGTTCGGGCCCGGCGGCTTCGGTCCCGGTTTCGGCCCGCACTTCGGACGCGGACGCGGCCGTGGTGGCCGGGGCCGGCGTGGCGACGTGCGCGCGGCGGTCCTGCTGCTGCTCACCGAGCGTCCGATGCACGGCTACGAACTGATCCAGCAGATCCGCGAACGCAGCGACGACGTCTGGCGTCCGAGCCCGGGTTCCATCTACCCCGCGCTCGCGCAGCTGGAAGACGAGGGCCTGGTCCTCATCGAGAAGGTGGCCGGTCGCAAGACCGCGCAACTGACCGAGGCCGGCACCGCCTACGTCACCGAGAACCGCGAGGAACTCGGCGATCCGTGGGCCGACGTCAAGGGGGATGTGGGCGATCAGGCGATCGACCTGCGTGCGCTGATCGGCGCGCTGATGGGCGCGGCGGCTCAGGTCGCGGCGGCCGGCACGCCGGAGCAGGCGGCCAAGGCGGCCGAGGTGCTCACCGAGGCGCGGCGGGCCCTATACCGGATTCTGGCCGAGGATGATAGCCCCGAAAAGTCATAGGACGAAACACCCCGGTAGGGCAGGCATTTCGCCCGGGTTCGTTAAATAATTGTGGAATGGAACAGCCTGAGGGCCCGTGGGGTTGGGGTAAATCACAGTTTATGAGAGCGGTCGTCGCCCTGGCCGGAGCCGGCTTGCTCGGCTCCGCCACGGCGCCCGCTCTCGCCGAACCGGCGCCGGTCGCCGAGATCTCGGCCTATCGTGCAGCAGAGGTGCCGACCATCCCCGGTCCGGCGCAAACCGATCACCTGGCATCCGCCGTCTACCAGAAGACGCATCCCAACTCGGTTCCGTTGGGCGTCAACAACTTCGAGTGTGCCCCGAGTGCCGCGAATCCGCGCCCGGTAGTGCTGGCACACGGTACCGACTCCAGCGCGTACTCCGACTACTCGGCCATCGGCCCCAAACTCGTGGCGGCCGGGCTCTGCGTCTTCGCGCTCAACTACGGCGGCGCCCCGGGCGCCACCAGCTACGGCACCGAAGACGTGCGAGTCAGCGCCCGCCAGCTCGGCGACTTCGTCGACCTGGTGCTGGCCGCGACGCACGCGACCCAGGTCGACCTGGTCGGTTTCTCCCAGGGCGCCAACGTCACCCGGTACTGGGTCAACCAGCTCGGCGGTGCGCCCAAGGTCGGCCAGTGGGTCGGTCTGGCCTCGCCCAGCTACGGCGGCGTGATGTACGGGCTGGTCCCGGTGGTCCAGGCGATCGGCATCCTGGAAGCGTTCGTGAAGGTCACCTCGCTGGCCGCGGTGCAGCAGGTACAGGGCTCGCCGGTGATGATCGAACTCAACACGGGCGGTGACACCGTTCCCGGCCCGCGGTACGTCACCATCGGCAGCCGCGTAGACGAAATGATCCAGCCGTTCGACAACATCGCGTTGCACGGCCCGAACGCCCGCAACCTGGTCTTGCAGGACCTGTGCCCCAGCGACCTGACCGGGCACTTCCACATGGTCTACGACCCGTTCGTGCAAGACCTGCTGTTGCAAGTGCTCGATCCGGACAGCCCCGCCCCCGTGTGTCGCGCGGTACCCCTGGGCACCGGCATCCCGCAGGTCATCATCGCCGGCAACTCCTGACGCCCCGGGCGGCCGGGCGGAGGGATCGACACCCCGCCCGGACCGCTCTCGAGTTCTACCAGGTCTGTGGCTCGGCATCGGGGATATCGGAGTGATCGGCGTCCCTTACTAGAATGGGTCGACCGTATTCGCCTGTTTTCGGGAGCCGCCGTGACCATTCAGCCCGTTCGCCTGTTCGGCGATCCCATTCTGCGCGCCCGGGCGGCGGAGGTCACCGACTTCGATCGGGAGCTGCGCCAGCTCGTCGAAGACCTGACCGACACCATGTACGACGACGGCGGAGTCGGGATGGCCGCGCCGCAGATCGGCGTCGGGCTACGGGTCTTCGTCTACGACACCGGGGACGCGCAGGGGCATGTGGTGAACCCCGTATACACCGTCGACGGCGAGGAAGAACAGGTTGGGCCGGAAGGCTGCCTGTCGATTCCCGGACTGCGCTACGACGTGCGGCGGGCGCTGCGGGTGCGGGTCTCCGGTGTCGATATGCACGGTAAACCGGTGGCCTTCGACGCCACCGAACTGCTGTCGCGGTGCGTGCAGCACGAGAACGACCACCTGGACGGGGTGCTGTTCATCGACCGCCTCGATCCGGCCGACCGTAAGGAAGCAATGCGCGGCATTCGAGAATCGGACTGGTTCACCGCGGGGATCACGGTGCGCGCGTCGCGCGGCAGCAGTGACACCGGCAAGCCGAACCCGTTCGGACGTGGTCGCTGATGCGCATCGTCTTCGCGGGTACGCCCGAACCGGCGGTGCCGTCGCTGCGCCGCTTCCTCGAGTCGACGCGGCACGACGTGGTCGCCGTGGTCACCCGGCCCGACGCCGTCGCCGGCCGCGGGCGCAAGGTGCAGCGCTCGCCGGTCGGGCAACTGGCCGACGAACACGGCATTCCCGTGCTCACCCCGCGCCGCCCGTCCGAACCCGAATTCATCGACCAGCTCACCGAATTGGCGCCGGACTGCTGTCCGGTGGTCGCCTACGGCGCGCTGCTGCCGCAGCGGGTGCTCGACATTCCGCGCTTCGGCTGGATCAACCTGCACTTCTCGCTGCTGCCCGCCTGGCGCGGCGCGGCCCCGGTGCAGGCCGCCATCGACGCCGGTGACGAGTTCACCGGCGCGTCCACCTTCCAGATCGAAGCGGGCCTGGACACCGGCCCGGTCTTCGGTGTGGTCACCGAGAAGATCCAGGTCACCGACACCGCGGGGGTGCTGCTGGAACGGCTCGCCGACAGCGGCGCCCGGCTGCTCGAGACCACCCTCGACGGCGTGGAAGACGGTGCGCTGCAAGCGGTTCCACAACCGAACGAGGGCGTCTCCTATGCCCCCAAGGTGGTCGCCGAGGACGGGCACGTCCGCTGGGACCAGCCGGCCCTGAACATCAGTCGCCGCATCCGCGCCGTCACCCCGGCCCCCGGTGCCTGGACCGAGGTCGGCGGTCTCCGTCTCAAACTCGGCCCGGTCGAGATGGTCGAAGAGGAACTGCCCCCGCGCGCCATCGAGGTCCGCAAGTCCGGCGTCTTCATCGGCACCGCCACCACCGCGGTCCGCCTCGACCAGGTCCAGCCCCAAGGCAAGCGGATGATGGCCGCCCTCGACTGGGCCCGCGGCGCCCGCCTGCAACCGGGCGCGGTGGTCGAGTGACAGATCTGACACAGGGCGGAGCTGCCGCGGCAGTCATGCCGAAACCGAGCAACAGCGAGGAGCAGGTATGAGCCGGCGATTCTTTGACGCAGGCGCCACGGCGCAGGCGCCGGAGCTGACAGGCAGCCAGGCGCGGGTCGTGCCGGAACTTCCCCCACGAAGCATGGGCGCAACCGATCCAGCCTTCCTCTCGGACCTGAGCATCAGCGAGGTCCGGGAATGAGTGCCGAAGATCGACGCCGGGCGCGCGAACGCAACAGCGATTCGACCGGCCGCGACGACAGCACACGGGCCGCGCGCGGAAACGCCGCACCACGCAAAGCGGTCGGCCGGATCGGATCCTTCGATCGCGGCCCGGACGCACCCGGTGGCCGAGGTGACCAGCCGCGCAGGTCGGCCGGTCAGCCCGGGCGCACAGGCGCCGACCGCAGGCCCGGCGCGCGCGACGGCAGCGATCGCCCCTATCGCGGTATGGGCCAGTCGGATTCGGCGGCCCGTCCCGACCGCGGCGACCGGGCACAATCCGGCACCGGCGGTGGACGCCCGAATCGTGCCGAGCCAGGGCGGTCGAGCGGAACCGGAGGCGGATCGAAAGCCGGTGCGCGGCAGGGGAATCGTTCCTCTGGGGCGGAAATGGGAGGGCGCGGTGGTCGCTCCGGCGCAAAGTCGGTAGGTAAGTCGGGTGGTGCCAAAGCTGGTGCGCAGCAGAAGGATCGCGAGAATGCTCAGGCTGGCAGTCGGAGCGGGGTGGACCCGGTGCGGTTGGTCGCGCGGGATGTCTTGCGGGCTGTTCGGGAACGGGATGCGTACGCCAACCTGGTGCTGCCGACTCTGCTGCGGGAACGGGGGATTTCGGGGCGGGATGCGGCGCTGGCGACCGAACTCACCTATGGCGCGTGCCGGTCGCTCGGGTTGCTCGATGCGGTGATCGAAGCGGGTTCCGGACGGTCGGTCCAGGAGATCGACGGCGGGTTGCTGGATGTGCTGCGGCTGGGCGTGTATCAGCTGCTGCGCACCCGGATCGGGGCGCACGCTGCCGTGGATACCTCGGTGGCGATGGCGCGCAACGAATTCGGACAGGGACGTTCCGGTTTCGTGAACGCCGTGCTGCGGCGGGCGGGTGAGAAGACCGCCGAGCAGTGGGTCGAGGAGCTGGCGCCGTCGGATCCGGTGGGACGGTTGGCATTCGAGTTCGCGCATCCGGTGTGGATCGCGCAGGCGTTCGCGGACGCGCTCGGTGTACGGGCAACGGAACTGGGTGATCTGCTGGCCGCCGACGACGCTCGGCCGCTGGTACACCTCGTCGCGCGGCCCGGTGAGATCTCCGCGGAGGAACTCGCCCTCGTCACCGGTGGCGAGGAAGGCAAATGGTCGCCGTACGCGGTGTACCTCGACGGCGGTGATCCTGGCAAGCTGGAACCGGTGCGCGACGGCTTGGCGAGTGTGCAGGACGAAGGCAGCCAGCTGGTCGCGCTCAGCCTGACTCGCGCCCCGTTGGAAGGCCCGGACGGCGGCCGCTGGCTGGACCTGTGTGCAGGACCCGGCGGCAAGGCAGCCCTGCTGGGTGCGCTCGCGGCGATCGACCAGTTCCAGGTCGACGCGGTCGAACCCTCCGAACATCGCGCCGAACTGGTCCGCAAGTCCACCAGGGATCTCCCCGTCGAGGTGCACGTCGTCGACGGCCGCGACAGCGGATTGACCCCCGGCTACGACCGCGTCCTGGTCGACGCACCGTGCACCGGCCTCGGCGCACTGCGCCGTCGCCCGGAAGCTCGTTGGCGGCGTACTCCGACCGACGTTCGCGAACTGGTCGTACTGCAGCGCGAGTTGCTGGCCGCCGCATGGGAACTGGTTCGACCCGGCGGTGTGGTGCTGTACTCCACCTGCTCACCGCACTTGGCCGAAACGGTCTCCGTGGTCGGCGATTTCGTCCGCCGCACCGGCGCGGTCCAACTCGACACGCGCGAATTGCTCCCCGGCGTCACCGACATCGGCGACGGTCCAGGCGCACAGCTCTGGCCGCACCGCCACAGCACCGACGCCATGTTCATGGCCGCGTTGCGTAAGCCGATGTAGCCCCGCTGCGGAAACTCACGCCGCCTGGTCAACTCCTTGCGAGGACTCCGGCTCCGGGCTGGTCCAGCATGAAGCTCAGAGCCGAAGGGTCCACGGTGCCAGGGCATCTACCTGAATGAGCCCTGGCCCTGGCAGCCGGACTTCCCCTCGGAACGGGCCGGTCGTGACATAGCGAAGTTCTTTGCGCTGACCGCCTTTCCACGAGAAATGCACGATCCGGGCGTCGTGGCGGCCGTCCAGCGTGAAGGCAGCCGTCGCTGGGCCGCCGCGATGGGCGAGCACATCGGGATGGTCGCCTTCGGCCTCGGACAGGATCTGGCAGTCCTCGGCAGTGCCGAATCCGATTCGCCAGCGCAGCATTACGCTGCCGTCGGCCCTCTCCACCTGCAGGTGGGTGTACTTCTTCGGAACGATCGCACGCACCCTGCCGTCGTTGGAACGCTGCCGTAGGAGCAGGTCGCCCCGTTCGGCGCGATCGGCTGTATCGATCGCGCCGAACACGAAGGCCCTGCCGAACGTCGCAGCCTGGAAATCAACGACCGTGGCCACCCCTTCTCTCGCGTGCCGCACCGCGACCCGCCCGCGCCCGCGGCCCTTGTCCAGCATCGTCAGCTCCCGCACACTACGAAATTCTGGCACGAATGAGGCGTAGCTGAGCCCGCGATCGAAGTCGAACGGTGGACGCGCCACGATTCTGTGGTAGTTCCAAACGTCCAAGCCGCCGTTTGTGGGCGGGTGCACACTGACGGTATGGCTATCACGTGGCAAGGCGTTGTGGATCTGGCAACCGAGCTGCCGGGTGTGGAGGAGTCCACGTGGTGGCGCAGTCCGGCGCTGAAGGTGGGTAAGAAGGGGTTCGCGCGGTTGCGCGACGAGGCCGAGGGCGGGCTGGTCCTGATGTGCGAGATGGTGGAGAAGGAAGCGCTCTTGGCGTCGGGCGATCCGACCTTCTACACCACCCCGCACTACGACGGGTATCCGTACATCCTCATCGATCTGGACCGCATCGGCCGCGATCAGCTCCGTGAACTGCTGGACGCGGCCTGGTGGCAGTCGGCTCCGGCGAAACTCCGTAAGGAGCGCGAACAGCAGTCGACGTAGTTACTCGCGCTCCGACAGCTCGCGCAGGCGGGCAAGGGTTTTCGTCAGGATCCGGGAGACGTGCATCTGGGAGATGCCCATCTGCTTGGCGATCTGGGTCTGGGTCATCGACTCGAAGAACCGCATGGTGAGGATGCGGCGTTCGCGCTCCGGCAGACCGGCCAGCAGCGGCCGGATCGCGACGTACTCCTCGACCCGCTCGAACTGGCCCTCTTCCTCGCCGAGGGTGTCCAGCAGCGACGCGTCGGTGTCGCGGCCCAGCGAGGCGGCGTCGATGGAACTCGGTTGATACGCGTTGCCCGCGATGACGGCCTGGGTGACCTCGTCCGGATCGACATCGAGGTGCGCCGCGATCTCCTTGGCGGTGGGGGAGCGCCCCAGCGTCTGGGAGAGCGCGTCGATCGCCGCGCCGATACGCAGGTGAGTTTCCTTGACCCGGCGCGGAACTCGCATCGCCCAGGTGTTGTCCCGGAAGTATCTGCGGACCTCGCCCATGATGGTCGGCACCGCGAAGGACAGGAAGTTGGAGCCGCGCGCCGGGTCGAACCGGTCCACCGCGTGCACCAGACCCACGCGCGCCACCTGGGTGAGATCGTCGAACGGCTCACCGCGACCGCTGAATTTGCGGGCGATGTGGTCGGCGAGCGGGATGCAACGACTGATCAACTCGTCGCGGAGCGCGGTGTGCTTCGGCGTGCCCGCGGTAGCGGCGGCGAGCCGTTCGAACAGCGCGCCGAGATCGTCGTACCCGGAGGTCGAGCCGACCTCCTCGACGATTTCGGTGTCCTCTTCGGCGTCCTCGGGCGCCGCCTGCGCGTCTTCGGGTTCGGGCGTGGCGTCTGATCCGGGGGTGCTGGGCTGGTCCTTGCGCTCCGGGTCGAACACTGTCTCTTCTTCCGCCACTACGCCTTCCCCCGGACGCGACGGAACTCCACCGTCGTCGGATATCCGGAAGCCGCCGAGTCGTACGGGTCTTGCGTCGCCTGCACCGAATCGGTGAGGGTGCGCAGCACATGCCAGCCGAAGCTGCGCTGGTCCGGCAACCCCTCGGCCGCCGCGAGCCCGCTGACCCGCACCAGCAGTTCGGTGTCACCGATGGTGAACCGGCACTGCAGGCTGGAGCCCGGTTTCGCGACCGCGATCAGCGTGGAGCACACCTCGTCGACGGCCAGCCGGATGTCGGCGACCTCGTCGAGGGTGAATTCGCTGAGTAGCACGAGAGTTTCGGCGAGCCCGCGCACGATGGGCAGCTGTGTGACCGACGCGGCCACCCGAATCTCCACCGGGGAGCTGGTCCCCTGTTCCGCCGAAATATTGATCACCCTGAGAAGGCTACCCATTCCCACGCGCCGCAATCACAGTTTGCCTGGTCGACCGGCCATGCCGAGTTGGGCGCTGCCACGTTCGGGTCTTCAGCTGAGCCCTCGGTACACTCCGGCGTTGTGTCCACACCGACGTTTTCGCGACCGGCCGAGCCGATGATCGCCCCCTCCATCCTGTCCGCCGACTTCGCCCGTCTCGCGGACGAGACCCGGGCCGTCGCGACCGCCGACTGGCTGCACGTCGATGTGATGGACGCGCACTTCGTGCCGAACCTGACGCTGGGCCTGCCGGTGGTGCAGAGCCTGTTGAAGGCCACCGACATTCCGCTGGATTGCCATCTGATGATCGAGGATCCGGGTCGCTGGGCGCCGCCGTACGCCGAGGCGGGCGCCTACAACGTGACCTTCCACGCGGAGGCGACCGACGATCCGGCCGCGGTGGCGCGCGACATCCGCGCCGCGGGCGCCAAGGCCGGCTTGTCGGTGAAGCCGAACACCCCGATCGAGCCGTACCTGGAGATCCTGAAGAGCTTCGACACACTGCTGGTGATGAGTGTGGAGCCGGGATTCGGTGGGCAGTCGTTCATTCCGCACGTGCTGGAGAAGGCGCGGATCGTCCGCAACCTGGTCGACTCGGGTGAGCTGCGGCTCATCGTGGAGATCGATGGCGGTATCAATGCCGACACCATCGAGCAGGCGGCGGAGGCGGGGATCGACTGCTTCGTCGCCGGATCGGCGGTCTACAACACGGCCGATCCCGGCGCGACGGTGGAGAAGTTGCGGCATCAGGCCGCGGCGCACTGGCTGTAGTTCGCGAAAAGCTCAGTTGTAGTGCGGTTTCCGGCGGGTGCCCAGCGCCCGCGTGGCCTCGATGACCGCGCTGATGGGCGGCAGCGCCGTCGGGTGCTCGGGCTGCTGCACCCAGACGCGGTACCCGGTGCGTTCGTCGTCGGGGGAGGGCAGGACGACTTGGCTGCCGGCGCAGGCGACGGTGGCGTAGAGCCGGAACAGTTCGGCGGAGACGTGTGCGGTGAGCGCCTCGGCGGGCCCGGTGATGAAGGTCCATCGCCTGGCCCGCGGGTGATGGACGACCGGCGCGGCGAGCTGCGCCTTGCTCAACTGCTGCTGGACCTGTTCGCCCAACTCCGCCGGCATGGTGATGGCGCCGTAGTGCTGGCCGATGTGCAGCAGGATGTGCCGCGAGGCCGGGTCGATCGAGGCCGGCATCTGGAATTCGCGGCGATACTGCACGCAGCGAACTTCCAGCGTCGAGTCGAGAAGAGTGGTCACGCAACACCCCCGAGGTGTGGTCGATTTACCATGAAGGATTCGCTTCCAACTGCTGGTAGAAGGCCGTTCGTGACGTGCTCGAGAACGAGAATTGAACGGTCGGAATCAGGTACATAACAATATTGCATCCATTTCCGTTTGGATGCAAGGAAATTGTGTAGGCGTGTTTTCGCCTGGGTACCAGCAAGATTCGCGCCCCGAGCGAAATGGTCTTGATTCATTCGTGATGCGCGGAAATTCTGGGCAGTCTGTTTATCTCGCCGTAGTAAACGGCCGGCAATTACGTATCGATGTACAGAATCTCAAGCTCCTTGCCGGTCTCGCGGTCGGTTCCGCCCCCCGGCGCACCGCCGGACCGAGCCGCGCTGCCTGCCTACGACCCGGCGTCGTTACCCTGGGTGCGAGTGCGGGAATAGCGGGCCGCCCCGGCTTGTTCCGCCCACCGACACACCAACCCGACCAGGGAGTCCAGCCGCTTGCGACTGCTTGCAGGTCGCTCGAAAGGATCAGCATGTTCACAGGCATCGTCGAGGAGCTTGGCGAGATCGTCGCCACCGAGCCGCTGGCCGACGCCGCGCGCCTGACCATCCGGGGCAAGCTCGTCACCTCCGATGCCGGGCACGGCGACTCCATCGCGGTCAACGGCGTCTGCCTCACCGTCGTCGACGTGATCGACGGCGACAGCTTCACCGTCGACGTCATGCAGGAGACGCTGAACCGCTCCAGCATCGGCGGCCTCAGCGCCGGCTCGCAGGTCAACCTGGAGCGCGCCGCCGCGCTGAACAGCCGCCTCGGCGGGCACCTGGTGCAGGGCCACGTCGACGGCACCGGCACCGTGCTGGCCCGCACGCCCTCGGAGAACTGGGAGGTCGTGCGCATCTCGCTGCCCGACGCGATCGCCCGCTACGTCGTGGAGAAGGGCTCGATCACCGTCGACGGCATCTCGCTCACCGTCTCCGGACTCGGCCTCGCCGAGCAGCCCGCCGCCGACGGAAACCGCGACTGGTTCGAGGTGTCGCTCATTCCGACCACGCTGTCCATGACCAACCTGGGCGCCGCCACCGTCGGCACCCGGGTGAACCTCGAGGTCGACGTGATCGCCAAGTACGTCGAACGGCTGCAACAGCGCGGCTGACCGCGCCCACCGGACGCGCCGCCGGAGGCGCACCCCGAAGGCCTTAATGTAGTGAGGCAAGGTGCTCGGCCGCGCCGGACACTTCTTTCGATATGGAGCACAGCTGACGTGACCAGGTTCGACACCATCGAGCGCGCAGTCGCCGACATCGCCGCAGGCAAGGCCGTCGTCGTCGTGGACGACGAGGACCGTGAGAACGAGGGCGACCTCATCTTCGCGGCGGAGAAGGCCACCCCCGAGCTGGTCGCCTTCATGATCCGCTACACCTCCGGCTACATCTGCGTGCCGCTGATCGGTGACGACTGCGATCGCCTCGGCCTGCCGCCGATGTACGCGCAGAACCAGGACAAGCACGGCACCGCCTACACCGTGTCCGTGGACGCGCGCGAGGGCATCACCACCGGCATCTCCGGCGCCGACCGCGCCACCACCATGCGCCTGCTCGCCGACCCGGACGCCAAAGCCGACGACCTGACCCGCCCCGGCCACGTTGTTCCGTTGCGCGCCAAGGACGGCGGCGTGCTGCGCCGCCCCGGTCACACCGAAGCCGCCGTCGACCTGTCTCGGATGGCGGGCCTGCGCCCGGCCGGCGTGATCTGCGAGATCGTCAGCCAGAAGGACGAGGGCCACATGGCCCGCACCGAAGAGCTACGCATCTTCGCCGACGAGCACGATCTGGCGCTGATCTCCATCGCCGACATGATCGCCTGGCGGCGCAAGCACGAGAAGCAGGTCGTCCGGGTCGCCGAGGCGCGCATCCCCACCGCGCACGGTGAGTTCGTGGCGGTCGGTTACCAGAGCATCTACGACGACGTCGAGCACGTCGCACTGGTGCGCGGCGACATCAGCGACGGCGAGGACGTGCTGGTCCGGGTGCACTCGGAATGCCTGACCGGCGACGTGTTCGGTTCGCTGCGCTGCGACTGCGGCCCGCAGCTGGACGCCGCGCTGGAAATGGTGGCGAACGAGGGCCGCGGCGTGGTGCTGTACATGCGCGGGCACGAGGGCCGCGGCATCGGCCTGATGCACAAGTTGCAGGCCTACCAGTTGCAGGACTCCGGCCGCGACACCGTCGACGCCAATCTCGACCTCGGCCTGCCCGCCGACGCGCGCGACTACGGCACCGGCGCGCAGATCCTGGTCGATCTCGGCATCCGCTCCATGCGCCTGCTCACCAACAACCCGGCCAAGCGCGTCGGCCTGGACGGCTACGGCCTGCGGATCACCGAGCGGGTCCCGATGCCGTTGCGCGCCAACGCCGAGAACCTGCGGTACCTGCGCACCAAGCGCGACCGGATGGGCCACGACCTGATCGGGCTGGACGAGCTCGACCTCGGCGAAACGGCACAGTAGCGCTACCGTCGTCCCGGCGGACGCCGGGACCCACCACGAAAGGCCTTCTCATGAGCGGCACCGGCGTACCCAGCTTCGAGCTGTCGGATGCCAAGGACCTCCGGCTCGGCATCGTCGCCTCGCGCTGGCACACCAAGATCTGCGACACCCTGGTGGCCAACGCCGAGCGGGTGGCCATGGAAGCCGGCGTCCAGCACGTCACCACGGTCCGCTGCGCCGGCGCCATGGAGCTGCCGGTCGTCGCCCAGGAGCTGGCCCGCACCCATGACGCGGTCGTCGCCCTCGGTGTCGTGATCCGCGGCGGCACACCGCATTTCGAGTACGTGTGTGACGCGGTCACCGCCGGTCTCACCCGCGTTTCGCTCGATGCCGCGACTCCGGTCACCAACGGTGTACTCACCACCAACACCGAAGAACAGGCCCTCGATCGTGCCGGTCTCCCCGGTTCCGCCGAAGACAAGGGCGAGCAGGCCGCGCAGGCCGCGCTCGACGCCGCGCTCACGCTGCGCGCGCTACGAGAGTCGTTCTGAGTTGTGCCGGCGACGCGGAGTGATGCGATGAGTGGCGGCCGGATGACCGGCGGTCCGGTAGTGCGTATCTGGCGGCGGGCCGAGCCCGCCGCAACTCAGGAGTGGGACTTCGAGGTGCGTCCGCGCCGCGCGGTCCGCACCGCCTGGATCGTCGCGGCGATCATCGTCGCCGTCTTCGCGATCGGCGGCATCTGGTTGCGCTCCGGCTCCACCGGCGTGAACTTCCGCACCATCGATCAGTTCGCCATGATCGGCGTCGGCCTGCTCATCGCCGCCGGCGTCCTGACCCTCACCCGTCCCCGCCTTCGCGTCGGCCCCAAGGGCGTCTCGGTCCGGAACATCCTCGGCGACAACCTCTTCGACTGGAAGCACGTCATCGGGGTCTCGTTCCCGGACCGCAAATCCTGGGCCCGCCTGGAACTGGTCAACGACGAATACGTCCCCTTGCTCGCCATCCGCGCCAACGACAAGGCGCACGCCGCCCAGGCCATGGACCGCCTCCGCGAACTCGGCGCGAAGTACACCGCGGACCAGACCTCCGACTAGCCTGGCACGCCGACCCGGTGGGGGTTAGCGGGTGTCGCCGAAGACGGCTCCCTCGCGGCGGGGGTCGGCGCCGCCGATCCAGCCGCCGCTGGGGTCGAGTTTGAGAGTGCTCAAGCCGCTGACCTGGGGTGCGACCGAGACCTGGTGGCCCATTTCGCGAAGTTTGATGACCAGTGGGTCGTTGTCGCCCTTGTTGGCGGCGTTGATGGCCGGATGCTCGCCGCCGATGCCGGTCGACGGCGTGTTGCCCGCGCCGAAGGAGACGGCGGAGACAGCCTGTTGCGGGTCCATGCCCCAGTCCAGGAGGCCGACAAGGGTTTTGACGACGAACTGGATGATGACCGAGCCGCCGGGGGAGCCGGTGATGTGGGTGAGGGCGCCGCGGGTGCCGTCCGGCGCGCGATCGAAGACCAGGGTGGGCGCCATGGAGCTGCGCGGGCGCTTGTTGGGCTGGATGCGGTTGGCGACCGGCGCGCCGTCGGCGCCGAGCGGGTCGGCGGCGAAGTCGGTGAGCTGGTTGTTGAGGACGAAGCCGTCGACGACGTGGAACGAGCCGAAGGCGGATTCGACGGTGGTGGTCAGCGCCGCGGCGTTGCCGTACTTGTCGACCACGGAGATGTGGCTGGTGCCGTGCTCGGGCGGCTGCTGGCCGACGCCGAGCGGGACCGGGCCGAAATCGCCGGGCTGGGCGGTGCCCATGCTGCGGCTCGGGTTGATCAAGCCGGCGCGCTGCTTCAGGTAGTTCTTGTCGATCAGGGTCTGCATCGAACCGCCGGGCAGCGGGATGAAGTCCTCGTCGGCGACGTACTTGTTGCGGTCGGCGTAGGCCAGCCGCTCGGCCTCCGAGATCAGGTGCACCGCTTCGGCTTTCGGCTTGCCGCCGTTGGCGTCGAGCGTTTCCGGCCGCAGCGCGGCCAGGTCGAAGTTCTCCAGGATGCCCAGCGTCGCGGCGACCGTGCTGCCGCCGGAGGACGGCGCGGGCATGCCGCACACCTCGTGCGCGCGGTAGCCAGAGCACAGCGCGGTGCGCTTCTTCGGCTGATATCCGGCGAGGTCGGCCATGGTGAGCTGCCCGCCGGTGCGCCCGCCGGCGGTCGAGGCCGCGGCGTCCACGATCGCCTGGGCGATGGCGCCGGTGTAGAACGCGTCCGCGCCGTCGGCGGCGATGGCGCTCAACGTCTTCGACATGCCGGGGTTGGTCAGCAGGGTGTCGACCTTCTTCCCGGACCCGTCCGGGTTCAGGAAGTACGCCTTGGCCGCTTCATCGGTCGCGAGGTCCTTCGCGGACTCGGCGATCTGCCCGGCCAATCGCGGGCTGATCTCGAAACCGCGGTCCGCCAAGCCGATCGCCGGATCGAACAGCGCGCGCCACGCGGTCTTCCCGTGCTCGCGGTGCGCGAGTTCCAGCATCCGCAGGATCCCGGGGACGCCGATGGAGCGTCCGCTGGCCCGGGTGTTCGGCTTGGGCTCGGTGCGATCCGCGTCGCTGACCCAGCGCAGATAGTTCTCGGTGGCGGCCGCGGGCGCGGTCTCGCGCCCGTCGTAGGCTTCGACGCTCTTGGTGGCCGCGTTGTAATAGAGCAGGAAACCGCCGCCGCCGATGCCGGAGGCCTGCGGCTCGACCAGCCCGAGTACGGCTTGCGCGGCGATCAGCGCGTCCGCCGCGGTCCCGCCCTGGTTGAGCACCTCACACGCGGCTTTGGTGGAGATCGGATTGGCGGTCGACACCGCGTAGGTCTTGGTCCGCACGGCCTGCATCCCGGATCGATATCCGGACGCGATCTCCGGATTCGTCGCGATGTTGGTCGACCCGGCACTGGTTCCGGCGGCGGCCGTCACGGGCGTCCCGTTCGCCGACTCACCGCAGGGCCCGGCGGCCTGCTGATCGTCCCCGGAGCACCCGGTGACGATCCCGACTACAAGCGTCAACGCCGCCCCAGCGCCAACCCACCTACCACGCGTGCGCCTCATGCACGGACTTTAACGCCGATCCCCGACAACTGGGTGAGATCGCAACGAAAAGATCTCCGGCGCAACCGCTCTCCGAAGACTCCACCGGCATCATCCGGGACTCCGCCGCCGGCCGAGACCTGGCCGCCGAGCCCTGTCGGTGGCACTCGATAGGCTGTTCGGGTGGCAGATCCAGCGACGTACCGGCCAGGTCCGGGGACGATTCCCGTCGAACCCGGGGTGTACAAATTCCGGGACGCGCATCGGCGGGTCATCTATGTCGGCAAGGCGAAGAGCCTGCGGAGCAGGCTGAATTCCTACTTCGCCGATGTCGCCTCGCTGCATCCGCGTACCCGCCAGATGGTCACCACCGCCGCCAGCGTCGAATGGACGGTCGTCTCCACCGAGGTGGAGGCGCTGCAGCTGGAATACAACTGGATCAAGGAGTTCGATCCGCGCTTCAACGTCCGCTACCGGGACGACAAGTCGTATCCGGTGCTCGCGGTCACGCTCAACGAGGAGTTCCCGCGCCTGTTCGTCTATCGCGGCGCGCGCAAGAAGGGCGTGCGGTACTTCGGGCCCTACGCCCATGCCTGGGCGATCCGCGAGACCTTGGATCTGCTGCTGCGCGTGTTCCCGGCGCGCACCTGCTCGAACGGAGTCTTCAAGCGGCACAACCAGATCGGGCGTCCGTGCCTGCTCGGATACATCGACAAGTGCGCCGCGCCTTGCGTCGGGCGGGTGAACGCCGACGAGCACCGCCAGATCGTCGAGGACTTCTGCGACTTCCTGGCCGGCCGCACCGACCGGATGGTCCGGGAGCTGGAGCGGCGGATGCAGAACGCCGCCGAGGATCTCGATTTCGAGACCGCCGCCCGGCTCCGCGATGACGTGCAGGCGTTGCGCCGCGCCCTGGAGAAGCAGGCGGTGGTGCTCGGCGACGGCACCGACGCCGACGTGATCGCCTTCGCCACCGACGAACTCCAGGTTTCGGTGCAGATCTTCCACGTCCGCGACGGCCGGGTGCGCGGTCAGCGCGGCTGGGTGGTCGACAAATCCGGGGACGCCATCGACGCCCCGGAGGCGGGCGGGGAGATGGCCGCGCTGGTGGAGCAGTTCCTCACCCAGTTCTATGGTGAGCAGGTCGCGGTGGCGGAGCAGTCCGCCGAGGAGCAGGCGACGGTGGTGCCGCGTGAGGTGCTGGTGCCGGAATTGCCGGCCGACGCGGAGCAGATCCAGGAGTGGCTGAGTAAGTTGCGCGGCGCGGGCGTCAAGCTCCGGGTGCCACAGCGTGGCGACAAGAAGGCGCTCGCGGAAACCGTGCAGCGCAACGCGATGGAGGCGCTGGCTCAGCACAAACTCAAGCGCGCGGGCGATCTGACCTCCAGATCAGCCGCACTGCAAGACATTCAAGACGCCCTCGAACTCGACAGCGCGCCGTTGCGCATCGAGTGCGTCGACATCAGCCATGTGCAGGGCACCGATGTGGTCGCCTCGCTGGTCGTCTTCGAGGACGGCCTGCCCCGCAAATCCGAGTATCGGCACTTCACGATCAAGGAGGCCGCCGGGGAGGGCCGCTCCGACGACGTCGGCAGCATCCGCGAGGTCACCCGGCGGCGGTTCTGGCGGCTCCGGAAGGAGCGCGACGAACTGGCGGCCGCCGAATTGCAGGCGGCGCCAAGGGTTCCCGAGGACGACGAGCTCGCGAACCCCGACAGCAGCGTGCTGGGAATCGACGAGGACGGCCTGGACGGCGCCCTCGATCCGGACGATCTCAACCCGGCTCCCGGCATCGATCCGCGCACCGGCCGCCCCCGCAAGTTCGCCTACCCGCCGAATCTCTACGTCGTCGACGGCGGCGCACCCCAGGTCGCGGCCGCCGCCGAGGTCCTCGACGATCTCGGCATCACCGACGTCGCGGTGATCGGCCTGGCCAAACGCCTCGAAGAGGTCTGGGTCCCAGGCGAACCCGACCCGGTCATCATGCCGCGCAACAGCGAGGCGCTGTTCCTGCTGCAACGGGTCCGCGACGAAGCGCACCGTTTCGCCATCACTTTTCACCGCAGCAAACGGTCCCGCCGGATGACGGCCTCCGCTCTGGACTCGGTCAAGGGCCTGGGCCAATCTCGTCGCACCGCGCTGGTCACCCACTTCGGCTCGGTCGCCAAACTCAAGGAGGCAACCATCGAGCAGATCACCGAGGTCCCCGGCGTCGGCGTGGCGACCGCGAAAGCGGTGCTCGCGGCCCTCAACCCGGACCAACCGGACGCGACACGCGAGCCGGCGGGCGACAATTGATGAATTCCGTGTCGCGTACGTTGTGTGTCTGCGCCCGATACGAGATCCGGTACGGGATGATCGAGAGGCACCCTAGACACAGATCCGGTAGGACATGACACGCGTCGAATCGAACAGCACTGCGGGCGGCCCCCGGTCGGCCGCCGATTCTGCCGCGCTCAAATCCGGGCTGCAGCAGCAGGTAGAGGTCGTCATCGTGACCGGTTTGTCCGGTGCGGGCCGCGGTACCGCGGCCCGGGTGCTGGAGGATCTGGGCTGGTACGTCACCGACAACCTGCCGCCGGAGCTGATCGGCCGCATGGTCGAACTGGGCGCGTCCGCCGATCCCCCGATCCGCCGGCTGGCCCTGGTCATGGACGTGCGCAGTCGCTTCTTCACGGGCAATCTCTCCGTCGTCACCGAACAGTTGCGGGCGCGCGGCGTGCGCACCCGCATCCTGTTCCTGGAGGCCTCCGACGACGTGCTGATCCGCCGCTTCGGTTTCGCCCGGCGCCGGCATCCCCTGCAGAGCGAGAGCACCGACGGCACCCTGTCCGCGGGCATCGCCTCTGAGCGGGTGCGCCTCTCGACCGTGAAAACCGCGGCCGACCTGGTCATCGATACGTCGGAACTGTCGATCCATCAATTGCATCGCAAGCTCGAGGAGGCCTATGGCGGCGGTACACCCGCCGCATTGCAGCTGACCGTGCAGTCCTTCGGCTTCAAATACGGGGTTCCGCTGGACGCAGACATGGTGTTGGATGTGCGTTTTCTACCCAATCCGCATTGGATACCGGAACTTCGGGAACATTCGGGACAGGAAGCGGTGGTCAGCGAGTACGTGCTGTCGCGCCCCGGCGCGGCCGACTATCTGCGTACGGCGCACCACCTGGTCGACCTGACGACGAACGGTTACCGCCAAGAGGGGAAGCGATACATGACGGTGGCAGTGGGCTGCACCGGAGGCAAGCACCGCAGCGTGGCGATAGCCGAGGCGCTCGGGGAACTGATCGGCGCGCAATTCGACGAGCCGGGCGAGTCCGACGTCGTCCGTGTGGTGCATCGGGATCTGGGGCGCGAATGACAGGGTGGGAATCCAATCCCGCCATCGTGGCGCTAGGCGGCGGGCACGGACTGTACGCGACCTTGACCGCAGTGCGGCGGCTGACCCGCAAGATCTGCGCGGTCGTCACCGTGGCCGACGACGGCGGTTCCTCCGGCCGGCTACGCGCCGAACTGGGTGTGCTACCTCCGGGCGATCTACGAATGGCGTTGGCGGCCTTGGCCGCCGACCCCGAAGGCGTCTGGACCCAGTCGATTCAGCACCGTTTCGGCGGCACCGGCGCGCTGGCGGGCCACTCGGTAGGCAATCTGATCCTGGCGGGCCTGACCGAGGTGCTCGGCAACCCGGTGGACGCGCTGGACGAACTGGGGAAAATGCTCAAGGTGACCGGCCGGGTGCTCCCGATGTCACCCATCGCCCTCGATATCGAGGCGGATGTGTCCGGGCTGGAAGCGGATCCGCGCGTGAGCCGCTGCATCCGCGGTCAGGTCGCGGTCGCGACGACCCCGGGCAAGGTGCGCCGCGTGCGTTTGATCCCGTCGGATCCGCCCGCGAGCCCGGAGGCCACCTCCGCCATCGAGCACGCGGATGTCGTTGTGCTGGGCCCGGGTTCGTGGTTCACCAGCGTCATCCCGCACGTGCTTGTCCCGGAATTGCGTGACGCGCTGGTCTATACCCGCGCCCGCAAGGTCCTGGTGCTGAATCTGGCCGCGGAGCCCGGCGAGACGGCGGGTTTCTCCGCCGAACGCCATCTGCATGTATTGTCCCAGCACGCACCGGAATTCGTGGTCGACGAGGTTTTGGTCGATTCGGGCTCGGTGCCGGAGGGCCGAGAGCGTGAACATGTGGCCAGGGCTGCCGAACAGTTGCGGGCGCGAGTAACCTTTTCCGATGTCGCCGAAGCGGGAACCGACCGGCATCACCCCGGAAAGCTCGCCGCCGCACTGGATCAGCTGATCCGGCAACCTCGGCCGCAAAAGGCAGGGCTTCGAGTCGAAGGACGGCACATGGGCGCGGATGTGCGGTCCGGGTTGGGTGGAAAGGAGCGCGTCTCGTGGCAATGACAGCCGAGGTGAAAGACGAGCTGAGCAGGCTCACCATTTCACAGGTGAGTTCCCGCAAAGCCGAACTGTCCGCGCTGCTACGTTTCGCCGGAGGCCTGCATATCGTCGGCGGCCGGGTGATCGTGGAAGCCGAAGTGGACATGGGCTCCATCGCACGACGGCTCCGCCGGGAAATCTTCGAGCTCTACGGCTACGGCTCCGACGTGCACGTGCTCGGTGCGGGCGGTCTGCGTAAGACCTCCCGCTACGTGGTGCGCGTGTCGAAGGAGGGCGAGGCGCTGGCGCGGCAGACCGGTCTGCTCGACGTGCGCGGCCGTCCGGTGCGTGGCTTACCCGCCCAGGTGGTCGGCGGCAGCATCGCCGACGCCGAAGCGGCTTGGCGCGGCGCGTTTTTGGCGCACGGCTCGCTCACCGAACCCGGTCGTTCCTCGGCGCTGGAGGTCAGCTGCCCCGGTCCCGAGGCGGCGCTCGCGCTCGTCGGCGCCGCCCGGCGGCTCGGCATCACGGCCAAGGCCCGTGAGGTGCGCGGCACCGACCGGGTAGTGGTGCGCGACGGCGAGGCCATCGGCGCTCTGCTGACCCGCATGGGCGCGCAGGACACCAGGCTCACCTGGGAGGAACGCCGGATGCGCCGCGAGGTGCGCGCCACGGCGAACCGCCTGGCCAACTTCGACGACGCGAACCTGCGCCGTTCGGCCCGGGCCGCGGTCGCCGCCGCCGCCCGCGTTGAACGCGCGCTGGAGATCCTCGGCGAGGACGTGCCGGATCATTTGGCCGCCGCGGGCAAACTGCGCGTGCAACACCGCCAGGCCTCCCTGGAGGAACTGGGCCAGCTCGCCGATCCACCGATGACGAAAGATGCTGTGGCGGGCCGCATCCGCCGCCTGCTGTCGATGGCAGACCGGCGCGCCAAGGAACTCGGTGTCCCGGACACCGAATCCGCCGTCACCGCAGAGCTGCTCGACGAGGCCTGACAAATTCGGACAAATCCGCCGCTCCGGGACGACTCGGAGCGGCGGATTTGTCTGGTCCGCTATCGGCGAAAGTCCTGATGCCAGCGGCATTCGCGGTCCGCGAACGCCCAGCGTCGGCGGTGGCGCGCGGGGCGGGGAACTCACAACGGCAGGTGCATGTCGGAGAGGTGGTCCCCGGGCATTACTGTGGTTTGTGGCATCGGAATGAATCCCGCTTGAAAGCTGAGGAGCGATATTGTGACTGTCCGGGTAGGCATCAACGGCTTCGGTCGTATCGGACGCAACTTCTTCCGGGCGGTGGAGGCGCAGAAGGCGCTGGGCACCACCGACATCGAGATCGTGGCGGTCAACGACCTCACCGATAACGCGTCCCTGGCGACATTGCTCAAGTACGACTCGATCCTCGGCCGGCTGCCGCAGGATGTCTCGCTGGACGGCGACGACACCATCGTGGTCGGCGATCAGCGGATCAAGGCCCTCGCGATCAAGGAAGGCCCGGCGGCGCTGCCCTGGGGCGACCTGGGCGTCGATGTGGTCGTCGAGTCGACCGGCATCTTCACCGACGCGACCAAGGCGAAGGGCCACCTCGCGGCCGGCGCCAAGAAGGTCATCATCTCCGCGCCCGCCAAGGGTGAGGACCTGACCGTGGTGATGGGCGTCAACGACAACCAGTACGACGGCAGCCAGAACATCATCTCCAACGCCTCGTGCACCACCAACTGCCTGGGCCCGCTGGCCAAGGTGCTGAACGACGAGTTCGGCATCGAGCGCGGCCTGATGACCACGATCCACGCCTACACCCAGGATCAGAACCTGCAGGACGGCCCGCACAGCGACCTGCGCCGGGCCCGTGCCGCCGCCCTGAACATCGTGCCCACCGGCACCGGCGCGGCCAAGGCCATCGGCCTGGTGCTGCCCGAGTTGCAGGGCAAGCTGGACGGCTACGCGCTGCGCGTGCCGGTCCCGACCGGTTCGGTCACCGATCTCACCGTGACGCTGGCCAAGTCGGCCTCGATCGAGGCGATCAACGCCGCCTACCAGGCCGCCGCCGAAGGCGCGCTGAAGGGCTACCTGAAGTACAACGTGGACCCGATCGTGTCGAGCGACATCGTCACCGATCCGCACTCCTGCATCTACGACGCGCCGCTGACCAAGGTCATCGACGATCAGGTGAAGGTGGTCGGCTGGTACGACAACGAATGGGGCTACTCCAACCGTCTCGCCGATCTCATCGGCCTCGTCTCGAAGTCCCTCTGATCGCATGGCAGTCAAAACTCTTCAGGACCTGCTGACCGAGGGCGTGGAAGGCCGGGGCGTGCTGGTGCGCTCCGACCTCAACGTGCCCCTCGACGACAACGGCGCGATCACCGACCCGGGCCGCATCATCGCCTCGGCGCCGACCATCAAGGCCCTCGCCGAGGCGGGCGCCAAGGTCGTGGTGACCGCGCATCTGGGCCGTCCCAAGGGCGCGCCGGATCCGAAGCTCTCGCTGGCCCCGGTGGCCGAGCGGCTTGCTGCCGAACTGGGCCGCAATGTCCAGTTGGCCGGTGATGTGGTGGGCCAGGACGCGCTCGCGCGCTCCGAGGGCCTCACCGACGGTGACGTGATGCTGCTGGAGAACATCCGCTTCGATGCCCGCGAGACCAGCAAGGACGACGCCGATCGGTTGAAGCTGGCGCACGCGCTGGTCGAGCTGGTCGGCGACGACGGCGCGTTCGTCTCCGACGGCTTCGGCGTGGTGCACCGCAAGCAGGCTTCGGTCTACGACGTGGCGACGCTGCTGCCGCACTACGCGGGTGGCCTGGTCGCCGCCGAGGTCGAGGTGTTGCAGAAGCTCACAGCCGATACCGAGCGCCCGTACGCGGTCGTGCTCGGCGGCTCCAAGGTGTCGGACAAGCTGGCCGTCATCGAGGCGCTCGCCCCCAAGGTCGACACCCTGGTGATCGGCGGCGGCATGTGCTTCACCTTCCTTGCCGCACAGGGTCTTTCGGTCGGCACCTCGCTGTTGCAGGAGGAGATGATCGAGACCTGCAAGAAGCTGCTCGACGACTGGGCCGATGTCATCCACCTGCCCCGCGACATCGTGGTGGCCGACAAGTTCGCCGCCGACGCCGACTCGAAGGTGGTGCCCGCCAACGAGATTCCGGACGGCTGGATGGGCCTGGACGTGGGCCCGGAGTCGGCGGATCGCTTCGCGGCGCTGCTGACCGAGGCGAAGACGGTGTTCTGGAACGGCCCGATGGGCGTGTTCGAGTTCGAGAATTTCGCCGCCGGTACCCGCGGCGTCGCGGAGGCGATCGTGAAGGCCACCGAAAAGGGTGCGTTCACGGTGGTCGGCGGCGGCGACTCGGCCGCGGCGGTGCGCGCGCTCGGCCTGCCCGAGGACGGCTTCTCGCACATCTCGACCGGTGGCGGCGCGTCTCTGGAATACCTGGAAGGCAAAGAGCTGCCCGGTATTTCGGTACTGGAGGACTGATCAATGGCACGTAAACCGCTCATCGCGGGCAACTGGAAGATGAACCTCAATCACCTCGAGGCCATCGCCCTGGTGCAGAAGATCGCCTTCGCGCTGCCGGATAAGTACTTCGCCAAGGTCGACGTGGCGGTCATTCCGCCGTTCACCGACATTCGCAGCGTGCAGACCCTGGTCGAGGGCGACAAGCTGCTGCTCACCTATGGTGCGCAGGATGTTTCGGTGCACGAGTCCGGCGCGTACACCGGCGAGATCAGCGGCGCCATGCTGGCCAAGCTGGGCTGCGCCTTCGCGGTCGTCGGCCACTCCGAGCGCCGGCAGTACCACAGCGAGGACGACGCCACGGTGCTGGCGAAGGCCAAGCAGGCGCTGAAGCACGGGATCACCCCGATCGTGTGCATCGGCGAGGGCTTGAACATCCGGGAAGCGGGCACGCACGTCGAGTACAACCTCGAGCAGCTGCGTGGTTCGCTGAAAGGCCTGACGGCGGAGGAGATCTCGAAGATCGTCATCGCCTACGAACCGGTCTGGGCCATCGGCACCGGCAAGGTGGCCTCGGCCGCCGACGCGCAGGAAGTGTGCGGCGCGATCCGCAAGGAGCTGGCCGAGCTGGCTTCGGCGGAGGTCGCCGCGGGCGTCCGGGTGCTCTACGGCGGTTCGGTGAACGCCAAGAACATCGGCGAGCTGATCGCCCAGAGCGACATCGACGGCGCGCTCGTCGGCGGCGCTTCGCTCAAGGGTGACGAGTTCGCCACCCTGTCCGCGATCGCCGCGGGCGGCCCGCTGCCCTGATCGGCGGCAGGAACCTCATCGGCCCGGTACCGCGCTGCGGTGCCGGGCCGATTGCTGTGCCGGGCAAGTGCTTACGGCTGGGCGCGCAGCACCAGCCCGTTGCCCGCCGCGGTCTTCAGCGTGAGCACGTCGGCGTCGACGGTGGCGGTCATCGTGTCGTTCAAGGTCTTCAGCACGGCGCTCTCCACCTCCATCACGTCGGGCTGGCAGACCATCCTGGTGGTGCCCAGGTCGTCCAGGACGACGGTGGCGCCGGCGGGCGTCTGGTCGATCGCGGCCTTGGCGGCGAAGTTGTTGCAGCCCGCGTTGCCCGAGATCCCCTTGTCCTTGAGGGTCAGGTGCGGTTTGGATTCGTTGATCGCGACCGAGGCGATCCGGGCGTCCGGGGTGATGATCTCGGTGACCCGCCACGCCGTGCCCTCCAGCGGCTTGTCCGGGGTGGCGACCTTCTTGTCCAGCAGGATGACCGTCTGATCCTGGTTCTTCAGGGTCAGTGTGCTGTCCTTCAACTCCCAGGACGGCCCGGACGCGAGCAGGGCGGCCATCCACTCGTCGGCGCGGGCGCGATCACCGTCGCAGCCCATCAGCGTGCTCGCGAGCTGGCCGGCGGCGAGCGTCTGGTTGTCCAGGGTGACAGGTGCGGACCCCTGGTTACAGCCCGCGGTCGCGCTGACGCGCCCGTCCGCGGTGAAGGTGAGCGTCAGCGGGCCGCCGCCGGGAATCTGCGGTCCCTTCACCTCTTTTGAGATGTAGGTGTGCCCCACCGGGGTGGGCGGCGTGGTCTGGGTGGGGGTGGGACTGCTGGTGGTGGTGGTCGGTCCGGGGCTGTCGCTGTCGCCGCTGCCGCACGCGGCCGTGGCCGCGGCGAGCAGCAGGATCGGAACGAAGCGCAGGAAAGTGACCGACATG
The DNA here is from genome assembly GCF_040681285.1 of Nocardia sp. NPDC051832. Classification (NCBI taxonomy): domain Bacteria; kingdom Bacillati; phylum Actinomycetota; class Actinomycetes; order Mycobacteriales; family Nocardiaceae; genus Nocardia; species Nocardia sp. NPDC051832. The sequence continues at coordinate 1,117,668 of NZ_JBFAYL010000002.1, forward strand.
TGCGCCATGTTATCGAGGCCGCCCGGCCGCGCCTGTCAACGCGGCCGTCGAACGGGATTCCGGATGTCGGCCGGGCACACCGGCGGCGGATGTCAGACCGGCATTCCCAGCGCTGAGGCCAGCGTCTGGCCGAGGGCGTTGGCGAAGGCCGCGAACGCGCCGGGATCGAGAATCTGCAGTGGCACGTCGCGATTGCTGCAGCCCTGCGGCGCGGGCACGCCGTTGAGCCGGTCGTTGAGCCACAGCGCGGCCGATCCCGCGCCGGAGACGGCCGCGATGCCGTGTTCGCTGATCAGTTCGCGGGTGTAGAAGACGCTGGCGTTCGGGTCCTTGCAGTAGGTGTCGTAGGTCCGGTTGACGGCGTTGACCGGCATCACCTCGTCCAGCGGCGCCTGGTAGAGGTAGATCGGGGCCCGGGGTGTGCCGCGGTGGCCGAGGGTCAGCTCGTCGAGCACATGCTGGATTTCCGGGGCGCGCATCGGGTCGCCGGGGTAATCGAACAGGCCCTTGATGTTGACGAACGGGAATCCGGCGAATTGCAGTGTCACGCACTGGCCTTCGTGGACCACCCGCACGGCTTTGCCGAGCGGGTTCATGTAGCGGTCGATGAAGGCGTTCAATTCCGGGTACTCCCGCGCGACACCGAACAGGCCGCCCAGGACCGCGCCGCCGAAGGTGGAGGTGCCGTTGTTGTAGTCGATGGCCATGCGGATGTCGGCCAGCAAGCCGCCGGACGCGGAGCCGACCAGATTCAGTTCCGGCGCGTACTCGGCGTGCAGTTCGGCGGCGTGCGCGGTCGGTATCGCGCCGCCGGAGTAGCCCCACATGGTGGTGCGCGTGGCTGTCCCAGGCAGACCGGCCGGCTCGAAGTTCTGGGCCGCGCGGATGCCGTCCAGGGTGATGCGAGCGCCGAGTGGACCGGTCGCGTACGCGGCGTTGGGGCCCTGATGATCCGGGATCACCACCGCGTGTCCCAGTTGCAGCATCGCCTGCACTTCGATGAATTCCGCGCCGATCACCGGATTGAGCGGGTTTGGCAGCGACCCCATCTGCAGCGTGTAGGAGGGCGCGCAGTTGATGGACAGCGAATCCTCGGCGAACTGGAACGAGACCAGTCCGCGCTGGCCGCTGGGCGCGGGACGGTGCGGCACGATGACGGTGGCGACCGCGGGGATCGCCTCGCCGCGGGTGTTGGTGCTGCGGTAGGAGACCTGCCAGGCGTTGGTGTTGAGCGGAATGAGCCAGAAGTTGGCGAGATTGACTTGCCGGGCGGCGAGGATCTCGCCGGGCGCCGCGGACGCGACCTTGGCCGGATCCGGGTTGTAGAAGGCCGGATCGAGGTACGGCGGCGCGGGCGGCATCGGGAACGGCAACGCGGGCGCTACCGGAACTGGCTGCGCGGCAACGTCATTGGCCACTATCGGACAAATCGCGACGGTCAGGCCCGCGGCCATGGCCAGGCAGACCCGGGTGACCTGTCGTCCTGGTGCGGTGGTCCTTCTCATGCAGATACTCCTCGGCGAATCCACTGGGCCGACCGGGCCGATCGCCCTGCCGCGCGGTTGCTCCAAAAAGGGAGCGTGTATTTCCTAACTGGCGTCTGAGACTGTAAAGCGCTGGTATGCCCTGTGTCAACGGTCACCCGACCCGGCTTTTGTAACGGCCTGAGCGCCGTGCAGGATGGTCAGCCATGACCCCGAGCGCCGAGCGTGCGCCGTCTGCGGAGCGCCCACCGGCCGGCTCCCAGCGTCCGCGCCGCACCCAGTCCGAACGCCGGGCCGCCACCGTGGCCAAGCTCGTGGACGCCACCATCGCGGCCATCGGCGAGGTCGGCTACCAGCGCGCCACCGTGCAGGAGATCTGCGGCCGCGCCGGGCTTTCCGTAGGCGCGATGTTCCGGCAGTTCGACAGCCGCCTTGACCTGATCGTGCGGACCTCCGAGGAGATCATCACCCGCCAGATCGCCGCCTTCGGTGCGGTCATGGAACACCTCGGCAGCCAGGAGAATTCGCTCGACACCGCTTTGCGCTTCCTGCGCGACGCGCAGGCGAGCAATCTCACCCATGCCCTGCGTGAGATCTACCTGGCGGCGCGCTCGGACGCCGAACTGCGCACCCGAATCGCGCCGAACGTCGAGAGTTACTACGAACGCATCGTTTCCGAGGTGGAACGCACCCGGGTGCTCGCCCGCTTCCCGCAGGACAAGCGCGAACCACTGTTCTTCCTTGTGCTGCACCTGTTCTCGGGGCAGGCGGTGGTGCGCGGGGTGGTGCCGAATCCGGCGATGGACGACGCGGTGCTGGCCCTGATCGAGGACCTGCTCGTCAGCTACGCCGAAAAGAACTCCGGCGCATAGGCTTACCGCGGTGAGGTTGTGGACACTGCAAGCGCCGGAAGTCATCGAGGCGCTGCGGGCGACCGGTCGTTATCGAGCCGACTGGGAGCTCGTGACCACGAATTGGCGGGGCGCTTTTGGCGACATGGCCGACGAGATGCGCCGACGCGGCATCGATTGTGCCGGGGTCCCGCCGATCTGGTGCTGGCGCGGGCGCGCCCGGCAGCGCCGCGCGGTGCGCTCTACCGCGAATTCGCTTCTCGGGTATCACGAGTGGGCACACGGCCGATGGCTGGTCACCCTCGACGTGCCGGACAACCAGATCCTGGCGACCTCCTACGCGGCATGGAACGACTACCTCGGGTTCCGTGGCGGGTACGACACCGAGCTCGTCGAGGGGCCGCACCGGATGGATTGGCGCGGTGGACTCCAATCCCGCTGGGATGAACTGCAATACACAATCCCGGAGCTTCGGATCGACTGGGTGCGTCGCGCCCGCCCCTATCCGCCGGATACGTACACGAAGGCCCAGATCCTGGCCGATCCGTACTGCCGCGAGATCTTCGAACGCCGGCAATCCGCGAGCCCGGACCAATCCAGTCGAGCAAGCGCGCCGCTGCGGTCATGAGTACCGCCGTCGCGGCGATCGAGATCTGTTCTCAAGCGGTCAGGAAGTCCAGTACCAGCGGTGACGCGATGGTGCGGAACTCTTCGAAATAGGCATGCCGTGCATTGGGGATGATTGATACCTGAGCGTCGGGGATTCGCTCACCGAGTAGTGGCGCATTCGCCGCCGGGTTGAACTGGTCGTCGGAGCCGTGCACGACGAGGGTCTGCGCGATGATCTTGGCGCACGCGTCCCAGCCGTCGTGCTCCTTGCTGGCCTGGAAGTGGCCGCGCTTGGCGTGCACGGGCATGTCGGGATCGCCCAGGGTGCGGAACGGACCGGCGTGGGTGGCGAGCCAGTCCGGTGTGTACATGAGTTCCAGCAGCGTCTGTTCGGCCGTGTCGCGCTTTCCCAAGGCGCGCTGGACCTCGGGGCTGCGCTCCAGTCCGTGCGGTAGTCCGGGGGAGGTGCAGCCCAGGACGAGCCGACGAACCCGGTCGGGATAATCGGCGGCGAGCCATTGCGCGATCCGCCCGCCCATCGAGGTGCCGTAGATGTGCGCCCGGCCCACGCCGATGTCGTCGAGGATCGAGATCACGTCCTCCGCGAATCCCCTTGTGCTGTAGCCGGTTTCCGGCTTGTCGCTACGCCCGGTGCCGCGATGATCGAACACCACCGTCCGGAAGCGTGCGTCGAAGTCGGGGCGCGGGGCGTCCCACCAATGATGATTGTTGGCCTGCCCCGCGAGCAACACCAGCACGTCGTCCCCGTGCCCGTTGACCTCGTAGTACAGGGCGGTGCCATCGGCGGAGTGAGCGAAACTCATAGCGCCGACGATATCGGTGAGCTGAGCTGAGCAGCCCAGGCCGGGGTGATTCTGTGCCCGCCCGATGGCGGCCTGGGTTTCGATCAGGGCAGCACGTCGACGATGACGCGGGGGTCGAGCTCGCGGAGCTTGTCCGGGCGGTCGGTGAGACACGACCAGCCTCGGTTCACGGCTTCCAGCGTGACGTGGCCTGCGGTGACCATGGTGTCGGCGTCGCGGCGGCCGAGCAGGGTGGCGCCGACCTGTCTACTCGCGGGACCGTCCAAGCCGCGGATGACGGTGTTCGGCAGATCCAGCAGTGCGGACAGAATGTCGTGCCGGCGCACCGGAATCAGAGCACGGGCCGCGACCAGGGCGGTCACCGGAACCAGCAGGGTGTTGCCCGCCTCCGAGGTGGTCCACACGACCGACTGCGCGTACATGACGCGATGCGCCCAAGCGGTCAAGGCCGCGGTATCGAAAACCACCCCACTCAGTTCACTCCGATCCGTCACGACCGCGCCTCGCTACCGCATGCCGCCCCCGCGGCTCTGATCCCCCGGTCGGTCGCCCTCACGCGGCACCGGGACGGCGCTCGTCGAATTCCTTCTGCGACAACGGAGGCAGGCCCTGCATCGCCCGGGCCCGATTGATCATCTCCAGCGGCGGCGGCCCGCCGATCACCTCTTCGACCTTGGCCAGCGCTTCGACCCGATCCACCTCGGCGCGATCCATCCGCGCCTTCACCGAATCCGCCACATACGCGGAGACGGAACTGATCTGACCGCGCTCGCGCCAAAGGTCCAGTGTGGCCGCAATTTCCTCGGGAAGGGTGATCGTCACCTTCCGGGTTTTGCGCTCCGCCGTCATGGCGTGAGTCTAACGTCGGCAGGCGGCTGAGCGGGGCGGTTGCGCAGGGTCCGGATGCGATTGCGGCCCATCGACGGCGGCGTTCCAGGTGGCGGCGTGCGCCCCGCCGTCGATATCGGTGAATCCGGGGGGGCGGCGGTTCGCCGACGGCCGTTACCTCGGTCGGTTCGCGGGCGCTGTCCGGCGATATGCTCACCCGAGTGACCACTGCCGACGCGATGACCCCGATCTCCACCTGGGCACCCCTGCGGTCGCGGGTCTACCGGTCGTTGTGGATCGCTCAGCTGGTGTCGAATCTGGGCACCTGGATGCAGACCGTCGGCGCGCAGTGGATTCTGGTCGACGAGCCGAACGCGGCGGCGCTGGTGTCGTTCGTGCAGACCGCGATCACGCTGCCGGTGATGATGCTGGCGATTCCGTCCGGGGTGATCGCGGACCTGGTGGATCGCCGGCGGCTGCTGATCGGGGCGCAGTCGACCATGGCGGTGCTGGCCGCGGTGCTGACGGTGGCGACCGCGACCGGCCACACGACTCCCGGCGTGCTGCTGACGCTGCTGTTCCTGATCGGCTGCGGGCAGGCCCTGACCGGTCCGGCGTGGCAGGCGATTCAGCCGGAACTGGTTGCGCGCGAGCAGATCCCGTCGGCGGCCGCGCTGGGCAGCATGAACATCAATATCGGGCGGGCGGTCGGGCCCGCGGTGGCCGGGGTCCTGGTGTCGCTGTCCGGGCCGACGCTGGTGTTCGCGCTGAACGCGGTCTCGTTCGTCGGGATCGTGGCGGTGCTCGCGCTGTGGCGGCGGCCCGCGACCGCGCGCAAGCTGCCAACCGAACGCCCGCTGGCCGCCTTGCAGGCCGGGACCAGGTTCATCCGGGCCGCGCCCGCGATCCGGCGGGTGCTGCTGCGGTCGATCCTGTTCATCGCGCCCGCGAGCGCGCTGTGGGCGCTGCTGCCGGTGATCGCGCGCGACGAGCTGGGGCTGTCGTCCTCCGGATACGGCCTGATGCTCGGCGCGCTCGGGCTCGGCGCGGTGCTCGGCGCGCTCGGACTGTCCCGGATCCGGGCGTTGCTGACGCCGACGCAGCGGCTGACCGCGGCCGCGGTGCTCTTCGGTCTCGCCTCGGCGGGCTCGGCGGTCCTGCCCCGGTGGATGGCGGCCGGCGAATCCGGCGGGGTGAGTGCGCTCTGCGTCCCGCTGGTGCTGGTGCTGCTGGTCGGCGCCGGGCTGGCCTGGCTGCTGGCGATGTCGACGATGAACGCCACCATGCAGTTGCTGCTGCCCGGGTGGGTGCGCGCCCGCGGCTTGTCGGTGTATCTGCTGGTGTTCATGGGCGGGCAGGCGCTCGGGTCGCTGATCTGGGGTGTGGTCGCCCACGAACTCGGCGCGGTGTCCGCGCTGCTCATCGCCGCCGGGCTGCTCGCGTGCAGCGCGGTCAGCAGCGTCTGGCTGCCGATCCGGCACAACGCCGAGGACGTGGACCTGACCCCGTCGGCGCACTGGCCGGAACCCGAGCTGGTCTTCGAGCCGGACCCGGAAGACGGCCCGGTCCTGGTGCTGCGCAGCTATGACGTGCCCGCCGAGCACGCCGACGACTTCCTCGCCGCGATGGTCTTCGTCGGGCGGTCCCGGCAGCGGACCGGCGCGATGGAATGGCGGTTGTACCGGGACGTCGGCGTCCTGGACCGCTACGTCGAGGCCTTCGTGGTGCGGTCCTGGGCCGAGCACATGCACCAGCATCAGGAGCGGCTCACCGCCAACGACTACCTGCGCGAGCAGGAAGTCTCGCGCTACACCGTCGGCGAGGACCAGATCACCCACCTGGTAGCCGTGTAGTCGCACCGTCCAGCCGGGTCGATTAGGGGCTGGGGGCGGCACCACATACACTGATCGCCATGCGGATGTTCCTGGATATCCTCCTTATCATCACCAGCGTGCTGCTGGTGCTCTTCGTGCTGTTGCACCGCGCGAAGGGCGGAGGCCTGTCCAGCCTTTTCGGTGGCGGCGTGCAATCGAGCCTCTCGGGCTCCACTGTCGTCGAGAAAAACCTCGACCGGATGACGATCTTCACCGGTCTGATCTGGTTGATCGCGATCCTGGGCATCGGCCTGGAGATCAAGTTCGCCTGAGGCTGGGTTGACGCTCGAGGCGCGGCATTCGCCGCGCCTCGCTTTGTGCTGTCAGCTGCCTCGTCACATTACTTCTCAGTCGGCGCGGGGGACGCGGCCGTCGACGTCGGTGAAGGAGTAGGCGTCGGCCAGGTCGGCTACGCGGAAGGCGTTGCCGGTGCGGGTTTTTCGGTGGGGGTCGGTGGCTAGGGCAAGGACGGCGCGGCCGGGGAAGCGCGGGGTTTCGGCCTCGGCCAGGTTGTAGGTGCCTTCGCCGGGAAGGGTGATGAGGCGGTTGCCGTCGGCGTCGGCGGGGACTAATTGCAGCAGTTCGGTGTCGACGATGCCCGGCCAGAGGGAGACGACCGTGACGCCGGTGTCGGCGAGGTTGTGCGCCAGGTCGGCGGTGAGGCGGTCGAGGGCGGTTTTGGCGACGCCGTAAACCGCGTTGTGCATATAGCGTTCGGCGCCCGGGGACGAGATGTTGACGATCAGGCCGCCCGCTTCGATCAGCAGGGGGGCGGCGAAATGGCTTGCGGCGTAATGGGACCGGACGCCGACATCGAAGGTTTCGTCCCACGCCTTGGGTGGCACCTCCCAGAACGGTTTGCCGAGCCAGCGGGCGGCGGCGGGGGAGTTGTAGACGTTGTTGACGAGCACGTCGAGGCGGCCGTGCTCCTTCTGGATCTGCTCGAAGAGCTGCCCCACGGCGTCGTCGTCGCGGTGATCGCAGACGACGGGGACGCCCTTGCCGCCGAGTTCGTCGATCTGCGCGGCGGTTTCGGCCACCGTGCCGGGCAACCTGCCCGCGGTCGCGGAGCGGCCGGTGACGTACACCGTGGCCCCGGCCGCGCCGAGTTCGAGGGCGATGCCTTTGCCGATGCCGCGGCTGGCGCCGGTGACCACCGCGATCTTTCCGTCGAGCCTTTGCGCTATTCCACTCACGACTCCGAGACACTACCGTGAAAATGAGAACACGTTCTAGGTTTGGAGGCAGCGTGGTTGCAGAGCAGGGACCGGCGCATCGGTTCATCGACACCGACGGTGGACGGTTGCACGTCGCGGAACAGGGCGAAGGACATCCGGTGGTCTTCTGCCACGGGTTCCCGCACACCTGGTACATGTGGCACCGGCAGCTGCCGGCCGTGGCGGCGGCCGGGTATCGCGCCATCGCCCCCGACCTGCGCGGATACGGGCGCACCGAAGTCCCGGACGACCCGGACGCCTACACCAACCGAGCGGTCATCGGGGACCTGCTGGCGCTACTCGACGACATCGGCGCCGAGAAGGCGGTATTCGTCGGCCTGGACTTCGGCGCACAACTGGTGTGGGAACTGGCGCTCCGCGCGCCGGAGCGGGTCGACGGCCTCATCGTGCTGAACAATCCGTTCGCTCCGCGCCCGCCCAAAGCGCCGTCGGAACTGTGGGCGCGGGCCGCGAAAAGGCACTTCCTGCACTTGGATTACTTCCAGCAGCCCGGCCCCGCCGACGCCGAACTGGCCGCGGACCCGAAGTCGTTCCTGGAACGCGTGTACTTTTCGCTCAGCGCCGACTACCACTACCTCGACACCTGGCAGCATCCGGCGGAGGGCACCGGGTACCTCGACGTGCTCCCGGAAGCCCCGGCGCTGCCGTGGCGCTGGTTCGCCGAAAGCGACATCGACACGCTGGCAGCCGAATTCGATCGCACCGGCTTCACCGGTGGGCTGAGCTGGTATCGCGCCCTGGACCGCAACTGGGAACTCACGGCCGATTACGCCGAGTCGAAGGTCACCGTCCCGGCCTACTTCATGTACGGCGACCGCGACCCCGACATGGAAGGCTTCAGCGGCCGAGACCCGTTGGGCACCATGCAGGCGCACGTCCCGAACCTGCGCGAGGTCACCAAGATCTCCGACGCCGGGCACCTGGTGCAGCTGGAACGCACCGACGAGGTGAACACGCTGCTCATCGGTCACCTGCGGGATCTGCTGCGGCAGTCCTAGCGGGTTCCCGAACAGGCTGTAGCTCATAAGGTTTCGATAAGCGGATCTGTCGGTGGGTCTGGATACTGTCGCGCCATGAGTTACAGCCTGAGCCTTTACCTGGTCGATCTCGACACAGTCCGCTCCGCGATCGGATCCGGGGACGAGAAGCTGCGGCGCATGATGGGCGGCCGGTTCAAAGCGCAGTTCGCCCACGCCGACGAGTACTGGTCCAGTGAGATCGAGGCGGGTGCGCCACGCAAATACGAGGCGGTTCGGGCGGTGATCGACGGCGGGCCCTTCGACGAGTCCTACGCGTACCTGTACGGCTATGCCTACCAAGCGATCTGCGAATTCCACGGCCGGTTCCTCAACAACAGCTCTTTCAGCCCGTTCCGCAGCGGCTGGCTCGAACTCGTCGACGAGGGCATGGCGGCGCTCGGCATCGACGCCCGGGTCAGCGACTTCTGTTACGGCAGCCTGCCGCCGGAACTGCCGCGCCCGGACTTCGTACCCAGCTACGGCGAGTGGACCGCCGACGAGTGCGCGAAACTGCTGGAGCAGTGGGCCGCGACGACTCCGGAGCAGTACGCCGACCTCGACCCCTACGTGCTCGAAGCGATCGAGTCCTGCGTCGGCTGGGCGCGCGCGGCCCGGGCGAAGCCGGGCGCGGGTATCGCGGGCTTCTTCTTCTGACCTACTGTCGCGCTCGCGATGTGCAGATTGTGTGGAGAGGTACCGAAGATGCTGCGCCACTGGGCCTTCCGGCATGCAGCGCCGGTTAGGGTTGCCGCATGATCTCCGATGCCGACCTGCGGCAGAGCAGTTCCACGGCCTATGCCGCGGCCACGCTTGCCGTGCTCGGCGGGCTGGCGATGATGTTCGGTGCGTTCATGGCCTACGCGGAATCGGCGAACACCAAGCCCTATGAGCAGCAACGCGCGGACACGCTCGACCTGATCGTCTTCGCTTTCGGCTTCGCCGGGCTGTTCCTGCTGGCCGGCGCCTTCCTGTGCTACGCCGGTTCCTACGTAGGGCGGGCGCTGATCGTTCTCGGCTCCGGGTTCGCGGTGGCCGGCCATATCGTGGGATTCATTCTGATGGCGTTCGTCATGAATCCCGGCTACTCGGTCAGCCATTCGGTGCGACCCGCTGGGTTCGTCTTCTTTCTTGTGTTGCTGGCTTGCCCGTCGGTGACGCTCTGGTGTGCGCTCACCAGGTCCACAGGCTTGTGGCTCGCCGCGCAGAATCGGCAGTGACCTACTGGTATTCGCTTGCCAGGGCCGGGTATTCGGACCAGCTCGGGAGGGGCTGGCCCGCGAGGTAGGCGGTCAGGCGGTCCAGGACGTACTGCCAGCGGGGGCCGACGCCGGGGGCGTCGGCGGGGCAGAGGTGGCGGCGGATCAGTTCCAGGTTGGTGAGGACGCCGACCTGGGTGAGGCGCAGTTCGAGAAAGCAGCCGTCCACGTGCAGGACGAGCTCGTGCGGGGCGAGGCAATGATCCACGCGGACGGCGAGGGGGCCGGGGACCGGACCGTCGAGCAGTGCGAGAGTGAGGTTGCCGTTGCCGCCGGAGACGGGGCCCAGCCAGCGCGACAACTGACCGCGATCGGTGCAGGCGGACCAGACCTCTAGCACCGGCAGCCGGAAGGACCGCAGGTAGTGCAGCAGGACGAGATCGGCATCGCGATCGTGCTCGGGTCGCACTTCGCCGAGCGTGGACATCGTGGTCATGCGGCTGTCCTTTCCCTGCGGGGCCGTGGCCAGTCCACTGTATTTCCCGGGCGTGGCGGGTGAATCCGAAACACGCCAAACGAGCACGCGTGCCTTATTCGGCGAGCAGTTTGCCCGCCGCGGTCTCGATCGCGGCTTCGTCGAGCAGGACGGTGGCGGCGGCCGGACCCAGCGGAATGAAACTGTCCGCGCTGGTGACGCGGGCGAGGCGACCGTCGAAACCGGCATCGATCAGGGCCGTGCAGACCGCTTCGGAAACGCCTCCGCTGCGGCGGGTTTCGTCGGCGACCAGCACTCGGCCGGTGGCGCGGGCATGCTCGAGCAGATCGTCGATCGGGAGCGGAGCGAGCCAGCGCAGGTCCAGGATGCGGGTGCCGTGCCCGTGCTCGTGCAGGCGGTGCGCCACCCGCAAGCTCATCGGAACGCCGTTGCCGAAGGTGACGATGGTGAGATCGGTTCCGTCCCCGTAGATCCGGGCACTGCCCAGCTCCACATGGTCACCATCGATCGGCGCGGGCCAGGCGTCATCGCCGGTGTGCAGGTCGCGGGTGTGATAGAGCGCGATCGGCTCGACGAAGACGCATACCCGCCCGTCCACCCGCGCGGCCGACACACAGGTGCGCAGCATGGCCGCGGCGTCATCGGCGCGCGACGGTACGGCGATGACCAAACCGGGGATATCCCGCAGCGCGGCAAGCGAATTGTCGTTGTGGAAGTGCCCGCCGAACCCCTTCTGATAGGCCAACCCGGCGATCCGCACCACCATCGGATTGCGATAGCGGCCGTGCGAGAAGAACGACAGCGTCGCCGCCTCACCCCGTAGCTGGTCCTCGGCGTTGTGTACGTAGGCCAGATACTGAATCTCCGGAATCGGCACGAACCCGGCAAGTCCCGCACCGAGCGCTGTGCCGAGCACGCTTTGCTCATCGAGCAACGTGTCGAAGACGCGCCGAGCCCCGAACTGTTTCTGCAGCCCCTTGGTGACGCCGTAGACGCCACCCTTCCGGCCCACATCCTCACCGAACACCAGGACATCCGGGTCACGCTCGAGCAGGTCGGCGAGAGTGCGATTGATGGCCTGCGCCAGGGTCATCCGAGTGTCACCGCTCGAACTGGGGGAATCGCCGGACGGGATCGATCGAAGCACGTCGTTGCGCACCTCGTCAGGGTGCGAGGGTGCGAGTGGGGCGGTCACGGCAGGCGCGGAAGTCAGTTTCGGCTCGCGCCAGACCAATTCGGCCATGGCGGAGACGCGATGGGCGATGTCGTCGTAGCGGGTGAGGACTTGCTCCGGACTGGCGATGCCCGTCGTGACAAGCATTCGGCCGGTCGCGAGCACCGGGTCGCGGTCCAGATCGGCGGCGATGTCGGCAGGGCGGCGGTAGGCGGCCTCGACATCGGAGCCGGCGTGGCCGAGCAGTCGCACGGTGCGTAGCCGCAGGAACGCGGGTTTGCGGTGCTCGCGAACCCATTGTGCGGCAGCCGAAGCCGTGGTCAGCGTATCGATCAGGTCGGAGCCGTCGGCGTAGAAATACTGCAAGCCGAGCCGCACACCGTAGGCCTGCTCGATCCAGTCCGGCGGAGTCGGCACGCTGATCCCGATCCCGTTGTCCTCGCACACGAACAGGATCGGCATCGGAACACCCTGGTGTGCGGTGTGAATCGCGGTATTGATAGCCCCCACGGCGGTCGAGTGGTTGGCCGACGCATCACCGAAGCTGCACACCACCACCGAATCCGCGGGCCACTCACTCGAAATCCCGAGCCGCGCAGCCCGTTCCAGCGCGAACGCCAACCCGACCGCCCGCGGCAGATGCGACGCGATGGTCGAGGTCTGCGGAATGATGTTCGCCGGTTTGCTGCCGAAAACCTTGTGCCGCCCGCCCGATATCGGATCAGCCGCCGCCGCAACCACTCCGAGCAACACATCCCGAATCGGATCCAGCTCCGGCACCCGCCGGCACCGCTGCACGAAGAACGCCCCCGACCGATAGTGCAGCAACGCCGGATCACTCACCCGCAGCGCCGCCGCCACCGCCGCATTCCCCTCATGCCCGGATGACCCGATGCTGTAATAACCGCGCCGCTCCACCCCCAGTTTGCGCGCCGCCAGATCCAGATGCCTGCTCGCAGCCTGCGATTCGAACAACTCCAGGAGCTCACCCTCCCCGAACCCACCCCGATCGCCCACGCCAACCGGCGGCCGCAACGCCGAGATCGCGGCCCGAAACCGTCCATCCAGATCGACTCGCTGTTCGGTCATGCAGCGATCATTGCCGACAAACGCTGCCCGGGTCACCAGATTCCACCCGGAATCAACGGAAAAATCCCGACCGGTGCGCATCTCGCCGGAAGAATTCCGTCAACTCACCCTGGGTTATCGACACTTTGCGCCCACCGGGGAGTCCGCGCGGGCCGCGCGTGGCTGACCGGTCCTTCGTGGGTGAAGCCGCGCTACCGTCAGTGCTGAAGGTCGGCGGCCGCGTCCTTGTCGAGCAACCAGGTAGTCGACTCCGTGCCCTGAGCGCCTGCGGCGGGGATGTCGACCGGCTTGGCGCCACCGATGGCGGCGGCGACTGCTTCGGCCTTGGCGGCGCCGCCGACGACCAGCACCACGTGGCGGGTGCGGCGGACCGCGGGGAGCGTGAGTGTCACGCGGACCGGGGGTGGTTTCGGCGAATTCGTCACCGCGACAACGAGTTCGTGGGCCTCGCGGACCGCGTCGGTGTCGGGGAACAGGGAGTTGACGTGTCCTTCGCCGCCCATGCCGAGCAGGTGCAGGTCGAAGGCGCCGTGTTCGGCCAAGTGTGCGTGTACGGCGGCCGAGTATTCGGCGGCGGCCTCGATCGGGTCCGGGTATTCGCCGTCGGAGGGGGCGACCGGGTGCACCCGGGACGGGTCGACCGGGACGTGGTCGAGCAGGGCCTCGCGAGCCTGGAGCTCGTTGCGCTCGGGATCGCCCGCGGGCACGAAACGTTCGTCGCCCCAGAAGATGTCGAGCTTGGACCAGTCGATGGTGCCGGGGGACTTGCGGACCTGTTCCAGCAGGCCGATGCCGGTGCCGCCGCCGGTGAGCACGACCGAGGCGGAACCGCGTGCGGCCTGGGCTTCGACGACCACCTCGACGAAGCGGACGGCGGCCGCGGCGACCAGCGCTTCGGTGTCGGGGTGGACCGCGACGGTGTCGGCGGGGGTGCGGTCAGTCATAGATCACCTTCTCGATTCCGGCGAGGGCCTCGACGTAGATGTCGTCGGCGTCCAGGCGGCGCAGTTCTTCGGCGAGGCAGTCGCGGGTTTCCCGGCGGGCCAGGGCGATGCGCTGATCGGGGTCGCCGGTGCGGGTCAGGGTGGCGGTACGGCCGTGCTGCGGCCGCTGGATGGCGATGGACACCGAGGATCGGTGCAACTCCACCCGCAGGTCACCGGTCTGGCGATGCACCGGGCAGCCGAGGCGTCCGGCCAGCCAGCCGGCCAGCATGTCCAGCGCGGGTTCCTCGCGCAGACCGGAGATCGTCACGTTCTCGATCGGTTCGTACGGCGGTTCGTCCAACGCGGCGGTGAGCAGCGCCCGCCAGTAGGTGATGCGGCTCCACGCCAGGTCCGTGTCGCCGGGGGCGTAGGAGTCGAGCCGTTTCTTGATGGTGGCCTGCGGATCCGGCGCGAAGGTCGCGTCGGTGATCCGGCGGGTCGCCAGGCGGCCCACCGAATCCTTCGACGGGAACTCCGGCGCTCCGCGCGGCCACCAGGCCACCACCGGGGTGTCGGGCAGCAGGAACGGGATCACCACACTGGATTCGTGGTTGATCAGCTCGCCCTGCAACCGCAGCACGATGACCTCGGCCGCGCCCGCGTCCCCGCCGACGCGGATCTGCGCGTCCAGCTTGGTCGGGGCCTCCCGGTCGCCGCGCGCCAGCACGACCACGCGACAGGGATGTTCGCGGCTCGCGTCGTTGGCGGCGTCGATCGCGTCCTCGGCCTCGGAGCTGTCCAGCGTGCACACCACCAGGGTGAGCACCCGGCCCATGGTGATGACACCGTTGCTTTCGCGCAGCTGCACCAGGCGCTTGGTGACCGCGCCGGTAGTGGTGTCGAGCATGTCGACGATCACGGGCGCCGCCATTCCCGGCCGGTGCGCGCCAGCATCTCGTCGGCGGAGGACGGACCCCAGGTGCCCGCCTCATAGGACTCGGGTTTACCGCCCGCGGCCCAGTGATCGAGCACCGGATCGAGGATGCTCCAGGACAATTCGACCTCCTCGTTCACCGGGAACAGCGACGGCACCCCGAGCAGCACGTCGAGGATGAGGCGTTCGTAGGCCTCGGGGGAGGACTCGGTGAACGCTTCGCCGTAGCTGAAATCCATGTTGACGTCGCGCACCTCCATGCTGGATCCGGGCACCTTGGAGCCGAATCGCATGGTGATCCCCTCGTCCGGCTGCACCCGGATGACCAGGGCGTTCTGACCGAGTTCCTCGGTCATGGTCTGATCGAAGGGCAGATGCGGCGCGCGTTTGAACACGATCGCGATCTCGGTGACCCGCCGCCCCAGGCGTTTTCCGGTGCGCAGGTAGAACGGCACCCCGGCCCAGCGGCGGGTGTCGACCTCGAGGGTGATCGCGGCGTAGGTCTCGGTGCGCGACTGCGGGTCGAAACCCTCCTCGTCGAGCAGCCCGACCACGTGCTCGCCGCCCTGCCAGCCTTCGGAGTACTGCCCGCGCGCGGTGGTCTCATCCAGCGGCGCGACGAGTTTCGTGGCCGAGAGCACCTTGATCTTCTCGGTCTGCAACTGCTTGGGCTGGAAGCTGATCGGCTCTTCCATCGCGGTCAGCGCGAGCAACTGCAGCAGATGGTTCTGGATGACATCGCGGGCGGCGCCGATGCCGTCGTAATAGCCTGCGCGCCCGCCCAATCCGATGTCCTCGGCCATGGTGATCTGCACGTGATCGACGTAGTTGGCGTTCCAGATCGGGTCGAACAGCTGGTTCGCGAAACGCAACGCCAGCAGGTTCTGCACCGTCTCCTTGCCAAGGTAGTGATCGATGCGGAACACCGTCTCCTCCGGGAACACGCCGTTGACCAGCGCGTTGAGCTCGACGGCGCTCTTCAGATCATGTCCGAAGGGCTTCTCGATCACCACGCGCCGCCACGGCTCGCGCCCGTCGGCCACCGGGCCGGGGCCGTGCGCCAGCTTGTGCTCGGAGAGCTGATCGAGCACCACCGGGAACATGTCCGGCGGAATCGACAGGTAGAAGGCGTGATTCCCGCCGGTGCCGCGTTCCTTGTCCAGGTTTGCCAGGGTGTCGGCGAGCCGGGCGAAGGCCGCGTCGTCGTCGAAGGAGCCCTGGACGAACCGGAAGCCCTCGGCCAGGTGATCCCACACCTCTTGTCGGAACGGCGTGCGGGCATGCGACTTCACCGCGTCGAGCACGACCTGCGCGAAATCCTCGTCCGCGTAATCGCGCCGCGCGAATCCGACCAGCGCGAAGCCCGGGGGCAGCAGCCCCCGGTTCGCCAGGTCGTAGATGGCCGGCATCAGCTTCTTCCGCGACAGATCGCCGGTGACCCCGAAGATCACCATGCTGCACGGCCCCGCGATGCGTGGAACTCGCTTGTCCCGCTCGTCACGCAGCGGGTTTTTCGGCGCCTTCCCGCGAGTGCGGGGAGTGTTCTTGTTGAACTCCGCTGTGCCGGCCATCGTGGTCAGTTGCTCCCCGCTCCACGCAGTTCTTCGGTGGTGGCGGAAAGCAGTTCCTCCCAGGACTTCTCGAACTTCTCCACGCCTTCGCGCTCGAGCACGTCGAAGACGTCGGCGAGATCGATGCCCACGGCGGCGAGCTGGTCGAAGACCTCCTGCGCCGCGGCGCCGGTGCCGCTCATGGTGTCGCCGCGGGTCTCGCCGTGATCGGCGAAGGCCTCGAGGGTCTTCTCCGGCAGCGTGTTCACCGTGTTCCCGGCGACCAATTCCGTGACGTAGAGGGTGTCGGAGTAGTCCGGGTTCTTCACACCGGTCGACGCCCAGAGCGGCCGCTGCCGGTTCGCACCGGAGGAGGCCAGGTGGGCGTAGGTGGAGGTGTGCTTGCCGCCGTCGAACACGTCCTGGTACTCGGTGTAGGCGAGGCGGGCGTTGGCGACGCCGGCCTTGCCGCGCAGCGCGAGCGCCGCCTCGGTGCCGATCGCTTCCAGACGCTTGTCGATCTCGGTGTCCACACGGGAGACGAAGAACGAAGCGACGGAATGGATCTTGGCCGGATCGTGGCCCGCGATCTTGGCCTTGTTGATGCCGTCCAGGTAGGAGCCCATCACCGCGCGGTAGCGGGCGACGGAGAAGATCAGCGTCACGTTCACACTGATGCCCTCGGCCAGCACCGCGGAGATCGCGGGCAGGCCGGCCTCGGTGGCGGGGATCTTGATGAACAGGTTCGGGCGGTCGACCGTCTTCCACAGGTCGATGGCCTGCGCGGTGGTCTTCTCCGCGTCGAACGCCAGGCGCGGGTCGACCTCGATGGAGACCCGGCCGTCGACGCCGCCGGAGGCCTCGTACACCCCGGCGAGCACGTCACAGGCCGCGCGCACGTCGTCTGTGGTGATGGTGCGGATCGCCGAATCCACGTCCGCGCCCTGGGCGGCAAGCTCTTTGACCTGCTTGTCGTAGGCGTGGCCCTGGCTCAGCGCGCCCTGGAAGATGGTCGGGTTGGTGGTGACGCCGACGACGCTGCGGGTGTTGATCAGCTCGGCCAGGTTGCCGGACTGGATGCGGTCCCGGGAGAGGTCGTCGAGCCAGACGGAGACACCGGCCGCCGACAGGGCGGCGAGATTCTCGTTCTGCGACATAGGAATTTATCCCTTCACGTTTTCGAGCGTGCGCTGCGCGGCAGCGACAACAGCGTCCGTGGTAATGCCGAACTCGCGGAACAGGGTCTTGAAGTCGGCCGAGGCGCCGAAGTGCTCGATCGAGACGATCTCGCCCGCGTCACCGACGAATCGGTGCCACGGCATCGCGATACCGGCTTCGACCGACACCCGGGCCTTGACCGCGGGCGGCAGCACCTCGTCGCGGTAGGCCTTGTCCTGCGCGTCGAACCACTCCACACACGGCATCGAGACCACGCGGGTACCGATGCCCTGCGCCTCCAGCGTAGTGCGCGCGTCGACGGCGAGCTGGAGCTCCGAACCCGTGGCGATCAAGACCACCTGGGGGGTGCCGGTGGACGCCTCGGCCAGCACGTAGCCGCCCTTCTGCACACCCTCGTAGCTGGTGCCCTCCTGGATCGGCAGATCCTGGCGGGTCAGCGCCAGCGCGGACGGGCCGTCCTGATGCGGCAGGTCGGAGACCGAGAAGTGCGAGGTGTGCTCGGCGGAATCCCGTTCCAGGATGGTGCGCCAGGCGTAGGTGGTCTCGTTGGCGTCGCCGGGGCGGACCACATTGAGGCCGGGGATCGCGCGCAGCGCGGCCAGGTGCTCGATCGGCTGATGCGTGGGGCCGTCCTCGCCGAGGCCGATGGAGTCGTGGGTCCAGACGTAGATCGCGGGCACGCGCATCAGCGCCGCCAGGCGCACCGCCGGGCGCATGTAATCGGAGAACACCAGGAAGGTGCCGCCGTACGGACGGGTCGGGCCGTGCAGCGCGATGCCGTTGAGGATCGAGCCCATGGCGTGCTCGCGGACACCGAAGTGCAGGGTGCGGCCGTACGGGTTGGCCTTCCACATGCCGGTCGAGATCGACTCCGGGCCGAAGCTCGGGGTGTCGGGCATCGTGGTGTTGTTGGACTCGGCGAGGTCGGCCGAACCGCCCCACAGCTCCGGCAGCACCGGCGCCAGCGCGGCCAGCACCTTGCCGGAGGCCTTGCGGGTGGCCATGCCCTTGGGATCCGCGTCCCAGGTGGGCAGGCTCTCGGCCCAGCCCTTGGGCAGATCGCGCTTGGCCAACCGGTCGAACAGCTCCTTGTTCTCCGGGTTGGCCGCGGCCCACGCGTCGAACTGCTGCTGCCATTCCTGGTGCGCCGCCTGGCCGCGTTCGACGGCCTTGCGGGTGTGCGCGATGACCTCGGGGGCCACGTCGAAGTTCTTGTCCGGGTCGAAGCCCAGGATCTTCTTGGTGGCGGCCACCTCGTCGGCGCCCAGCGCGGCGCCGTGCGCGGCGCCGGTGTTCATCTTGTTCGGGGCCGGGTAGCCGATGATGGTGCGCAGCACGATGATCGAGGGCTTCGCGGTCTCGGCCTTGGCCGCCGCCAGCGCCGCCTCGATCGCGACGACGTCCTCGCCACCTTCGACGACCTGCACGTGCCAGCCGTAGGCCTCGTAGCGCGCGGCCACGTCCTCGGTGAAGGCGATGGTGGTGTCGTCCTCGATGGAGATCTTGTTGTCGTCGTAGATCAGGACGAGGTTGCCCAGCTGCTGGGTACCCGCCAGCGACGACGCCTCGGAGGTGACGCCCTCTTCCATGTCACCGTCGGAAGCGATGACGTAGATGAAGTGATCGAACGGGCTGGCGCCGGGCGCGGCGGCCGGATCGAACAGGCCGCGCTCGCGCCGCGCCGCCATCGCCATGCCGACCGCGGAGGCCAGACCCTGGCCCAGCGGGCCGGTGGTGATCTCGACGCCGTCGGTGTGCCGGAACTCCGGGTGACCCGGGGTCAGCGAGCCCCACTTGCGCAGTGTCTGCAGGTCGCCCAGCTCCAGGCCGAAACCGGCCAGGTACAGCTGGATGTACTGGGTGATGCTGGAATGACCGCAGGACAGCACGAAGCGATCGCGGCCGACCCAGCTCGGGTCGCTCGGATCGTGGCGCATGGTGCGCTGGTAGAGCGAGTACGCGAGCGGCGCCAGGCTCATCGCGGTACCGGGATGACCGTTTCCGGCGTTCTGGATCGAATCGGCGGCCAGCACCCGTACTGTGTCGACGGCCTTGGTGTCCAGATCCGTCCAGTCGTCCGGGTAGTTCGGCTGAGTGAGGGCGCGGATGTCGTCTGTCACTGACACGACCGAGGTTCTCCTGACATTGGTTTCGTCGACGGGGGAGTGTGTCCACACCACCCTAGATGTGCCGCGTGACCGGGGTTGCGGGAACCCGGCTTACCGGCGGGTATTGACAGCTGCCGACCGGTCTGCACGCCCGTGGGCGCGGCCTCGGAGCGGGGGCGCGAGCGGGAGCATCCCTGCCGAGGGTCTACCATCCTCTGTAGTAGTAGCCCCGCCGCCTGAGCCGCGGGCTGCGAATTCCATGGCCGGATGCGATGCACAAACGTGCGAGGAGAGACAGTGCGGATTGGGCAACAGCCGGGTGACAATCCCGCTCCTGCGCCGGCGAATATCGCGGATGCGCACGGCTCTTCGACGGCGCTCGCCGACCGGCTGCAAGGCGACGGGCTCGTCTCCCGACTACTGCGCCGCCCCCTGGCCTACATCGCGCTGACCAAGCCGCGCGTCATCGAGCTGCTGCTCGTCGCGACCATTCCGACGATGCTGCTCGCCGACCGCGGCAACGTCGATATCCGGCTGATCCTGGTCACCCTGTTCGGCGGCTGGATGGGCGCCGCGAGCGCCAACACGCTGAACTGTGTCGCCGACGCCGATATCGACAAGGTGATGAAGCGGACCGCCAAGCGACCGCTCGCCCGCGACGCCGTCCCGACCCGCAACGCCTTCATTTTCGGTGTGGCGCTTGGTCTTGCCTCGTTCGCCTGGCTGTGGTGGCAGGCGAACCTGCTCAGCGGCCTGCTCGTGGTCGCGACCATCCTGTTCTACGTCTTCGTCTACACGCTCGGCCTCAAGCGCCGCACCTCGCAGAACGTGGTGTGGGGCGGGGCGGCCGGCTGCATGCCCGCGCTGGTCGGCTGGTCCGCGGTGACCGGCGGCATCGGCTGGCCCGCGGTCGCGCTGTTCGGCGTCATCTTCTTCTGGACGCCGCCGCACACCTGGGCGCTGGCGATGCGCTACAAGGAGGACTACCGGGCGGCCGGTGTCCCGATGCTGCCGGTCGTCGCGACCGAGCAGGTGGTGACCAAGCAGATTGTCATCTACACCTGGTTGACGGTGCTCACCACGCTGGCGCTCGTGCCCGCGACCGGCGTCATCTACGCGGCCGTGGCTTTGGTCGCCGGTGCGTGGTTCCTGCTGATGGCCCACCAGCTGTACTCCGGCGTGCGGCGCGGCGAATCGGTCAAGCCGCTGCGCCTCTTCCTGCAATCCAACAACTATCTGGCCGTGGTCTTCTGCGGCCTCGCGGTGGACTCCGTGCTCGGCTGGGACACGATCGGCAACTTCTTCAGCTGAGTCGCTGATTGTTTCGATGGTGTTGAGCGCTGCTAACTTCTGCAAGTGCGTGAAAAATACCGTGCGGTTGCTTCTTTCGCCGTGAAGGCGACATGCGCGGTCGCTGTGTCAGCTACCGTCGCGGCGTCTCTCAGTGGTTGTACCGCTGAGCGGACAGATGATTATGCGACGGGTGTCGCGCCGGGCCTGGATGCCTTCTACGGGCAATCCGTCGACTGGGTTCCCTGCGGAGACGGGGAGACCGGCGATTGGTTCGACGAGCCCTTCGCGGGCCAGCAGTGCGCGCAGGTGTGGGCGCCGCTCGATTATCAAGGTGTGCAAGGTCGTTCGATCGCGGACGTGCCGACGGTGCGGCTGGCGGTATCGCGACTACCGGCGAGCGGAGCGCGGAAGGGCGCGTTGCTCGCCATCAGCGGCGGTCCTGGTGGCACGGGGCTGGACTTGATCGGGGGAGCCTACCCGCCTGAAGTACTCGAGCAATTCGACATCGTCTCCTACGACCCGCGCGGGGTCGGCCGGTCCACGCCGTTGATCCAGTGTGCTGGTGGACTGGACAATGCCGGTTTCGCCGGTGACACAGTGGCGATCGAGGCGGCGGAACGCGCGGAGGTCGCGGCCTGCGTGCGGGACACCGGCCTGGACGTACTGCGCCACATCGGATCCGATGAGGCGACCAACGATGTCGACCTCCTGCGCGCGGTGCTGGGTGAGGCGCAGATCAACCTGCTCGCCTACTCCTACGGCACCCAGATCGCCGCGATGTACGCGCTGCGGTTTCCGGGCCACTACCGTAGTGCGGTGCTCGACGGAGTCGTCGATATCGCTGAGCGGCCGCACGAGTGGCTGGTTGGTCAAGGACGCGGCTATCAGGACACCTTCACCCGGCTGGCCGCCTACTGCGCCGGTGACTACCAGCGGGGCGGGACCGAGTGCCCCCTCGGTGATCAGGTCACCGCCGAGGCGACCTTCCAGCAGCTGTTGCGCGACGCCGACGCTCGGCCCGTCGCCGTGGACGAAGGTGCGGGTGATGCGGTGACGGCGGATGACATCATCGCGGCGACCTACTCCGGACTGCTGTGGCGATCGCTGTGGCAGCCGTATCTCCTTGCGCTGCAGGACCTCCGGGAGGGCGACGGCACCATGATCCGGCATTTCGCCGACTGGCAGGACAGCGCCGGCACCAACGCGCTCACCGCCATCACCTGCACCGATATCGCGGAACCGACCACCGATCGCGCGGCGGTACAGCAGCAGGCGGCAGCGCTCTACGACGCCGCCACCTTCGACAACTTCAACCCCCGCCCCGTGCAGTTCCCATTGCTGGACTGCGACCTGTGGCCGTTCCCCGGCAAGTTCGTGCCGGGCAAGCTCCTACCGACGAAACCCGAGCGCGCCGACCACGCCGCGCCGCTGTTGTTCGTGGGCACCCGCCACGACCCGACCACCCCTGTCGGCAACGCCGAGCGCATGGCGAAGTACATGAAGAGTCCGCTGCTCATTCGCGAGGGCGACGGACACTGCGCTGTCTTCAACGACGAGAACAGTTGCGTCGACGCCGAGGTGGTCCGCTACCTGGAAGATCCGAACTCAGTGGGCGACAAGGTGTGTGGGTGAACGACCGGGTGGCTGCGGCCGCCGCCAGGTCAGCTCGAACGGCGTCGCCAGCGCAGTGTTCGCGGGAACTCCCACGCCAGTCGGGCGCTCGACCTCCGGCCGCAGTTCGGTGCGGGCAAGGGGACGGGTCCGCAGTGGCGGAGACGCGCAGTGCTGCTCCGCTGATTGTCGTCCGGCTCGCCGAGAAACCCCTCGTTGTCTCCGGTCGTACCAGGCGGTGGTTCGGTCGGTGGCGTGCTGGGGCTGCTGCCCGCCTGAGGGTGTCATGCAGTTTCGGTCCGAACTCGGGCCGTGGTTCCGCCGGCTGGGACTGTTACCCGTCGATGGCTGCCACGTAGTTGTCGGGGCGGATGTGGACGGTGGTTCCGTCGGTGGCGTTGTACGCGGCGTAGGCGTGACCGTCGATATCGACGATGGAGGGGCCGGTCGCTGTTTGTCCGGGGCGTAGGACGGCATAGCTGAGCGCGCCGGAAACTGCTGGTAGCGGACCTGTTTCGCCGAAGTGCAGCACGGTGGAATGTGGTCCGCGGAACAGGTCGAAGAGGCGGACCGGTTGTCCGGCGGCGTCTTTCAGGGGCGCGTCCGGGGCGCGGTCACCGGCGACCAGTGCGCCGGTGGCGGCGGGGGAGCGGTAGCTGATGTCCAGTTGGCGGGTCTGCTCGCCGCGTTCCATGGCGTCTTCGTCGCCGTCGACGAGCTTGTCCAGCAGTTCGGTGCTCACGCCGAGGACCCGGGCCGCCACGGTGCGGCGTTCGGATTCGTAACTGTCCAGCCAGGATTCGTCGCCGGAGACCGCCGCGGCGAGTTTCCAGCCGAGGTTGTAGGCGTCCTGGATGCCGGTGTTCATGCCTTGGCCGCCGGTGGGTGGGTGGACGTGGGCGGCATCGCCTGCGAGGAAGACCCGGCCCGCCCGGAAGCGCTGGGCCAGGCGGATATTCGGACGCCAGACCGTCGCCCAGGTCAGGTCGGTGAGGGTGATGTCGGTGCGGGCCGAGTAGCGGTCGATGAACTCCTGCAAGGTTTTCAGGGTGGGTTCGACGTCATCGGGGAGCGGTGCGGCCAGCTGGAAGTGCCGGCCACCGGGCAACGGGGACAACGCGATTCCTGCCATCGGCAAGTCGGCGGAGGCGGCGAACCAGTAGCCGTACTCGTGGTCGAGAGTGTCGGCGCGGACGTCGCCGAGCAGCATGCGGAGGGATTCGTCGGTGGTGCCTTCGAAGGGGATGTCGAGGGTTTTGCGGACGGTGCTGCGGCCGCCGTCTGCGCCGACAAGGTATGCGGCACGGACGGTTTCGCCGCCGGTGATAGTCGCGGTCACGCCGGCGGCGTCGTGTTCGAAGGAGAGCAACGCCGTGCCCAGCTCCACGCGCACCCCGAATTCGGCAAGCCGCTCCCGCAGGATGGCCTCGGTGCGGGACTGCCCGAGGACCCACAGGTTGGGGTAGGGGACCGCGGGCGTCGGCTCGACCGGTTCGGCCATCCGGCGTTCGCCGACGAACTCGCCGCCGAAGTACGCGCGCATCACCGGCGTGGGCATTCCGGCGTCGAGCACCGCGTCCAGTACCCCGAGATCCTCGAAGACCTCCAGCGTGCGGGGCTGGATGCCGTCGCCGCGGGAGCCCGCGAAGAACTCGGCGGCCTGGTCGATGACCCGCACTGTGAGACCTCGGCGGGCGAGATCGAGGGCCAGGGTCAATCCGGTGGGTCCGGCTCCCGCGATGAGTACCAGGTCCGACACGGTTCCTCCTATAATGAATCTGTATTCAGTGAATATAGATTCAGTATGTGAGTTGGTAGGTTTCCCTGTCAAGGAGGTGATGCCGGTGGCGATGAGTCGCCAGGAGAAAGCGGCCGAGACCCAACAGGCCCTCAAAGCCGCCGCGACGCGCGTGTTCGCCGAACGCGGCTACCTCAACACCAAGATCACCGACATCACCGCGGCCGCGGGCCGGGCCGCCGGATCGTTCTACAACCACTTCGCGAGCAAAGAAGAACTGCTCCAGGCCCTGCTCCAGGACCTGGCCGACGCAGGCGACGAGCGCGCCGAATCCGCCGACCACAACCCGGATTTCAGCGACCCGGAGGCAGTCCGCTACCACGTCGCCGGCTACTGGACCTTCGCCCGCGCGCACGCCCCGGTCCTGCGCGCGGTCAACCAGGCGGCGATCGTCAACGACGACTTCGCCCGCATGATCGGCCAGTTCGCGGTCCAGCAACGCGCCGACATCGCCGACCACGTGGCAGGCTTTCCCGCCAAGGGCCTACGGCTCCCCAGCACCCCGGACGCCACCCTCGCCATGATGTTCCTCCTCGTCCAAAGCCTGCTCCAGGCAGTCGAAGAGGGCACCGTCGAACTGACCGACCAGCAAGCCATCGAGGGCCTGACCCGTTTCGTCTACCGGGGCATCACAGGCCACGACTACTGACGCAGACGAATCAGGTGCTGGGGCGCGATGGCCGACCTAGCATGGGCAGATGACCAGCGGCGCGCTCGACCTCGTAGCGGAGATCCGTGCCGTTGCGCGTGGGTGGGCGGAGGCTGTGGTGTCCAACGACTCGGCGCGGGTCGCGGGGTTCATGGCGGACGAGTGGGTGATCGTCTCCGATTCCGGGATCACTACCCGGGCGGACTTCCTCGAGCTCATCAGCTCCGGTGAGTTGACGCACTCGGCGATGGACGAGGTGGGGGAGCCGTTGATTCAGGTGTACGGCGATACCGCCGTGTACACCGCGCGGGTGACGAATACCGCGCACTACCAAGGGGAACGGTTCGACGCCGACGAGTGGACCACCGATGTGTTCGTTCGTGATGCGCGTGGGTGGCGGTGCGTGCGCAGCCACATCGCCACCGTGAAAGGGTAAGGCGCAGGTCGCGCCGCAACGCGCGACCTGCGGACCTCCGCGTCAGGGCAGCAGGACGATGGAGCCGGTGGTCTTGCGGCCCTCCAGGTCTCGGTGCGCCTGCTCGGCGTCGGCCAGCGGGTAGGAGGCGCCGATGCGGATGTTGAGCTTGCCCTCCGCGATGGCGGTGAAGATATCGCCTGCGCGCCACCGGATCTCGGCGCGGTCGCGGGTGAAGTCGCCCAGTTTGGGGCGGGTGACGACCAGCGAGCCCAGCCCGTTGAGGCGTTGCAGGTCGAAGGGCGGCACCGGGCCGCTGGCCGCGCCGAAGAGGGCGAGGGTGCCGCGCACGCGCAGCGCGGCGAGGCTGGACTCGAAGGTGTCCTTGCCGACGCCGTCGTAGACGGCCGCGACGCCGACGCCGTCGGTGAGTTTGCGGACCTGCTCGCCGAGGTCGTCGGAGTACCGCAGCACCTCCGCCGCGCCCGCTTCGCGAGACAGCGCTTCCTTCTCGTCGGAGGACACCGTGGTGATCACCCGCACCCCGCGCACGGCGGCGAGTTGGGTCAGGATCAGCCCGACGCCGCCCGCGCCCGCGTGTACGAGGACCGTCTCGCCCGGCTCCGGTTTGTACACCGACTCCACCAAGTAGTGCGCGGTCATACCCTGCAACAGCGCCGACGCCGCGACGGGCGCGTCCACGCCGTCCGGCACCGGAATCGCCACTGCCGCGTTGACCGCGACCTGCGCCGCGTAACTACCCGGAGCGGCGCACCACGCGACCCGGTCGCCGACCTCGAACTCGGTGACGTTCGCGCCCACCGCGGCCACCACGCCACTGCCCTCCGAACCCGGGATATAGGGCGTGGCCTGCGGGTACATGCCGGTGCGGAAGTAGGTGTCGATGTAGTTGATACCGATCGCCTGGGTGTCGACCAGGAGCTGGTCCGGCCCGGGCTGTGGGGCGGGCGCCTCGACGGATTGCAGGACTTCGGGACCACCGTGCTCGGAAACCTGAATGGCGCGCATGAGATTCGGTTCTAGCACTGACGCGAAGTGACCTGTACCCCGCAGGTATGGACTGAGGCCTACCGGTCGGTAAAGTATTGCCCATGAGCGTTGAAGCCGCCACCCCCGTGAAGCTGTCGGGCGCCCTCGTGGACTCCGTCAAGGGATTCGTCGCCGAGCACGGCGGCTCCGCCACCGCGGTGCTGCAGCCCATCGGCCGCATCGGCGTCCGGGTCACCCTGGTCGGCCAGGACGGCATCCTGGGCGACCGCGTCGTCGGCTCGCTGGGCGAAGCCAAGCAGCTCGTCGAGACCGTCGACGGCCTGACCGAAGCCGACGAGTGGGATCGCGAACTCACCTCCATCGTCACCCCGCGGAAGAGTCACTTCGCGCAGATGGCCGGCTGGGTAGCCCGGCAGACCCGCTTCCCGAAGGCCCGCAACGAGAAGTAGCGCGTCCGAAAAGCCGATTGCGCCGAAAAGCGCTGAACGGCTAGCTTTTCCGCGTGAGTGATACGCAAGACGCAGATATCGAGGAACGTTTCTACGAACCGACGTGGAATCTCCTCGACAGTGTGTGGGCTGGGTGGGGGCGCATCGATCCCGAATACCATTCCCCGCGCTACCAATCCAGAATCTTTCCCGCCGAGATCTGGAACAACATGGGGATCAACGAAGCCGAACCGGCCAGCGTCGAGCACCCCAGCTTCCGGGTGATCCGCCGCCAATACGGCGTGCTGGCAACGAGTTACGGATTGTCGTTCCCGATCGCCTGGTCCGACGCCGATCCCACCAATGGCGTAGAGGTCGAGGTGTTCGCGGCCGCCACCGGCACGGACTTCGCCGAGATGCCGACCGCGGACGTGCTGTCGTCCTGGCTGGGGCAAATGGTGCGGGCGGTGACCGAGAACTGGTCGAGCGGCGGGTTCTCCTTCACCAACGCGCTGCAGAACTACGGCACCCTCACCATCACATTGCCGGGCGTGCGACTCCCGGCCGAAGCCGCCGCCGACTATCTCGACGACAACGGCAATCCCACCGTGCTGCTCGGTGTGACCGATCCGGGCCTGCCCGAGCGCGTCGACGGGCCGCTCTCGCCGATCCGCCTGGTGGGCATCAAACTCCTCACCCGCGCCGAGACCGAGTATTGCGTCTCGGGTACCACCGGCGTCGGAGACGCCCGGACCGAGCTGACCCGTCGGCTCGACGAGCAGGGCGAGGTCATCTGGTCCAGCCTGACCCGCCCCTCCGTCGTCTGACCCGAGCGAACCCGCCGAGTGGCGCACCGCGCCACTCGGCTACGCCGGTTGACCGACGGCCGCTTCGACCGGGAGCGGTTCGCGGGTGCGCAGCGCAGCCCACAGCGCGGCGGTGGCCGCCGTGCACGCGCCGGCTCCGGCGACGTGGAAGACCACCAGGATGCCGGGGACATCGGTGAAGTATTGGACGATGCCGATGAGGGCCTGGGAGCAGACGATCGCCAGCAGGATGAACAGGCGCTTGCGGACCGGGGCGCTGATGCCGACGGCGTAGAGGCCGAAGGCGAGGCCGATCAACAGCGCCAGGTACCCGACCAGGAACTGCGAGTGCAGGTGGACGAGCGTGACGATCTCGACCTGCAACCGGGCGACCGGCCGCTCGATGCTCTTGTCACCGGCGTGCGGCCCGGCCGCGGTGACCAGCGTGCCCGCGATCAGAACGCCCGCGAGGGCGACGCCGCTGAGCGCGGTCAGCCAGCGCAACGGGGCTGGGGCCTGGACGGTTTCGACGCCGTCGTCCGGTTCGCTGATCTTGGCGTAGAGGACCATCGCCAGCCAGACCATCAGCATCGACGCGAGCAGGTGCACCGCGACGGTCCACCACAGCAGCCCGGTGCGCACGGTGATGCCGCCGATGATCGCCTGCACGACGGTGCCGCCGGGCATCAGCCAGGCGTACTTCAGGACCTCGGGGCGGCGGCGGGCGCGCGTCACCGCGAGCACGATCAGTCCGGCGAACAGCGACACCACGAAGGTGAGCAGCCGATTGCCGAACTCCACGGCTTGGTGGAAGCCCGCGACCTCGGCGACGGCGACCGGGGTGAAGCTGCCGGGGAAGCATTGCGGCCAGGTCGGGCAGCCGAGCCCGGAGGCGGTGACGCGGACGACGGATCCGGTGACCGCGATGCCGGCCTGGGTCAGGACGACCGCGATGGCGGTCAGGCGTTGCGCCCGCAGCGAGGGGAGCGGCAGGCGGTCGACGACTCGCAAGAATGCGCGATACAGCACCGCACGATGGTAGCGGCCGGTCGAAAGCCGCTTTCACCCGGTCTACTACAAGCTGTCGTTCAGTTCCGCGCCGCGCGCACGAGCAGCGAAATCAGTGAAAGCGGAAGTATCGGGTGGCAAGGATTCCGCACACCGAGCCCCAGGCGGCCAGCACGGCCAACCCGAACCAGTCGACGCTGCTGCGCAGCGCCTGTTCGAGGGCGACGGCCAAAGCGCCGGACGGGATCAGCCGGGCGATCACGTTCACCGCGGTCGGCAGATCGTCGGAGGCGAAGACGATGCTGGCGACGCCGAGCATCACGAACCAGAGGATGTTCGCCAGCGCGAGCACGATCTCGGCTTTCAGGGTGCCGCCGAGCAGCAGCCCCATGGCCGCGAAAACCGCTGTGCCCAAGCCGATCACCAGTGCGCCCAGGAGCAGCCCGCCCAGGCCGGGGCGCCAGCCCAGCCCGAAACCGATGGCGCCCAGCAGGATCGCCTGCAACACCACCACGATGAGCACGGCGGCGCTCTTGCCCGCGATGATGCCCCAGCGTGGAAGGGCGGTCGCGCCAAGCCTTTTCAGCGCCCCGTAACGCCGGTCGAACCCGACCGCGATGGCCTGTCCGGTGAACGCGGTGGACATCACCGCCACCATCATCACCGCGGGCACCAGCTTGTCGATGCGGTCCTGGCCGAGGCTGCCGAAGGGCAGCAGCGTCAAACCGACCAGCAGGGTGATCGGAATGAACATGGTCAGCAGCAGCTGTTCACCGTTGCGCAGCAGCAGGACCAGTTCCATGCGGGTCTGCGCGGCCAGCATGGCGGCACGGGTGGTCGGCCGCGGATCCGGGGTGAAGGTGCCTGGTGCGAAGCGATTCGGCATGGCTTGGGTCATCCGCGTAGGTCCCGTCCGGTGAGTTCCAGGAAGACGTCTTCGAGGCGGCGCTGATCGATGCGGATGTCGGTGGCGAGCACGTTCATCCGCGCGCACCACGCGGTCACCGTGGCCAGCACCTGCGGGTCGATCTCGCCCTCCACCAGATAGCAGCCGGGGGTCGTCTCGCGCGGCGAGAAACCTTCCGGCAGTGCGCTTTCCAGTAGCTCCAGATCGAGTTTCGGCGGGGCGGTGAAACGCAGCTGACCGGCCGCGCCGTGCGCGGTGACCTCGGCCGGGGTGCCGGAGGCCACGATCTGCCCGTGATCGATGATCACCAGCTGGTCGGCGAGTTGTTCGGCCTCGTCCATCAGGTGCGTGGTGAGCAGCACGGAGACGCCGTCGCGGCGCAGCGCGTCGATCAGTTCCCAGACGATCAGGCGCGCCTGGGCGTCCAGGCCGGCGGTGGGTTCGTCCAGGAACACGATCTCCGGCCGCCCGACCAGCGCGCAGGCCAGCGCGAGACGTTGCTGCTGGCCGCCGGAGAGCCGGCGGTAGGGGGTGCGCCGATTGTCTTGCAGCCCAAGGGTTTGCAGCAGCCATGCCGGATCGAGCGGATCGGCCGAGTAGGAGGCGACGAGATCGAGCATCTCGCCCGCCCGCGCGCCCGGGTACGCGCCGCCGCCCTGCAGCATCACGCCGATGCGCGGGCGCAGCTTGTCGGAGTCGGCGATCGGGTCCAAGCCGAGCACGCGCACCGAGCCCGCGTCCGGGGTGACGAACCCTTCGCACATCTCCACGGTGGTCGTCTTGCCCGCGCCGTTGGGCCCCAGCAGTGCAAGCACCTGCGCCCGTTCGACTTCGAAGGACAAACCGTCGACCGCGCGGGTCTCGCCGAAGCGCTTGACGACGCCATCAACGCGAACGGCCGGTCCCGAAGAAGTCACGAGGACACACGGTAAGCCGTGGCCTCCTGTGACGGAGCCGACACCCCCGGCTGCTGGGCCCGCCAGGGCAGCACATTCCGGGTGACCACGATGAACAACACGGACACGATCGCGGTCGCGATCGCCGAGCCGACGATCTGGAACACCTCGAAATCGCCGCCGCGCGGCATCTGCAGCACGCTGACGACCGCCGAGAACGCCACCGCGGGCCCCCGGAATATCGGCCGGGTCGCCCATGCCGCCAGCGGGACGATCGCCCACAGCAGATACCAGGGCTGGACCACCGGGAACAGCAGCACGATCGCGCCGAGCGAGACGCCGAGCGCCCCGACCGGGTGCAGTCGCCCGGTGCCGGCGGCGACGAGCATGCGCACGGTGACGTATGCCGCCACCGCCGCGGCGATCGGCCGGGTGATGCTGAGCAGCGCCGTCGTGTGGTCACCGAGCCCGAGCAGCACGCCGCCGAATCCGGTGATGATGCCGATCGCGGTCGGCAGCGACATCCAGCTGCGCACCGCGTTCGCGACGCTGAGCGTGTGGATCCAGCCGAAGCCGAGATCGCTGAGCGAACTGATGAGCGCGGTGACCCCCAGGGCTATGCCGCCCAGCATCGCCGCCGAGGTCACCAAGGTGCGTAGCCCGCCGTTCCAGCGGCGGGCCAAGGCCACCCAGACGAATCCCATGACGATCATCGACGTGACTTTTATCGACGCCGACAGCGTGATCACCACCGCTCCGGCGATCAGCAGGGCGTATGCCCGCCCGTCGAACACCGGCGCGTCGTCGATCGCACGCAGGCACAGCTCCAGGCCCGCCAGCATCAGGCCGAGCATCAACGCGTCGTTGTGCACGCCGCCGACCAGGTGGAACAGCACCAGCGGGTTGGCCGCGCCGAGCCACAGCGCACTTACCGGCGCGACGCCACAGCGCACCGACAACCGCGGCAGCGCCCACACGATCAATGCCACGCCGCCGAGTGCGAGCAGCCGGTGCATCCACACGCCGAGCAGAATGTTGTCGCCGGTGATCTCGGCGATTATTCGCCCCGCCCAGAGGAACAGCGGCCCGTAGGGCGCGGGCGTCTCCCGCCAGATATTCGGCACGTTGCGGGTCAGCACGTTGTCGTTGCCGAGCGCCTGCGACGGACCCACCACATAGGGATCGAGCCCGCGCGCGCTGATCTCACTCTGGGCCAGATACGAATACACGTCGTTGCTGAACATCGGCGGCGCGATCGCCAGCGGCAGCACCCACAGCAGCAGTGTCCGATCCATCTGCGAGCGCGTCAGCCGGTGCAGCGGATTGCCCCCGAGCCCGCCGACGGCGAACCGCCCCAGCAACAGCCACGCCAGCACGACGAAGGTGGTGCCCACCATGCACACCGCCAGCGACGCGGTGTGCGCGCGCCCGAAGATCGCGAAGATCCGCATGCCCGACACCGGGTTCTGCAGCACCGGCTGGGCGCCCACCCCGAGCGCGCTGATCACCATCAGCACCGACCCGGTCGCCCCCATCAGCCGAATCCGGTTGAACTGCGACATCTCCCGCGCATCGAGCTCGGGCACCGCGGTCTCGTCCCGATGCAGGACCGCGATCGTGTGATCGGACGCGGGCACGTCGAGCCCCAAAGCCCGGCGCCCCACCGCCAATGTCTTGCGCCGCGCGCCCTCCAGTACCGCCACGCCCCGAAGCCTAGTGCGCACCGCGTGCAGCCGTTGTCAGGCGCTCTACGGTGTGGCCGTCTGTGCGGTGCCGCGCGGCTGGGGTGGGGTGGGCGGCGCACAATCGAGCACATGGTTTCGGAGTCGAGGCGGCGGATCGAGGTGGCGGCGGCGGGGTTGCTGGCGCGGCATGGGTATCACGGGTTCGGGTTGAAGAAGTTGAGCGAGGCCGCGGGGCTGCCGTATGGGTCGATCTATCACCACTTTCCGGGAGGGAAAGAGGAGATCGCCGTGGCGGCCATCACCGGGACGGCGGTGCTGTCGAGCCGGATGATGGCGCAGGCGCCCGGCGACGTGTTCGCGTCGACCGAGACGATGTTCGCGTTCATGGTGGCGAAGCTGGCCGGGTCCGAGTGGACCGACGGGTGTCCGGTCGGGACGCCCGCCCTCGATGGCGGCAGCGATGTGGCGGCGATCCGGGTCGCGTGTGTGGCCGCTTTCGAGATGATGGAGCGGGCTTTCGCCGGGCTGCTGACCGAGGTGGGGTTGCCAGAGGGGGAGGCAGCAGAACTGGCGACCACGGTGGTCGCGGCTTATGAGGGGGCGACGATCCTGGCGCGGGTGCGGCGGTCCGAAGCGCCGTTGCGGACAGTGGCGGCGGGTATGGAGCGCCTGATCAGGATGACGCTTGCAGATGCCGGACTCTCCGCGGTGTGACCCCGCGCCGATCGGGGCGGTTCGTCGGAAAAGTTCCGGAATGCTGTGCCGCACCGAGGAATCGAAGTCGGCACCGTTGACTAGAAAGAACGTTCTAGCGAGACTTGGAGTATGAAGCGTTTGATGTTGTCCGGCCCAGGTGCGCTCACTTGGGAAGACGTCCCCGAACCCGAAATCGCCGATCCTGGGCAAGCGATTGTCCGGCCGATCGCACTGGCCACCTGCGATATCGACCCCGCGGTGCTGCGCGGAGCGTTCCCGTTGCCCGGGCCGTATCCCTTCGGGCACGAGGGCGTCGCCGAAGTGGTCGCGGTAGGGGAGCGGGTGCGCTCCGTGCGGATCGGCGACCGCGTGGTCGTCCCGTTCCAAATCTCGTGCGGCACTTGCAAACCCTGTCTGCGCGGGCGCACCGGCAACTGCACGAGCCATCCGCCGCTGTCCACCTTCGGGCTCGGCGCCCTGGGCGGTCTCGGCTGGGGCGGACTGTGGGCCGACCTCGCTCTGATCCCGCACGCCGACGCCATGCTCGTCCCGCTCCCGGCCGGGGTCGACCCGGTCGCCGTCGCCAGCGCCAGCGACAACATTCCGGACGCCTATCGCGCCGTCGGCCCGCAACTGGCCGACGATCCGGGCGCGGAGGTCCTGGTGATCGGCGGCCCGGCAGCGCCGTCGATCGGGCTCTACGCGGCCGGTCTGGCCGTCGCGCTCGGTTCGGATCGTGTTGTCTACCTCGATGATTCCCCCGACCGGCTGGCGATCGCGCACAAGCTCGGCGCGGAGGTGATCGACGGACCGCGCGACGCCCGCGTCGGCCGCTTCCCGATCACCGTCGAGGCGGGCGGCGGGGCCAAGGCGCTGCGCGCCGCCATCGACGCCACCACCTACGACGGCTGGTGCACCAGCGTGAGCGTGCAGACCAAGGACGTGCCGCTGCCGGTCTTCGATATGTACAGCCGCTGCTGCACCTTCCACACCGGCCGCGCGCACGCACGCCCCGTCATTCCGGCGGTCCTCGACCTCGTCGCGGCCGGCCGCTTCGATCCGGCCCTGGTGACCAGCGTGACCGTGCCCTGGGCCGACTCCGTGGACGCGCTCCTGGAAACCCCGATGAAGCTGGTCGCGGTGCGCTGACTTCGATCAGCCCCATACGCAGGATCGAATTGTGTGCCAAGTCGCACGATCGATCCCGGTCTACCGCCCGGCGAACCTCTGGATACCCTCGATCCCGGCCGAGTGCTCGCGCGCACGGCCGGGATCGAGGGTCGCAATCCCGCTTGATGTGCGCTGATAGTCGATCTCCGAGACTGTGCAATGGGTCACTATCGGCCCGATCGGCGGCCACCGCGAACCCTCGGCATCTCGGGTTATGCGCCCGAAGCCGCCCTCGGCATGATCAAATGCCGAGCTCGAGCGGCATTTCCAAGGGCACCCTTATTAGATTTAGGGAACGAATTCCGCCACACTGGTGTTGTGAAAACCATGGGTTTGCGGAATGACGACGAAAGG
This sequence comes from Nocardia sp. NPDC051832, assembly GCF_040681285.1. Lineage (NCBI taxonomy): Bacteria > Bacillati > Actinomycetota > Actinomycetes > Mycobacteriales > Nocardiaceae > Nocardia > Nocardia sp. NPDC051832. The sequence goes on from NZ_JBFAYL010000002.1 coordinate 1,151,774, forward strand.
GCCGGTCGCAAGGCTGGTACCGCGTCGGCGCCTGCGCCCGCTGCCGAGGGGCACACCCGGGCCGCCATCGTCCAGCTGCTGCTGGAAGACGGCCCGATCACCGCGACCGCCATCGGCACCCGGCTCGGCCTCACCCCGGCCGGCGTGCGCCGGCATCTCGACGCCCTGATCGATTCCGGTCAGGCGCGGGCCAGCCGGTCGGCGCCCTGGCAGCAGAAGGGTCGCGGCCGCCCCGCCAAGCAGTACCAGCTGACCGCCGTCGGACGCGGCCGCCTCGGCCACGCCTACGACGATCTCGCGGGCGCCGCCATCCGGCAGCTCGGCGAGATCGGCGGCGAACAGGCCATTGCCGAATTCGCGCGGAAACGGGCACGGACTATCGTGGCCGGGATCGACGCGGTCGAGGATCACACTCCGCAGCACACCGAGGCGAAAGCCGAGGAAATCGCGGAAGCCTTCACCGACGCCGGATTCGCCGCCTCCACTCGCAAGGTGGGCGCGGGCGTGCAGATCTGCCAGCACCACTGCCCGGTCGCGCACGTCGCCGAGGAATTCCCGCAGCTGTGCGAGGCCGAACTCGAGGCGTTCCGGGACCTGCTCGGCACCCATGTGCAGCGGCTTGCGACGATCGCCAACGGCGATTGCGCCTGCACGACGCATGTGCCGCTACTACCGATACCGAAAAAGTCTGCTCCACAAACCGCCGCACAGCCCGCGACGGTACGAACGAACGACTCCGGAAGGAGTGCCGAATGACGACGACCACCGACCAGGTGCAACCGCTCACCCAGGAAGAAACCATTGCTTCGCTGGGCAAATACGGTTACGGCTGGGCCGATTCGGATGTGGCCGGCGCCGCCGCGCAACGAGGTCTGTCCGAGGCGGTTGTCCGAGACATCTCGGCCAAGAAGAGCGAAGACGAGTGGATGCTCGAGCAGCGTCTGAAGGCGCTTCGCATCTTCGACCGCAAGCCCATGCCGAACTGGGGCTCCAACCTCGAAGGCATCGACTTCGACAACATCAAGTACTTCGTGCGCTCCTCGGAGAAGCAGGCCGAGACCTGGGAGGACCTGCCCGAGGAAATCAAGAACACCTACGACAAGCTGGGCATCCCCGAGGCGGAGAAGCAGCGCCTGGTCTCCGGTGTCGCCGCGCAGTACGAGTCCGAGGTCGTCTACCACTCCATCCGCGAGGATCTGGAGAAGCAGGGCGTCATCTTCCTCGACACCGACACGGCGTTGAAGGAGCACCCGGAGCTCTTCCACGAGTACTTCGGCTCGGTCATCCCCGCCGGCGACAACAAGTTCTCCGCGCTGAACACCGCGGTGTGGTCGGGCGGCTCGTTCATCTACGTCCCGCCGGGCGTGCACGTCGATATCCCGCTGCAGGCCTACTTCCGGATCAACACCGAGAACATGGGCCAGTTCGAGCGCACGCTGATCATCGTCGACGAGGGCGCGTACGTGCACTACGTCGAGGGCTGCACCGCGCCGATCTACAAGTCGGATTCGCTGCACTCCGCGGTCGTGGAGATCATCGTGAAGAAGGGCGGCCGCTGCCGCTACACCACGATCCAGAACTGGTCGAACAACGTCTACAACCTGGTCACCAAGCGGGCCAAGGCCGAGGCGGGCGCGACCATGGAGTGGGTCGACGGCAACATCGGCTCCAAGGTCACCATGAAGTACCCGGCGGTGTGGATGACCGGCGAGTACGCCAAGGGCGAGGTCCTCTCGGTCGCGTTCGCGGGTGAGGGCCAGCATCAGGACACCGGCGCGAAGATGCTGCACCTGGCGCCGCACACCTCCTCGAACATCGTCTCGAAGTCGGTGGCGCGCGGTGGCGGCCGGGCCTCCTACCGCGGCCTGATCCAGATCAACAAGGGCGCCTACGGCTCCAAGTCGACCGTGAAGTGCGATGCGCTGCTGGTCGATACGGTCAGCCGGTCCGACACCTACCCCTACGTCGACATCCGCGAGGACGACGTGACCATGGGCCACGAGGCGACCGTCTCGAAGGTGTCCGAGGATCAGCTGTTCTACCTGATGAGCCGCGGCCTCACCGAGGACGAGGCGATGGCGATGGTGGTGCGCGGCTTCGTCGAGCCCATCGCCAAGGAACTGCCGATGGAATACGCGTTGGAACTGAACCGGCTCATCGAGCTGCAGATGGAAGGAGCCGTCGGCTGATGGCGACAGGAGTCGTTGGAGCGGTCGAGGGCGAAAACCCGGCCAAGGTCGTGCAGAACCCGGGCGCGGGCGCGGCCATCAACAAGGGCGAGGTCTTCACCTCGTTCGACGTGAACGCGTTCGAGGTGCCCTCGGGCCGCGACGAGGAATGGCGCTTCACCCCGATGCGCCGCCTGCGCGGGCTGCACGACGGCACCGCCGTGCGGGACGGTCAGGCCACCATCGAGGTCAACTCGGTCGAGGGCGTCACCGTCGAGACCGTCGGCCGCGACGACGCGCGCCTCGGCGAGGCCGGCGTGCCCGCCGATCGCGTTGCCGCGCAGGCGTATTCGGGATTCGAGTCGGCGACCGTCGTGTCCGTCGGCCAGGAGATCGAGGTCGCCGAGCCGGTCGTGCTGACCGTGACCGGTCCGGGCGAGGGCAAGACCGCCTACGGTCACACCCAGATCCGGCTCGCGGCCTTCGCCGTCGCCACCGTGGTCGTCGACCAGCGGGGCAGCGGAACCTACGCCGAGAACGTGGAATTCGTGCTCGGTGACAGCGCCAAGCTGACCGTCGTGCACGTCCAGGACTGGGCCGACGACGCGGTCAACACCACCGCGCACCACGCCAAGGTGGGTCGCGACGCCACGCTGCGCCACATCAACGTCACCCTCGGCGGCGACCTGGTGCGCCTGACCGCGGGCGTCCGCTACGACGGTCCCGGCGGCGACGCCGAACTGCTCGGCCTGTACTTCGCCGACGCCGGTCAGCACTTCGAGCAGCGCCTGCTCATCGATCACGCGGTCCCGAACTGCAAGTCGAACGTGCTGTACAAGGGTGCGCTGCAAGGCGATCCGGAGTCCAAGAAGGGCGATGCCCGCACCGTGTGGGTCGGCGACGTGCTGATCCGCGCGGCCGCCGAGGGCACCGACACCTTCGAGGTGAACCGCAACCTGATCCTCACCGACGGCGCCCGCGCCGACTCGGTGCCGAACCTGGAGATCGAGACCGGCGAGATCGCCGGCGCCGGACACGCCAGCGCCACCGGCCGTTTCGATGACGAGCAGCTGTTCTACCTGCGCTCGCGCGGCATCCCCGAGGACGCCGCCCGCCGCCTGGTCGTGCGCGGGTTCTTCCACGAGATCATCCAGAAGATCGCGGTCCCCGAGATCCGGGAGCGGCTGGAGTCGGCCATCGAGGCCGAGCTCGCCGCGATCGGCGCCTAATCTTCCCTCCACAGCAAAAGGAATTCACATCCGATGACCACCCTGGAAATCAAGGATCTGCACGTCGAGGTCGCCACCCCCGAGGGCGAGGCGAAGGAAATCCTCAAGGGCGTCAACCTCACCATCAACTCCGGTGAGACCCACGCCATCATGGGCCCCAACGGCTCCGGCAAGTCCACGCTGTCCTACGCGATCGCCGGGCACCCGAAGTACACGGTGACCTCCGGCTCGATCACCCTCGACGGCGAAGACGTGCTGGAGATGTCGGTCGACGAGCGCGCCCGCGCGGGCCTGTTCCTGGCCATGCAGTACCCGGTCGAGGTGCCCGGCGTCTCGATGACCAACTTCCTGCGCACTGCCGCCACCGCGGTCCGCGGCGAGGCCCCCAAGCTGCGCACCTGGGTCAAGGAGGTGAAGGAGTCGATGAACGAGCTGGAGATCGACGCCGCCTTCGGTGAGCGCAGTGTGAACGAGGGCTTCTCCGGCGGCGAGAAGAAGCGCCACGAGATCCTGCAGCTGGGCCTGCTCAAGCCGAAGATCGCCATCCTCGACGAGACCGACTCCGGCCTCGACGTGGACGCGCTGCGCATCGTCTCCGAGGGCGTCAACCGCTACAAGGAGCGCGAGAACGGCGGCGTCCTGCTGATCACGCACTACACCCGCATCCTGCGCTACATCAAGCCGGAATTCGTGCACGTCTTCGTGGGCGGCCGCATCGTCGCCGAGGGCGGCCCGGAGCTCGCCGAGGAACTCGACGCCAACGGCTACACCAAGTTCATTTCCGCGACCGCTGGAGCCTGATATGACCGCCATGGTCCATAACACTCTCGACGTGGCCCGTATCCGGGCCGACTTCCCGATCCTGGGCCGCACGGTCCGGGACAGGAAACCGTTGGTGTACTTGGACTCCGGCGCGACCTCCCAGCGACCGCTCGCGGTGCTCGACGCGGAACGTCAGTTCCTGATCGAGAGCAATTCGGCGGTGCATCGTGGTGCGCACCAGCTGGCGGAGGAAGCGACCGACGCCTACGAGAACGCGCGCGCCGATATCGCGCGGTTCGTGGGTGTCGACGCCGGAGAGATCGTGTTCACCAAGAACGCGACCGAATCGCTGAACCTGGTGACCTACACCTTCGCCGACCCGCGGTTCCCGCATCACGTGGGTCCCGGTGACGAGATCGTCATCACCGAACTGGAGCATCACGCGAATCTCGTGCCGTGGCAGGAGCTCGCGCGGCGCACGGGTGCGACGCTGAAGTGGTACGGCGTGACCGAGGACGGCCGGATCGATCTCGGCTCGCTCGAATTGTCGCCCGCCACCAAGGTTGTCGCGTTCACGCACCAGTCCAACGTGACCGGCGCGATCACCGATGTCGCCGAAATCGTCCGGCGCGCAAAGGCAGTCGGCGCGCTCACCGTGCTCGACGCCTGCCAGTCGGTGCCGCACATGGCCGTGGATTTCCGCGCTCTGGATGTCGACTACGCCGCGTTCTCCGGGCACAAGATGTTCGGCCCCTCCGGTGTCGGCGTGCTCTACGGGCGTCGCCGGCTCCTGGAAGAGATGCCGCCGTTCATCACCGGCGGCTCGATGATCGAGACCGTCACCATGGCCGCCAGCACCTATGCCCCGCCGCCGCAGCGGTTCGAGGCCGGTGTGCCGATGACCTCGCAGGTGGTCGGATTGGGCGCGGCCGTGCGGTATCTCGAAGAGCTCGGCATGGAAGCCGTCGCGGCGCACGAACACGCGCTGGTCGCGCGGGCGCTGGAAGGCCTGAGCGCCATCGAGGGTGTGCGGATCGTCGGACCCCTGGAGAACGTGGATCGCGGTTCCGCGGTGTCGTTCGTGGTCGACGGGATCCACGCCCACGATGTCGGCCAGATCCTGGATGACGAAGGCGTCGCCGTGCGGGTCGGGCACCACTGCGCGTGGCCGCTCATGCAGCGCATGGGCATTCCCGCCACCGCGCGCGCGTCCTTCGCCGCCTACAACACCCTGGACGAGGTGGACGCACTGGTAGCAGCGGTGCGGAAGGCTCAGCAGTTCTTCGGAGTTGCATAAGACATGCGCATGGAGCAGATGTACCAGGAAGTGATCCTGGACCACTACAAACACCCGCATCACCGCGGGCTGCGGGAGCCGTTCGGCGCCGAAGTGCACCACGTCAACCCGACCTGCGGTGACGAGGTGACCTTGCGCGTCAATATCGCCGACAACGGTGACGTCACCGACGTCTCCTACGACGGCCAGGGTTGTTCGATCAGCCAGGCCGCCACCTCGATCCTGGCCGACCAGGTCATCGGGCTGCCGGTGCAGCAGGCGCTGAAGGTCGTCGAGTCCTACAGCGAGATGATCTCCAGCCGCGGCGCCGTCGAAGGCGATGAGGACGTGATCGGCGACGGCATCGCGCTCGCCGGCGTCGCCAAGTACCCGGCGCGGGTGAAGTGCGCGTTGCTGGGCTGGATGGCGTTCAAAGACGCCGTGGTGCGGATATCCGACTCCGAAGCGGGAAAGACCGCAATGGGCACCGACACTCCCTCCACGAACGGAAAAATCTCATGACTGAGACACCGGCCACCGAGACCGAGCAGGCTGCTGCCGCTCCGGTCGAACTCTCCGCCGAGGAGATCAAGCACCTCGAGGACATCGAGGAGGCGATGCGCGATGTCGTCGACCCCGAACTGGGCATCAATGTCGTCGACCTCGGCCTGGTCTACGGCATCTCCGTCGAGAACGAGGTCGCCAAGCTCGATATGACCTTGACCTCGGCCGCCTGTCCGCTCACCGATGTCATCGAGGACCAGACCCGCAACGCCCTGGTGCGCAGCGGACTGGTCGAGGACCTGGCGATCAACTGGGTCTGGATGCCGCCGTGGGGCCCGGACAAGATCACCGAGGACGGCCGCGAGCAGTTGCGCGCCCTCGGATTCACGGTCTAGTAGCCTTCCGGCACTGGACAATTCGATACCGATCAAGCGAAGATCCTCCCCGTACCACTTCTGGAATGGGGAGGATCCTCTTGTCTGTGCTCGGTAAGTCCGCTCTGGTCGCCGCCGTCACCTCGTCCGCCGCGGTCACCGTCTTAGCGGCCGCGCCCGCCGAGGCCGCCGGCAAGTACTACGGCACCTTCGGCATCTCGTGGAGCACCGGCAAAACCATCGCCTCCGTGGACCACGCGTCCAAGGTCGCCGCCGACGCCGCCGCGATCCGCGACTGCGGAGTCTACGACTGCGAACTCGTCCTCCGCATCGTCGACGGCTGCGGCGCCATCGCCCGCGGCGCGGACGGCAAATGGGGCTGGGCCGCCGCCGGCTCCCTGGAAGACGCCGAACACGCCGCCGTCGCCTCCCTCGGCGACGCCGCCCCACCCTTCCCCGACCTCGGCAGCTCCCAGCCCCGCCCCGCCGCCGTCGTAACCTCGGCCTGCACCAAGAACATCCGCTGACCTTCGGGAACAGTATGTCGCCGTGCGCCGCCAGAGCCGGTACGGCGTCGGCCGACAGCTGGTAGATCGGTTGCTGCGGTTCGATCGGTCGCGGCGCTGCGAATCGGCGTCGATCTAACCGATGCTCAAGAACAGCATGAGGGCGACCAACCCGGTGAATCCGACCGCGTGGCTCACCGGGTGGCCCTCCGTCCAGATGATCGCCACTCCGGCGCAACAGTTGATCAGGGCGATCGCGACTGGCACGGCAGCCGTTTTGCGTGTAGTCCGCCGCTGCCGCGGACTATCGAACATAGAAAGCACGATCAGCCCGACGGCCACCAGCAGGGTCACTCCAGCCAGTCGGCTCACAACCAGATCGTTCCAATTCTGACTGACAAGCAACCTGATCATGACGGCCAGGTACAGGCCGACTACGAGGAGCGCGACCCCCCTTCGAGATTTTGTCCATCGCTGGCGCGGTTGGGGCAAAACATATTCCGACCGTTCGGTACTCACTGGAAGAGCCTATAGCCCTTCATGCCTCGGGCAGGGCGTACCCGGATCACCGATCTGATCGGACTGCTCAGCTACTTCCTGACGCGGTGGTTCGAACGGCGCTGAGGCGCAGTGCTTTCCGTGTCCCGTTTGTTCCGGGAATGTGATCTGACCTGCATAGGATCGGCGGCGCGAACCCGGGGTGGAGAGTGGCTTCGCGGGTTCCGGGCCGGAAAGTCGATCACTTGGTTGTGAGCTGGGCATTCGCTTTGTCGCGCAGCGGATTCGAGTGACGGCCGGGTCGGGGTTTTCCTACCGTGCGTCCTCCGGACGTGTGTGAAAGGGGTGGACCTGGTGGTTCTGGAGCGGGTACGGGCCGATGTGGCGCTGGTGCGGTTTCTGTGTACGAATCCGGGGCGGCGGATGCTGCGCGAGGCGCCGGTGGCCGCGGCTGAACTGTTCGGCACGGAGGTTTTGGCTGACCTGCGCACGATTTTCCGGGCGGTGGCGGCCGCGGGTGGCTGGACCGGGATGCTGGAAGGATCTGAAAGTCCGCTCGCGATAGCGGAATTGAGCACCGACGAGGTGGCGATCACCGAACGGGCGTTGCGGCGGGTGCGGGTGCGGCCGGTTGCCGCGGCCCGGCACGGCGGCTTCGACAGCGCGCGGCGCGGTGATACCGAGTATCTCGTCGATTATCTGGCGGCGCTCAATGCCACTCGCGGCCCGGCTCAGCAGGCCGCCGGATCGATCGCCGGGGAAATCGCGAAGCGGATCGGCGGCCGGGTTCAGCAGCGGCCGGAGAAGGCTCCAGAGGTCGCCTGTCTCAAGGCTGTTGGCAAGTTCGACGGCGACGCCGCCCGGGTCCTCGATCTCGCTGCCGTGCGGATCATTCATCACGATCGCGCTGCCCTGTATCAGGCCGTGGATCAGCTGCTGGATGACGCGCGGGTGCGCGTGGTCGGCTACGTGGACCGGTTCGCCGATGCCGCGGCCATCACGCGGATCGGCGCGCCCGTCGGCGGGCTCGACGCGTGGGGTCCCAAACGCAGTGCGTATCGGGACATTCTGGTGATCTGCCGGTTGTCGGAGGCGTACCTGCCGAGGGTGAGCGCGGGTCCGCTGCCGCCGCTGGAGTACTTCGAAGTGCAGCTCATCACCGAGCACATCGCGGCCGCCATCGCCCGGGAGCATCCGCTGCACGCCTGGCGGCGGCTGGTCATCGCCGAGGCCAAGCGGGCGCGGCGGCCGGCGACGGTGCGGGAGCGTGCTTTCGTGCGGGCCTGCGACGAATGGAGCCGCCAGTGGTTCCAGGACGGGGTGGCGTGAGGCGGCCCATATTACTTGGACAATTGGGATCTCCTAGGCAATGATCGTCGCTGACATCACCTTTGAACCGGGGAGGATTCTTTTGTCTTTGTCTCGTAAGGTTGCCGCGAGCGCGGTGGCGACATTCGCTACCGCGATCGTGTTGTCCGGCATGAGCCCGGCCAACGCGGCCGCCCAAAGTGGCGTGGAAATCATGGAAGTCGAGGGTTACCACGCCACGTCCGTGGACGGTGGCTTCAATGCCGCCCGCGGTGATCTCTATGGCGCGCTGGCGATTTCGCGCAGCACCGCCCGCGTGTCCTCGGCTGTCAACTACGGCAGCTGGGGCGCGGCGGAACGAGGCGCGCGGGACGAGTGCGGCCGTCGCGACTGCGACGTCGTCGTCACCTTCCGCAACGCCTGCGGTTCGGTGTCCCAAGGCGCCGACTACCGTTTCGGCTGGGCCTGGGCGGCCGGCCGCGGTGAGGCCGAACGGCTTTCCAACGAGGTGCTCGGCATGAGCGCCCCGCCGTTCCCGGACCCGGGCAGCGCTTCGCCGCGTCCGGCCCGGGTCATCCTGTCCGCCTGCACGGCGAACGCGGGCTGACGCGTCGAAAAGCACAAAGGCTCGGCACGATTCGCATTCGCGAGTCGTGCCGAGCCTTTTGTCTGCCTGTTCCTCGATGAGCGTTGCACATCGAGCCATGTGTTTCGAAACAGTCAAATATGCTGCGGCACTGTCGATTTGAATAAAGTATTTGAATGCCTCAGTATTCGGACCGTATATATTACTGCAACTGAGGGGAACTCTTAGATGTCTCCGATGGGCAAAGCTGCCCTGACACTGTTCGCGTCCGCGGCGATCGTCGCCTTGGGCGCGGGCACCGCGGTAGCCGACGACGGCGAATACGGCTCGCTCGCACTGGGCACCAGCCGCAATGACGTCATCGTCGGCACCGGCTTCAACTATCCGACCCAGGAGGGCGCCGACGTCCGCGCGATGGTCGAATGCGGCGTCTCGAACTGCGAGATCCTGGTGCGCTTCCGCAATGCGTGCGGCGCGGTCGCGATTCGCGGCAGCAAGATCGCCTGGGGCGGTGGATACACCCGGCACGAGGCCGAGCAGGCCGCGCTGGCGCATCTCGGGCCGGACCCGACCTCGCCGCTGCTGATCAGCCTGGGCAGCGCGCGTCCGCAGCTGGCCAAGGTGCTGGCCTCGGAGTGCTCGGGAACCGCGCGCTGATCCGGTGACGCGAAAGGGGTGTGCGGCGCGAGCCGCACACCCCTTTTGTCGGCTACCGGCGCAAGACCTTCCGGGCCAGCCAGTTGCCGAGGAACTGGATGCCCTGCACGCCGGCGATGATGATCAGCGTGGCCACCAGGGTGACTTGCCAGTCGAAACGCTGATAGCCGTAGACCAGCGCGAAATCGCCCAGCCCGCCGCCGCCGACCGTGCCCGCCATGGCCGACATGTCCACGATCGCGATCACCACGAAGGTGTAGCCGAGGACCAAGGGGCCGAGTGCTTCCGGGATCAGCAGCGTGAAGATGATCCGCAGCGGGCCCGCGCCGACCGCCCGGGCCGCCTCGATCACGCCGGGATCCACGGTCACCAGGTTCTGCTCGACGATGCGCGCGATGCCGAACGACGCCGCGACGATCATGACGAAGGCCGCCGCCTCGGTGCCGATCGTGGTGCCGACCACCTCCAGGGTGATCGGGCCCAGCGCCGCGAGCAGGATGATGAACGGGATCGGCCGCACCACGTTGACCAGCACGTTCAGTAGCACGTGCACCGGCGCGTTGGCCAGCAGGCCGCCCTTGCGGGTGGTGTAGAGCGCGGTGCCGAGGAACAACCCGATCACACCGCCCACTACGAAGGTGAGCAGCACCAGATAGATGGTGGTGCCGATGGATTCGAGCAGTACCGGCTGGAGCTTGTCCCAATCCGTTTGCACGGCTACCCCTTTCCGGCGGTCTCGAGTTCGGCGGCCACCTTGGCGACGGCCTCGTCGGAACCGTGCAGTGCCAGCGTGAGGCTGCCGAAGGTCTTGTCTTGCAAGGTCCGGACGCCGCCGTAGACCACCTCGAACCGGACGTCGGCCTGGGTGGCGGTGGCCAGGGCCGCGCCGACGCCGCGCTCGTCATCGATGGTGACCGTGACCAGTCGGCCGCCGTGGCGCTCGGTCAGCGTCTTCAGCTCCGCCGCCGAAGGCTGGTCGTGCAGCACGGTTTCCACGAACGACCGCGTCGGCGCCGCCTGCGGGGTCGCGAAAACCTCGAAGGTGCTGGCCAATTCGACGATCCGGCCCTCGGCGAGCACGGCCACCCGGTCGGCCACCGCGCGGATCACGTCCATCTCGTGGGTGATCACCACGATGGTGACGCCGAGTTCCCGGTTGATCTTGCGCAACAGGCGCAGCACCTCGCCGGTGGTTTCCGGGTCCAGCGCCGAGGTCGACTCGTCGGCCAGCAGCAGCGACGGCGAGGTCGCCAGCGCGCGGGCGATGCCGACGCGCTGCTTCTGCCCGCCGGAGAGCTGATCCGGATAGCTCTTGGCCTTGTCGGAGAGTCCGACGAATTCCAGCAGTTCGGCCACCCGGGCCTTGCGTTCGGCGCGTTTCCAGCCCGCCACCTTCAGCGGGTACTCGATATTGCCCGCGGCCGTGCGGGATCGGAAGAGGTTGAACTGCTGAAACACCATGCCGATGTCGCGGCGCAGCCGCCGCACCTCGCGCTCCGGCACCCCGGTGATGGGGGTGCCGGAGATCTCGACGGTGCCGCTGGTCGGCTTCTCCAGCGCGTTGATCAGCCGCACCAGCGTGGACTTGCCCGCGCCGGAATAGCCGATCACACCGAAGATCTCGCCCTTCTCGATGCGCAGGTCGATGCTGTCCAGCGCGGTCTGGCGCTGCTCGCCCTTGCCGAAAACCTTGGTGACCGAGCGGAATTCGACAGCCGGGAGCGAGCTCACTTGCCGTCGCGGGTGGTCTGCTGCACCCGGGTCAGGATCTGCTCCAGGTCGGCGGCCGGGCGGTTCACCGCGACGGCGGTGCCCTTGGTGACCTCGCTGTGCGCCTGCGCGACCGCGGGATCCCGCCAGATCTCCACCAGCTGCTGGTAGACCGGGTTGTTCTTGTCCTCGGCGCGGGTCACGATCACGTTGATGTACGGCTCGGCGGCGGGGTTGTTCGGATCGTCCTTGTACAGCGCGGACTTCGGGTCGACGCCGGAACGATCCAGGAAGGTGTTGTTGATGACCGAGCCGTCCACCGAGGCCAGCGACAGCGCCGTCTGCGCGGCGTCGACCGGGGTCACCTTCACCTTGGAGGCGCCCTTGTCGATGTCGGCGGGCGAGGGCTGACGGCTGTCCGAGGACAGCTTCAGCAAACCGGCGGCTTGCAGCACGAAGAGCGCCCGCGCCTGGTTGGTCGGGTCGTTCGGGATGGCGATCTCACCGCCGGCCGGGATGTCGGCCAGGGTCTTGTGCTTCTTCGAGTACAGGCCCAGCGGCACGATGTAGGTGGAGCCGATCGGGGTGAGCGTGTCGTTGTTCGCGACGTTGTAGGCACCCAGGAACTGCAGATGCTGGAAGAGATTCACGTCGATCTGCTTCTGCGCCAGCGCCAGGTTCGGCTGCTTGTAGTCGGAGAAGTTGGTGATCTTCAGGGTGATGCCCTTGTCCTTGGCCTTCTGTTCGAAGACCTCCCACGCCTTGTCCTTGTCGGTGGTGCCGATTCGCACTACCGTGCCAGAGGAGCTCTCGTCTTTACCGCAGGCGGTTAGGGTGAGGGCCGCGGTGGCTACGAGGACCGGGATCGCCAGTGCCCGAGTGAACTTCACAACTGCTCCTGAATGCTTGTGGCCGATACGAACCCGGTAATCCAAGCGGGGGAGCGGGGCGGGTGGCAACGGTTCGAATTGTGCTGAGCAAAACTCTGGCGAATTCCTGGACATACGTCTAGGTTGCGTCCAATGCGAAATCTGCGCCGAGTGCTGCTGATCCCTCTGCTGTTAGCCCTGCTCACCACCGTGGCCTGTGGCCGCGAGCACAATGCGGACGTGGTGCGCGTCGGTGTGAACGATCTCGCACTGCCGCACTGGGAGGTCTTCAAACGCAAGGCCGCCGACCAGGGCATCACGATCGAGTTCGTCAACTTCACCGATTACAACCAGCCGAACCCGGCGCTGGCGCAGCAGCGGATCGACATCAACAAGTTCCAGCATGTGCGGTACCTGGCCAACTACAACGTCCGCAACAACGACACCCTGGTGCCGATCGGCGCCAGCGAGATCTTCCCGCTGACGCTATATTCGCGGAAGCATCGGTCGGTCGACGACATTCCGCGCGGCGGCCAGGTCACGCTGAGCAACAACCCGGCCAATCAGGTGCGCCCGCTGCTGGGCCTGGCCGCCGCCGGGCTCATCGTGCTGAAGGGCGGCGCGAGCTGGGATTCCAAGATCGAGGACGTCGACACCGCCGCCTCGAAGGTGAGCCTGAAGACCATCGACCCGACGCTCACCGCGCAGTCGCTGGACAGCGTGGACGCCGCGTTCGTGGACGACACTTTCGCCCGGCCCGCGGGCCTGACCGAGCAGCAGGTCATCTACACCGACGATCCGGAGCGTCCGGAACTGAAGCAGTACATCAACATCTTCGCCGTCCGCGCCGCCGACAAGGACAATCCGCGGCTGCTGGCGGTGGCCAAGCTCTACCACGACCCGGAGGTGCAGGCCGCGGTGCGCGAGGAGACCGGCTACAAAGGCATCTTCAAGACCAATGACCCGGCCGATCTGCAAGCGACGCTGAAAGAGCTGGAAGCGAAGTTCCGGAAGTAGTTGGCCCGCAACGGCGTACGAGCCCGTTCGCCGGAAGGCGAACGGGCTCGTACGCATTCGGCGCTACTCGGGAATGCGCTCGGCGTACTCGGTCTGCAACCGGTCCATCTTGGGCCAGAACGGATCCGGGGCGCGCTCGGCCACCCGGGAGACCAGCAGATCCAGGTGGCAGTGCCAGCCGGAGGAGACGCCGATCAACTCCCCGCGATCGGGCAGCTTGCTGTGCGTCAGCTCCAAGTGCACGCGGTCCTCGACCGGGGTGAGCGCGATGGTGACGATCGAGCCGTTGCTCCAGGTGAACGCGAGCAGACGCGGCGGATCGCAGGCCAGCACGGTGCCGTGCTCGCGGTGCTCACCGGCGTACTCCGCCGGCGCCGGATCCTCGGCGCCGGTCAATTCGGCGTTGCGCCAGATCAACTCGGCGGAGCCGCCGTCCTTCAGCTCCATATCGCCCGCGGCGAGCCAGGTCCGGCGCAGCTCGGCGTCGGTGACATAGCGCCAGACCCGCTCGATCGGTCCGGGCAGCAGGCGCTCCAGACGCACGGCGCCGGGTTCGGTGACGGTCCCGTAGTCGGAAACCTGTTGTGTGGTCATGCTTCGTCCTCTTCCTGCAGAAGTTGTTCCAAGCGATCGAGCCGCTCGGTCCAGAAGCGCTCGTAGTAGCGCATCCATTCGGCGCCCGCCCGGATGGGCCCGGCGTCGAGGCGGCAGAGATGAATCCGGCCGCGCACGCTGCGCCGCACCAGCCCGGCCCGCTCCAGCACCTGAACGTGTTTGGAGGCGCCCGCGAAGGTCATCGCATACGGCTCGGCCAGCTCGCCCACGCTGCATTCGTGTGCGGCGAGCTGGCGCAGCATGCCGCGCCGGGTCGGGTGCGACAACGCGTGGAACAGGGCGTCCAGCCGCTCGGATTCATGTTCAACCACATGGTTGAGTATGCCCGTGGTCGCTTCGATGGTCAACCATTTGGTTGAATAATTTCGCAAGGAGCTGGCCGGAAACGGGTGTATCGGACGCTCGCACCGGAGATGATTTGCGGTGTGGACGAGGCAAAGTACCGGGAGACCAGGCAGTCGCTGCACGGGGTCGCGGAGCTGTTGATCGCGGGCCCGCAATATCGCGAGTTCGGGACCATCCGGCTGCGGGTGGTGCTCGGGGGATTCGGGGGCGCCAAACTGCCGGTGTCGGTGCTGGGAACCGGGCTGGTGGGTCCGGGCGGGGGACGGGTGCCGCTGGAGGGCACCTACAACGAGATCGCCAAAGCCGCCGGTATCGGACCGGGCGCGCCGGAAGGGCTGTACGCCGACACCACCGGGCAGCAACTCGACGACGAGGTCCGGGTCGACGCCGAGGCCGCCGCGATCATCGGCGACTGGTTCGCCACCGGGGATGCCGCACTACGCTGTCTCGCCCCCGACGTCACACCGGTGCTGTGGCCGGAGCACTTCGATCTGGGCAGCAGCCGGGCGGAGGTGAACTTCGGGGTCTCGCCGGGCGACGCGGGTCATCCCGGCCCCTACGCCTATGTCGGGCCATGGACCCCGCGCACCGGCGAATTCTGGAACGCCCCGTTCGGTGCGCTCAGGCCGCGCGAGGAACTGCGGACGGCCTCGAGCCTGCTGGCTTTCTTCGAAGAAGGGCGCGAACGCGCGGCGGCGGACTAGGCGGCGTTACTCGCAGGTCAGGTACTACCGTCGCCATCGCTCCGGGGAGGGCTCATGAAGATCACTTGGCGTCGCACGACCGAGGCCGACTTCCCGTTGCTGGGCCGGTGGCTGGCGCAGCCGTACGTGGCGCGGTGGTGGAACCACGAGACCTCGCCGGAGGCGGTGCGGCGGGACTTCGGCCCGTCCGCCCGGCGCGAGGAACCCAACGAGGATCTACTCGTCTTCCTCGATGGTGAGCCGCTCGGCCTGGTCCAGCGCTGCCGGTGGGCGGACTATCCGGAGTACGGCGAGGAAATGGCCGACTACTACCGGGTCCCGCCGGGCGCGGTGAGTCTGGACTATCTGGTCGGTGATCCGCGGCGGGTCGGCAAGGGGCTCGGGGCCCGCATGATCCGGGAGGTCATCGAGGCGACCTGGGTCGACTACCCGGAGTCCAGCTGCGTTCTGATTCCGGTGTCGACGGCGAACCTCGCGTCGTGGCGCATGCTCGAGAAGGCCGGGATGCGCCGGGTCGGACAGGCCGATCTGGAACCGGACAACCCGATCGACGACCGCGCGCACTTTGTGTACCGCACCGACCGACCCGCGCAACCGGACCGCTAGGGTCCCGGCCGCAGTAGCCGCCAACGCCGTTGCGGCAGCTGAGCCGTCAGCGGATGCTGCCCCGGCCCTCACCGGCCAGCCGGCCCCGGCGGATCAGGGCGCGCTTGGTGCCGGGGGCGATCGGCGGCAGCGCTTCGTCCTCCGAGATTTCCTGCGGTTCATCGGGATTCGGGCGGACGAACAGGGTCACGGTGGCGGCGGCGGTGAAACCGCTGCGGGTCATCAGGGCGGCCGAGGCGGCGTTGCGCTCCTCGACATCGGTGACGATGCGGCGGGCGCCGGCGGCGAACAACGCGACCGAGCAGACATCGACCAGGCGGCGGGCCAGGCCGCGGCCCTGCATGTCGGGGGCGACCGCGATCCACTCCAGGTAGCCCCAGTCGTCGCGCAGTTCGAACTCCATGGAACCGAGCACGAAGCCGACCACCCGATCCGAGTCCAGGGCGACCCAGCAGGCGTTGTCGTGGCTGTCGAGATGTTCGGCGACGCTGGTCAGCGACCACGAGGTGTAGGGCTTGGCGGTGGTGTCGAAAACCTCGTGCCCGAGGTCGAGCACTTGGCGTAGGTGACCGAGGCCCATCGGGACGATCGCTATGGCGGAGTCCATGCCGCCAGTTTGCCAGGAGCGCGCGCCACCGCGCTCACGCCGCTCCAGGCGGGGAATGCGTGTTTGCTCACGCTCCCTTGCGGGTCGCGGTCTTCTTCGCTGTCTTCTTGGCCGGCTTGTCGGCGGCCTTGGCGGTGGACTTGGTCGCTTTCGCGGCCGCTTTCTTCGCAGGAGCTTTCTTGGCCGGTTTCTTCTCCGCGCCGTTCCCGGACGCGGAACGGCGGCCGCTGGCTTCGAGACTGCGCTGCAAGGCGGCGACCAGATCGACGACCTCGGCGTCCATTTCCGCGGGCGCCGCTTCCGGCTGGCTCTGCACCTTGCCGGTGCCGCTGGCAATGGCCTCGTCGAGCAGCCGTTTCAGTTCGATCTGATATTCGTCCTTGTAGAGATCCGGATCGAAATCGTCGGACATCGTGGCGACCAGGGTTTCGGCCATCTTGATTTCCTGCGGGCGCGGTTCGGCGGCGTCCTTGAGCGATTCGAATTCGACGGCGCGCACCTCGTCCGGCCACAGCAGCGTCTGCAGCACCAGCACGCCGTCGCGTACCCGCAGCGCCGCCAGCCTGGTCTTCTGCCGCAGCGTGAAGTGCACGAGCGCGGTCTGGTCGATCTGCTCGAGCGTGGTGGCCAGCAGCACGTACGCCTTCGGCGTCGTGGAATCCGGCTCCAGGTAGTAGCTCTTCTCGAACAAGATCGGGTCGATCTGGTCGGAAGGGACGAACTGCAACACCGGAATCTCGTGCTTCTCCGCGGCCGGCAGTTTCGCGAAATCCTCGTCGGTCAACATGACCTTGTCGCCCTCCGGCGATTCGTAGGCCTTGTCGATATCGGCGTATTGCACGGATTTCCCGC
Organism: Nocardia sp. NPDC051832; assembly: GCF_040681285.1. Classification (NCBI taxonomy): domain Bacteria; kingdom Bacillati; phylum Actinomycetota; class Actinomycetes; order Mycobacteriales; family Nocardiaceae; genus Nocardia; species Nocardia sp. NPDC051832. The sequence goes on from NZ_JBFAYL010000002.1 coordinate 1,168,967, forward strand.
AGACCGTGCACACCCGGTCATATTTGATGCGCCCGCCGTCTTTGGCGTGCACCTGGTGGAACCGGATGTCATGGTCCTCGGTGGCGGTGTACACCTTGACCGGGACGTTGACCAGCCCGAACGCGATCGAGCCCTTCCAAATAGCTCGCATGTCTCCATGATGGCGGAAGCCATTCGAATACGCGAGCGAAACGGACTTCCGCGCGTCGCCGATCGGCGCCCGCCCGGTAGGGTCGTAGCCAGCCGGGGCGCGCCCGCGTGGATGGGATGGACGGCCGCGGTGCAGGAAGGACAGCGATGACGTATCCGCCTGGGTTCGGTGGCGGACCCTACCCGCAGCGGGACCCGGACCGGTGGGGGCAGGAACCCGAGTGGGTGGCCTGGCCGGACGATGTGGCGAAAGTGCCCGAGGCGCCGAAGCTTTCCGGAATGCCGGGGTGGGCCGAGTTCGCGGCGCCGCCGGACGTGCCGCCGGAAGTGCCTGCGCTCGAGGATGATTCGGGTCGTGGGCCCGGCCGGTTCGTCGCGCTGGGGCTGGTGACCCTGCTGGTGCTGACGGCGGGCAGTGCGTTCTTCCTGCTCCGGGATCAGGGGTCGAGCACCGAAACGGCCACCGGCGCAACCAGTTCGGTGTCGCTGGCGCCGATCGTGCCCAGTCCGACCAAGCAGCTTCCGGTTCCGTCCGGCGATCGCTTCAGTTACACCGAATTCGGTATGGACACCTGGAATTTCAAGTTCGGCAGCGTCGAACTGCACGCCGAATGGGTCGACGGCCGGGATTACGAGAGTTGCCGCGATATCGAGCGTGATTCGAAGCTGACGGCGATCGGGTGCCAATACGCCTCGGAACTGGTCTACCGCAGCGAGAACGGCGGGCTGATGCTCACCCAGTTCGTCCTGACCATGCCGGACGAGCAGACCGCGGCCGCCACGCAGGACAAGTTCACCGGCAAGGATCTGCGGCTCCGGCCCGGGTCGTTCGTGCCCGAATACACCGTCGGCAAGTGGAAGACCGAAGCCAAGAAGAACTTCATCGTGGTCACCGTCGCGACGGCGAACGCCGCGGTCAGCGAGGCGGTCGTCGACAAATACCTGCGCTATCGGCATACCGACACCGCACTGGCCCTGATGTTCCGTTAGCGGCGCAGCACCGATGTCGCGAGGGTGCGGCGCAGCCGCATCGGGAGCGCGGCGAACAGCTGGGTCATCGCCGCGGCGGTGCCGGGCAGATCGGTGCGGCCGGACAGATAGGTCCGCTGTGCGTGCGGGTGCAGTGTGAAGAAGGCGTCGAAGAAGAGCGGAATATCGTTGGGCGGCAAGGCGAGTAGTGCCCGGAGCCCGGCGGACCGCAAGCTGTGGACGGCGCGGCCGGACAGCGGCCACCCGGATTCGCCCGCCGCTACCGCATCCGCCGCGGTGAGTGCGGCGGCGACGCTGTAACCCGTTGCGGGGTGCAGGTATCCGCCCGCGGCGCCGACCCGGCGGCGGCCGGGCCGGCCGCCTTCGAGGGGGAACCGGACCCGTTCGACCGGCTCGTCACCGTCGAGGTCGATGCCGCGGGAACGCATTCGGTGCAGCAGGCGAGCGCGCAATTCGGCCGAGTCCAGCGCCGGGCGGCCCGCCAGGCAGGTTTCCTCGAGCAGCATCGAGCCGTCGCCGCGCGGCACCGCGTACAGAAACGACCGTGGCGCATCGGGATCTGCGCCGTTGTCGGCGCGCCAGTCCATGAACAGCGGCTCGAGCGCGGCGGCGCGCCGCTCGTCGACGATCACGCCGTAGGCGGTCTGCTCGGCGCGTTCGGGAGCGCGGGCGAGGCCGCGCGCGTCGATGACCCGCTCGCCGGTGAGCACCGCTCCGGATGCGAGGGTCACCGAGTGCGGTCCGACCTCGGTCGCGCGATCCGAAATTACCTGTGCACCAGTGATATCCAGTGACTGCTGAAGCAGCGGGGTGTCCAGTACCGCGTACATCCAAGGCAGTTCATGACGTCGGGTACCCCAGGCCACGGGCTGGTCGACCTTCGCCGCGACCACCGCGGCGTCCAGCCAGCCCGGCAAGTCCGCGAGCCAGGCCGCGTAGGTCGCCGTCCACCGTCGGTGCGGCGCGGGGTCGACCACCGTCACCGCGAGCCCGCGGTGCAGGGCGCGATGGGCCAGCGCCCGACCGGCCGGGCCCGCTCCGCACACCACAAGGTCGGGGGTTCGCATGTATCGGTCCTCGGATCGTCTCGGTCGACCCAGCAGCCTAGTTCGCCGCGCTCCGGAAGACGCCGAGGGCCGCCCGGCCCGCGCCGGACGGCCCGTGGGCACCGTGGTTCAGAGACCGCCGGTCGACAGCAGCCCGCCGTCGACCCGCACGGTTTCGCCGGTGATCCACGCCGATTCGTCGGAGACCAGGAACGCGATCAGCCGGGCCACGTCCTCCGGGGTGCCGAGCCGCTTCATCGGGTAGATGCTCGCGGCCTTCTCCTCGTCGGCCGAGTACAGCGCGTCGGCGAACTTGGTCTTGATGACGCCCGGCGCGACCGCGTTCACCCGGATCTTCGGCCCCAGCTGCCAGGCCAGCTCATCGGTGAGCCGGATCAGCGCGGCCTTCGACGCGCCGTAGGCGGCGATCACGCCAGTCGAGCGGATGCCTGCCACGCTGGCGACATTCACCACCGCACCGCCGTGCTCGCCCATCCACGCCTTGTACGCCTCCTGCACATAACCCAGCGCCGCAACGACATTCACGTCGAAGATCTTGCGGACGGCGTCCAGGTCGGCCTCCATCAACGACCCGTACACCGGATTGATCCCGGTGTTGTTGATCAAAATATCGATCGACCCGAACTCGGCGACCACCCGCTGCACCGCCGCCGCCCGGCTCTCCGCGTCCCCGGAGTTCCCGGCCAGCGCGATGACCTGCCCCTTGTATCCGAGCTCCCGCAGCTCCGCGGCCGCCTGCTCCAACGGCTCCGGCTTGCGCGCGGTGATCAGCACATTCGCCCCGCGCCGCAGCAACTCCGCCGCCACCGCCTTGCCGATACCCCGGCTCGCGCCGCTGACCAGTGCACTCTTGCCCAACAGATCTTCGCTCATGTGACGGCACGGTACTTCAGTCACCTGATCTGCGCGAATTCGCCCCAGTTGGGGGCTCATGCACTCACAGTAGCCCGCCGGTGCAGTCACACGGAAGAGCGACTTTGGTGCAGTCACATGGGGATATGGGAAACGCAGCTCACACGGCCCGGTCGACGCGCGCGAGGGGATGCGGCTGGCCTGTGATGGCCACCAGGGCCTCGGCGACTTCGGGCAGGGAAGCTCGTACGTAGGTGTATGTGGCACCGTCGGGTCGGGCCGGTTCACTGTGCCCGGCGTAGGCGCGGGCCACCGCATAGCCGAACTCGCGCTCGACGAAGGTGAGCGTTGTGTATCGGAGCCAGTGCGCGCTGACTTGTAGGGCTTGCGCCCACGGAAGATGTTCTCGGATCCGCTTCGTCAAATAGTCATAGCGTCGGCGGCCGACAGGCGTTCGGGTGCGATAGCGGAGAACGTGGTCGGTGGCCTCCGGCCCACCGCGCATCTGTACGTGCTCGACAAGTCTGCGCATCAACAAGGGAGACACCGGCTGCCAGCGCTCGGTTTCTCCCTTTTCACAGAGTTTGACGAGGCAGTCCTGGATATTGAGGTCAGCGATGGTTAGCGCGAGAACGCCGCCCTTGCGGCACGCGGTCTCGATATGAAGCCGGACGATCAGAGAGTCGAGTTCCCGATCGTTTCCTGTGCTGGCGGCCACTCGACCTATCTCTCGTATCTGCTCGAAGGTGAGGGCGTGCCGAGTACTGGGTAGCCGCCGTGGTTTAGCCGCTTTGGTCGCCGGGTTATCGGGAGGATGAATCAATCGGTCGGCTTCGGCATGGCGATAGATACATCGAATCGCGGAGATCATGTTCGATGCGGCGCCCCGACCGCCACGATAGTTGGAGCGAACGACGGCTCGTTCTCTTTGCTCCCGCACCAGCTGATCGATCTCGGTCACGGTGGGGGAGTCGATCGGACGATCGGGCCATTTCCGTTCCAGCACATTCCAATACGTCCGGTAGGTGCGGACGGTGGTCTCGGGTAGTGCCGCGCTCAGGTGCGTGATGTATTCGGAGAAGGTTGGGGCGCAACGGTCTCTGGGATCGATGCCGGTGATGTCGTCGACCGTGAGGCCGAGTCGGGTCAAGAGGTCGATTGCGGCGCGTACGTCATCGGACTTCATTGCACGATGCCCCAGGGGTGCGGTCTGTATGACCACAGCGCCGCAGCCACTATCGCCATCGGGTAGACGACGAGAGTTGAACGTTGTCGGGACGCGGCAACGATTACTCGGTCCCCTGGATGCAGGTTGCAGTCATGGCGGATTGTCGCCGGCAGTACGAGGTATCCGTTCGCCCGCACTGTCCGGCGGCTGTCATGGGAGCGCTGGACAACGGCCAAACCCTCGGTCGATTCGATCGAAATACGCTGCTGGGGCTGCCATCCGAGGATTCTCATGGCTGAGCGGTCGGAAACGCGGCCGCGCTCGTCGAGTGTTGCAGAGGCGAGATGGACGTCTCCGAGCTGGCTGCGCTCTCTGGGCTCGGGAAAGGCAAACGGGATTCCAGCTGTGGCTGGCCTTCGATCTGTTGGCATGAACAGGTCGTCAAATCCCCATTCGGCTGCCGTTGATTGCTCCATGGGGCCGGACCCGGAGGAATCCATGGCCAACCTCCTCGCCGCAGTTGAAGGCTAATGCCACCTGTCTGTCCAAGATCAGGTTGGCAGCGACTGCACGGGTCGTACAAGGTCCTGGCGAACACTCCATATGGGCCATCACGGCTGTGACGGTGCCACGCGTCGTCCCGGTCGCCTCGCCGCATCGGAAGCAGCGACAAGGCCGCGCCACCTGGCGACCCGCCGCCCGGTCGGTTCGTGCTGCGCAATAGATCTGACGCCGTGTCCGCCACCGGCCCGGTGACCCGCCGAGCCATTTCGGGACTGTCGATACCGACCAATGCGCCATCGGCTCCGATTCCGGGCATGTCCGCCCGGAATCGGAGTGTGAGGTCGGCTGCATCGAAACTCCCGCACCGCCGACTGGTGCTGTTCTTCCGATGTACGGCGGGAATCGTTTCCAGGCCAGACTTCGCGTGGAGACGGGTTCGCGCTATTTAGTGGTGCGTGCCGGCGACCACGATTTCGGTGTCGCGCACCTGCACGACACCTCGAGGCATGGCGGCCGCGACGGTGGTGATCGCCTCGCGGATCACGACGGATGCCGAGGGAGCGTGGCGGTTGAGTCGCGTGGTGGAGGTGGCAGCCAGGCGCGCAGTGACCGCAGTCCACGGCACCGTCATCGATCCGTCGGCGAGGAGCCCGGCTATCCAGAGGTAGGCGTCGGCGGCGCGGGGTGTTTGGGCGAGCCGACGCAGGACGTGCAGATCAATCGGCACGGCCTCGTGCATGACCTCATTGAACAGGTGCTCCGACACCCGCACGCTTCCCCACGGCCTGTCCTGGTCGCCGCCCCCGTCCCAGTACACGCTGAATGCCGAGACAGGAGTAGCCCGGGTCCAGGCTCGCTCGGGACCGTGGATCTGCACCTCGCACTCGAGTAGTGTCTGCAGTTGCCTGCGCACCACGGTGGTGGTCGAGTACGCGCCGAGGGTGGCGGGCAGGCCGAGCCCACACACGAAGTCGGCGAGTGTGGGGCCCAGATCGATCTCTCGCTTCTGAGTCCGGGCAACTCGGGTGGACAGCCATGCCAGGATCAGCATGGCGATTCCGCCATGTGGGTATCCCATCGGTCGAGCACGCCCGTCGGGGGCCTGCGACCACGCGGGTTGCATAGTGAGCAGGGCGGGCCCGTGTGCGCGCTTCCAGTACGGCCTGGCACCGGGATCGAACAGCGGCAACATTCCACGGGTCATTGTCGGTGTCACGCAAGAAATTTCGTGCTCATGCGTTTTCATGGCATCGAGTCGGCGCAGGGCCGCCGTATAGGTGATGTTCTCTGCCGCGGCGAGCGTGCGGCCGCGGGTCCTGCGCGAGGAGCTGGTGTTCTTGGGCACGAGATCAACCATTCCGGCGCAGTGCCCACGCCACTGCGCCCGTCGATGGGTGATGGTTGTGCATAGCGCGCGGGCCCGCGAGGGACCTTGGCCGAGGATGCGTCACCGGACCGGCGTGGGTGAGTGACAAGGCGAGGAGCGTGCGCGTCCTGACTCCAGCGCAAAATGTAGCAGCGGGTGTCGCGGGCGGGGCGATCGACACACGGTGACGGTGCAATGTGCGGGCCATCGCGAGCTACCTGCACACATATGTTCGCCGACAATGAAATCGGGTCGGCGTATGCGTCTCGTTGCCATTCGGCGCGGCAAGCCGTACAGAGTTGTCCCGGCTCATGGGCGATCGAATGGGGCCAGCTGTTCCTCGGGCCGGCCGGATCAGCACCGGCGGACTTCGAAAGGCGACCCACTGGGACGAAGTGGACACCAGGCTCGGCTATGAGTATTTGGTGTGTCACACGCTGCGCCATACCGGGCTGACTGGTTCGCTGGCGCCGGAGTGCCGCTGCATCAGCTGCAACAGATTGCGGGACATGCCGATTCACGCGTGAAAGTTCTCTATCCGTCCGGACCATTCGCGACTCGCCAAGGCAGGCGAAAGTTGTCTAAGCACATTCGGTCGGCAGTCTGACGAAGACCCCTAATGCCCCGTCCAGGCAATAGGCGATCAGATCCGGTTGGTCGTCTCGTTACCGCGTGGCGGATAGCTGCGGGCGATCAGGGCTGCTCGCAGGTGCAAGATGTCGGACAACTTGCATGGATCGAAACCGGTCAGGTGGCCGATTCTCTTGAGTCGGTAGTCGACGGTGTTGGTGTGAACATGAAGTGCGTCGGCGGTGCGTCTGCGGCTGAGGTTGAGACTGAAGTGTCGTTGGAGTGTCTCGAGGAGTTCGGGGTGTTCGTCGAGTGGGGTCAATATCGTGCGAAGCCATTCGAGACCCGGGCCGGGACGGGTGAGCTGGAACTCTACGGCGAGTTGATTCAGGCGATACAGGCCGCCTGTGTACTGCAGCCACTGCACCATGTCGAGGAGTTCGTGTGCCTGGTCGGCGACAGTCGGGATCCTTGCGGTCGGGGCGGTGATGACTGTCGCGGTGATGGGGACCTGCGCGGCGGCCGACAATGCGTCGATCAGTGCGTCTAGATCGCCATCTGGTAGCAGTGTGGTTGGCAGTAGGATTGTGCCTCCGTCGACGCTGAGTAGCGAGAGCGCCTTGCCGGCGCACTTCTTGGCGAGCTCTGCCTGCGTGCGCCGGAGTTTGCGCCGGGCAACGACTTTGGCGTCCAAGCGGATGTTGCTCTCGTCGGGGTGTGCTGGGATCGCCAGGGCGAGAACCCAATAGGCGTCAGCGATCTCGATCCCGCATTCGCGCGCCATCGTGGAGGTGGAGTTCCCGCCGAGCAGCGCTGAGGTGAGCGTGTGTGCCGCGGTGTGGTGATCGCTCACCACGGCTCGCAGTTCCCGCACGTACGCGCGCGAAACGGTGGTAGTGATCGTGTCGAGGATTTCGAGAATGCGTCGGCTGCCGGCCTTGAGACTCTCGAAGTCCGCGGCGGTCGCGTCAGCGAGGACCAGGTCGAAACCGAGTTTGAAGCCTTCGTGTACCGCGTGCTGGATGGTATCGATCGGGATGCCTTCGCGAGCCCAAGCCTCGGCGGCGGCCTGTAGTTTGTGGGTGCTCTCGGGGCCGTCGAGGCCGCCGTTCAGCATCTTCAGCGCGAGCTCGAGGCAGGTCCGAGTGATGGCGGTGACGTCCCCGTTGAGCGCCTCACCGGGCAGTGTCCGGCACGGTGCGACGTTCTCGATGAAGTGGCCGACCATTTTTCGTGAAAGGGTGCGCACATCTTTCAAAGGCGATGTGACAGGCTGGCCTGAGAAGGTCAAGTCCGTAGGGGCTGAACTGGCGATGGTCATTGTTACTCCTTTCCATCCCCGCAGCATGGCGAAGCGATTCACGCTAACGCGGCAGTAGCTGTTCCGGCCGAGCATCGGTGGTTTTAGGTGTTTTTCGTCTGGGTTGGAGGTGAATGCTGTGACAGATCACATTGCGAGCGTGCTGCGGCTGCGTAGGAGTCGTCACAAATCTGAATTGCGCAAGTTGGATGGATCGCGGAAATGATCCGGTCCGCGCGAGGCTGCGGCGATCAGCACGTACCGTCGACGCCTGACATCCTGCGGAGGGAGCATCATGATTATGGGTCCGGACGACGAACGCCTATCGGCGCGCGCGACATCGGCCGAAAGTAGAAGTTTTCGGTCTGCGGAAGCAGACCGAATAGTCAGAACTGGTCTCGAACGTGCCCTTGTGGTCGTCGAGGCTGCCGAAGCCTCTGGACTTCTCGCGTTCGACTGGTTCGAGCACGCCGCGATCCGCTGCGCACAGAACGGTATACCAATTGAAGCCGTCCACGCGGCGGTGGCCGAAAGCGTGACATCGGCGCTCGGCGTCTACGACAAACCTAAGACGGGGTCCACGCAAGTCGCTTGTTCCGGCATCATCCACGAGCTCTTCGCTGTGGTCGATCGCGCTTATGGCTGATCCGATTCGGTCGCCTCGGTGACGAATCCACAATGGATTGAAACAATGTTCGTGCATCGCCATGTAACAGTTGTGCACTTCCACGATGAAACCGCGGTCTCATAATACGAAAACCTGAACTTTTGCTGGCGGCGAGAATATGTCGTGTGGACTGTGTTCTGATTGGGCGGCCCCGAGTCCGGGGCATATCGCTCAGCACAAACGAGGATGATCGTATGAACTCAAGAATTATCCGCCCGCTCGCCGTCGCCGCGTTCGCGCTGTCCGCTGTCGCATTGAGCGCCGGGTCAGCCGCCGCCGGCTCGGGCTCCGGCTCGGGATCGAGCTCCGGCTCGGTGGAAGTATGTATCCCGATCCCGGTGGGCTCGGCTGAGAACACCTTCTGCGTACCGCTCAAGGGCTGATCCGAGTTGTATGCGGCGGCGAGGTCGTTCATGGAGAGCTGGATCCCGGCTTCCCAGTGCGGCGTCGCCGTCGCCGCGCGGCGTAGGTAGAGGGCGCATCGGGCTGACCACAAATGCGTTTCAGCCCGATGCGGCACGGAGGAGTCAGGCTGTCAGCCTGGTTTTCGGCGTCGGGCGCAGGTTGGCTTCCGCGCGCGTCAGCACCGCAGCATCGGAGTCGAGCACACTGTCTTGCGCGAGGATGCTTTCGTACAGGCGCAATAGCGCGCGGCCGGGCTGGACTCCGAGCTCGGCGTCCAGGCGCTGTCTAACCCGATGGAATAAATGCAGGGCCTCGGACTGGCGGCCGGTGCGGTAGAGCGCCAGCATCAGCAGTTCACACAGATGCTCGCGCGACGGGTGGGCGGCGAGGAGTCGCTGTAGCTCGATGGTGGCTTGGCGATGATTGCCGAGCAGCAGGTGCGCGCTGGCTAGATCTTCCCAGGCCAGGAGGCGTTGCTCCTCGAGGAACGCAGCCGCGGAGCGGCACTCTTCGCCGTAGTGGGTGTTCAGTAGTGCCGGCCCGCGCCACAGGCGTAACCCCTGCTGGAGCGACCGCAGCGCACGTTCGGGATCGACGGGCAACTCGCCGAATCCGCGTGTGGCGTGATCGAGGAATCGATTGGCATCCACAGCAGCGCGTGGAATGTCGAGTAGGTAGCCGTTCTGCACTGCTCGCAGCGCCACCGGTTCCCGGTTCCCGGTCACGCATTTCTGAATCGTCTTTCTAATGCGCGTGGCCTGCGCCTGAATCGCGTTTCTCGGGTTCTTGAGTAGCTCGCCAGGCCATAGTTCTTCGGCGATCTCGCTGTAGTAGACGGTGTTGCCGGCCCTGAGCGCGAGTACCGACAGCATTGCTCGGATCTTGTCGGCCCGCAATTCGGTTCGGCCCTCGGCAGTGACGAGGGAAACGGATCCGAGTAGGTCGATGTGGACGGCGCCGGTGTGCCGCACGTCGTCCCGTCTGGCGGGGGTGGGTGCGTCCCAGGACAGGCTGAGCGCCATTGGTGAACCTCTCTCGTCCTCGAAATTTCCCCTGACGAGACAGATTTTAATGACGAGTCACAACTATCACGCAGAGGCAACCTTGGTTATCGCTCACCATGATTGAGGCGCCGGCTTGTGGCTCGCCGGCACCGCATAGCTGGTCAGCTGGTCGTCAGTGGGAACGTCAGCGCGTTCGGTAAAGGTCGGGTTGTTGATGAGACGTCCGTAGCCGCTGACTGCGATATTGGAGTAGCTGTGACAGCCCAAGGTTTCCTGCTGGAGTGTATCGCCGATTCGTGGTTGGACGGAAATAGTGAGGGGCTGTCCGCGGACACTCCGCTCATGGAGCTGAATATCATCTCTTCTGCCGAAGTATTCGATCTGGTGCATGCGATTCAGGAAGAGTTCGGGATTTCTATTCCGCTGCAAGAAGTCAGGCCAGACAATTTTCGGTCGATTGCGGTGATCGCGGACTTGATCGACCGTTTTCGTGGAAAGTAGGGCACATTCGATGACTGAGACGACAACGCCGGCGGATTCGGTATCCGAGGTGGTCATGTCGATGGCTATGCGGCACACGCACTACCGGCGGGACCAACTCGATCCAACGGCCGATCTCGAGGGCGAGCTGGGTATCGACTCTGTTGTGCTCATCGCGATCATCGGGGACGCGGCCAAGCAATTGGGCCTGCCCGCAAATCTGACCTCGGATATCTCGGTGACAACTTTGGATGCGCTGATCCAGGAACTCGAAGCGCACGACCGCGGTCAGGCCGTCGACCTGTTGCCAGCCGAATCGGATCCGGCCGCCGAGCCAGTGGTGGAACTCTCGATCGGCGAGCTGGATCCGATCGGACCCGCGGGCGATACTGCCTGGGACGGCCGCTCGATGCGTGACTTCTTGGTCAGCGACAAACCAGACTTGTTCGCGAAAGCATCGGAGTTCGCAGCCCATCGGCGTGACCGCGAAGCCGAGCATCTGTACTGGTACGGCATGCCGCTGCGGTCCCGGTGCACCAATCGGGCCCGGATCTACGACGAAATCTCCGGTCGCACTCGCGAATTCCTGATGTTCGGTTCGAACAACTATCTCGGTCTGGCCAACCATCCGCGGGTCATCGACGCGATCTGCGCCGCCACCCGGGAATTCGGGGCCACCAACACCGGGTGTCGCATCATCGGGGGAACCAACCATCTGCACAAGGAGCTGGAGCGAAGGCTCGCCGCCTTCAAGGGACGCGAGGCCGCCATCGTGTACCCCGGCGGCTACGCCGCGAACCTGGGCGCGATCTCCGCGCTGGTAGGGCCGAACGACGCGGTCATCGTGGACAAGCTCAACCACATGAGCATCGTCGACGGCTGGAAACTGTCGGGCGGGCTACGCCGGATCTACCGCCACAACGACATGGCACACCTCGAAACCGTCCTGGATCGTTGCGCTGAGCAGACCCGGGGAATGCTGATCGCCACCGATGGTGTGTTCAGCATGCACGGCGACATCTGCGACCTTCCGCAGATCGTCGAGCTGGCCCAGCGGTACGGAGCGCGAGTACTGGTCGACGACGCCCACGCCACCGGCGTCCTCGGCGTCACCGGTACCGGCACTGCCGAGCACTTCAGCTTGAAGGGGGAGGTCGACCTGGAACTGGGCACGATGAGCAAGACCCTGGCGGGCATGGGTGGCTTCGTTGTCGGTGACGAGGACGTGATCGATTACCTGCGCTTCTATTCGAACTCGTATGTGTTCGCGGCGACCATTCCGGCTGGTGTCGCAGCGGGACTGATCGCCGCTATCGACGTGATGGAAACCGAACCGGAGCGCATCGCGATGCTGTGGAACAACATTCGCATTCTGAGCGGCTACCTCGACACCGCGGGATTCGACCTCGAACACTCTCGAAGCGCGATCCTGCCGATCGTCGTCGGCGACGAGCGTAAGGCCATGGAGATGGGCCGCGCAGTGCGGGCGCGTGGATTGTTCTGTCAGACAGTGGTTTTCCCCGGCGTACCGCTCGGTGAAGCCCGGTTGCGGGTCAGCGTCACCTCCGAGCACACACCTGAGGACTTGGCGCTTGCCGCTCAGATCTTCATCGACGCGGGCCGGGAAACCGGGGTACTACAGTGAGCGACCGAGTCATCGGCCTGCCGGACATCACCTCCGACCAGCATGCGGCTCGCCCTGCGCTGCTCGGGCGGACCACGGTCACCTACGGAGAGCTCGCCACCACGGTGCACGCGGTGGCGCACCGGCTGGCGAAATCTGGTGCGGTGCTGGGTGATCGGGTGGTCATCTGGATGGACAAGTGCCCGGAGTATGTCCAGGCGATGCTGGGTGCGCTGCATCGCGGTTGTGCGTACGTGGCCGTCGACGGTGCGCACCCCGCGAGCCGGCTGGCGGCGATCGTCGCGGACACCGATCCGATCCTGCTTGTCACCGACGAGCGGCATCTACCCCAACTTGCGGACTTGGCGTTGCCGTCGTCTGTGCGTGCCGTGGTGGTAGTCGGGCGAATCGCCGGCGCTTGCGCGAAGGTCCCAACGGTGACTTGGTCCGAGTTCATCGTCGACGCAGGCCCGGGCGAAGCGGCCCGTGCGCCGGTGACGCCGTCCAGCCTGGCCGCGATCTTGTACACCTCCGGATCGACCGGAACGCCGAAAGGCGTGCAGATCTCCCATCGCAACCTCGGCGCGTTCATCGACTGGGCCTGTACCGAACTGAATGTGGGTGAGGCGGATGTCTTCGCCAACCACGCCTCCTTCAACTTCGACCTCAGCACCTTCGATCTGTTCGTCGCGCTCTCCGTCGGCGCGGCGATGTGGATCGTGGAGGACGAGCAGGCCCGCGATCCGGCGGCGCTGGCCGACGGCATTCGGAAACACCGGGTCACCGTGTGGTATTCGGTGCCGTCGATCCTGACTCTGCTCACCGCCTGCGGTGCCTTGGCTCCTGACATCGTCCGTAGCTTGCGTTATGTGCTCTTCGCGGGCGAGGTATACCCCAAACCACGGCTGCTCGAGCTCGCGGCGCAACTGCATGAGCGGACTCAGCTCTACAACCTCTATGGCCCCACCGAGACCAACGTGTGCACATACCACCAGGTGACAGCGCAAGATCTCGGCCGCGAGGAGCCGTTGCCGCTCGGGCTTCCGGTCGGCGGCGCCAAACTGCTGGTCCTCGATGAGGACGGGCTGCCGATCGACGGGCCCGACGCATTCGGTGAATTGGTCGTCGAAGGCGACTGCGTCACCTCTGGCTACTGGCGGCGGGATGGGGAACCGATGGCTGAGCAGCATCGGCAGCGCCGCCACCCGACGGGTGACCTGGTGAGCTGCGTGGACGGTCGCATCATCTATCGCGGCCGCAAGGACCGGATGGTGAAACTGTCTGGGTACCGCACCGAACTCGGCGAGGTCGAATCGGTGATCGTTCGGCACTCCTCGATCGATGAAGCGGCGGTGATCGTCACCGGGGAAGGCTCGACCGCGGGGCTGGCGGCCTTTTACACGACCCGCTCTGGCGCACCAGAGCCGACGCTGCTCGACCTGAAACGTCATTGCGCGGAATACCTGCCGCGGTACATGGTGCCGCGCAAGGCGATCCGCGTCGACGCCTTGCCGCGAAACGCCAACGGCAAGATCGACTATCGGCACCTCGCCGGGTGAGCGCGACCATGCCGACGGTGCCGAAAGAGCTCCATGCCCAACGGCCGGCGCCAGACCCGGGCGATCTGTGGTTTTCCGGCGTCGACGCTCGCCCGGCGCCTGTCCGGCTGGTGTGCTTCGCCCACGCGGGTGGCGCACCGTCGGTCTTCCGGGACTGGCCGGACCATCTCGGCCCGGAGGTGCAGATCGTTCCGGTGTTGTTGCCAGGCCGCGGACTTCGTCTGTGGGAGCCTGCCTCGACCGAGATCCGAGCGCTGGCGCGTGAGGTCGCTACAGCGTTGATCGGCCGAGGGTTCCTGGAAGATCGTTACGCGCTTTTCGGGCACAGCATGGGCGCCCTGTTGGCCTACGAGGTGGCATGTGTCCTGCGCGAACTCGACGCGCCTGCCCCCGCCCATCTTTTCGTCTCCGGAAGCCGGGCTCCTCACCTCTATGGGACCTCGCTCGGTGCGGAACTGTCCGATGACGACCTTCTGACCTGGGTACGCAGGCTGGGCGGACTCCTCGGCTCCGGCGCGAGAGCACAATTCGACCGCCGGCTTCCGACCTTGCGCGCGGACCTGCGGGCCTGCGAGACCTACCGTCCGCAACCCTGCTCGCCGCTGGATTGTCCGCTGACCGTGTTCACCGCCGCGGGCGATCTGCTCGCGGGTCTGGAGCAGACCGGCCAGTGGCGCCGGTACACCACCGGGTCGACGCGCCGCAGCCATTTCCCGGGCGGCCATTTCTATCTTGTTGGGCCGCACCGCTTCAGCTTGCTTCGCGAGCTGCGGGCCGACCTTGCTCAGTACACCCGAGGACCCGGTTCAGCGGGTTCGGCCGGCGATCGCCGAAGGATGCAAACATGAAACTCTCGACGCTGACCAAGGCGAATGCGGCCGGCAGCCTGCCGTTGCTGTTGTCGCTGGCCAGAAGCTTCGCTACTCCGCTGTACCGGGCGAGTTTTCTGGCCGCGGCGCTGGACCAGGGTGTGCTGCAGGAACTTTCCGGTGGTCCGCGCGATGTCGACGCCATCGCTGATGCGGTCGGGATCGACGGCGATCGACGGCTGTTGCGTGCGTGGCTGGACTTGGGGGTGCAGCTCGGCGAGCTCGCCCTCGCCAATGGCCGCTACCGGCTCGCGAGCCGGCGGGCCAGAGGGCTGGCTCGGCCGCGCAACGACGCGGTCGCCGCCGCACTGGAAGAGCTGGTGCGCTTTCATCTCCCGGTCCTGCTGAACGGACCCGCGATGGTGCGCAGCGGTGCCCGGTTGACGATGTCGGATCAGGATGGCTCGATCATCGCCCGCTCCAGCCGCATCGTGCAGCCGTTCCTCGAGGAAGCGGTCGAAGGGGTGCTACCTCGCACCGGTGCGGTGCGGCTTTTGGAAATCGGTTGCGGCAGTGGCGTGTACGTGCGCCATGCCGCATCGCTCAATCCCGAGCTGACCGCTGTGGCCATCGACTATCAGGCCGGGGTCGCCGCCGAGGCCGCCGCCAATCTGGCGCTGTGGGGCCTGGCGGATCGTGTCGAGGTCACCTGCGCGGACGTGCGTGAGTTCGTCGCGCCGGAACCGTTCGACATCGTCACGATGCACAACAACATCTACTACTTCGCGGTCGAGGAGCGCACCAAGCTGCTCGAGCGCGTACGGTCGCTGCTGAAACCCGGTGGGCGACTTCTGCTCACCAATGCGTGCCGGGGCGGAAATCTCAGCACCGAAGTGCTCGGCCTGTGGTTCGAGTTCGCCGACTTCGGCGGTCCGCTCCCCGCTGCCGCCGAACTGGTCCAGCAGATGCGGGACGCGGGTTTTGTTGACGTCGAGGTTCGGCGCCTGATCCCCGGTGAGCAATTCTGCTCGTTCGTCGGCGGTAATCCGCTGTCGCGCAACGCCTCCGAGGAGCGCCGGTCATGACCGCATCCCCTCAGACCGCGCATGACCTGATCGTTGTACTCGGCGGCGCGGTAGCCGCGCCCCCAGAATCGCTGGGGGGCAAAGGAGCTCGCCTCGATGAGATGATGCGGACCGGACTCCCGGTACCGCCGGCGTTCTGCCTCACCACTGACCTGTTCGATCGCTTCCGGCGCGAGATCGGTCTGGACGACCACACGGCCCGGGTTGCACCCCACGCCATCCGAGACCAGGTACTGGCGGCGGAGATTCCGGCCGAGATCGGCGACGCCATCCTCGACGCTTACGCCGCACTCGGCGCACCACGCGTCGCCGTTCGATCCTCGGCCTGCCGTGAGGATTCGGCCTCCCAATCCTTCGCTGGTCAGCACGACACCGTCCTGGACATCTCCAGTGCCACAGGGGTTCTCGAAGCGGTCAAAGCTTGCTGGGCGTCGTTGTGGTCGGAACGGGCGGCCGCCTACCGTGGCGCAACTGCAGCCGGTTCGATCGCCGTGGTGATCCAGCAGATGGTCCAGGCCGAAGCAGCCGGTGTGCTGTTCACCCGCGATCCGGTCAGCGGGCGTACCGATCGCTGTGTAGTCGACGCGGTGTGGGGCCTCGGCGAAGGGCTGGTCTCGGGGCGGGTGAGCGCGGACTCCTTCACCGTCGATCCGGCCGGGGCGCGTGTCACCGATCAGCACATCCGATACAAGGTCACCAAAGCCGTCTCGGTGGCGCCGGGCATCGTGGAGCTGGCCAAAGTACGCGAGGAACTGCGCGGCGTCGCGTGCCTGTCGCACGAGCAACTGACCGGCCTCGCCGCGCTGGCGATGCGGGTGCGCGAACAGTACGGCGCCGAACAGGACATCGAGTGGGCGATACAAAGCGGCGCGCTGTATTTGCTGCAGACCCGCCCTATCACCGTTGAGCCACCGAAACCCGTGCGCCGCAGTCCATACCGGGAGCCACAGCCCGAACCTGTGCAGCAGGGCACCCTGTGGTCGCGCATGGATATCGGTGAGATCTTCACCGGAGTCATGACGCCCCTGGGCATTTCGTTCGCCGAGTACTACCAGTACAACGTGCACAGCGACTGTGTGCGGGCCACCGGCGTGCGCGACACCGGCGACATCGCCGGGCAGATGGGGTATCTCCAAGGCTATGTGTATCTGAACATCTCCTACACCAGCTACCTGCTCAGCCAGAGCATCGGCACCAAGGACGAGAAGCGCATCACCGAGCGTTTCGCGAGCGAGGACATCGACCAAGCCGCCTACCGGAATCCCTTCGGCAGCTACCGCTCCGGTGTCCCCACCGCCCTGTCGACGGCCTTTTGGGGCAAGGCGACGATGGCTGAGCTGGGAGACATGCGCAAACGAGCGCACCGGATGGTCGGCGCGCGAATACGCGAGTTCGACCGGGCCCGCGATCTCGACCTGGCCAGGCTCGACCGCGGCGGCCTGCACGCCGAAATGCAGCACCGCCTCAGGTTCTTCCACGACATGCATGTGGGCTACATGCCGTACTTCATCAACGCGTTCACTCTCTACGGCGCGCTCGAGATGATGTGCGGCACCTGGCTCGGTGCGGCGGGGGAGCGGTTGCAGAACCGTTTGAAGACCGACATGTCGAACCTGCGCACTGTGGCCTCCGCGCGCGAAGTGTGGGAGCTCGCCCAGCTCGTGCGCCAGCGCCCCCGGGTCCTGCGGATCATCACCTCGGGTTCGGCCGCCGACGTCGCCGAACGGCTGCGCGCCGACCAGGTGGGCCGGGTGTTCTGGAAAACGCACATGGAGCCGTTCCTGCGGGAGAACGGCGCGCGGGCGCAGCAGGAAATGGAACTCACCCATCCGCGCTGGATCGACGATCTTTCCTACGTGGTCAAGATGATTCGCCGCTATGCCGAGGACGGGTTCTGCTTCGACGCCGCTACCGAGTCCGCCACGGACCCGCGCGCCGAGGAGGCGGCGACGGCCATCGGCGAGCTGCCGCCGATCAAACGCCGGACGCTGAAATCGGTGATCTCGCTATACGAGAAGTGCAGCTCGCTGCGCGAGATCGCGCGGATGTCGATGATCACCTCGGTGTGGCTGGTGCGCGAGGTGGTCTACGAGGTGGGCGCCCGGCTGGTCGCGGCAGGGGCATTGCGATCGCTGGACGAGGTCGCGTACCTGGATTTCTCCGATGTCCTGCGCTATCTCGTGAGTACTGAGGATCCGCACGAGATCTTTCCCCGCACAACGATCGACGAGACCCGGCGCACCTTTCAGAACTACGCCCGGCTGCCCGCGCCGCCGATGAGTTTCGTCGGTGAATGGGAGCCGTCCCGGGCTGGGGCGCCGATCCAGGACGGGCGGGGCCTCGAAGGGCTGGCCACCAGCCCCGGCATCGCCGTCGGCCGTGCTCGCGTTGTCCAGGACCTGGCATGGCAAGCGGACGAACTCCAGGCCGGCGAGATCCTGGTGACGCGGTATACCGACTCCTCGTGGACCCCCCTGTTCGCCCTCGCGGGCGGCATCGTCACCGACATCGGTTCGATGCTGTCGCACTCCGCGATCGTGGCTCGCGAATTCCGGCTGCCGGCCGTCGTCAATACCGAACACGCCACCGCCATGATCAAAACCGGCGACCTGATCATGGTCGACGGAGACCGCGGCGTAGTCGAAATCGTCGAGAAATGAGACGGCGATGCACAACGAGCCCATAGCGATTGTCGCGATGTCGGCCCTCTATCCGGGGGCTTGTGGGCTCGAACAGTTCTGGCGACTCCTCGCTACCGACGAACCAGCCCCCGCCCCCTCGAGTTTGGACGACCTGCCGATAGATGTCGCCGCATTCAGAATCCCGCCGGTGCAGCGCGGTTCGATGAGCAGGATGCAGGTGCTCATGCTCGAGGCTGCCCGGCAGTGCCTGGCCGACGCCGGATATCCGGACCGTGCGCTGCCCAGCGACCGCACCGACGTCGTGGTGGGCACCTGTTTCGGTCTCGACCGCCAGTACGCGAACGCGTTGCGCATCGAAAGTACCCGCTACGTCCGGGAACTCGAACGCGCGGCGGCCACCGACCAAGACGATCGAGTCCGTCGTGCCGCCGATCGACTGACCCAGGAATTACGCTCCCGCCTCGCGCAACGCCTGGGAGTCTCGCGCCACGACCGGGTGGGTGAGATGGCGAGCACGATCCCGGCGCGGATCGCGACAACTTTTCAGCTGCTCGGCCGCACGATCGCACTGGAATCCGCCGACGCGACCTCGTTCGTAGCGCTCGAGGCCGCAATCACCAACCTGCGGGCAGGCACCTGCGACGCGGTGCTGGTAGTGACGGGTCAGCGCCGGGAAGGCCCCCTCAACGAAGCGGCGTTGGCCGCAAAGGGACTCACCACCGGGCCCGATGGAAGCTTCACTCTGTCGGACGGCGTCAGTGCGGTACTGCTCAAATGCCAGTCGAGAGCTGTGGCCGACGGCGACCGCGTCTACGCCTCGATCCTCGACTGCAGTCTGCGCCAGGAATCCCACCGTGGCGCCTTCCGCTACTCGACGACAGCCGAGGAGCGTTATTTGCTTGCCGAGCAGTGCCATCTGGTCAGTGGGGTTGATCCCGCGGCGGTGCGCTATGTCGAAAACGTGGGACCAGGGATCGCGGCCGTCGGTGCGGCTGATGCCAAAGGGATCGGTCGGCTACTCGGCGATGCCGCACCGGCTTCCGTGGCCTTCGGGAGCGCCATCGATGAGCTCGGGCACACCTTTGCCAATGCCGGCCTTGCCGGTGTCGCCAAGGCCGCACTGGCGCTGCATCACCGCACAATTCCAGCTCAGCGTGACGGCGATGCCGGTGTACCCGATCCCGGATCCGGTAGTGGCAGCTGGCCTGTCGAACGGGAATCCGGACACCGATATGCGGCGGTGTCCGGGTCCGGTTTGGGCGGCATGCTCAGTTACCTCCTGCTGCAAGATCACACAGCGCCGAAAACCGAGACCGCTGTACGCCCTCGGCCGCCGGCGAGGACCGAGCCGATCGCGATCGTCGGGTTCGGCGGAGCCTTCGCCGGCTCCGCGGACGCGGCGAGCTTCTGGGACAACAGCCGGTTCGGACGCGGCGGCATCGGCCCCGTGCCGGGCACCGTGCTCGATCGCGACCTGTACTTCGCGCCCGGCGAAATCACTCTGACGCACAGCTATTCGGAGATCGGCGCCGCCATCCCGATCCCGAACCGGCCACCTGCCGCCCTGCGCATCCCGCCGCGCCGCTACGCGGCAATGGACCCCGCACACCGCATCGCTCTGTCGGTGGCCGGCGAAACTCTGGCCAGGTACGGGTCGACGGCCGCGTTGGGCGGTCGCCGAGGTGTCGTGGCGATCGGCAGCACGCTGTGCCTCGCGACGGAGCGCCAGCGGGCCGGTGAACGGTCGTTCCACGAGCTGGAGTCGGCCGCAGCCGACTGCGAAGCGTTTGCCGCACTGCCCGCCGCCGCCCGGACCCGCATTCTCGAGCGCGCCCGCCACGCCTATGCCCCTGACATAGACCCGCTCGTACCCGCCGACCTGGACGGCTGGCTCGCCAGCGGTGTCGCAGGGGTCATCGCGAGCGAATTTCAGCTCGGGGCCGTCCCTATGGCAGTCGAGTCCGCATGTGCGTCGGCGCTCGCGGCGATCGAGCTCTCGGTCAGCGCACTGCGGATGGGCCGAGTCGATTTCGCGCTCACCGGAGGCGTCGAATTAGCTTGCACACCAAGGGATCTGGTGCTCTGCTCGGCGCTGGGCCTGCTGTCGCACACCAGGATCACCCCCTTCGACGCCGCAGCCGACGGGTTCAGCCCCGGCGACGGCTGTGCGCTGTTCTTGCTCAAACGTCTCTCCGACGCGCGGCGCGACGGTGACGAGATCTTCGGTCTGATCCGCGGTGTCGGCGCCGCCAACGACGCGAAATCGCTGATCGCCCCCGATGTCGACGGCCAGATCAGGGCCATGCGGGCAGCTTTCGCCCAGGTGGACTACGAGCCTGCCGCAGTGGACTATCTCGAGGCGCACGGCACTGGAACCCGAGTGGGAGACCGGGTCGAAATCGCGGCTGCGGCAGGTGTTTACGCCGCAGCCCAGCGGGCGCGCCCGCTGGTGATCGGTTCGGTGAAAGCCTTGATCGGGCACACCTTCGCCGCCGCGGGCGGCGCCGGATTGCTGCACGCGCTGCAAGCCATGCGCGGGGGCGTTTTTCCGTACAACGCCTATCTGAACACGATCAATCCGGAGCTGCCGTTGCAGGAGATCCCCGCAGTGCTGCCCCGGGCAGCAGCGCCATGGCCGGCGGAACCAGGCATCCCCCGCAGGGCGGGTGTGAGCTCCTTCGGCACCGGCGGCATCAACTATCACCTTCTACTCGAAGAAGACAGGCAGGACTGAGTCCGATGGATTTCGATCTCTCTGCGGATACCGAGGCGATGTGCGCGGCGTTGACCGCCTTCGCGCGACGCGACCTCGGCGGCACCGGAACCTTTGTGCCCCAGGACTTCCGGCGCCGCTGGCAGCTCGCCGGCAGGCAGGGTGTGCTCGGCGCGACCGTGCCGGAAGAGCACGGCGGCAGCGGTCTGGACGCCGTGTCGGCGGTCGCGCTGATGGAAGCCCTCGGGTGCGGCACCGCCGACACCGGATTCGGTTTCTCGGTGGCAGCACATTTGTTCGCCTGTCTGATGCCGATCGTCGAATTCGGTACACCAGAGCAACAGTCGCGCTGGCTGCCGCGGTTGAGTTCCGGGGAATTGATCGCCGCGCACGCCATCACCGAACCCGAAGCGGGTTCTGACATCTTCGCTATGCGCGCCACCGCTGAGCGGCGCGATGACGGCTATGTCCTCAACGGCGTCAAGGCATTCGTTACGAACGCGCCCATCGCCGACCTATTTGTCGTGCAGGCTGTCACCTCCCCGGGTGGCGGATTCTTCGGGCTGACCACCTTCCTCATCGAGGCCGGGACGCCAGGCCTGCACACCGGGCCGCCCTATGACAAGGTCGGCTTGCGCGGTTCGCCGACAGGGGAGGTGCATCTGGACGACGTCCGGGTGCCCTTGGATGGTGTGCTGGGCGGCCCGGGGGCGGGGGCTGCGGTGTTCGCCGAATCGATGAAGTGGGAGCGCACCTGCCTGTTCGGCGTCTATCTCGGTGCCATGCGCCGGGTTCTCGACAGCACCATCGAATTCGCCGGGGAGCGTGAGCAATTCGGTGCGCCCATCGGCGAGTTCCAGGCGGTGAGTCATCGGATTGTCGACATGGTCCTGCGCTTGGAGTGCGCACGGTTGCTGTTGTTCAAAGCAGCCGTGGACCTGACCCGGGGCGGCGCCGGCGAGCTGGTGTGGCCGGCGCTGGCGAAGATCGCGGTCAGCGAGGCGGCGGTGCAGCTGGGTCTGGACGCCATCGGGGTGCGCGGGGGGCTCGGTGTTGCCGACGGCGTGGCCGAGACCTTGCTCCGTGATGCGCTGCCTTCACGAATCTTTTCCGGTACCAACGAGATTCAGAAAAACAATGTGGCGCGTGCATTGGGATTGGGCCGACGCCGGCCTGCCCGGCGGCGCTGAGAGGGGAAGCCCGGTCATGCAGGTCATCGTTCATCTCATACAGCTTCATCCCGGCGTCGATCCGGCCGCATTCGAATCATGGGTGCGGACAATCGATTACACCACCTGCCCGCGGCTGCCCAGTGTTCGCGCCTTCAGCGTGCAGCGTTCGGCCTGCGTTCCAGGCGAGCCGTGGCAATACTTCGAGATCATCCAGGTGACCAGCCGAACCGACTTCGAAGCCGATATGCGCACACCGGCCTTCGCAGGCCTGGTGAGCGCATTCGACACGATGGCGACGGTGGTGCATGAGTTCGCTGGGCTGCGTCTGGATCCCGGCTACGCGGCCACCTGACTCTCCCGGGTCAGGTTCCGAGGCCGACGGGGTAGCAGCCGCTCCAAGCTCGCGGGCAACCACCAATTCCACTCGCCGAATAGCTTGAGCAGCGCGGGTACCAGCACGAGCCGCACCAGGGTGGCATCGATGGCGATGGCGACGGCGAGTGCGAAGCCGAACTGTTTCAGCTCCGGAACCGGGGCGATGAGGAAGCTGCCGAAGACTGCGACCATGATCGCCGCCGCGGCCGTGATCGGGCGTGCGGTGTGCTCGATCCCGACCGCGATGGCCGAGTCGGTGTCGTGGCCGTCCTCCCAGGCTTCCTGAATGCGGCGGATGAGGAAGACCTCGTAATCCATCGACAGTCCGAACAACAGCACGAACACCGTGATGGGGATATAGACCTGCAAGAACCCGGGACTGGTGAAGCCGAGTAGACCCGAGCCGTATCCCCATTGGAAGACCGCGACGGTCAGGCCGATGGCCGCGGCGGTCGCGAGCAGATTCATCAAGACGGCTTTGACCGGCAGCGCGATGCTGCGGAAGATCGCCAGCAGGAACAGCAGTGACATGCCGAGTACCAGTAGCAGGACCCAGGGCAGCTTGTGTGTGGTCTCGTCGGACAGATCGACGAAGCCCGCGGTCGCACCCCCGACCAAGACCTGGGCGGCGGGCAGGCCGCCGGTGAGATCGTCGCGGATATGGCGAACGAGCGCAATCGCTTGGCTGGAGTCGATGGCTACCTTCGGCACCACATTGAGCAGAATCCGGTTGTCGCCGGCCAGAGTTTCGATGTCACCGACGCGGTGGTCGTCGGACAGGGCGGTGGCGAGATGCTGGGCCTGCTGCCGGCCTTCGGCATCGAGCGGACCGTGATTGGGGCCGGTGATGACGACCTGAATCGGGGATACCGCGCCCGGGGCGAATGAACGGTCGAGAACAAGCTGGGCTTTGGCGGTGGGCTGGTCGCCCAACGACGACGTGCCGAGGTCGATCCCGTAGCGCAGGCTGCCGATCGGGATCGTGGCGATCAGCAAGATCGCCCCCGCCGCGGTCGCGAACAGGACGGGACGCCGCAGCACCAGATGCGCCCACCGTGCCCATACTCCCTGTGCCGCAGCTGAATCCGTGCGGACATCAGCGGGACGCCAGCGTACGGGCAGCTGCCACTTGTTCACTCGATGGCCGAGGATGGCCAGGACCGCGGGCAACAGCGTCAGCGCCGCGATCAGAGTGCAGATCACCGAGACGAGAACGCCGGTGCCGACCTCCCGGAAGATCGGCGAGTCCATGATGAAGAACGAACACACCGAAATGCCCACCACGACACCGGAGAACGCGACAGTGCGACCGGAGGTGGCGACGGCGACGCCGGTAGCCTCGGCGATGGCGGCCGGGGCGGGGCCGGCGATCTGGCGCCGGGCCAGTTCTTCACGGAACCGGCTGACGATGAACATGGCGTAGTCGATGCCGATTCCCGTGCCGATCATGGTGACGATGGTGATCAGGAACGCGTCGAAGGTCAGCCCGAAACTGAGCAGGTACAGCACACCGAAGGTCAGGGTGAGTCCGGCTAGGGCGAGCAGCAGCGGCAACGCGGCTGCCAATACCGCACCGAAGGCGAGCACCAGAATCACCAGTGCGAGTGGCAGACCGATCGATTCGGCCTCGGTCGTCGCCGCGGTTTCCACCGCCGTGAGATCGTTGGTGATCGGCGAGAAACCGGTCACGTTCGCCGTCACCGCACCCCCGGCTGCCCCCGCGACCGCGCGCTGCAAGGCGGCTGCGCGCGTAGGCAGCGAGCCGGCGTCACCCTGCACCGCTACCAACGCCAGGGCCGCGCGCCCATCCTCGGACACCTGATTCTTCGCGATCGGGTCGAACGGACCGATCACGGTGACCACGCCGGTCTCGGCGCGTGCCGCCGCCAGCACGGCGTCGACGACGGCTCGCCGGCCCGGATCGGCGATCCCGCCGTCCAGGCTCTCGAAGACGATTACGTCCTGTTCGTTGCCCAGGCCGGCGAAGTGGCGCTGGATCAGCTCGGAGGCGCGAGTCGAGGCAGCTTGGTCCACACCGTAGTTGGGAGCCTTCAGCTGCCCCATCAACAGCGGCAGGACTGCGCTGCACGCGATCAGCAGAGCAATCCAGGTCGTGATGACCAGGCGATGGTGGCGGGCCATCAAGGCGCCCCAGCGGTGATTTCTCATCGGTTGTCTCTCACTGGTAGGGAGTGTGCTCGTCACAGCGTCCGCAACGAGGCCGCCGGACTCCGGCGGGGTGACGGCGGGCAATGGTGCGCCGAATAGCCAAGGCGCGCAACGAAAAACACCAGTCCCGCAAGTCCGAACTCGGCGCACAGCCGAGCGTGCAGGTCGTCGTGCTGGATGACGACGCTGATCGGGTGCAGGACCAGGCCCATGTCGGTGGCCAGCAGCCAGAAGTCGGTGAGCAACTGCCCGGCGGCAACCAACTCGTCGTCACCGACCGCTGCTTCCGGCAGGCTCAGCAGCAGCACCGCGGGGGACTGCCGGACGAGGGCTGCGAGCTGTGCGGCGAGGATTCGCGGGAAGCCGGTCGGACGCAGCAGTCGCATGGTGATGGGAGCCAGCGCAATACGGCGCAGCAGCATTGCCGTTGCGGAGAGCGGGCCGAACAGGTGCTCGAGACTGAAGCCGTCGCCGCGCTCGCGGGCCTCGGTCTCGCTACGGCGGATGAAGGAGTGTGTTTCCCGCCATGCCGCGGGATGGGCGAAGTCACGCCCGGCGTGGCGGGCGACGAAGCGTACGAACCGGGATCGATCGTCCTCGGACGTCAGAAATCGGATGTCGATGCGCTGGGAAGTCTGGCTGCTACGTCTGGCCAGCGTGTCCGCGACGCCCACAGGAATCGGCTTATCCAGGTATGGCCCGCGATCGGTGTGCCGCGCTGCGGCGAGATCCCGCAGCTGCGTGCGGGTTTCGGTTGGTGTTCCGGCGCGCTCGAGCCGGGCCAGCCGCAGCGGCCGCCAGTCCGCGGGCAGTCCGAGCACGCCCAGGTCGGCGGAGACTACTTCGGTGCGCACGATCCAGCCCTCGGCGGCAAGCGCCCGCTGCAGCAATCGCCAGTACAGTCCGCAGCTGAGCTGCATCTCGGCATGATGGGCGGGAAGGGCCGCGAGCTCACGGGCACGGTCGGCCGCGAGCAGCAAGAATTCGGCGTCGATGTCGACTCGCACGCCTGGGAGGTCGGGTTGCGACAGGTTGTCGCCGCACAGAGCGGCAGCACGGCGGCGGGCCAGGTCGCTGACCACATACGCCAATCCCCACGGCTGACTATTGTGCGAGGACGGGGCTCGTGCCGCGGTGGCCATGGCTGCTGTCAGCGCCGTGCTGAACGAAAGGTCTTCCCGCTGAACGGAACGCCGTACTGTCATACTCATCTCTCCGCGCTCTACCAAACAAGTGCCAGGGAATAGTCCGGGTCCTCGGCCGCCCAGCCGCGCTGCGGCCACGGGCCGGCGGCGGCCGCGCTGTGCAAGTGCGGACCCGGCGCCCAGTGAAATGCGCCGTTCGCCAACCATCGGGTGAGCCGGACCTCGCGAGGATCGACGCGTAGGCCGAAGCCGAAGTATTTGAGCACTGCCTCTCGGCACACCCACCGCAGTGGCGTCCCCATCGTGTCGAGACGGGTGTGGCCTCCACCGGTTTGCGCGGTACCCAGCTCGGCCTCCAGAAATGGCGAGAACCTGCGGTTGCGCTCCAGATCGATACCGACCGGCCCCGAGGCGCACGCCGCGACGGCCAAGTCGCCGGAGTGCGAAATGCTGATACCGACAGGGGCATCCACCACCGGCATGCCCGCGCGAGGGCCGGCGTCGAGGGTGCGCACCGCGATGTCGCAGGTGGCGACGAGGCGGCCGGTGTGCTGCTGCTGGTAGGCCTGGACGGCGTACTTGGCGGCGAGCCGGCCTGCCAGCCACTGTGCGCGACGCCGGGGAATCGGCAACGTGGCGGCACGGCGCGCCTCTTCGGCGGACATGTGGAATTCCGAGTCCGACAAGTTTATCGACACAACGGCAACAGTCGGACCGCCCGGCGTATGGGAGATATGCAGCGGCCGCGCCGGATCAAGCATGCAGTACTCACGACGCGACATTTTCGAATTCTCCAGTATCTGAATAGAGTCATTATTGATGTGGCCGCTGACGATTCCGCTGACGGTCCGTTGACGTATTCGACCCGGTTACCGCTGGTAGGGACGGTCGTCGTCAGGTCTTTCGGAAAGTATTGACGCGCTGTTGATTTCATGGGTAGCTTGGCCGGAGTTCGTCCGAATCGATTATCGAGAACGGCCTTGATTCTGCGAGTGTTCGATTCGCAGTGTATGAATCTGGCCGATATGTAGAGGCTGGCATGAAGACCTTATCCATGGATTCCGTTGTCGTCGCGCGAAACTGGGTCGATCTCGTCAGCGCGAGAGCTCGGCAATTCGGTGATCGCACGGTTTATACCTTCCTCGGCGAGGATGGCCGGGAATCCGATGTCCTCACCTACCGTGAGCTCGATCGGCGCGCCCGGATAATCGCGCACACCCTCGCCATGCGCTGTGCGCGCGGTGACCGGGTGTTGTTGCTGTACCCGGCCGGATTGGACTATGTCGCCGCGTTCTTCGGCTGCCTCTACGCCGGCGTGATCGCTGTGCCACTGTATGAGCCGACGCGCAACCGAGCTGAGCAGATCGACGCGGTCGCGAACGATTGCGCCGCTGTCGCCGTGCTGACCACACACGACATCGTCTTGCAGCCCTTCGCCTACGGCACGGAGCACGCGTTCGCTGCGCTGCCACGGATCGCGACCGATATCTTGCGCGACATCGACGCCCCGCAGTCGGTGGCCACGACGGTGGACAGCGCCACCGTCGCCTACCTGCAGTACACCTCCGGCTCGACTGCTACGCCCAAAGGCGTGATCATCGATCACGCGATGGCGTTGCACCAGAGCGCGGACATGGTCCACTGCTGGCAGGTCGTGCAGGACGACACCATCGTCTCGTGGCTGCCGCACTTCCATGACTTCGGACAGGTAACCGCGATCCTGCTTCCGGTCTACGCGGGGTGCAGCGCGGTGCTCATGGCGCCGTCCACCTTCGCCAAGAACCCGGTCCGCTGGCTCGACGCCATCACCGCATACCGTGGAACACACAGTGGTGCACCGAATTTCGCGCTCGACCTGTGCGTGGACAAGACCACACCGCATCAGCGTGCAGCATTGGATCTCAGTAGCTGGCGGGTCTTGAGCAATGGCGCCGAGCCCGTGCGCAAAGCCGCGCTCGATCGTTTCCAAGCCACGTTCGCGCCGTGCGGGCTCAGCGGGACCACCCTGACCCCTGGGTACGGTCTCGCCGAAGCGACTCTCAAAGTGACGTGCGGCGACGTGCACGGTCGGCGGCTGGCTGTTCGCTTCGACCGCCGAGCCCTCGGTCTCGGTGACGCCGAACCGACCGCAGACGAGGACGGCGTCGACCTGGTGGGTCTCGGTGTCACCGCCCTGTCCACCGAGCTGGCCATCGTCGACCCAGGGACGGCGACGCGCCTGCCCGATCGCCGGGTGGGGGAGATCTGGGTGTCGGGACCCGCGGTCTCGGCCGGCTACTGGCAGCGACCGGAGGAGACCGAACAAACCTTCGGCGCTCGGATCGACGGCGGCGACAGTACCTGGCTGCGGACCGGTGACCTCGGATTCGTCTACGCGGGTGAGATGTTCATCTGCGGCCGTGTGAAGAACATGATGATTGTCAACGGTGTCAACTACTACCTCGAAGACATCGAGGGCACGCTGGCCGGTCACGACGCACTGCGGGCGGGCGGTGTCCTGGCCTTCGGCATCGAGCGGGACCGCCGGGAAGGGCTGGTGCTGGTGGCCGAGCACCGGCCCGAAAGCGGGGCCGAACCGGCGTCGCTGGCCGCCGTGCTGGCCGAACTCGTCGCCGCGCGGCACGGTATCGCCCCGGTCACGGTCGTCCTGATCACCCAGGGCACGATCCCGCGCACAACCAGCGGAAAACTGCGCCGCCAGCAGTGCCGCAACGACTTTCGAGCCGGCCGACTATCCGAAATACACCGTTGGGAAGGCGTGAGCACCACGATGACAGAAACCACCGAGCCCTACATCCCGGATGCAGCGGTCGTAGGAAATATGAGCGAACTGGTGCGCCTCGGCTTGATCGAGCGAGTGCGGACCTGGATGGCGGACCGCCCGGGCGCTGACGGGCCCGGCCTGGATCTGAGCCGATCACTCGTCGAACACGGCCTCGGATCGGTCGACCAGATCGACCTACACGAAAGCCTCGAGACCTGGGCGGGCAGGCGGTTTCCACCGGAATTGATCTGGGACTCGAAAACCGTCGAGGACATGGTCGCAGCCATCGCCAGGGTCTTGAGCCCCGCGCCCGCGAGGATGTGAGATGCGACTTCGTTCTGTAGCAGCCGGTCTGCCCTCGCGCACAGTGAGCAATGCCGACATCCTCGACCTGATCGCCGAACACAGCTCGGGCGGCTTCGAGGGCGACCTCGACGAAACACTGCGGACCATCGATAGCTTGCTGCGCTACACCGGTTCGGCCGAGCGGCGCTGGCTCGCCGCCGGTGAGCGGCCGATCGACCTGCTCCGAACCGCGACGCACAAGGCGCTGGACCGGGCCGAGGTGCACGCCAGCGAGGTCGATTTGCTGATCTACACCGGCATCGGGCGCGGATTCATCGAACCCGGCGGCGCCTATCATTGCGCCGCGGCACTGGGGCTGGGCGAGCCGGACTGCTTCGACATCATCGACGCCTGCATGAGCTGGACGCGTGCGGTGCAGGTGGCGGAATCCTTGATGCGGTCGGGTCGCTACCACACCGCGGTGATCGTCAATGCGGAGTTCAGCTTACGGATGGGCGGGATGGTGTTCCCCCATCTGTTCACTCTGCCCCGCCCGGAAGCGCTCGCCTCGATCTTCCCGGCCTACACCCTCGGGGAGGCCGCGACGGCGACCGTGCTGAGTGCCGAGGACAACGACCCGTGGGATTTCCGGTTCGTCTCCCGCCCAGACCTGGCGCCGCTGTGCAATGTCACGCTGCCGGGGTTCGAGGGCTTCTGTGATCCGTCGGACAAACTGGCCGCGAACGGCGTCGGCTACTTCAGCTCGTTCGGAGCAGAGATGCACGAGGTCGGCCTGGTCGAAGCCTTGGGTGTCTACCGCGGTCTCGAGGTGGATCCGGAGAAGGTCTCGGCCCTGTTCACCCATGCCTCGAGCAAGCGGCACTGGCAGATGATGGCCGACAGCGTTGGGCTCGGCGAGGTGATCCATCACGTCTTCCCCGCCACCGGCAATCTCGTGTCCGCGTCGGTGCCGACAGCGATGGCTTCGGCGATCGAGGCCGGTGCGCTGCGGCGTGGCGAGCGCGCGGTCGGCTGGGTCGGCAGTGCCGGAATGTCCTTCGGCGCTTTCTCTTTCGTCTATTGATCAGCGGAAACGGATAGTCAATTGTTCAGACATCTGGCCAAGGCCGTCGGCTGTGCGGCGCTCGGCGCCGCCGAGTACTCGATCGGTTCGGTGCGCCCGCGTCGACAGGACAGCCGGGACGAGCGGCGTGCCCACGCGATCGTCGATTTCCTGCTGCGGATGGGGCCGATCTATATCAAGATCGGTCAGATCGCGGCGACCAGATCGGATCTGCTGCCCGAATCCTGGATCGACACGTTGCGAGTGCTGCAGGACCACACCCCGCACATGAGCGAGGACCGGACCCGCCGGGCTGTCGAGCGCGAGATCGGTGCTCCGCTGGCCTCGCGGTTTCGTTCGTTCGACCTGGTGCCGATTGCCAGCGCCTCGGTCGCACAGGTGCATATCGCCGAACTGATCGACGGCAGAAAGGTCGCGGTCAAGCTGGTCAAGGATGCGGTGCCGGCTCAGATCGAAAGCAGCTTGCGGTCACTGCGTACCACGGTGCGGGTCGCCCACACGGTGGTGTGGCCGGTCCGGTATCTGGATCTGCCGACCCGGTTCGACGAGGTAGCCAAGTTGCTGCGGCCACAGGCCGATATGACTCATGAGGCCACCCAGCAGCGGCGCATCCACGCGAACTTCGCGGGGCACCCGTTCGTGAAAGTCCCCGCGGTGCTCTCCGAATTCGTCACCGAACGGATGCTGGTGATGGAGTACATGGCGGGCATTCCGGGCAAGGACGCCGCCACGGTGGGATTCCCGCCCGAGCGGCTCGCGCAGCGGTTGCAGGACGCGATCTACACCATGCTGTACATGCACGGCCATTGCCACGGAGATCCGCATCCCGGCAACGTCATGTTCACCACGGACGGTGAAGTGATCCTGGTGGACTACGGCGTGACCGCTGAGCTCACCGAAGACGAGAAGTGGGGACTGTCCTCGTTCTACTACGCGTGCAGCCGCAAGGAATGGAGTGTTGCCGTCGAGCGCTTCACTCGGCACTTCGTGGTCGCGGCTGCGGCTTTGGCAGAGCATCGCGAAGCATACGACGCGGAAATGGTGCAGGTCTTGCGCCAGCATTTCGACATCTCCAATAACAGATGGTCGACTGTCGCCTACTTCAACGACGTCAATGCCGTACTGCGCCGCTATGACTCGCGCTACACGACCACATTCACCAAAGTGGAGCTGGTCTTCCTGTCGGGTGAGGGTTTCGCTACCCAGATCGACCCGGGCATCGACATCTGGTCGAACGCGCGCAAATTCACCGATCGCTACTCGCCCTACATGAGCGCCGAAGTGGAACAGCGGTTCGAAGCCGAATTCCAGGAGCAGATGCCGGCGTCGCTGGCCATGCGCGATCGGGCCCAGGCGACGCTTGTCGCGCCGACGCACATCGACCGCTACTTCTTCCCCAGTAGCTTCCCGGTGTTCGTCGCGCACGCCGCCGGTGGCAGCGTCACCGACTGCGACGGGAACACCTTCCTCGACCTGTCCGGTGGATACGGTCCGCACTTGCTCGGCTACGCGCACCCGGCGATCAACGCCGCGATCGCCGGCGGTCTGGACAAGGGGCTGGTGAACGGCATCGGCAACACACCGGAGCTGGAGCTGGCCGAAAAGCTGGTCGGCGCATTCCCTTCGGCCCAAAAGGCGGTGCTGTGCAATTCGGGCACCGAGTCGGTGCTGTTCGCCATCCGGATGGCGCGCGGCTACCGGAAGCGGACGCGGGTGGTCAAATTCGAGGGCCACTACCACGGCTTTTCCGACCAGGCGATGGTCAGCTCGTGGTTCCGGTTCTCCGGCGCCAAGGACCGGCCCGCGCCAGTTGCCGGCACGCTCGGCACCGACCCGGCCGCGGTCGCGGGCACCACCGTGTTGCAGTACGGAGATATCGCCGGCCTGGATCGGCTCCGCGAAGAGGCCGACGAATTGGCCTGCGTTGTCCTCGAACCCATGCCGACCTCGGTGGTCACGCTGAACGTGGAGTTCCTGCGGGAACTGCGTGCCCTGTGCACCGAGCTCGACATCCCGTTGATCTTCGACGAGGTGGTCTCCGGATTCCGGGTTGCCTACGGCGGCGCGCAAGTGCTCGCCGACGTCCACCCTGATCTGACCTGTCTCGGCAAGGTGATCGGCGGCGGGCTGCCGTGCGGGGCGGTCATCGGCAAGCAGTACCTGATCGACATGGCCAAGAGCTCGCAGGATCCCTTCTACGACTACGAGAACAAAGTGTTCGCCGGCGGGACGCTGAGCGGGAATTCACTGACCTGCACCGCAGGAATCGCGGTGTTGGATCACCTGGACAGCCATCCCGAGATCTACCCGCAGCTCGAGGAGAACACCCGGCTGCTCGCACAGCTGATGCGCGAGGCGACGGAGTCGCGGGGCATCGCGTGCCGGATCAACGCCGAGCACTCGATCTTCTCGCTGAATTTCAGCCACCGCCCGGCAGGGCTGTATCGAGAGCGGATGGCGGGCAGTAACTTCAAGGCCACGATCGCGCTGGCGTATTACATGCGCAAGCACTATGTCTACCTACCCGAGATGCACAGCTTCTTGATCAGCGCCGCGCACGATGTCGAGGATCTCGGCCAGATCGCGCAGGCCTTCGAGAAGAGCCTCGACGAGATGCTGGCAGACCAGCTGTTCGTCACCTAGGAGTGATGGCGACGGCGCCGCGCGGAGTCGTCCGACCATCGCGAACCACGCACCGCGGCACACCGTCCTACCCCGGCGGAGTGCCGCGGTGCGTGCTCGGTGCGAAGGCAACCCGTTCCAGCAGCTCCAATGCCGCGGCGAGCGTGACCATCTCGGAGGGGGCGAGCTGCTCGGCCAAGGCGCGCGTGAGGAAGGTGTCCGTCGCGGTGGTCCGCAGGCCGCGCACCCAGCCCCGCCCCTCCTCGGTGAGCGCGAGCTGGATCCGGCGGGCGTCCACGGTGTCACGTGTGCCGACAACCAGGCCTCGGTCGCGAAGGCCATCCACGACGTTGCGAATGGTTTGCGGTCGCAGTTGCTCGATCCGCGCCAGATCCGCTGAGGACATCGGGCCGCCGCGATCGAGCCGTCCGAGAACCGAGATCTGAGTCAGCGACAACTCCGCTGACGCGGAGTCGTTGCGGGTGTGGCGCAGGATCAGACCGGAGATGATCCGCAACCATCCCGCCAGCGCCGCTTTGTCGATGTGCTGGGGCTCCTGGCCAGACTCATCCCCTTGGGCGATCGGCGATCCGTGTTCCGGGATCGTCTGCGGCCGAACGACTTCGGTCACCGGGCGATAGTTCCTGCGGTAGCGGTGGATGCGAGGATGGAGATGCGTCATTGCGACCCTTCACGGCGGACAGTTGATGGCAAAGCGGTCTCGGCGACAGCCGAGGTCGGCGTATCTTTTATGCGATAGCTGCTATTGCGGTGCGGCAACACGTGCGCGGAATGCGGTCGCACGGATGGCGCTGGGCGGCCGGCCCCACCAGCGGTGACCGCACCGGGTAAATGCGGATTGACTGGAGAGACCGAGCAATTCGGATATCTGATTGAGCGACAGAGCGGTTCCGGTCAGGTAGCGGTGTGCTTCCAGCTGGCGTGCCTCATCGACGATTGCGCTCAGGCTGGTGCCTTCCCGGTTGAGCAGGCGTTGCAAGGTGCGCTTGTGCAGGCGCATCGCATCGGCCACCAGGTCGAGGTCCGGAAAGGTCCGGCCCCGCAACTGCGCGACTACGGCGGCGACCTGCGGCGCGAGCCTGGCCCGCTCTGCGCAGTCCAGCCCGATGTCCTGGGAGTCCAATACTTGCCGCGCAGTCGTTGTGGCAACGGATATAAACGCCATGGCGACCAGCATGGCCTATGTCGTGCAAAGCGAAGAATGAGTCGAGAAGGCGCAGTGATTTTTCACAGCGGCATCCGAATCGCATGCCAATGCGGCACAGCAATAGCAACTGCACCGCGCCGCAACGCAATTCGCTGATAGCGTTCGCGAGGTGAATTTGAACCCGGCGCAGTTGCGGATGTCTTTAGATCCCGCCTTTAGCCAGGTCGGCAATATCTTCGCGCTATCGAACGATGTGCTGCGGAAGACGTTCAAGCGGCCTTTTCAATTTAGGGAACTCATCGAGCAGTCGTGGTTCGTCGCGAATGTTTCGATCCTGCCGAGCGCATTGGTCGCCATCCCGTTCGGCGCCGTCGTGGCATTGCAGACGGGCTCGCTGATCAAACAACTCGGCGCCGAATCCTTTGCCGGCGCGACCAGTGTGCTGGCCACCGTTCAGCAGGCCGCACCGGTGGTCACGGCGTTGATCATCGCCGGCGCAGCGGGTTCCGCGGTCGCCGCCGATCTCGGCTCTCGGACCATCCGAGAGGAGATCGACGCGATGGAGGTGCTGGGCATCGATCCCATCCAGCGACTGGTTGTCCCGCGAGTATTGGCGATGATGCTGGTGGCGGTGTTGCTCAACGGGCTGGTGTCGGTGGTCGGCATCGCGGGCGGCTATTTCTACAACGTGCTCCTGCAAGGCGGCACGCCCGGTGCGTACCTGGCTTCGTTCTCCGCATTGGCCCAGTTGCCCGACCTGTGGGTGGGGGAGTTCAAGGCACTGCTGTTCGGATTCATCGCCGGCGTGATCGCCTCCTACAAAGGTCTGCAACCCGGCCGCGGCCCGAAAGGTGTCGGTGAGGCGGTGAACCAGTCGGTGGTCATCACCTTCATGACGCTCTTCTTCGTGAATCTGATTGTGACGCTGGTGTATCTCCAGCTCGTTCCTGCCAAGGGGGCGTGAAGCATGGCAACGAAATACCGTCCCTCGGGCGTTGCCAAGGTGAGCCGTCGCCTCGGTGGAATCGGCCGGGCGCCGGTCGATGTCATCGACCGCGCGGGCGAGCAGATGCTGTTCTACTCACGCACCGTCGCGTGGATACCGCGAACAGTCGTGCACTATCGGAAGGAGGTCATGCGGCTGCTGGCCGAAGTGACCTTCGGCAGCGGTGCGCTCGCGGTGATCGGCGGCACCATCGGTGTCATCGTCTTCATGTCCGGCTCGGTCGGCGTGGTCGTCGGCCTGCAGGGCTTCAAAGCCCTGGACGCGCTCGGCAGCTCGACCTTGACCGGCTTCCTCACCGGTTATATCAACACCCGCGAGATCGCGCCTTTGGTTGCGGCGCTGGCACTTTCGGCGACTGTGGGCTGTGGTTTCACCGCGCAGCTGGGCGCCATGCGGATCTCCGAAGAGATCGACGCGCTGGAGGTGATGGCGGTACCTGGTGTGCCATTCCTGGTGTCCACCAGGGTGATTGCCGGGTTCGTCGCCGTGATCCCGCTGTATATCGTCGGGCTGCTCGGCACCTTCGTCGCCTCGCGGTTGATCAGTATCTGGTTCAACGGGCAGTCCAGCGGAGCCTACGACCACTATTTCGGGCTGTTCCTCCCGCCAGAGGACGTCCTCTATTCCTTCCTCAAGGTCCTGATCTTCGCCTTCGTCATCATCCTGGTGCATTGCTACTACGGCTTCCATGCCACGGGCGGGCCGGCCGGCGTCGGCGTCGCGGTCGGCCGGGCAGTGCGCGCGGCCATCGTGCTGGTCATGGTGCTGGATCTGTTTCTCGGCCTGGCCCTGTGGGGCACGACAACCACCGTCCGGATCGCCGGGTGAGCAGGGAGTTCGAACAGTGAATACGATCCGGAAAACGCGTGTCCGGATGGCGGGCATAGCGTTCTTCGCGACGGCTGGTCTATTTCTGTGGACCACCATCGCGATCTACAACAAGGACTTCGTCCGAACCGTCCAGGTCACACTCATCACCGACACCGCGGGAAACGCGTTGGCGCGGCACGCTGATGTGAAGGTGCGCGGCGTCGCCGTGGGCCAGGTCCGGGCCAGCCGCAGCGAACGCGACCAGGTGGTACTGGACCTGGCGATCGACCCAGGTAAGGCCGGGCTGATTCCGGCGAACGCGACCGCTCGGCTGCTGCCGAAGACGCTGTTCGGGGAACGGTATGTGGCGTTGGTCATTCCCGAGGATCCGAGCCCGGCGCGGCTGACCTCAGGGCTGACCCTGCACCAAGATCGCAGCGGCAACGCGATCGAGGTCGGCAAATTGCTCGACGACGTGATGCCGTTGCTGGCGGCGATCCCGCCGCAGGATCTCGCCTCGGTTCTGGGTGCGCTGTCCCAGGCGCTGTCGGGGCAGGGTGAGGCGCTGGGTGTGACGGTGGACCGGCTGGACACCATCCTCGGCGATGTCAACGCCGTGTTGCCGGATCTGCGGGAGGGGCTGCAACGCTTCGCCACGGTAGCGGCCACCTATTCCGATGCCGCACCGCAGTTGGTCGAGGCGATGAACAATTTCCGCACCACCAATGCGACGGTTATCGACCGCCGCACCGATATCGAGAACCTCTACGCCACAGTCACTCCGAGCTCATCGCGGCTCGCGGACTTCCTGGTCGCCAACCGCGACAACATCATCGACGTGGCAGTCGACTCACGCCCTGCGATGGAGTTGCTGGCGAAGTTCTCCCCGACCTATGCCTGCACGCTGAAGAACTTCGCGCAGATCAAGCCACGCATCGATGAGCTGTTCGGCAAGGGGACAGACATGCCCGGCACCAGGGTGACGATCGAACTGGTCAACAATCGCGGCCGGTATCTGCCCAACCAGGACGAGCCGCGCTGGTTCGATCCCCGTGGGCCCTGGTGTCTGCCCGAGATGCCGCTGGGAGTCGACCCGGGCCAGTATCCGAGCGGACCTCCGAACGACGGCTCCTATCAGCCGCCGAGCCGTAACCCCGGCGACCAGACCAGCGGGCATCTCCCCGCACCGCAATTGCGGGTGTTCCCCGCCGCGCAGCCGCCGACACTGGCCGGTTCGCCCGGCGAACAGGATTCGCTCGGAGCGATTTACGGCGCGGCGAACGGTGTTTCGCCGGATTCTGTGCCCGGTTGGTTGACCGGGGCCGCAGCGCCCGCATTCCGTGGCAGTGAGGTGAGTGTCCGATGAACGGACGTCGGCGTGGCCTGGTCGGCCCGCTCGTCAAATTCACGATATTCGCGATGGTGACGGTGTTCGCCACCACGATCCTCGCGTTGTCGATTGCCAATTACACCGGCGGTGGGACCGTGTTCAAGGCCCGGTTCACCGATGTGACCTCCCTCGCCGTCGGTGACGAGGTGCGCGTCGCGGGTGTGCGGGTCGGCAAGGTCACCGAGGTGCGGATCGCCGACCGTCGCGAAGCCGAGGTGGAATTCGAACTGCACGACCGGGATTGGTTACCGGCCACCGCCACCGCCACCATCCGGTACCGGAACCTGGTCGGGCAACGCTACATCGCGCTCGAACAGGGTGCCGGCGAGCAAGGTCGCAAACTGAACGCGGGCGCCACCATCGGACTGGACCGCACCCGGCCGGCGCTGAACCTGACGACGTTGTTCAACGGGTTCCGCCCGCTGTTCCGGACTCTCACCGCGGACGACGTGAACAAACTGTCCTACGAGATCATCCAGGTGTTCCAGGGCGAGCAGGGCACGATCCATGATCTGGTGGCGTCCACGGCGGCATTGACCAACAAGATCGCGGACAAGGACGCGGTGATCGGGCACCTGATCCGTGATCTCACCGCTGTTCTGAGTGCCGTCAACGATCGCGACGACCAGTTCGACCAGCTGATCGTGAACACCGAAGCGCTGGTGAGCGGGCTGTCCGCCGAACGGGACATGGTCGGCCGGTCGGTCACCTCGATGGGCAATCTCGCCTCGGCCACCGCGGATCTGCTGGTTCCGGTGCGCCCGACCCTGCAGGGCTCGATCGCGGGTCTGAGTGAACTCACCGCCACCCTCAACGAGCGTTCCGACGAGGTGAATACCGCGTTGTCGACCCTGCCGGTGAAGTTGGAAAAGCTCGGACGCGTCGGCAGTTACGGCGG
The DNA here is from genome assembly GCF_040681285.1 of Nocardia sp. NPDC051832. Taxonomy (NCBI): domain Bacteria; kingdom Bacillati; phylum Actinomycetota; class Actinomycetes; order Mycobacteriales; family Nocardiaceae; genus Nocardia; species Nocardia sp. NPDC051832. The sequence continues at coordinate 1,206,810 of NZ_JBFAYL010000002.1, forward strand.
CTGGTTCCAGTTCTACCTGTGCGGCCTCGACATTCAGCTCGGCACCGGGGCCAAGGACGCACCACAGCTCAATCTGCCCACCATGCCGACGATCAACCAGCCGCTGTACACCAACCCAGCTCCGCGCTGCCACGGGAAGGCCCGCTGATGGAATACCGGACACTACACCGCGGCAAACGAAGTCCCGTCGCGCTGGGCCGCCTCGGGGTCGCTCTGGTGCTGCTGATCACGATCGGCGTCTTCTTCCTGGACAAGGTGCCATTCTTCGGAATCAGCACCGGATACTCCGCGGAGTTCACCGAGGCCGCCGGCTTGAAAAAGGGCAACGAAGTTCGCATCGCCGGGGTCAAGGTCGGTCAGGTGTCCGACGTCCGCCTCGACGGTGACAAGGTTGTTGTCGATTTCCGGACTTCCGGGGCGTGGATCGGCAACGAGACCACCGCATCGATTCAGATCAAGACCGTGCTCGGTCAGAAGTATCTGGCCCTGGACCCGAAAGGGTCGGACGAGGCCGATCCCGACAACCCGATTCCCTTGTCCCGCACCCTGTCTCCCTACGACGTCGTCGAGGCATTCACCGACGCCGCCACCGACCTAGAACGGATCGACACCGCGCAGCTGGCCAACAGCATGCAGGTGCTCTCGGAGGCATTCGCGACAACCCCGGCCGAAATACGCGGCTCCATCGATGGCATGGCCCGGCTCTCGGCGACCATCGCCACCCGAGACGAACAGCTGCGGGCGATGTTCGAGGCCACTGCGGGCACCACGGCCGTGCTGGCCGACCGTAATGCCGAGTTCGAGCGCCTGCTCAGCACCGGCGGGGTGTTGCTTGCCGAGCTGAACGTCCGTCAGCAGGCCATCCATCAATTGCTTACCGGCGCAAAATCATTGGCCGCGGAACTGAGCGCGCTGGTCAAGGACAACAAAGACCAGATGGGCACCGCCCTGACCAATCTGCACTCCGCGATCGGCCTGTTGAACGACAACCAGGACCACCTCTCCAAGGCCCTGAAACTGGCCGCCCCGTTCTATGGCCTGTTCGCGAATGTGATGGGCAACGGCCGCTGGTTCGAGGCCGTCATCGTCAATCTCTCCCCGCCCGCGCTGCCGGAGATCCCCGGAGTTCGGCCGCCGATCCGCACCATCGGAGGTAACTGAGGTGGCAATCAGGATTCGTTCGCTGCCCGCCATCGCGATCTTTGTGGTCGTGGCGGTGGTGGCGGCAGGCACCCTGTGGTGGGGATATGAGCGGGTCACCAGTACGCGGATCACCACCTACTTCGACCGCGCCGTGGGGATCTACGAAGGTTCGGATGTCCGGATCCTCGGTGTGCCAGTGGGTTCGGTGGAATCGGTGGAGCCGATGGGCGATCAGGTGCGGGTGGTGTTGCGGGTAGAGGGTCGGGTCGACGTGCCCGCCGACGCCGGTGCTGCGCTGGTGACGCCCTCGGTGGTCTCGGACCGGCATATCCAGCTCACGCCGGTGTACCGAGGCGGCCCGAAAATGGAAGGCAGCGCGGTGATTCCGCGCGAACGCACCGTTACCCCGGTCGAAGTCGATCAGCTCTACAAGAGCATCACCGAACTCTCCGACGCGCTCGGCCCCAACGGCGCCAATAAAGAAGGCGCGGTGAACCAGCTGGTGCGTACCGGCGCGGCGAACCTGGCCGGCAATGGCGAAGCGATGGCCGAGAGCATCACCCAGCTCTCCCGCGCGGCGCATACCCTCTCGGATTCCCGCGGTGACATCGGTGCGTCGGTGCGCAACCTGCAGCGGTTTGTGTCCATGCTGACCGCCAACGATCAGCAGGTGCGCGAATTCAACACCCAGCTCGCGGATCTGACGGGATTCCTGGCGGGCGAACGTCACAACCTCGGTCAGGCGTTGCAGCTGTTGTCGGTCTCGCTCGGTGACGTCGCGGGCTTCATCGCCGACAATCGAGGTCTGATCGCGGACAATGCCGAAGCGCTGACCAGCCTCACCAAGACCCTCTCCGATCAGCGCGATGATATCGCTGCGGCGCTGCCGGTGATCGCGGTGGCGGCGAGCAACATCATCGGCATCCACAACGGTGAAGCAGGCACGCTGGATATGCGGTCGAACTTCTTCGACCAGCTACAGGATCCGTTCGGGACCATCTGCAAGATGATGGATCTCGGCAAGCTGATGCCCGGCAATCCCACCTTCGACGAGGTCAGCCGGCAGCTACGTCCCCTGCTCGACCATTGCGCCACTATCGCGGCCTCGGTGACCGCCGCGATGAAAACCCCGATGGTCCTGCCGTTCGGCATTTTCAGCGCCGAGAACATGCAGCGCGATCCGGTGCCGGGGACCATACCCGGTACTCCCTCGAACCAACTGCCGCCCTCGGAACAGGGAGATCGATGATGAGTGGAATACGCGGCACCGCACACGGTTTCGGCGCCGCGGTGGCGATCGCGGCGACCGCCTTGCTGGTGAGTTCGTGTGCCTCCGACGGTATCTACAGCGTCGCCTTGCCCGGTGGGGCCGACATCGGTGCTCGTCCTATGGCGATCGACATCGAGTTTGCCGACGTGCTGGATCTGGTCCCGCAGTCCGCGGTGAAGGTCGACGGCGTCCCGGTGGGCCGGGTCGAGGAGATTACCCTCGCGAAGGATATGTGGACCGCCAGTGTGCGGGCTGTGCTGAACTCCTCGGTCGAGCTGCCGGTCAACGCGCGAGCCGAGGTGCGGCAGTCGAACCTGCTGGGGGAGAAGTACATTGAACTCTTCCGCCCTGGTAAGGACGCGGACCAGGCTCGGCTCGCCGATGGTTCGGTGATACCCGTGGCCAATACCCGCCATGCGACCGAGGTCGAGCAGGTGCTCGGGGCGATGTCGCTGCTGGTCAACGGTGGCGGTGTGGCGCAGTTGCAGCCGATCGTCACCGAGCTGAACAAAGCGCTCGGCGGGCGCGAGGACAAGGCGCGCTCCCTGCTGGAGCAGGCCGACACCCTGATCGCGGGTCTCAATGCCCAGGTCGAGGACATCACCGCGGCGATCGACGGCCTGGCCACGCTCAGTGGACGGGTGAGTACCCAGACCGAGCAGATCGGCGCCATTCTCGACGAATTACCCGAGGGGATCAGGATTCTCGAGGAGCAGCGGCCCCAGCTGATGGCGTTGCTGACCCAACTGGACCGGGTCGGACAGGCGGGCTTCGATGTGCTGAATACCGCCAAGGCCGACCTGATCACGGATCTGACCGCGCTGCGACCGGTGCTGCAGGAGCTGGCCAAGGGTTCCGATGATCTGGTGACCGCACTGCCGCTGATGCCCACCTATCCATTCCCGGACGCGGCGCTGGAGAGCACCTTCGGCGGATCGGTCAACACCTGGCTCTCGGTCGATATGGAGATCGGCGTTCTGATGAACAATTTCGGTGTCGGTAAGCCCGCGCCGGTTTACACCCCGCCGCCGTTCGGACCGGAGGTCCCGGTGAACCCGGCCAACCCGTACTACAACGGCAACGGCCCGCGCCCGGGCTGGCCGACCATCACCCTGCTGCCGACACTGCCCATTCCGCACCTGCCGACGCTGGCGGGTGCGCTGACGCCGCTGCTGGAACAACTCGGGATCACCCCCGCCCCCGCTGGAGAAGGTGGTCCGCGATGACCCGTCTGGTTCGGTTTCAGCTGATCGCCTTCGCGGTGATCGCGGTGATCGGTGTCAGCTATGTCGGCGCCACCTATGTCCGGCTCGACGAGATGTTCGGGTTCGGCGTCTATCAGGTGCGAGTCGAGTCGGCCGAGACCGGCGGCCTCTACCAGGGTGCGGAGGTGACCTACCGCGGCGTCCCGGTGGGCCGGGTCGGCGAGCTCGAGCTCACCGCGGCGGGTGTCGCGATGCGGCTGGACATCAGCTCGGACGCACCGGAGATCCCCGCCTCGGCCGTGGCAGTGGTCGCCAACCGCTCCGCTATCGGCGAGCAGTACCTCGACCTGCAGCCGGACAGCCCGAACGGGCCATTCCTGCAAGACAATTCGGTGATCCGCGGTGCGGTGACTCCGGTCCCGGTCGAACAACTTCTCGCCGGAGTCGATCACTTCACCAAGTCGGTGGATCTGGTCGCGCTGCATACCAGCATTACCGAACTCGGAAAAGCGTTCCACGGCAAGGGCGATGACCTGCAAGTCCTGGTCCAGTCGCTGAACAACATCACAACTGAATTCCACACTTCACTCCCGCAGACCATCCAACTGATCCGCGATGGCCGGATCGCACTCGGCACCCAGGCCGAGCAATCCGGCGCCATCCGCGAATTCAGTGCCGGCTTGGATCAACTCACCGCGCAATTGCGCGACAGCGATCCGGACGTGCGCCGGCTGATCGACACCGGCGCGCAGGCGGGCGAACAGATCGACGGACTACTCGTCGACAGCGGCGACGCGATCACCGCGAACCTCGGCTCGTTGCGCACACTGCTCAAGGGCGTTTCGCCGAAATTCTATGCCTTGCAACCGATCCTGATGATGATGCCGCCGATCTCCTTCGGTGGTTCGGCCGCCGCACCCGGTGACGGTACGACCCACTTCGGCTATGTCTTCGAACTGAACTATCCCCCGGCCTGCTCGGTGGGTTACGAGGGCACCCGGCAGATCCTCGCGGATATGAAGGCCGCGAACCCGGATTTCGACGACACTCGCGACGATTTCCCATTCAACACCGACGCGAAATGCACGGTGCCCTTCGGCAACCCGACCGCGGTGCGCGGCGGTGCGCGCGCCGAATTGGCCGACCCCAGTATTCCGCAGCCCTGGGACGGCACTCCGAAAACCGACCCGGACAAGCTCGATGTGAGCCCGATCGCCATCCAGGTGGCGACTCTGCTCGGGGTCACGCCGAAGCGGTGACCGACAACAACGAAGTGAGGTACATGCGGTGAGTGAGTCGACCGAATCCCAGGAAGCGGCAAAACCTGTCGCGCACCCGCCGACCGCGGTCACCGTTGGCACGGCCGCTGCGCTGGTCGTGGCACTGATCGCGGCGATCTGGTTCGGCGGGGGCTGGGTGCGCGCGGCTTACTTCACCGACGGTCCCCGCGCCGAAGCGCGTGCGGCCGCGTTGACGGCTGCGTCGCAGGCCGCCATCAACATGACCACGATCAAGATCGACGACATCCCCGGCTCCTTGGAGCTGGCCCGGTCATCGATGACCGGCGCGATCCTGGATTCGGCGAACCAGAATCGGCAGAAATCCGAGGAGATGGCACAGCAGGCCGCCGTCGGAATGCAGTCACAAGTGCTCAATGCCGCGCTCATCTCGCTCAACAGTGAACTGGACAAGGCCGCGGCCCTGGTGGTGTTGAAAGTGACCGAGGTCAAGCAGGACAAGTCGGCGTCGAACTACCGGTACTCCTGGAGTCTGGACATGACCAAGGAGGGGGATGTCTGGAAGACCGAAAAGGTGGCGTCGCTGACTCAGCCTGTGCTGCTGGACAACCCGACCACTACCGCCACGGTGCCACCGGCGCCGGCCGCGCCCGCCCCCCGGCCCGGATCGTAGGAGCTTCTGATGTCGAACCGTCGACCGATCAACCGTGTCACCACCAAACGTCAGTCCGCGGAGCCGGAGGTCGTCACAACGCCCGAGCCTGCCGAATCGGCCCAGGACGCGGTGACCAGCCTGGAGCCTGCCGCGAGCACGGTCGATGAGCTGACACCTGCCGAGAATCCGTCAGTGGACGAGCAGGCAGAGGAAGAGCTCGAGCATGTCGACGACAAGACCGGGTCGGCGGAAACGGCGGTCGATTCGGCTGACGAGGCCGCACCCGAGTCCGGTGGGCGGCTCGCCTGGGCCCGTATCGGGCCGGGTCGGACGGGCTCGTGGCGTCAGGTAGCGGCCGCTGCCGCGGCCACGGTGATGCTCGGTGGATTCGCCGTGTTCGCGGCTACGCATCCCGGCGTGAACGACGCCAACGCGGCGCTCCTCGACTCGGCAGCTACCGATGAAGTGAAGGCAGCCGGCGTGCACGCCTTACTCACCATCTACGGCTACGACGTGAAATCCATCGACGGCTACGATGCCGCGGTGCGCGCAGTTGTCACCGGCCAGATGCTCACCGATCTGAACAAGTTCTCGGCCACCACCGTCGAGGCGATCAGGCAGGCAAAGACGAGTGTTCAGGCCGCTGCCGATCCGGTGGGGGTGGCCATGCTCACCGCCGATCGCGCTGAGCTGCTGGTCAACTTGACCGTAGCGGCAGCCAAGGACGGGGTCGCTCAGCAGAGTGTCTCCGGGACAGTTGTGCTGCGCATGCAACGCGTGAACGACGCCTGGCTGGCCAGCGAGATCCTCGATCGGTGAGACGAGAGTGTGCTGCTTGCTGTAGATGCGCCGGACGCGAAGATTTCTCACAGCGATTTGCCATGACGGATGTGAATCGTACAGCGCAGCGCATATATCCCACATAAACCGAGGTGCGAAGATAGCGTCGGAGTTGCGGCCTCTATCTTGATCCGTCTGTCGGGTCAGGTAATGATATGGCAGTCGAAGGAACGCAATGGTGCGCTATCCGAATACAGCAATTTCGAACGGTGCGGACGACACGCTGAATTGCCACGTGACCGTTCATTTCCACCGGCCGGATCCTCGGGCCGTGATAGTCCTCGAATATCTTGCGACGTGGCCGGAGGCGACCGAGTTCGCCGCAGCGGCAAGACAATTCGGACTGCAGGTAACGATCGACGGCCAGGTGAAGCCAGGACTGCGGCAGCTGCCCTGTCGCAGTCTCTGGCATTGACGACCTTCAGTCGTCGGCTCCATCCGGCACGTCGCCGCTGCCGGGCACCGACTCGATCGCGTGTTCCGGGGTCGGGGTTCGTACTGTTTGCCCGATCGCGAGCAACCGCTTGACGATCTTGCCGCTGGCGCCGCGAGGCAACTCGGTCAGGAACGACACATCGCGCGGCACGGAGATCCGGCCGAGGCGGCCGCGGATATAGGTCCGCACCATCGCCGAATCCAATCCGGAACCGTGGTCTTTGACGACGAATACGGCCAAGCGCTGACCGAACTCGGAATCCGGTACGCCCACCACCGCGACGTCGGTGACCTGCGGTAGGAACGACAACGCCTCCTCGACCGGCCGTGGAAAAACGTTCTCGCCGCCGGAGATGATCATCTCGTCGTCGCGGCCCGCGATGAACAACCGGCCCGCCACGTCCATATAGCCGAGGTCGCCGGTGTCGAGCATGCCGTCGGCCTCGGCGGGCGGCGTGGAGTTGACGTAACCGTCGAAGAGCATGTGGTTGCCCACGAAGATCCGGCCCACGGCGCCCATCGGAAGCGGGCGCCCGTCGGGGCCCAGGACGGCGACCTTGGTTCCCAGCGGCGGGCGACCGGCGGTGGTGGGGGAGATACGCAAATCCTTCGGATCGGCGATCGTCGCCCAGGACACCTCGGTAGACCCGTAGACGTTATAGAGGACATCGCCGAAGCAATCCAGAAAACGCAAGACGGTCGCCGCCGGAAGTGGCGCGCCGCAACTGGCTACGACTCGAAGGCTGCTGGTGTCGTAACGGGCCCGGACCGTGGCCGGCAGGCCGAGGATCCGCTGCACCATAGTCGGCACGACGATCAGAGAGGTGACCTGATGCTCGGCGATGAGGCGCAGGCAGCCCTCGGCGTCGAACTGTTCCGGCAGCACGACGGTGGCGCGCAATGCCGTGCTGAGCTGGAGAGCTGCCAGGCCCCAGGTATGAAACAGCGGTGCGGGGATGAGCATCGTCTCATGCATTTTCAAGGGGATCCGGGAAAGCAGCGCCGCGATCGTGCCGAACCCCTTGGCGTGCGGTCGCCGCGCACATTTCGGTGCGCCGCTGGTTCCGGAGGTCAGAACGAGCAGCCGACCAGGACGAGCTGGTCTGGGGATCTGTGTGCGACCCAAGGCGATCAGGTCATCGATGGTTGACAGATCAGGGCGTGAGCGCCGAATTCCGGTGGTGTACCGCGGAATACCACCATGCAGGTAGCGAACCAGCGGTTCGAGCTCGGCGTCGACGAACAGGGCTGCCAGGCGCTCGCGTTGGGCGATCTGCTCCAGCTGGGAGCCGGAAAGCCCGGCATTGAGCAGTACCAGATCAGCGCCGAGTTTGCCTGCGGCGACCATTGTTTCGACCATGCCGGCGTGGTTGTGCGCGAGCAGGCCGATCGACTGATGGGAATCGATACCGAGATCAGCCAGTGCGGTCGCCAGCGCGTTGGTTCGCCGGTCCAATTCCGCGAAGGTGCGGCTGCCGTGGTCATCGATGATGGCCGGTCGATCCGGGTCGAGTGCGGCGCCGGCCGCGTAGCCGCCAGGCAGCGTGAACCGCCACTTCGCCAGGCCGGCGAGCTGCCGCACACCACGGTCCGGCCGGGTCGGGGCCAGCACGCCGGTTCGGATCATCTGGCCTGCTACACCTATGCTGCGGCGAATCGGCAGGTTCTCGCCATTGATCAGTACGGATTTCGGGGCTTGCTGAGCGAATTCCGTTATTCGCCGCAGGCCGTCCCGAGTCCACTCGTGGAGTGCGGCCTTGGACACTTTTGTCAGCCCCGGATGCACTCGGGCGGCGGCGAAGAAGGTGATTCGGATAGTCGTCTGCTCGGCTTGATGGAAGCTGCCGCTGAACTCGCGTTTCAATCGAATTGCCGCGAGTGCGCCCACCTTCGGCGCGGATAGCTCCATCCGTTCGTACCATTGGCCGACGGTCAGCTGGACGTCGACGGTTTCGATTCCGAACGCGGGCGATCCGGCCCGAAATGCTGCGCGCCAGTGGCTGTCGTCCTGTTCGAGTTGCTCCATCCCGCCGATTCCAGTGAACAACCGCGCGTAGTTCTCCGGCTGTATGAGTATGTCCCAGACGACTTGCCGTGCCAGCGGCAAATCATCAACCACTTCGACGATTTCGGCAACCATTTCGCAACTCCTAATCCATCCGCGATGGGACGGGACAACTCGGAGGCTACCGCCGTCGAAGGTCGATCTCTTCGGTGATTGCTGGAGGCTGTCGGAATACACATTGCGGATAACAGCGCGCTGGGACGACGTCACGATCCCAATCGAATTCGCCCGCTTTCGAGCTGAGGTGACCACCACCGGCGAGTGCGGCCGATTTCAGACGACGGACCTGTAGCCAGCACACACCGGCGGTGGGACGCACCCGCCGGGATGGGGATTAGCGAGTCGACCCCGGCGGGTGCGGAGGGGGAACAACCCTCTTCACCACCCGCCGTGGGAGCGGCGGGTATGCACACTTTAAGCGTGCATTCACGCCGGGTGCGGACGTCGTGGCACAGGTCTGATCTGCGTCACAGCGCGGCCTGGACCGCGCTGGTGTCTATCACCACGAGCGCGGGCGGAAGATCGCGGAAGCTGTGTCGCGAGCTGGTCCGAAAAATGAGAGGTGACGAACTAACCGCGGTAGGAAAACCGCTCTGTAGCAAGCCTGACAACGGTAAATTCGCTGGTCATATACCGTAATTCGCTGTGCCGAGATCACAGGGCAAAGAGGAGTGGAATGTGAGCTCTGGGCCGACTTAGGGTTCGACTACGGATAGAACCGCAGCAAATGGGCGGGAAGGGAGTCGATGATGACAACCAATGAGACGCTTCGGCCGGGCCTCACAGTCTCGGGTAAACCGATGTCCACACCTCTGAAGGATGTGCGGAAGGTGTCGCGGGAGCTAGTTGGGCACTTCGTCGACAATGTGATCATCTGCGGCACCTTGCCAGGCGACATCATCTCCGGTGACGTCACCATGGTTACCCGGATCTGCTTGGAGCTGTCGGTCAGCATGCTCGACGGCCGCGATATCCCGGCCAAGACCGACCGGCTGGGCGCGGCCGCCGCGGGGTGGGCGCGCGAAGGCGTGCCGATCGACACGATCCTGCATGCCATCCACGAAGGCTTCAAGATCGGCATGGCTCTCATCGTTTCCGATGCGACCGCGCAGGATTACGCCAACTTGATGGACGGTATGGCACGTGTGGTCGAGCTACTCGACACCATGAGCGGGACGGTCGCTCGCGCCTATGTTCGCGAGCACAAAGCGGTGGTGAGCGAGCATCACACGGCCGTGCACACGCTGACTTCCGCACTGCTGGGCGGCTACCCCACCTCGACCATGGCCCGTGAGTGCGGAATCGCCGTCGCGCCAGAGTATTCCGTGCTCGCACTGGATATTCCGACCCACCCGGACGAGCGGAATCCGGCCCTCGACGGCAAGGTCGTCGCGCGCCGAAAACTGCGCCGTCTGCAGGCCGAACTGGCCACCCGCTGCGGCGAGAACGCGCTCGCCTTGCTCAGTGTGGACGGTGGAACGATCCTCATTCCGACGCAGATGTGGGCCGATGAGCAGCTCGATGGCCTGATCGCCCAGTTGTCGGCCGCCGCGCACGTGCCAGTAACCGCGGCTGTCGTGACCGCCTCGGTGGAAGAAGTACCCGGTGCCGCTGACCGCGCACACGAATTGCTCGACATGGTGCAGCGGCTGCGATGTGTGCCCGGCGTGTACCGGTTCGCCGATATGGCATTGGAGTACCAGCTGACCAGGCCCGGACCCGCTCGGGAAATGCTCGGCTCACTGCTTGATCCCCTGGACCCCCACCCGGAACTGCTGGACACACTGCACAGCCATATCAGCAACAACCTTAGTCGTCAGCGCACAGCCAAAGTGATGCACATCCACACCAATACCGTCGACTATCGGCTCCGGCGTATCGGCCGGCTCACCGGACTGGACCCCACTGCCACCTTGGGGCTGTGGCAGCTGCGTTCGGCGCTCATCGCCCGCTCGTTCCGCGAACGCGGCAACCCGGCCCCGAGTGAAGACTCATAGCTGCGGGGCCGGCAGGTCGGCCTGGATCCAGGTGGCGATCATCTGGGCGGTCATGGCCACGGTGTGCTTGCGTTCGAGGCTGTCGACCGAGGGCAACGACGCTCGCATCACTGCCGCGAACCCTGTATTGATCAGCACGAAGGTCATCCTGTCGTACTTCTGGTCGTCTCCGGGCCCTAGAACCTGGATCAGCAAAACCTTGACCAGCAAACGCAGGCGCGGTTCCAGCTCCGGAATGCCGCTGCGGTGGAACTGCACACCGATCACCAAGGCGCGCACCAACTTCGCGTTGGTGGCGAGCACGTCGGCGAAGAGCTCGAGGATCTCGGTGGTCAGCTGCGGTATCGCGGTGACGAGGTCGTCTATCGGGTGTTGTGGGCGGCTCGACATCCATTCGAGGAACCGTTCTTCGGCAATGCGGAGCATGCGCTCCTGCAGTTCGTCGACGATGACGGTGCGCTCGGGAAAGTAGCGATAGACAGTGCCGATGCTCACTCCGGCTTCTTGCGCGATCCGATTGGTCGAGGTCTCGGCGATGCCGCGCTCGCCGAACAGGCGCGCAGCGGTGTCGAGAATGTGTTCCCTTGTTGCTTTCGCCCGATCCTGAGTCGGCTGCCGGCGATGCTGCGGGGCCTTCGGCGGCATCACATCCTCCCTGGTGCGTGTTGAGATCTTGTGGACTGAGCATCGCTCAGCTTAGGTGTCGACAGTAACTATCGCGGCGGTATGTTTGGTTTGCCGCGCGATTTCTACGGAGGTGCGAATGGCCGATGGTCGGGTGCCGAGCAGTCGGCTGGCGCGGGGGAGCCGGCTGGGCCTGCTCGCCGCGGAACAAGCCGCGCGTGGGGTGGGGACACGGCTGTCGATGGTGGGTCGGCCGGAGCAGGCGCGGCGATTGCTGGCTGAACGCTCCTCCATGCAGGCCGCGCAGCAGCTCGTGGCTGTGCTCGGCGGGATGAAGGGCGCGGCCATGAAGGTCGGGCAGATGCTGTCGGTACTCGACGTCGACCTGGTGCCGGAATCGCATCGGGAGTTGTTCCGGCTCAAGCTCGCCGAACTGCGCGATAGCGCACCAGAGGCGCCGTTCCCGGTGATGCGCAAGGTGATCGAGGCCGACCTCGGCCCGCTGTCGGGGGTTTTCGCTGATTTCGACGAGACACCGATCGCCGCAGCCTCGATCGGTCAGGTGTATCAGGCACGGCTGCGGGACGGTCGCGGCGTTGCGGTGAAAGTGAAGTATCCGGGTGTAGACCAAGCGGTCCGCTCCGATCTGCGCAATCTGGAGTTCTTCAGCAGGCTCTTGAAATCCGTCCTTCCCAGCGCGGCTGACGCCGGGGTACTGGACGAGATCACCCGTAACATCGCCGGGGAACTCGACTACATGCGGGAAGCTCGGACCCAGCACCGGGTGGCCGCGCGCTACCGTGACCATCCGCTCATCGTCGTGCCCGACAGCATCGAAGAGCACTGCACAGCACATGTTCTTGTCACCGAGTTCCTCGAATGCCAGTCATTCGAACAGATGCGAAAGCTCCCCGCTGCGGAACGGAACCGGATCGGGGAGCTCATCTACCGTTTCTATATCGGTTCGCTCTTCGCCGACCGTGAGTTCTGTGGTGATCCGCATCCCGGCAATGTCCTGCTGGCCGCCGACGGCCGGGTCGGCTTCGTCGACTTCGGGCTCTACCACCGGATGGACCCGGTGCACGTCGAACACGAGCGGGCAGCTTTGCAAGCCGCGGCGGAGTGCCGGGCCGAAGATCTCTACAACCAGTGGATCGACCGCGGGATTGTCGACCGAGCCTCGGCCGTCACACCCCAGGAATGCCTCGATTACGTTTGGGCCGCCGCGGGTTGGCATCTCCTGGACGAGGAAATCACCATCACGCCCGAACTCGCCACCGGCGCAATGGTTCTCGCCGTCGATCCGAGAGCTGACGAATTCCGGGGTATGCGCAAACAGAGGCTGCCCCCGGAATGCGTCTTCTCCCGCCGCACCGACCTGTTCACCTTCGCCGCCCTCGGCCAGTTGGAGACCACCGCCAACTGGCACACCTTCGCCCGTGAATGGCTATACGGTGAGCCACCGGTTACCGAAATCGGAAAGGTAATGGCGCAGTGGCGAACTGAACGAGGCTAGTACCCGGCCTGCGTGTAGGCGGGAAGTACCTGCGTGTCACCCTCCCCGGCGAGCGACTCGCGGATGGCGTCCTGCGCGGCGCGGGGCAGCGTGTGCATGATTTCGCGGACCCGGGCTTGGCGGCGAGCAACCGCCTGGCGAACCGGCATACCCGGCTGCGCCTTCATCTGCGGGATGATGCCCTCGACCTCTTCGGCGCCGCCGTGGTGGTGACCGGCATCGACCATGGCCTGCTCGCGGGCCATCTGCGCCTCGTCCTTCTCCTCGGACATGCCGATCGGGCCGATCATGCGACCGTTGAGGAACTGCTTGACCACGGGCTCGTCGGAGGTGAGCAGCACCTCGCGCGGGCCGAACATGACCAGCTGGCGGCGGAACAGCATGCCGATGTTGTCGGGCACGGTACGGGCCAGGTTGATGTTGTGCGTCACGATCAGGATGGTGGCGTCGATCTGGGCGTTGATGTCGATCAGCAGCTGCGACAGGTACGAGGTACGCACCGGGTCCAGACCGGAGTCGGGCTCGTCGACGAGGATGATCTGGGGGTCCAGCACCAGCGCACGGGCCAGGCCGGCACGCTTGCGCATACCGCCGGAGATCTCGCCGGGCAGCTTGCCCTCGGCGCCGAGCAGACCGGTCAGCTCCAGCTTCTCCATGACGATATTGCGGATCTCGGTCTCGGACTTCTTCGTGTGCTCACGCAGCGGGAACGCCGTGTTGTCGAAGAGGTTCATCGAGCCGAACAGCGCGCCGTCCTGGAACAGCACACCGAAGAGCTTGCGGATCTCGTAGAGCTCCTTGTTGGAGCAGGTGGTGATGTCGGTGCCGTCGATGAAGATGGAGCCGCGCTCGGGGCGCAGCAGGCCGATCAGCGACTTCAGGAAGACGGACTTACCGGTACCGGACGGGCCGAGCAGCGCGCTGACCTCACCCGACGGCAGCGTAATGCTCACGTCCTGCCAAATACGCTGCGAACCAAAGGACTTGGTTACACTTTCGGTCCTGACTTCGACGCCCACGCCAACCTCCACAAATTCTTCAGCGAGCCCCCCACGTGCCGAACCGAGGGTCTTCGCTGTGCCATATCGCAATGGTTCGGTCACTGATTTCGCGGATGGGACGCGCCGCACCCGAGCTGACGGAAGAGTAGCCAAGATCGGTGCCTCGGGTAAGTGCGCTGACGCAGAGTCTGAAAACATCAATAGATCCCTGCGCCGTCAGCGCGCGCCAGTTCGAGCCGACTGCCTCATAAGGGGTTCCATGCATCAATCCATCAGCGCGGCAACGTAATTGAGGGTATCTTAGGGCGAGCGCGACGCCCTATGTGTAAGAGCGGGCGCGTTAAGGGTTCGCTGCGCTGTAAGCCGAGACGAGTGTGGCCGAGATCCGTCCGCGGCTGGATACTTCGTGCCCATGCTGGCGTGCCCATGCGCGGATGGCCGCACTTTGGTCCTGGTCATCCGCAGGCCGTTCGCTGCGGCTCTTGGCGCGGGATGTGCGACCGACTTTGCGAGCGTGGGGAGTCCACTGTTCGAAGATGCCGCGCAATACATCTGCGTTTGGCACCGACAGATCCATCTCATACGCGACGCCGTCGACAGCGAACGTGACGGTCTCGTCCGCTTTGGACTTGCCGTCGTAATCGTCGATCAGTGTCACAACAACCTTGCGCGCCATGCGGTATCCCTCTGAAGTAGGCGGACTGTCGAGAACTAGACATTAGAGCGGGTGGAAATGATCAAGCTAGATACCTCCGCGTCGCTGACGCGGGTGTTCACATCACCTGTAGAGAGAGCGTCTTGTCCTGTACGGCGATTCTCAACCGCAGGGGGAACAGTGTTCTTCCGGTGCTTTGCTGGTGACGGGCCTCGCCGGCAATGGCGGCGACCGCCCAGTCATGGAGATACGCGGGTACACGATAGGTCGTGCCGTCGGTACAGCGTAGCCAGGGTGATCCTGTGAGTGCCGGGTCGTCGAAACCGATCGCGGTGACGGTGAGAATCAATCCATCGCGTTCGGGGCTCCCGATGAGGAGCGGATGGAGATCACGCCCGGTGGAGGTGCTGTCCATGTACGCCACGCTAGGCCGCTGTTCACCTGTTCACCAGAAAGTTGCGGATGATGGTGGGGCGTCACAGTCATCCGGATGAAGTGTGATGATCTGATACGGAGGAAGTTGCCGCTGAGGGCGGTTGGGCTCAACTTTGGCAGACGTATCGTTCAGTTCCCTTGTCGCTCCGATCGCTGACAGACTCAGCCGGGCGCCCTCGACCGGAGTGGGTGCGCGGCCGAGGACGACCAAGGCGTCGCGGTCGGCGAGGCTGTCGAACGCTTCGAGCGCGCCCGGGTAGTACTCCCGTAGCGTCGACCGCAGGGTGTTGGTGTGGCGGATACGAGCCCAGATCAGGTTTTGGCGCCCGCGGGCGAGGACCTTGATCGCTTCGACATCGGGGCTGTCCCCGGCTATCGGGCGATGGTTGTGGCGGTCGGTGCGCACCAGATCGGCGAGCAGTTTCGCGTCGGCGGCATCGGATTTCGCGCCGGAAACATGATGGCGGTCGCGGTAACGAGCGACCGCGAGCGGATTGATCGCGTAAACCTCGTAACCGGGCCGCGACCAGCGTATCGACCCATAAACCACGATCGGTTTCGATCCCGATCACCACTTCGGTGGGATCGGTGGTGTGGGCGGCGAGCAGCGCATGCAACCCACTGATCCCGGCCAAACCTTCCGGTAGCCGTCGTGCGGTGAGTTTCTTGCCGTTTTCGTCCATCACCTGAACATCGTGATGATCTTCAGCCCAATCATCACCGACAAAGATCATCGATCACCTCCAAGCTGATCGGCGTGAGTTCTGTTCGAGCCCAAGGCAACCCGGCGGCGACCTAATGGATCAGTGCTCCAATGGCACGACATCCCATCAGCGCTACAGGCAACCTCACCGACCGGCCGGGGCACGATCTAACCGTAGGAATCGAGCAACATTCCCGGCGACAGAAGTGCTCACCGACCAGCGGCTCGTGATCAGCTTGCCTCCACCGGACTACATCCGGTGGAGGATTTCCCGATCAACTCCCATTAGGCACTAGCATGCTGAACATGAACCAGAGCCAACCATAGCTCTCATAGTTGGACTGGCCGCAGCCTCCGTTTCATTGCTTGCCTCAGCTTTGAGCTACCGCGCGTCGGCCAGAGATAACCGCTAGAACTGAAGCGGGACTGGGAGCTAATCAAGGATATGCCACCGGTAGAGTTTCCTGTCTGCGCGGGTATTGCGGAGTCCATCAATGCACGCATGTCAGGATTGGTGAGATTCGACCAGGCGGCCATACATCTGAGGCGCAAAGGGATTTTACTCACCGCCTTCTTGGCGGGGCTTACAATTCTGAATGCTGTTGCTGCAGGCCGCGGCTGGGCTAACTACACAGCTGAAATCGCGGGTGCTGGTTCAGCGCCATCGTGCCCAGTAGAACGACTTCCACATCGGCAGGTAGAACGATTCCCCGAGGGCCTCCTTGGGGCCGCCTCTGGCGGGTACCTTGCACACTCTCGTGTGGTCAGCGGTTTTGGCTCTGTGGCTTGGTCTTAATGACTATTGTCACCCCAAGGAGGAAGCAGACGATACCAATGATCGTTAGCAGGCGGAAATTGTGAGATTCGGGGTTGCTCATCAGCGTCACTCCGATGGCAGTCGCCGCTCCGATTAGCAATCCTCCAATACCGAACAGCCATGATGTGAGGGGGGTCCCGCGTGCTTTACTGTCCGCTTTTGTTACGTCGGGAACATCGATCACCGTTTGGTTCCGTTTACGGGCAAATTCAGCAGCGCTGACACCGAGGTCACCTGCTGTCTTTTCTGTAATTGCCGCCAGCTTCGCTAAAGCCTGAGGAGTGAAACCATCCAGCGGGTGAGACTCGTTGACGGCCTGCACGATCCGCTTGACAGCAAGCTCGCCGAACTGGATCTTGTGTTCTTCGTGGTTCAGCTGTACCGCACGGACCGGCTGCAGGATCGGATCCTCAGAACGGGGAGCCTCAGGGTTGGTCATTCCAGTTTGCCCCCGTCGCGACCCGACTCGCCGGTGACAGGCAGATTACTCAAGGAATCGCCCTGGGAATTTAGCATCCCCTGAAGCCAGCCGGGTAGATCGCCGGCCTTGACCACACGGCCGAGGTTACGATCTGCGATCGGGCCGACGAGGTCGTCGGCTCGCTTATCGATGTCGACTATGCGCGCCCGTTCGTTCCGCGCCGCCAAATAAGTTCGCAGGACCCCATACACAGCTGTCGCGACCGAGGCGACAGAGAGTACGACCGGGAACAGATTTTCCACTCCTCAAGTTTAGGCCGACCTTAGACCCGTTGTAGGAGTATCGGAAACGTTCGCGCGCCGAGCCGCATGAAGGACTGGCCAGCCCTGACGCCGAATTCAGCGTGTCACGGGCAACAACCTTGAGGTGCCCGCCTGATCAAGTTCAGTCCGACGACGTCCGTATGGGCTGAGGTACGCGAACAACAGGCCGTCCAGAACGCTATGCGGATAATTGCGCTTACTAAAGACCATGGAGTACCTCGGCTGGCGGATCGTCCGTTGACCGCGTTGCCAACTTCCGATCGTGCGGGTCGCTGCGAGGCAGCGTTTGGTGCAATCCGACATCCGACATCCGCCATTCGGGCAGTGACCGGTCGGGCAACGACGAATTCCCGGCCGCCCGCAACCCGGCGGTGAAGATGAGTTGAACTGAAAGAGCGGCTTCTGCGGACCAGTTCGAGGCGCACGTGTTGCATCACAGTATGTCTCGGACCACCGCGCATGCCCGGCCGATCTGCATTCCCGGCACCGACGGATAGCCGCAACCGATGCGCTCTGCGCCGACCCCGATTCGGCAAGCGCCCGGTGCTGATCCTGATCATCTTCGAACGATGAGCACGTCGCACGCCGGATGCGCCCTGTGCGGCAGCGCGAGCGGGTTTCTCGGCAAATACGCGCCGACGGCTTACCCGCAATCGGCCACTAAAACCACCTATAAAGCCGACCGGTAGGTATGAAATTCCTTGTGCGCCACTGGATTTGCGGATGTATTGTCAGTGTCGGCGTCAGCGCAGGCTCAGGCGATTGGACTCAACCTCCGTCTTGGGTGCCGTCGGAATCCCTCATTGGGGTACGGCATCTGGTCGGCTTCCCGTACCGGGAACCGGCATCCGAAATGGAGGTTGATGCACATGAAGCGTCCCCTGCTCTGGCAACTCAAGGCAAAGGCGAAGGCCGCCACGGTGATTCTCACCGTAGCGGCCTCGTTGGTAAACGCTGGTAAGGCTGCCTACCGGGTTGTTCGCGCTGTACAAGAAGACGACTGGCTATAGCCAGTCGGTGACCCTGGTTCGCTGCAACGGGCCAGGGTCACTTCATGTCCAGCTGCCGTCTCCGAATGTGGGGCGGCTGTAGCTAGCTTACAAACCTTACACTTTCCGCGCATCCGTAGCGGATCAAGAACGCTCAGCAGCCGTCACGACAAGCCCGTCGCAGGGGCCAGACCCTCCTACGGCTTATGCAGCGACGATTAGGCGACCGCGAGCGGTCGTGCCGGGCTGGAGTGTCGAGATGTGATGGATTGTCCGACGCACCACCATGGGGTCGGCGACATGCCGTACGTCCCCCTGTAACCGAGGGGCTTGAGTGATCGAATCGGCGCAGGAGAAATGCTGCTCCAGTAGCCAGTTGTGCCGCACCCTACTAGCGAGCCTCTCGGGCTTGCCTCCTATGAGGAGTTCACGATCCCAACGCCACCTGCATCGGCCATTATGGAGGACTCGAAGACCAAGGGGAGCCACAGGGGCACCGCGCCAGACCGAGCGACCCGAGCTCACAGATCGAATCGTCCGGAGATAAGTAGGGGAGCCGTGAGGATATGTTGGGCCGGCACCAGATCGGCTCGGCCCGTTGACCTTCCGCGGGGTTTCGCTGGCTGGTTCGATCGGCGCGCCATGAAAGCCAGTACGGGATGTTCGGCCTCAGGTTGAAGGTAAACCGGGGATCGTGAGGGCGGGGCGTCTCGGTGGTGGAGGTTCTCAGCAAGACGATTGAGCAGCATGGGGATTGCCTTCTGGCGTTCGTCGACGGGCAGCTGTAGGGGTTCTCCCAGATCATCAGCGCTCAGCCCGACGAGGACGCTGACGGGAAGTATGTGTTCGAACTGGAGCCCGCATCTCGATTTCTGTGGGCGATTGGTCGAAAGATTCCTCTGTAGGCGGCGCGGAACCCGGCTCTGGTCATGAGCGGTCAGGCGGTTCGGGAGTTCCTCGATTCGAATCCTCGGTGAGATCGTCTGCGGCGGTCGCTGGATGCCGCCACCGCAGCCGACGATCTGACGGCGGAAAACGGCGCTGCTCAAGCGGTCCGGTTCAACTGGCCACCCGCACGCGCGACGAGGCGTGCGGCCTCGGTGGTGCCGAGGAGGCGATCGACGTGCCAACGTTCCCACCGTGGCCGTGCGGCGGAGGTGCGGATGCCGTCCTGGTTGAGGGTGGCGCTGATGGCGGGGTTGGACAGGCCGGCACCGGCGCACGCTTGCCGGCACTACCGAGCGTTTAGCGAGGCCAAGACCATCTCTGCCCGTTGATTTTCAATGTCCTCGGCGTACACCAACTCCCAGCGCTGCGAGTCGGGCACAGAACTCGACACCCGGTAGCCGACCAGCGGAAGCCCGCTACTCGAATATCTCGCCGATTAGAGGTTTGCCTGGCTGGCCACCCCTCCGCGCGCGAATACCCGTCATCCAACAGGCGAAGACCATCTTCTGCATGCGAGCTGCCCAATCCAGCGGCTCGTTCCCACCACCGCCGGGCCTGTTCACGATCGCCCGCTTCCAAAGCGAGACTGCCTGGCTCGGACGGGATACCGTCAAATCGGGCAGGTGTGCTCGGTTTCGGTGTGTTGACGAATCGTCGCCCCTATTCTGCTGGCGTGACTCCGACACCATGGACGATGACGTGGCAGGGCGTGAGGGTGGGCGGGATGGAGTGCGGGGACCCGGACGGGTATCCGGTGTTAGCGCATCATGGTGTGCCGGGTTGTCACGTGGAGGGTGTCGCGTTTGCGCATGAGGCGGCTGCGGAGGTGGGCGTGCGGTTGATTGCGATCGATCGCCCCGGGGTGGGGATGTCGGAGATGGCGCCGCGCCAGCGGGTGCTCGACTTCGCTGAAACCGTTGCTGGCATTGCTGATTGGCTCGAGATCGATCAGTTCGCGGTGCTGGGCGCTTCCGGAGGCGGCCCGTACACCCTCGCGACTGCCGCACAGCTTCCCGATCGTGTCAGCAATGCGGTAGTCGTCAGCTCTCCGGCCCCCTTCGAAAAGGGTATCGACGGCGGCAAGAGCGCCGGCGGGTTGTCGATCTTGCGACGCTTCCCGTTCCTGGCCCGTCCAGTAGCTGCGCGGATGGCGAAAGTGGTGCGCAAACCCCGCGGGCTCGATGCGATGATCGCTCAGATGGGTGTGGCTGATCGTGATCGGGTCGCCGGTGATGATTGGCTGAAGAGCAAACTTGCGGAGAATATTCACACGGCGTTCGAGACCGGCAGCCGGGGTGTGGCGGTCGATTTCCAGGTGGTGTTCGCGCGGCCGTGGGGGTTCGACCCTGTCGATATTGCTGTGCCAGTACATATTTGGCACGGCGACGGCGATCAGAACGTTCCGGTCGCGGACGGCCGTCGACTGGCCGCGACGATCCCTAACAGTACTTACGACGAAATCGAGGGTGCCGGACATCTGTTGTTCGTCGATCACGCGGTGCCGATCCTTCGAGCGATTCTCGAAGACGACCACGCGCGGCAGTCGGACTAGGCCTTATTTGAGGCGTCTGGGGTCTACGAGGTCGGCGCAGAGGCTGCAGCCGCTGATCGGTGGCGGGTGGGGGACGGCGGGGGTGATGTCGAGGATGGCTTGTGGGCGGATGGTGTCGAGGCGTTTCCATTGGCTGTGGATGTCGATCCAGTCGTCGAGGGGGTTGAAGCGGATTCGTGCCTCGACGGTGGCGGCGGGTTGCCCGAGTGCGAGGTCGTAGCAGGTCGCGGCGACGCGGGCGCGGCCGTCGTTGTCGTAGGTGGGGTGGTGGTGTGGCCATCCGGCCAGGTGCGGGTCGTCGGTGATCCATTCGTGGACGAAGGCTGTGCCGAGGTCGACCAGGGCAAGGGCGTGTCCGGGCAGGATCGGGACGGCCCGTAGGGCTGCGACGGCCACGTCGGTTCCGGTGGGGTGGTCGGTGGTGGGAACGTCGCAGACGACCGCGCGGATTCGGCGCTGCGCTCCCGTGCCGACGGCGCGGGCAGCGATGTGGAGCTTGTGCAGGGTGCCGTCCTCGTAGCGTTTGTATGCGGAGCCGGCCCACTCGTCGGTGCGGCTGTTGCCGTTGAGGCTGAACATCTCGAACATGGCGAAGAATCCGAATTTGTCTTCCCAGTCTTCGAAGCTGGCCAGTAGCTCGGGCACGGTGTGGCCTGCGGGGCGGTCGTTGGGAGGTCGGAGCAGATACGCCGCGGCCGGAGTGGCGGTGAGGACGCCCGACGGGCTCCATTCCATCGCGCCGACTTTCGGGATCTGGGGCATTTGCTCGATGATGCTCGCTGACCAGACGATCACCGCGTAGATGCTGCCTGTGGGGCCGATAATCGGCATGGTGACCAGCCGATATGTCCGGCCGTCGTTGACGGTGACGGATCTCGAGATTGTTACCCCGGATCGGAGGCAATCGGCCACCGTGATTTCGAGCATCGTGCGTGGCAGGCTCGCCCGTCCGAGGCCTAGAAAGGTCTGGGGTTTGTTCTTCTTGAGCACGACCGAGATCTGATCGGGGTTACCGCGCAGGGTTTCGATGACTGTCCACTCGCGTGCGGCGGGGGCGTTGCCCAGCCGAGCTCGCGACGCGCCCCGGTGTGTGCTGACCATGCTGCCCGCCTCTCCGCCGCGCCAGTCCGGTATCCCAGAGATGGGTTTCGGTGACGGGAAACGCGCGGTCTGTGGAGTGCTCGTGGTTAACGGGTGTCCGTGGCCATCAGGTTTACCTCGATTCTATACCGCAAATACTTAGCAATCATCGGCCCGGCGGCATCCGACCTGCACCAGCAAGTGTGCGCTCAAGCAAATGTTCACAGGCCCGGGGCGAGGACGGGCAGGTAGCGGATGTGGGCGCGTTGCGCGGTTCGGCCATCCGAGGTGGGAGCCCGATTTCTGCCGCCATTGTTGCCTGGGTCATAGTCCGGCGGTATCGTGAAATTGTCAGTCCTGGGCTATCCAGAAGCTACTCGGAGTAGCCCGGTAAGGGCCGGTATTTCCCAGAGCTGCGGTGGCAGTTGCTGGATGAGCGCAAGGCGGATCCGCTTGCGGCGGCTGACGCTTGCGCGACTGAATTTCATTCACCCAAATCATTTGCGCTGTATCCCCATGTCCGCTGCGTGCGCGGCGGTGACGGTGACTTCTGTCTGCGTCCCGATTCGCTGTTGCGGCGGAGATCTTGCACGGGACGGCGACGGCAGGAGAGGTTTCGTGATGACGTCGACGATGAATCGGCATCTGCAGCAGCCGACCGCTACCGCGGTGAAATCTGCAGGCCATGAAAGCGTGAATCATATTGCAGCCCAGGGGATGCGGACGGTGTGGCGTAGCGGTCACAGCACGCCCGATGTATCGGCGTCGACGAATTGCGTTGTACGGAAGGTGGCGGATCATGACCAAGCAACCTGATAGCGCAGATGCCCGTCGGCTCGCATCGGCGCCACCGAACGGTAAGGATCCGTCGTGGCGACCGTACCGGCCGAGGACATCGAAGGACTGGGTGGTCGTCGAGATGCTCGACGACTGGAGCGAGCCGACCGTCGTCGTCGACGGACAATTTCGACGCGAGTTCTCAGCGCTCAAACGCATATCCATCGCCCCCAATACCGCGATCGCCGAGCGAGTGAAGCCGCTCCTCATCCGGTGTGGGAAGGCGCGGACCTCGGTAGTGGACAACGTGACCCTGCGGTCCGGGACACTGGTCAAGCTTGTTGCTCGCCCGGTCTATGGAATCTCAGGGGAGGTTCGCGGCGCGACAGTGTGGGCGGGCCCCGAAGGGGAGCGTCCCCCGCGGCCACCGCAGGTGGGTGTTCTGGAATGGAACACCCACCTGGTGGCGTCGATGTCGCCGACCGCGCGGGCGATGCTCCACGGTGATTCGAAGCTGGACAGTTTGCTGCTGCCGGAGCTGATCGCGGCTTTCGATCGGTTCGAGGATCGCGCTGGGTTTCTCAGCCTGTTCAGCTTGATGAACCCTGTGGCGAAATGGACGGGCGCTGCGACACGCACCTACGGGGACGGCACCGTGCACCAGCTGCATCTGGCCGCCCGCACTCCCTGGGCATCTGCCAGCACCGTCCGCGCTTTGGTGTGCGACGTGGGGCAAGAGCGGGTGCAGCCTGGTGCCGATCTGTACGAGGCGGTACTGCGGTGCGTCCCGATCCTTCCCGGACACGCCCTGGGCATCGTCGATCTCGACGCGATGGCCGTGCACGACTGGGTTGCCAACAACAACGAGCCGATCGCCGGCTGGCTGCACCACCAACCCCGGCCGCACCCCGAGGATTTGGTTCAAGTGGTGGAGCTGGGACGGGACCTGCTGAACGGCACACGAACGCGCGCCCGCTTCCGCAGCCGGATCCGCTTCGACGACAACGACGACTGGATCACAGTCGAATGCACATGGCACCGACTGCCCTCCGGCGCTCAACGCCAAGCGCTCATCGATGTCGCGATCGTGGCGCCGATGCCGGCCTCGGTGGTCGACGTGTGCCCGCGATGCAAGCAAATGCGGCGTGAGGCGTGCTGAATTATTCCGTGCTGCGTACGACGACAACTTCTATGTCGGAGATTGAGCAGCCCTGTCCCCGTTGCGGGACATCTCATATGGGATGTGTTTGGTCTGCTGTATTTCGGTAAATTGCTTGTGCTGGAGAGTGACTCGTATTACATTGGAAGCTGGTTCGTCGATCTTGGCGACATTTCCCGGCAACCGCCGCAGCGGAACCGGATGGCGCGAAATTTGGAAGCTCCTGCCCCGCCTGTTCAGTAATAGGCGTCGCGCCCGCTTCGGTGTGAATCGGAGTTTCCGATATCTACGCATACCCTCATTTGTGCCAAAGGTGCTGGTGTTGAGGGTTATTCGGTGATCTGCGGATGACGGGAGCCAGCCATGAACCTTCTCGATCGACGTGTGCGTCCCACTCGCCTGATCGGCTATTGCCGACCAGATTCCGAATGGGATGACGCGCTCAGTGAACAATTCGAACGACTCTACGACGAAATGATCGACGGCGAACTTCGTATGCGCCGTCACGCACGCCTCCGCCGTGAATTCGACGACGAATTGTAGCGGTTACCTCGAAGTCAATTAGGTGCCTGTGGCATTGATTTATTGCGGCGCAGCGCAATTCGTTCTGACATTCTCGGAGGTGAGTTCTATGCCGGAAAACTCATGTGAGCACTGCGGGCGCGTGCGCCGCGATCGCGTGCTGAATATCCGCCAGATCAGCGACCGGACCGGGCACACGCCCGACCGTATCCGGCACCTGCGAGTGACGGGACACCCGCTGTATTCACAGGCGTGGAAAGCCGGTGACGCGTCGAACTCGCCGCTACTGCTCGAGGCGTCTGTCGTCGAGGAATGGGTGAAGTCCCGCAGGGGGCTATCACTATGAACCACAGGGCAATTCGTGGACCGGCCGAGTGCTGGAGGCGACGCCGCGCTCTGGTTCTCATGACCGCCGCCGCAATCAGCGTGACTGCTGTCTCAGGGGCGGGCGCGGCGGTGGCCACGCCTTCCCACGCTGCAAGGACGGGTGGATGCCCGGCTGTGGCTGGAGTATTCGTCCCGGGGACGTGGGAGACGAGACCGAGCGCAGACGAAACTCGCGCTGTCGGGCTGCTCGGCCCGGTGGCGACGGAATTGGCGCAGCGATTCGAGACGAGATTCGAGTTTCGCTTCCCTGCCTACGCCGCCGCCGCGTTCGACGGAATGGCCTACGGCGACAGCAAAGCCACCGGCGTGGCCGCGGCGCGACGGGTGATCATCGAGTACGCGCAGCGGTGCGCGGCAACGAAATTCGTGTTGGCAGGCTACAGCCAGGGTGCGGACGCGATTGGAGATGTGGCTGCCGCGATCGGCTGCTCCGCCGATCCCGTGCCCGCCGACCGGATCCTGGCCGTCGGACTGGT
The DNA here is from genome assembly GCF_040681285.1 of Nocardia sp. NPDC051832. Taxonomy (NCBI): domain Bacteria; kingdom Bacillati; phylum Actinomycetota; class Actinomycetes; order Mycobacteriales; family Nocardiaceae; genus Nocardia; species Nocardia sp. NPDC051832. The sequence goes on from NZ_JBFAYL010000002.1 coordinate 1,232,043, forward strand.
GGCTGATCCGCACCAAGGCACCGAAGGCGGAAAACTGGTCGGGCCGGCAGTGGACGGGCAGGGGATCGCTGGTCCGCGCGAGAGCGGATTCTGCGGGGTCTCGGCGGTCACCGCCCAGATCTGCGCTCCTCAGGATAAGTACTGCGCGACCTCGGCGAGAGCGAACCCCATCCTGGCAAAGCTCGGCCGTGTGCTCTCTCAGCCGACCTCCGGCGAGCCCGAAAGACCCGGGGACGAAACCGATCTGACCCGATCGCTGGTCACCGATCTCGAAGGCGTGGATTTGGCCGCGCTACCCGCCGCGGTAGCGAACCTGGTCACAGCCGCCACTCGAGGGCCCCTCGACGCGGTCGCGTTGTCGAGGGCGGCCGCGCAGGTCGGCACCACGCTCGGCCCACTGTCCGCCTGGGCCACCCAACTCCTGACTTCAGGGGGCGCACAGGATTCGGTGAAGAACCCGCAGGTTCCTCAAGAGTTGGTGACCGGTGTGTCGGAGTCGGATCTTCTGGCCGCGAGGACGGCGCTGTCGGAACTGGCAGGGCCGGACGGCACCGATCCCGCGGAGGCCGCCAACCGGCTGGCGGATTCGCTTGCCCCGCTGGCGGATTCGCTGACGAACTCCTCGCCGAACGGGCTCGCTCAGGCCTCGCGTGTGCTGGGGCTGGCCAAGCCCTCGGCATTGGTCGGCCAGGTGTCCAACGTGCTCACCCACGGCCTCGATCTTGTGACGAGCCTGCCAGCGATCGTGGACACGCTCACGAAACTGACGAACACCATCGTCGATCTGAATATCGTTCTTCCGGAAAAGGTTTCGCGACTACAACATTTGTTCGGTGAGCTCAATAACCAGTTCGCGCCACTGGTCGCGATGGCCGACGGCGTCGATCTCGGCCTGCTTGCGAAGTTCGTCGCGTTGATCCCTGACCCCACCGGTGTCGCCGACGTCGCCGCCCTGGTCGTGGAACTTCTGGAAAATCTCGACATACGAGCTCTGGCTCGCCAACTCGGCAAACTCCAGGAAGACCTCTGGGGGATCGCCCAAACCCTCACCACCGGAGCGGACCCCGTTCAGCTCGCTACGCGCGTCGCGGCGCTGGCGCCGACCATGCTGGGGTTCGCCGAGATCGCGTTGAACACCCTCACCGGTGAGAAGACCAACCCCTCCGGCGGCACAGCCAGCTTGGCCGGATCGGCACGGGCGCTGACCGAGTCGACCGGCACCCAGACCGCCGACGCCCTGGCTCAGCTGGCCAGCGAGGGCTTATCGGCGGCGTCGTTCCTCGCCTCGGGTGTGCACCAGGATTACGAGCGTCATCTCGTCGACGGGCAGCGCAACACGGTGGCCTGGCTCGTTGATTGGTTCGCCGGGCGGATCCGTCACGCCAACGGGGCCCTGTGATGGCCGCCCCACTGCTGGCCGCGTTGGTGGCCGGAGTGGCCCTGGCCGCCGGGCTCATCGTCTTCGGCTCCCAAGACACTCCGACGACCGAACCCGGTTGCCTGCCCAACATTCCCCGCACCTCACGCCGCGCAGCACCGGTCGAGATTGCGATGCCGCGGCCCGCCGCGCTGACCTCGACGCTGGCCGGCTACACCGAGAACCAGCTCGGTATCGCCCGCACCGCGATCGACGTCGGCCGCCAGCGCGGGATCAACGAGCGGGGAATCACCGCGGCATTGTTGGCCGCGGCGGCGGAGAGCGATTTCCGTAACTACGCCAATTCCGGTGTGCCGGAATCGTTGCGGTACCCCCATGACGCAGTGGGAGCCGATTACGACTCGGTCGGGCCCTGGCAGCTGCGGGCCTCGATCTGGGGGTCGGTCGGGATGGCGCAGCTGATGACGCCGGCCTACCAAGCGAATTGGTTCTACGACCAGCTCACCGCAATCCCCGGCTGGGCTCAGGTCCCCGCCCCGGAGCTCGCCCAGGCCGTCGAACGCTCCGCCGTCCCCGCTGCCTACGGCCGTCACACCGAGCGCGTCACCGAGCTACTCGCAGCGCTCGGCTCGACAACGAGCACGGTATCGGTCGGCTGCGACCCCCATTCTGGCGACGGATTCGGACAGCGTGTTCTTGCAGCGGCGCACCGCTGGATCGGGCAACCCTATGTCTGGGGTGGTGGCGACGAAAACGGCCCCAGCAAGGGCGGTTTCGACTGCTCCGGCCTCACCCTGCATGCGATCCACATTGCCTCGGGCGGACGAATCACGCTGCCGCACTACACCCAATCTCAACTCCAGCACCCCACCGCGGTCGCAGTCCCACGCGGCCAACAACGCCTCGGCGACCTGATCTTCTTCACCCAGCCCGGCGACGCGGACTCCCACCACGTCGCGATCTACGCCGGAGTCATCGGAGGGGTCGAGACCGTCCTGCACGCAGCGACATTCGGCGTCCCCGTCGGCTACTCACCCTTGTCGCAATGGTCTACCGAAACGTGGGACATCAGGCGTTACGCGGCGGGCGACGCACCAGAACCCGACCACGGCCCGACTCGGCCACGCAGGGCTTGAACAACCGCAACGCTATTTGACTTCGAGGAGGACGAGCCCATGGACGAACCCAGCGCACCGAACTTGAACGGGACCGACAACACGGAGTACACAGCCGAGGAACCAGTCAACCTGCGCCGTCAACGAATCCGCCCACCCATGGAAACTGTAGCGGCCACCGATGATTCCGGACCCGACGAATCCTCCGAAGAGCCGATCCCGGACGACCCCTATGGCATCGGTGACGAGCCAGCGCCAGCGGTCTCGGAACAGGAGCTCGCGGACGCGCGCGAGGAGCGGTTGGCGATGCTGCTCGAACCAGCGCCCGGGATCGAAACCGACCCCGCCCGCTGGGGCTGGCGTGGTGGCCTCAACACCCTCGGCCTACGGCTCAAGCCCAACCGCTCGGGCCCGGAGGTCTTGTACCGGCGTGCTGTGGCGCGTATCCGCCAACCTTTGCCCGGTACATCGGTGATCGCGGTCGCCAACCCCAAAGGCGGCTCCGGGGTGACACCGGCAACCGTTGTGCTCTCGGCGCTGTTCGGCCAGATCCGCGGCGGGCAGGTGGTGGCCTGGGACGCGAACGAAGCCTGCGGAACCCTCGCTGCCCGTGCGACGGTATCCGAGGGCCCGGAAACGGTGTGGGATGTGCTCGCCCACGCCCGCGAACTGTGCTCGCCCAACCGTGACGCCTCCGCGCTGGGGCGACTGCTGCAACGTCAGCCGACCCTCGACGAGGTCCTGGCCTCCGATCAGACGCCGGCGGCCACCGCGGTTCTGGGGCGCGAGGAATGCGCGGCGATCATGGCTGTGCTGCGTCGGCACCGCTCGATGATCCTGATCGACACCGCCAGCAACGAGCGCTCGCCCGCGTTCGCCTGGGCGATGGAGCACGCCACACAATTGGTGGTGCCGGTGACCGCGCGCCGTGACAGCGTTGTCGCCGCGCTTCGGCTTCTCGATGGCTTGACCCAGAGCGGCAATATCGCGTTGGCGGCGCGGGCGGTGCTGGTGTTCGCCGAGCAACCCGGCACGCGCCGCGGTGAGCAGGCGCTGGCCGCGCTCGACCGCGCCGGTGTTCAGCGCGTGATCCGGGTGCCTTTCGATCCGATGCTGGCCGAGGGGGAGCGGATCGTCGTGTCCCGCATGGGCCGTGGTGGGGTGCGGGCGTGGGCCGATGTTGCCGCCGCGGTTGCTGACGGGCTCGCCGAAGCGCTCGGCACACACATGGCGCCGCTGGGCACCGATTTCGTGCCTGACTCACGTCCCGACCTCGACCCTCGCCGAAGGGCGACGTCTCGACAGCGCCCCGAATACACGATGACCGACAGCTTCGGCCGTAACCGCCAGGTGCCGCGCGGCTGGGACACCGACAGTGCCTATACCGCGGGCTGGTGACACCGACCGACCCAGGCCAGACAGATCCACGCTGAAGCTAATCCGATCGGAGGCTCGTCATGAACTTCAAACCCATTGCACCACCAGTGATTATCCGCCAGCTGCGACTGCTCTTGATCCTCTGGGCGGGAGCGTTGGTGCTGGCGCTGGCCGGAGCTCCTGCGGCTTCCGCGCAGGGGATTCAGAATCCCCTCGACGGTGTGGCACCGGACTTCGGGCTGCTCTCGGGAACGCTGGACACCACCTGGAAACGCATCATCGCGTTCGTCTGGGCCCTGGTCATCATCGGTTGCGCGGTGCGGGTCATCGTCGGCGCGTTCAAGGTCAAACGCGCCAAATCGCGTGGGTACGCGAACGACCTGTCCGAGGGCTCCGAAGAACTACAAGACGCCCTGATCTCGGTGGCGTTGGTGGCCGCAGCCTCTCCGCTGGTAGCGACCGTCCTTTTCGTCGTCGGCGGCTGACGTGCGCTTCTCGCCGACGTGACCTGATTCGCTGATCCGCGCGATGCGGCAAAGGAGGCTCTTCATGAGTTGGAACGCCAAGGGATTCGGTGACCTCACCCCCGAAAGTCCTGAACGATCGACCGAACCAGCCGGAGCCACCCGCCGAACCAGGACTCCACGTCAAATCCTGATCGCGGGCGTGATCGCGGTGTCGTTGGCGGTCACCGGATTGCTCATTCTCAACCAGTGCGCGGACGACACCACGAGCACAGTCGACTCCGGCGAGTCGGTGCGCCTGCCCCACGGCCCGAGAGATGTGCGTGACGGTGTCCCGGTCGGCTACAGCCGCGACCGTGAAGGTGCGGCCACTGCCGCAGTCAATATCGTGCAAGCCCTCTTTCAAGCGGGTGAGGGCCGGGTCGCGATGAGCGCGGTCGAGACTGTGCTCATCGCCCGTGACCCGGGTCCGAACCTGCGCCGCTCGATTGACCGCGCACGCGACAGAGCCGAGAACTCCAGCGTCGTCAATGTGATGCCGGCGGCTGTCAGCGTCGCCGGATTCGGAGAATCGGGCGCGCGCGTGGCGGTCTGGATGATGGCGGTCTCCCGCTCGCAGATCAACCCGCAGACACCGATCTCGGTACTGACTATCTGGTCGACGCACACCGTGGATCTGGTGTGGGAGCAGAGCGATTGGCGAGCCAAGGAATCGCAGTCCAAGACCGGACCGGACCCTTCGGAACTGACGAACATCACGAAGGACTCACCGCTGGGCCAGCCACTGGAGTCGGGCCATTACTCGATCTACGTCAACTGAGAGGGGGAGTGGTGCCATGAGTGTTCGTGACATGCTGACCCGACTATCCACGGTACTGCTGTGTGCGGCATGGCTTTTCGTCACGTTGGGCAGTGGCATCGCCGCCGCGCAACCGGCGCAGCCGGTCCCTTCGGGCGCGCTACCTCAAGGTTTTCCCGCCGATCTGCGCCGATTCGTCGACGGCACTGACGAATTTCGTGCAGGGCCCTGGTTCGGCGGTGCCTGTGCCGATCGGGGCGGGGACATCGGCGCGTACATCAACGCGGTGATGGCGGTAGAAGACCGCCTCATCTACTGGTCGGCGACACCGGATAAACGCAAGGAGCTCGCCGGGGTTGAAGTCGCGCCCGGAACCGAACCGCTGCCGCAGTCGCTACCCCGCGTGTTCCCGGCAGCCGACCAAGCCTTCGCGATGCCCTCGGCGTGCGCCGAGGACCTGAAAGAGTGGACCGGTCCTGCCGAGAACGCCTGGGGATTCACCTGGGCCACAACCCCGGACCAAAGTTCTCTACAGGCGATCCGCAAGCATGTCGGCGCGGAGGAGTTCCAGTTCGTTCCCTTTGGCGCCTGGACCGATCCGTGTTCCGAGCATGGAATGTACTGCAACCACGCCTTTTTCGCAGATTGTGGTCAGGCAGACGGTCAGTCTGGTGATCAGTCGCGGTGTCTGGATTGGAATCGCGCGGTCGGTCGCTTATTTGTCGGCACGGGGAGATGGATAGACGCCAACACTACTTTCGGTGATCGATTCCGGGAGTCGGTTTTCGGCACGGTCGTCGCTGCCGGTGCCGCGGTGGTGGAGGCGTTCGGTTGGCTGTGGGATGCGGCGGCGGCCACGATCCGGTTCATCGAGGACCCGCAGTCGGTGATCGATGACTGGGCCAACTCGTCCAAAGACAGCGCCGTCGATCTGACCGCCCAGGTCCTCGACGGACTCTCAGCGACAGGTCGTTTCGATCCGGGTGCGCCCTGGTTCCTGCGCTGGTATGCGTTGAGTACCGGTATCGGGGTTGCGGTGATGGGGTTGATGACGTTGCTGGCGTTGTGGCGCGCCGCGGCGAAAGGTCAGACGCTGAAGACGATCGGCGCGGATCTGGTGGCCTACCTGCCCGCGGGGCTGGTGCTGATGCTGTTCGCGCCGCTGTTCGCCTCGATGCTGGTGGACGCGGCGAACGCAGCGACCGACGCTATCGTCGCCACCTCTGGCCCAGAGACCGGCGCGATGATCAACCAGTTGCAGCAGTTCACCGCCGGACTGACGGACACGAGTTTGACCGGCGGCGTTTTGGTCGGGTTGTTGCTGTTTCTGTTGTTGATCGTCGCGGTGCTGAGTGTCTTCTTCGGGCTGTTGGTGCACCAGGTCGCGTTGCCGTGCCTGGCTGTCGCCGCCGGGATCGGGTTCGGGATGTGGGTGCATCCGCAGTGGCGGCGCAAAGCTCTGCGGCCGGTGCTGGTGTTCCTGGCGGTCGTGATCTCCAAGCCGCTGCTGTTCTTGTTGCTCGGCACGCTCACCAGCTTGATGAACGCCGCATTGACCAACACTGTGGGCCCGGAGGAACTCGGCGGATTGAGCCGATTGTGTTTGATCATCGTGGCTTTCGCGGTCGCGGGGATGGCACCGTGGTCGCTGCTGCGCTACGCGCCGCTGCTGCCCTCGCGCTCGGACGCGACCGGGTTCGGACAATCGGGCTCGCTGATAGCCGGAGCGGCCAGCGGCGCCGGGTCAGCGATGTTGTGGCACGGCCGTGGTGCAGCCGGCGGCCGCGGTACCAGGGCCGAAACCACGCGCACCGCAAACTCAACCATGAGCGAAACACAAGGCGGGGAAGGGGATCCGGGATGGCGCACGGCCGGCAGTAGCGACGGCCGTTCACCGACAGAAGCCCGTCTGGGCAACCAACTCAATAGCCGCACCGCCACGAGCGCCGCAGCTGGATCGACCGGAGGGAGCCGGGTCGGGCGCACGAGCAAAGCCATCACCGGCAAGGGTAAAACCGCGCTGCGGATGGGTGCGAAGGGCGCGTTGGCGGCAGGGGTGATCGCCGCACCGATCGCCGCCCAAGCCGCGGGCGGAGCGCTCAATAAGGCCCGTTCGGTGGCCGAGTCCGCGCCGGGTGAGGCCGAGTCGGAGCCGGAGGTGAAGTGATGAATCAACGGACGAGCATTCTCGGCGGTGAGATCGCACGCCGTTCGTGGCTGGGGCTTTCGCGTCCCGTGTTGACCAGCTGGGCACTGGCAGTGGCCACCGCTGTGGTGATGTATCTGCTGGCTGGCGGTGCGAGCTGGGCTCTGGCCGCGGCGGCGGCGCTGTTGGCGGCGGTGTTCGCCGCGACCATGGAGTGGCGGAACAAGCCGTCGTGGGCGGCGAGCCGACTCCATACTGCTCGGACCTGGTTGCGCCGTCGCCGGGGCGAGCACGTTTTCCGCCACCGCCATGATCCGAAATATGGTGACCCTCTCCAGGATCCGGGTTGGGAGTTCCCGCCGCCGCTGGGCAACACCGCCCCGCTCCCGGTCGCCGGTACAGGGTTGGACGATATGTTCATCCTGCGCACTGCCAACCCCGGGGAACGCACCAGCTATTGCACCATCCTGGCCGTGGAAGGCGTCGCCGACGGCTTACGCGGTGACCCCGCCTACGCCGCCTCCTCGTCGGCGTTCGGGACGTTCTTGGCGCAGATGGCGCGGTCGAGCTCCCACATCCGCGGGCTTCAGTTGCTGCACCGTAGCGTGCCTCATGACATGACTCAGCACATCGGCTGGGCCGAGTCCCGTGTCGCCGAACTCGCTGATCCGAGGCTGGCGCCGGCGGTGGAATCCTATGGCGCGCTCATCGATCTCGCCGTGCCGTTGGCCGAGGAGCACCGGTCGGTGATCGTGTTACGGATTCCGCAGACCACCGCGTTCATGGCCGAGACCGCACGCATTGCCCGGGCGAAGGACGCCACCACCGTGGCGGCGATCGCGCAGCTGGTGCGTGATGAAACCGAACGTGCGACAAGGCTTCTCACGCTGGCGGGGATGGGCCGAGTCGACGTGCTGGGGGAGCGGCGGGCGTGTGCGCTGATCCGGGCCTTGATCGACCCCAGCTTCAAGATCGAGCGCCACCGCGACGCGGCCTGGGCGAGCTGCTGGCCCTCCTATGTGGGCGGACGCGACAGTGTCGCAATCGGCGCCGAGGGCCGCTGGCGTACCCGCGTTGGACGCATCCCGGCGCGGGCGATCGAACCTGTCCCGCTGGGTCCGTTGTGGCTGGTGCCGGTGCTGACCGGTGTCGAAGCCGATCCGGGTGATGATGACACCGCCCCGATGCCGACCATCCGAACCTTGTCTGTGCGTATCGATTTCGTGCCCGCGCACATCGCCCGCGCCGCAGCGCGCGGTGACTTCACCGCCGACCAGGCACGGCGCACCAAGGACGCGCAGAAGGGCAAACTCGACGATGGCTCCACCGAAGTCCTCGCGAGCGCCTCCGACCGTCGCCGCGCCGATCTGGTCCCCGGATCCGGCCATCATGGCGCGATCTACTCCGCGACGCTCGCGGTCACAGGCCGCTACCCCGACGATGTCGAGCGCGCCTGCCTGCGCGTGACCGAAGCCGCGAACGAGGCCGCGATCGCCGAGATCGACTGGGCGGTCGGCGATCACGATGTCGCCCTGTTCGCCACCCTGCCATTGGGTCGTGGCTTGGCCGCTACCCGCTACACCCGATAAGGAGGTGGCCGATGCCGAAACGACGGCCCACCAAAGGAATCTCAGCACTTGACTCTGAAAGTGTTACAAGACAACAGAACTCAACCCGCGCCGATGCACCGTGTTCCGGCGAGGCCGCGCAAGTCATGGATCGTAGGCGGGCGCCGCGGCGGCGTCGCTGGCTGGACCGTTACGGCTGGTACGAACCACGCCAAGAAGGGGCATGGACGACCACCCGCCAAGCTGAGGCGTGGAATGTGGCCACCAGCCGGCGGCGTTCCCGCCACGACGGCGTGCTGGCCGGGTTGAACACGATGTCGCAGGAAGTCGAGATCGTCGACGCCTTCGCCTCCTACGGCAGCGACACCAGCGGCATCAACATGGTCATCATCGGCGACATCGGACGCGGCAAGAGCGCCTGGATCAAAACCGTCTGCGTCCTGCGCCAACTGGTCGCTGACCGCCAAGTCGTCATCCTCGACAAGAAGCCCCAAGCGGGAGTGGGGGAGTACACACCACTGGCGAAAGCGCTCGGCGCGGAGAGTATCCGGTTCCGGATCGGAGGTTCCGGTGGTGCGTGCCTGAACCTGCTCGACCCTGCCATCAGCGCCCGCGGCGACCACCACGGCGGACTCGACGGCGTCGTCCCGGCCGGGCAAGAAGCACTCGTGATCGCGGTACTCACCGACGCCATGGGCCGCCCCCTCGATGAGCGCGAAAAGGCCGCGGTCGGAGCGGGACTGTCCGCGGTGACATCCGAGGCTCGCCGCACTGGCCGGGACCCGGTGATCCGCGACCTCGCGATGCGACTACTCGACCCCCACACCGACGACGGAGCCGGCTTCGGCGCACGCTGGTCACAGCGAGCTTTGGAGTGGGGTGTGGAGCCAGGGTTGGCGTTGCTGCGCCTGGCCGAGCGGGATCTGTGCGGGCTCGTCGACGCCCCCACCAGTCCCGCGGTGCGCGACGCGCTCGACACCCATCCCCTGGTGCACTTCGACCTCAGCGCCCTGCCGACCGACGGTCCGGCATTGCGGGTGGTGATGACCACGGCCAACACATGGCTGGCCAACAAGCTGGCAGGGCGCTCCTCGCGCTACCAGCAGACCATCCTTGTGGTGGAGGAAGGCTGGCACGTCGCGGCCGGATCGACCGGCGAAGTGTTTCGCGGGAACGCGAAACTCTCACGCGGGCTCGGGCTTTCGACGGTTGCGGCGTTTCACCATCCGGCTGATCAACCGCCGGATTCACCGGCGCGGGCGTTGATGAGCGAGGCCAGCATCGTGGTGCTGTTCGGCCAGGCCCGCTTCGACGATGCCGCCGAAACCGTGCGACTCTATCGGCTCCCGGCCGGAACCGAGGACATCCTGATGCGACTCGGGCGCGGCCAGGCGCTGGTCAAGATCGGCAGCCGAGACCCCTTCCTGATCACCCACCTGCGCTCACCCCAAGAAGTACTACTCACCGACACCGACGCCGCGATCACCGGTATCCCTGGCGGGACCACCCCATCCGAATGCCCCCGAACTCACCCGGACGGTGCCGGTGTCCATGCCGGACCGCGACCATGTGGCGGATCCGAACCCCGCCCGGTCGAATCGGCGGGCCAGCCAGCAGTCAACGAGGCGTCGGCTCTGTGCGAGCCCACCGTCGCACCCGAACCCAACGATGAAGCCCCAGCAGGCGATAGCGCCACGAATGGATCGAAATCCGTCGGCCCGCTCACGGCCTCGGTCCAGCCCGTCGCGTCCTCGGCGCAGGACGACCCAGCCGAGCATGGCGACGCCGGACACGGCACCGCCTTGACGGGAAGTGGGGCATGAACAGCGGGCGAGGGCTGCCCAATCCCGTGCGCAGCGAACCGGCTCTACCCGCTGGCATTGTTGTCGCGGCGTACGCGGCGACGACGATCGCAGCCGGAATCTGTGGCGGCGGAGCGCTGTCGGGGCTGCTGGCTGGTCACGGCCTCGTTGTGGCTGGACCGGGGAATCTGGTGCCGATACTGATCCGGTTGATCGCCGATCCGGGCTCGCCCGCGGCGGCGTGGCCGGGTGATCCGCGTCCGGGTCCGGCGTGGTTGACCTGGCTGTGCATTGGAATCGTTGCGGCCGTGTGGTGTTCGACTGCCGTCATCCTCTCCGACCTGGTCGACAAGCGCTGGCGCAAACGCCGTCGCCCAGGGCTGGCCGGCGCCGCCGACCTGCGACGAGTCGGCTTGGACCGCCGACGCGCCTTCGCCAAGGCGCGTCATGAGTACCCCAGCCTGACTCAGCGCCGGCGGTGGCGGCGATGAGGCCCGGATGGCGGACCGGCCACCGTCGAGCGAGCGCGGCCGCGATCGATGTCGGTGCCCTGGCTGAGAACCCTGCCGATCACGTCTATCTCCAGCACCGTGACGGCGTGATCGTCCATGGCCCCACCGGCGCCGGCAAAACCTGGCGGGTCGCCTACCAACGTGTCTGCGACGCACCAGGATTCGCGCTCGTCACTACCACCAAAGCCGACCTCGTCGCCGCCACCATCATGCAACGCGCCGCTCGCGGTCGAGTGGCGATCTTCGACCCCGAAGGACTGACCGGCTGGCCTGCGTGCCTGCGCTGGTCGCTGCTCTCGGGTTGCACCGACCCGGACACTGCGATTCGCCGTGCCGACGCAGCCGCACGCGCCATGCCGTTGGAGGGCACTCGCAACGGGGCCTATTTCGAGCAGAAGGCGTCCACGATGCTGCGCTGCTGCTTGCACGCCGCAGCGCTGGCCGGGCACGGCATCCGTGAAGTGCGGGTGTGGATCTCCTCGCGCAGCAACCGCACTCCGGTCGACATCCTCGCCAACCGACTACCGGACTGGGCCAGCGAACTCGACCAAATCCTCTCCTCTGCCAGCGAGTCCACCGACGATGTCCTGGCCGCCGCCGCACGACTCCTCGAACCCCTGGCGTCCCCGAAACTCCTCGACGCTGTCGACATCGATCCTGCGGGTTCCTTCGACGTAGAGGAATTCGTCCTCTCCGGAGCGAACACCCTGTATCTGGTCTCACGCGGCAGCAGCCGCTCGATGGCTCCCTTCGTCGCCGCGCTCGCCGCCGAAGTCCACCACATCGCTGACCGCGCCTCCCAACACCGGCCAGGCAAGCGCCTCGACCCGCCAGTGCGGCTGGTACTCGACGAGGTCAACAACGTCGCCCCGATACCGGATCTGCCCCAAATCATGACCGACTCCGGCGGCAAAGGCATCACCGTCTGGGCTTTCGCGCACAACCAAGACCAGAACGAATTACGTTGGGGCACAGAAGGCGGACGCGTCCTTGCCCAATCAGCACCTGCGATGCTGATCCTGCCCGGCCTGCGCGGCACCGACGAACTCGCCAGCCTCTCACGCCTGATCGGCGAACGCAGAAGCTGGGAGGCCAGCCTGCATCAAGGCGGACGTAGCTACCAACTCCACGACGACACCGTGCTACGCCCCGATGAAATCCGCGAACTCCCCACCGAGCAAGCACTTTTGCTCTACCGCAACGCTCCCGCCGTCCTGTTGCGACTGCCCAGCGTCTGGGAAGTCCCGCAGTGGCGCAGGCAAGTTCAGGCATCCACCGCGCAATTCGACCGCATCCTCAACACCAGAACAGTACCGAAGACTCTTCTCCCGCAACATGATTACAGGCCGACGCCATGAACGCCGACAATCGACATCCGTCGGGCCTGCACCCGGGGCCTTACGCGTGGCGCGAGCTGAGCCGGTCGGGCGCAGCGCGGCTGTGGCGCGAGCTCGTCGACTGGGTGGGTTGGCTGCGCGAGACCTACCAGCTCGGCTCCCGGGTGCCTGGCTGTTGGTACCGGCATCCGAGCGTGCGCGAAGAGCTCACCGCACTCATGGCCGCCCACTACGCCGCCTACTACTGCGACTGCGACAACCCCGAACTACCCACCGAGGAACCCATCGCCTGGCACACCCAATGGCTGTGGCCCGCCGTGGAGCGCCTCACCCGCAACTCCGACTTCTCGGGCTGCCGTCCCGGACTCTGCCGCTTCACCGCACAACCCCAACCCACCCTCGACGGCCTCGACGACTACATCCGCGCCGACCTCGACACACGAACCCACCACGACCTCGGCACTACGTAGCCAGTCACGGACCGCAACCAGCGAGGAGTCAACGCACAGGAGGACAAAATGGATGATCCAAACGGAACACATTCCGGCACAACGCAATCCGAGATGCGCCGCGACTACGAGACCGTGTACGCGCTGCGGCAAGCAAGCCTGAACACTGTGACCTCACTCGAATACGACCACCTGCGCGATGACGCCGATCGGCACGAACGGCGCTGGCTGGCCCGCACCGACGGATGGGCGGCGGAGTGGGAATTCCTGGACAACGCGGTGCAAGGTTGGGCCGAGAATCCCCCTGCCATGCGCCGCGCACGCTACGAGCTGCTGCGCAAAGTGGTTCTCGGGCGAACCCACCTCGAACAGGTCAAGATCCGGGTCGCGAGTCTGCTGCAGGCCGACCGCCTCACCGGCCGAAGCGGACGCTCACTGCACAGCACTCGGCGAACCTGCGGACCCCTGGCCTATTTCGCGTCCTACCGAGAGCTGTTCTGCCACAACAACGATTCCTTCACACTGCATACCAGCTGGTGGCACGCCCGACGATGGCTGGGACAGCAGGCACAGACGCACCCCGGTAATCGCTACGCCGCAGCAGAAATCGTCGCCGTCGACTGCCTCAGCGGCAAGCATTACCCACTGATCGACGCCAACGCCACCACCAACGCCGAACTGGCCGCGGAAATGGCGCACCTGAACAGGCTCCTGAGCGACTACCCAGCTGCGGATGGCCAATTGCACGCCGCGGTGCGCTACGACGAACTCGCCGCCGCCTACCTCGCAGCGTTCACCGCCGCCAACCATCCCGGCGCGAGTGCGCACCGGATCGAACATCGCTTGCACGCCGACGATCTGCGTGACCAAGCCCTCGATCTCGCAGCCCGCCTCGGTGTTCCCTCCGCCGACCATCTGGCAGCGCTCGACCGTGACATCGCCGAGCGCGCACGAAACACACCCGCACCAGCAAGTGGATGGCTCGACGCGTGCGCCCACAAGTACCGGGCCGACAGACAGCGTCCGGGCCAGGCGGGATTCTTCATCCGGTACCGGATATCGCGCGGTGCCCCCGTCGCCCTCCAAATCGGATGGAACCCGACAAACCCACAGCGCCCATGGCAGGGGCAGGAAATACGGCTGAGTCGTGACGGCACACCGACCGGCCACCGCCGTGCGATCGGTGAATTCTCCAGTCTGAACGAATTGCTGCGCAGCGTCGAACAGCGCTGCCGGTCAACGTACCTCGGTGGATCTGGCGCCGTGCACCCGTATGCGTCCCGCCGGCTGCACGAGTGGAACGACTACCTGGCCGAAATCGAACACGCATCAAAGACCAGCGCGGCGATTCGAGACGCCATACAGGCCGGTAAACCCTACGAGCTGATCCTGACCCGCTGGATCACTTCGACCGACCCGCCCGAGGCCGACATTGCTCGGCCAACCCGCGGGCTCAACGCCATCGACTGAGCACTCGGCCACACCGTCGTCACCGTGACGACTGTCCGTCACCGCAGTCGAATTCCATTTCAGTACAACGCAGTTCGAAGGAGAACGCGTCACAGCCAAGGAGGCGCAGCCATGGACATCAACGGCGATGACACCCCCGCGCCTCTCAACGAAGCAGCGCTACGCGCGGCCTTCAGTCGCCACTACCAACTCTGTCATGACAGCCTGCACGTCAAATCCTTCACCGAATACGCCCGTCTACGCCAAGCAGCCGAGGACATCCAACAACAGTGGGAGAACGCACCCGGCGGCTGGGGCGCCCAGTGGCAGTTCCTCACCAGCGAAGTCCAGCGATTCGCCGACCAGCCGCGCCAGGCCCGAGAAACACTGTATCGACTAGCCCTGGGACAGCCTGCGCCAGGACTGAGCACGATCGAAATCAACAGCGTGACGCAGGCCGCGGAATTGACCAACCATGGTCGTTTGCTCGAACGTGAGACATCCAGCGGCTTAGTCTATTTCGCCTCCTACTACCAGCACGACCCCGAAGAGGTCGCCTTCGGCCAGCTGACCAGTTGGTGGCGGGCACGCAACTGGCTCTATGACCAATCCGTGCAACACCCCGACGGGCTCGTCGACGTCGAGATCGTCGCCCTGGACTACGTCAGCGGCGCCGAATCTCGGCTGCTGTCCGGGCGAGGCGTCACGGACGACGACCTGCGCACCGAGCTCGACCAGCTGACCGAAACCCTCGGTGGCGAACGCGCACCCGACGGCAAACCCTTCGTCGACGACCTGCACTACGACGTCCTCACCGACCTCTACACCGACGCCGTCACCGCAGCCAACCACCGCCACGCCGGCCGGTACCGCTTCGAACACAAACTCCACGCCGACGACCTCCGGGACCAAACCCTCGATTTCGCCGCCCACATCGGCCGCAACGCCACCGACCACCTCGCCACCATCGACAACGCTGCACAACGCCGAGCCGCGACCACTCCCGCCTCCACCACCAGCTGGCTCGACACCGCGGTCCACGACGCACACACCGAACGACACCGCCTCGACGAGCACGCCTTCAGCATCCAATATCCGGCCAGCGCCGAACCCCGATGCGCGGTCCGAGTCGGATGGAACCCCTCCGATCCCGAACGTCCCTGGCAGGCAGAAGAACTGCGCCACACCGGAAACGATGATCACACCGGTGAACTGACCCCTATAGGCCGCTACCGCACACCCGGCGAGCTCGTCGACAACCTCAAACAATGGTCGGCAGGACGCTACGGCGATCACGACGGCGCCCAACTTCACTACGCGGCCCGCCGGCTCTACGACTGGCAACATCGCATCACCAAACACGACACCCAGATCGCCTCGAGCGAGCGCATCCGCGACGCCATCCGCGCAGGCACGCCACACAAAATCCGCCCCATCCGACCATCGCAGTCTGGCGGGGAAACCGAAATCGCATCGCTGCCCAAGGCCCAGCCGCCGGTCCATGACACGCAAACAACCCCGCCCGCAGTACAAGCCGATCACCAACAGGCCGCACGGCAGCGACGCAAGCGCCTACAGCGCCAACCCAGGCGCAACCGCCCCCACGGCCGCCGCATCTAACCCGATCGCTTGTCCCCTGAGGAGGTATGCCAATGGCCGAACCTGCAAGACCGCCGTTGAGCGCAGATGCCGGCGCCCAAACCATCGCAACGATCCGCGCCCTCATCAATGCCCAGAAGTTCAGCGCCGCCAAACAACAGCTGCGCCACGTCCAGAGCCGGGTCGACGAGCCGACCTGGGCAATGATCGTCGAGATCGCCACGACGTTGCGATTCAAAACTCACGAACTGGCGCTAAAGAACCTGCGTACCCTCTGGGCAAACAACGAACCATATCGGCCCCTGATCGAAGCATGCGTACCGAAAACCGATGATCACCAACATGTTCCAGAGACTGAGCTAGCGCCGGTGAAGTCTGCGACCGCCTACCGACTAGCGGCCCCAGTCAACAGCGCCGAAGCCTACGACGACGAACTCGGCAAAGACGAGCGGTCCGACCCCGGAACCCTGCGCGCGGAACTCATCGTCGACCGACGCGACTACGACGAGGACGCAGCCGCCAAAGTTCGCTTCGGCCTCTGTGTTTCATGCCGCCTCGAACGCGCTGGCATGGACCACCTCACCCCCCGCCTCGTAGCCGGCCGAGGCGACGATGGACTCTGCGGCCCCTGCCGCGAAGACGGCCGCCCCTGTGTTCCCGAACTACCTGTCGGCCACAGCATCCGCACAGCGGTCGCAGCCCGCATGCAGTACCTCGCCGAACACCATCCCAGCCCCGGTCTCGGCATCTACCGCCAAGAATGGCGTACCGCCGCGACCCCGCAGGCTCGCGACGCCATCACCTCCTGGGTCAAAGCGCAAGGCCACAAACCTGCATTGCCATCAGGCTCTTCATCCGATCCCGAGTCGGCCGATCTCAACGGCCGATGTGTCAGTTGCGGCGAGAACCGCCAGGTCCGCACCAAGCATGACCCGACGACCGATCGTGACCTCAACTACTGCGTAGATCACTATCCCGGACTGGACGGCAAACCCGTCGCAGCAGGAACAATCGGGCTCGACCGGACATCGCGACTGTTGCGAGCGGACCGAGCAGGCATCTCCGATGCAGGTTCACAGGGAGGCGATGCAAAGCCCGGAGAGCGGCCTCAGCAACGTCCTCCCGCGGGTGCGCCCCAGGCCGGCCAGCCTTGGGTGGAGAAGAGTCGAGTGCGGACCGACCCCAGTGATCGGCGGCGTAAGACGCGGCGGTATCCCATTGCCAAATCCTCGGGCCGTCGGATGGTGTGAAGGGGATCGAGTCGGGTCCGGAGGGCTAGGGTACTCGGGTGTCGTTCGAGAACTGCGACATCACTTTCGCCAACCCCCAGTGGCGGATCGTCGCCTCCACCACGTCACAGATGTTCGTGAATCACGATGCCAGAAGCCACCCGGCGGACATCCACGCCTCCTCGCGCGCTGTCAGAGCCGCCCCCGCGCGGTCCGCAGCGGCTGGCAATACCTAGCTGAGATCAAAGGCCCCTGGGCATCTCGGGGCCGTCGCAGTATCCGCACATGGTTCCCCTCTATTGTCAACCCGCGGACGCGAGGGTGGGGGTTTGCCTGTTGAGTACGTCCGGGTTGCGGCTTGTCCGGAGGGCGGTGTTCGGGTTGGAGCCGGTCGCGCTGGAGTCAGTCGGGTGACTTGATGGATATCGACGTCGAACCCGCCGAACATTTCGAATCGACTGATAACAAGAGCAGAATTGAGTAACAAGAGCAGAATCGAGGCGTGACCGTACCCAACATCCCCGAGGCTGAGGCGTTTATCCACTTCAAGCTCAGCGAGATGGCATCCCGGAACGAGCACCACGAGTTCGAGGAGATCGCGACCCGGATCGCGCGCAAGCGAATCAGCTCAAACATTCTGATTGCCACGGGGCCGGTCAGCTCCGGCGGTGACCAACAGCGCGACGCCGAGACCTTCACAACCCGAATCCCTGACGAGTTGCCGCACTCCGCGGGATTCTCCGCATCTACTTCGACTAAGCCGATCGTTGTCGCATGCACTGTTCAAAGGGATGGGCTCAAGAAGAAAGTCCTCGATGACCTTGCTGGTATCTGTGCCAAGGATGCAGACCCTGTCGGCCATGTCGCGTTCTTCAGCGTGCACCCAATCTCCGAAGGCGTCACCCATGGCTTGAAGACGATCGCCCGCGAAACCTACAACCTTACTCTCGACATCTTCTGTGGGGCTGACATAGCGACGTTCCTCGCGGAAGCCGATCTCATCTGGGTCGCCCAGCACCATCTTGACCTGCCAACTTCAATGATTCCGCTGCCCGAAAGAGACCCCGCACCTGAGTGGTATGCCGATCTATTAGAGGATCTGCGGCGCAACCGCGGGCCAGCGGCCTTGACGCCGGCATCGCAGGGGGAAGTTGCTCGCGGACTGCGGTACGCCACCTGGGATGAGGACACGAACGCTGATTTGCCCGAGTGGCTGGACTTTATGGGGGCTTTCCTTGTCGACCCGGACGGCGGCAAGGAGACGGACCTGGTATTCCGTGCGTGTTATGAGATGGCGATTGCTCGCTTCCGGGGCATGGGGATCGCCATTGGAGCCGAAGACCTTGTTCGACGAGCCGTTGACTATGCCTGTGGAAGCGACCACCCGAACATTGTCGATGACGCCGTCGTCCTGGCGAGTTATTGGAGTGCCATGTGGAGCGTCGGGGTGGGTCAGGCGGCCTCCGCGGAGATCGCGACAGCGCTGAACCGCCTGCAGACACACGTGACCGAGAAACTGGACGCCACAGATCCGATGACTCATCCGATTCGCGCTGCGACACTGACAGGTGCTCTCGCTTATAGCCACCTCGTGCCGGACTGGCGCACGAGGGAACAAGAACACGGCCGACCCGAACCCGTCGACGCAGGGTCGCTGGCTGGTGTGAAGCTCGACGAGTTCAATGTCGACCTCACGGATGACGAATTTGATATTGACTACGGGGATTTTATCGACATCGACTCCGCCATGCGCTACCTTGACGAGCTCGTCGACCTGCTACCGAGAGCACGGGTTGGCACTCCATCTACATACAGTCAAGTTGACTTGGATGCGATCGCCGACGAACTCAACGGCAGGCCTCGACAAACCCTGGGATTCCGCACACCATAAGAAGCACTCGAAGAGGTGTTGCGTTGACCACCTGAGCCCGCGCCGCTTGCGGGTCGCTTCGCGACCGGCGGAGCAGCGGCCTGTCGAGCGTGCTGATCTGCCTGATGATCGTGCGTGTTCTTTGACCGGGGGTGGTCCGTCCGAATGACTGCTCTATGCCGAATTCCGGAAGGCAGCGGGGTCGCCGCCAGACCTCGTGTGCTCGGTCGCGAACCAGGAATGCATCGCCGAGTATCCGGGCAGCTGCGCTTCGGGAGTTCCTTCGGCTCGGAAATGTTCGATGGTCCAAACGCGGGGCAGGGCATTGGTTTCCGAGCGGATGCTGTCGATCCAAACTCGCTTAGCTGGGCGACTGGGCTGACATCGTCCGGCGTCGCGCTGGTGGCCGGTGTAGCGGGGTTCTCCGAGGATCTGGATCCGTGTGAAACTGCTGGGCTTCCTACGGGTTCCGTGCCGAGGAGCTGTCATGGGAAGGTGTCGACCGGATGCGGTCCCCTATCGGCCACCGCGCCGACCCTCATGCCCATCGGGACGCTACTGCCAACGATTTTCGAGAACCAGGACATCGAACTGCGGTGCCGGTCCTGGTCGCAGGTTGCCGACGCGCTCGGCTCCCCAATGCCGGTAGATCGCATAGGCATTCGTGTTAGCTGGATGGACCATCCAGGTCACCCTCGGTTCGGGGCGATCTGTGAGTAGTGCGCGAAACAAGATGCCTCCGATTCCTTGTCCGTGGCGCTTCTTGTCGACCATGAGCTCGCTCAGGGCGAACGTTCTTGTTCCGTCCTCGGCGGTGAACTCGTCGAGGGGCGGCTGTCCTGGTGCGAGCACCAGCCTGGTCCACCAGGAGGTGCCAGCAGCTAACGGCCAGCCGAATGCCTGTCCGACAGCCTCATCGTCAATCACGCCCAGGACCATTGAAAAGCCCGGGTTAAGGGAATACTTCTCGAAGCGCTGCATGAAGGCTTCGGTGGAGTCGAACGGATCTCCGGTCGCGATCGCATCCGCGTACCCGCGGGCGTGCACGTCTGCGATCGTGTCCCGAATTTCCTTGGCCTGTTCTCCGGAGAATCGCTGCAGCACGACATCTTTCGGCACGTCTGTCTCGCTCATACTCGGGACGACAGTCGATCGTATTTTTGCTGAAACTCCAAGTGGTGGAGTTTGGTGGCGGCGGCCCGAACCGGTTCCAGGACGCGAAGCGTTCGACTCGAAGAGATCTTGGCGGTGGCGATGCGGGTCAAGACGTCGTCTGCTTCCTTTACTGCTGTATCGACGTCGCCGACGCCGGCCAGGGAAGTCGCGAACCAGGCTCGATATGTGGCAGCGTTGCGTTGAGCAGCATGTTCGGCCGCAACCTGTTCGAACAGCTGCGTCGATCTGGTCGAGTCGCCGAGGTGCATGGCACCGCTCGCTTCATGGTACCGAACCTCGTTGTGGCACATGAACTTAAGCCAATCAGGGCAGCGATCGAGCGGCTCGTGATCATGAGCACGATCCATCTCGCGCCATGCAGTGGCAATCGCGCGCTCAAATCCCGATCGATCGCCGAGACAGGCGTGCGCGAGAGCCTCGCGCGCAGCGATAAGAGCATGGACTCGCCCCGAGGACTGGCGCCGTGTCAAGTCTGCGGCTCGTTGCGTCAGCCGAAGCGCGACCCGGGGGTGTGCGCTACCGCGCCGAGCCAGGGTGATGGTCTGGAGGGCGCTATTCAGACAGGTGTGGGCCGCCAGCTCGTCGTCACCGACGAAGTTCGCCAGTGCCATCGCATCCCGGTAGCCGGCGGTGGCCTCGCCTTGGTTGTTCGCGTCGTAGAACAGCCACCCAGCGGTGACTGCCATGTTGCCTACCGCAGATGTAAACGTAGGAACGGCCGCGCTTTCGATGTCGGCGGTCTCCAGTATCTGCATGGCGGTTTTGAGCTCAACCCGCGCCGCTTTGGCCAGCACGCCCCCGCCGACTGTCTGGTCGGTAGTGACATAGCCCTCGACTCTGTCCGCTAGGCGCTGAGCATCGAAAAGGCTGACGCGGGCCGGGAGCGGCAGGGTTAGGGCGGTCAGGCCCGCCGCGGTTCCCCCGGCGAGCAACTGTCGCCTCTTCATGTCGTCCTCCTCGTCTGGGTAGTCCCAAGCAACGGAGTGCGCGTTCTGGACCTCCCGCGGCTGCGACTCAGCGACTTCGGCTATGGAGCTAGACGTCAGGCTACTCGGGGAATCCGAGTAGAAGCCCAGAAGTCGAGCAGGAATGCCGAACGATTGCGAGATCTTTGCGATGAGGGTGGCACTGATCAGATGGCGTTCTCCGCGGATGACGGCGGACACGCGAGACTGAGAAAGGTCGACCAGAGCACCTAGATCGGTTTGTGACAGTCCGGTGTGGTCTCGGATTGCGATAAAGACGGTACGGAAATCATGGGCTGCCAGCGCATTTCTGATCGCGGGGGCATCGAAGAAGTCTGTTGGCAGCAATTGCTTAAAGCCTGCCGCACGCGAACATGACACGCAGCGGGGTCCGGCAATGCCCGCCGGAACTGTTGCGCGACAGATATGGCAGGAACGTCCCCCTGCTCCCATGGTCCACCCTTAGTCGGCCGACTTCGCGGTGTCATAAGCCTAAGCGCAGATTCCATGCCCAGGAAGCGAATCAGTGATCTCCGCTAGCCCCGCTGGGACTAGCCCCGTTGGGCGTTGGAACCAACCGATCAATTCGCGACGCTAGTAGCGGCACCCCGACGCCGGGCAGTGGCGATTTCCTCATCTCGGATATGCGAAATCGGCTGGCGGAGAGAGGTTCCGCGCGGTCGATCCGGCGTCGGAGTGCCCCTATCGAGAGGCACCGGCATGGCCGCGATTGTGTGGATCGGTTCAGCTGCCACGGCAGCGGGACTGCTCTTAGCTGCGGCGGTTGTTCTCTGGCCTGAACGGCCGAGAGGCCCCCGCGTATGGGAAATCCAGCAGCGACTCGACAACGAGGAGCGAGGCTGGAGATGAGACCCCTACTGTGCGAGGGTGCCGGCGCTCGGCTGATGTTGCCTAGCGTCCAGGAGTTGATCGACGCCTTCCGTGGTACGCGGGGCGTGCTGCCGGGCGATCACCTGATCCTGCGGTGGGCCGGCGTGTTGGCCCACCTGCACCGGGTCCGCCACATCGATGACACCAGAGGTCGCGTCGACCGTCGCAGGGCTGAAGTTGTTGCGCTGATTGATGATTGGGTCACCACTCACATCTGCCCAGGAGAAGCCGCCGTCGGCCGGGTCGCCGACGAGTTCGCCGAGGCATACGTCAGCGCCGAAATCGGACTCATCTCGCAGGGCGCAACCACAAGCGCAATCCGCGAAGCCTGGGACCACGCTCTGTCGCGCGCCATCGCCTGGGAGAGCCAATGCGCACAAGTGATCGCCAGCTTGTCTCCGATCCCGTGGCCCATCGAAACATCGCAACCGGAATAGCTCCGACCGGAAGGAACCTGGAAATGATCGATCTTGCAACGGATTCCCAGTTCAGGACTATCTGTCACGATGAAGGATTGAATCCCGTCGCTGCGGCTGGTCGGGTCAAGGACGGAACAATGGTGTTCCTTCGATCGATGGCGAGCCGACACATGGGGTCGTTCAGTCCTCTGCTCGTCGGTGCAGACACGCGCCGCAAAGTCACCGCGCTGATCGGGTTGGGCCCGCGTGACAACAATCGCCAGGCCATCGTCGATAGCATGTCGGTCATCTTGGCGGCGGGCCCAGATGCTGTCATGGATCTCACCACAAACCCTGAAGGGGTGGCGCTCCGCAGCGAACTGAAAGAGGTCGTGGGTGTCCCGTTGGGTGCGTGTCTGACCTACGACCTCTTCGCTGATCCGCGAAAGAAGCTGGGCCGTACAGAATTCCTGGATCGCTTCGAACTCGGCCTGACCCCCGGGGTCGACTTCGTGCTGATCCACGCGGGCATCACCCCAACCCTGGCGGAGGCTAGCGAGAAGTCCGGTCGAATCATGCCCACCACCTCACGCGGTGGCGGACTCATCGCCCGATACATGCGCATGCACCACTGCGAGAACCCATTGATCGAATACTTCGACGGCATCCTCGATATCTGCCGCAGCATGGAGGTTGTCCTCGATCTCGGGGACATCTTCCGACCCGGAGCGATCGCCGACGCGGGCGACGAACTGAAATGGCAGGAGATCGAGCTGCTCTCCCTCCTGCGTGCGGAAGCGCTCCGCGCCGAGGTTCAGGTGCTGTGTGAGGCCGGTGGACATATTCCACTGCAACGGATCCCGGAGCTCATCCCCAGCTACAAACTTGCGCTCGGTGGTGCGCCGCTGTGGCTGGCCGGTCCCATGGTGATCGACAACGGTGTCACTCTCGACGACACCGTAAACGTTCTCGGCGTCGCTACCGCAGGGCAGCACGGTGGCGATATGTTTGCCTCGATCACCCACAACGAGCACTACGCCATGCCCACCGCACCGGACACCGCAACGTCGGTACGGATGGTTCGCGTAGCAATCGCAGCTCTGGACGTGGCCCGTCAGTGGGAACCCGAAATCGCCAGGCAGCGCGCGATCAGTGTGGCGCGCCGCGCCAACGACTGGGAGATCCAAACAGGGCACGCTCTCTACCCCGGTCTGGCAGGCAACGTCTTCATCCAGCACGGCCTGCGCAGGGGAGCACCCTGCACCATCTGCGGGCCGCTGTGCCCCCACATCACCGCGAAGAAGGAACATGAAGAGGTGCCGGTGGCGGCCCAACAGTCCGGACCGATCCCGCTGCCCAATCCCGCAATACAAGCCGGCAATCTCGAAGGCGATGAGGCGGCCACGGCGATAACTGCAACGGGGGAGTGAGATGGACGCCGTTGAGTTGGCTGGACGGCTGACCGCTCGACTGTGTGACGCGGTGAAGCTGGAGCAGGTCGCAACTCAGATCGCCCACGATCTGCTCGCTCTAGGCGAGTGCGTCCCTGCGGACGACTGGTTGATCGTCGGTGGGAGCCTCGCGCGGGGCGAGCCCACATTCATCGACAGCCCTTTGAGCGGCGAGAGTCTACTGATCAGCGACGTCGACTTCCTCTACGTCCACTACGGCGACGAACCCTCCACACCGATCGCCGAGCTGCGGGCCAGCGGTGAAAAGATGTTCGCCACTGTCGATCTGATGACCCTGTCCCTCGGCGACTACCGCGCCCTGCAGACATCGCTGGGGTTCGACTTCAAGGACATCGGCCTATCGGTAACGGACCGCGGGCTACCTGATCACGACCCAGTCAAACTCGATGCCCGCGACGCCTATGAGATCTTGCTGTACTACATCCAGGCCTACTTCTGGCTAGGCGTCCACGACCAATGGTGCGCTGGAACCGACACCATCGGCTTCCACCTGATGATCAGCCGACTCTGCATGAAGGTTCTACGCGCAACCGCGATGCTCGACGGAGCCTACGCGGCACACGATTTCGACTGGATGACGCCAGAGCTAGCCACGTCGATGCGCTCCGAACTAGCCTGGCGCCGCGAACCCACACAGCCAGCACTGGATCCCGGTCGCTTCTGGACATACGTACATGAGGCGTTCCAGCGGTTCGACCTTGAGTTCGGCCAACCACGTTCGGACGCAGTCAACTACAGCCGATACGCGACGACCAGCAGCGGTCGAGTAGTGGCACGCCACCATCAATGCGCTCACGATCTCGCACGAGCTATGGCAGCAGCATGGGTCCGTACCCTCGGACCGGCGGATCTGGCTACGGCGAAGCACCGCGCCTGGCACCAGATCACCCGATGGACGGGCACCGGCAAGCAGCCGACACCCGAGGACTACTTTCGGAGGCACAAGCAGGAAATCTACGACCACCTACTCGCCATGAAAGTGCAGGTCAGATAAGTGAAACTGCTGGTTACCGGAGGCGCGGGTTTCGTCGGCGCCACCGTCACGAGGCTGCTGCTGAACGCCGGGCACGAGGTGATCGTGGTGGACGACCTGTCTCGCAACGATGCCAGCCAGATACCCCACGGCGCTGACCTCATCGAGTTACGCGTCCAGGATATTGCGCAAGTTCTCACCCTCGGAGCCGGAATCGACGCCGTGCTGCACTTCGCCGGCCTGATCGCCGCGGGCGAATCGATGGTCCACCCAGAGTGGCACTGGGACAACAATACTCGGGCATCGCTGGCCTTACTTGACGCGATGCGTGCCGCCGAGGTCGACAAGCTCGTGTTCTCCTCGACCGCCGCCGTCTACGGCGAGCCGACCGAACTTCCGCTGATGGAAACAGCCCCGACCGACCCGGTCAATACATACGGCGACACCAAACTCGCAATCGACCGGGCGATCACCACATTCTGTCGCGCGTTCCCGTTCGGCGCTACCTCGTTGCGTTACTTCAACGTTGCGGGCGCACACGACTGCGGCGACGGAACGATGATCGGCGAGCGCCACAACCCGGAAACACACCTGATTCCACTCGTCCTCGATGCCGCCCTCGGCCGGCGCGACAAATTCAGCTTGTTCGGAGACGACTACCCGACTCCCGACGGGACCTGCGTGCGCGACTACATCCACATCACCGACCTCGCACGCGCGCACCTGCTCGCCCTCGATGCGATCCAGCCCGGCGAACACAAGATCTATAACCTCGGCAACGGAATTGGTTTCTCGAATTTGCAAGTGATCCACGCAATTCGGGAGGTGACCCAGATGCCTTTCGAGGTCGAGCACGCCCCGCGACGGCCTGGGGACCCCGCAACGCTGTTCGCGTCGTCCGAGCTCGCCCAGCGGGAACTCGGATGGGCACCGGAGAAGCCTGACATCGTCGACATCGTCCGCGATGCGTGGCGCTTCCATCAGCTGCAAGACCCAACTTAGAGGCTGTGCAGCCGATGCAGACTGCTGAAATGAGTGGCGGGAGGCCGGCCCTACTGCACTGCGCTGTCTTGTCCAGTTGGCTATGAGCACTCGTGGCGGTATCGACCCGTCAGCTCCGCAATGTGATTGAGCCTATTCATCGACGTTCACTCCGTAAGCACAGGCCAGTGCCGCTAAATCAGTCGGGTACCCCTGGCCGACCGCCCGCAGCCGCCAGACATCATTGCGCAGATAGATCTCGGCCAGGACCAGAGTGCGTTCCTCGGTTGCCGCGTCCATCGTCGCCTGGGCGACGATGGCGGCGTCGGCACCTGGTGCTACTTCCAGTTCGAGCGCGCCGACCTCGCCGAAGGTGACACCAGCACCATCCAAAGCCGCGGCCAATACGATCCGACAACAGTGCCGGGGCAAGTGGTCCAGCCTGACTGTTACGGACTGCTCGTCGGGCCCGTCGACGGTCAACCGTGCACCGCTGGATTCGGGCTGGTTGTAGAAAACGAAGTCGCCGTCGGCCTGTACCTGCTCGTCTCCGTCGACGAGGAACGTGACCAGATCCACTGCCCAGCTTTGGTTCTGCACCCAGGACGCGCGGATTGTCCAGGTCGCGCCATGCTCGGCAATCGGCAGATCGATCACTTGGCCGCGAGCGAGCGAGACCGGCTCGATTGCTGATGCGTCGGCTTCTGAAGCTGGTGCGAGCGGCGTCTGCACCGTCAGCAGTCCGGGGCCGTGGATCGGTATCCCCATCTCGGAGGCCTTCTTGGCCCGGCGGTCACCTTCACCGCCCGGCAACGCGAGCACGTCGGTCACTTTGGCGGACATGTTGACAGCTGCCGACCCACCGAGCTCCACTATGCGAATTCGAGCGGCGGCGGCCTGATCATGTGTTCCGCCGACGACCAGGACGCGTCGTCCCACCATTGGACCGGTGGGCGCGACAGGCTGACGCGCTGCCTGTGTGCGCGAAGGGCTGGCCCGCGTTTGCTGACCTTTGCGTGTTCCTGACAGGACGTTGCCGAGGAGCAGCTGGAATCTGGCTTCCGAGATTATGGGGGTGCCGAGCTCAACTGCCTTGCGCGCCTTGGCTGTTGCTGCGTTGGGTGTGTTGGTGACAAGAAGGCTGGTGCGGCTGGTCACCATGCTGGTGACCTCGAGTCCGGCCGCCTCGGCGCGTGAGACCAGGGCTTGTCGCTCAGTCGCGGTGTCACCGGTGAAGGCGACCTTCATGCCCTGTATGAGGACACCGCCGGTCTCGAGCCGCCCCGGGTAAGTATATGGGCAAGGTTGCTTGGGACTGGTGCGCTCGGTCGGCAGACCCCATGCACTCTGGTAGTTCTCTTTCGGAGGACAACGCAGCAGCGGTGGCGCGATACCGAGGCGGGCGGCGTCGGCGACCAGTGCCCGGAGTACGCCAGCCAGAACTCGTGTGTCGTCCAGTGCGTCATGGGCTTTGGATCGTGGCACGCCGTAGTAGGTGGCGAGCGTGTCGAGTTTGCAGTTCGGGGTGGGTGGCGCGACCCGTCGCGCGAGAGCGAGGGTGCAAAGTCGGCGCGCTACCGGAAGGTCGGTGCCGGTCCTGCCGAACTCGCTCGCGAGGAATCCGTAGTCGAACTGTGCGTTATGCGCGACCATCACCCGCCCGGACAGCAATCCCGACAGCGCCTCGTGCACGTGCTCGAATCGCGGTGAGCCGCGCAGTATCTCGGCGGTCAGCCCGTGAATATGCACCGGCCCTGGGTCGCACCCCGGGTCGAGTAGCGTATGGAACTCACTGGCCACTCGACCGTCTGCGTCCAAAGCAAGCGCCGCAACTGAAAGCACCCGATGCTCCGCCGCCCGTAGCCCCGAAGTCTCCACATCGACAATGGTGTAGGCGCTGAAGCCCGCTTCGATAGATTCTGAGCGCACAGTCGAATTCCCTCGCACGGCCTGATGATCGGTGAGCGACCGTGGAACGTTGCATCCAGTGGTCGGCGTGACGCACCACAGCAAGGACTGCCGAAGTTCGTCGTCGTCCTTGGGGTATCAACGGGTCCGGGCATCGACCTCGGTTAGTCCCATCCCGCGAAGCCCCGCGTTGCATCATGTCGGGTGCTCGCGTAGACGGACGTACGGGCTCGCCCACAGCCGGGCAGAAGTGGAACCGGGTTTCGCGCATCTGATTGGGCGGATACCGCGTTTTCCTAACGCCCGCCCAGCGGCGAGAGAGTGCGTGCTGGAAGGGGTTCTTGATTCAGCCCTGTGTGGTCACTGCGATGTGGGCGCGAACGGCTGCGGCTTTCTGCTCGGAGAATACGCCGCTGGCGAGTAGGTCGAGGATGGAGAGTACTCGGCCGCGGGAACCCCAACTGCCGTCGCTGATGACCCGGAAGTTGACCCACCAGGTGGGTGGCGGTGTGCTCGCACCGGTGGCTTCGGTCAGTGCGGCGTAGATGCGTTGGATAACCTCGGCGCGTACCTGCTGGCTCCAGTCGCCGTCCATGACGGCGATATCGATGACTATGAGGTCTTGCGGCGGTTGCTGATCGCTGACCAGCACGCCGCCGATCGCCATCGTGTCGGGTTCGCGTTCGACGAAGTGCACCTGAAACCCGGCACGAGCAGCCTCGAGGAACTGCCCGATCTCCGGTACGAGCACGGCGTCGGTGAGTGAGCGTGCCAGCTCTCGGCGCTGTTCGAGGGACAGACGCTCCTTCTGGCTGGTTACGGTGATGATGGTCATGGCTTCAAATCCTTTGAGACGGAGGCTATTTCAATCCGAAGAACTCGTGTAGTGCAAGCGGGATAGTTCCGGGGTCCGGTTGGAAGATCTCGATGAGTAGGTCGTCGGGTCCCTGGGCCATCGCGTAGGAGGCGGTGGGTTCGGCGCGAATATCGGTGACCGAGTAGCCCATCGCACGTACCCGGTCGACGACCGCGACCAATTCATCGGTCTGGATGCCGACGTGGTGCACGGTGCCCTGCCCAGCCCGCTTCGGCGGTTGGTCGTAGAGGTGGATCCGGCCGGTTCCGACGCGGAGAAAGACATTTCGCGCTCCCGCGAATTCGGCGTCGTAGACGACCGTGCCGCCGAATCCCTCCCGCCAGAAGGCGATGGTTGCTTCGATGTCGGTAGCCATCAGGTGCGTGTGGTGCATGTTGATCATCACGCGTCTCGTTTCACGGCGCTGGCATGCAGGGGTTTGCGGTGCAGGACGAGTTTGGTGGTGTGGGCCTTGTACGCCTCGGGTGCGTCGTCCCAGTCGGTGGTGAGGGTGGTGACCAGTTCTGCGGGGAAGTCTTGGTGGGCAATGAAATCCAGCAGTTCAGGCAGGATCGGCCGGACGTTGGAGACGCCGATCTTCAGGGTGGCATCGTTGGCGTACATGTGCATCAGCGGGACCTTGGTGCCGACCGGCAGGTAGTAGCCGACGGGATGACAGAAACCACCCGGTGCCAGCGAACGCAGAGCGGCATCGACGCCGGCGGCCGAGGAGGTGCCTTCCACGACGATGTCGTAGTCGCCCCGCGGAATGTCGGCGAGCCGTAGCTTGCCCTTCGACGCTGTGGAATGCGGCCGGGCGCCGAGCTTTTCGGCGATATCGAGCCGTTCACGCCGATGATCGACATAGTCGACGACCTCAGCCCCGTGCCGGACCGCCAACCCTGCCGCATACAGTCCGATGCTCTGCGCCGCACCACCCAGGACGAGGACCTTGCCGCCCGGACGCGCCCGCAAGCCCGGTACCACGCACCGCCAGGCATCGGAGAGGTTGTCGCTGGCCGCGGCGACCCGCAACGGATCGACGCCAGCGGGGACCGGGACGAGCATGTGGTCGGCGAACGGGATTCGCAGCAGGTCTGCGACCATCCCGCCCCACGGGCCACTAGCTGGGCCGAATCCGAACGCGGCCAGCGTCGACGTGCGGGTGGTCGAGCATTTCGCGGTGAGTCCGAGACGGCATTCGCGGCAGTCCCCGCACGAGACCGCCCAGGGCACCACGACCACGTCACCACGACGCAGAGTCGTGATGCCCTGGCCGACCTCCACGACCTCGGCGATGCATTCGTGGCCGATACCGAACGGACCTCGGAATGGCACCGGCCCGCAGATGCTTCCCACGACCGGATCGATCAACCCGGCGCGCATACCGAGTTGCATCGCCCGCGACACATGGCGGTGGATAGGCAACGTGTCACCGTCACAGCGCCCCGCGACGAACGGGCGCACGAGCGCGTCTCGGTCTTCCCGCAGCACCGGTTCGGGCTGTTCGCGCCATTCCAGGTGGCCGGTTCGAATGAATTGCAGTTCACGCATTTTCGCGCTGCCCCTGCGCGAGGGCGGCCAACTCCTTGAACTTCACGATGTTGCCGGCGGCGCCCCACGTCCCTTCCGGCTGTTCGTGGATCAGCACCCATACGCGCAGTGCATCGTTTTCGCTGAGTCCCGCGGCGGCGAGGATCTGCGCGGTGACCTCCTCGACGAGTCCGGCCTTGCGGCGCTCCGACAGCCCACCTTCGGGGACGGTCACGTCCACGCGGACCCGCGGTAGGTCGTCAGCCAGGGCAGCGAAGCCACCGTCTGCGACCTCCTCGACCCGGCACCACGCCTGCGCCCGGAAGAACGCGGTATCGGGCGCGCCTTCCCACTTCAACAGGGCCTGCGGGAGCGACTTCAACAGCTCGCCACGCGCCTGATCAGCCAAGACCCCAACTGGCACTGTCAGATGAATCATCGGCATCGACACGCTCCTTCACAGCTCGATCAACGGTCCATAACAGTCGTTATAATCGAGGCACGCTACAGTATGACAGTTGTTATAGACAAGGAGGCGCTGGTGCCGGACTCGCAGGACTCGCGTCGCAAGCTCGTGGCCGGGGCGGCCGACATGATCAGACGCCGCGGCCTCAACGCCACCAGCGTGCGAGAACTGGCCAAGCACGCACGCGCCCCGCTGGGCTCGACCTACCACTACTTCCCCGGCGGCAAGACCCAGCTCGCCACCGAGGCCGTCACCTTCGCCGGTGACCTGACCGCGGCGCTACTCGCCCGTGAGCTCGAGAACGGGCCCGTCGAAGGTCTGCGCGCCTTTCTCGGCATGTGGCGAAAAATAGTGGTGGACACCGACTTCCAGGCCGGCTGCCCGGTGCTGGCAGTCTCCATCGAAGACCTCCCCGCGGGTGACGAAGCCCCCCATCAAGCCGCTGCCGCCGCCTTCACCCACTGGACCGAGTTGCTGACGACGTCGCTGTGCGAGCACGGAGCCGACCCAGCAGATGCCGAGCACACCGCCACATTGATCGTCGCCGCTGTCGAGGGAAGCGTCGCAATCTGCCGCGCCGAGCGCAGCAGCCGAGCACTGGACCACATCAGTCACAAGCTCGAACGGGTCGTCGAAGACGCAATAAGGCGGGACTCGTAACGGGATCGACCGCCGTGAATCACGGGCGCTCGGTAGCTGAGCGGACAAGCTGCTCCGACGGCGTAACCGCTCATCGGTGCGGGCTCGCCGCCGAGATCATCGCTGCCCGTCGATCTTCCGCTGACCCCCGCCAATCGCTTCGAACCGCGTCGCCGTGGTTCGACCAATAGTCCGCATACAGAGGTCAGGCGCGCAGCGTTGTCGTCGGCGACCGTACGGATCAGCATGGAGGTGTGGGCGGGCTCATCGCTGGTGCGCGAGCTCGACACAACCCTGCACCGGTATCAGTTCACGGTGCCGATAGGCCGTGTATAGACATCGAAAACCGGCGCAACCCAGCCCGCATCTGGTGGGCTGTCCTGACGGCCAACCAGACGCCAGCCGGTCGCCGCGTAGAACCGCGCCGAGTCTGTGAGGTCCGGGATCATTCCGAGAGTGGCGCGCTGCTCCTGCCGTTCGGCCAGTAGGGTCTCCATCAAGCGTGCCCCGATTCCGTTGCGTCGCCATCGGCGGCGGACCCCGATGTCGATCACGGCGAACGAACGCCCTTGCCATTCGGCGGTGAACCCGGCCGGAAGCGGGTCACGCATCCCCTGCCACCATCGTGCGGACTTCAACCCGTACCCGTACACGAACCCCGCCAGTTCCCCTAAGCATTCGGCGATCGCACACCCGAAACTCGGGTCCGACAACATCCTCAGCATCGCGGCACGATGATGCTCGGGGGACTCCGCGATATTCGGAGGTTCGGAGAACACCTCGGAGTAGAGGGCGCAGACCTCGTCCAGGCGCGCTTCAGCCTCTGCGGCGGTGACTACACGGACCGACACCTTCTGACTGATGGCCATACTTGCCGACGATAATCGCGGTCGCGGGGGTCAGTGTCGGTTAGTCCACGGACTTGTGTGCGGTGCGGATTCGCTTGGCGTGCTCCCGAGCTTCCGTGGATGGAGTCGATCCGTACAGCATTTCAAGAGCCAGCTCGATGATCTGCGCGATCTCAAGGAGTTCCTTCGCCGTCAGGCTGTCAGCATGAGCTCCCCGCCACTCTCGACGTGTCCAGCAACTCGGCGACTGCCGGGTTAACGGGTTTGTCGGCTTTGAGGTAGCGAGCTCGGATCACCTCCCGCCCAGCGGAATTCTCCTAGGCTGACCGCCATGGCATCCACCCCCGTTTGGACCGTGACCACCACAACGCCCACCGAGCAGGCCGCCGAGGAGATCGCGAAAACCGTCGTCGCCGAACAGCTCGCCGCCGCCGCATGGATCAGCGGCCCCATGAAATCGGTGTGGTGGCATCTCGGAGAATCCGGCACCGGACAGGAATGGCGTGTCGAACTCCGGACACCCGCCGGGATCGTGGACCGGCTGATGCACCGGATCAAGGATTTGCATCCATGGGACAACCCAGAATTGATCGGCGTCCCGATCGGTGCGTGCGCGGACGCCTATATCGAGTGGGCCCAGAAATCTACAATCGCTGCGGAATAGAGGCTCGCGCCCCTGCCACCCGCGTGTGCAGGGCCACCGCGCTCGCGAAGCCGGCCGTCCCACGACGCTGCGCAGTCGAAATCGTCTGCGTTCCTAGAGAATAAACGGCGAGCGGCCGTTATCCGGTTGTGCGAGGGTCGTTGTCGGGGCGATCGCGGTTCAGAGCTCAGGTGTTGTCCTAAATCCGGTGAAACCGGACACGGTAAGCAGTTCCGGGACTGGCGCAGTTCACCGGAGTGGGCGACGTGGTTGCTGCGTCGGAACCGTCCCGCGACGGTAGCGGCGCTGTAAGCGGGATGTCCGTGCCTGCGTGCCGACGCCTTCTCGTTCGTTCTGAGCAGGATGAGGATGGTCCGGGTGCGTCCGTGGTGGAGCAGCTGTGGGTGAGTCGACAGCTGCAAGTTGCGCCTGTCCCACCTCGATTCGGCGGTGTAGTTCGCAGACGAAGTCCAGCAGGCTCGCGTCTCGGCTCGGATAGTCGGGAATGTGATGGTGGCGTAGTGAGGTGTGGGGGATGCTGAGGCTGAGTGTCGCCGTGCCGAGCTGGCCGACGAGTTGCTGGCTGGTTTCGTCTCCGTCGGACTGGTTCGGGTTGGGAAGCATGTGCGCTGTCCGGTAGATGGGTTGGTTGTAGTTGCTGATCCATTCGTCGGTGCGTCGTCGGAGTTCGAGGGCTGGGTCTCGGGTTTCGGCGAGGGATTCACCGTCGTCGGTGTAGTTGTTGGTCGCGATCGCGGTGAGCAGGGTTGTGGTGTCGAGGTTTTCGGC
The DNA here is from genome assembly GCF_040681285.1 of Nocardia sp. NPDC051832. Lineage (NCBI taxonomy): Bacteria > Bacillati > Actinomycetota > Actinomycetes > Mycobacteriales > Nocardiaceae > Nocardia > Nocardia sp. NPDC051832. The sequence continues at coordinate 1,265,675 of NZ_JBFAYL010000002.1, forward strand.
GTGTGCGGCTGCCAGGTCATCGAGGAGTCCTCGCCAGTGTCTTGAGGTGGTCGCGAGCCGGTAAAGCGCCGCGGGCAGCGCCCGGTAGAGGTGGTGTTCGGTGTGGCCGTCGATGAGTTGCTTGATGTAGTACTGGTAGTCGCGGTGCATTCGTTCGATCCAGGCCGGACTGGGCAAATCCGAATCCGATGTAACCGCACCAGCTTCGTCATCGCTGGTGGTGATGACCCCGGAGAGCTCGGCGGGCGTTCCAGTGTCTTCGGCTGTCGCGGATCCAGGTAGAACGGCATCGGCGGTAGGTGTCAGGATGCGGCGCCTAAGCTCACGCGCGTAGGTGTCGAGTTCGATGTCGGTCCCGGGGCACGTGCTTGGGACCGGCGGGCAGGCCGCCTCGCACGGGGCATCGCGCAACGCGCGGAATCGTGAGGGCAAAGCCAGCACCGCAGCGGAGTTCGTGTCCAGGAATGAACGCAGCACGACGGAGTGCTCGGCGCGGCCGAGCGTTTCCACGGCGGTGAGGACCATGGGGGTCGGGGTCACGGGAAGGTGCTGACGGACCCAAAGGTCAGCTCGTGCGCGCAGGACCGCGGCCGGATCGTGGGCGCTGGCCAGGGTCTCTCCCAGGTCTTGATAATTGTTGGTGGCAATCGCGGTCGCGAGTGCGCCGGTGTCGAGCCGATGGGCGTCGGCCAGGGCCAGAGTGTCGCGGAGTTCGCGATATTTCGACGACTGTTTCGCGAGGTGGAACAGGTAGACCGGTAGCGCGCGCTCGAGGTGATAGTCGACAAAGTTGTCGGCCAAGACCTCGTGGGTCTGGCGGTAGGCGGCGTGGGTGCGGAGGTCGGCGGCGGCTTGCTCGACGCGCATGACGTCGTGGGCGGAGAGGTTGTCGTCGTCGCGGGACAGGACGCGTGCGAAGCAGCGAAAGGGTTCGCTGGGGTCGTCGGGCTGCTGGTCACCGGAAATATCGACCAAGGTGTCGGTGGCCAGGAACAGGTGGTTGTGCTCGGTCGCGCGGGTCAGACCGACGTAAGCCAGGGCGCGGCCGAGGGTTTCGTTGAGCAGGGTGTAGGCGCGGCGCACGGTCATGCCTTGGGCGCGGTGCACGGTGGTCGCGTAGCCGAGTTCGACGTGTTCACGAATGTAGTCCGGCGGCAGCACGACTCGGCCGCGGTGGGTGGTGCCGGTGGCGGTGATCGAGCCGTCGTGATGGACGCGGTGGATCCGCCACAGGTCACCGTTGTCGATCTGGGTGCCTTTTCGCCGTCCGCCCATGACGCGCAGATGGGGATTGTTGCATCGGGTGACGATCATGTCGCCGCGATATCCACGGTGCCCGTCCGACAACACCACTCGGCCCCCGCTGTCACGGACTGTACCGGTGGCCAGGTGGGCGGCTTGGGCGGCGGCATTGAGGACCGAGACGTCGGCGAGGGTGGCCGCGATCATGATCGCTGGGATTCCGGCGCGAGTGTCGGTGAGGTAGCGGTCGAGAATCTCAGTGCGCAGTTGGTCGCTCATGCCGTGGGTGACGCGGCCGTTCGATTCGTAGAACTCCCATGCTTTTTCGGCGTTGCCGGCGCGTACGGCGAGGGTGGCGGCGGCTTCTTGCGGATCTTCGAACCGCACCAGGGCCGTGAGTTCGGGGGAGCAGTTGTCGCGGGCGATGGTGCGGATGATGCCGCCGGCTTCGACGGCGGCTAGTTGTTCGGGGTCACCGACACACCGGATGACCGCGCCGTGTTCGGTGGCGAAGGCGAGGAGTTCGTCGAGGTCGGCGGTGGCGGCCATGGCGGCTTCGTCGACGAGCAGCATCGTGCCCGGCACAGCTCCGGTGGGCCAGTTGTAGCGGGCTTGGACGAGGAGTTTGCGGATGGTGTGGGCTGGAGCGTTGATCGCTTTGCCCAGTTCGCGGGCCGCCGCGGCGGAGGGGGCGAGGGCGATAATGTTGCGGCCGCTGCGTGCCCAGGCGTCGGCGACGGCGGCCATCATGGTCGTCTTACCGCTACCGGCCGGGCCGATCGCGACCGTGAATTGCGTTCCCGTCGTGCACAAGTAGTGCACGATCGCCTGCTGGCCGGCGTTGAGTTCGCGTCGCTGACGGCGGGAACGGGCGAGCGCTCGGCGGACGGTGCGGTCAGGCAGGATTTCGGCGGTCGGTGTTCGGGCCGCGTCCATGAGTCGCTTTTCGGCGTCGAGGACGGCTTGGCTGGTCCAGCGGTTGGCGCCGGTGACGGTGAAAACGGACTCCCCGTTCGAGCGTGCGAGTGCGGTCGGGGTGGGGTCAGGGTCGATGCTGAGCTGCAGGCTGTGCTCGTCCCGGATGAGCCCGGTCGTGGCTTCGACGGCGTCGCGCAAGCCGGTGTCGTCGTCGAACACGCAGACCGCGAGCCGGTCCTCGACCGCGGAACGAATGTTGGCTTCGGTCCAGGTGGCGCGGCGGCGGGCGATGATCTCGCAGACCTCGACCGCGATCGTCTCCGGTTCATAGATTTCGCGCCGGCGCGCGGTGCAGGTCTGCTCGATCCTGGCCAGCACGCTGTCGTCGGGCCCGTTCACCAGGGTGGCTCGCAGCGCGGTCACCGCGCGGGTACGCGCGCCGGGTGTGTCGAAGACGCAGCGACGCAGTCGATTTGCGAGGGCGTCATCGAGGCCGGCAGGGGGAGCGGCCAGCAGCTGTTCGGCGCCACCGAGCTCGACGCCGACAGCAACCAGGATCTCGTCGTGGTCGAACGGTCGCGGAGCCTCCGGGTCGGTGTGTAGCTGACGGAGACGGTCGACGAAGTGGGCACCGCGACGGCCGAAGACCGCGGCGAAACGGGTCTCCCATTCGTCGAGCATCGCCCCCAGCGTTTTCTGCAAGGGTTTCGCCGAGCGGGTCTCGAGCGTCGCTTGCTGGGCGAGCCGGTACTGGGTGACGGTGCCGGGGTTGCGGCCGTTGTGGGTGGCTCGATAGTCGGCGACGAGCTGTTCCAGGCGTGCAACGATGGTGGGGCGGCGGGAGAATTCGTCGACCATCGCTGCGGTGACTCCGACGACTTCCAAGACGGGTTGTTTGCCGCGACCCCGGGCGCGTTCTTCGAATCGGAATCCGAGCCGGCGGCGGATCTTGGCGGCGACGGTGGCGTTGTAGCGCGAGGACAGCGACACCGCCGCGGCATAGAGTGAGCGCGCGTCCAGCGCCGACCAGGTGCCGTCGACACCGCAGACCTTGCCTGAAATGACCGCGTGCGTATGTGGATTCGGGTCACCGGCGCGGTTGTCGAAATGATGGAACGCGGCGACGATCAGCCCGGTCGCGTCGATTTGCATGACCCCGTTGTGACCGCGCCGGGTCACCGCGTAACGGGTTTCGGCGAAGGCCAGGACCTCCTGGACGGCTTCGAGATGGCACGCCCAGATCTGTTCGCGGATCTCCGGCGAGGCCAATCCCCACAGGATCGAGATCGATTTGGCCGGTGTGAAGACGCAATCGAATCCGGCGACAGCCTTGCGCGAGTTGGCCTTCTCAGCAGTCAGTGCGGCCTGGACCTCTGCCGTGTGCGGTGGCCGGCCGAGTTCGGCGGCGAGGTGCTGATGGGTGGCGTCGGTGCGCAGGACGGTGCGTTCGTCCCAGGACGGGCGGCGGTGTTCGGTCGCGACGAATCGATCGACCGCGAGGTTGTAGAGGTCGGCGATCGGTGACGGTTTGCTGGAGAATTCATAGAACATGCGCCCGAGTTGCGAATCCGCGATCGCTTGCTTCGCAGATTTCCCGGAAGCGATCGCGGCGGCGATTATGGCGTCGGCGTCCGGATGTAATCCCTCGCCGAACAATGCCTGCATTTGTGCTTCGGTGATGGTCCCGGACAAACCGAGCTGCGCCGCACCGCGTCCCATCCACTTCCCGGCAGGGGTGCCGTGTTCGGTGTAGTAGGCGGTGAGGTCGCGGGTGCGATCACGCAGCCGATCACCGCTGGCCACCTGCATGGTCAGGTACTCGTAGCCGTCGCCGGCGTGGAGGCGGTGAAGGGTCATCACCCTTTCCGGAATAGCGCGGAAAACGCCGCCGGTAAATCATTACTCCGGAGTAGGCATGGTGATGCAAGAGGTGTGATCGGTAAATGAAAGGAACCCCATATGGGGAGTGGCGCAACCGATCCGGACAGGATTGCTGAGGTGACGGAATGAATGCGATCGTGGAACGAGAACACGAAATGGAACCAGCAGAGCTGGGAACGAGAGTGAATTCCTGGCACACGCTCAGCCGCGCGGACGCGCGGCGATGAAGGAGGTGGCGGAATGGAGAAGGTAACCGCACGGAAATGGGCACGCGCTGCGGTGGCCCGGCAGCTGGCCGAGGCGACCCGAGTGGCGCGCGCCAACGAAGCCGACCTGGTGGAGTTCGGCCGCCATCAGACGAAGCTGGAGCGGGCCGCGAAGCGACGGGACACAGTGATCGACGCGGCGGCAACACGATACGAACAGACCGCCGCGGACGCGCGCGCCGCGCAAGGTGCGGCGCTGGCGCGCCTACGGGAACGGGGGATGGCGGATCAGCGGATCCGCGAGATCACCGGTGTCGACCGAAAACAGCTGCGCGCGCTGCTCGAGGCGGGCGCAGCCACTTCGAGCCGACAGGCTCGTTCACGGCAGGGTGCGTCGTCGGCGAACGACGATGAGACTGCGGCGGGGCCGCGTCCAGGCCAGGCCGGGCAGGCTGAAGAACCGCAACGCGATCACCGAGGCCCACGCCCCGTGCTTGAACGCCCACGCCCAATGCCCGGCCAGCCACACCACGACACCGAAACCTAACCACGCCAGCTTGTCCGGCAGAGCACGCTCGGGCAGGAACGCGATCGCAGCCAGCGAGTCCACGGTCAGCAGGAACCCGGCGATACGGGCCAGACCCGGAAACCCCCACCACAAGACCAGGCAGGCCAACACAGCGAAAGCGATGAGGCTGAACAAACCCATGACCGAACTCCTTCTGGACGTGAAACGGCTTGCGGGAAGAGAGGATCGTCCGGGCGCGGGCCAGCGCCGTTGCTGGCCCTGCCGACCTCGTTGTCGGTGCCGGACGTTCGGGTGGACAACCCCGCCGTGGACCCCGGGTCACGAGGTGACAGCGGGGCCGTGACCCCGAGACGAATGAGTGGAGGAAAACGAGTGGCGCGCAGTCTCACGGGGTGGATCGGGGGTGCCGGGCGTGACCTGGACGCCCGGCACCCCTGATGCTCTAGAACGGAGCCACGGCCCCCGTCCCGGCGAGCGCGGGCTCGGACTTGGGGCTGCGGGGCCGCTTGCGGGCGCTGGTGCCGGTGGCCTTGGCGGGGGTCCGCTGCTTGTCCGGTTCGGGCGCGGCGGCGCTGGCGGGCTCGCCCATGGTCGCCGTGGCGTAACGCAGCGAGGGCGCGATCTCATCGGCGATCACCTCGGTCGAGGTACGGCGCACGTCCTCGCGGTCGGTGTACTCGCGCTGCTGTATCCGCCCGTACACGATCACCCGATCCCCGCGGTCGAGGCTGGCCGCCATGTTCGCGGCCAACTCACCGAACGCGGTGCAGCGCATGAAGACCGTGTTCCCGTCGCGCCATTCACCGTTGCGGAACACGCGAGTGTTCTGGGCGACGGTGAAGGCGATGAACGCGGACTTCTCCGGGGTGCCCGCGTAGTAGTCCGGCTTCGCGGTGAGGTTGCCCATGACGGTGATGAAGATTTCTCCGGCCATGACTGATCACTCCTTGAGATCGAGGATTTATTGGTCTCGACCGACCCCCCGTTTCCCCACCCAGAATGGGTGGTTCTGTGGGGCTGTCGATCTGGGCACGGGTTATCGGGGGTGTGCCGGGCTCGCCGGCGGGGGTTCTGCGGCGCGGGGTGGGGGCGGCCTGAGCGCCAGCGAAGGCGCGTCCCCACGCGGTGGCGCAGGTTCATCGGCGGTTCACCCGGCATGCCCCTGATCCGCTGGCAACAGATCGACCGACCCACAGGAACGCCCGAATCTTCTCCTCATCCCCACTGCACAGGCCCGGAACTGAAAGGTCGTCGCAAACTCCGGCCAAATCTCATTCGCACGCCGAGGTTGAACGGCGGTCCAGGGGTTTGCGGATAAAGAAGTGGAATCGAGATCGCCGCTGCAGAGCGCGCTCAATAAAATGGAGTCGCGTTCGCTAATTCCATCCATGCAGTCTCTGACAAGCGGAGGTGGTCGATATGCGTTCACGGCACTACTGCGCGGCACTCGCGTCAGCTCTCACCTGCACTGCCCTGATGTTCGCCGGTGGCCCCGCGCAGGCCCAGCCCCCACCCCGCCCGGGACAAGCGTGCTCGGTCGAGGGAGCCACGACCCGCGACGCGCAGGGTCGCACGATGTGGTGCAACCCGATGATGACCGGAACCCGCGATCTGGTCTGGCAGTTGCGACCCGCCACCGGCTGACCACGCAGCGCTACGGCCTCAGGTTGACGCGAAACCCGGACGGTCCTCAGACCTGGGCCGGGTCGGAGCTGATGGCTGAGGAATCGATCCGCCGGGGCCGGTCGGCTCCGAGCTTGAATGCACTGGTGATGGTGCGCTCGACCTCGACTGCGGTGAACCCGTCGGTGCCGATGTGTCGGGCTGCCGCCGTTACCAGCGCTCGGCGGGTGTCGTGTTCGTCGAGTTCCCCACCTGCCACCAGGCGGCCCAGCGTGAACGCGGCCCGAAACAGGCTGTGGTTGCGGGTGCCGACGCGCGCGGCGGTGACGGTGTGGAGCTCGCTGGTGAGGATGGCCGTGAGGTATCTACCCGGCTGATGTGGCGGTTCGACCGGGCCGTGGGCGGGCGGAGATGGTGAGGATTGGAGCTGGTGGCGCAGCCAGGCGGGGAGCTGGCGGGCAGGGCGCGGGTCGAGTATCCGGTAGCTGCCCGCGGTGGTGCGGGATTCGGCTGCCACGATGTAGCCGCCTCTGCCACGGGAATCGATTCCCGCACCGAGGCGACCCACGGTGCAAGAGGGTGCCTCACCGTCACCCACCCGGTAATACAGGTGCCGGCCGCCCGAGGGTGTGGCCACGGTGTAGGTGAACAGCGAGCGCGTGGCGTGGGCGGCGGCGGCCAGGTCAGCGAGCAGCTGCCAGCTCGCAGGGTCCGCGCCGCGCGCGGCGCGGTGGTCGAGGGTGTCGAGGTCGATGACCAGCAGCCCGCTGGGCTCGGTCGCGACCGCGATGTTGTAGGCCGGGTTGTGCGCCCACCACTCGCGGATCTCGATTGGATCGGTGCTCGCCTGCTGAGGCCAGTGCTCGACGGCCGGGGTCTTGGCCCCGGGACGCAGCGGAAAGACGAACCAACCACGCGCGGCGGCGGCCAACGCCGCGTCGCGAAGTTCCTGAGCGGGCATGATCGAAACCTCTCATTTACGGACTGGGCCGCCGCCGGAGAAAGCCAGCGAGAGGCGGCGAGGAATTCGAGCACCTACTGACATTCGCACCCAGGGCGGCAGATGAAGGCGCGTGATCATCTGCCGCCAGGGTGCGAAGGATGCTCTACTTCGGTGTGATGTCGATGGCGTCGGCGGAGATCTGGCCGCAGGCCGCGCGCTCGACCCCGTGCAGTTCGTAGCCGAGCTCGGGCAGGAACTCCAGGTAGTGCTTGACCCGGCGGTCGACGTAGCCCCAGCAGCTCTTGCTGGTGGTCGACTCGTAGGTGCCCAGGATCAGGCCGAGCAGCAGGACCTGGCAGCGTGCGGGTTTGGCCGATTCGATCGCCTTCTCGAACTCCGGTCGCCAGCCCTTGATCCCCAGCAGAACCATGGCGGTTTTGAACGCGTCATGGGTGTCGAGCAACGAGGCATCGGTGCTCATCGACTGCAACACGAACTTGATGGCCGCCGCGAACGAACTCTGCCGTGCCAGCCATTTGGTCAAGAACTCCATGCGCGCCGCCTTCGCAGCCGCGCCTTGCTTGTCGAGCTCTTCGCGCCGCTGCTCGGCCCGGCGGAGCGCTTCCTTCTTGGCCGCAGCGGCCTCCTCGGCCAACCGCGCCGCCTCGACCCGCCTGGCCTCGGCCTGGGCGCGGGCCGCTTCGGCCTCGACGCGGGCGGCCTCTGCGGCTTCCGGATCTATCTCGGGCTCGGGGTGCTCGGGGACGCCCTCGGTCTGCGCCGGGTCCACGATGCTCGTACCGCCCGGCACTATCACCTGGCCGGAGTCCTCGTCATCACCAGTCGAGGCCAGGTCGGGGTCGGGCTCCTCCACCACCGGGGTGGGGAAGTGCAGGCCGGCGGCTTCGAGTTCGTTGGCGGGCAGGAAGAACTCGGGTTGCCACCGATCGCGGCGCTCGACCTCGCGGGCGTGCCGTTTGCCTTCGGCGGGTGTGGAGTCGGGCTTGCGCTCGGTGCTCCAATCCACTGTTGCCTCATCGACGGTTTCGCCGGTTTCACGATCGACCACCTCACCGTCTTCGACCGAGTCGCAGAAGACGATCCACCGCGTCGGGTCGGCCATCACCTGCTCGACCCCGACCGGCTGATCGTCGGCGGTGAGCAGGTCCTCGTAGTAGATGTAATCCGGATCGGGTTCGGAGCCGTCGGGCCACTCGGTGACCACGCCGAGGCCCGCGAGCGCGTAGGGCAGCGCGGCCGCGAGCATGGCGCGGGCCGCTTCACGATCCTGGGCGATCCGATGGGCTTGGAAGGAGAAGTCGCTGCGCTGGCAGCTGGTGAGCCGGTTGACGGCCTCGGTGTCGCCGACGCTGTCGTATTCGGCGATCAGCGCGGCCTGCTCGAAGTCGAGCTGATCGGCATCGACCAGATTCCGGGCAGTTCGGGATGCGCCGACCTTGCCGGCCAGTTTGATCGCCCCGGTCTTGGTTTGCAGCTCCTCGGCCAGCCGCGTCGCCGAGGCCCCCAAGTCCAGAGCCAGCGCGATTCCCGCGGCCCGGTCACCATCGGTGAGCGCGATACGCCGGTCGTTGATGGTGATCTGGGAGATCACGCGCTTGATCTCGGCTTCCTTTTTCGCCAGCTCGGCCGCCGGTGCGATCCAGACCGGGATCTGCGCGCAATCCAACGCCAACGCGGTCAGGGTGCGGACCTGGCCGTCGATGACATAGATGCCGTCGGGTTTGCGTTCGGCCAGGATCGGCACCAGCACACCGTGGCGGCTGATGGATTCCAAGTACTCCGGGTAATCACCCAGATCAAAGGACTCACGGACATTGTCGTCCACCCGCAACTCGGCAGGGCTCAGAAACAGCGCCTCGACCCCGGCCGTCACGGCGGAGGTCGGCGGCTGGCTGGGAGTGGGTTGTGCTGTCGCAACGGTGGCTTCGAGGTCGGACACCGCGACGGTGTCGGTTGCAGTCGACATAGGTTGCTCCTCAACGAAAGTCGGGCAGGAACCCGCGCAGCCCACGCTGCTCGAGTTCCTGCCCGGGATGGGAAGGGGATCGCTGCCCAGGCGAGCCGGACAGCGGGAGAACGATTGCTGCTAGCGGGTCTTGCGGGGCCGGGGCGCGACGTTGACCGGGTCGAAGCGCAGCACGCCTTCGACGGTGAGCAGGGTCCAGAACTTGCCCTGCCAGTCGCGGCGGCGCTTGCGCCAGTCCGCCAGCGCCTTCTTGTCCAGGCCGGTGGTTTCCCCGGCGCTGCCGAGATGCTGACGCCGGTCGAACTCGGCGCGGGTGATGGTGTCGGTGACGGGTTCGGACATGAGGTGAGAATCCTTTCCTGCGAACGGAATCCGGGAAGCGAAGAACCGAGATGTGATCAGGCCATGGCCATCGCGCTGAGCGCGAGATCGTCGAGCAAGTCAGCGCGGTCGGGGTCGGGCAGGGTCTGGGAGTAGCTGGTGACCGCGTTGGCGATCCCGGCGCCGGTGAGCTGCCCGCCGGCCACGAAATGCGCCAGAATCCCAGAACGCTCGGACTCGCTGAACCCGAGATTCTTGGCGATGACCTCGATGGTCTTGTCCGGCTGCGAAATCGGTGTCGTGGCGGCGTCTTCGAGTTCGGCGACCCGCTCGCCCAGGAACTGCGGCGAGAGCCACTCACCGACCTTGTCGCGGGTCTCGGCGGTGATCACCGCCAGCCGTTTACGTAGCGTGTCCTGCGACCACCCCACCGCCCCGAGCTCGAGCTTGTCGCCGAGATGACGCTTGGTGAACGCGAACATCGGCAACGTGAGCCCGTTGCCGCAGATCTGGATGACCAGCTCAGGCTTCAATGTCAGTGCGTGATGGCCGGTTTCGCTGTTGGAGAACCGGAACCCGGCGAAGACCACCGGCTCACTGCCCGGCGCGTAGCCTTGGCCTTCGCCAGCGGCCAGTGACCGCAGCGACCCGATGCTGCCCGCAACGCGCTGGCGTTCGGCCTCGAGGTCGGGATTGGCGAACGGGTTGCGGTAGTCACGCAGGAAATGCGGGGCCAGCGCCGCCACACCGGGGGAGTAGACCTTGCACCGCAGCGCGGTCTCGCTGAGATCACATGAGCGGAACTGGGCCTGGTCATCGGCTTGGCGGATCCCGTCCATGACCGCGGTGAGCAGATCGAGATTGTCGACGATGCCGTAACGGTCGGACAGAAACGCCCGCACCACCCCGGCCTGCCCCGGAGTGTTGGAGGTGAACAGGCGCAGCAGAAACTGCCGGGTATCCGGCTCGGCGGGGGTGTCCGGGTGCGGTCGGCCGTGCAGCCAGCCGTTGACGTTGGCGTCGTAGAGGTCGAGACGGTCCTGCTCGCGCAGCTTGCGCAGGTAGCGGACCGGGATATCGAGTTTGGCGGCAACCTGGGAATCGGCCGCCGCGGTCGGCAGGTAGAGGCCGTCGATCGGGGTGACTCCGCGTTCGTCGACGGCGGGCTCGACACCGGACAACTCGATCAAACCCTCGCGGGCGTGCACCGCCGTGGCGGGCGCGACGACATCGATCTTGGTGGCCTGCTGGGATTCGAGCAGGGTGAGCATGTCACGCAGCGTGGCGTGACGGACAGTCGTAACAGACATCGAAAATCCTTTCTGTGCAATGGATTACGAGCAGAAGACACCTGTTCGTGGCGGCGGGGTTATTCGCTAGCTCCGGCCTGGTTGCGCAGGGAGGTGAGCAGTGCGTAGGCGGCTTCCTCGGCCGCCTTGGCGGTGCGCAGCCGCTGGTAGTGAGCGCTGCGGCGGATGGCCATCACCTGGTCGCGGTGGGTGAGGCGCTCGCTGTGCCGGCTGGCGCGCTCGTAGCGGTATTCCGCGACCCGCAGGTCGGTGAAGAACTCGGCCGCGATCGCCTGCACCAGATCGCAGACCGCCTCCCGGGTGTCCTGCGGTTTGCGGATGAGTTCGCGGCTGTAGTCGGTGATCAGATAGCCCGATTCGCCGAGCAACTCGATCTGGTGGCCGAAACGCAGCCCGATCCAGTCCGGGTAGAACGCGACTGCGCACTCCACCGTGCCCAGCCATTCGCGGTCCACGGTCAGCCCGAAGCACCGGAACCTGGCCGCCGGACGCGCCTCACGGTGCCCGTCGACCAGGATGTGATGCTCACGCAGGTCCACGAACACCTGCCCCTGCATCGGGAAATCGTCCGTGCGGAACAGCTGATACGTCGCACCGTGATCGGTGGAATGCTTGCGGGGGAACTCGGTGAAAGCGGGAACGGACATGAGAAGTCCTCTCTGAGGGATGAATTGGGATGGACGCATCCCATGCATGAGCAGCCGCGCGAAATCGGCTCGGCTGTAACTGGATTCAGCACGTTCGATAGCGCTGTGGCCGGGGTCGGTGGGGCGCACCACGCACACTGCGGCGAAAGCGGGGACGGTCAAGCCGAACCGGATGAATCCCGCCCCAGTGGCGAGGGGAAATGCGAATGAGCGGGGCCGCGAACGGCTTGACCGTGCCCGCTGCCGGGGTAGCGTGTGCCCGCCCCACCGACCCGGCCGCACGCCTTGCCCTCGCCCCGCTTGGACTAGATAGTCCTGACGGGGCCGTTGGCAACGATGGGTGTCAGCCCAGGTCGAGTGTCAGTTGGCTGCTGGCTCGGGAGTAGAGGCAGTCGACAGCTTCGCTGTGATGTAGTCCGGCGCAGATGATTTCGGAGAGCCGGCGCTCGGCGACCTTGAGCTGGTTGCGGGCGAAGCGCTCATTGTCATCGATGCGGGACTTCTCCAGGGCTTCGTGATTTGCGCTGGCCTGCGCCAGCTCAGGCCAGCCCGGGAACCCGGCGACCCGCCACATCCGCAGATACAAGCCCACCGCCGAAGACCGCAACGGGCTCAACTGACTGACTTGCAGTAGCGCGCAACAGATCTCGGCTGCCGTGCCCGGGCGGGTGTCCTCGCCGGCGGCGACCCGGTCGAGCAGCTCGCGGCAGTGCGATCGATACACGAACTCGGTCTCCATCCGCTGATGCGTCGAAGCAAGCAATGAGAAGCTGTGGAAAAGACGATCGGAATGCTCGGGATGCCGCGCGCGGGTCTTGTCGATCTCTTCCTCGGCCCACGCCATGGTCTCGAAGCTCATGCCCAGAGCGCTACCGAAATTCTCGCCCAGCAGGGCAGAACAGGCGGCGAGGCCCTTCGCGAAAGCCGCAGTGTCAACGAATCTCACGGCAGGGTCAGTCGTGGTCATCGAAAGATTTCCTTCCTCTTGAGAAATCGCCGCCCCGACGCCGGACGCCCTGCCCCGGAGACAGAAAGGCTCGCCGGCCGCGAAAGCGGCAAACGGGCCTATACCGGACGACGATTGGTTTGGACGTCGAGATTGCGCTCGGGGTGGCTGGTAAGTCAGCTGGTCGCGGAGTGACGCAGTCCGAGGGCCGTGTCGAGATCACCGGTGCTCGGTATGGTCGCACCGCGTAGATCGCATACCGTCCACGCCACCGCCAGCAGCCGTGCGGCCTGGTGCGTGGTGCAGATCGCGTGCTCGATCAGAGAGTCGAGATATCGCAGCACCTCGGAATCGGGCCCAGTCGCTTCCCGCAAAACCGCCACTGGCACTTCGGCATTCGACGCTGCGCCGAGCCTTGACCAGCGTTGGCGTGCCACCTCCCGCGCTTCAGTCACCCGGGCGCGGCCGGGTACCTGGCTGCCTTGGTATGGCCACACCGCGGCGGGTTCGATCCACACCCGAAGATCGACCCGTGTCTCGATCTCCGAAGGCCAGGCCCATCTCCTGGAACCGCAGCGGTGACCGATCTGGTCGCGCTGGCGCGCAGAACAGGTGCACACATGGTCGGTCAAGACCAGGTTGAGCGAGGCGGGGTAGATCGGGCGCAGCGTCTGGCCGCGGTAGTCCTGGCTGAGCTCGATACTGTGGTGATCGATCAGGTGCGCCAGCACGGGGGTGGCTTTGACGGGGAAGTGGGCGAGCTCGGTGCACACCAGTACGCCGCGGTGTGCCCGGATCATCGTTTCCCGTAGGGCTTTCGGCGAGATCGAGTGATGAGCGTGCACCAGCGGAGCCGCCGTCGGCAACGGCGCGACCCGGGTGACCTCTCGCTGCGTTCGCCACATCACCGCATCCAGTGCCTCTGAGGATCGAAGCGGCTCCAGCAGTGCGTGCAGATAGCCCGCGACCGCCTGCGTCGGCGCGTCCGCGCCACCGGACACCGCCAGCACGTGGCCACCGGCCGCCGCGATGACGGCGGCCTCACGAACCTTCGGATCGGCCGGTACCTGTACCCAACCTCTGCCTGGGGAGTAGTCGGGGCAGGAGCGGCGCAGCCATCGCACCACCGCGGCCAGGTTCGATGCCAGAAACACTTCGATGTCGGTGAACGCCGACAGGACACCGGCGTAGGCGGCTGGGACTACGACCCGCGCGAGTCCGGTCCGCTTGGCCGCCCACACCGCTTCGAGAAGGTCACCGCCGTGCAAGCGCCCATCGACATCGAACTGGCCGATGAACACCGTCTCGGCCAGCAGCGCCGAGGGCACCACCCCATCGGCGGCCAGGATAGTGACGGCCAGCGCGAGATCGTGTAGGCCGCTGCGCGCAACGGAGGTGTTGAGACCGGTCACCTGGGTTCGCTGGTGCGGATATCGCACGCCGCTGCCGGCGATCGCGGAGCGGACACGGTCGCACTGCTCGGGTCCGATCGCGATCATTGACGGCTCGCGGTCGTCGTCGGCGCGCGCGGTGATCACCGCGACGTCGTACTCCTCACCGGTGGCGACGATCGTCCACGTCCACACGCGCGGTCGGGCAGAGCTGGTGGCGGTCATCGGCTCGCCGCCGTGACCTCGGCGGCCACACCCCGAAGGCAGGAAAGCTCCGGGGCCGCAACCCCTCCCAGAGCCTCGATGATGTCGTAGGCGCTGGTGACCAGTCGCGCCTCTCCTTCGGCGATGAATCGGTGACACCCCTTCGACGCCTCGGAGTTGACTCGGCCGGGCACCGCGAAGACCAATGCACCGCAGCGCCCAGCCCAGCGCAGCGTGGACGCAGACCCCGAACGCAACCCGGCCTCCACCACCACGACCCCCGCACTGAACGCGGCGATCAACCGGTTGCGGTTCAAGAATTTGGAGCGGGTCACCCGCACCCCCGGCGGATACTCACTGACCACCAACCCCTGCTCGGCGATCCGGTCCAGCAGGTCCGCGTGCTGATTCGGGTAGGGCCGATCCAGCCCGCACGGCATCACCGCGATCGTCGGTCCCCCGGCCGCCAACGCGGCCTGATGAGCGCGCGCATCGATACCCAGCGCGGCACCGGAGATAACCGTCCACCCGTTCTCCGCCAGGCCGCCGGCGATCTCGGTCGCGACCCAGTTGCCGTAGTCGGTGCTGGCCCGCGCACCGACCACCCCGACCGAACTCGCGGTCAGAGCGTGCAACGAGCCGGTGCCACGGACCCACAACGCCAACGGTCGGGCATCGCCCGGGCTTTCCGAACCCGCCGGCAGACACGCCAGCGCCTCGCACGGCCATTCCTCGTCGTCGGGGGTTATCAAGCGGCCACCGAGACGCTCGACCTCCTCCAGCGCGCGGGCCGCGGACTCGAAACTGGCTGCCGTGAAATCGGATTCGCCGACTGGGATCCGCCCCGTCGCGATCCGGGTGGCGGCGTTGATCACGCCGATCTCGGCGACCAGGTCGGCCAACACGATCGAAGGGCCCGCCGCCGCACACGACAGCAACGCCCACGCCATTCGGCGATTATCCGCAGAACTCATGACAGTGCTCCCTTCACATCGCCGTCTTCGATATCCAGCTCCACACCCAGTTCCCTGGCCACCTCCACTCCTTCGCGGCAGATCTCCCGCATCTCCGCGCCGGTCATCGGCACCGTCCACGCGGCCTCGAGCAGCGGCACGATCCTCAAATGCGGGTTGGCGGCTTTCGCAGTCCGCAGCGCCCGCTGAGCCAACTCTCGATCGCCACGCACGTAAGCGGCCACCGCCAGCAAGACCGCGGCCTCGGCGCGCGCCAGATCCGGCAGCACCGGCACCAGCTGCGTCCACAACCGCTCGGATGCCTCGGCGTGGATGCTCAGCGGCAGCGCCACCAACGCATCCGACACCTGCGAAACAAGCAGGGCCACACCGATTTCCGCCATCGCGGTCACGTCGAGCATGTGCTCGGCGGGCTGGGTGACGACTTGCACCACGCGTTCGAGCTCGGCGCGGCGATGCTCAGTCATCAACCCTGCCTCCTCGGCGGTGCGGGCCCTTCGAATCACTTCGTTGAGAGCGATAAGAAAGGCGCTACCCACCCGTTCGAGGGTGCTGATATCGGCAACCGGCAGTGCCTGTACGACCCTCGAGTCCGCCAACCGCACCATCTGTACGTCCGCCGCGCCGTCCGGGGCGGGCAGGGCCGATCGAACCTGACCGCTGCGGACCGGCCCGAGCAGACTCCACCACTGGATGTCGGGCTCGATCCGCGCCACGGCCCACGCCCCGGCCAGGTCGGTGTCGATGGTGCGGCAATGCTGGTGGATCGAAGCCAGCAACAGTCTCGGCCAGCCGTGCTTGTTGGCCGCTGCGGTCGACCAGGTGGGGTAGGGGTCGACCAAGATGGCGAGTGCGGCTTTCACCTCGTCCTCGGCGCAGGCGCGGCTGATCAAGTGGGCCAGGTTGTTCTCGCATTGATAGATCGGGGTCGGCGGCAGCTCGACGGAGAAAGCCTTGATCACCAATCCGCCCAGCTTCGGACGGTCTCGCATTGTCACCATCAGCAAAGCTCGTTCAGGAATCGGATGTCCCAGCAGTTCGGGCACTATGGCGATCAGGTGGCCGGGGCTCTGGAAATGTCTCGTCGGATCCATGCGCTCTCACTCCTCGAATCAGGAAGGAAAACCCCGAAAACCGACCGACGCAGTAGATGTCGTGGTCTCGGGGTGGTGGGCGCAGCGCGTCGACATCGGCGGCGTGGTGGCCGGTCAACCGATACACCGGCGGCGGGAAGCCGGATCGGGGACTGTGTTCGCCGGACAGGGTGGTCTCGGGGCGGTTGACCGGTCGCGCCGCCGATGTAGCGTTGCGCCGGGCCACCACCCCGAGAACACGACCGCCCTTACTCTTCCAGCCTCGGTGCTCTCAGCCGAAGGCGTCGATCGCCTGGCCGTTTCGCCAGTTCTCCCATGCCCGGAAGATGGCGGGCCGTGACCGTCCCTGGGCGACGACGGCGGCATAGGCTTTTCCGAAGTCAACTGCGTCACCGGATCCAATACCAGCGTGATCGCACCAGCCGCGCGCGTATCCGATTGCCTCCCAGCACATCACCCGCGCGTCCATCGAACCGTCGATCGCTCGCTGCCACTCCTCGAAGCTGGGCACGCGAGCCGAATCCGGTGTGGGGTGCGACGAGGTGGTCATCTCGGGCTTGTCGAGATCGCTCACCGTGACACCTCCGAGCTCCGGCGCAATGGCCCCAGATCGACTCCGAGGTCGGTGGCCACGTCGTGACCGCTACGAGCTACGCGTCGCAACGGCCCGGGGCGCATCCCCGTACGCAGACCCGTCTCCAGCTGTCCGGCCATGAAGTGGCTCGGCTCTACCGCCAGCGCCGCATCGAAGGCCATCCCGGCGAACGGTCCATCACCGCGCACATAGGCACTGAAGCCCAGCACGGCCGCTGCGTCGGCACGTTCGGCACCGGGCAACGCTTGCACCATTCGCAGCCAGAGCTGTTCAGCGGGACCGGCGTATGTGGTGTACGGCAGGGCATACAACGTTCCGCGAACCGTTGGCTCTCGCAGTGCCCCAACGAGCTCGGCGATGGCCGCCGGGCTAGGTATTTCGCCGCAGGCTACATCCGCGATCCTCCACAGCACCATCTCCAGCAGAGCGCGGTGGTACCCGGCCAGCTCGTTGTGCCGGAGGGCGCGGAGATACCGAGCTTGGCGGCGTCGCTCCGCGGCAGCGAGTTCGACCGATACGACCTCGGCCTGGACAAGATTGGGATACAGCAGCGATTCGAGATCGGCGCGAGAGCGGTAAATCGGTCGACCATCCAGAGCGCGTGCCATAGCGATCGAGGACACGCCCGGGTCAGGGACGACCCCGCCGTCAGGTCTGGTCAACAGCGACCACCACAGCTGGTCGCCGTCCGTCGCCGGAACAGCCCAGGCTCCCGCGAGCAGGACCTCGTGCACGGCCAAAGAGCTGTCCAACGCAGAGGCGAGTATGGAGTACTGCGCGGTCCAATGATGGGGTGGCTCTGCGGGATCGGGAACTCCGAGGCGATCGTCGATGACCACTGCTAGCACTCGATCGGCCTGGTCGGCCGTGCAGATCCGGGCAACATTGAGCGCGATCGCTCTGAGCTGTTCACGCTGGTCGCCCGTCGGTTTCAGATTGAACCGAACAACTGAGCTCAGGGTCGGACTGGCATCCGCGGAACCGGGCCTGACAGCGGCTACGACCAGCGAGCGATGGGGAACGAACCCGAGCAGTGCGGGGATCGAGCTGATCAATTCGGCAGGGTCGGTGATGTGAAGGGAATCGGTCATGGTGGCTGCTCCTCGAGGTCAGAACCCGGGAACACGGATGGAAGTGACAGGAAACCCGTGCGCCCTGGGTCGGTGGGCGCAGCGCGTGAACACCGGTGACGCACAGGGGGCGTCAAGCCGCATGCTTTTCGCGGCTTGACCCCACGCGTCACCGGTGTAGCGTGCACACGCCCACCGACTCGGGGCGCATGTCATACAAGGCTCAGAGGCCGCCCCTTTGACATCGCGCGGGATCGCGAATCCTGAATATTTCGTGCGTCGCGGATAATTCGACTGACGGTGGAGCGACTGGGGTCGATAACCTCAGCAATCCGGGTAGGGCTCCAGCCGTCGTCGAAGTGACGGGTGAGAATCTCGGCGACCTGTTTCTCATCGCGACGTCCCGACGGGTCCTTGGCGCAGACGAGGGCGGCTAACGACGACCACCGTTCTGGACTCTCGGCCGAGACCGGTGCGAGCGTCGTAGCTCGTACCGTGTCCGACGAGCGGGAGTCGAGGACGATCTGTGCGTCTACTCCTGCTGCGGTGCCGGGTGCCGCATGTGCGCAGGTAGCCTCCTGCGTGCGCACGGTTTCAGCCTTCGTGCGCACGTACTTTTCAGCCGGGGTGTGTGCCAGAGCGAGTAGCGCGACCGTGGCCTGTGCTGCCGAGCCCTCGATGATCACCGGAAACAGCCATGCAATTTCGGTGGGCACAGCTGCTAGCACCGCGAGCGCACGTAGAGCGGTGAACGAAAGCCAGAACGCCGCAACGGTCAGGGCAACCGTCATCGTGGTGGCGATCGCAGGGACGATCCGCCCAGCGGTCTCGGCGCGCAAGAGAATGCCGACACCGTGGACCGCGGCGAGCAGAACCAGGGGCGGGACCGCGGCCACAGCGGCCGCGATCACGAGATAACCCGCAGCGTGCAGTACCGCGTGCGTTGCGTTGCCCACGACGCTGACACAGGATGCCGCTGCCAGCACCCGCCAGAAGAAGCGGTGTGCACGGTCTCGCCCGCCAGGGCTGGACGCGGCTCCTACGCCGGCAGTAGACGTGACCATCTCACTGACCCCGACCGGCCTGTGCGCACAGGCGGTGAGTAGCCGTACAGAGGATTTATGACTCATCACGCGGCGACTCCCATCGGGTCGAATGGAATCTGGTCAGCCTGATGCCAGAGAAGGCCAGGATTCGCCGCGAGGGGATGAGGCTCACAGGTCAATGCGGCGAGCGCTGCGGCGACCTCTTCTATACCCGCTCGGGTATAGATCGTCGTAGCGCCACGGCTGTGCTCATGGGCATGTCCGGCATACGTTTTCGCAACCGAGTGGCCGAAATTTCGTTCCACCCAGCGGAGCGTTGTATGCCGAAGCCAGTGCGACGAAATCCGATGGGTTGCCACCGCGGGTATTTCACGGCCGATGCGTTCCCACATGACGTCGTAACGGCGTTTGCTAATGGGCATGCCGTCTTGGTAACGCAGGAGCTGTCGAGCAGCATCAGGCTTGAGCGGGCGCCCGTTCCGAGTCTTCCTGCGGCCTGGGTCGTACCGCTCAACCCGCTCGCTGTAGTGGTTCTGCAACGCGACCATCAAGGTGGGAGAAACGGGTTGCCACCGCTCGGTCTGGCCCTTTTCTCTAAGGAGTACGAGGCACTGCGCGGGGTCGAGGTCTTGGCTTCGCAACGCCAGCGCGCCGCTGAGACGGCAGGCGGTTTCGATGTGCAGCCGGATCAGGAGGGTGTCGAGATCTGGGTCGGTGCCGCCTTGGTTTGCGACCTGGTTGATTTGTGCGAGCAACGGGTTGGGGATTGCTCGGCGATTCGATGGCAAAGGCCGAGGGCGCTCCAAGCAAGCCGAGGGGTCGTTGGTTTTGGAGATGTACCGGTCATCCACGGCGAATCGATAGAGGCAGCGCAGTGCGTGGTAAAAGTGCTCGACGGCGTACCTGCCGCCGCGATCTGATCGACAGATCCGCCGCTGTTGCCGAGCTGATTCGATAAGAGCCTTGAACTCGCTGACTGTCGGTTCATCAAGCCGCTTGTCTGGCCAGATCTTCTTCCAGTAGGTCATATATATGTCTCGGGTGACCGTATCGGGCATCGCGGCGTACACGACCGGGATGTACTCGGCAAACGTCGGAACCTGCCGTCGAATCGGAGCTGCATCGCGCAGATCGTCGACACTGACGCCGAGCCGATCGATCAGCATGATCGCGGTGGCGATATCCGAATTCGTCGCGGGGATGGTCATTTCTCGCCTCCGTTCTCTCGGTTTACGAGACGGTCGATGACCATGGCGTCGAGTACGTACAGAGGAAACACGACCAGGCGGCCATGTTCAGTGTCGGCTGTCATGAGCACTCGATCACCGGCCCGGATGCCGGTGCTCCTGCGGATTTCCGAGGTGATCCGCAGGTTGCCGTCGTTATGAACACGCAATCGGCGGGACCCCGGCCGCCCGATCACGACCAGGCCATCGCGAATTCGGTAATCGAGCTCATCGCCACGCTGCCAACCGAGCAATGAAAGCAGCTGCTTTTGGATGACACGGCCATCGCTGTCGACCGTGCTCATTCCATGGAACGACGAGCGCCGCTGCTCCGGTCTGATCCGCGGGACGGAAGCGAGAGGCAACCCGGCGGGTTTGCGCGGGGATGCCGCGACTCCGATACAGGAGGCGTCAATCGAGGTCGGGTTGAGGACGCCCGGGTTCACGGGCATCAGCGGTGTTTGTGCAGTTCGCGGATTCCGGATGTTCGGCGGATTCGCCTCAGAAGCGTGACCGACCGGTACTTCAGTCACCTGATCTGCGCGAATTCGCCCTGTTTCAGGGCCCATACCGTCACATCTTGCAGGACACACTCGTAACACCGACAACCGCCCGGCGGCGGGTGGCATTCGAGTCATCGGCGCCGTTGTTACGTGTGTCGTGTCGGCTATTCGGGGATGGCGGCCAGCTTTCGAGTCAGCTCGACGAGGAACCGAGCAGCCTTGTTCATGTCCGAATCGTCCAGGTGCAGGGTGCCGGTCGTGGTTCGTATTCCGGAGGTCGTGTAGATCTTGAACCGCGCATTCCACTGCTCGACCCGAGTCGCGAAGCGGACAAAGTCTGAACCATCCGCCCGCTTATCGCGGACCCAAACGGGCGGATCGAACTCTGTCGACTTCTTGAAACCGTCAACGCCTTCGGTCGGGTCAGGGTCGGATGGCGCACGACGAGATTCCCAATGACCAACCGGCTCTTCCCCCTGCGCCAGGTTACAAACCGCGCCGACAGACACAACGGTTTCCGGCTTCATAAGCGATGAGACATGCAAGTCCACCACATGTAACTCGTCTCTGAAAAAGCTGATCAGCGTGTCACATAGCTGACCTTGCGTCATCGCAGTGCGGGTTCCAGTCGCAGCGGGGGTTGCTTCGGATTGTGTGGATCGCGTGGTGGAACACCCTGTCCCGCATGCCAATACGCCGACCGCGAGAACGGCCAGGAGGGTCTTTCTCACTGGGCGACCACCACGGGGGCTGGGCCCAGCTCCCATTCGGATTTGTCGCCGTCGGCCGTCGTCCCGTCTCCGATCGCGTTCTTGATCCCTTCGAGCCCGTTGCCGTAGGCGCCCTTCACGCCCGGTGGCCACTTGTTGTCCGGGAGGCCCCTCTGGTACCCCTCGTTCTGCTCGATCTTGTTGCTCTCGATCATATTCGTAGCGGCGCTCTCTGCCATCGACCCGATCACTCCCACTATCAACGTCCTTGCGGCTTCCACGACATTTGCTAGCTCGCCTACACTGCTCACGGGGCCCCAGGGGAGGTCGAAGAGTCCGGAGATCACATTTCCTGTTGCCTCGACAACCTTGTTTTCCAGATCCTGAACCTTATTGGCCAGGTCGACGTAGAGCAGCAGTTCCGCCTCTGCGATGGTTTCGAGGCTTACCGCGATTTCTTCGAAGGTGTCAATCAATGAGTTCAGTGGTTTCGCCTGCGTGGTGCGCATCCCGCCGTACCGGCTTGCCGCGTCGCCGTGCCACTCGGTACTGAGGTTGGTTTTTTCGAAATCTGATTCCGCTTGCTGTACATAGGTTTTCAAGTTACGCCATTCGTTGGCGACCCTGATGAAGGTGACGGGAACTTCGAGGTCTGGATCAACCTTCTTCAGGTCGTTCTCGGAATTCCTAAGTGCTTCGTTGACCCTGTCGCGCTCCTCCCAAATCCTGGGAACAACTTGCGTCTCGATGATGACGGTCTGCAAGCCAAGGCTGGTGATGCTGGAGACATGTCCGACGCGAACCAATTTAACCAGGTGTCCGCACCAAGTTTGGACCTTCTCCGGCAGGTCGCCGATCTTCTCTATCTTCTCGCGGATGAATGCGATCTTTTCGAGGAGCGCTGCCTCTTCGGCGGTAGGTTCTTTTTTAGGCGTTGTCAACTTGCCCCTCCAGCTGCCGCAGCTTGCCCTGGTTGACGATATCCTGATCTTCATACGCGCGACGCGCGTAGTTGAGGGCCGTACTGATGTCGTTGTAGACGGTGACGCCTTCGTTGAGCCGGTCGCGGAAGTAACCCGGCACCGTCTTGTACTTCTCCAAGGCTTTATTGAATGTTCCTGCCTCGGTCGGTGCGATCTCGAGGCTGGGTGTGAGCGCGCTGCCCTGTTGGAGGTGGTCGGCCGCAAGTTGCCAGTGGGTAGCGGCTGTATTCATTGCTGTCAGTGCCACTCTCAACTCTGACATATCAGGCGATCCGTTCCTGTAGTAGTTGGAGTCGATGCCGATCCAGGTGATATTGGAGATCGTCATCGGAGTAGCGGGAGTAGTCGTACTGGACTGTGAACTTGGGACGCAGCGAGCGAATCTGGTCGGCGCACACCAGGATTTCATCGCCGATATCATCGGGATGTGCGGTCGCCGCCCAATCGCTCGAAATCGAGATCGAGCACAAATAACGTCGGTCAGCTTCTACGGTTACCGGGTGCTGCGAGCCGACCTCGATGCGGCCGCGCACGGTGTAGGTGCCGACGCCGATCATGCTGCTGGACACTGCGCAGTACTGATCCCAACTGTGTGTTTCGAGCAGAATCATCAGTAGGGTTCGCCGGCTCGGGGTAGCCGTGTCCGAAACCTCTTGCGGAGTGGGTAGACGCTCCGCCGCGGACGAATACGCCTCGTTGAGCCGGTCGACCACTGCTCCTCTGTACGCAGCCAAGAGTTCGTTCCCGGCCTCATTCGGCGCCACATAGCGGTTCCAGCCCGGGGTGAACCGGACGCGAATGGGAAGGAATCCGCGATCGACTTCTATCGAAGCGAACGACGACCCGGCCTTGGGAGGCTCCGGCAGATCCGCCCGTGCCATTGGCACAGCGATCGGTTCCGGGGGAGGGCTTGACGGAATTGGAGTCGAGCGAGCCGGCGGTGGCGACTGGCGGGCAGCGACAGCGGGCCGATTTCTGACAATGGGCTCGTCGTCCCAGAATTCGTCTGGATCGTCGAAGTGATTGAAGAATGGCTGGTTCGTCACAGCATCACCTTGAGGCGGTGTCGGCCGCTGACGTGCGGCTGAGTGTTGTACGGCGGAACTTGAATCAACCCCCCACAGCCGGTTTTCACGCTGTGCCGGGTCTGACCCGGCTCGCCCCAAGACTGGTCGCCCCGTGTCGATCTGTCAAACCAAACGATCTGAATACTGTGTGGGACGCGTTGTCGGCAGCGTGGTTCACCACCGCCACACGAAGTCCGGAACGAGTCTGATCACGGCGTCGAGGAAGTCGGCGTAGCGGTGCACTTCGTCGAGTCGCAGCTCGCCGGAACGGACAGTGATTGCCCAGTGGGCGTCGAATCGGAAGCCGACGGTGTTGGCGTGGGCGTCGGCCAGCAGCCACTCCATGGTGCGAGGGTTGAGGACGTCGTAGGCGAACCGCTCGCTGGTGGTCTGGATCTTGAATCGGTCGTTGAACTCCTGGCTTTCCAACTGCAGGCCGCGGTCCCCGAACAGGGACGACAGCAGGCCATTGTTCGCGCGACTGATCGACAGGTAGGGGCGCGGTGCCGGCAGCTCCAGGGCGACGAATTGCCATTGGTGCAGCTCGGTCTTATCGCGGTTGCGGGTGGTGTACTGGTACTCCCCGAATACCAGGGACCGGCCATTGTGACTGCCGCGGAAGATATCTCGTCCGATTCGGTCGGCGCCGACGTTGAACGGCGCGCGACTCGACAGCCGCGCCACACTGAGGTCGTTGGGCGTGTACCGCAGGCCGTGGTGGTGGGCCCACTGGTGCAGCCACGCCATCCGCGCCTGGCGCGCCTTCGTTCTCCGCCACGAAGCCGATATCGTGACGATGCTGAGGAAGATGACGACCACGCCCAGGGCGAGCAGCAGCGTGAACTCCATGCTTGTGTTCGACGGAGGTCAGTGCGCCGGCGGGAACAGCTGGCCGGGCTGCGGTGGCTGATTCGCCTGCCACAGTCCGCGGATCTGCGGAGTCGCGCCCACTTGCTCATCGGCGACGACGAAGTACTCCATCGTCTCGAAGGAGCACAACGCGGCGATCATGTTGGAGGGCACTGTCTCCAGGCGCGCGTTGTATTGCCGGACGTTGCCGTTGTAGAAGCGGCGGCCGGCGGCGATACGGTTCTCGGTCTCTGCCAGCTGGTACTGCAACTGGGCGAAGTTTTGGTTCGACCGCAGCTGGGGATAGTTCTCCGCCAGCCCGAAGAACCCGCGCACCGTAGTGCTGAGCTGTGCTTCCAACTCGCCTTGGCGGGCATGGCCGACATCATGAGCGTGTCGGCCATGCATCGCCGCAGCGCGCGCATTCAGCACCGCCAACAGCGCTTGCTGCTCGAAACCCGCGGCGATACGGGCAGTTTCGACAAGGTTGGAGATCAGGTCGTGCCGCCGCTGCAACTCGACATCGATCTGACGCCATGATTCCTCGATGGTGTGCCGCTGCCGGACGAAAGTGTTGTACGAAACGAACCCCCCGAGTACCAGAACGATCATGATGAGCACAAATACGAGTACGACAACCAGGTACACAGTCCAGGACCCTACCTGCTCCGCACCCGTCAGAGGTGTCCCGTCAGTTCGAAGGGGTGATGTGAATTCGGCTTGGCGCGAACCCGTGGGACGCGCGGCGGCGGCCCGGCTTCGACGGGCCCGTTCACGACGTGCTGTGTGTCCGCTCCTTGGCAGGCTTGTACGTCTCCCAGAAGGTGGCGCCGGTGATGTCGAGCGCACGCGGGTCGAAGACGGGATCCGAGCCGGATTTCCGCTGCCGTTCGAAGTCGCGCAGCGCTTTGAGGGCTGGTCGCTGGAGCACGATGATGCCGATGATATTGAGCCAGGCCATCAGGCCGACGCCGATATCGCCCAGCGCCCACGCGTCTTTGGCGGTGGAGACCGCGCCGACCGCGACCGAGATCAGAATCAGCGCCTGGAGCACCATGGTGGTGTTGGAGCCGAGGGTGCCGCGCAGGAACGGGACCGGTGTGCGTGCGTATTTGCCGAGCAGGAAGCGCAGGTTGGTTTCGGCCATGTAGTAGTAGGCGATGATCGTGGTCAAGCAGAAGAAGGCCAGCGAGATCGCGACGAAGCTGGAACCCGCGCCGCTCCACAGGGTGTCGAAACCCGCCTGGGCGTAGCCGGGACCGACGGCCACATCCGAGGGCAGCGCGCCGCCGTCGGCCCGCACCGCGCCGCTGGCGGATTCCCCGTCGAACACCCGGTAAGCGCCGGTGGACAGGATCAGGAAGCCGGTAGCGCTACAGACGAACAGGGTGTCGATGTAGACCGCGAACGCTTGCACAAGGCCCTGCTTGGCCGGGTGTGAAACCTCGGCCGCGGCGGCGGAATGCGGGCCGGTGCCCTGCCCGGCCTCGTTGGAGTAGACGCCGCGTTTGACGCCCCACATGACCGCCGAGCCGATGATCGCCCCGAACGCCGAGTGCACTCCGAAAGCGCTCGAGAACACCATGCTCAGTACACCGGGAATGGCCGAGGCGTTGGCGAAGACGATGACCAGCGAGACCGCGATGTAGCCGATGGCCATGAACGGCACCACGACGCCCGCGAACGCCGCGATGCGCTTGACGCCGCCGATGATCACGAACGCCAGCACGATGATGGTGCCGACCGCGACGCCCCACTGCGGCAGATCCCACGCCGAGTGCATGGCCGAGGCCATCGAGTTGGATTGCACGCTGGGCATCAGCACACCGCAGGCGAGGATGGTGACCGCCGCGAAAACGATGCCGTAGACCTTGAACGCCGAGGCGGCCCGGGTGTGGGCCATGGCCCGGCTGAAGTAGTAGGCGGGCCCGCCGCGGTACTCGCCGCTCTGCGGATCCTTGGTCTTGTAGATCTGACCGAGGGTGCATTCGACGAACGAAGTGGACGCGCCCAGGAACGCCACCACCCACATCCAGAACAGCGCACCCGGTCCACCGAACGCGATCGCGGTGGCCACGCCTGCGATGTTGCCGGTGCCGATACGGCCGGACAGCGACATGGCCAGCGCCTGGAACGAGGACACGCCCGAGGGGGATTTCTCACCCTGGAGCATCAACCGGACCATCTCCGGGACCTGCCGGATCTGGACGAATCTGGTTCTGATGGAGAAATAGACTCCGGCGGCCAGACATAGATAGATCAGGCCCTTGCTCCAGATATAGCTGTTGGCCGTATCGAGAAACGCGCTCACTGACAAACTCCGTTCGAGGGATCACCTTCGTCGGGGATCCTTGCACTAGTTTGTTAACCCGTGTTACCGACTGCGCACGGAGTTGTAATATTTTCGACTGCGCTGGGCATTGGGCGACGAAGTGTCGGCAGTTGGCCGTGCCTGCGGTCGGTTCGTTCGGAGGGCGCCGCCGACTCGAATCGGCCCGCGGAGACTCGGGCCGTCGGTTGCCGAAAGCCCGCGCCGGGAATTCATGCGGAGTAACCTTTCGGTAGGTGCGCCGGGAAGTCTGGTCGGCAGGGCATATCCGCCGACCCCGAAGGACTCCCGATGTCCACTGTTACGGCGCCGTCCGCGCGCGCCCGCGATCTCAACGCGCCCATTGCCATCGAGCATCTGTCAAAACGTTTCGGCCGCACCGTCGCCGTCGACGACCTCAGCTTGGGCGTCGGCCACGGCGAGGTGTTCGGGTTCCTCGGACCCAACGGCGCGGGGAAGTCGACGACAATCCGGCTGCTGCTCGGATTGATCCGCCCCACCACCGGAACGGCGCGGATCTTCGGTCACGACGCCGGTGATGTCCGGACCGCGCACCGGCACCTCGCCTATGTTCCGGCCGATGTCGCGCTGTGGCCGGCACTGACCGGCGCGGAGATGCTCGAGTTGCTCGCCCGCCTCGGCCCGGGCGTCGACCTCGCCTATCGCGCCGAGCTGATCGATCAGTTCGCGCTCGATCCGAACAAGCTCGGCAAGACCTACTCGACCGGCAATCGGCAGAAGGTTGCGTTGATCGCGGCATTCGCCACCCGCGCGCCACTGCTGGTGCTCGACGAGCCGACCAGCGGACTGGATCCGCTGATGGAGCACGAATTCCGGCGATGCGTCGCCGAAGCCCGTAATCGAGGGCAGACGGTGTTTCTGAGTTCGCACCAGTTGGGTGAGGTCGAAGCGCTGTGTGATCGGGTCGCGATCCTGCGCGCGGGCCGGCTCGTCGAGATCGCGACCTTGGCAGATCTGCGCCGACTGCATCGCACCCTTGTCGAGGTTTCCTACGACGGCGCGATGCCGGCGCTGGCCGATGTGGAAGGCGTCGTTGGCGTCGAAGCACTCGGCGAGGGCCGGGTGCGGTTCACGCTGTCCGGGTCGCCCGCTCCGGCGCTGCGGGTTCTGGCCGCCGCGCGGGTGACGGCGTTGTCGTTGCGCGAGCCGTCCTTGGAGGAGATCTTCCTCGACTACTACGGCGAGACAGTCCGATGACCGCCACTACCCCCAGGCCGGAGCGGCTGAACACAGCCGAGCCCGGGCGGGCGGTGCTCTGGCTGACCAGTCGTCAGGTACTGCGCGGCGCCGCCCTCATTGCGCTCACGGTCACCGGGATGTCGGCTCTGGTCGCCGCGCAATATCAGACGACCTTCGCCGGCGCTTTCGACGCCGGCGCGTTGCACGCGCTCGCCGAGAACCCCGCCATCCGAATCCTTTTCGGCGCTCCCCAGGCACTCGACAACGCCGGAGGTTTCACCGTCTGGCGTACCGGAACCCCGGTTCTGGTGCTCTGCGGGGCCTGGGCGCTACTTGCCGCTACTCGGATCACCCGCGGGGAGGAAGACGCTGGGCGCTGGGAACTACTGCTCGGCGGACGAGTACGCATGCTGGACCTGGTCTCGCGCGCAGCCGTCACGCTAGCGCTCGCCGCGGTTCTGCTCGCCACAGCGGTCGGAGCGGGACTGCTCGTGGCCGGCACCGACCCCATTGGCGCATTGCTGCACGCGCTGTGTGTACTGGGCACAACGATCACATTCGCGAACCTGGGATTGCTGGCCGCGCAGCTGTTTCCGTCGCGAGCCGCAGCCACCGGACTCGCTGCGGCGGCCTTGGGGTCGGCCTTGCTGCTGCGGATGCTCTCCGACGGTGTGGGCGTCTTGGCTTGGACCGCCTGGCTCACCCCCTTCGGCCTCGCGGCCCGCGCCGCCCCCTACGCCGAGGATCGGGTGGGACCCGTCCTTGTCCTGCTCGCGCTGGCCGCCGCTCCCGGCGCGGCTGCGCTCGTCGCCGCCCGCCGCCGCGATCTCGGCGGCGGTTTGATCGTGTTGAATGGCACGCGGTCCGCCAGGACTCGGCTCCTGGGTTCGGTGTCCGGCTTCGCTGTGCGACGGGCGCTGGCGCCCACCCTGGGATGGCTCGTCGGGATCGTGACCTATTTCTTGCTGATCGGCGCGCTCATCGCCTCGATTCTCGAATTCCTCGGCAAGAATCCGCGCTTCGCCGAGGTCGCCGCGACAGCAGGATTCGGCGGCCTCGGATCGGCTACCGGGTTCGCCGCCGCGATGTTCGCGGTGCTCGCCATGCCCGTCGGAGGCTACGCCGCCATCCGCATAGCGGCCTTGGCCGCCGACGAGCGAGCACGGCTCTGGAGCATGCTGCACGCCCTGCCGCTGTCCCGATATCGGTGGGCGGGAACCGAAATCGTGGTTACCGCAGCGGGATCTGCGGTCCTGCTGGGCGCGGCCGCGACGGCGATGTGGGTCGGCGCGGTGCTCGCCGGCGCGCCGCTGGGCTGGGGGCAGGCTCTCGCGGGCGCGTTCAATGTGGTTCCGGTGGTGCTGCTGTCCTTGGGTGCGGCTGTGCTGGCGCTGGGCTGGCGTCCGGCGGCCATCGGGGTCATCGGTGCCATCCCGGCTACCGGCGGCTTCTTCTTGGATGTCATCGCCCAGAGTGCCGGCGCACCGGCCTGGGTGCGTGAGTTATCTCCGTTCGCGCATCTGGCCGCGGTTCCCGCCACCGCACCGGACTGGTTCGCGAGTGCGGTGATGACGGCCGTCGCGATCGCCCTGACCGCGATCGGCCTCTACAGGTACAACCGTCGCGATCTAGATGACTGACCGAACAATCGAAACTGACAGGGACACAACGAAGATGGGCAACAACATGACCTTCGCCCGCGTCCGCCACACGATTTTTGCCCGGCACTCCAACCCTTGGAGCGCGTGGTCTCGCTGGGCGACCGCACCCTTGCTTCTGGTTCCGGTGTGGCGGCGTAGCTGGTCGCAGGGGATGCTCCTCGGCGCTTGGTTCGCGGTGAACCCGGTGCTCTTCCCCGCACCCGCCGACCAACGGGCCTGGGCAACCAGAGCGATTCTCGGAGAGGAACTGTGGGTCGTCGACCACCCCCGGGGTGCGGCCTTGGCCGTGGACGCCGCGGCCGCCGGTGCGGGGCTGCTCGCGGTGCTCGGGGCCTGGCATCGCCGCCCGGTTCCCACCGTCGTCGCCGCCGGAGCGTCGATGCTGCTGCTGATGGGGTACTGGGAGCTGATGGCTCGCTACTACGAAACGCATCGGACCGCCGACACCGGCGGGTGAGACGCCCAGGGCCACGGACCCGCGGTCGTGCCTCGAAGGCCCGCCGCGGCATCTCGAAAGGCGCCCTGTACCACTACTTCGGCTCGAAGCGGGAGCTGCTCACCGGCATCGTGGAACGAACCGCCGACACGGTGCATGCCCGGCTCGCTGTGGTGACCCCGGATCCAGACGTGGACGCGATCGGCAAGCTCGGCCGGCTGTTCATGACGGCGCTGTTGATCTGGGGGCTGTACGCCCTGATCAAGGAAAGCCTGCCCGCGAGCTGATATTCCGCTCGACCGGAGCGGGATGGGGTTTCGCACGGCGGTCGGCGCGTCGGCTTGCTGTATCGGAGGCTTTGCGGCACCTTCGAGATGGTGCGCCGGGAAGTCTGGTCGGCATAACCCGATCCTGTCCGGGGTCGGGTTGGACCGGCGATCGGCGGAAATCCGAGTGCACCCCCAGGCACGGCCCGCGAGGACGAGCGCACGAATCGGGCGGATCGTCTGTGCGGTTCTGCTCGCGGCCATTGTCGCGGGATGTGTCCCCCGCGGGACCGACGAGCCCGGTCGCGCAGACGCTGCGCCGACCCTGGATTGGCTGGCTATCGAACGGGATCGCCCCGACTGCTCCGATCACATCGCGTTGTTCCCGGGCCGGTTTCTCGATGAAGGCCGTATCCCGGACCCGCAGCGGAGTCCGGTCCTCAGCTTCCTGTACAAGATCTCCAACTCCACCTGGTGCGCGTCGGTCACCAGCGAAGATCTGGTCGAAACCGCCCGCGCCCTAGTCATTTCGTATCCGGCTGTCTGTGCGGGGTCCGCGCCGGGCCTGGATCCGGAGGTGATCGCCTTCATCGACGCCCGCACCGCCGGAGGACCGGTCGCCGCCGCGTACAACGGCATGGAGATGGGCATGGGTCGTTCCGGTGTCTATCTGCAGTTCCTCGCCGCCGTCGGCGCGGTCTTCTGTTGACCGAGGCCCTGGCGACCATGGCGCTGAGGGGATACCCAGGCGTGCCGAGTTTGCCTCCGCGTGCCTCTTTACGGCATCTTTACAGGAGGAGCGCCGGGAAGTCTGGTCGGCACAGCCTGCCCTGGGTTAGTCGCGGGGTAGGTGGCGGTGTGCACCCCAGGAAAGGCTCCGCTGGATGAATTCCCCCGATAACAGGCCCCGACTATTCGGCCCCGGTAGCTGGCCGGAGACTCGGCGTCTCGCCGAGGTCTTGCGGGGGGAGACCGTCGGGGGAATGTTGCTGATCATCGCCGCCGCGATCGGCCTGATCTGGGCGAACACGCCGTGGTCGAGCGCTTACGACACGCTACGCGAATTCCGCATCGGCCCGGAGAGCCTGCATCTGAACCTGTCGCTGGGCACCTGGGCGGCCGACGGGCTGCTCGCGATCTTCTTCTTCGTGGTCGGGCTCGAACTCAAACGGGAATTCGTCGCCGGTGATCTGCGCGATCCGCGCCGGGCGGCGCTGCCCGTGGTGGCGGCGGTCGGCGGAATGATCGGCCCAGCAGTGATTTTCGTCGCCTTCAACCTCGGTGGCGATGGCTTGCGGGGGTGGGCGATTCCCACCGCGACCGATATCGCTTTCGCGCTCGCGGTGCTGGCGGTAGTCAGCTCACACCTGCCGACGGCGCTTCGCACCTTCCTGCTCACCCTGGCCGTGGTCGACGACCTGCTCGCAGTGACTGTGATCGCCATCTTCTACACCGACGAACTGCACCTGAATTACCTGCTGCTCGCGGTGCTTCCGCTGGCGCTGTTCGCGTGGGCCGTGCAGAAACGGGTCAGCTCACCGTTCGTGCTTGTGCCGCTGGCGGTGCTCACCTGGTGGCTGATCCATCAGTCGGGCGTGCATGCCACCGTCGCGGGCGCGCTGCTCGGATTCACCGTGCCGGTCGCGCTGCGGGCGTCCAGGGGTATCGGTCCCGCGGCCGGCGACGAGGGTCTGGCCGAACGTTTCGAGCACCGGATCCGCCCGCTGTCCGCCGGATTCGCGGTGCCGGTGTTCGCGTTCACCGCGGCCGGCGTCACCGTGGGCGGGCTGGACGGGCTCGTCGACTCCCTTGGCGACCGGGTCACCCTCGGCATCATCGTCGGGCTGGTGTGCGGCAAGGCGCTCGGTATCACAGCGACGACGTTCCTGACGGCGAAATTGACCCGCGCCCAGCTGGACCGCGAACTCGGCTGGATTGATGTGTTCGGTGTCGCGCTGCTGGGCGGTATCGGCTTCACCGTCTCGCTGCTGATCGGTGAGCTCGCCTTCGCGGGAGATCCGCTGCGCACCGACCATGGGCGGATCGGTGTCCTGCTCGGCACCCTCACCGCGGCACTGTTCGCGGCGGCCGTGCTGCGGTTGCGCAATCGCAAGTACCGGCTGATCTCGGAAGCCGAAGCTCGCGACGACGACAACGACGGAATCCCCGACATCTATCAGAAGCACAGCTGAGCGGGATGGGGCTGGAACGAGGAGCCGAGGCGCCGGCCGGTTCCGCGAGTCCGGTTGTGCCGTCGGCGTATCGGCATGATCTGGACGGGTTGCGTGGTCTGGCGATAGTGCTGGTCGTGGTCTTCCACGTGTGGCTGGGCCGGGTGTCCGGCGGCGTGGATGTGTTCCTGGTGCTGTCGGGATTCTTCTTCACCGGAATGCTGTTGCGGCGCGACGAGGTCGATATCGGGCAAACCCTGCGCCGTACCGGACGCCGGTTGCTGCCCGCGCTGATGGTGGTGCTCGCCGCGGTGGCCGGTGCGACAGTGCTCGCGCGGCCCTACACCCAGGGGGCGATATCTCGGCGCAGACACTGGCCTCGGCGTTCTACTACCAGAATTGGTATCTGGCGGACGCCGAGCTGGATTACCTCGCACCCGATCCGTCGGTCAGTCCACTGCAGCACATGTGGTCGATGGCGGTGCAGGGTCAGTTCTACCTTGTGATGCTGGCCGTGATCGCGCTCTGGGCGCGCTGGACGGGCCGGCGACCAGGGGCTCGAATGGGGCTGCTGACCGGGCTGATCGCGCTGGCCGTGCTGTCGTTCTGGTACGCCGCGCAGGGCGCTGCCCAGCACCAGGCCTGGACCTACTACGACAGCGCGGCCCGAGCCTGGGAGCTGCTGGCCGGCGCTGCCCTCGCGGTCGCGGCGCCGTGGATAAGGCTCCCGCACCCGGTGCGGTCGGTGCTGGCGATCGCCGGTCTGGTCATGGTGATTTCCTGCGGAACGCTGATCGATGGAGCGACCCGATTTCCGGGTCCTGCCGCGCTGTTCCCGGTCGCGGCCGCCGCCGCCCTGATCGTTTCCGGGATGGGCGCGGCGACAAGGGTCAACCGGTTGCTGGCCACGCCGTTGCCGGTGTGGGCCGGTGGGCTGGCCTATGCGCTGTACCTGTGGCATTGGCCGGTACTGATCTTCTATCTGGCCGAATTCGGCAAGGTGACACCCGGTGTCGAGGGCGGACTCCTGGTGCTGGCGGCCTCGCTCGGGCTGGCGGTCCTGACCCGGCGGTTCATCGAAACCCCGGTGCGCCAGCATTTCTCGGCGAATCCGGCGCACGCCGATCTCGGCGTGTCGCGATGGCCGCGCTGGGCCGGGATGGTGACCGCGTTGACGGGCGTCGCGGTGCTGGGCTCCGCGCTCGGCTGGCAGCTAGTGCTTCATGCCAACCCGCCCCATCCGCCCGCCACGCTGGACGCGGCACGATATCCCGGTGCGGCAGTGCTTTTCGCGGGTGCGGCCGCCGAGCCCGCGCGGCTGCGCCCCACCGTGTTCGAAGCACAGCGGGATGCGCCCAGCCCGACCTTCGACGGTTGCATCACCTCGAACCGCGAGGTTCGCGAATGCGTCTACGGCGATGAGAATTCCGCGCGGACTATCGCTCTGGTCGGTGGCTCGCATTCCGAGCACTGGCTGCCCGCGCTGGAAGTCCTTGCCGACGAACACCGTTTCCGTATCGTCACCTATCTCAAGGAGGGCTGCCCGCTCACCCTCGCCGACGAGCCCTCCTACGCCGTGGCCCCGTTCCCCGAATGCCGCGAATGGTCCGCTGAGGTCCTGGACCGGCTCGCCGCCGACCGCCCGGACTGGGTGTTCCTCACCGCGACCCGCCCGCGCACCGACGACGGCGACCATGTGCCACCCGAATACCTCGACGTCTGGACCGAGCTGTCCGAGCGAAGCCTGAACGTGCTCGCCGTCCGCGACACCCCGTGGCCGCGCCGCGACGGCGTGAACTACCGCGCCCTGGATTGCCTGGCCTACCGGGGCACCGCCTACAGCTGCGGCATGCCGCGCCGCGCTGCCCTCGACGCGGACAATCCCGCCCTGGAACCCGCGTCGGCCTACCCCAACGTGTTCCCCTTCGACCTGACCGACGCCCTCTGCCGGCCGGAGCGTTGCCTAGCCGCCGAAGGCAACATCCTCGTCTACCGCGACGAACACCACATCTCCGCCAGCTACGCCCGCACCCTCGCCCCCGAGCTCGGCCGGCAGGTCGGCGAGATCACGCGGTGGTGGTGACCGGGCCGCTCACAATGACCACCGCGCCGGGAGCGATGAGTTGTCGTGGGCGGCATGGTTTCCGGTGGGCGGGCCGGCGTGGAGGGCACGGATAGCCGATTCGATCGCGCCGATGCGGTCGGCGAGCAGACTCAGGCCGCCGATCGCGCGCGCCAGCGGGTCGTCCGTGCCGCCGCCGAGGGCCTGATCGCGCAGGTAGGCGGATTTGACGGCCGTCCAGCGTTCGGCCTGGGCCGGGGTGAGGCGGTCGCGGAGCTCGGCGAGTTTGAGCAGGTTAGCCTCCGCGCCACCGGCGAGGGTTTGGGCTTCGCCGGTGTAGTGGTCGTCGATCAGGGCCTCCAGTTCCTCGTCGTCCATGACCGGGATGATGCGTTCGGTCAGGGCGTTCATGTTGCGGTAGGAGCCTTGTAGTTGGAACGGCGGTTCGGTGCGGCCGGCGTCGGCGGTGGCCGCGGACGCGATGTAGGCCTGGTTGACGGTCAGGACCACCTGCTGGACCCGCAGCATCTTGCCCAGCACCGAGCGCAGGTCGGACAGCTCCGCCGCCGAATACGGGTGCCGGAGTTGGTCGGTGCGAGCGGTCTCGTCGCCCCGGGCCAGGCGTATCAGCAGTTCGAGATCGGCACGATCACGCGAAGACAGCGGGGCGAGCACCGGATTCGCGGTGAGCGCGTTCTCCAGGTAGCTCAGCGCGAACAGCTCCTCGCGGCCGGACAGGACATCGCCCAGGTTCCAGACGTCGGCGCGGTTGGCGAGCATGTCGGGGATGCGGAACCGCCTGCCCTGCTCGGTGTACGGGTTACCGGCCATGCAGACCGCGAAGCGTTTGCCGCGTAGATCGTAAGTGCGGGAACGGTTCTCCCGGACACCCTCGATCCGGCGCTGACCATCGCAGAGCGAGATGAACTTCTGCAACAGTTCGGGGGAGGTGTGCTGGATATCGTCGAGGTAGAGCAGGACGTTGTTGCCCAACTCGAGTGCGAAGTTGATCTTCTCGACTTCCTGGCGGGCGGTGGCGTCGGGGGCTTGCCGCGGGTCGAGCGAGCGCACTCCGTGGCCGAGGGCAGGTCCGTTCACCTTGACCAGCACCAGGCCCAGGCGGGCGGCCACGTACTCCACCAGCGTGGTCTTGCCATAGCCCGGCGGGGAGATCAGCAGCAGCAGACCGGACTGGTCGATGCGTTTCGCGGCGCCGGTCGCGCCGAGCTGCTTGGCCAGGTTGTCGCCGATCAGCGGCAGATACACCTCGTCGAGCAGCCGGTTGCGCACGAATCCGTTCGGCACCGTCGGCTGGAACTCGGCCAACCGCAGGCGGTGTCGTTCAGTGGCGAGGAGTTCGTTGCGGCGATGCAGGTAGGCCCGGAAACCGGGCACCCGCTCGCTGCGGAAACGGTGACAGCGGGCTGCGAGTTCATCGAGCCGGAATGTCAGCTCCCGGTGGGTGATTCGGGGGTGGACGCCGAGCAGGCCGGGCACGGTGGCGGACAGTTCGGCCGACGAGTCGTGCCGGGGGAGCGCGGGGCCGCACAGTTCGATCGCCACCGCCTCGGGCAGCACCGGGCGATAGGCATCGAGCTCGCCGACCTGCTCGAGGAACGCGGTCAGCCACGCTGAGATCAGCTGATGGCGCAGGATCAGTTGACTGTCGAGGATCTTCAGGTCGCGTTCGTACTCGGAGCGCGCGGTGCGCAACGCGCGGTGGAAACGGTCAACCAGTGTGCGTGCGACGGTGCTGGTGGCGAATCCCGCGGGCTCCCCGGCGATCTCCTCGAACAGGTATGCCGCGGCCACGGTGTGATCGATCTCGGCCAGGCCGAATTCGGCGGTGTATTCGCCGATGCCAGTGGCGATTTCGGTGCGCAACTGATCGATCGCGGCGGAGCCGCCGAACATGGCTCGTACTCGGGCCAGCGCGGTGATCCGGGTGCCCCACTGTTGTGCGGCGTCCGCCGTGCCGAACTGCC
Source organism: Nocardia sp. NPDC051832 (assembly GCF_040681285.1). Lineage (NCBI taxonomy): Bacteria > Bacillati > Actinomycetota > Actinomycetes > Mycobacteriales > Nocardiaceae > Nocardia > Nocardia sp. NPDC051832. The sequence goes on from NZ_JBFAYL010000002.1 coordinate 1,302,050, forward strand.
ACCACAGTTGGGCGGCCGCGCGTTCGGCGGGCGGGAAGCGCAGCAGTCCCGCCCCGGCGTGCACGCGCAGCGCGGCGGTCAGGATGGCGGTGGCGTCGTGGTCGTGCACGCCGCGCTCATATCCTTCGTCGTAGCGCTGTTCGGCGCTGCGGGTGATGATCGTGGCGAGTGCGCCGTCGGTGACCGCCTGGTGCAGCGCGGGCAGCGTGCCCGCGGATTCCGCGGCGGCCAGGATGGACATGGCGAGATGTTCGGCGCGGTACACCTCGGTGGTCTCCGACGCCAGCCGTTGTGACCAGTACGGCGCGGTGTCCGCGAAATCACTGTCCCGCAGTGGCATTCGGTAGTCGGTCCCGGTGATCACGTAGTCGATCGAATCGTCGTGCGGCACCAAGGCAAGATCGACGTTCTGGGTGTTGACCGCGAACAGATGCCGGCCCAGCCGAATCGTCTCGCCGTCGTCGGCATACAGATCGAGCCGATCCCGCAGCGCGCGCCCGGCCTCCTGGCGCGCGGCGGTGATCCGGCCGTCGAGTTCCTCGGCGCGCACCACCTCGCCCAGCGCGCGCAGCTCCGCCACGGCTTTGCGCAACCGCTTCACCAGGGGGTCCGTGGCGAAGTAGGTGTTCACCTCGTCCAGCGACGCCAACGCCGTACACCGGTGTTGCACACTGGACAGGATGCGCCGCGTCGACTCCGTCAGCCGGTCGGCTCGCCGGGAACGCTCGTCGAGCAAGGCTTGCTTGCGGGTGGCGAACGCTTCATAGACGTCCTCGCGCGTCCCGGCCAGCTGTTCGGTGTAGTCGTCGAACTCACCGAATCGCGTTTCCAGATTCTCCACTGCCAGTAGCAGTTTCGCCAGCTGCTCATCGCAGGCGTCCGGAGTGGTCGCCGCCGCGAGCGCCCCGGGGATCGCCTGCCCGAGCAACCCGAACTCGGCGGCGAACTCGGCGCGGCCCTCGGCGGCGGCGAGTTCGGTGCGCCGGGTCTCCAGAATGGCCCGAGCCCGGTTCACCCCGCCGAGGACCGTGCTGATCTGCGCCAAGATGCGGGTCCGCTCGGTCGCGTCCGCGATGTCGAGAGTCGCGACCACCTCGGTCACGGTGTGCAGGCCCTCGGTCTGCTCGGCCAGCCACTGCCGGATCGGATCGGCCCCGGCCACCGTGGTGAGCTGTCCGGCCCGCTCGGTCGCGGCGTCGATTTCCGCTCGGTATCCGGCGAACGCATCGGTGCCGCCGAGGAATCGAACAGCGCGGCGGCCGGTTTCGGTGACTGCGCCGTCCAGCGTCGTGGTGAGCTGTCCGAGGCGGTCGGCGTCGGCGTAGCGCAGCTCCCGTAGCGACGCGAGATGGCCTCGAGCCTGGTGTAGTTCGGCGAGGTTGTGCACCCAGCCGTCGGCGGTGCTGTGGGCGGCCGACCGGCTGGCGCGGACCAGCGCGTCCACCTGCCGCGCGGCTTCGTCCAGTGCCGTCGCGGCCTGCGCGGTGCGGGCGGCGACCTTCTCGAACTCCGCCAGGACCTGCTCGGTGCTCTCGCGCAGGGCGGCCAAGGGTTCGGCCAGCGCCTCCAGTTCGGGGTCGGCGAGCCAATGGTGGTGGTCGGCCGCGCGCGTGCAGGCCGCGATCATCGCCTCGAAAACCGGTGTCGCCGGAGCCATGTCGTCGACCATGCGGGCCACCGACAGGCAGTCGGAGATCCCGCGCACGAGCTCGGCGTTGCCGACGCGGGCCAGCGGCCCGGTCTCGGCCGGTTGGCGGGCGGCGTGCAGGTCGGAGACGAACGGTGTCTGCCACACCTGCATCGGATGCACGCGCGCCGGTTCGTCGGACAGGGACCGGAACACCACCATCGTGCCGTCGTCGAACAGTGAATAGCCGTGGCAGGTAATGGGATTGGCTACCTGTTTGCGGATCACGTTGTAGGGCAGCAGCAGGGTGCGGCCCTCGGCGCGGGCGTGGAACACATACAGCACATCCTCGCCGTTGGTCGCGCGGACGGTGCGTTCGTACTCCAGATCGGCGACGGCGGTGTCGAAGGTCTTGTGCACGCCGGTGCTCAGGTAGTAGCCGCCGGGAAAGATGATGCCCTGGTCTTCGGGCAGCAGCCGGCACGACAGGCCGATTCCGTCCAGTCGCACCACCGTTTTGGTTTTCGTATTGAAAACCAGGTACCGCCAGTCGGTTTCGTTGTACGGGCGGATGCGCAGCAGGATCAGCGCACCCACCCGGACATAGTGCACGTCCGCGTCGGCGAGACTCTGCAGCGGTTCGGCGACCGGTTCGGCGTAGATGCCCGCACCGGTCTCGGTGTTGTTCTCGATCTTGATGGTGAGGGTGCCGCCCAGCGTCTCGACGAACACCTCCCCGAGGATCGACAGATGCGGGTGGCGGCCGAGGACCTGGTCTTCGCGGGTGGATTCGGTCCAGTCGAATTCGTGGGCGGGTGGGAACACGTGATCCCGCTCGCCGCGATTGTCCTGGTAGGCCACCGTCCCGTCGGGACCGGTCCGCCAGCGCAGTACCTTGATGTCGTCGGTGCGCTGACCGGTCTGGAAGACCGCCAGCAGTCTGCCTTCCACCCGCCGCAACTGCAGCAGCCGAGTTTGGCTGTAGTAGCGATACAGCTCGGCGAAGTCGCGGCAGAACTGGTCGGCGTCCAGAAGCGCTGCCGGATCGGCTGTTTCGAACGAGAATCGCGCACCGTCGCGGTGGAACCGGTGTACCGCGAACACATCCTCGACCGCGGTCTCCGGTTTCATGCCGAGGAAGACGTTGTATCCGAACATCATTCGGCCGTCCGGGAGCCCGGCGATGTCGCGGGGTACACAGTTGTGTTCGGTGCGGATCCGCTCGGTGCCCAACAGAGTCAACTCGGTACCGCCGAACCCCTCGATGCGGCGGTCGTTGAGTTGTTCGCAGCGCCGGGTCAATTCGGCCGCCTGGGTGCGCAGCCGGGCGCGCAGCACGTCGTAGGTGCCGCCGTCGAGGGCGGTATCTACGGACGGTGCGGACTCGGCCGCCCCGTCCGTGGCCTCGGTGTGCCGCGCCGTGGCGGCGCTCATTTGCTCAGGGTGACGTCGCCGGCGGCCTCACCCGTCGTGTCGTGCCCATTGCGTACGAGCAGCGAACCCACCAACGCCGTCGCGGCCGCGCCGGTGTCGGAGTGCAGCAGCTTGTCCATGCCTTTGCCGAGCCCGATCGAGCCGACCAGGCGGTCCAGGAACATCGACTCCCCTCCAACGATGTCGATGTTCGCCTGCCGCAGTCCCGCTGCCAGCACCTCCGCCTGCGCGTGCGCGACCTCGCGATGCGCGTCGATCTTGGCCAGCTCCACCTCCTTGTTCAGTTCCAACCGCAGCCGGTACTCCTCGTGCTGACGGGTGGCGTCGTCGAGTGCCGCCATCGCCGCCGCCTTGTCCTGCAGGCCCGCGGCCTCGCCCTTGAGCTTCTCGCGCAGCCCCTCGGCTTCGGCCAGTGTCTTCTCCCGCAGCGCGGTGGCTTCGGCCCGGCCGACCTTCTCGATGGCATCGGCCTCGCGTTCGCGCACCTGTGCCTGCCCGAGCCCCGGAGCCGCCGCCTCCGCCTGCACGGCCTCGGCGAGCCGAATCTTGGCCCGCGCCCGTAGATCCGACGCCTGCTGTTCGGACTCGGCCAGCGTCAGCGCCTCCTTGGCCCGGAACTTCGACGCCGCCTCGGCGGCCTCGGCCGCCTTGATGTCCTTGACCAGGTGTTCCTGGGCTTCGGCTTCGGCGCGAATGATGATCGCCTGGCGCTGCCGCTCGGCCGCCTCGACCGCCCGCAGCCGGTTGATCTGCTCCTCCTGCTCGGCGACGGTCTTGTCGACCGCGACCCGCTCGCGCACCACCTCCGCGACCGTGCGCCGCTCGGTCTCCACCTCGCGTTCGGCGGCCATGCGGGCCAGCTCCACCTCGCGGTCGCGGGCGGTCACCTCCAGCAGCCGGTCCTTCTCGATGCGTTCGGATTCGATCGCGATGACCCGCTCCCGATTCTTCTCCGCGACCGCGATCTCCCGGTCCTTGTTGCGGTCCTGGATGCCGAGCGCTTCCTCGGTGCGCAGCACGGCGGTCTCCGCCTTGAGGCGCTGCTCGGCCTGTACCAGCGCGATTTCGGCTTCCTCACGCGCACGCAAGGTTTCGACCTCACGCCGCTGCCGGTTCTCCGCGTCGGCCTGCTGGCGTTCCAGTTCCAGCACCGCCTCCCGGGCTTCGACGTTCTGGCGGGTGATCTCCTTCTCTTCCCGGCGGCGGAACTCGTTGGTGCGCACGTGCTCGATCGCGGTGAGCTCGGTGATCTTGCGAATACCCTGCGCGTCCAGGATGTTCTGCGAGTCCAGCTGCATCAGCGGGGTCTGCTCGAGGTAGTCGATCGCCGCGTCCTCGAGGCTGTAGCCATTGAGGTCGGTGCCGATCACCGCGATGATCCGGTCCCGGAATTCGTCGCGCTTGGTGTAGAGATCGACGAAATCCAGATGTTTGCCAACGGTTTTCAGCGCCTCGGAGAACTTCGCGCTGAACAGATCTTGCAAGGTCGCCTGATCGCTGGCGCGTTCGGTGCCGATGGCCTGCGCCACCTTGATCACGTCCTCGACGGTTTTGTTGACTCGCACGAAGAACGTGATCCGGATATCGGCGCGGATATTGTCTTGACAGATCAGCCCGTCCCGGCCGAGCCGGGCGACCTCGATGGTCTTCACCGAAATGTCCATGTATTCGGCTTTGTGCAGGACCGGCAGCACCACCGCGCCGGTGAAGGTGACATCCACCTGTCGAATTTTCGAAATGATCAGCGCCCGGCCCTGGCTCACTTTTCGGAACAGGCGGCCGACCAGGAACACGCCGGCGAGCGCGACAAGCAGGACGAGGGCGATAAGTACGCCGAGTCCGATAGCGATGGTAGACATCAGATCCCCTCCAATGAAGCCACCCAGAATGTTTCGGTGGCTTGGTCGTAGTCGTAGACGACTGCGGAATTCCCCTGCGTCAGAGGCGTGGTCACGGCGTGCTCGGTGCTCTGCCGGACCTGGATGATCGCCGACGAACCGTCGGCGGAAACTAGTTCGGCTTGGCCGAATTCGGAATCGACCCGGCCGGTGCGGATTACGCAGATCCGCCCGACGAAATCAGTGTGCGATGGCGCGGCGGCGGTACGGAACAACCGGCGCAGCGGAAGTACCAGCACCCGAGTCCCCGCCACGGCTGCCACCAGCGCCGCTGCCGGCGTGAGGACGGTGAGGAAGAATTCGGCGTAGCCACCGATTCCGCTGGCCGCCAACGCGGTAGCGCCACCGAGGGTGCAGAACCACGCCAGCGCGATCACCCCGGTCAACGCTACGGTCACCGGGACGCCGCCGAGCCCGAGCGCTTCGAAACGAATTGTGATGCCGTCGGATTCGGCGTCGTTCCAATGATCGAACTGATCACTCTGCGCATACCCGGCAAGAACGAGCAGCCAGTACCCGAAGACGACGATCAGTGCGAAAGTGAAAAGCGCGGTGGGGAAACTCAGCGTGGTGGCAACGAACTCACCCATGCCGCGGTGAAGGCGTTAGCCGCATCCCGAAACCGGAATGGCGCCAACGAATCTCACCGCGCGAACTATTGTGCTCGACCCTGCGACCGCAGAAAAAACGCCCCTGAACAAACACCGTGAACTCCCTCATCGGGCCAACCCCCGACCCAATTGAGTCAGGTTCTGCCGACCAGACTTCCCGGCGCTCCTACTCGTAAGGATGCCGTAAATATCGTGGATTTGCAACTCGAATTATGGTTCATTCCAACGAAGTACGCGATGTGCCCGGCTGCCGCCGCCCCGCCCGGCGGCGAAGTTCCGCGACGGAAACGGTGCGGGCGCCGCCCTCGAGCAGCATCCGGTGACCTCGGCCGGCACCGGCGACCCGCCCTTCGCCGGGCTCGCTGCCGCGGCCGAAGCTCGAACCAGACGAGCCTTTGGTGACTTCGACCGGCATGCTCTCGCCATAGCCGAGCGAGTAGGCGAACACGTTGACCGACTGCATGATCGAGAACAGCGCCGCGGCGCCGAGGCAGAGGCCGAAGAGCCCAGGCACATTCAGTCCATTGCCGATTGCCGGGTCTGCGGGTCTGCCGGGCTGATCTTGGCCTCCGGCGCTCCCGTGGGCAGGTTGTCCGGTGGTTCCACCCGCAGTGCTTTCGCGACCGGGACGTCGGTGGAGGAGTGCAGGATGATCGACAGGGCGATGGTGACGGCGACGAGGTCGAAGATGTTGTCGGCCTCCGGGATTCCGGATTGCAGCACCAGCAGGCCGTACACCACCGAGGCGAAGCCCTTGGGGCCGAACCAGGCGGCGGTGGCGCGTTCGGCGGTGGTCAGCGGGGTGCGCATCAGCGAAAGCATCATGGCGGCCGGGCGGACCAGGAGGATCGCCAGCAGCGCGACGACCCAGGCTCCCGCGCCGAGTTCGCCGAGGCGTTCCGGGGTGATCAGCGCGCCGAACACCAGCAGGGCGGCGAATTTGGTGATCTCGGAGAGCAGTTCACCGAACGGTTCGTACTGTTCGGCGGCGACCTTGTCGAGGGTGGCCAGCGTCGATCCGGCGGCGAACGCGGCCAGGTACGGATTGGCGTGGGTGAGATGGCATGCGCCGTACAGGGATACCGCGATGGCCAGCGGCCCCAGCGCTTGCAGGCGCGGCTCGACGGTGAGGATCCGGGTGCGCCAGGCCAGGACGACGAGCGCCGGGACCACGATGCCGAGAATCAGCCCGAGCGCCAATTCCCAGGCGATGGTGCCGATCCCGGAATCCTTGTGCTGCGCGGTCGCCAGGAAGATCAGGACGAACGGCAGCGCCAGGCCGTCATTGAGTCCGGACTCGACATTGAGCAAACGGCGCAGCCGCAACGGGATGTCGCTGCGCCCGACGATGGCCGCGGCGAACACCGGGTCGGTGGGGGAGAGGATCGCGCCGACGAGCAGGGCGGTCGGCCAGTCCAATCCGGCCAGGAAGTGGGCCGGGACGGCGATCAGCACCATGGTGATCGGCATGGCGATGCCCAGCGCGCGACCCGAGAGTTGCCAGCCGTCGCGCAGGGCGCGCACATTGGCGCGCTGGCCATCAGTGAAAAGGACTGTGAACAAGGCGATGTCGGCGAGCATCACCACCAGCGGATCCGACGGTGCGATGCTGACCAGGCCGAGTCCACCGTCGCCGATCAGGGCCCCGGCCAGTAAGAACAGCAGTGCCGTCGACAACACAGTCCGGGCCGCCACACCGGACAGCGAGACGCTGACCAGCAGCACTACCCCAAAAGCCAATACCAGCGCCATGATCCCCGCCCGTCGACAATCGAGCACAGCCGATATTTCGGACTATGCTGCCGACCAGACTTCCCGGCACACCGCCCATAAAGATGCCGTAAAGATCGCTGCAAGTGCAAGCCGATTCCCAGAGGTTGGTCGCCGGCCCGCAGTCGTCATCTGATCTCAAAGATCGTTCGAACGTTGCAAAGAGCTGGTCACCTCAGGACGGCAGGTGGTGGCACGGTTCGCTGAGCCGACCGGCATCTATCGCGCGGCCGGGGATCGGCCGCATTCTCGAGGCTCGAGCTTCGGCTCATCGCACCCGCCGATAACCCGACTTCGGGAGGTTTCGACATGACTGAGCTCTTTCGCTTCATCCAGCAAGCTTTTGTCGTCCCGGGGGACGAAGCCACCATCGATGTCACTTCACAGTCGGCGTTCCAGGTCGATCTGCGCGACCTGATCCTCGGGCCGCCGCCCGCGGAATACGACCGCGTCCGGGCCTTCGCGCTGAACTTCCTGGATCCGCGACCCCAGAGCAACGGCTTCGCCGTCGGGGGCCTGGGCCGGATGCGCAAGTACCTCGCCCTGCGGGAGAAACTGCTCGCGATCGGCGATCCGGTCACCGCGCTGAAGGTGAACGAGGCGGTCAAGAGTGTCTTCGGGGTCGTCGATGCCCGCACCCTGGCGGCGAGCGAGGAGTACGAGGACGAGCGCAACGCGTCGAGCGACATTCCGCTCGCGGTCAAGATCACCACCAGGTTCGATCTGGCCGATGGTCCGTCGGTCACCTCGATGCGCCAGGTCATCGGGTTCATCGATGATTTCGTGGCCGGGCGGGCGGAACCCTTGTCGGCCCGCCGGATTCGCTCGCTGCTCGATCGGCCGTTGCACGTGCCGCAGCTCTATATGCCGCCGAAGGTCACCTCGCCGGGTGAGCGCACCGAGCCGACGGGCGGAAGTCCCTCGCCCCGCGAGCTTCTCGTGGCCGAAGGGCAGATCTATCGTCAAGCCTACGACACTCTGATGGCGACCCGGCCGAGTCGGTTCACCGTCAGCGCGAGCGCTGCTCCCGAGGCGCGGCAAACCCCGGCGCCGGGGCGCGCCGAAGCCGCACCCTCCGCGATCGGCCTCGCGCCGGAGGTGCTCGCCGACCTGGATCCGGTTGTCCAGGAACGTCTTCGGGAGCAACTGGGCGATCCCGGAGCCGCGTCCCTGACCGACATCGTCGATGTCGTGAAGCGGCGCTGGCTGGAGGTGGCGCGCGAGACCGAGTCCCGGGAGCCCGCCCGCCTGCGCACCTTCCGGCTCGGGATGAATATCTTCGCGGTACAGGACAATCCGGCGGCCGAGGACGAGCAGCCGGTACCGGATTTCAGCCACGCCATCACCCGCCCGGTGGGCATCGGCGATCTGCAGGTGGTCCGTCAGGAGCTGATCGGCTATGTGCCCGCGGAGATCTCGCATATCGAGAACGTGCTGCCCGGTGAGCTGATGAGCCGGACCACCACGCGCGAGGAGACCACCGAACTCACGATCACCGACGAAACCGAGACCACCCAGACCGACGAGCGCGACACGCAATCCACCGAGCGCAACGAACTCTCCAGCGAGGCGCAGAAGGAGGCGGGCGAGCAGTCCAGCGCCACCTCCGATCAGACCTCCACGTCGAGTTACGGCCGTCTGGTGGAGAACAGCAAGACCAATTACGCGCGCAGCGTGACCGATCGCGCGGTGAACAAGCTGACCCGCACCGTGCGCCAGCAGCGGGTGCAACGCGAGAAGAAGGTTTATACGGAAAAGGCGCTGCACCAGTTCGACAACAGCAATGGCCTGCGCCAGATCCGCGGCATCTATCAGTGGGTCGACAAGAAGTACAAGACGAAGGTCTTCAACTATGGCAAGCGCCTGCTCTACGACGTGGTGCTGCCCGAGCCCGCCTCGTTCCTGATCGAGTCGCTGAAGTCGGCGGCCCAGCCGGAGAACTATCAGTTGACCCGGCCGCTGGAACCGCCGCTGCTGCCCACCGACCTCGACGCCGGCAATTACGCCTTCTGGGCGGCGAAATACGGTGTCAGCGGGGCGGTTACGCCGCCACCGGAAGAATTCAAGACCGTGGTCGCGCACACCGATCTCGGCAAGGTCACCGAGAAGAAGGACGCCTACGGCGAAGAGCGGTACTACCAGTACTTCGGCCACTTCACGCTGCAGGTGCCCGCGGACTACGCGGCGGTCGGCGGCTACGTCCAGCGGGTCAACATACAGGTCGCGAAGGATCATGAACCGACCGAGAACCGGGAACTCGAATTCTTCGTCGGCGAGGAGACCTTCCTGCGATTCACCTACACCCCCGAGCCCGGCGGCATCGAATTCCTGAACAAATCCTTTGTACTCAAAGAGCAGACCGGCGATATCCCGGTCACCGTGCGGACCTTCCCGTACGCGATGCAGGCGGCGTTCGCTGTCGGGTTGGTCTGCCGCCGCACCGACCACGCCTACGCGCAATGGCAGCTCAAGACGCACGCCCAGATCGTGGCCGGATACGAACGACTGCGCACCGAATTCCTGGACCAGCTCACGCGCTACCAGCAGGCGGTCCGGGTGCAACTGGCCAGTGCGCACAACTTCGCGCATGACAGCACTATGGAGCGCCAGGAGCTGAAGAAGGCGTTCATCCATCTGCTGATGAGCGAACATTTCGGGCAGGTGTACTACCCGACCCCGGTACCGGGCCAATTCCCACCGGACCCGCGCTATATCAAGCAGTGGGGCGCCGTGGTCGCATTCTTCGAGCGAGCCTTCGAATGGGAACATCTGATGTTCGTCTACTACCCGTACTTCTGGGGCCGGAAGGCGAAGTGGGGCGAGTTGGTCTCGATCCAGGATCTCGACCCGAATTTCGAGGCGTTCCTGAAAGCCGGCGCGGCGCGGGTGGTTATCCCGGTACGCCCGGGATTCGAGGCGGCGCTGGCGCACTTCCACGAAACCGGCGACGTGTGGATGGGCGAGGAGATCCCGGACATGTTCAGCGACAACTACGTCACGATCATCGCCGAGATCAAGGCCCGCAATGCCGAACCGGACGAGGAAGTCTGCGTCGCCGAATGGGAGGTGCGGCTGCCGACCACGCTCGTGATGCTGAAGGAGGAGGCCGAACTGCCGGAGTTCAGGGTGACACCGTGCCTGCCCGCTGGGGCCGATCATGAGTGACCTGCCCGCGGAGCTGGAGCGGCGCCGCAGCTGGTTCTTCGAGACCCAGCTGCGGCGGCTGAACCTCCAATCGCTGCGGGCCGTCCCGGCGGACTCGGCCGATCCGGTGGACGCGGCGCTGCTCGAACTGATCAGCGCTCCGGCGGCGGCGCCGCCACCGGGCACACCCGCCGATGCGCCGGCGACCCGTACCTACCTCGACAGCGAGCAGCCGGTGTGGACCAAGGCGGAACGGGAACGCCGGGAGAAGTACACCGATTTCATCGGCGCGCTGGGCAACTGGCTCGACTTCGAGGAGCCGTTTCTGCTGCGCGAACGAGTGGCCGAGCTGGCCGCGGCCTTCGAGCAGGACAGATTCGGCTCCGATCAGGAGAAGTCGCTGCTCGCCGGATTCCGGCGGCGGAAACCGACCGAGGACGGACGGGGGGTCGCGATCAGTCGCGCGGTCACCGCGGCGGCGAAACCGTGGCTGCTCGGTGAGCTGTACTGCCTGGCCGACCTGGACACGGTGAACCCGGCGACGTGGTTCGCGAATCTGGAGCGGTTCCTGACCGAGTACGAGGCGGAGTTGAGAATCGCGGTGGGCGAGCGGCTCCCGGCCTTCGATCCGGCGGACGAGGAGCGCTACCGCGCCGGTGTCCGTGCGGCGCTGGCCGATCCCAAGGCCTTCGAGAAGGTCGGGGTGCAGCTGGGGAAGATCCCGAATCCGTACGCCGACAGCCCTTCTCATCGCTTCAACGCCAAGGTGACCGTGCCGCCCGCCGCGGACCCGGTGGACGCCGAGGCGTTCTCGGGGCGGATGCGGTACTGGTCCCTGGCGGTGCACTACCCGCTGGCCGAGGTCTACGTCAGCAAAGAGAACTCCGATATGGGGCTGTGTCAGTTGATCCGGATGCTCTACTTGTTCGGAACCATGCCGGCGCACATTCCGCTGGAGAAACACAAGCGCTGGCGCGAGCGCAGTTTCCCGGTCGCGGAGTTCGACGAGTTCTTCGGCTCGCGCGCGGGCAGCACCTACTTCACCGAGGCGAACACCGAAAACCGGGCAGCGCGGCTGGATTCGGCGCGCCGGCGGCTGCGGATCATCATGGCGGAGAGCGTGCAGGCGCCGGGCAGTGCGGCGGTGGCGTTCTCGCCGATCGCGCAGGAAATACTGCGCCAGGGCATTCGCGGCTACAAGTTCTGGTTGGACGAACCGTTCCACACGCTCGACAGTGGCCGTCTCGTCCAGCTCAATCCGATCGCCGCCATCACCGCACTACAGGAGACGCGCATCCAGCTCGGCTACGGCGGCGACATCTACAACACCGAGATGGAGTACTGGTCGGAGAATCACTACATCATGTTCGCGTCCTCGGAATATCTGGCCGGTCAACTCTGGGAGCACGACGAATTCCAGGCGGCCGCGCCCTTTCTCGAGCCCGGCAGCAGGGACGGGGTGTTCACCGGCGCGCAGCGCCGGGACCGCGGCAAGGCGCGGGTGCTGAAGTGGCTCAACCATCGACTGCTGTTCGGCTGGACCGAATTCAATTCCTCCGGCTATTACCGCGAGCACCTGTGGTCGCTGCTGAACCTCGTCGACTTCGCCCTCGACGAGGAGGTCCGTGACAAGGCCACGTTGGCGGCCGATCTGCTGCTGTTCGACGTGGCCCGGTATCTGCACAAGGGCGCGATGGGCGCGGTCGGCGGGCGCAGCCAATTCAAGTCGAAGTGCAGTGGCGTGGACAACGGGATGGGCGATGCCATCGAGATCATGTTCGGGACCCGGGGGCTTTTCGCCGATGGCGATTCCGAAATCGGCGCCGCCTTCGCCACCTCCACCTATCAGGTGCCCGAGGTATTGCAGGAGATAGCCGTGCACCCACCTGCGCACGGTTTCACCGACCGGTCCCGGGTGTCCATCGACTTCGGCGAGGCCCCGAAGTACGGTCTGGTCTTCTCCCAGCAGAGCGACGAAATCGACTCGCTGCGCGCCGGCTACGCGCAGAAGCTGGCCGACCATTTCAAGTTCATCGACGAGGTGAACACCGAGATCGAGAACACCCATCCCGGCTACAGCCGCGAGGACGACAGTTTCGTCTTCTGGTGGAGCACCTCGGCGTTCTTCAACAAGCAGGTGATCACCGGCACCTACTCCCGAGTCGAACGCTGGGGCCTGGAGAAGAACGAGGTGTTCTCGAAACTGAGCGGCCTGCTCAGTTTCCTGGCGGTCATCGAGGGCCTCGGCGATGCCTCGGTCGGCGCGATCGCCGCCGGTCCGGCGGGGGCCGTATACGGCTTGTTCGAAGGGGAGAAAAAGGAAGACATCGCCGATTCGCTGTCGCTGTTCCTGGAAGGCTCGACCCGCACCCGCGCCAACATCATGACCTACAAGAGTCCCGACATCATGCTGTCCAGCATCCAGAGTTTCCGGGTGGGACAGATGAACGTCCAGTCCAATGTCAGCCAGGCCACCGTCAACGGCGCGGTGAATGTCTTCAGCACCTCCGGTTTCGAGGGCTTCGACATCTCGCCGCTCCTCGCCGGCCTCGTCGGCGGGCTCGCGGGCCTCGCGATCGGCGGCGTGCCCGGGGCGGTGCTGGGCGCGGCCGGTGGGGTGATCGGCAACGAACTGGCGGTCACCGGCAGCACCCTCGGCAACGAGCACGACGGTCTCGGCTGGCTGACCGGCTACTGGGCGCTGCCGATGGTGGCGCAGGGCGGGAACGCGGCCATCGTCGCCTACGACTTCACCGACGTGCAGCACAATCTGACCGACTGCGGCTCGCATTTCTGGTTTCCGCGCCGCGGTTTCGATCAGACCGACGAGGTCCGTTGCTCCAACTACCAGGACGCGAATTCGCCGCTGTTCGAGATCTTCGACGTATTCCACTACGGCCCCAAGGGTTTCTGGGTGTTCGGCAAGTATGTGCATCCGGTGCCGGGGGTGCCGGCGGCGGACCGGCCGGAGGCCTATATCGGCGTCTTCTCCAACCAGCGCCCCACCTGGATGGACACCGAGGAAGGCCCGAGCGTCTACGACAACGCCGTCGGCGACGCGGCGGACCGGGATATCGCGGCCACCTATTTCAAGGATCAGGACTGGTACGTCGAGGCCAAGAACATCTGGATCATGCAGGTGGGCACCAAGGCCGACTACGGCGACTACGAAACCTTCAAGCAGCGCGTCAGCAGCGCCCGCGTATACCTGGACGACAACCAGGACATGGAGGTCAACTACCACATGCCCGTGCCGGGCGGCGGCAGCCAGGTGCTGGCGCTGAAATACGAAGAGCGCGAGGCGTTTTTCCAGAACAAGCCCTTGCCGATGGATCTGTATCCGCGCTTCGAGAATCCGTTCGTGCGCGGCGGCACCGTGGAATGGGGGCAGCGCGGGTACGTCATCGAGTACAACGGGAAGCTGCTGCGGCACGACTACTTCGATTATCGGCATCCGGTGCGCGACGACGACTTCACGGCCTCGGAGACCGAGCAGGATCAGGTGAAGGCGCTGGTGGTTCACGTTCGCACCACCGACGAGGACATGGACGAGAAGACCGTCGGCGCGGCCACCGTCCGGATCGGATGTAGCGCTGTCGCAACAGATCAGGTCATCGCGGTCGGTCCGGCCGACGACCACACCAGCCACGACGCGGAGTGGGTGTTCTTCAGCGGATCGGCCCAGGCCGCACCGGATTCCACCATCGAGCTGCGACACCGCGCGGTCGACGACGGCGACGACGAGGCGGACTGGAATATGAGTTTCAGTGTCAAGGCCCTGATGGGCGACTACACGCTGCGGGAATGCGCGCTGAGCGACGGCGGGATGGATTTCGACGAGGACCATCGCAGCACCGGCATCCGGCCGTTCTCGATTCGCACCGATCGGTGGCGTAGCTGGGAGGCTATGCCCAACAGCACAGTCTCCGGCCAGGTGACGCTAGCGACTCGTCCGCCCTACCAGCAGGCGTATTACGATTACATCGATCTGCTTGTGGCGGAGCCCAATCGGCCGCTGCGGCATCGAAAGATCAAAGCGTGTTTGTCGGAACCGGCGGAGACCGCCGAGGTGCCGGGCAGCGGGCCCAGCTTCCCCGACACCTGTACGGTGCGCGGCGTATCCCGGGCGCCGGGTCGGCTCGTCGCCGTCGTATTGGACTCGGGCGCACTGTATCTCGCGCATCTGGACGGCGGGCGGTGGACGCCGTGGCAAGCCCGGACGGTCTCGGTCGAGGGCGGGTCCAGTGTGCCCCTGGCGACCCCGGGCACCCTCTACGCCGGGCCCACCGGGTATTCCGCCGATGGCATCGAGGTCGTGACAGCGGGCGCAGACGGCCACCTGTACGCCGATTTCGACTGGCGTCCAGGCGATTCCGGAGCGTGGTACCAGCTCGCGGTGCAGGGATTCACCCTGCGCACGGACGGCGACATCGCCCTCACCGACAAGCTCTTGTTCGCCTTGGATACGGGCGGTGCACTGTGGAGCACACCGATTGTGCGGGGGCAGGTAGCGCCGAGCTGGACGAGGGTCTCGCCCGACGGATTGTCGATACGCACCTTCACCACCACCGCCACCGAGGGCGGCACGGTCCGGGTGCTGGCCAACGTCGCGGACGGCAATGTGTGGGACGGCCTGTTCGCCGAGGGTAAGGAGCCGCAATGGACCGGCCTCGGATTGGCCGGACAGCCCACCGCTTCCCGCGGCGCCGGCGTCCCGGCCGGGATCCACATCGCCACCGCCGTCCCCTACCCGAAGCACCTCGACGCCTTCACCGTCGCCAACGACGGTGTCGTACAACGCAACTCCTGGGCGGACGATCGTGGCTGGAGCGGCTGGACCCCGATCGTCGCCAAGCCACAGCCGTTCGCGGCTGCCGCACGCACCCCGCTGGTCGTGCACCGGGTAAACCGCCAACTGGAGCTCTATGCCCAGTCGGCTCAGGGCGACCTCTACCGAGCCTGGTGGTCCTAGCGTGCGAGAACAATCGCGAGGTCGCCGTCGTAGCGGCGGTACAGCAGCCTGCCGCGACCGCAGGCGGGGTCGGTGAAGTAGAGGACCGGCAGGCCGAGGGCGCAGAGCCGGGCCGCGGCGGCGGACTCGTCCAGACAGGGGATCGATGGCGGAGCCGCCGTGTCCTGCAAGGCATTTTCGCCCGCGCGGTAGACGATCGCGTCGGTCTTCAGTTCGGCGTCGACATAGAGATGCGCGTCGTAGTCCATCGCCTCCAGTATCGCGGTCGCTTTCGCCGCCGTGATGTTGTGTAAGCGCGACTCCTTGCGGCGCACGATCGGATGGGCGCCCGTCACCCGCGTGAGCGCTGGACGGCACTGATTCGGCCACGTGCCGCCCGCCGCCACCTTGTCGAGTTGCAGGTCGAGCCGTTCGATGGCGAAGGTCACCGCGAACCCGATCGGCCCGGTGACCTGCACCCGGACGGGTCCACCGGGCAGGCGGAGATTCGCCTGCACCAGCATCGGCGCGCCGGAGCCGCGCGGTGCGGTCAGGCGAACTCGGGCCGGCGCCGCGATGTGGTGCCGTTGCAGCACCCGGTCGATCCCGCGCCTGGCTCGCGCGATCTGCGTTTCCGAGACCACGCCCTGCGTCATCACCACTATCGGGTTCGGATCGAGCTGCCGCCGGCGCGGTTCGGCCATCAACACCATGTCGGACTCCACTTCCCTCCTGATCTCGAAATCGGCTGTCTCATGTCACCATCACGGCCCGGCGGTCGACAGTGCCGAACGGCCCTCACCCCTGGGCGCCGGGGCCATGCCCACCGGCATTCAGCTGATCGCGAGAACGGCCTGCGGGTACGCGCAGCCGTCGAAGGCCTCGCGCCGGATCCGGTTCCGCACCCGCGCATCCCGCAGCGGCGTGCTGAGCAGGCCGGCGGTCAGCCCCACGTTGGCCGCGGTCAGCAGTACCGCGCTGAGGGCCTCACCCGCCCGCAATCTGGACTCCCGGTCATCGGAGCTGGTGCCGATCGCCAGCACTTCCGCGTAGCCGGACAGCGGCGGCCCCGGCACCCGGCGCACAGCCGCACCCAGCGTGGCCGCGCGTTCGTCGGCCAGCCCGAGGAATCCGGGCGGGATCGGCTGCGCCCGGCGGAATTCGCACTCGGTGCGCCGGGTGATCGCCCGGTACAGCGCGGCGTCCAGGGGGGTGGCCCGGCGGCGCACCAGCCCGACCGTCGCCACATGGTCCGGGTCGGCCGGGTCGGGCAGCCGGTGCACGATGGCCGACCAGCCCCGCGCCCGGAACGCGGTGCACAGGTGATGCACGGCGAGTCCGCAGCCGAGCAGCAGTGCCCGCTGTTCGGCATCGACCGGAGGACCCGCCCTGGCCGGATCGAGAAACAGCTGCAGCGCGGAGGTCTCGACCCGCCACTGCCACCGCTGCTCGCCATGCACCGAAGCCGCTTGCGCCGCAAGCGACAGCGCGGTCCCGACGATGTCGCCGTCGGGAAGTGCGTTGTGCATGGTCATCTCGCCTTCGCTCTCGTCTGCCCACGATCGCACCTCGACCGCAGGACGGGCAGGTGCCGGATGGGCACCGCCGTAGGGACTTCGGGCGGTGTCCTGCCGGATGTCCTGTGCCAATACGGCACGTCGGCGTCGGCGGCTTCGTAGGCTGAAACGATGGAAAGGGGCCGTATTCGATGATCACCGTGTTTCTCGTCGACGACCACGCCATCGTGCGGCGTGGCCTGCATGATCTGATCACCGTCGAAGCGGACCTGGACGTGATCGGCGAAGCGGGCACCGTCGCACAGGCTTTGGCGCGCATTCCCGCGCTGCGCCCCGACGTGGTGATCATGGATGTGCGCCTACCCGACGGCAGCGGTATCGAACTGTGCCGCGAGCTGCTGTCCGAATTCCCTGCTCTGCGCTGCCTGATCCTGACCTCGTTCACCGACGAGGAGGCCATGCTCGACGCCATCCTGGCCGGCGCCAGCGGCTACGCCGTCAAAGACATCGGGACCCTCGAGCTGATCGCCGCGATTCGTACGGTGGGCGCGGGCGATTCCCTGCTGGACAATCGGGCCGCCGCCGCCGTCATGGCGAAACTGCGGGCCGAGGCCAAGAGCGCGAACGGGCCGCTGGCCAGCCTCACCGACCAGGAGCGAACGCTGCTCGGGCTGCTCAGCGACGGGTTGACCAATCGCGAGATCGCGGCCCGGATGTTCCTGTCGGAGAAGACCGTGAAGAACTATGTGTCACGCCTGCTGAGCAAGCTGGGGGTCGAACGGCGTACGCAGGCCGCGGTATTCGCCGCGAAACTGGAGAAGCCCGTGCGGAAAGACTGACATGTCTCCCTTCGAAGGCGAGTCGTCGCTGGTCGAGGCGATGCTGGTCATCACCGCCGGGCTGGACCTGGACAACACGCTGCGCACCATCGTGCACACCGCCGTCGAATTGGTCGGGTCCAGGTACGGGGCGCTCGGGGTGTGGGAGGACACCGCGGCCGGGTCTCAGCTCGGCGAGTTCGTCTACGAGGGGATCGACGACCGCACCCGGGTCATGGTCGGTGCGCTGCCGCGTGGCCACGGCGTGCTCGGCCTGCACCTCGAGCGGCCCGAACCCCTTCGGCTGAAAGACCTTTCGGCCCATCCGGCCTCGACCGGCTTCCCCGCGCACCACCCGGCCATGCACACCTTCGTCGGTGTTCCGGTCAAGGTGCGCGGTGTCGTCCTCGGCAGTCTGTATCTCACCGAGAAGGCCGGCGGGCACGAGTTCACCGAGCACGACCAGGCCGTCGTGCAGGCGCTGGCGGCGGCCGCGGGCATCGCGATCGAGAACGCTCGCCTCTACGCCCAATCGCGGGTCCGGCAGCGGTGGCTGGAGGCGACCAGCGAGGTGGCCACCCAGCTGCTGGGCGGCGCCGAGCCCGCCGCGGTGCTCGAACTGATCGCGGACCGGGCGATGACGCTGACGGGTTCGGCGCGCGCGTTCCTGGCCCTGCCCGAGGATCCGGACCTGGCCCCGGACGAGGTCACCCAGCTGGTGGTGGTGGCGGCCACCGGCGTCGATTCGGAAACCTTGGCGGACCGCAGGATTCCGATCTATGACCCCTATTCGGGGACGGCGTTCCGGGACGGCCTGGCCGTCTCGACCGGCCCGCTGGCAGGCGACCCGCTCTTCGGCTCCCCGACCGGACTCGGTGCGGCGCTGATCCTGCCGCTGCGGGCGGGGCAGGTCGTCATCGGCGTGCTCGCGGTGGTGCGGCCCGCCGGGGTGGCGCACCTGGACGCGGCGACCCGGTCGATGATGTCGGCCTTCTCCGATCAGGCCGCGCTCGCACTGCATCTCGCGGACGCCCAGCAGCGGATGCGCGAGTTCGACGTGCTCGCCGATCGCGCCCGGATCGCCCACAACCTGCACGATCACGTCATCCAGCAGCTGTTCGCGGTCGGTCTGTCGTTGCAGAGCGCGGTCCGGCAGGCGCAGCCGCCCGAGGTGCGCGAGCGGTTGGCCGTCACCTTGAAAGACGTGGAGGCGGTCACCCGGGACATCCGGCACTCGATCTCCGAGTTGCAGAGCAAGGCCACCGCCGACGCCCCCCGGTTCCGGCGGCGGCTGCACGATTTGGTGGCCGGCCTGACCGCCGACAGCGGGCTGCACACGACGGTGCGTCTGGCCGGCCCGGTCTCGGTGCTGGCCGCGCCGCTGCTGCATGATGTCGAGACGGTGCTGCGCGAGGGGGTGGGCAATGTCGTCCGGCACGCGGCCGCGACCTGGGTGTCGGTCGGTCTGCGCGTGAACGACGACGTCGTCGTCGAGATCAAGGACGACGGCGCAGGCCGCGCCGAGGTCGAATTCCGTGGCGGGCTGGTCGATCTGGCCGCCCGTGCCGAACGGGCGGGCGGCAGCCTCACGGTCGGCCGGAACCCGGCGGGCGGCACCGTGCTGCGGTGGTCCGCCCCGCTGCCGCCGGCCGAGGACGCCTGAGCCGCGGCTCAGCCGCCGGCGTGCAGCCAGCGGTCGATGCAGTCCAGGAGTTCGCTGGCGTCAACGGGTTTGGTGATGTAATCGCTGGCGCCGGAGGCCAGGCTCTTCTCCCGATCGCCCGCCATGGCCTTGGCCGTGACCATGATGATCGGAAGCTTGTCGAAACGGGGCATCTTCCGGATCGCCGAGGTGGTGGCGTGCCCGTCCATCTCCGGCATCATCACGTCCATCAGGATCACCTCGATGTCCGGATGTGCTTGCAGCGCTTCGATGCCCTTGCGGCCGTTCGGCGCGTGGTCGACCGACAGGCCGTTCATCTCCAGCACCCCCGCGATCGCGAGCACATTGCGCGGATCGTCGTCGATCAGCAGGACCCGATGCCCTTTCAGGCCGGGCTGACCCGATCGTTTGGCCGGTGTCTCGAACCCCAGCCGGTGTGATTGGGTCAAGAGCAGGATGAACCGGTCGCGGAACTCGTCGGGTGAGGCCAGCAGTTCGAAATGCGAATCCCGGGCCTCCGCCTCGGTGATCGCCTCCTCGACCGCCGCGGCGCCGACCGGATGCGCGAGGATCGGAATCCCGCGGGCCACAGTGCCTTCGCGCAAGGCCCGCAGGAACTCCACCGCCGCTACGCCCGGCAGGTTCGCGTCCAGCAGGACGCACTGATGCGGCGATTCCGGCAGCAGGACGAGGGCTTCGTTCGGCGTGCCGACGGAGGCGATCTGGACCGACCCGGTCGTGCCCGCGATGACCTCGCCGATCAGCGCGGTCAGCGGTCTGGTCTCGGGATCTTCCACGACGAGCACCGAACGGTCTGTCGGTTTCGGCGCGATCCGCAGGTCGGTGGTGAGTTCGGCCGGCGGCGTCACCGGCAGGTAGAGCGTGAAGGTGCTGCCCGCGCCCAACTCGCTCTCGGCCCGGAGTTCGCCGCCGAGCAGGTTCGCCACCTGCCTGCTGATCGACAGGCCGAGACCGGAACCGCCGTAGCGCCGGCTGGTGGTGCCGTCGGCCTGCTGGAACGCGGCGAAGATGGTGTCCAGGTTCTGGTCGGCGATGCCGATTCCGGTGTCGCTGACCGAGAACGCGATACGGTCGCCGACCAGCTGCGTGCGGAGCCGGATGGTGCCCTGGTCGGTGAATTTGACCGCGTTGGACAGTAAGTTGCGCAGCACCTGGCGCAGTCGTTGCTCGTCGGTGTCGAGATGTGCCGGCACCGACGGCTCGACGGTGATCTCGAACTGGAGTCCCTTCTGGACGGTGAGCGGCCGGAACGTGGTCTGCACGTACTCCAGCAACTGCCGCAGCGGAACAGGTTCGGTACGAATGTCCATCTTTCCGGCCTCGACCTTCGACAGATCGAGGATGTCGTCGATGAGCTGCTGGAGGTCCTTGCCCGCGGACTGGATCACCTGCGCGAACTCGACCTGTTTCGGGCTCAGGTTCCGGCCCACGTTCTGGGCGAGCACGCCGGCGAGGATGAGCAGGCTGGTCAGCGGGGTGCGCAGCTCGTGCGACATATTCGCGAGGAACTCCGACTTGTACTTCGAGGCGAGCGCGAGCTGCTGTGCGCGTTCCTCGATCTCCTGCCGGGCCTGCTCGATCTCGAAATTCTTCATCTCGATGTCGCGGTTCTGCCGGACCAGCAGCTCGGCCTTCTCCTCGAGATCCGCGTTCGACTGCCGGAGCTCCCCGGCGAGTCGCTGGGATTCCTCGAGCAGGGAGTCGGTGCGCGCGTTGGCGATGATCGTATTGACGTTCACGCCGATGCTTTCCATCAGCTGTTCGAGAAAGTCCTGTTGCACCGGCGTGAACCGATTGAACGACGCCAGTTCGATGACGCCGAGCACCTGGTCCTCGAATACGATCGGCAGCACGATCAGGTTGACCGGCTGCGCGGTACCCAGACCTGAGGAGATCCGGACATAGCCCGGCGGAGTCTGATCC
The DNA here is from genome assembly GCF_040681285.1 of Nocardia sp. NPDC051832. Classification (NCBI taxonomy): domain Bacteria; kingdom Bacillati; phylum Actinomycetota; class Actinomycetes; order Mycobacteriales; family Nocardiaceae; genus Nocardia; species Nocardia sp. NPDC051832. The sequence continues at coordinate 1,323,427 of NZ_JBFAYL010000002.1, forward strand.
ACCACGATCGTCTTCTTGGTCAGCGCGACCTGACCGACCAGCGACTGACCGAGATCGAACGCGGTGCCGTATTCGGCGCGGCCGTACCCGGCGATCAACCGCAGCTGTACCCGGTCCCCCTCGGTCTCCATGAAGAAGAACGTGCCGAACTGCGCGCCGACCAGCGGGGTGAGTTGGTTCATGATCTGCTGGGCGACCGCGCCGAGATCCCGGTGGCCTTGCAGGCGGCCCGATATCCGGGCCAGATTGGTGTTGAGCCAGGCCTGTTCCTCGTTGGCCCGGGTGGTCTCGCGCAGCGACTGCACCATGGCGTTGATGTTGTTCTTCAGCTCGGCGACTTCGCCTTTCGCCTCCACGGAGATGGAGCGGGTGAGGTCTCCGGTGGCCACCGCGCTGGTCACCTCCGCGATGGCGCGCACCTGGCGGGTCAGGTTGCCGGCCAGTTCGTTCACGTTCTCCGTCAACCGCTTCCAGGTGCCGGACACACCCTCGACCTCGGCCTGGCCGCCGAGCTGTCCTTCCTTGCCGACCTCGCGGGCCACGCGGGTGACCTCGGCCGCGAACGCGGACAAGGTGTCGACCATGGTGTTGATCGTGGTCTTGAGTTCCAGGATCTCGCCGCGCGCGTCGACGTCGATCTTCTGCGACATGTCACCCCGGGCGACCGCCGTGGTGACCTGCGCGATGGAACGGACCTGGCTGGTCAGGTTGCCCGCCATCGAGTTGACGTTGTCGGTGAGGTTCTTCCAGGTGCCCGCGACATTGGGAACGCGTGCCTGGCCGCCGAGTTGACCTTCGGTGCCGACCTCGCGGGCGACGCGGGTGACCTCGTCGGCGAAGGAGGACAGGGTGTCGACCATGGTGTTGATGGTCTGCGCGAGCGCGGCGACCTCGCCCTTGGCCTCGACGGTGATCTTCTGGGAGAGGTCGCCTTTCGCGACGGCGGTGGCGACCTGGGCGATGGAACGCACTTGATCGGTCAGGTTGTCGGCCATGACGTTGACCGATTCGGTGAGGCCCTTCCAGGTGCCGGATACGCCCTTCACGTCGGCTTGCCCGCCGAGCCGTCCCTGCGTGCCGACCTCGCGGGCGACGCGGGTGACTTCGTCGGCGAAGGAGGACAGAGTGTCGACCATCGTGTTGATGGTGTCCTTCAGCTCCAGGATCTCCCCGCGCGCGTCGACCCGGATCTTCTGCGACAGATCGCCACGAGCGACGGCGGTGGCGACCTGGGCGATGGAACGCACTTGATCGGTCAGGTTGTCGGCCATGACGTTGACCGATTCGGTGAGGCCCTTCCAGGTGCCGGATACGCCCTTCACGTCGGCCTGCCCGCCGAGGCGGCCTTCGGTGCCGACTTCGCGGGCGACGCGGGTGACTTCGTCGGCGAAGGAGGACAGAGTGTCGACCATCGTGTTGATGGTGTCCTTCAGCTCCAGGATCTCCCCGCGCGCGTCGACCCGGATCTTCTGCGACAGATCGCCTTTCGCGACCGCGGTTGTGACCTGGGCGATGGAACGCACCTGATCGGTCAGGTTGTCGGCCATGAAGTTCACCGATTCGGTGAGGCTCTTCCACGTGCCCGAAACCCCCAGCACCTGCGCCTGCCCGCCGAGGCGGCCTTCGGTGCCGACCTCGCGAGCCACCCGGGTGACCTCGTCCGCGAACGAGGACAACGTGTCGACCATCGTGTTGATCGTCGACTTCAGTTCCAGGATCTCGCCGCGGGCGTCCACGGTGATCTTCTGGGAGAGATCGCCTTTCGCGACCGCCGTGGTCACCTCCGCGATCGAGCGGACCTGCGCGGTGAGGTTGCCCGCCATGATGTTCACCGATTCGGTGAGGTCGCGCCAGGTGCCCGAGACCTCGGGGACCTTCGCCTGGCCGCCCAGTCGTCCTTCGCTGCCCACCTCGCGGGCAACGCGGGTGACCTCGTCGGCGAAGGCGGAGAGCTGGTCCACCATCGTGTTGATGGTGTTCTTGAGCTCCAGCAGCTCGCCCTTGACGTCCACCGTGATCTTCTGGGACAGATCGCCTTTCGCCACGGCGGCGGACACACCGGCGATATCACGCACCTGGGAGGTGAGGTTGTCGGCCATCGCGTTCACCGAATCGGTGAGGTCCTTCCAGGTCCCCGAAACCCCGGGCACCGAGGCCTGGCCACCGAGTTTGCCCTCGGTGCCGACCTCGCGGGCGACGCGGGTGACCTCGGTGGTGAACACCGCGAGCTGATCCACCATGCCGTTGAAGACGACCGAGATCTCGTCCAGCAGCGGGTCCCCGACTTCGGGCAGCGACCGCCGGAAATCCCCGTCGCGCACCGCCTTGAGCCCGTCCAGCAAGGGCCGCAGTCGTTCGTCGTTGCCGCTCACCCGATCCGTGGCCACGTTGTCCTGCCTCATCGCGATACCTGCCTTCGATCATGTGCGGATCGGCGTCATCCGAGCTCGACGTCGAAGCAGTCCTGGCCGGCCGCGACGCGCCGGACGGCGTCCAAAATGTGGTCGAACAAACCCGTTTTCAGCACCAGTCCGGCGCCGCCGGCGGCGAGCACCCGGTCGGCCACCTCCCGGTTCGCGTCTCCGGTGAAGACCAGCACCCTGGCCTGCGGAGACACCTCGCGCAGCCGGTGGATCGCGGCGACGCCGTCACCGTCGGGCATGCGCCGGTCGAGCAGGATCACGTGCGGTTGATGCCGGCCCGCGGCGGCGATCGCGGTCTCGAGGGAGCCCGCCGTTTCGACCACCTCGATGTCGTCGACGAGTTCGAAGGCAGACTGCAACGCCATGGCCACCATGGGGTGGTCCTCCGCTACCAGAAGCCGGGTGCCCGTAGCGTCGCCGTGACTCGGCATAGAGCGAATTTTAGGCAGGTCCCGGGTGGTTACCGCCGGGTATCGAGGAGTTGGGGTCCGGCCCCGGCCGATAGGGTAACTTCGGCCTGCCCGACGGGCGACGGAAGTCACCGGACTCGGGTACCGTTCGGCCCTGCTGCCGGGTCGATGCGCTGTGCGAGGGTTATAGGTGCCGGTCACCGCCGGTCGGAGCACGGCCCACCAGCTACCCGAGGGACGCCAACCGCGATACCCGAATCGCATTGCCCAGCACTCTGTTTCGCCGCCTCACCCCCGTTTCGCTGCCGGAAGGCAGTGAGAGGCGACGGAACCCGCCGGGCAAGCGAACCGGGATCGCGGAGCAGGTTTGCCGAGCTCGAACGCACCGCGGCGGCCGGCATTGACCTGTGCGCCGTCTGCGGTCCTAGGTCGAAACCCGTTTGAGATCGCTGACGAGCCAGCGTCCGTCGGGCTGTTCCTCGGCGGTGATGATCGTGGCGATCAGCGAAATACTCGGGCTGGGGCTGAGATTGCTGGTGGTCGATTGTTTGACATAACCGACCCCGAGCGCGGTGGTTCCGGTGACCGCGCGCAGTCCGCAGTTGAATTCGAGAACTTCGCTGCGATTGTTGGTGGCGAGCAGATAATCGCGAGTCGCGCGCTGGGTGTCGATCAGCTGTTGCCGGTAGGGGCCGGTCGTCGCCGTGATCGCTCCCGCGAAATACTGATCGAGCGTTTGCGGGTCGTACGTCCAATTGTGGCTCATGTAATTGTGAATGGCGTGCAACGCGGCGATGTGCCGATTGCCGATGCGCGCGATTTCCGGAGCCAGGACGGCGGGGGCCGCGGTCTGTGTCGTGATGGCTCCGTTGGTCGCGGCGGCGGCGCGGGGGGCGGTGGTTTCCACTGCCCCGGCGGCGGGGTCGTCTCCGGCGTTGCGCAGGTAATGCGCCGAACCGAGCGCGACGACGCCGAGGGGCAGGACGCCGGCGATCGCGGCAAGCTTGCGCCGGTTGACAACTCGCGGTGCGGGCTGAACCTCAGGAAATGGCGGCGGCGCAGCCGGGGCGAAGGGTGGCGGCTCGTCTTCAGGTCTGGTCACCGAGTGTTCCTCTCTGTTGGTCAGCCGCTGCGAAACGCTACCCCCAGCAGCGATAGCCAGTGCGAGAATCCCCAGACTTTCCGCCCCACAACCCAATTCGGTCAGATAAATGAGTAATGCCGCTTTAGCGCCATTTGTCTGAATTCGCGCGCTGGATCAACGAATGGTGACTCGGTTCCATGAATCTCCGCCATCGCGCGTCAGGTACAAATGATCCTCGCTGTCCGGAGCTTGTCCGCTGTACGGCAGGATCGCGAAACCGACGGTGGGCGTGAAGAATTGGCCACGGGTGAGGCTCGAGTTGGCGCGCATCGTCGAGGGGGCGGGTGGGCTGGCGGTCTTGCGCCAGGTGCGGCCGCCATCGTGGGAGGTGAGCAAGGCGGTCTTGTCGTCCTCGTCGGGGACCGCCACGAGTAGATCGCCGGCGCTCGCCGCGGCCGTCAGGCTGCCCGGCAGGACGCCGTGATCGGTGAAAGTGGTTCCGGCATCGGAGGAGTAGAAGAGGTGGTGAGTGCTGGGATCGGTTTCCGGCGCGGGGACGCACGTCGCCAGCAGTTCGGATTCGGAGAGTGCCACCAGCTTCGGTCCCGGCCGGCCCGAACAGGGCAGTGCCCAGGTCGACCATCGGCCATCGACCAGGCGGGCGTCTCGGCCCGGGGACGCGAGGCGGGTCGGGGAGGATTCGCTGCCGCCGAACCAGGTGGTCGATCCGGAACGCGCCACCCCGAATTCATGTGATGTCGTGCGGTACTCGGCGGCGTCGACGGAGACGCGGAAGGGGTCGGACGTCGTAAAAGCATCGGTCTCGACCGGACTACTGGCGATCCGCATCTCGCCCGCATAGGGATGGAAGGCCGCCACCTGCACGGTCCCGTTCGCGACGACCGGTTCGACGGAGTATTCGCGTACCCGGATGCCCGGCAGCGCGACCCGTCGCCAGGTCGAGCCGCCATCGTGCGTGGACCACAGTTCGGGCCCGGTCGAGGTCCAGTCGGCGGGACGATGGGACGCGAACCAGTTCCTGGAATCGGCGAACACCACCCGATCCAGCGTGACGGGCGGGACCGGCGCCTTGCGCCAGCCGCGACCGCCATCGGTGGTGTGGTGAATCTCGGTGCACACGCCACCGCAATTGCTCCGGGAACCGACTACCCAGCCCTCGTCGCCGGTGAGGAAGAAGGCAGATCGCGGCTGGAAGCTCGACTGCGGCTCAAATGAACCACACCCCATCGCAGCCGCCGTCGCGACCAAGACGATCGCGAGTAACCAGCGATGAAACGCCGTGCGCCCCTGACTCATCCAACCCCCACCGTCGAGCAATCGAACCGGCGGAAAGCATATCGAGGGGGATCACCCGAGTTGTGGAGATGGTGTGCGGATTACGCGTCGGTGCGGGTTCATGCGACCGACCGCCGGCGGATGGGCGGCGGTTCGGCCATGGCCTGCGTCCGCAGGCTGTCGAGGGTGGCGGTCAGAATTCGCGACACCTGCATCTGGGAGCAGCCGATCAGCCGGCCGATCTCGGCCTGGGAACGGTTCTCCCAGAACCGCATGATCAGGACCCGGCGCTCCCGGTCGGGCAGGGCGGCGATCAGCGGACGGACCGTCATCGCGTCCTCGAGCAATCCGTAGAGCGGCTCGACGCCGCCGAGGGTGTCCCGGATCGAGGGCGACGATCCCTGCTCGTCCGACGGGTATTGGGCGTCCAGCGAATCGGCGGCGTAGGCGTTGCGGGCGACCAGCGCCTGGGTGACCTCGGTCAGTTCCAGGTCGAGTTCGGCGGCGATCTCGCGGGCGGTCGGCCCCCGCCCGAGCCGGTGGGTCAGGTCGTCGATGGCCGGACCCAGTCGCTGCTGTAGTTCTTTGAGTCCTCTGGGCACTCGCACGGCCCAGCTGTGGTCCCGGAAGTGCCGGCGCACTTCACCCATGATGGTGGGAATGGCGAAGGCGAGAAACGGCCGGCCCTGGGATATATCGAAGCGGTCCACCGCGTTCATCAAACCCAGCCGCGCGATCTGCGTCAGATCCTCGAGCTCCTGCCCGCGGTTGGCGAACCGGCGCGCGATGTTCGCGGCCAGCGGCAGGCAGCGGTGCACGATCTCCGCGCGCAGCGCGGCCCGCTCCGGGTCCTCGGCCGCCAGCGCCGCCAACTGCTCGAACCACGGCTCGATGTTCTCGTAGGCGGCCTGGCCGGGCTCGGACGCACTACCTGCCGTGGACTTGCTCATCTGAACTCCTCGTTCCGCCAACCGATTCGGGCTCGGTTCTGATACCCGGCCGCGGCGGCCCCAAACGGTGGCTCCGCACCCGGATCCGTCAGGCCCGCCCCCCCCGGGCCGGCGAAACCGCCTAGCCCACGGTCGCCGCGCTGCCGATATCGGGCAGCGTCCGCAGCTGTCTGCGTGAGGTGACGCCGAGCTTGCGGAAGATGTTGCGCAGGTGGGCGTCCACGGTGCGCGGGCTCAGGAAAAGCTGTGCGGCAACCTCTTTGGAGGTGGCACCGGTGGCGACCAGGCGGGCGATGTGCAGTTCCTGCATGGTGAGCTGTTCGTAGCTGGGCTGGGTCCGGCTGCGAGCCTGTTCGCCGGTGGCGCGCAGTTCGTCGGCGGCGCGTTTGGCGAAACCCGCCATGCCGATGGCGGTGCACGATTCGTGGGCGATGCGCAGCTGGTCGCGGGATTCGCGGCGCCGGCCCTGGCGGCGCAGCCACTCGCCGTAGAGCAGGTGGGCGCGGGCGCGGCTGGGCCGGATCGTGCACTGCGCCAGGTGGTCGAGGGATTCTCGATAGTCGTTCTCGTTGTCCGAGACCAGCGCTCGTGCGGCGGCGGCGACCCCGAGACTCCAGGGGGTGCCGGCGGCCTCGGCTCGTTCGGTCAGCTCCGCGGCCGCGGCCCCGGCGAGATCGCGCTCGCCCGTGCGCACGGCGGCCTCGACCACCTCCGGCAGAGTGACCGCGGTGAGGAACAGCGCACGGTGCTCGAGGACCCGGCGGGCCGCGGTGAGCGCCGCGGCGTAGTTGCCCGTCGCGACAGCTGAGATCGCCTGCGCCCAATGCACATTGGCGATCAGGTCTTCCTCGCCCCGGGCCTTGGCCGCGGACAGCGATTGTTCGGCGAGTTCGGCGACGGTCGCCTGCTGCCCGGCCAGCGCCGCCAGATGTAGTCGCGGATAGAACTGCGGTTCGGCCCCGAACGCGTCGGCGATCGCTTCCTCCTCCGCGATGGCCGCGGCCGCCGCGGCGAAATCGCCGCTGTGCACACCGGTGACCGCGACCTGGGCCAGCCCGAGCCGCAGCAGCAGTGGCGAACCGGATTCCCGGCCGGCGCGCATCAGCCCTTCGGTGATCCGGCCGTGCGCGTCGAGATCCCACAGCTCGCCCGCCAGGATCACGCCCAGCGCGGGCCGGCGGGTCCACAGCTCGTTGCCGCTGTCGGCGAGGATCGGCCGGAGGGCGGCGGCCGCGCCGCGATGATCGTCGGCGGCCAGCAGGAGCATGGCGTCGAGCAGGACATCGGCGCTGCGAGCGGGTACGGGGGCGGGCGGGGCGAACCGGGCCGCGGCCACCACCAGGTCCATCACGCCGCTGGAGCGGCCGACGTTCAGCGCCATTTCCAGTGCTTCCAGAAAGCTGTCCCGCGATCGGCTCGCGTCTACCTCGATCAATCGCCGCGCGGCGCGCAGCATGAAAGCCGGGCCGTCGCCGTCGGTCTGGCGCACGAAGGCGAGCTGGCCGCGCAGCTGATCTACTCGGGCCGAATGCAATTCGTCGAGCGCACCGTCGGCGACGGTGGTCAGCAGGTCCGCGGCGGCTTCGGTGGCGCCCGCCGTCAGCTGGGCGCGTACCGCGGTCAGACTGCGCTCGACCCGGAGCGCGGGGTCACGGGTGAGCGCGGCGGCGCGTGCGAGGAACGCCGCCGACGCGGGAACTCCGCCGCGCACCTCGGCGCGGGCGGCCGAGCGTTCCAGCTCCGCGGCGATCTCGTCGTCGGGCCCCGCGCAGGACAGGGCCAGATGCCACGCCCGCCGATCCGGGTCGGCGGCCGCGTCGGTGGCCGCGGCCAGCCAGCGGTGCGCCGCGCGCCGCTGCGCGGGCTCGGCGGCGCGATACACCACCGATCGGGCCAGCGGATGGCAGAAGCGCACGCGCGCACCGAATTCCGCCAGGCCCGCGGAATCCACGGCATTCCGCAGCTCGGCTTCGGAATGCGACACGGCCCCCGGCGGATCGGCTTCGGCGTGCGTCACGGCCTGCCACAGCAACCCGGCATCGCCGGTCGGATCGGCGCTGGCGAGGGTCAGCAGCAGCCGGTTCGGCGCGGGCAGGGTCGCCAGCCGGGACCGGAAGCTGTCCTCGATGGCGGCGGTCACCGGATACTCGTCCGGCCGGGCGAAGCCGCCCGCCAGACCCGCACTGCGCGGCAACTCCAGCAGCGCCAGCGGGTTTCCCCGCGCCTCGGCCAGAATGCGTTCGCGGACACGGCCGTCCAGGGGCGTCCGGACGGTGGCGGCGAACAGGGCGCGCGCCTCGGCGTCGGTCAGGCCGGCCAGATCGATACCGGGCAGCGGATCCAAAGCCGAAGCGCCCTCCGGCTTCCGGGCCGCGATCACGATCGCGATCGACTCCGAGCCGATCCGGCGGCTCAGGAAGGACAGCGCCAGCGCCGACGCGTGATCGAGCCAGTGCGCGTCATCGACGACACATAGCAACGGCTGGTCTCGAGTCGCGGCGACGAGCAGTTCCAGCACGCCGACCCCGATCGCGAACTGATCGGGTGCGGCGTCGGTCAGGCCGAACGCGCCCTCCAGTGCGCGACGATGCGCGGGGGAGAGGCCGTCCAGTCGCCCGAGCATCGGCCGGCACAGCTGGTGCAGGACGGCGAACGGCAGCTCCCGCTCGAACTCCGACCCGGCCGCATGCAGCACACGGAACCCGGTGGCGACCCGCTCGGTGTGCGCGAGCAGGGCGGACTTGCCGATCCCGGGCGCACCGCGCAGCACCAGCGCCCCGCCCCAGCCGTCGCGTGCCGAGCCGACCAACTCCGCGAGGCAGCGAACGGGCTCCGCCCGGCCCACCAGATCGATATCCGCCGTCATGCCCGGAGTGTAGGCAGAAGTAGGTGATTTCTACCGACGCGACCGTCGGTTCCCCGCTGCGACTGTTGACCTCATGAGCGGAACAATTACCGAGATCGACACCACCGCCCCGGTGGTCGCCCGGCACGAGATCGTCATCGCGGCATCGCTGCGGCGAGTGTGGGACTTGCACACCGACATCGACGCCTGGACCGGCTGGCAACCCGATATCACCGCCGCGGCAATCGACGGGCCGGTCCAGCCCGGCACCGTATTCCGGTGGAGCACTTTCGGACTCGACATCGAATCCACCATCTACTCGGTCCAGTATCCGCACCGCATCGTGTGGGGCGGTCCGGCGCACGGCATCACCGGAGTCCACGTCTGGACCTTCACCGAACTCGACGGCGCGGTGCTTGTTCGCACCGCGGAGTCGTGGGACGGCGAGCCCATCCGCGCCGACATCGACGGCATGCGCGCCGCGCTGGACAGCGCGCTGATCTCGTGGCTCGGCCACCTCCAGCGGACCGCTGAATCCAGCTGAATCTCATCGACGAGAGGAGACGCACATGAGCGCGACACCTGGCGCGGCGGCGCGACGGGACGCGGTCACGCCGACGCGCGCCGCCCGCGGCGCGGTGCTGGCGGCGGCGATGCTGACCCTGATGGCGCCGGCGGTCATCGCTCCGAGCCTGCCCGCGATGCGCGCGGTCTTCTCGGACGTGGCCGGAGCCGATGTGCTGGTGCGGCTGGTGCTGACCATCACCTCGCTGGCGATCGGCCTCACCGCGCCGCTGGCCGGCCTGGCCGCGGACCGGATCGGGCGCAAGCCGCTGCTGGTCGGCAGTCTCGTGCTGTTCGCCGTCGCCGGCGTGGCCGGATACTTCGCCGAGACGATCGGCGTCCTACTGGCGACGCGAGCCCTGCTGGGTGTCGCGGTCGGCGGGATCATGACGGCGGTCGGCGCCATCGTCACCGACTGGTTCGACGGGCCGGAGCGCGCGTCCTTTCTCGGACTGCAACAGGCTTTCGCGAGTCTCGGCGGCGTGGTCTTCCTCCCGCTGGCGGGCCTGCTCGCCGCAATCCACTGGAAGTCGCCGTTCTGGATCTATGCCGCCGCCGCGGTCGTCCTGCCGTTCGCGGTGCTCGCGGTGCGAGAAGGGCCGCGAGACAACGCTTCCCGGACGATCGGCAGCGAGGGCGGGCCGAGACCGGGCATCCTCCGGCCGGTCGCGGGCCTCTACCTGCTTGCCTTCCTGGTGACGCTCGCGTTCTATATGGCGCCCACCCAGCTGCCGTTCCTGCTCGCGGAATTGGGTACCGGGCCCGCCGTGGCCGGCGCGGTGATCGCCGCGACCACACTCAGCAGTGCCGCTGGCGCACTGGCCTTTCCACGGCTGCGGGCCCGCTGGACCCCGAGCGTTATCACCGCGGCCAGCGTCGCGTTGCTCGGCCTGGGCTGGGTGCTGGTCGGTACCGCGCACACCGTGGCGCAAGTGGTGGCGGGCCTCCTCGTCGGCGGCTTCGGCGTCGGCCTCGCCGTCCCCAACCTGAATCTGCGACTGAGCGACCTCGCTCCGGCCGCCCACCGCGGCCGCATCCTCAGCGGTCTGGTCACCGGAATCTTCCTGGGCCAGTTCCTGTCTCCGCTGATCGTCCAGCCCCTCATCCGGACCACCGATATCGGCGGCGCGTTCCTCTGGACCGGCCTCGCCATGACCACGGCCGCGGCGCTCACTGTGCCGCTGCTCAAATCCCGAGAGAAGGAATGACAATGATCTACCACGGCAACCGCTTCACCCTCCGCGCCGACGCCACCCCCGAGGCGATCGAGGAAGCCCTCGAGAGCCTGCGCAATCAGGGCCGGGTCATCCCCTCGGTCAAGTCCTTCGTGGTCGGCCGTGACTTCGGCGGCGAATACGAGTGGGGCGCGGTCTTCGCCCTGGAGGACCTGGCGGGCTACTGGGAGTACCTGATCCATCCGGCGCACCGCAACACCGACCGCGTCGGCCTGCCCCTGGTGGACAAGTTCGCCTCCTTCGACATCACCGACGATCCGGATCCGGAGATGAGCGCCAAGATCGCCGCCCTGCATCAGCGCCGGTACGACAGCGATCCGGAACTGACGAAGCTGGTTTCCGACCTCGGCGAGTACAGCGGCAGCGCCGCGCCGGGCCCGCACGGCGAGAAGTAGTCCCGCACAACCGAACACCGCGAACCCCTGCCGGAACCACTCTCCGGCAGGGGTTTCGCGGTACCGATGCGGCGGCGATCAGGAATACCCAGTCCCGTGTAGTGGGAAGCCTTGGGATGGCATCGATTTCAGCACTATACGGCGTCAGATCTATAAATTAGCATTGCTCACTATGTTTGGAATCGCCGCGGAGTGGGCAAACAAGATCGTTCGGTGTCTCGACACCGAGCTGAGCCTCACGCGATTGCGCCGCACGCAGACGCTCGAAGAAGTGGCCGCCGGACGGACGGTGCTGATCACCGGGGCTTCCTCCGGGATCGGGCGGGCCACGGCGCTCCGGATCGGCGCCGCGGGGGCGACTGTCGCGCTGGTGGCCCGTCGGGAGCCGGAACTGCGCGCGGTCGCGGCGGAGATCGAAGCGCTCGGCGGCAAGCCGTACGTATACCCGTGTGATCTCACCGATTTCGCGGCAGTGGACGCACTGACGAAGCAGGTGCTCGCCGATCACGGCGGCGTGGATGTGCTGATCAACAACGCGGGCAGGTCGATTCGGCGCCGGCTCGACGAATCCTATGACCGCTTCCATGATTACGACCGCACGATGCGGCTGAACTACCTGGCCCCGGTGCGACTCATGCTCGCGCTGGTGCCCGGGATGCGCGAGCGCGGCTACGGCTCGATCATCAACGTGCTCTCGATCGCCAACCTGGCCGGCGCACCGGGCTACTCCGCCTACACTGCGTCCAAAGCGGCCCTGGACGCGCTCTGCGCCAACCTCCAAGTCGAAACCCGTTCGGACAACGTGCGATTCACCTCGGTGTTCATGCCGATGGTACGCACGGCGATGATCGCCCCGAACGAGATCTACAAGAACGCCCAGGCCCTGACCCCGGAACAGGCCGCAGAAGCCATCGCCGACGGCGTCATCGACCGCCCCCGCCGCATCGCCCCCATCCTCGGCCGCTTCACCGTCGTCCTGGACCACCTCATCCCCGAGACCCTGGACGACCTCCGCGCCAAGCTCTTCGAGAAGGGCGTGTAGTCGGCACGTCAGCACGGCTCGGCGACCAGCAGGGAGAAGCGTTCGTCGCAGCGCCGCACCGGGGCCGGCCGGAATCCGGCCGCCGCGGCGAGCGCGCTCCACTCGTGTTCGGTGCGGTCGGCGCCCCCGGCTACGGCCATCATCTCGATGTCGTCGAACTTCGCGTAATGCGGCTCGTTGCCCGCCGGGATCATCGTTTCCACGATCAGTACCGGTGCGGATCTCTTGCGCAGCACTGTCAGGACGGCGATCACGTCGTCGTCCGGCAGCGTGTGCAGACAACTCTTGATCACGTACACGTCCCCGGCCGGGACCTCCGCGAAGTAGTCGCCCGCCACTAACTGCACCCGCCCGGCGAACTCCGCCAGCGTCTCGCGCGCGACCGGCAACACCGGCTCCTGGTCGAACAAGATTCCGCGCGCGTCCGGATTGCGGCGCAGCACTGCGGCGAGCAGTGCCCCGGATCCGCCGCCCACGTCGACAATCGTGCCGTGCGGCGGGAATTCGTACGCGCCGGCGATCGGGACCATCGCCTGCCCGTGGAACGCGCTCGCGGCCTGCCCGAAGATCGCGGCGACCTCCGGATTCTCGTGCAGGTACTGGTGGATGCCCTGACCGTAGACGGCGTCGAACGCGGGCTCGCCGGTCCGCACGGTATGGGTGAGCCGCGCGTACGGCGCCCAGAACGGCTCCAGCGCGAACATCCGCGCCGCGAACCGCAGGGATCCGGGCACATCCGAGCGCAACCAGCGCGCGGTCTCGGTCAGCCCGAATCGGCCCGCGGCGTCCTCGGCGAATACCCCTATGCTCGCCGCGGCGCGCAGCACCCGGTACAACTCCCGCGGCCGCACGTCCAGCCGATCGGCCAATTCCGCGGGCGTCAGGGGTTTCTCGGCGACCGCATCGGCCACGCCCAACTCGGCCAAGGTCGCCAGCACCGGCGGAATCCACTTGCCCGTCAGGTACGTCATCAACTGATCTCTGGACATCGCATTCCCTTCGGTCAGGTTGCCTGACCAAAACGGTAAGGTAGCCTGACCCTCATGTCAACGCCGCGCTACTTCGGTCTCCTGCGTCTCGCCTTCGATCAGGCCATCGACGCCCTGCTGGCGGAGATCGGGCCCCGGCATCCCGATCTCCGCCCGGCGCACCTGCTGCTGTTCCGCTACGGCGGGATCGACGGTTCGCACACCGCCGAACTCGCCGCGCACGCCGGAATGACGAAGCAGTCCATGCACGAACTGGTCCGCCACCTGGAGCGGCACGGCTACCTGGTGCGCGAAACCGATCCACAGGACACCCGCGCGCGCCGGGTCCGGCTGACTCCGGCGGGCCGAAAATTGGAGCGACAGCTCACCCAGGGCATCGCCGCGGTCCTGGACGACTGGGAACGCAGGCTCGGCACCGAGCGGTTCGACCAGCTGTGGGCGACTTTGCAGGAGCTCACCGGTGACACCGGTCCGCTGCCCGATCGCGCGGCACTGTCCTGACCGCTCAGTGCCGGACGCCGCGGCGATGGGATCGGATCGCCGTCGCTCCGAGGATCATTGCGATCAGGCCGAGTGCGATGGCCGCCCACGCGCCCACGATTCCGTTGCCGGTGCCGGGGCCGCCCTCGGCGGTGCGGGCGAACAGCGTGCCGACGATAGCGCTGATCAGGCCTGATGCGAGCGCTGTTACCGCCGTGCGGTAGGTCGGCGACCGGAGCGCGAGGACGCCGACGGCGACAGCGGTCAGCGCCACCAGCGCGGTGAGGGTAGGGCCGAGTCGGCCGGAGGTCATGCCGGACGGGGCCGCGACGAGCGTGACCTGTGCCGCCGCCGGGGCGGCGAGTGCTACGCCCGCTAGCAGGAAAGTCGTTGTCGCGGTGCATAGCTGACGGATGGACATCGGATGCTCCTTCTTCGGAATGGGGCCATCATGTCCGCCGGACCACCTTCCGGTCGTCGTGCCGGAGAAGACACTTTCCCCTGCCGCCGGCGGCGCAGCGCGGTGTGTCACTACCGCGTTCGCGGTAGTCCGAGATCATCCGTGCACAGGTGTTGCCGGGGTACGGGGCGGGCTAGGGTTCATCCATGAAGGGCTGGCTCGGAGACTGGGCGATAGCTGCCGCGGTCGCCGCGGTCGTGCTGGTGGCCGGAGTGGCCGCAGAGCCGGCGCCGGCCGGTCCGGCCCCGCTGGGCTATCTGTTGCTGATCGTGAGCGGCCTGGCGCTGGCCGCGCGTCGCCGGGCCCCGATCCTGGTCCTGGCGGCAACGGGGTTGTGTGCGCTGGGGTATCAAGCCATCGGCATCGATGTGCCTGCCGTCGCGTTCGTTTTCGCGGTGTATGCCGGGGTGCGGGCGGGCCATCGCATGCTCACGGTGGTGGTGGCGGTGCTGGTGCTGGCCGCGCTCCCGCTCGCGGCCTGGGCGTCGGTGCACGACGCCGGTGAAGCGTTCGCGCAGGCGCGCGGGGCCCTCGAGATCGCCTGGCTGATCGCGGCCGGTGCGGCGGGGGAGGCGCTGCGGCAGGCCGAGCGGCGCGCGGACGAGGCCGAGCGCACCCGCGAGGAAACCGCGCGCCGTCGCGCCGACGAGGAACGCCTGCACATCGCTCGCGAACTGCATGACTCACTCACGCACCAGATTTCGGTGATCAAGGTGCAGTCCGAAGCCGCCGTGCACGTGGCGACCAGACGCGGCGAGGCGGTACCGGAGCATCTGCTGGCGATCCGAGAGGCCGGCCGGGAGGCGGCCCGGGAACTCCGCGCCACCCTGGAGGCCCTGCGCGACGACGGGGCCGCGCCCCGCCCCGGGCTCGACCACGTCCCGGAACTCGTAGCGCGTGCCCGCACAACAGGTTTGGACGCGACCCTGACGATCGAAGGCGAACCGCAGGACGTCCCCCTCGCGGTGGATCGGACCGGCTACCGGATCGTCCAGGAATCGCTGACCAACATCGCCCGGCACGCGTCCGCCGCGTCCGCTTCGGTCCGGATCGACTACCGCCCGGAGGCATTGGTCATCCGAGTCGAGGACGACGGCACGGCGCGACCCGGCACTACGCCGGTACCCGGCGTCGGCCTGCTCGGTATGCGGGAACGCGTGACCGCGCTGGGCGGGCGCCTGCGGACGGCGCCACGCGGCGCCGGCGGTTTCGCCGTGCACGCCGAACTACCGGTGGATCCAGCATGATTCGCGTCCTGCTCGTCGACGACCAGCCGCTCATCCGCAGCGGATTCCGCGCACTGCTGGAGCTGGAGGACGACATCGAGGTGGTCGCCGAGGCCGCCGACGGGAGCGCGGGCCTGGACCTGGCCCGGCGGCACCGTCCCGACATCGCACTCGTCGACATCCAGATGCCGGTCCTCGACGGCATCGAGACGACCCGCCGCATCGCCGCCGATCCGGCCCTCGCGGACGTGCACGTCGTCATCCTGACCAACTACGGCCTGGACGAATACGTCTTCCACGCCCTGCGCGCCGGCGCGGCCGGCTTCCTCGTGAAAGACATTCAGCCCGAGGACTTCCTGCACGCCGTCCGGGTCGCGGCCCGCGGCGACGCCTTGCTCGCCCCCTCGATTACCCGCCGCCTGATCGACCGCTACGTCGCCCAGCCCCTCGACACCGGCGCGTGCCCCGGCCTGGAAGAACTCACCACCCGCGAACGCGAAGCCGTCACCCTCGTCGCCCAGGGCCGGTCCAACGACGAGATCGCCGCCCATATGGTCATCAGCCCGCTCACCGCGAAAACCCACATCAACCGCGCGATGACCAAACTGCACGCCCGCGACCGCGCCCAATTGGTCGTTCTCGCCTATGAATCCGGCTTGGTGACGCCGCGCCCGCGGTGAGTCACGCGTCGTGGTGCCGGCAGCGCCCGGTGAAGACCGTGGCGAGGACCGGCCGCAGCAGGTCATCAGGCTTTGCGGCGATGCCGAGAGCCAGGGTGTCGGCGAGGCCGCGAGTGGTGGCGAGGATGAGCGCCGCGGCGGCGTCGGTGTCGATCCCGGATTCGACTTCGCCGCAGCGCTTGCCGTTGTCGATGGCCCGTGCGACGCGGCGATGGGTGTCCAGGCTCGCGTGCCGGGCGATCTGGGCGAGGGCCGGGTCGTGGCAGGCCGAGGTCCAGAGGCTGCGTTCGACCCGGAACTCGACGGTGCGCTCGGCGTCGACCGGCAGCAGCTCGTGCAGGCAGGACAGCAGCATGGTCGAGATGGGCGCGTGCGCGGCCTCGCCGGCGTCGACGTGGGCGGCGATGCGCGCGTCGATCCGGCGCAGGCAGTGCTCGTAGGAAAACCGCAGCAGCGCGGCCTTGTTCGCGAAGTAGTGCTGGATGAGACCCACCGAGATGCCCGCCTCGGCGGCGACGCGGGCGAAGGTGACCTGGGCCAGGCCCTCGGCGGCGAGGAGCCGCTGGAAGGCCTGGGCCATGAGCTCCCGGCGTTGATCATGGTCGGCGGTTCGTGGCACGTGACAACAATACCGCCATATGGTTATCGTTCCAATATGGCGGTACTTTTATTACGTCTGATGGTGGTGGTCGGTGTGCTGATGCTCGGATCACCCACTGCCGCAGCGCAACCCGCGCCGTACGCGGAGCTCGACCGGTTCGTCCGCGATCGGATGCGGGCGCTGGACATTCCCGGCGTGGCGTACGCCGTCGTGGAACCGGCGGGCATCGTGCACACCGGTACGGCCGGCGTCGACGGTGCCGGTGCCGCGGTGACGGATTTGACGCCGTTCCTCTGGGGGTCGGCCGCGAAGCCGGTGACAGCCACCCTGATCACGGCACTTGCCGAACAAGGGCGGATTCAGCTCGACGCGCCGGTCGTCCGGTATCTGCCCGCGTTCCGGACCCGCGACGAGGCGCGCTCGGCGCGCATCACGATTCGGCACTTGCTCGCTCAGACCAGCGGCTTCGCCACCAGCACCCGGTACACCGACCGCACCGATTCCGGACGTAAGCCCGCGGACGTGCTCCCCGAGCTGGCCGACGCCGAGTTGGTGAGCGAACCCGGTGCGGTGCACCACTATTCGAGTACGAACTATCTGATCCTCAGTGCCGTGGTGGAGGCGATCACGGGCCGGGCCTTTCCCGACGTGCTCACCGAAATGGTGCTGGCTCCGCTCGGAATGCACTCGGCGGTCACCGATCCGGAAGGGGCGCAACGGGTTTCCCGCGGCCACCGGTTCGTCTTCGGTCAGGCCGTTCCCTTCGCGGCCCCGTTCGACCCGGTCGGTGTCGGCTACGGCTACCTCGGCGGCACGGTGCGCGACGCCGCGGCCTTCGCCGCCGCCGGGCTCGGGGGCGTGCTCACCGAGGCGCAGCGCGCCCAGAAATTCGAGGGCGAGGCGCGCACCAGCGCGGGCAACTTCTACGGACTCGGTTGGCGTCGCGGGACACTCCCGGACACGGAGTCGCCGATGGTCTGGCACGGCGGCGCCGCGCCCGGGTACTTCGCGCACGTCGTCCTGTTGCCCGATCGATCCCGCGCCGTGGTGCTGCTCGCGAATGCGTACGGCACTTTCCACGAGCCACAGTTGCTGGCAACAGGTTTCGGCCTGGCCCAGCTGGCGGACGGCGTGGCGGCGAAGCCGGACGAAGCCGGGTACGTCTACTGGTCGATACTCGCCGGATTGCTCACCCTGGCACTGCTGTTGGTCGCGGCGAACGTCTTCGGGTTCCGGTCGCTCCGGCGCGAGCCGGGCGCACCGATGCGCGCCGTGATCATCGCGGCAGCCTGGTCGGTGGGGCTGGGCGCACTGCTCTACGCGATGTCGGTGCTCGTTCCCGGGCATTTCGGCGTTTCGCTCGGCCAGATCGTGCTGTGGGCGCCGGATATCGCCTGGTTGCTCTATGGCTCCGTCGGCCTGGCGGTTTCCCTGGCGTTGCTGCGCGTCGCGATCGGGATCCGCGGCGTCGTCACGCGACGAGGGTGAGGTGCGCGCCCGTGCGCTCGTTCCGGGCGCCGGCCCGGGTCATCAGCCGGGCGAGTGCGCCTGCGACCTGTGTCGGCTGCTCGAGAATCACCGAGTGACCGGCGCCGTCGACGAGCACGAGATCGGAATATTCGACGGCGTTCGCCATCGCGACCGAATGCGATTGCGGCGTCATGAGATCCGCGGAGCCGCACAGCACCAGCGTCGGGATCCGGGACAGCAGCGGCAGGGCGTCGGTGCGGTCGAAGGTCATGAAGGCGCTCAGGAAGCTCGCCATGGTGACGATCGGGGTCTGGTTGTGCATCGCGTTGGCCAGGGCGAGGACGCGCGGGCTCACCTTGCGATTGCCGAACTCGGCGGTCCGGATGACCGGCGCGAAGACCTTGGCGGCCAGCAGTTTCGCGTGCCGCATCAGGGTGGGTGCGCGGCGGACCGCGGCCTGGAAGACCGAGATGGCGGGGTTGCGGAGCAGGCGGCCGAAGCCCGCGTCGGCCAGGCCGTCGGCGGCGGTCGCGATGAGGGCGACACCGGTGATCCGGGTGCCGATCTGCTGCGGCTGCTGGGCGGCGTAGGTGAGCACGGTCATCCCGCCCATCGAATGTCCCACCAGGACAACGGGACCGGTGGGCGCGACCGCGTCGAGCACGTCGCGTAGATCGTGACCGAGCTGTTCGAGGTTGTAGGTCTGACGCGGTGCGGCGGCGGAGTCGCCGTGGCCGCGGTGATCGTAGGAGACGATCCGGGCCGCGGGGTAGTGCCGGCGCAGCGCGTCCCGGACGTAGGTCCAGGACGCGGTGCGCAGGCAGTGCCCGTGCAGCAGCACGACGGTCAGGTCCGCGTGGCGCGGACCGTATTCGCGCACCGAGAGCAGCACGCCGTCCGCCGCCGGCACCGTGACACGCCGTTCCGCCGAGTCGGCGATCGTGCTGCGGTTCGACATGGGGTGCTCCGGGTTCGCTGGTGTTTCCTCCACTTTCCGCCGCGCGGGCCGTCGAGCACAGCACCCCGAGAGCTGAGGCTCGGCACCTGGAGGGGGAGCGGATCCCCACCCAGGGTGGGCTCAGACCGCGAGTTCGGCGACCCGATCGCGGGCCGCCGCCAGCGACGCGCTCAGGCGCTCGCCCCCGAACTCGTCGTTGCCGACGTAGACGAACTGGAGATCCTCGATCCCGATGAAGCCGAACACGGTGCGCAGGTAGGGCTCCACCTGATTGAGCGCCGCCAGGGGACCGTCCGCCTGGTATCCGCTGTCCCCGGTGGAAACGATGAAGAACGCGCGCTTGCCCGGCGGCAGCAGCGGCGCGTAGGGATTGTCGAGTTCCGGGTCGAAGGAGAAGGTGCGCCCGACCCGGACGATCTGATCGATATAGGCCTTGAACATGGCCGGAATGCCGAAGTTGTACATCGGGACGCCGGCCACCAGCACGTCGGTGGCCAGCAGTTCGTCGACCAGCTCGTCGCTCACCGCCAGGTCCGCACGCATCCGCGGCGTCCGCTTCGCGGGATCGGTGAACGCCGCCGCGATCCAGCCTTCGGTGACGTGCGGCGGCGGCTGGACCCCGAGGTCGCGGTGCGCGACGGTGACCTCGGAATGCTGTCCGGCCCACCGGGTTACGAAATCCTCGGTGAGGCTGCGGGTGTGCGAGCGGGCACCGCGCGGGCTGGCGTCGAGATGAAGCAACGTGGTCATACCGGGAAGCGTGCCGCAGCCGCGGGCGCCCGCGTAAGAGCGCACAATTCTGTAACTCGGTACCATTTTTGTCACCATGACTCGACGCAAAGACGATGTGCACCTGGACTGCCCGATCGAGGTCACCCTCGACGTGATCGGCGGCAAATGGAAGGGAATGGTGCTGTATCAGCTGGTCCGGGGTACCGCCCGCTTCAACGAACTGCGCCGCGTCATCCCCGCCGCCACCCAGCGCATGCTGACCCTGCAACTGCGGGAACTCGAACGCGACGGTGTGATCACCCGCACCGTCTACCCGGAGGTCCCGCCGCGGGTGGAGTACGAGATCACCGAGTTCGGCCGCAGCCTCGCCCCGCTGCTGGAGTTGATGGAGCACTGGGGCGAGCGCTACCTCGCCGAGGTCCGCGATGCTCCCGGCCAGGTCGCCGAGGCCGGCTAGTCACCGGGCCAGGAAGCCCTTGTCGACCGGAACCTGCGCGCCGGTGACGACGCGCGCCTGATCGCCCGCCAGCCACACGACCACGTCGGAGATCTCGTCCGGTTCGACGAGCCCGTCGGTCTTCAGCAGATTCGGCGGGAAGCTGTAGACGAACGCCGGGTGCTCCTCGAACAGCTTGTACATCGAGGTGTCGGTGCCGAGCGGGGTGTTGGTGCCGTAGGGCAGCAGGACGTTGGCGCGGATGCCGTATTCGCCGAGCTCGACGGCCAACGCCTTGGTCAGGCCGACCACGCCGAATTTGCTTGCCGCGTAATGGCCGCAGCCCGGCGGCGCCTTGACGCCCGCCGTGGAGCTGATGGTCATGATGGAGCCGCCGTTGCCTGCTTCGATCATGGCCGGGACCACGGCTTTGATGGTGTTCCAGACGCCGGTCAGGTTGATGTCGACGGACTCTCGGAACTGCTCGGGGGAGATCTCCCACAGCCGCCCCCAGCTACAGACGCCGGCGTTGGCGACGACAATGTCCAGGCGGCCGAACGTCGCGATGGTGTCGGCGATGACGCGCTCCTGCGCCGCCAGATCGCGGACGTCGAGCTGCTGGGTCAAGACTTTGCGACCCTCGGACTCGACCAGGCGCGCGGTTTCGGCGAGGTCCTCCGGTTCGGCCATCGGATAGCCGCTGAACTCGGCGATCTGCGCGCAGACGTCGACCGCGACGATATCCGCGCCCGCGCGGGCCAGCCGGACCGCGTGCGAACGGCCTTGGCCGCGTGCGGCTCCGGTGATGTAGGCGACCTTGCCCGCCAGCGTTTGTTCGGTCATAGTGCTGCCTCGATTCTTTCGATACCGGCGCTGCGGGGCGTCGGCGCTCCGCTGTCACGGAGGAACCAGTAGTCGTTCAGCGCGGAACAGCGGCTGAACCACAGTGCGCCGCTGATGGTTTGCGGCCGGTAATAGAGGGCTTCGCCCTGGGAGTTGACGAAGTAGGTCCGCAGATCGGGGTTGCAGTCGACGACATAGGTGCTGATCAGCTTGTCGTGGCGGCGCATCTTGGCGACCCAGCGGTCGAAGGCGTCGGCGCGCACCCGGGCGACCGAGGCGCGCCGGCGGCGGGTCTCGCCGATGATCCGAACGGCATGGCGGGCAGTGAGATCCACGAAGGTGTGCCAGGCGACGCCGACATAGCCCTGCGGTCCGACCAGCGACCAGCGGTTGGGCAGCCCCGGATGGGCGCTGCCGCCGTAGCTGCGCACACCATTGTGCCGGTAGTCCTCCGCGAGGTCGAATCCGTTGGGGCCCAGCACCGTTCCCGGGCGATAGGTCTCGGGATCGGTGAACAGTTCGTAGCCGGTGGCCAGGACGAGCAGATCGTAGGGGCGCTCGGTTCCGTCGGCGGTGCGGATGCCGTCCGGAGTGATGCGCTCGATGCTGTCGGTGATCAGGGCGACCGAGGGCGAGCCCAGCGCGGTCAGGAAGCCGCTGGACAGGATGGGCCGCTTGGCGAGGATGCCGTAGGAGGGCACCAGCGCCCGGCGATCGGCGGGGTCCTCGATCTTGGCGCGCAGCAGCAGCCGGTAGAGGCCGCGCCAGATCTTGTCGTAGTGCGGCAGCACCTTCGCCAGGACCGCGCGGGGCAGGATCGGCAGCACATTGCAGATCAGTTGCAGCGGCAATTCCATTGCGGCCAAAGCGAAGCCATTGATGAAGGCGCTGACGCCGGGCAACCGGAGGATGCGGTGCGTGCGTGCGGACAGCTCGGCGTCCGGCTTGGGCAGGATCCAGGACGGCGTGCGCTGATAGACGTCCACCTGCCGCGCGGTCTGGTAGATCGCCGAGACGATCTGCACCGAGCTGGATCCGGTGCCGATCACCGCGACGCGCTTGCCGCGATGGTCATAGCCGGGATCCCAGGAGTTCGGGCGCAGGATCGTGCCCGAAAACGTGTCGGCGCCCGGTATTTCGACGGGCTTGGTGTTGATGTAGCCGCCGACCGCGTTGATGACGAACCGCGCCCGGATCGGCTCGCGGCCGGCCAAGTGCAGCACCCAGACCCGCGCGTCCTCGTCCCAGACTTCGCGCCGGATCTCGCTGCCGCCCCGGAAGTGCTTGTGTAAGCCCAGATCCGCGGCGACCTGCTGGTTGTACCGCTGGATCTCCGGCCCTTCGGGAAAGAGCCGGGACCAGTCGAACTTGCGCGCGAACGGGAATTGATAGAACAAGGTCGGCACATCGACGAACAGGCCGGGATAGACGTTGTCGCGCCAGCTGCCGCCGAAATCGCCGGCGCGCTCCAGGATCAGGAAATCGGTGATACCGGCGCGTTGCAGATGGTGCGCGGCGGTGATGCCGCCGGGCCCGGCTCCGATGATCGCGACCTCGACGTATTCACTTGTCATACCGCTTACTTCCTAGGAATCACGTTGCGGCGCAAGGCCGTTGAGTAGCAGATCGCCCGTACGCCGCCGCACGTCGTCGGCTCCGGTGAACCCGGCGACGGTGAACGGCAGCAGTTCCAGGCTGAGCAGCACCCGGACTATCCAGTCGCCCGCGTGCAGGGGTTCGATGCCCGCGTCGACTTCGCCGCGCTCCTGCGCCTGGGCGACCAGGCCCGCCCAGAACGCGGCCCAGCTGTGGCTCAGCTGATCGCCGTAGTGCTCGAGCAGCGTGGCGATGATGCTGTCGGTGCGCAGCGGCGGGGCGAGCATCGGTGGGGTGCTGGCGTGCTGGTAGATCATGGCCGCGGCCTCGCCTACCTGATCGCGCAAAGTCGGCTGCGGGGCGACGGTCCGGGCCAGGCCGTCGATGAAGGCGTCGCACAGGTAGCCGAGACCCGCGTTGACGGCGGTGTCCTTGTCACCGAAGCAGTTGTAGACCGTGCCGCGCGAGACGCCCGCGGCCTTCGCGACGTCGGTCAGGCGAAATCCGCGCACGCCGGCCCGGCGGACGCATTCGGCCGCGGCCAGGACCAGTTCGATCGGCGGGTTCGCCGGGCGGGCCTGTGCCGCCGCGTTGTTCATGTTGAACATATTGCGTCAAAGTGTTCAACCGTGCGGTACTTTCGGCGAAATCGACTGCGGCGCTCAGTCTCTCAGCGCGTCGACGGCCAGCCGGGCGGCCCGCGACATTGCCAGGTCGACATCGATTCGGCGCGAACCCAATTCGCCGGTGCGGGCGAAGAGCGCCAGCGCGTACCGGCCGCCGTCCGGGTACTCCACCACGCCGGCCTCCATGTGCAGCCCGGGCAGGGTTCCGGTTTTCGAGGCGACGCGCACGTCATCGGGGAAGCCCGCGGCGATCCGGGTCCAGAAGATCTGGTGCCGCAGCAGGTTTCGGGTCGCCGCGCAGGCCGCCGGGGTGCCGGCCGCGTCCCGCCAGATCAGGGCGAGCAGCCGGGTGATCTCCCGGGCGGTGCTGGAAGTGGTGTGCTCCGGCTGGAAAACTCGCATCTCGGCGACGCGCTCGCGGGTCAGCGTCGGGTAGATCGCCGCGAACTCGCCGCCGTCCCGTGCGCCCACGTCGGCGAGCATCGATTCGAGCAGCTGCCGCGGCCCGCCGATCACCCGGGTGCGGTCCAGCCCGAGCTCGGCCGCGAGCAGACCCGGTGTGTCCCGGCCGATCCGGTGCAGCAGCAGATCGGCGGCGGTGTTGTCGCTGACCGACATCGAGAAGTACGCCAGATCGCGCAGCGACAGCTCGACATCGTCCGCGCACCCCGCGGTGCCCCAGCCGCCGAGCCGGTCCGCGGCCCGGATCAGCACCCGTTCGGCCGGATCCACCTGTCCCGCGTCCACCTGCCGGCAGAACTCCAGCACCAGCAGGATCTTGAAGATCGACGCGATGACCACCTGCTCGTCGGCGCCGAGCGTGATCTCCCGGCCGTCGGCGATATCGATCGCGTGCAGCGTGCCCCGCACCGGCACCTCGTCGAAGATCTGCTGAATGCGTTCCGATACGGCCATCCCGCCACGATAACCGGCACTCATACGCGATCGAATATCGTGGGCCGCGTGGACCTCGCCCGGCATTTGCACTACTTCCTCACCGTCGCGGGTGCCTTGCATTTCGGGCGGGCCGCCGAGACGCTCGGCATCGCACAGCCGCCGCTGAGCCAATCGATCCAGCGGCTGGAACGGGAACTCGGGGTGCGGCTCTTCGATCGGTCACGGCGGACCATCGCCCTCACCACGGCCGGAGAACTGCTGGTCGAGGAGGCGCGGGCGCTGCTGGCCGCCGAGCAGCGGCTGCGCACGGTGATGCGCAAGGCGGGGGAGGGGGACCTCGGCACGTTGCGGGTCGGCGTGCTCTCGGAAACGCCCGCGCCGACCTTGCAAGCGCTGCTCCGCTTGCTCGCCGAGCAGGCCCCCGCGCTGACCGTCGACCTCCAAGAACTCACCACCGCCGAACAACTTCGACTGCTCGCCACCGCCGAACTCGATGTGGGACTGGTCCTGGAGCCGATCGACGCACCGGATCTGGTGCACGGTCCCACCGCCGCGGTCCCGCTCGGCGTGGCGCTGCCGCGCACCTCGCCGCTGGCCCGGCTACCCGAAGTGGCCTTGGCCGATCTCGCGGGCCACGACCTCGTGCTGCCGCCCAGGGCGGCCGCGCCGGGCTGGCACGACCACGTGCTCGGGGTATGCCGGGCCCGCGGTTTCGATCCGGCGCGCCTCCGGCATGCCCGCGACCAGGAATTCGCGCTCGGCCTTGTACTGGCAGGCAACGGCGTGGCGTTCTTGCAGGAGACGCTGGCCCGCCGCGAACCACGAGTAGCTTGGCGACCGCTCACCGACCGGCCCCTGATGCGCCGCGTCGTAGCGGTGTGGGCCACCACCGCCGTACACCCGGCAGTGCCGCGCTTCGCTCAGGCCGCGACAGCCGTACTGGCGGCCGACGACGGTCCCGCGCCGTTGCGCACCCCCGGCGTAAACCAACCCTGGTCGGTCGTCTACTCGAGCAACCCCGTCGATCCGCTGCGCTGATCAGGCGGGGGGATCGACGAACCGCAGCCCCTGGCGCGCTGATCAGGGGGCGGATCGACAAACCGCAGAGCCGGCTGGGCTCAGCGCACCGCCGCGACAACCTCTTTCGTCGCCGCCGCGACCAATGTGTTGTCGGGCTGGGCGGTCGCGTCGGCGTGGGTGGACAGCACCGCGATCACCAGTGGTGCGCCGCCGCCGGCGGGCCAGGTGATGGCGACATCGTTGGCTGAGCCGTAGGCGCTGGAAGTGCCGGTCTTGTCGCCGGTCGTCCAGTCGGCGGGCAGGCCGGCCCGAATTCGGCTGCCGCCGGTGGTGTTCGCTTTCAACCAGGCCACCAGTTGGTCCCGCTCCGGTGCCGGCAGCGCGTCGCCGAGGGTCAGGGCCTGGTAGTCGCGGACGATCGCGGCCGGGGTGGTGGTGTCGCGTTCGTCGCCGGGGATGGCGGTATTGACCTCGGGTTCCCAGCGGTCCAGGCGGGAGACCTGATCGCCGATGCCGCGCAGGAACGTCGTGACGGCCTGCGGTCCGCCGAGCAGCTTCAGGATCTCGTTGGCGGCGGCGTTGTCGCTGTAAGTGATTGCGGCGTCGCATAATTCGCGGACCGTCATGCCGGTGGCGATGCGCCCTCCGGTCACCGCTGAGCCTTCGGCCTTGGCGACGTCCGCCTCGGTGAAATGGATGACCTGATCCCAGTAGCCCCCGGCCAGCGGCTGCGCTTTCAGCAGTGCCGCGCAGGCGAGCGTCTTGAAGGTGGAGAGCATCGCGAACCGTTCGTCCGCGCGGTGCCCGGCGGTCTTTCCGGAGCCGGTATCGAGGGCGAATACGCCGAGGCGAGCCTGATGGCGGCTCTCGATGTCGGTCAGCTGAGTGGCGGCCACGGGCGTGGCGGAGACGGTGGCCGGTTCGGTCGCGGCGGTCCCGCACGCACTGGCCAGCGGGACGAGCACCGCCGCCAGGATCGCGAACTTCTTGGTCTTGATCATGAACACACGACAACACGCGATCGGCACGGCTGTCCAAGACCAATCCGTGTGTCGGTTGATATCCGATCGAATATCACCCCAGCGTGAGCGGGTCAGCCGGGCGGGTTCGCGGCGGGTGCGGCAAGTGCGCCGGACTGCGTGTCGCCCACCGGCGGCGCGGGCCGCCAGGCTTCCCGCACCCCGGGAACCGCGTCCTCGACGACATACGCGGCCCGGGTCGAAATGGGTGCGCCGCGCCGCGTCACATACGGCATGACGCGAAAGTCGCCGCGCAGTACGTGCTGATCGAGTTCGACCCGGACATACCCGCGCTGAGCGTTGAAGAACTTCAGGTCCTGGTTGGCGGCGAGCAGCGCCCGGCCGGTATCGGTCATGTCGGCGCCGTCGCCGTTGCTGCTGATCGAGGTCCCGGTGAATTCCGTGGCGACCACCGGGGATTCGAGATCGCTGAAGTCGCGCCGCAGATCGGCGGCATAGTTCTGGTGCCGATCGCCGGTGAGCACCACCAGGTTCCGGACGTCCTGGTCGGTGGCCGCGCCGAGCAAGGTGTTCCGGTCGGCGATATAGCCGTCCCAGGCGTCGGTGCCCAGCGACTCACCGGGACCCGGATCGTAATCCGAGCGCGCCATCGCTACCTGATTGCCCAGCAGCTGCCAGCGGGCCGGGGAGTTCGTCAGCCCCGACAGCAGCCAATCCCGTTGCCGCGCACCGAGTAACGTGCGATCGGGCGCGAAGCGGTCCGCGCAGGACCGGACCAGGCCGCCGTCACCGCAGGCTTGGTCGGATCGGTACTGCCGGGTGTCGAGCATGGTGATCTCGGCCAGGTCCCCGAACCGATACCGCCTGTGCAGCAAGATATTCGGCCCGGACGGAAGCTGCGCGATCCGCAACGGCTGATGTTCGTACCAGGCTTGGAACGCCGCCGCGCGCCGGGACCGGAACACCGCCGGAATCTTGTAGATGTCGTTGCCGTCCCCGCCGTTCGGCCCGGCCCAGTTGTTGTCGACCTCGTGATCGTCCATGGTGACCAGCCAGGGGAACGCCGCGTGCGCGTCCCGCAGCGGCTGCTCGGCCTTGGCCTGGCCGTAGCGCAACCGGTAGCTACGCAGATCGACGGCTTCACCGCTCAGGTCGGGCGTGTGGACGCCGCGGTTGCGGGTCCACGCGGCCTCGTAGACGTAATCACCCAAATGCACGACCAGATCGAGATCCTCGGCGCTCATGTGCTCATAGGCGGTGAAATAACCCGAGCTCCACGACTGGCAGGACGCGAACGCGAACCGCAGCCGCGCGAACGCGCTGCCCGGTGCCGGCGCGGTCCGGGTCCGCCCGATCGGCGACACCGCGGTCCCCGCCCGGAATCGATAGAAGTACCACCGATCCGGTTCCAGCCCGTGAATCTCCGGATGCACGCTGTGCGCCAGTTCCCGGGTGGCCACCGCGCTGCCGCGCGCCACCACCTGCCGGAACCCGGCATCGTGGGCCACCTCGTAGTCCACGCTCACCGGCGCCAGTCCCATTCCGCCGTGCCCGTCCTCGGCCAGCGGGTCCGGCGCCAGCCGCGTCCACAGCACGACCCCGTCCGGCAGCGGATCACCGGAAGCGACACCCAAGCTGAACGGGTCCTGCCCGCGCCACCGCGGTGCGGCGTACCGCACACTTCCGGCAGCCGCCGCGCCCACCAGCACCGCCGCCGATCCCACGCCCGCGAACCGCAGCAATCCCCGTCGTGACAGGTCCATAAGCCACGGTAGGAATACCAAGGGTGGTCCCCGGTGAACACGCCGCGCGTAGCGCGGGAACTTCCGGTGACACCTCAGCGCACCGTTCCGCTGACCAACGCCCCAGGTTCGCGACGACCTGCGCCGAAGCCCTTGTTCGCCCGGACTCCCCGTGCTCGGCAGCCGGGTCCCGGCAACGGCGATGACTATCAGCTGTCGGACTGGCTCGTCCGTGCGGTCACGGCTATTTCGACGGCTAGGGCTTGCGGCGGCACCGCGTGGTAGCCAGGCCTGTGTGACCAGGTAGTCGGCGGTGGGATGAAATAACGGCTGCGGGTGTGGGCGTTGCACACCCGTATGCCCTTCGCACTCTCCATCCTCGACCTGGCGACCGTCTCCCGTGGTCAGACCGCGCGCGACAGTTTCCAGAACAGTGTCGCGCTGGCTCAGGCCGCCGAGCGCAATGGTTACCGCCGCGTTTGGTACGCCGAGCACCACAACATGCGGTCGATCGCCTCGAGTGCGACGAGCGTGCTGATCGGTCACGTCGCGAACCACACCGAATCCATTCGGCTCGGCGCGGGCGGCATCATGCTGCCCAACCACTCGCCGCTGGTGATCGCCGAACAATTCGGGACCCTGGAGTCGCTGTTCCCGGGCCGGATCGACCTCGGCTTGGGCCGTGCGCCCGGCAGTGACCAGAAGACCCTGTACGCCCTGCGCCGGGATCCGTCCACCGCCGACAACTTCCCCCGCGACGTCCTCGAACTCCAGGGCTTTCTCAGCGGCGACTCCCGCGTGGCCGGAGTTCAGGCCGTCCCGCGCGCGGAAACCGTTGTCCCGCTCTACATCCTGGGTTCCTCCCTATTCGGGGCTCAGCTCGCCGCCCACCTCGGCCTGCCCTACGCTTTCGCCTCACACTTCGCTCCGGACGCGCTGCACGAAGCCGTCGCCGTCTACCGCGACACCTTCAAACCGTCCGAACAACTCGCCGAGCCCTACGTCATGGCAGGCATCAACGTGTTCGCCGCCGACTCCCACGATGAGGCCGTCGAGCAGAAAACCATCGCCTACCGCGCCCGAGCCCGCGCCATGATCGCCCGCGGCCCCGCCGCAGGCGACTTCACCGACGAGGAAATCGACGCTTTCCTCGCGTCCCCCAACGGTCGGCAACTCTCGGGCATGACGCGCTACACCGCCACCGGCACTCCCGCCGAAGTCCGCACGTACCTGGAGGAATTCGCGACCTCGATCGGCGCCGACGAACTGATCACCGCCCACCACGCCAGTGACATCGAAGACCGCCTGCGCTCGGTCGAACTCACCGGCCAGGCACTGGCGGCGCACTCGGACGTGTCGGCCTCGATCTAAGCCCTGGACCTACGCGTACTCGGTTCAGCCAACCCGTCGAGTGAGGCCGGCCCGCCTCCTCGGCGGGAGCGCCGCATTTCGTGGAGCATCCATCCAGCGGGGGATGGCTGCTGGGTGGCGCCGTAGCGGGTGACCATCGCGCAGATTTTGTCGGCGATCTGGCAGCAGACGGGGCCCACCGCTGTGAGGTGACGGCTGGGCCTGTGCAGTCACAAACAGCGCGCCTCATTTCGTCGCTGTGCGAAGGCTACGTTCGGGAATGACTCGGTAGCGGCCTGGCGCGAGGCCGTGCTGTCGTTTGAAGGCGGCGGAGAAGGCGTATTCCGAGCCGTACCCGACCTGGGCGGCGATGGCAGCCACGGTGGCTTCGGAGTCGCGCAGCAGGCGGGCGGCGGTGGTCAGCCGCCACCAGGTCAGGTAGGCGAGGGGTGCGCGCTCGACCAGGGCGGTGAAGCGGCGGGTCAGCGTCGCGCGGGACATTCCCGCTACCGCCGCCAGCTCCGGGATCGTCCAGGGCCGGGCGATGTCTTCGTGCATCGTGCGCAGCGCCGTCGCGATCCCTGGATCCTGTAGGGCCGCAGCCCAACTCGTCGCCGGGTGGCTGGTTTCACCCAGCCAGGTGCGCAGGATCAGCAGTAGCAGGACATCGAGCAGCGCGATCACGGTGCTGCTGCTGCCGGGCAGGTTCTGTTCCAGCTCGGAGGCCAGCAGATCGACGGTCGCGCGGACCGCCGCGTCGTGGCCGAGCCGGGCGGGCAGGTGCAACACCTGGGGGAGTCCGTCCAGCAATGGGTGCGTCCGGCTCGGGTCGAGTTGGTAAGCGCCGCAAAGCAATACCGTTTCGGCTTCGATCTCGCCGGAGACCGCCGTCAGTGCGTGACCGACGCCGCGCGTCAGGAAAGCCACGTCGCCGACGCGCAGCGTGAGGGGTGCGCCGTCGTCCGGGACCAGCAGACAGGAGCCGGCGAGCACGATATGGAACCCCGCGCCCGGCGCGGCCGGGAAATGGTCCTGCCACGGCGCGATCCGCCGGGTGTGGGAGGAGTGCGGCACGCCGATCCGCATCGCCGAAATCACGTCACTGAGCACGTCCACGAGACCCAGTGTGGCACAACACGCGGCAGTGAGCGTTTCACGTATCAATGTGAGCCATAGGATCATTGGCTGGCTCAACGAGACTTCCTACGGTGAGTTCATGTCGAATCACACCTTTGCCGTCTACGGCGCGAGCGGTTTCCAGGGCATCCTCGTACTCGCCGAACTCGCTCGCCGCAACCTCACCCCCGTCCTGGTCGGCCGCGACGCGGGCAAACTGAAAGCCGCTGCCGCCCAAGCGGGTATGCCCGACGCGGACCTACGGGTGGCTACCCTCGACGATCACACGGCCCTGGTGGCTGCCTTCCAGGACGCCGACGTGGTCATCAACTGCGCGGGCCCGTTCACGTCCACCGGCGACCGCGTCATCGCCGCCGCCCTCGCCGCCGGATCCCACTACACCGACACCTGCGGCGAGCAGCCGTTCCTGCAGCACGTCTACGAGACCTACCCTGCCGCGGCCGAATCCGCCGGCGTCACGATCGTGCCCGCGGCCACCGACGGCGGCATCCCGGGCGACCTGCTCGCCCACCTGCTCGGCGAACGCCTCGGCCCCCTCGCCGAACTCACCTCCATTCACCGTTTCGGCGGCGAGACCGCCATGTCCCGCGGCTCGCTGCGCACCATGCTCGGCATCGCGGACGCGATGACCGACGGCGGCCTCGCCTACCTCGACAACGCCTGGCGGCCCGGTCCTTTCGACCCGCCCGCACCCGTCACCCTGCCGGGCGCGGCGGAACCGGTCGCCGTGGCCCCCTTCCCGCTCCAGGAACCCGTCTCCGTACCCCGCCACGTCTCCGTGCGCACCGTCCGGGGCATGGTCGAGGACTCGACCCGCGCCCTGTTCGCGACCCCGCTCACGAACGAGATGATCGAATCCCTCCCGGTCGGTCCGAACGACGCACAACGAGCCGCCGGAACCTGGACGATCGTGCTCGACGCCGTCGCGGAATCCGGCCGCCGAGCCCGCGGCGTCATCTCTGGCCCCGACACCTACGGCACCACCGCCCGGACCGCCGTAGAAGCCGCGGCCCGGCTCGCCACTACCCCTGCATCAGCCGGCGTCCTCGCCCCCGCCCAAGCCTTCGACCCAGCCGACTTCCTCGCCGCATTGGCCCCGTTCGGCGTGCACTGGACCATCGAGGACCACTGAGGACGTGAGCTGCCGGCTCGCGAGGAGGGGGCGACAGTTGGCCTTCAGTCGCCCGAGGCGTCAGATCATCAGGTCTATGTCCTGGGTGAACTCACTCTGCCGGTGCCTTTTCGCTGCCGATGTGGAAGTTACCGGGAGATCGGCTGATACGTCTGAGGATCGGCCGGGCAGTCGGAGGCACTCGGCGCACTGCTGACGCGGGCAGGACGGCTTCGGAAGACGAGCCGACCTGCCCGATGTCGGCTGGACGGTATACGGCGGTCTGAATAACCCGCCACAACGGTGCAGTTGTTCACGCCTCTGAGAGTCCCTGCGGCACAGCGGGTGTGGCGACCAGCCTCTAGGATCGGGTCCATGTCCGGAGATAGAGAAGATGGTCCAGGGCTGCACGGGGCGGATCAGTATGCGGATGCCACTGACGTTCCAGGTGGGCCCGAACAGCCTGATCGGGGGCGTGCCCGTGAGATCGGTAGGGCAGCGGGATCCTTCGCCGAAGGCTTCTTGCGGGAACGAGCGACTGTTGGAGCGGGGCTGGCTTCGGTCATCGTCGGTTTGATTGGCCTTACGGCAGATAGCCGCGTGTGGGTCGTGGTCTACACAGCGTTGGGGCTGCTTGGAGTGGTTCTGGTACTCCTCGCGTTTCGGCGGCGCATGTCCGTTGCCTGGCATTGGGCGGTGATTTTGGGGGTTTTGGTGGCGGATGCGACATTGATGGCGGCTTACTGGCGGATTCACTGAACCGATCTTGGAGCTGAGAACCTCATCAGGTGACCGAGCGGCGCAGCTCAGCGGGAAACCCTGTAGGACAACACATTCGGCAATCCAGGTCTGTTGCCCCCGTGGCGGCGACGTGGTTCACTGTGCACAGTTTTATGATTGAATGTTGTTGGAGGGGATGAGATGTCGCAGTTCTCGGTTGAGGTAGCTGACCTCGGGGGATGGGCGGAGCAGGTGGGGCGCGGAGGGAGGGCCCTCGGCAAGGTGCATAGCTACGCAACCAGCGAAATTGCGGATGCAAATTTCGGGCGGATCCTCGAAAAATTATCAGGTGACTATTCCAAATTTCTCCCCGTCGTCCATACCGCCCTTCAGTTGGACGGGGATAGAATCAGTGATGCCGAGTCCGCTCTGATTTATGCCGGCGACGAATATCGAAGGACTGACAGAGACTTCGCCACTGCGATCGCAAAGCTTGACGATACGCCGATCACTGTCGTTGACGATAAGTCGGTCGACGGCTTCAAGGATACCGCATCCGCCACGGAAAAGCTGGTGGCGCCGACTGTCGACACTCGAACGTTGCCTATTATCACTTTCGGATTGATCTTCGACAGAGTTGTTGGAGTCATCAAAACGGTTAGTGACTTCGATTGCCGCGCGGAAGTCACCGATCTGATCGCGGGGGATATCGGCAAGGCGGGTACGCAAGTATCTGCGTGGCGCAATGTCGCGGCGGCGATGGAAGTGGTCCGAGTCAATCTCAAGCAAGGCCAGAGTGAAATTCAAAAGACCTGGATAGGAAAGGCGGCGACATCGCAGACCGAATATTTCGGTAAGTGGGATACGTCGTTGTCGAATCAGCAACAGTTCCTTGCGAAACTGGCTGATCATCTGCGGCATGCGGTTGATGAGGCCGTCGCGATGGCGCAGATCATCGTCGATGCGATCCTCATCGCTTTCCAGACCCTTATGGGCGCCTGGACTGCGGCCACGATACCGGGTTGGGGGCAGTGGAAACTGGTCAAATCGGTTAAGAATACATTGACTCTGCTCAATGAACTCAGGCTTGCGCTGACATTGTTCGCCACCCTCCTGGCAACAATTGTACATTTCATTAATCTGGGAATGGCAATGTTCATGCCGGATGCTCTGCCGCCCGCTCCCGCCACTGCATAAGGACTATAAAGATGGCCGCTGTCACACCCGATGACTCAGTATCCGGGGCACTGACCAAGCTCCAGTCGCACCTTTCGGGGCTAGCAGGAAAAGCTGCTGCCTACCAGCAGGAGAATCAACTATCCGCAGCCGAACTCCAGCAGCTATCAGAATCGGCGTCGAGCGGCGAACTCGGCGCGGATATGCAGGCAGCCGCGAATTTGGTTGCATCTGGACAAGATACCTGGCAGGCGATGTTCGCTGGTGATTCATCCAACGCCGGTTTGTTGGTAAGCAATTTCGACCGATCGGCGTCGGAGAACAGCGCAGCTGTACGCGCCGGACTGGGCACCTAGGTGCTCCCAACGTCGCTGTAGGTCTGTACGGGGACTCTGGTGCGGAACCACGCTCGCGAGTCCCAAGGTGCGACTGGGGCATGCGGACGGAGCGCGGTGGGATGCCGTGGCCGTGTGATGTATGCCCCATGACCTCGGTGTCCTGGGCCACACGGGTAAAATCGGTGGTTCTTGTGCTCGATTCGCCGGACAATCGAGCAGCAACCGCCCAGCACCGCTGAATCCGTGAGGAGCCCGTCTGTGATCACCGCGACCGACCTGGAGGTCCGGGCCGGAGTCCGCACCCTGTTGACGGCCCCCGGGCCGGCGCTGCGGGTGCAGGCGGGCGACCGGATCGGTCTCGTCGGGCGCAACGGCGCGGGCAAGACCACCACGCTGCGGATCCTGGCGGGCGAGGGCGAGCCGTACGCCGGAAAGATCCTGCGCTCCAGCGATATCGGCTATCTGCCACAGGACCCGAAGGAAGGCGACCTGGACGTGCTGGCGCGCGATCGGGTGCTCTCCGCGCGTGGCCTGGACACCCTCTTGCACGACATGGAGAAGCAGCAGGCCCTGATGGCCGAGGTCGCCGACGAGGACGCGCGCGACAAGGCGATCCGCAAGTACGGCCGCCTGGAGGAACGGTTCTCCTCCCTCGGCGGCTATGTCGCCGAGAGTGAAGCCGCCCGCATCTGCAACAGCCTGGGTCTGCCCGAGCGCGTGCTCGGCCAATCGCTGCGCACGCTCTCCGGTGGTCAGCGCCGTCGAATCGAGTTGGCACGCATCCTGTTCGCCGCGTCCGACGGTAGCGGTGGGCGTTCGGACACCGTGCTGCTGCTGGACGAGCCGACCAACCACCTCGACGCCGACTCCATCACCTGGCTCCGCGGCTTTCTGCAGAGCCACGACGGCGGCCTGATCGTCATCAGCCACGACGTCGAACTGCTCGGCGACGTGGTCAACAAGGTCTGGTTCCTCGATGCCGTGCGCGGCGAGGCCGACGTCTACAACATGGGCTGGAAAAAGTACCTCGACGCCCGCGCCACCGACGAACAGCGCCGGGTGCGGGAGCGCGCCAACGCCGAGAAGAAGGCGAGCGCGCTGAAGGCGCAGGCCGCGAAGCTGGGCGCGAAGGCCACCAAGGCCGCCGCGGCCCATCAGATGACCAAGCGCGCCGACAAGCTGATGGCGAGCCTGGACGACATCCGGGTCGCCGACAAGGTCGCGCGGATCAAGTTCCCCGAACCCGCACCCTGCAGCAAGACGCCCTTGATGGTCAAAGACCTGACCAAGCTGTACGGCTCGCTGGAGATCTTCACCGGCGTCAACTTCGCCATCGACAAGGGCAGCCGCGTCGTCATCCTGGGCCTCAACGGCGCGGGTAAGACCACGATGCTCAAGCTGCTCGCCGGGGTGGAGACGCCGACCGCGGGCGGCCTGGAGCCGGGCCGCGGCCTCAAGGTCGGCTATTTCGCCCAGGAGCACGACACTCTCGACGACAACGCCACCGTCTGGGAGAACATCCGCCACGCCTCGCCGGACGCGGGGGAGCAGGAGCTGCGCAGCCTGCTGGGCGCGTTCATGTTCTCCGGGCCGCAGCTGGAGCAGCCCGCGGGCACCCTCTCCGGCGGTGAGAAGACCCGCCTGGCTTTGGCGGGCCTGGTGTCCTCCTCGGCCAACGTGCTGCTGCTCGACGAACCCACCAACAACTTGGACCCGGTTTCCCGCGAACAGGTGCTCGATGCGCTGCGCACCTACGCGG
This sequence comes from Nocardia sp. NPDC051832, assembly GCF_040681285.1. Taxonomy (NCBI): domain Bacteria; kingdom Bacillati; phylum Actinomycetota; class Actinomycetes; order Mycobacteriales; family Nocardiaceae; genus Nocardia; species Nocardia sp. NPDC051832. The sequence continues at coordinate 1,358,998 of NZ_JBFAYL010000002.1, forward strand.
GGGCGGTGGTGCTGGTGACCCACGATCCCGGTGCGGCAGAGGCTTTGTCGCCGGAGCGGGTCATTCTACTGCCGGATGGCACGGAGGATCACTGGTCGGCCGAATACTTGGAACTTATTCAGCTTGCGTGATTTTCATCACAAACACCCGTTGATCACGGCGTGTTTGTTGCTTAGCCTGGAATGACGCGCTGCTCGGCGACTCGGAGGAAGCCATGAGCGATCGGCCATCATCAGGCAAGTCCACACTGGGTAAGGGCACACGCGTCACGGGCAAGTCACGTGACCGTCTGCAAACTCAGCTCAAGAAGCAGTACGAGGCGGGTGCCAGCATCCGGTCATTGGCGCGGGCGACGGGGCGCTCCTACGGCTTCATCCACAATGTGCTGGTGGAGTCGCATGTGCAGCTCCGCAGCCGCGGTGGCGCCAACCGGCGCAAGGCCACCTAGGCGCTAGTACCCCGGCACCGTCCCGTCGCCCTCGACCAGCAGGTTGGCGAGGCTGCGGAACATCGGCAGGCCCGTCTTGATCTCCAGGTAGGCGAACTGGCCCTGCGGATTGACCTCGAGGAAGTAGTACTCGCCGTCGAGGCCGAGTCGCAGGTCCAGAACGCCGAAACTCAGGCCCAGCGCGCCCATCAGGGTGGCCAGAGACTTGCTGACCGAGGCGGGCAGCTGTTCCCGGCTGAACTCGACCGAGGTGTCGAGGCGCGAGTCCACGCGCCCGACGCCGGCCTGGGAATCGATGCGCACGGTCCACTCGACACCGTCGACCCAGACCACGCGCAGATCGCAGTCGGCATCGATGTAGTCCTGGAACGTGGTCGGGGCGGATCGGATGCCCGCCAGCTTCCCGAAGTCGGCGCGGGTGATGATCCTGGTCTCGGCGAATTCGCCGCGGCCGGTCCCGGTGCGCTTGTAAACCACTGCGCCGGGCCGGGATTCGGTGAAACTGCGGGCTTCGTCCGGGTCGTTGGTGATCAGCGTCTCCGGCACCGAGAAGCCGGCCCGCCGTGCGGTCTCCAGCTGCACGATCTTGCGGCTCGCGGTGCGGTCGGCGCCGGGGTCGTTGATCCAGGCGGCCGGAATGGACCACAGCAGGCCCTGGAGGAAACCGTCGCATTCGGCCTGACGGAACGCGTCGTCGGAGGCACGGAGGCCGGCGGGCACCTGGGCTGGATGCGGTCGCCGCCACCACACCGAGCGGACGTCGTCCAGGCCCAGCAGGTGCGACATGGAGCGGGAGGTGCCGTCGCGGTCCAAGCGGAAACTGCCGGACTCACGCGGGAAATCGCGCAGATCGAGATGAATCGGGTTGAGCCCGTGGTGTTCCCGCAACGTCGCCGCCATCGCGGTGGCGTGCAGATCATCGGTTTCGGAGACGATCAGGACCGAACCGGGGCGGCGCGCCACCATCGCGGGTCAGTCGAGACTGTCGCAGTTGATGCCGTCGTCGCTGCCGTCGTGCGATTTGGTCTGGCAATAGGTGAAGGTCGCACCGCTGCCGCCGGCCACGTCGACGAGCTGCAGCCGGTCGGCCCACGAGGCCGTGAGTTGTTGCAGCAGTTCGTCGCCCAGCGCCGGCGAAGGTTCCGCGGCGAGGGTCATCGGGCGGTCCACGAGGTCGACCCGGCGGCGCTGGGTGAAATCGGCCAGGGCGCCGGGGCGGATGTTCACCAGCACCGAGTCGCCGGCGCTGGTGTGACCGCCCAGGGTCGCCGAATCCAGCATGCGCAGGACATCGGAGCGCCGGAAGGTCCAGGTGCCCTCGTCGACGCGGACGCTGATATCGCGGGCGGATTCGCCCACCAGGACGCCCTGGAGAGCGGGAGTGCGATCGCCCGACGGCTTGGAACCGGGGTTTTGGATACGGGGATGGTCGGCGCCGGAGCTTGCGGAGTCGCCGGGGTGGGTGGAATCAGCGTCGGTCATAACGTGCACTCCGATCTGCTCGCGATTAGCCAGGGCCCCCGAGCGGGAACTGGATCATAACGCGGGCGGATCCCCGATCGGCTCGGTTCGAAAGATTTCACGGCCGGTGGCAAACGGGGTCCTGAGCCTGGATGGGCTTGCACCGAAAGATTTTCGGTGCCCCCTCGACCGGCAGTAAGCAACCCTGGAGTTATTTCCGTGTGGCAGATTTACTCAGCGAATTGCCCGGAATTGGCGGCGATTTCGCGATCGCGTGTGTTATTAGAGGCCGAACAGCTCCGGGCGTTCGCTGATGGCGCGGAAACGCTCCCGCGGATCGCTCGCCAGCTTACGGGCGGTCAGGTCCATCACGCCGCCGGTCACCGTCACCAAGGCGGAGATGGTGCCGTCGATCTTGCGGATTTCCTGATGCATCCGGAAGGTCTTGCCCTCGGTCCATTCGAATTCGCAGGACACGGTGACCTCGTCGCCGGCCCGTAGTTCGCGCTGATATTTGATGTTGTTCTCCAGGACCACCGGGGCGAAGCCGGTGGCCAGCAGCTTGTCCTGGCCCACTCCGGCGGCGCGCAGCAATTCCCAGCGGGCGTGCTCGGCGTACTGCAGATAGACGGCCTGATTCACGTGGCCCAGGCTGTCGAGTTCGTAACCGCGCACGGTAATGGGGACAGAGAAGGTCATGCTTTGGCGAACCTTTCCCGGCTCCGCGTTTGTTCCCGTTTCCGCTGATAGCTGGGCCACATTCGGGCAGCGCCGGCTCTCACCGCCGGTTGGCGTTGCGTTCGGCCCACCACTCGGGCGCGTCGACGAAGTGGTTGTCGAATTCCTCCTGGGCGGCCAGCAACTCCTCGAACGAGGACTCGCCCTTGCCGATCCGATCCAGCAGCCGGAAGTACTCGAACCGCTCCACCCCCGGCATCAGCGCGATCATGATCCGCGCCGAGCTGTCCGGCGTCGCGCCGAACGCGTGCGGCATGAACTTCGGGACCACGATCGACCCGCCCGCACCCACCGTGACGATCTCGTCGCCCGCCATGACCTGCAATTCGCCGTCGGCCACATAGAACAGTTCGTCGGATTTCGTGTGGAAGTGCGGGGCTGCGCCGTCGGCGCCCCGCGCCATGGTGACCTCCACTGTGCTGACGGTCCCGCCGGTCTCGTTCGAATCGATGAGCAGCCGCACCTGTCCATTGGGATTGCCGAGGGTCTCGGCATCCTGCGGCCGGCGGATGGCGGCGGGGCGGGTGGCGAGGGTGCTCATACTGACTCCAAGTGATTCGTTGTTTGATAATTCGCTACCGAACTATATCTGAGCGAATAGAATCCTGTCCATGGCTGCGTCGAAAAAAGATCCGGTAGACCTCATCGCCGCTCAGTGGCAGCGCGAACGCCCGGACCTGGACCTGGCGGCAATGGCGATCCTCGGCCGCCTCGGCCGTCTGATGACGGTGGCGATGCCCAGGATCGAAGCGGTGTTCACCGCGCACGGCCTCCAGCGCGGCGAGTTCGATGTGCTTGCGGCGCTGCGCCGCTCCGGTGCGCCCTTCGAACTCAACCCGTCGGTCATCGCCGACACCCTGATGCTTTCCCGCGCGGGGATGACGGGTCGGCTGGACCGCCTGGAGTCCGCGGGCCTCGTCCGCCGCACCGCCGACACCGCCGATCGCCGCGCGATCCGCGTCGCCCTCACCGAACAGGGCCGCGACGTCATCGACAAGGTCGTCACCGAGCACACCGAAAACGAAACCCGCCTGCTCGCAGTCCTTTCCGAACAAGACCGCGCCGAACTCGACCGCATTGCCCGAGTCCTGCTGGCCGGCCTGGAGGCGGGGGCATAGCGCACCCCGGAGCGGATGGCGGCCATGGCGGCGGGAATCGAACCCGCGACCTTCCACATGCAGTGAAGACGCTCTACCTGCTGAGCTACGCCATGGCCGGTATCAGCTTAGGGTGCGGACCCTATTGCGACGCAATGTGATTCGGTAGCAAGGCGAGGAAGTTACGGATCAGTGCGCGATCGTCGGCGGTGCGGTGCGCGACGTAGATCGTGGTGTCGGCGTCGGTGCCGGCCAGGGGGAGGATGCGGACGGAGGCCGGGGCGGTGAAGGTGGCGCTGCGGGGGGCGATGGTGACGCCGAGGCCTTCGGCGACGAGGTACATGATGGTGGTCCAGGTGTTGCCTTCCTGGACTATGCGCGGGTGGCGGCCGGTTTCCAGGAGCGGCGCGAGGTTCTTGTCGTGGGCGAGAGTGCCTGCGGCTCTGGGGAAGAAGACCAGGGGGTTGGTGGCGAGTTCGGGGCCGGTGATGGTGGTGCGGGTGGCGTCGGGGTGGTCGGCCGGCAGGACGGCGACGAAGGGCTCGGTGATCATGGGGGCGACGTGGATTCCGGGCAGGTCGTCGGGGTCACGGACGAAGGCGGTGTCCAGCGCGCCGTGGCTGAGCTGCTCCATCATTCGCGAGGTGTAGCCCTCCACCAGGTCCACCTCGACCAAGGGGTAGCGCTCACGGAACAAGCGGACCCCGCGGAGCGGCTCGAGCGGGAGCACCGAGGGGACGAAACCCAGGTGCAGCCGGCCCTGGCTGCCTTGGCCGACGCGGGCGACCTCGTCCAGGTCGCGGGCGGCGTGACCGAGCACCGCGGCGGCGCGTTCGCGCAGCACCGCGCCCGCGGGGGTGAGGGCGACGCTGCGGGACGTGCGGTCGAGCAGGCGGGTGCCCAGCAGGGATTCCAGGCGCTGGATCTGCTGTGTCAACGCGGGCTGTGCGATGTGCAGGCGGGCGGCGGCGCGGCCGAAGTGCAATTCGTCCGCGACGGCGAGGAAGTAGCGCAGGTGGCGGAGTTCGACCCCATCGATCATAAGTTGAGATTATCAATCGCACGTATCAAGTATTGGACGTTATGGCTCGGGGCGGAGCATGCTGGTCGAGTGCCTCAGTCAACCGAATCCCTCGCCCCAGACCAGCGCGGCGCCATCGTCGTGGAACCCATGCGCACGCCCGCCGACGCCCGCGCCTTCAAGGAGATCAACGAGGAGTGGATCCGCGCCTACTTCTCGCTCGAAGCCGCCGACTCGCATCTGCTCGACCATCCGGAGACCGAGATCGTCGCGAAGGGCGGGCAGGTGCTGATCGCCCGCGACGGGGACGACATCGTGGGTTGCGGCGCGGTCGTGCCCGAGGGCCACGGCGTCTACGAGATCTCGAAGATGGGCGTCGCGCCGCGCCAGCGCGGCCGCGGGATCGGACGTCTGGTGCTCGCGGCGGCGATCGACTACGCCCGCGCGCAGGGCGCGAGCACCCTGTACCTGGAGAGCAACAAGCGGCTGGCCAACGCCGTGCACCTGTACGAGTCGGTCGGGTTCGTGCATGTGCCGCCGGGCAGCCTGCGGCAGAGCCCCTACTCCCGGGCCGACGTGTTCATGAAGTACGACCTGACCGGCTAGCGATGCGCCAGGTGGGCGGGGGCGTGGTCGAGCCGGTCGGCCAGCCGGGCGGTGTGCTGCGCGGAGGCGCGCAGCAGTGCCGCCACCCGGATTCGCAGGTGTGGTGTGCGCGGGGGCGGGTCGGGGCGAACCGGGGCGTCGGGTAGCGCCGAATTGGCTTGGGCCCGTACCGCGTTGACGGCCTGGCCGGCGGCGATGGGATGCATGATTATTCCTTTCCGGTGGGCAGGCGGCGGGCCGGGCCGGTGCTGGATCGGATGATCAGCTCCGTGGGCAGCACGACGCGTTCTTCGGTGTAGGTCGGATCCAGCAGCATGCGACCGAGCAGTTGCCCTTTGCTCCGGATCGGCTGACGGACCGTGGTCAGGCCCGCGTTCTCGGCGGCCGGGATGTCGTCGAATCCGGTGACCGAGATATCGCGGCCCGGGATCAAGCCGCGGCGGCGCATCGCTTCCAGGACGCCGAGCGCGAGCACGTCACCCCCGGCGGCGATCGCGGTCGGCGGATCGCGGCGGTCCAATATCAGTTCGGCCGCGGCGATTCCGGATTCGACCGAGTTGTGACCGCCGGTGACAACGGTCAACTTCGCCGCAGCGCCCAAACCCTCGCGGACGCCCTGCACCCGCAACTGCGCGTTGTTGTAAAGCGCCGAGAGATCGGTGATTTCACCCGCCGCGACCGCCGCTCGCCCGGAGTCCACGACCATCGCCACCTCGGTATGGCCGAGTTCGGCCAGGTGTGTGCCGACCGCGTGCGTGGCGGTCAGCTCGTCGATCACCACCCGCCGCCCGGGAAAGTCGTCGTCGGAATGCGCGAACGGCAGTCCGCGACTCGAAATCACCTCGAGCGCAGGATGATTGGCATCGACACAGTAGGCGGCGACGCCGTCGACCACGGCATTGCGCACCGTCTCGACCGACTCCCGGATGGCCTCCTCGTCGGCTCCGGGCTCGAACCGCGGCAGCGGAATGAGCAGCAGCCCGGTGCGGGTCCGCTCGGCGACCTCGCTGAGCCCGGCGAGCAGCCCGACCGCGAACGGATCGGAGAACGCGTAGGACAGCTCCTCGGTGAGCAGCAACCCGATCGCACCGGCACGCCTGCCGCGCAGCGTGCGCGCGGCCGCGTCCGGCCCGGAGTATCCGAGCTCGCGGGCCGCGCTGAAGATCCGCTCGCGCAGGGCGTGCGAGAGCTGTTCCGGCTTGTTGTACGCGTTCGACACCGTCGACATCGACACGCCCACGGCCGTTGCCACGGACTTCATGGTCGCCTTGGGGGGCATGCGGGGAACCTGTCTGTATCGATCTAGTAAATCGTTCTACTAAAACGATACAGAAGAACTCGCGGCAATGCCAGAACGAGGGGAATCCGGTGGTGTCAGTCCTTGCGGCGGACCGAAGCCTCGACGAGATCGAGAACGGCGGAGAGGTTCTCGTTGGTATGGCCCGAGGCGATACGGGCGATCAGGCCGTCCAGGACCAGGTCCAGATAGCCCAGGAGCACATCGGTGGGGACGTCGTCGCGCAGCGCCCCGGCGGCCTTACGGCGTTCCAGGCGGGCCAGCGTGGCGGCGGTGAGTTCGGCGGAGCGCTGCGTCCAGCCGGCTCTGAAATCGGGGTCGGTCCGCAGGCGTCTGGCGATCTCCAGACGCGTTCCGAGCCAGGTGAATTCCTCGGGATGGGCGAGCATGTCCCGCATGACCTGCACCAGGCCCTGATTGGCGGCGACGTCGGCCATGCGCTCGGCGTCCTCTTGCGCGAGCGCGAAGAACAGCGCGTCCTTGTCGCGGAAGTGATGGAAGATCGCCCCGCGGGACAGGCCGATGGCCTCTTCCAGGCGGCGCACGGTGGCGCCGTCGTAGCCGTACTCGCCGAAGCAGCGGCGGGCGCCGTCGAGGATCTGGTTGCGCCGGGCGACAAGGTGATCGTCGCTGACCTTGGGCATGGGCGGACTCCTCCGGGCTGAGCGGGCAGTGCCGAAAAGCGTTGATGCGGAGAGGTCCGCGCACCGCACGCTGCGTTCATGCAGGAAGTGCGGTGCGCGGACCTAACTTTCGAGCCGAGCTACAGGACTAGCCGCGAATCATGTTGCGCAGCACGTACTGCAGGATGCCGCCGTTGCGGTAGTAGTCGGCCTCACCGGGGGTGTCGATCCGGACCACCGCGTCGAAGGTGATCTTCTCACCGTTCTCCTTGGTAGCGGTCACCTTCATGGTCTTCGGAGTCACACCCTCGTTCAGCTTGGTGATGCCCTCGATGTCGAAGGTTTCGGTGCCGTCCAGCTTCAGCGACGCGGCCGACTCGCCGGCCGGGAACTGCAGCGGGACAACGCCCATGCCGATCAGGTTCGAGCGGTGGATGCGCTCGAAGGACTCGACGATGACGGCCTTGACGCCCAGCAGGCTGGTGCCCTTGGCGGCCCAGTCACGCGAGGAACCCGAGCCGTACTCCTTGCCGCCCAGCACGACCAGCGGGATGCCCGCGGCCTGGTAGTTCTGCGAGGCGTCGTAGATGAAGGCCTGCGGGCCGCCGTCCTGGGTGAAGTCGCGGGTGTAACCACCCGAGACGTCGTCCAGGAGCTGGTTGCGCAGCCGGATGTTGGCGAAGGTGCCGCGAATCATGACCTCGTGGTTACCGCGACGCGAGCCCAGGGAGTTGTAGTCCTTGCGCTCCACGCCGTGCGAGTCCAGGTACTGCGCGGCCGGGGTGCCCGGCTTGATCGGACCGGCCGGGGAGATGTGGTCGGTGGTGACCGAGTCGCCCAGCAGCGCGAGCACGCGCGCGCCCTTGATGTCCTCGACCGGAGCCGGCTCCATTTCCATGCCGTCGAAGTACGGCGCCTTGCGGACGTAGGTCGAGTTCTCGTCCCACGCGAAGGTGTCGCCCTCCGGGGTGCTCAGGCCCTTCCAGCGCTCGTCGCCCTCGAAGACGGTGGCGTAGGAGTTGGTGAACATGTCCCGGCTGATCGCGGACTTGATGGTGTCGTCGATCTCCTGCGGCGACGGCCAGATGTCCTTCAGGAAGACGTCGTTGCCGTCGGTGTCCTGACCCAGGGCGTCGGTCTCGAAGTCGAAGTCCATGGTGCCCGCGAGCGCGTAGGCGATGACCAGCGGCGGGGAGGCCAGGTAGTTCATCTTCACGTCGGGGGAGATGCGGCCCTCGAAGTTACGGTTGCCCGAGAGCACCGCGGTGACCGAGAGGTCGTTGTCGTTGATCGCCTTGGAGATCTCCTCCGGCAGCGGGCCGGTGTTGCCGATGCAGGTGGTGCAGCCGTAACCGCCCACGTAGAAGCCCAGCTTCTCCAGGTACGGCCACAGGCCGGCCTTCTCGTAGTAGTCCGAGACGACCTGCGAGCCCGGGGCCATGTTGGTCTTCACCCACGGCTTGGAGGCCAGGCCCTTCTCCACCGCGTTGCGGGCCAGCAGGGCCGCGCCCAGCATGACCGACGGGTTGGAGGTGTTGGTGCAGGAGGTGATGCCCGCGACCACGACGGCGCCGTGATCCAGGACGAAGTCACCGCGCTCCGGATCGGAGACCTTGACCGGCTTGGTCGGACGGCCGACATTGCCGTTGGCGGCGGAGGGGATGAGCACCGCGTCGTCGTCGGCGAAGGACAGCACGGCCGGATCGGAAGCCGGGAAGGACTCCTCGATGGCCTCGTCCAGGTGGGTGTGCGGGGTGGCCGCGGCCGGGCCGGACTCCGCGTCGTTGGTGTAGTTGTGGATGTCCTTGCGGAACGCGGTCTTGCTGTCCGACAGCAGAATCCGGTCCTGCGGGCGCTTCGGGCCGGCGATGGACGGCACCACGGTGCTCAGGTCCAGCTCCAGGTACTCCGAGTACGCGGGCTCGTTGTCCGCGTCGTGCCACAGGCCCTGCTCCTTGGCGTAGGCCTCGACCAGCGCGAGCTGCTCGTCGGTGCGGCCGGTCAGGCGCAGGTAGTTGATGGTCTCCTCGTCGATCGGGAAGATCGCCGCGGTGGAACCGAACTCGGGGCTCATGTTGCCCAGGGTGGCGCGGTTGGCCAGCGGCACCTCGGCGACGCCCTTGCCGTAGAACTCGACGAACTTGCCGACCACGCCGTGCTTGCGCAGCATGTCGGTGACGGTGAGCACCACGTCGGTGGCGGTGACGCCGGGCTTGATCTCACCGGTCAGCTTGAAGCCGACGACGCGCGGGATCAGCATGGAGACCGGCTGGCCCAGCATCGCGGCCTCGGCCTCGATGCCGCCGACGCCCCAGCCCAGCACGCCCAGGCCGTTGACCATGGTGGTGTGCGAGTCGGTGCCGACACAGGTGTCGGGGTAGGCCTGGCCGTTGCGGACCATGACGGTCGGCGCGAGGTATTCGATGTTGACCTGGTGCACGATGCCGACGCCCGGCGGGACGACCTTGAAGTCGTCGAAGGCGCCCTGGCCCCAGCGCAGGAACTGGTAACGCTCGCCGTTGCGCTCGTACTCCAGGTCGACGTTGCGCTCGAGGGCGTCGGCGCGGCCGAACACGTCGAGGATGACCGAGTGGTCGATGACCATGTCGGCGGGGGAGAGCGGGTTGACCTTGGACGGGTCGCCGCCGAGGGTGGTGACGGCCTCACGCATGGTGGCGAGGTCGACGATGCAGGGCACGCCGGTGAAGTCCTGCATGATCACGCGGGCCGGAGTGAACTGGATCTCGGTGTCGGGCTGGGCGTTGGGGTCCCAGTTCGCGATCGCGCGCACGTGGTCGGCGGTGATGTTCGCACCGTCCTCGGTGCGTAGCAGGTTCTCCGCGAGGACCTTCAGGGCGTAGGGGAGTTTCTCGGTGCCCGGCACGGCCGAGAGACGGAAGATCTCGTAGGAGTTGCTTCCGACCTCGAGGGTGCCCTTGGCGCCGAAAGTATCGATACTCTTCGTCACGTCAGCTCCACTCGTCTGTGAGGGTGGCCGTCGGCGGGGCTGTGCCGTCGGCCTACGTTTTTGGAGGATTCCCACCCCGTAAGGTGCGGGTTCCTCGCATGCCTGAGCTTAACAGTACGCTTGTCCTGTGAAACGCCGGGGGCCCAGGGGGTGGCCGGTTGGCGGGCGTCGCGCCACCAATGCGAGACTGCCTCGCGTACTGTGCTTTCGAGCTATTCGGGGTGAGTGCACCCCGTAGTGATGGATGCCCGTCGCCTCGCCTGCCGATGCGGCTCGACAGACCGGATGGAAGATGACCGTCTCGCACACATCGGTTTTCCGACCCATGGCCGCGGAACTGCCGCCGCCCGTCACCGATAAGACCATCAGGAGTGTCATCATTCCTGATCTCGCGGACGATCATGTCGCCAATCTGACGAACAAGCCGATGCCGCAACTCGCGGCCATCGCGGCGGACGCCCGGTCCCAGGGGATCGAGCTCAGCATTGTGGTGGTTCCAGGCAATCCCGGACACGACTCGAGCCTACGTGACCTGGCGACCGAGGTCGGCAAGAGCGAGCACGGCACGGTCGTGGTCTTCAGTGACGACTGGCTGGGCACCTACAGCGATTCGATCAGCCGGGTGCGGCTCGAATGGGCCGAGGACGCCGCCAAATACAAGGGTGGCGGGCACACCGCGGAGGCGGCGCAGATCTTCGTCGACCGGTTGGAGTCCGGCTACGACCTGTCCTGGACAGGGATCACCAGCGTGTTGCTCGCGGGCACCGTGCTGGGTATCGGCGGGCTCTATCTGCTGAAGTCGCGGCGCCGGAGTTCGGAATCGGAGGGTGCGGCGCCGGTGTCCGGTTCGGCTCCGCAGTAATTTTCCAAACGGTCGGTCTCTTTCTCGTCGTTTCTCCCCTTCTTGGGTTGGCTAGGGCGCTGACCAGGGCAAATTACTTCGGTGTGATTCTGTTACTAGAGTTTCTTTAGTGACTGAAGTGTCGTACGGTTCCTGTGAGCTCATTATCGCCAGGCTGGATTTCGGATCCATGGAGGTGCGATGCGCAGGAACGGCGACCCGGTCCAACGACGCCCCATTTCGGTCGCCCTCGGGTTGCTGATCTGCGCGGTGGTCTTCGCGACGGCGGGCCCGGGCAGAGCCGTCCCGCCCGCTCCACCCAATCCCAGCGACGGGCAGATCGCCGAGGCGGGCGCGCAGGTCGAGGCGCGGGTCGGCGAGGTCGGCGCGCTGATCAACGAGGTCGCCGCGGCCGATCAGCAGCTCCAGGAACTGGACGCCGCGGTGGCGGCCCGGCGCGAAGCGGTCAACAAGGCGCTGGTCGACCTCCAGGTCGCCCGCGAAGCCGCCGACGCGGCCGCCGCGCGGGTGCAGCAGACCCAGGATGAATTGGCCACCGCCGCAGGCGAAGTCGACGAAGCCCGGAAGAATTTCGACAGCTTCGCCACGCAGGCCTACACCCGGCCCGGCATGGATTCCATGCTCAGTCATCTGGGGGCGCGCAGCCCCGGTGACGCCATCGACCGCTCGCAGATCATCGGCCTGGTCACCAAGAACCGGCAGCAGATGCTCACCGAGCTACGGCGCGCCCAGATCGGGCTGGGCAACAAGAACTCCGTTGCCCGCCAGGCGAAGGCCGAGGCCGACGCCGCGGCGGCCGCCGCCGAGCAGGCGAAGCTCGCCGCCGAGCAGGCCGTCGCCGCCGCCAAGGCCGAGCTGGAACAGCAGACCGCCCGGCGGGATCAGTTGCAGCGCGACCGTTCCGCCGCCCAGGCCCGGCTGGAGCAGGCCCGGACGAATGTCGCCGGCCTGCAAGATCAGCGCCAGGCTTTCGTGGCGTGGGACGAGCGCCGCCAGGCCGAGGAGACCGCCATGCGCCAGGCCGCCGCCGAAGCGCGCGCCCGCGCCGGCGGCGACCAGGACGCGCTGGATCGCGCCGCGGCGCTCGCCGAAGGCCGCCGCCCGCACACCTCCGTCGACGACGACGGCAAGCCGCGCCGCAGCAAGACCCGCCCGTCCCAGCCCTCGGTGCGGGGCGCCGCGGCGATCGAGACCGTGGTGGACCGTGCGCTGTCCCAGCTCGGCGTCATCTACGCGTGGGGCGGCGGCGACGAGAACGGGCCCACCCTCGGCATCCGGGACGGCGGCGTGGCCGACGCGCACGGCGACTTCGAGAAGGTCGGCTTCGACTGCTCCGGGCTGATGATCTACGCCTTCGCGGGCATCGGCCTCTCGCTGCCGCACTACAGCGGCTACCAATACACCATGGGCACAAGGGTTCCCGTCGAGGAACGGCAGCGCGGCGACATGGTGTTCTGGGGCGCCAACGGTTCCGCGCACGTCGCCCTGTATCTGGGCGACGGCCAGATGGTGGAGGCCCCGCAGTCCGGCGACGTCGTCAAGGTGACTTCGGTACGCGAAGGCGGAATCATGCCCTACGCGGTGCGCCTCGTCGACTGACACATACCGCGTTTCGGCTGGTGGCCGAAAGATGCCGCAGCCCATGGCATGTCCCGAAATTGCCATTTGGTTTACGCATTATTCGAGATAGGGCGGCTAGTCGAGGGTTCGGATCAAGATCTGTGCCGCCCCGGCAATTGATCCGATGATTGTTGATGATCGGTTTAATCATTTATAAAGCACAAACGGTCAGCTAGCGTGTGTGCGAGATGGGTACGAACGCGTACCTATCTCGGCCTCGGCGATGGGTAGGACTGACCGCATGCACCAACTTCCAGCTCCCGATTTGGTCGGCACACTCCTGGGCTATCTCCTGATGTCGCCGCTGTCGCTCCTGCACAATCTCGGACTCGCCCTCGCGAATCTGCTCGGCCACTAGGGAGTTTCGATGTCGAAGCGACTGGCGAGCGTTCTGGCCGCCGCCACCCTCATCGCCGCCGGAGCCACCCTGGGCGCCGCGCCGGTGACCGCCGTCCCGATTCCGGGCGGCCAGGCCACCACGCTGTTCATTCCCGGCGCCGGTGGCGTCCGGCTCAACGCAGTCATCACCGCGCCCGCCGATTTCGGGGCGCGCAAACATCCGCTGGTGCTCCAGCCTTCCGGGTGGGGCATGCCGGCCATGGGCAGCCTCGGTTCGGCCTACAAACTGTCCAGCGGAGCGGATTTCGTCTCGATCGAGTACACCGCGCGTGGCATGTACCTGTCCGAGGGTGAGGTCGACATCCTGGGTGCGAACGACGCCGCCGATGTCTCGGCGATCATCGACTGGGCCATCGCGACCTTGCACGTCGATCCGGACCGCATCGCCATCGCGGGCGGTTCCTACGGTGCGGGCATGGCGATCATCGGCGCGGCGCACGATCCGCGGATCAAGGCGCTGGTCGCCGACTCGCCGCCGGGCGACCCGGCCGAAGCGCTCGCGCCCAACGGCACTCCGAAAACCGGTGGCCCCGTCGCGCTTGCCCTCGCGGGTGCGGCGACCAACCGGTTCAGCCCCGATCTCACCGCGCGCGGGCTCGACACCATCCTGCGTGGCCGGGGCGGCGCTTTCGATTCCCTGCCCGCCGCGCGGTTGCTGGCCCGTGCGGTGCCCGCGCTCAACGCCAACGGCACCGCGGTCTTCCTCGCGCACGACTGGCAGGACAGCCTGCTCCCGGTGGACCCGGTGTACTCGCTGTTCGATCAGCTCACCGGACCCAAGAAGCTGTTCCTGCAACCGGGCGACCATTCGACCGGCGGCGGTCCGGGTCAGGTAGCGGGGCTGCCCAATCCGATCTGGGATGCCGCGCTGCGCTGGCTCGATCACTACACCAACGGCGCGGCCAACGGGATCGAGAACGAGCCCGTGGTGACGATGGAACCGGCCAATACAGGCCCTTACGTGCACTTCGCTTCGGTCGCCGCCGCCGCGCGGGCCGTGCGCTCGCTGCCGCTGTCCGCGCCCGCCGCCGGTGTCATGGGCGCGGATCCGGCCGAAAGCTGGGTGCAGTCAACGGTTTCCGCGCCGACCATCGCCGTAGCGGCCGTGCCCTACCTGACCGGAACACTGGCGCAGCTCGGGGCGGCGCCATCGATTCCGATCGGCGGCATCGACCGCACCATGGCGGGAGTGTGGCGCAGCGCCCCGTTCGCCGGCGGCGGTGTGGTCTCCGGACACCCGCGCCTGAATCTCACGGTGATTCCGGCGAGTACGGATCTGACCCTGATCGGCATCCTGTACGACGAAGCGCCCGACGGCACCGGCAAGGCGATCAGCTATTGGCCGCTCACCCGGCGCGGATTGGCCCCGGGCGTACCGGCCACGATGGCGTGGGATCTCGCGCCCACCTACTGGAATATCGCGCCTGGGCACCGGCTTTCGCTCACCGTCACCTCGCAGGATCCGATTCCGTTCCAGAGCTCCACGCCGCTGGGCAGCACCGTGACTTTCGCCGCGCCGTCCACCGTGGACCTTCCGGCGAGTGGCGCGTGAACCGGCGTTCGCTGCTGGCGCTGACGTTGCCGGTGCTGGCCCTGGGGGCAACACCGGTCCCGGCGGCAGCTGCCTCCGCCGTGCCGGTGACGGTGCCCAGTATTCGCCGATTCGATGGCGGCCCCGGGCAATTCACACGCACCGCGGATACCCGCATCGTGGCTTCCGGTGCCGCCGCGGCCGTGGCACAGCTGCTGGCCGGTGATCTCGCCCGAGGCGGCCGCGCCGTCGCGGTGGCCTCGGGACCCGCGCGGCCCGGCGATGTGGTGCTGCGCGTCGACGCCGCGGGCCCGCCCGAACCGGAGTCCTATCGCATCGACATCGGCGACGTCGTGACCCTGCACGCCCGCACTCGGCAGGGCCTCACGCATGCGACGCAGACTCTCCTGCAATGGTTCTCGCGTTCGGCCACACTGCCCGGCGGAGTCGCCACGGACTGGCCGGACTTCACCGAGCGCGGGCTGCTGCTCGATGTGGGCCGGCAATTCCTCAGCGTGGACTGGATCAAGCAGCGCATCCGCGAGATGGCCTTTTATCGGATGAACCTGCTGCAACTGCACCTTTCGGACCGTTTCGGTTTCCGGCTGGAAAGCAGCAGCCGGCCCGAGATCACCTCGGCGCAGCACTACAGCCGCGCCGATCTGACCGAGATCCTTTCCTATGCCGCGGATTTCGGTATCGAGGTGATTCCCGAGATCGGATTCCCGGGGCATATGAACGCCATCCTCGCACCGTACCCGGAGATGGTTCTGCATCCGGCCGCCACCGGTCTTGTCGACGCGGTTACCGACGGACTGCTGGCCGGCACCGCCGAAGGCCGGCTGGACCTGTCGCATCCCGGCGCCGGTCAGCTCCTCGAGGATCTGCTGCACGAATTCGTGCCGATGTTCCCCGGCCGCTACTTCCACCTCGGCGGCGACGAATATGTGTCCGACTTCAGCCGCTATCCGCAGCTCACCGCCGCCGCGCGGGCCCGGCTCGGTCCGGAGGCAGGCGGGGCGGACCTGGTGGCGCACCACGTGAATTGGGCAAACGGCATCGTGCGTTCCTACGGCCGGACCGCCCGCCTCTGGAACGACGGAATCCCGCGTGGCACAAGCCTTCCGGTGGACACCTCGATCATCGTCGACCATTGGACCGGTGGCGGCGGCCTGCTGCCGTGGGCCGGCAACGACAACGGCCCCGAACAGCTGGCCGATCAGGGCTACGTGCTCAGCAACTCCGCGTTCACCCCGACCTATTGGGCCTCGGGCGGCTACGCAGCCCCGATGAACGCGCCGACGGGGCTGCTCTACGCGTGGGACCCGGGGCTTTTCGTGACCGGCGCCCGGCTGCGCCCAGACCAGCGTGCGCGGCTGCTCGGATCGAAACTGCATGTGTGGTGCGATGATCCGACCGCGATGACCGAGCAGCAGATGATCGGGCCGGTGCGGGAACGGCTTCCGATCATGGCCCAGCAGTTGTGGTCGGGGACCGGTGGCATCGGTTACGCCGACTTCGCCGAGCGGGTGCGAATCCTGGGGGTGCCCACCGCATGACCGCACGGCGGCTCCGCACGGTGACGGCGGCCATCGCGGCGGCGTGCGCGTTATCGACCGTCCCGGCCGCCGCGGCTCCCGCCGACATCGGTACCTGCACACCGGCTGCCGCGCACCGGGTTCCGGTGGTCCTGTTGCACGGCACCATGGACGATGCCGCCGCCTGGAACGAGCTGGCTCCGCAGCTACGTTCGGCCGGATTCTGTGCGTACGCGCCGACCTACGGCGTCACTGGCTCCCTGCTCGGCCTGGGCGGCCTCGCCCCGGTCGCGCGGTCGGCAACGGAAGTGGCGGAATACATTTCGCGGGTGCGGGCCGCCACCGGGGCCGAGCAGGTGGATATCGTGGGCCATTCGCAAGGCGGAACCATCGCCGCGTACTACGCGAAGGTCCTCGGCCAGGCGGCCAGGGTGCGCTCGGCGATCCTGCTCGCGCCGGTCTCGCACGGCACGAGCCTGGGTGGCGTCGTGGGCCTGGCCGACGCGGTGCCCGGCCTGCGAGGCGCCCTCGATTCCGCTGTGCTGCCGCTCTTTTGCGCCGCCTGCGCGGACCTGGAAACGGGCTCCGCGTTCATGAACGCCCTGGCCTCCGGTCCGATCGCCCAGCCCGGGGTCCGCTACGCGGTGCTCGCCACCCGTGACGACACGGTCAGCACGCCGCCCGGGACCGCGTCCTTCATCGACGAACCCGGCGTGACAAATCTGTTCGCGCAGGAACTGAATCCGGCCCCGGTGTCGCACCAGGGCCTGCCCCGTGACGGGGCGGTCCGGGACTGGATTCTCCAGCAACTGGCCGAGACCCCTTGAGGCCGAGCCGATTCGGTCAAGACCGGGCGTCGGGAACGATCACGACCTTGCCGGTGACGGTTCCGGACTCGGCGAGCTCCAGCGCGCGTGCGGCCTGCGTCAACGGAATTCGCGCGGCGACCTGGGCGTGCAGCGTGCCGGCGGCCGCGAGGTCGAACACCGCGCCGAGGTCCTCGGTGATCCGGTTGCGGAACCGCGTGAGATTGCGCTTCCCGGCCCATAGGTTGTAGAAGTGTGCGTTCCGCTTGTTGGGCAGCATGTTCCACCACAACAGCCGCGCGAACAGCTTCAGCACGGGCAGCCGGGAATTCCCCTCGTCGTTCTTCGTCGAGGCGGTGCCGTAGGAGACCAGCGTGCCGCCCGGTGCGAGCAGTCCGAACGAATCCACGATGCCGGGCCCGCCCACATGGTCGAACACGGCGTCCACGCCGGCCGGTGCGAGTGCTCGGACCTGTTGCGCCACATCACCGCGGTAGTCGACGGCGGTCGCGCCGAGGGCTTCGACGGCCGCCGCGTGCCGCGCCGACGCGGTGCCGATGACGCGAATCCCGGCGGCCCGGGCGAGCTGAACCAAGGTGGAGCCGACCCCGCCGTTGGCGCCGTGCACCAGAATCGTCTGCCCGGCCCGCACCCGGGCGGTCCGATACATCATCTGCCAGGCCGTGATCCCGTTGACGACAAAGGTTTCCGCCTCGGCGGGGTCGAGGGCGGCCGGGACCCGGACGAGATCCGCGGCATCGAGCACGACGTGGCTGCTCCAACCGCCGATCTTGGTGAGCGCGGCGACGCTGCGCCCGACCAGTGCCGGGTCTGCTCCAGGGCCCACCTCGAGCACCGTGCCGACGAGGTCGTAGCCGGGAACGAAGGGGAAGGGCGGCTGGTCATAGTACTTCCCGCGGCGCATCTGCTGCTCCGCGAACGAGACGCCCGACGCCTCGACCCGGATCAAGGCCTGCCCCGGGCCGGGAGCGGGCATGTCGCGGTGCGTGACGAGCAGCCCGTCCGGCTCCACCCGCCCGGGCAGGACGATCTCGACGGCGGTGCTGTTGGCGGTGGTGGACATGATCTTCTCCTAGTGTGTGACTGGTCAATCACTCGTTGGGTAAAAAGAGTGCCCCGCACGGGGGCTACTCACTGAATCAGTGCGCGTTCGGGTGGCGAATGCCCGCGGTGAGCACGGCGGCCCAGTCGCTGTCGTCCCCGTCGAGTTCGAGGGTGGTGATCAAGTGGCAGAGCTGACCGAAGGCGATGAACCGCTGCACCGCGCTGTCCGGCGCGCCGGAGCGCGCCTTGGCGAACTCGGTGACCCGGGCGAGCCCCCGGCGCATCGCCTCGGAAATCTCGGGGATATCGGCCGCCGACAGTGCGTGCACCTGAAGCATCAGCAGACTCTGGTCGGTGATGAGTTCGGCGTACGCGCCGCCCATCTCGTGCAGGATCCGCTCCGGGTCGGCGCCGTGGGCGCGGGCGGCCCCGGCGGACAGCGCGCGTTCCACCAGCTCGAAGCAGCGGTCGAGCGCGGCGACGAACAGGGCTACCTTGCCGGGGAACAGCTTGAACACGTAGGCCGGTGAGATCTCGGCTTTCGCGGCGACGCTGTTGATCGGCGTGCCGTGATAGCCGGTCCGGGCGAACTCGGCGATGGCGGCGTCGACGACGACGTCCCGCCGGGCCTCCGAGGTGGAGAGTGTTGCGCCGCGCTTAGTCATGTGAGTGACTGTACACTCACTCTTCGGGCCGCGCAAGAATTCGGGCCGTGCAAGAAGAGGTATCGATCAGTCGGTGGTGAGGTCGCGTCGGGAAAGACGCACAGTGCCCAGCACGAAGAACACTGCCGCGATGAGGGCGAAGTACGCGAGGGAGCCGTTGGCGCCGCCGAAGATCGGACGGATCGTCGGATACTGGCCCGCACCCAATTCGCCGTTCTTGAACGGCATCCACTGTTGAACGACGTTGCTGATCCGTACCGGCAGCATCGCGGAGAAGGCTTCGATGCCGAACTTCCACAACAGGACCACGCCGACCACGACGCCCGGTCGTGGGATCAGGCCCGCCAGGCCGATGCCGAGGGCGCTGACGAAGAACGCGAAAACCGGCAGGGCCCAGAGCAAACGGAGGCCAGGTGCTGAGGTCAGCTCGACGCGACCCCACACCGTGGGAAACAGGGTTGGAAAGGCCGCGAGGAGAACGAGCACGGCGATCAGGGTGGCGGCCGCGGCGATCAGTCCGAACACGATGAGCTTCGCCGTCGGCAGCAGCCAGCGCCGAGTCTGCGCGCCGTACGCCAATTCCGCTGTCGCGTACTTGAACTCGTTGCTCAGGGAGGCGACGCCCGCCGACATCAGGATGATCGTCGAGAAGATCATGACCCAGTAGCCGGCGTTGTTGGTGTCCATGCCGCCGGTTCCGTTGACCTTGTTCATCTGAGTCGCTATCGCCAGGCTCGCGTTCAGGGCGATCGGCAGTAGGACGGCGATCGGTACGATCGCGAGCCAGACCGGGCTGCGCCAGGACAGTTTCGCGAGTTCGCTGCGGACCGCGCGGCCCAGATCCACTACGGTCCGCACTGTTTCCCCTCGCTGGTACCCGCGTATTCGACACTGCCGCGCGTGACCGCCAGGTAGGCGGATTCGAGTCGGCGCGGGCCCGAGCCGAGCGCTACTGCTTCGTCGCGGTCGGTGTCGGACAGAACTCGCCCGCGGCCCATGATGACGATCCGGTCGGCGGTGATCTCGACCTCGGTCAGATTGTGCGAAGCGACCAGCAGTGTCCGACCCTGCCGGGCGAGTCCGGTCAGCAGCTCACGGAGCCAGAGGATTCCGTCGACGTCGAGGCCGTTGTCCGGCTCGTCGAGCACGATGGTTCGCGGATCGCCGAGCAGTGCGCCGGCGATGCCGAGCCGCTGCAGCATGCCGAGCGAGAAACGGCCGACCAGACGGTTCTGGACGTCGGACAGGCCCACTCGCGCGAGCACGTCGCCGACTTCGCTCGTCGGAATCCCGCCGAGGCGGGCCTGCCACGTCAGGTGTTGCTTCGCCGTGTGTTTCGGGTTCCGCGCGAAGGTGTCGAGGTTGAATCGAACCTCCCGCATGGTGTCGGAGAGCTTGCGGAGTGGCTGTTCATTGATGCGCACTGTGCCCGTGTCCGGGGTGGTCAGCCCGGCGATCATGCGCATGGTCGTGGACTTCCCGGCGCCGTTGGGCCCGAGCAGATAGGTGATCGAGCCGCCGGCGGCCTCGAAGCTGACATCGCTCACAGCGACCTTGTCGCCGAATCGTTTGGAGATGCCGGAAACGCTGATCATCGGCGAGCGGGTCGTCGGCAACGGGTCAGTAGCCGAAGTCGGGGTTGCCGGTGCAGCCGCCCATGCCCGCGCAGGTGGCCTTCCAGTCGACCTTCCACAGGCCGTCCTCGCGGATGTAGGTGTAGGTCCCGCTCGACGCGGGGAAGCCCGCCATCACACCGGACATGTTCGCGGTCATGGTGTTGCCGGTGATGCTCTTCGACGTCCCGCGCAATTGGATGGAGAGGAAGTCGTAGACCCCGCCCTGGGACAGGATGCCCTGCAGTGCCGGGCCGACCGAGGCGCCGTGGTAGCTGACCTCTTCCTTCGCGCTCATCGGCAGATTCGGGTTCCAGAGCGCCGCGAACTGCCCCGCGATCGCATCCAGCGACGGATCCGCGTCCCGGAGGTAGAGGTCCGCGACAGTCGCGTCCCGGACCGAGCGGTCCGCGAGCGCGGGGGTCGCGGTGCCGACGGTGAGCAGACCGGCAAGAGTCAGGGCGGCAAGCAATCCGGCGATTTTCCTCATGACAACTTCCTTCGCGGACGGCGGGGACGGTGCGGCGCCGGGAACGCTACCCGTCGTAATTAGGGTAGTCAAACCTAACTTGGCACCGCCCCGGCCGAGGTGCCTCAGGCTCCGACGAACATGCCCCCGATCTCGGTTATCCGCTCCACTGCGTAAGCCGGATCGTGCAGTCCCTCGGGAGTATGGATGCCAGGCGCCAGCGCCTCACCCCGCAGGCCGAGCATCCGCTCGACACCCAACGCGATGGCGAGCGCGGTCAATGGGCGCTGGCCTGCGGGGTGCGAGAGGTGGTGCGTGGTCGCCAACGGCGCACCTTCTGGATCGGCGCCTTCCAGGTCGATGCGGAGCTCGGTGGACGCGGCGGCGCCGTGGCGTCTGCCTGCGGATTCGCCGATCGCCAGGTCGAATCGGACGTTTGGTGCGCCCGTCGCGAGCGCGAGACTCGGTACGTCGAGAATGCCGACGCTCTGGGCGGACAGCGGGGTGCCGTCGAGGCCCGCCACTTCGGTCTGCGCCTCGGATTCGGAGATCCAGGTGAAAACGCCGTCCCGGCGGACCAATCCCGCCGCGGTGACGGTGGCCCAGCGCTCCAGGTCCGCCAGGCCCGCGGGTCCACCCGCATCCAATTCGTCCAGTACCGCGCCGATCCGGACGGAATCGATGCGGGCGAAGGCGCGGGCCGCGTGCAGAGTCGCGACGACGCCGAGACCGGCGAGGTAGTGGCTGGCGACCAGAATCGGGGCCGCGTTCGCCTGGTGGGCGCCCGCGACGACCTCCGGCGCGATATCGAGCAGGCCGCTGGAGATGCTGAGGTAGGGGAGCCCGTGGGCTTGCGCGTAGCCCAGGCCGTTGAGGCGGTTGTCCCAGACCGTCGCCACCACCGCCGAGTAGTCGCGGTCGCGGGGTAGGCCGAGATCGGCGCGGGCCAGATCGATGGTCACCGCGTCGGCGGTGCCGAGCCGGTCGGCGACGCGCTGTGCGCGCTCGAGATTCCGGCCCGCGATGGTCAGCGGCAGCCCCGGATGCCACCGGCGCAGGAGGGCGGCCGTATCCGAACCTGCTTGGCCCGAACCGCCCATGATCAGAACTGATTTCGACTGCTCCACGGTGTGTCCTCTCGCATGACCAATAAGCTACATTTTGTAACCTACATTTTGTAGCTAAACTTGGGCGAGAGCGCAAGGAGGATCGATGCCCACACCATCGCAGCGCCTGTCCAAGCAGGCGCGGCGCGAACAGTTGCTGGATACCGCCATGGCGATCGTGCGCGGCCGCAGCACCGATGAGCTGACCTTGCAGACCCTGGCCGAGGCCGCCGGGGTCAGCAGGCCGATCGTGTACGACCACTTCGGCACTCGGCCCGGCCTGTTGTTCGCGCTGTATCAGCGGCTCGAGGAGCGGCATCGCTCGGCGACGGAGCAGGCGTTGCGGAACGCGGGCGGGAGCCCGGGGGAGGTCGCCGGCGTCATGAGTGCCGCGTACTTCGCGTGCGCCACCGACATGCCGGAATTCACCGCGATCTCGGCCGCGCTGAAGGGGAGCCGCGAAATGGAGCTGAGCCAGCGGGAGATGCTCGACGCCTACACCGCGTTGATGGCCGACGCGCTGCGGCGGCATTCGGATCTCGGGATCGAGGAGCTCCGGCTGCGCTGCGTCGGCGTGCTCGGGGCGGCCGAAGCGATAGCCGCGGAGCTGAATTCGGGGCGGATCACCGCATCGGTCGCGGTCGCGGCGCTGACCGATCTGATCGTGGGCGGGGTGACCGCCCGGTAGCAGGCACGACGCACCTGCTACCGGTGGCTTTTCCGGCTAGGCGCTAGCCGGTGGGGTCAGCGCTGCCTGCATGGCCACCCCGTCGACGTAGGTGTGCTTTTCGAGCACCTCGCCGTCGGCGACCAGCACCAGATCCATGATGTCCACGTCGACCACGTTTCCGGCCACCGAGGTGCCCGACAGCGTCCACTGGACGGTCCAGAAATCGTCGCCGACGCGCAGGTTGACCAGATGGAAGGTCAGGTCGGGGACCAGGGCGAAGTTGGCCGCGGCGGCGGCGCGGATCTCGTCGCGGCCACGAGCGGGCTTGCTGCCGGAATGCAGATGGAAGATCGAATCGGCGGCGTGCAGCTCGGCGATGCGGTCGGGATCGCGGTCGGCCCAGCAGGCGTGGTAGCGCTCGAACAGGTCTCTGGTGGCTTCGGACATCTCGGAATCCTCCCAATATACAAACAGTCTGACTGTATGTTCCGTCACGGCGCTGTTTACGGTCAAGGGGTGCAATAGACTTCGACGTCGCCATGAACGCAGACCGCCGCACCCAAGCCGAACGCTCGGCCTCGACCCGCGCCGCCGTGATCCGCGCCGGGCGAGAACTGTTCGGCGAGCACGGGTACGGCGCGGTGAGCACGATCGCCGTCGCGGCGGCCGCGGGCGTCAGTCGCGGCGCGCTCTACCACCAGTTCGCCGACAAGCGCGACCTGTTCGAAGCGGTCTTCGAAGATCTGGAACGCAGCGTGGTCGGCATGATCAACGACGCTGTCGGACAGGCTCGAGCTCCCGACCCGCTCGCCGGGCTCCTCGTGGGCTGCCTGGCCTGCCTGCAAGCCTCGACCGCGCCGGACGTGCAGCGCATCGCGCTGCTGGACGGGCCCGCCGTGCTGGGCTGGCCACTATGGCGCGAGATTCAAGGCCGGCACACCACCCGCCTGGTGGAAGACGCGCTGACCGCGGCCATCGACGCGAACCAGGTGCGCCGCCAGCCGGTGCGCCCGCTGGCGCTGGTCATCGTGGGAGCGCTCGACGAGTGCGCCCGGATTCTCGCCCATTCCGAGGACGTCGCCGCCGACACGGTGGTGGTTCGCGGCGTCGTCGAGCAGATTGTTTCCGGGCTCGCGCTCGACTAGAAAACATTACGAATTCCCGTGAGAGCGGAGCCGGTTGCGGCAAGTACCGCCATTCAATGGAATAGTTGGTGCAGCACGCACAGGACCAAAGCGAAAGCGGGGATGTTGGTGACTTCGACGGACAGTGTGAGTGGGGCGAACTTGGCGAAGGATGCGCCGGAGCCCCCGTCGGGCACCCTGGAACGTGACGTCCAGACCCTGGAGAAGGCGATCTACGAGGTCAAGCGGGTGATCGTGGGCCAGGATCGCCTGGTCGAGCGCCTGCTCGTCGGTGTGCTCGCGCGCGGCCACGTGCTGCTCGAGGGTGTGCCCGGCATCGCGAAAACCCTTGCGGTGGAAACCTTCGCGAAGGTGGTCGGCGGCTCGTTCTCGCGGGTGCAGTTCACCCCCGACCTGGTGCCCACCGACCTCGTCGGTACCCGCATCTACCGGCAGGGCCGGGAAGAATTCGACACCGAGCTCGGCCCGGTCGTCGCGAACTTCGTGCTCGCCGACGAAATCAACCGCGCGCCCGCCAAGGTGCAGTCGGCGCTGCTCGAGGTGATGGCCGAACGGCACGTCACCATCGGCGGCAAGACCTACCCGATGCCGAACCCGTTCCTGGTGATGGCGACGCAGAACCCGATCGAGAGCGAGGGCGTCTACGCCCTGCCCGAGGCGCAGCGCGACCGCTTCCTGTTCAAGGTGGTCGTCGACTACCCGTCGGTCGAGGAAGAGCGCGAGATCATCTACCGGATGGGCGTCACCCCGCCGGAGGCCAAGGCGATTCTCGAGCCCGAAGAGCTGATCCGCCTGCAGAAGGTCGCGGCCAACACCTTCGTGCACCACGCGCTGGTCGACTATGTCGTCCGCGTGATCGCCGCGACCCGGACCCCGGCCGAATTCGGCATGCCCGACGTGGCGAGCTGGATCTCCTACGGCGCCTCGCCGCGCGCCAGCCTCGGCATCATCGCCGCCGCCCGCGCGGTCGCGCTGATCCGCGGCCGCGACTACGTGGTGCCGCAGGACGTCGTCGAGGTCATCCCGGACGTGCTGCGGCACCGTCTGGTGCTGTCCTACGACGCGCTGGCCGACGAGGTCACCCCGGACGACGTGATCAAGCGCGTGCTGCAGACCGTCGGCCTGCCGCAGGTCGCGCCGCAGGCGGTGGCCCCCAACGCCGCGCCCGCCCCGGCGCCGGCCGTGCCCGCGGCCCCCAACGCCGCCGCGTCGCAGAAGATCCCGCAGCCGCCGCAGGCCGCCCCGGCGATGTCGCAGGCGTCCGGCAACAACCAGCCCAAGTGACGGCAGCACGAGCAGCGATGGCATCCCATGCTCCACCGTCCTTCCGCGCGGGCGAACTGACCGACCCGAAACTGACGGCGGCGCTGAAAACCCTGGAACTGACCGTGCGCCGCCGCCTCGACGGCGTGCTGCACGGTGATCATCTCGGGCTGATCCCCGGCCCGGGTTCGGAACCGGGGGAGGCGCGCACCTATCAGCCGGGCGACGATGTGCGGCAAATGGATTGGTCGGTCACCGCCCGCACCACGCATCCGCACGTGCGGCAGATGATCGCCGACCGCGAGCTGGAGACCTGGATGGTGGTCGACCTGTCGGCCAGCCTGGACTTCGGCACCGCGAACTGCCAGAAGCGCGATCTCGCGATCGCGGCGGCCGCCGCCATCACCCACCTCACCAGCGGCGGCGGCAACCGGATCGGCGCGGTCGTGGCCACCGGCGAACAGCTGGTGCGCATGCCCGCGCGCAGCGGCCGGGTGCACGCGCAGTCGCTGCTGCGCGCCATCGCCACCACCCCGCACGCCCGCGACGGCGTGCGCGGCGACCTGCTCGGCGGCATCGAATCGCTGCGGCGGCCGCAGCGCAAACGCGGTCTGGCCGTGGTGATTTCCGATTTCCTCGGCGACATCAACTGGCAGCGTTCGCTGCGCGCCATCTCCGCCCGGCACGACCTGCTCGCGGTCGAGGTGCTCGATCCGCGCGATCTGGAACTGCCCGACGTGGGTGATGTGGTGCTGCACGATCCGGAGACCGGCCGCACCCGCGAATTCAGCGTGACGCCCACGCTGCGCGCCGATTTCGCGGCCGCCGCCCAGCGGCATCGGGAACAGGTCGAGCAGGCGCTGCGCGCCTGCGGCGCACCGGTGCTGACCCTGCAGACCGACCGGGACTGGATCGCCGACGTGGTCCGGTTCGTGTCCACCCGGCGCCACAGCTTCGGCGCCCCGAGCGGACGGGCCCCGCGTCAGTGAGTATTTCGCATTTCACCGCGCTGATCTGGCTCGGTTTCCTCGCCGTGATCGCGCTCATCCTGCTCGGCTATGTGCTGGTACAGCGCGGCCGGCACAAGCGCATGCTGACCTTCTCCAATATGGAGTTGCTGGAGAAGGTCGCACCCGCGCGGCCCTCGCCGATCCGGCATGTGCCGATCGCGCTGATGCTGGTCGGGCTGGTGCTGCTCACCATCGCCGCCGCCGGGCCGACCGCGGTCAAGAAGGTGGCGCGCAACCGCGCGACGGTCATGCTGGTGATGGACGTGTCGCTGTCCATGCAGGCCACCGATGTGCAGCCGAGCCGGTTGCAGGTGGCGCAGAAGGCGGGCAAGGAATTCGTCGACGGCCTGCCGCAGGGACTCAACATCGGATTCATCACCTTCGCGGGCACCGCCTCGGTGATGGTGTCGCCGACCGTCGATCATGAAGCCGTCAAGGTGGCTATCGACAATGTGCGCTTGGCCGAGCGCACCGCGACCGGTGAAGGCATCTTGACCGCGATCCAGGCGATCGAGACCCTCGGGACCGTGCTGGGCGGCGGGTCCGAACCGCCGCCGGCCCGGATCGTGCTGATGTCCGACGGCAAGCAGACGGTGCCGTCGTTCGAGGACGTCGACAATCCGCGGCACGAGTTCGTCGCCGCCCGCCTGTCCAAAGCCAAGAACATCCCGATCTCGACGATCTCCTTCGGCACCGACTGGGGTGCGGTCGAGATTCCGCGCGAGGGCGGCGGCCAGGACGAGGTGAAGGTTCCGGTCGACAACGAAGCCATGCGGGAAGTGGCGAAGCTCAGTGGCGGCGAGTTCTATACGGCCTCCTCCTTGCAGGACTTGACCAGGGTGTACGACACCTTGGAAGAGCAGATCGGGTTCGAACTGACCCGCGGCGACGCCAGTCGCCCGTGGCTGTTGTTCGGCCTGCTCATCACTTCCGCCGGTGTGATCACCGGACTGCTGCTGCGCCAGCGTCTTCCGTAATTTCGCGTTGCTCGCATTGTGGGTTGACACAATGCGAGCCCCGAAAGTCTGGGGTGCCCGGGCGATGACGCGCGAACTCGAACAGATAGGTTGAAGCCCATGTCGAACATCACATCCCGGTCGGTCCTGGTGACCGGCGGTAATCGCGGCATCGGTCTCGCGGTCGCGCAGCGCCTGCTCGCCGACGGCCACAAGGTGGCCGTCACGCATCGTGGATCGGGGGTGCCGGACGGGCTGTTCGGCGTGAAATGCGATGTGACGGATACGGAATCGGTCGACGCCGCGTTCACCGAGGTGGAAGCGCATCAGGGACCGGTCGAGGTGCTGGTCGCCAATGCCGGCATCACCGACGACACGTTGCTCATGCGGATGACCGAAGAGCAGTTCGAGAAGGTCATCAATGCCAACCTGACCGGCGCTTTCCGCTGTGCCAAGCGGGCTAATCGGGCGATGCTGCGGGCCAAGTGGGGCCGGATGATCTTCCTCGGCTCGGTCGTCGGCATGATGGGCCAGGCGGGGCAGATCAACTACGCCTCCTCCAAGGCCGGCGTCATCGGCCTGGCCCGCTCGGTCACCCGCGAGCTCGGTTCGCGCAATATCACCGCGAATGTCGTGGCTCCCGGTTTCATCGAAACCGATATGACCGCGGACCTGCCGGACGATATGAAGGAAATGGTCGAGAAGTACATCCCGCTGCGGCGGGTCGGCCAGCCCGAGGACGTCGCGGCCGTGGTCAGCTTCCTGGCCTCGGAGGACTCGCGCTACGTCTCCGGCGCCGTCATTCCGGTCGACGGCGGCATGGGCATGGGCCACTGAGCCCCGCTGCTCGAACCCCCTAGTCCGCAAGAACTTTCAACGAGGAGAACCGACCAACCCATGAGTGGACTGCTCGCCGGCAAGACCGTCCTCATCACCGGCATCATCACCGATTCCTCCATCGCTTTCCACGCGGCCGCGGTCGCGCAGGAGCAGGGCGCGAAGGTGATCATCACCGGTATTCCGGAGCGGCTGCGGCTGATCGACCGGATCGCCAAGCGCCTGCCGCAGGAGGTGCCCCCGGCGATCCCGCTGGATGTCACCAGCGAAGAGAACCTGGCCGAGCTGGCCGGGAAGCTGCGTGAGCTGGCGCCCGAGGGCATCGACGGCGTGCTGCACTCGATCGCGTTCGCGCCCAAGACCCTGATGGGTCCGGACGCGGTGTCCTTCCTGGACGCGCCGGGCCCGGACGCGGCGCGGTCCTTCGAGATCTCCGCCTGGTCCTACGCCTCGCTGGCGCGCGCGGTGCTGCCGGTGATGAACGAGCGCGGCTCCATCGTGGGCATGGACTTCGATCCGCGCACCGCCATGCCGTACTACAACTGGATGGGCGTGGCCAAGGCCGCGCTGGAGTCGGTGAACCGGTATGTGGCGCGAGAGGTGGGCGAGGCCAAGAAGATTCGCTCCAACCTGATCGCCGCGGGCCCGATCAAGACCCTCGCCGCCAAGGCCATCGCCGGCACCGCCACCGACGACGCCAAGCAGCTCGACATGCTCAACACCTACTGGGACGGCGCCTCCCCGATCGGCTGGGACGTCGACGACCCGCGCGCGGTGGGCAAGTCCATCTGCGCGGTGCTGTCGGATTGGCTGCCCGCCACCACCGGTTCGATCATCTACGTCGACGGCGGCGCCTCGCACAACACCTGGCTGCCGACCGACGGTTTCGGCGCGAACTAGCCATGGCCGTGGCCGCCGACGCACTACTAGTCCTGTCCTTCGGCGGCCCGGAGCGCCCCGAGGACGTCATGCCGTTCCTGGAGAACGTCACCCGGGGCCGGGGGGTGCCGCGCGAGCGCCTCGAGGAGGTCGCGCAGCACTACCTGCACTTCGGCGGCGTCTCGCCGATCAACGCGCTCAACCTGGCGATCATCGCCGCGGTCGAGGGCGAATTGGCGGCTGCCGGCCTCGAGTTGCCGGTGTACTTCGGCAACCGGAACTGGCATCCGATGGTGGAGGAGACCGTCGCGCGGATGGCCGCCGACGGTATCGGTTCCGCGCTGGTGTTCCCGACGTCGGCGTGGGGCGGATACTCGGGCTGCCTGCAATACCAGGAGGACATCACCAGGGCCCGTGCGGCTTTCGGTGACACGGCGCCGGAACTGGTGAAACTGCGGCAGTACTTCGATCATCCGCTGTTGATCGAGTCCTTCGCCGACTCGATTCGCGCTGCGGTGCAACAGATTCCGGCGGACCGGCGGGACCGTGTCCGGCTGGTCTTCACTGCCCACTCGATTCCGGTCTCCGCCGATGTCGCCGCGGGCCCGCCCGCCGACGGCGGTCACCTCTACAGCCGCCAGGTCGCCGACGCGGCCCGATTGTGCGCCGCCGCAACCGGATTCGACGACTACGACGTGGTGTGGCAGTCGCGCTCCGGCCCGCCGCAGGTGCCTTGGCTGGAACCCGACATCGTCGATCATCTGGAAGTGTTGTCCGGCAAGGGCGTCGACGCGGTCGTGGTGTGCCCGGTCGGCTTCGTCTCCGATCACCTCGAGGTCATCTGGGACCTGGACAACGAGGCGAAGGACAAGGCCGCTGAACTCGATATGGCCTTCGCCCGCGCCGCCACCCCCGGCACCGACCCGCGCTTCGCGCAGCTGGTCGTAGAGCTCGTCCGGGAACAGCTCGGTGCCGCTGACGTGCGCCGCCTCGGCGCGGTCCCGGGCTACGGCTGCACGCCCAACGGCGCGCCCTGCGCGCCCGGCTGCTGTGCCCTCACCCGCCCGGCGCGAACAACCTCCTGATGCGTTAGCATCGGTGCGTTCCTCGGCCTTTGGGCCACAGCTCTTTTCGACGGGGGAGGCCCATCGTTGTTCGGTGATGTCCTGGCCAATGCCAATCTGCTAGCCGTGCAGACACTGCAGCTGACATCGGTCACGGAGACCTTCGAGGCGCGCCGGGGCGGTGGCGGCGGCAGTAGCAGTTCCTGCAATCCCGAATATGAGGATTGCGACGACAACGACTGGATCCTCTGGCTTTTCCTGGCGATCGTCGTGGCCGTCGCGCTGTTCTTCCTGATCCGCTTCATCATGCGCCAGCAGTCGAACCGGCCGTCGCCGCCGCCGTACCAGCCGCCGCAGCAGCAGTTCGGCCAGCAGCCGTATCAGGCGCCGCAGCAACAGTTCCCACAGCAGCAGTACGGTCAGCAGCCGCAGTACGGCCAGCAGACTCCGCAGCAGGGTTATCCGCAGCAGCAGCCCTACGGTCAGCAGCCGCCGCAATATCCGCAACAGGGTTATCCGCCGCAGGGCTACCCGCAGCAGGGTTATCCGCCGCCGCAGGGCTATCCGCAGCAGGGCGGCTATGCGCCGCAGCAGTACCCGCCGCGCTGAATTCGCCTACTACTGCCCGCCGCGGGCCGCCGCGTGCACAGCGACCAGGCGGGCCGCGCGGATTGCGTTCCAGAGCGGGCGCAGCAGGTCTTCCTGAGCGTTGATCGCGGTGGCCGAGGTCGGGGAGGACGCCGGTTCCCGTTGCGCCACCGTGAGAATCGCGGCCACGTGGTCGGCGGTGTCCAGGATTCTCCTGGCCCGCAACGGGATCGATTCCGGGTAGTCGTGGCGGGAGTAGGCGGCGAGTTCGGCCTCGATGAGCTCGCGCGGGTCGGCGTCGGAATCGCCGCCGACCGCGGTGGTGTGCAGTTTCATGAGGGCGTCGGCCGCGTCGCGGACCGCCTCCCGCATCGTGTATTCCGCTTCGCCGAGCGACATTTCGTCGACCGGGGCGGGCGGAACCGGCGCGGTATAAACAGTCCACCGCAGCGAGTTGTCATCTTCGAGGTATGGGATCAGCCCCGTGCCTTCGCTCCCGGGCACGCCGATGAGCAGCCCCTGTTCGGCCTCGATGGCGTCGGCGGCGAATTCGGTGCCGATCGGCAGCCCGCGCACGTCACCGGGGACCGGCAGCACCAGCCGCAGCTGGGCGCCGGGCGCGGCCATGGCTTCGCGAATCACCTTCAGCAGGGCCATGACTCCGCTGCCGGCGGTGTTGCCGTGCGCCGACCACGGCAGGTCGGTGCGGCCGCCGGTGATCGGGTCGCCCGCGGCGATGGTGTGGCGCGGGGCCCAGGCGTGTAGTGCCTCCAGGATGTCGTCGGGCGCGCTGGAACCGGCCAGCCAGGAGCCGGCCCACACCGTCAGAGTGGCACTAGGAGAGCACATAATTATCGAGCATAAAGGGTCCGCGCTACTGGTGGGCGGCGCCACCACAACCCTCGTGAGCTGCCCCCTTTGTTACTCGGGTTCTGTCACGAAGTCGATCAGCCGTTCCACCGCGCCGATCAAGGGCGACTCCAGGTCCCGGAACGAATCCACCGCGTTGTAGACCCGCCGCCAGCCCTCCTGCGGCGTGCCCCAGCCGAGGCGGCGGCAGATACCGGTTTTCCAGTCCTCGCCGCGCGGCACGACCGGCCAGGCCTCGATGCCGACGGCGGCCGGGCGCACGGCCTGCCACACGTCGACGAAGGGGTGCCCGGTGACCAGCACGTGCGGCCCGAGCCCGGTGGTCAGCTGGGTTTCCTTGGAGCCGGTGACCAGATGATCGACCAGCACGCCGACCCGCTGGCCCGGACCCGGCTCGAAGTCGGTGAGCCGCTGCGCGAGGTTGTCCAAACCCTCGAGGTGTTCCACGACAACGCCTTCCACGCGCAGATCGTGCCCCCAGACCCGCTCGACGAGTGCGGCATCGTGGACGCCCTCGACCCAGATCCGGCTGCCGCGCGCCACCCGCGCACGCAGGCCCTCGACCCGGGTGGATCCGGACGCCGAGCGCGTGGCCTGCTTGGGCGCGGCCGCGGCGGGTTTGATCAGCGTCACCGGCTCGCCGTCGATGAGGAAGGCCGCCTCCCGCATCGCGAACAGCCGGACCGCGCCGCGCGCGTCCTCGAGTTTGACGAACTCGCCGTCGTAGCTGCGGTCGAATCCGACTACGGCGCCGCAGAATCCGGTCGCCGCGTCCTCGACGACGAGGTCTGGCTCGGCCGGCACGGTGGGCACCGCGCGCGGCTTGGCGCGGGAGTGTCCGGAGAAGATGTCGCCGCCGTAGATATCGCGTCCGCTCACCCCGCTGAAGCTAGCACCGACGCCCCGGTATCCGCCTCCGAGATCATCACCGGCGGCCTACAGTGGTGGTGTGGCCGCAATAGTTTGGCTGGTCGCGGGTGTGCTGCTCGCGGCGGCCGAGATGCTCACCGGTGATTTGACCTTGCTGATGCTCGGCGCCGCCGCGCTGGGCACCGCGGGGGCGAGCGCCGCGCTGGACACCTCGGTGGTCGCCGATGCCGTGATCTTCGGCGTGATCTCGCTGTTGCTGCTACTGGGGTTGCGGCCGATGTTGCGGCGCAAATATGGTGCCCCGCCGATGATTTCGACGAACGTGGATGCGCTGCTGGGCAAGGAAGCCCTGGTGCTGGAGCAGGTCGGCGCGCACGCGGGCCTGGTGAAGTTGGGTGGTGAAACCTGGACGGCGCGGCCGATGGATCCGGCCGAGGTCTACGAGCCGGGGACCACCGTGAGTGTCTGGAAGATCGACGGCGCCACCGCCGTCGTGTGGAAGGGGCCCTAATGGCTTTGCTCATCGTCGCCGCCGTCCTCGTCCTGCTGTTCGTGGTCGTGGTGTTCAAATCGATCGCGCTGGTGCCGCAGGCCGAGGCCGCCGTGATCGAGCGGCTCGGCCGCTACCAGCGCACCGTCTCCGGTCAGCTGACCTTCCTGGTGCCCTTCGCGGACCGGATCCGTGCCAAGGTCGACCTGCGCGAACGCGTCGTGTCGTTCCCGCCGCAGCCGGTGATCACCGAGGACAACCTGACGCTGCACATCGACACGGTGGTGTATTTCCAGGTCACCAGCCCGCAGGCGGCCGTCTACGAAATCAGCAACTACATCGCCGCGGTCGAGCAGCTCACCGTGACCACGCTGCGCAACGTGGTCGGCGGCATGACCCTCGAGCAGACCCTGACCTCCCGCGACCAGATCAACGGCCAGTTGCGCGGCGTGCTGGACGAGGCCACCGGGCGCTGGGGCCTGCGGGTCGCCCGCGTCGAGCTGAAGAGCATCGATCCGCCGCCGTCGATCCAGGAGTCGATGGAAAAGCAGATGAAGGCCGACCGGGAGAAGCGCGCGATGATCCTCACCGCCGAGGGCCAGCGCGAATCCTCGATCAAGACCGCCGAGGGCGCCAAGCAGGCGCAGATCCTGTCGGCGGAAGGCGCCAAGCAGTCCTCGATCCTGGCGGCCGAAGGCGAACGGCAGAGCCGGATCCTGCGCGCCCAGGGTGAACGCGCCGCCGCCTACCTGCAAGCGCAGGGTCAGGCCAAGGCCATCGAAAAGGTCTTCGCCGCAATCAAATCCGGCAAGCCGACCCCGGAACTGCTGGCCTACCAATACCTCCAGACGCTGCCGATGGTGGCGCGCGGCGACGCCAACAAGGTGTGGCTGGTGCCCAGCGATTTCGGCAAGGCCCTGGAGGGGTTTGCCAAGAGCTTCGGTACCCAGGGCGAGGACGGCGTGTTCCGCTACGAGCCGCCGGAATCCGATGGTTCCGAGTCCAAGGTCGAGGACGATTCCGACGTCGCCGACTGGTTCGACACCGCACCGGACCCGGCGATCGAGAAGGCGGTGCGCGACGCGGAGGCCACCGCCCGCGCTTCGGTCGAGGGCTACAGCCTCTCGCCCGGCCGCGCGCCGCAGCCCTCGCCGCATCAGCAGGTGCTGCCGGAGTCCGAGGAGCCGCCGCAATTGGAGAAGAAGCAGTCGCCGGAGCCGAAGCCCGAGCCGGCGCGGGAGGAGCGCCCGGGCTACGGCCGGCCCTGGCAGCCGCCGGAGAATTACCGGCAGTAGACAGACCGGTCCGACCCGCCCGATCGTCATGCGAGACAATGCATCAGAGGATCGCGCCGGATGTGAAATAACCCACGCATAGTCTGCGCGATGCTGGGTATGACGCCTCTCGGCTCAGGCCTCGATCTGACCACCCGCATGAGAAAGGGGCCGTTGGCCGATGCTCGACGACCGGCGCGCGCAGCGCGGAGACCTCGACCGCCCGGTCGGAGTCGGATGGGACCGGGAAGCGACGCTGCTGCTGGTCGAGGACGATCCGGCCGACGCGCTGCTGGTGGAGGAACTGGTGGCCGATGTCGGCCCCGGTTTGCGTCTGGAGTGGGCGCGGTCGCTGGCCGAGGCCGCCGAGCGTCTCGGCGCGAGCGTCCCCGACTGCGTGCTCCTGGATCTGCACCTGCCCGACGCACAGGGCCTGGAAGGACTGGCCCGGGTGCGGGCCTGCGCCGACGAGGTCGCGATCGTGGTGCTCACCGGTTTGGATCAGGAGCAGACCGGGCTGGCGGCGGTCGCGGCGGGCGCCCAGGACTACCTGGTCAAAGGCCGGGTCGAGCCCGAATTGTTCGGGCGCGCGGTGCGCTACGCGATTCAGCGTAAGCAGGCCGAGCGGGCAACCGCCGAACTGCGGGCCAGCCAAATGCGGGCGCGGGAGAACGCGCGCCTGGAGCGTGGCTTGTTGCCGACGCCGCTGCTGCACGGTCCGCGCCGGGTGGACGTGGTCGCGCGCTACCGCCCCGGTCGCGCGCAGTCGCTGCTCGGCGGCGACTTCTACGACGTGGTGCAGCTGCCGGACGGCACCGTGCACGCGGTGATCGGCGACGTCTCCGGGCACGGCCCCGACGAGGCGGCTACCGGCGTCGCGCTGCGCCTGGCCTGGCGCACCCTGGTGCTCAGCGGTTTCAGCGGCACCCAGCAGCTGGCGCTGCTGGAGCAGATGTTGCTGGCCGAGCGCACGGGGGACCAGACCTTCGTGACCGCGACGACATTGGTGTTGTATCCCGACGAGCACCGGGTACAGATCATCCGGGCGGGCCATCCGGGCCTGCTGCTCTGCTCCGCCGAGGGCGTGGACTGGTTGGAGGTGCCGGGCGGTCCCGCGCTCGGGTTCCTTCCGGGACAGGTGGTGTGGACCACCTACGATCTGCCGCTGCCGGTCGGCGGCGGACTGGTGCTGTTCACCGACGGCCTGTTCGAAGGCCGCGTCGGCCCGGGCTCCGAGCGGCTCGGCGAGGAAGGACTGCTGGAACTTGCGCGCACCCTCGCCGGACGCGCGCCGGCGGAGTTCGTGGACGAGCTCATCGACCGCGTCGAGCTGGCCACCGGCGGCGGCGACGGCTGGGACGACGACCTCGCCGTCATGTATCTGCACTGGACCACAAGGAGTTCCGAAAACCGATGACACTCTCCCCCGAGCGACCTCGCGGCGCCGGCCGGCTCACCGTGCAAGGCTGGTTCCAAGTGGTGCTGGCTTCGATGATCCTGCTGGCGGCCGTCGGCACCATTCTGGGTGCGCAGGTGATCAGGGAGACCAACGCGGTCACCGATCGGCTGCTGAACAAGTCCCTGCCCGCCGCCGCCGAGACCTACCGGCTGCAGAGCGCGCTGGTCGATCAGGAGACCGGGCTGCGCGGCTACGCCATCGCCGGGGACCGCGAGCTGCTGCTGCCTTACACCCAGGGCAAGGCGGACGAAGCGGCCGCGATGGCCCGGCTGCGCGACCTGCTCGCCGGACGCGAGACGCTGCTGGCCGAGCTGGACGCGGTGGAGGAGACCGCGCAGTCCTGGCGCTCCGACTACGCCGAGCCGGTGGTCGGCACCGCGGCCGTGGGGCCGGTCTTCGCGCCGAATGTGGTGCGCGGCAAGGAGATCTTCGACACGCTCCGGTTGCGTTTCAATACCCAGAACGCGGGCGTGTCCGCCGTGATCGCGGCCGATCGCGAGGAGCTCTCGCAGACCCGGCAGCGGCGCGATCTCGTGCTGGGCGGGATCGTCGCGGGTTTCGTGCTGCTCGGTGTGGTGATGCTGATCCTGGTGCGCCGCTTGGTCGCTCGGCCCCTGAGCTATCTGGAGAACGGGTCCGCGCGCGTCGCCGGCGGCGATTTCGATCATCACATCGCCGTGCACGGCCCCGCCGATCTGGCCACCGTCGCGCAGTCGGTGGAGGCCATGCGCCGCCGGATCGTCGAGGAGCTGGCCGCCTCGCGCGACCAGGAGGCGGTATTGGCGCAGCAGGCAGCCGATTTGGACGTGCAGACCATCGAATTGCGCCGCTCCAATGCCGAGCTGGAACAGTTCGCCTACGTCGCCTCCCACGATCTGCAGGAGCCGCTGCGCAAGGTCGCCTCGTTCTGTCAGCTGCTGGAGAAGCGCTACGGCGACCAGCTCGACGAACGTGGCAAGCAGTACATCGATTACGCCGTCGACGGCGCCAAGCGCATGCAGGTGCTGATCAACGATCTGCTCACCTTCTCCCGGGTCGGCCGGATCAACGACAGCAATGTGCCCACCGACCTGCGGCAGACCCTGGACAAAGCGCTGGGCAACTTGGCGACGGTGGTGGAGGACGCCGACGCGCGGATCGAAGCGCCCGAGAACTTGCCCGAGATCCTCGGCGATCCGACGTTACTGACCATGTTGTGGCAGAACCTGATCGGCAACGCCATCAAGTTCGCCCGGCCCGGCGAGGCGCCGGTGATCCGCATCGAATGCGAAGCGGGACCGCCCGAGTCCGGCGGCTGGCAGTTCAGCGTCGCCGACAACGGGATCGGCATCGCCCCGGAGTTCGCCGACAAGGTGTTCGTGATCTTTCAGCGGCTGCACAGCCGCGACGAATACAGCGGCACCGGGATCGGTCTGGCACTGTGTAAGAAGATCGTCGAGTTCCACGGCGGCACCATCCGGATCGACACCGGATACACCGGCGGTACGCGATTCTGCTTCACTTTGAATCCGGCTGTCATCGACGAAGGAGTTCCCGCATGAGTCTTCCCGGCCGCCCGATCGACATCCTGCTCGTCGAAGACGATCCGGGCGATGAACTGATGACCCGGGAAGCGTTCGAGGACAACAAGATCGGCAATACCCTGCATGTCGCGCGAGACGGCCAGGAGGCGCTGGACTTCCTCTACCGGCAGGGCGTGCACGCCGAGGCGCCGCAGCCCGATCTCATCCTGCTCGATCTGAATCTGCCCCGATACGACGGCCGGCAGGTGCTCGAGAAGATCAAGTCCGATCCGGACCTGAGCCATATCCCGGTGGTGGTGCTCACCACCTCGGCCGCGGAGGAGGACATCCTGCGCAGCTACCGCCTGCACGCCAACGCGTACGTGACGAAGCCGGTCGACCTGGACCAGTTCGTCGCCGCCATCAAGCAGATCGACGATTTCTTCGTCCAGGTCGTCCGGCTTCCTCCGCGCTGACCAGCTAGCCGGCGGTGGGTTTGCCCACCGCCAAGGCGTCCTTCAGGGAATCGAACACCGCCAGCATGTTGTCCAGCCCGGTCAGCTCCATCGGCCGCCGGGCCGCATCCGTCGCGACGATCCGCAGCTCGGTGTCCGGATAGGACCGGGACGCACCGAGCAGCACACTCAGGCCCGCGGACCCGAGGAACCCGACCTCCGACATATCGACGACCAGCGTCGCCGGAGACGTACGCAACACATCGTTCAGCCCGGCCTCCAGTTGCGGCGCGGACGCCATGTCGATCTCGCCGCGCACCGCCACGATTACTGTGGCCGCTTCCGTCCGCGATCCGATCTCGAGCGACCCCGGGGCACTTTCAGCACTCACTGTCCACCTCCTGTGACGCGTAACTCCGCGGTGAACTTACCCCATCGCGTCCGGTCTAATCGCCAACCGCCGATGCGCTCCAAGGCATTTCCCGGCGGTGGTTCAAGATCGCGCGCGGAGGTATGTCCGTCGGGGAATCGGGTATGTCTACATCGAGCAGGGAGGTGACCCATGACGAATATCCACCGACCAGCGCCCTTGGACCTGAGTTTCCCCGCCGAGCCCACCCGGCTGGCCGAGGCCCGCCGTGCGCTCCGACAGTGGCTGGCCGAGCGCGCAATCGGTGCCGAGCAGGCCTACAACATCCTCGTCGCCACCGACGAGGCCTGCGCGAACGCCATCGAACACGGCTGCCGCGACCGTCGCGACGGCTCCGTCCGCCTGCGCGTCTCCGCGGAATCGCACTACCTCCGCGTCACCGTTCGTGACAATGGCCACTGGAAGACCCCGGCTACCAAGCACGACAACTATCGCGGCCGTGGCCTGACCTTGATGCGCAACCTGATGGACCAGGTCAACGTCCAGCCGACGCCGGGCGGTACCACCGTCGACATGCACACCAAGCTCCCGGAGCCGGCCCGAAGATCGGCCGGCGCACACGGCTTGGTCGCGCACTGACGGTCAGTCGGCTGGGTCGCGTGGTCTGGGGCGGGGGCCGATGGCGTCGAGCAGAGCGTTGACGTCGTCGCCGAAGCCGTTGCCGACCCGTTTGACGGATTTGTTGGGGAAGCGTTTGGTGGCGTGTTCCTCGGCGGCGGATCCTTCGAGGACGTAGACGGGTTCCGGTTTGTTCTGCAGGGGCCGCACGACCTCGTCGAGGTGCTGTTTGCGGCTGTCCAGGAAGGGGCCGATGACGTCCTCCCCGGCCGGGCAGACGGCCATGCAGTAGCCGGCTTTGTAGTTCGGTTTGAAGGACAGGCTCTGCCACATGGAAAAGGATTCGCCGCGGGTGACGCGCTCGTTGTATTCGGCGCGGCTGTCGCTGTCGGCGACGGTTTCGGCCCAGTCGGTGAAGCCGCCCATGAATTCCCGGTAGTTGTGGGTGTAGCAGGCCTGGAAGTCGAAATTGTTCTCCATGATGGCGCCGACCGGACAGGCGGAGATGCAGAGTTTGCATTCCAGGCAGGGGTTGTAGTCCAGGGCGGCGGTCGGCTCGTCGATCACGGCGTCGGTGACGACGGTGCCGAGCAGGATGAAATTGCCGAACTTCGGGTGAATGACGTTGCGGTGTATGCCCATCACGCCGAGACCGGCGGCCTGGGCGATCACCTTGTGTTCGAGCACCCAGATCCGGCCGGGGAACTGATCGACCTCCATCGGGTAGCCGGGCGCGGGATAGACCGCGCGATAGCCCGCGTCCTGGAGTGCCCGGGTGATCCGGCGCGACACCTCGTTGGTGTCGTCGTCGGCGTGATTGAATTCGGCATTGGCGAGGCTGCGCTGCGGAGCCCGCAGGTTGTCGCGGTTCATTCGCACGCAGAATGCGATGTAAGTCGCTGCGCTGGGCAGGATTCCGCGCGCGTGCTCCAGTTCCGCGGCCACGCTCGGATGCTCGACCGAGACGAAACCCGCATCATCGGCGCCGGCCGCGAGACAGATCTCCCGCAGCCGCGCCGCCTCGAGCACCGGCGGTGTCGTCCGCTCCCGCTCGCGCATCTTCACGACGGTCGGATGATCCGCCAGCCGTCGCTGACCCGTTGGTTCGTTGTCCGGTACCGACATCGGCCCTCCTGGTATCGCTGAGACCGATCCGGTCCCATGCAGATAAGACCGCACGGCGCCGCGAAACTCATCGGCACGAATTCTTTTGGCGCGGAAAGTGTGTGGCGTCGATCTTGCCCGGCGGCGCGGTGCGATGGGCAATACTGGGCGAGGAGCTGCGATACGGGGTGATATGGGGAGCAGACGAGCCTTCCTCCGAGCGAGCGCGATCATGCCGCTGGCTGCCGCCTGCGCTCCGGAGGTGCTGCTCGGCCAGTCGGGCGTGGTGCGGATCGCGGTGCCGTGGAGCGGATCGGAGCTGGCGGCGTTCCGCGGCGTGCTGGCGGGCGTGGCCGGTAGTCAGCCGGTGGAGGTGATTCCGCTCGGCGACGAGATCGAGACGGCGTTCGCCGCCGGCGGGCAGACCGCGCCCGACATCGTGATGCTGCCGCGGGCGGGGCGGATCGACGATCTGGTCGCGAACGGGAAGCTGCTCCCGGTGCCCGAGACGCTGTGGGCCGGTGAATATCCGGACTACTGGCGTCCGCTGCTGACGCACGACGCGAAGCTGTACGGGGTGCCGTTCAAAGTGGCCGATAAATCCATGATCTGGTACGACCGCGAGGCGGTCGAGCGATACCGGCTCGGCGATCCGGAATCGTGGACGCTCGCGTCTTGGACCGAGGACGCGATGGGCAAGCTGGCGCGCACCCCGAGCCGGCTGCTCGCCCTGGCGGGCGCGGACGGCTGGGTGCTCACCGACTTGTTCGAGAACATCCTGCGTTCGGAGAACCCGGACGCCTACGACCTTTTGGCAACCGCCCGCGGCGACCGAGACTGGAGCATCCCGGGCGTGCCGGAAGCCTTCGGGCACTTCGGCACCCTGTGCGGCGATCAGCATTCCTTCCCGGGCGGTGTCGGTGCGAGCTTGACCCGGCAGTTCCCGGACGCCGTGCGCGAGGTTTTCGAGCGCCGCAACGCGGTGCTGGTCGTCGCGCCGGACTTCGCGGAATCGGTGGTGCGCCGCAGTATTCGCCGCGCCGGGCGGCCCGACAGCGTCGTCGGCATCGCCGAGTTCCCGCGGGTCGCCGCCGGCAAGGATCGGCCGCATGTCATCGGCGGCGACATCATCGTGCTGACCCGGGCCGCCGGCGCGGCAGCCCAGACCATGGTGGCCAAGCTGGCAGCTCCGCGCGCGCCGCTGGCCTGGATCCAGGAGCACGGCGGATTCCTGGCCGCGAACAAGCTGACGCCACCGGCCTATTCGGAGTGGCTGCGACCGCGGGCGGCGGCGCTCGCCACCCGCGGCGACAGTCTCGCTTTCGAACTCTCCGACCGGATCGGCGTCGTCGGTGGGCGAAACGGGCTGTGGCGCATCCTGACCGAGTTCCTGGTCGCGGTCGGTGACGGCGGCCCCACCCCGGTGGCGCTCGCGACCGATAGAGCTATCGCCGATCTGAACAAGCTGGAACGGCAGCGATGAGCCAGACACCGAGCACCGAGCCGAAACTCACGATCCACGGGCTGGAGCTGGAGCTCGCGACCCGGCGCATGCGCGGACCGCTCGTCCCCGGGCGGCCACCGTGGCAGTGGCCCGCGTGGGCGGCCCGGATTCCGGCCATCGTGCTGATCGTGGCCTTGCTGGTCGCGCCGTTCCTGTGGACCGTGGGGATCGCGGCGATCGACAATCCGCCCATGGTGCTCGGGTGCGTCCTGATCGTCGCGGGAGTGGCCGGATTACGAGGGGTCTACCCGGTTGGGGCGGCGTGGAATTGGCGCAACGGCGGATCGGCGGCCGTCCTGCTCGTCGTCGCGGTATCCGGTCTGCTGGTCACCGGCTGGGCCCTGCGTGAGATCGGCCTGTGGTCGTATGTCCGGACGGTGCTCTACGGCGTCGGCGGGGTCGCGCTGGTCTTGGTCTTCGGTCTTGTGCTCGCGTTTCCCACCCGGCGGATGCGGTGGTTGTGGCTGCCGCTGCTGGTGGCGTTCGGAATTTCGGCGCTGGTGTCCGGAGTCGCGTTCCGGCTCGTCTTCCAGCGGCTGGGCAGCGGAATCGACAGCCTGTGGGGATACCAGGCGCTGTTCGTCTGCATGCTCGGCTCGGCGTTTCTGTGGACCTGGCTGGGATTCGCGGTCGGCGCGTTCCGCGCGGGCCTCCGCGCGCTCGAAGCAGACCCGGCGAATTCGGAGTTCCTGGAATGGCCGGGGTGGAGCGGCGCGTTCGGCTTCGGTAAGAAGTTGCTGGAGTTGCTCTCTCCGGTGGTGATGGTGGTCGTTCTGGTGGTCGCCGTCGCCGCCGCGCGGGTCTTCGACATCGTGCTGATCGGTGTGCCCGGATCGATGCAGCACCAAGTGGACACCGCGACCGTGCAGTGGTGGCGGCTGGCGACCGAGGCGGAACCGGGTGTCGCCGCGGCGTACTCCTTGCCGCTGGTCGTGCTCGTCGGGTGTGTGGCGTGGTTTCTGCGGACGCACATCGGGGCGCAGCGCCGGAGCCTGACGGCAGTGCCGGAACCAGGCGCGGAGATCGTGCGCGATCGACCGAGGCGGCGGTCGACGATCGTGGTCGCGCTGGTGTCGGCGCTGGCGCTGGTTCCCCTGCTCGCACTGGCCGCCGCCAGTCTCGGATTGCCGGACGATGCCGGCCTCGCGGCGCTGAGCCGGGCGCTGCGCGACGCGGCGCTGTGGCGGTCGCTGGCGACCACCGCGGTGGTCGCAGGCACCGCGACCATTCTGGTTGTCGCGCTGGCGGTTCCGGTCGCACATCAACTGGCCGCCTGGGAGCCGGAGGATCCGGTCGACTCGACGGGTCACTGGGTGCTGCGGCGCCTGCGCAAGCTGAAACCGCATGCCCTGCAAGCGGGAATGGTCGCCGTGGTGGTGCTGGCCGTGCTTCCGGTGCAGAGTTATCTCGGCCCGCTCGATCTGTTCCTCGAGGAGCACGGGCTCTCCGGCACCCGGGTGCCGCTGGTCGTTTTGCATGTCGCCGCCGGACTGCCGATCTCGATTCTGATTCTGCGTGGCGCGCTGCTGGCGAAAAAGGGCAGCCCGGAGGCAGATACGCTGCGCGGACTGGCGAGCCCCGGACAGATCCGGGTGCGGGTGCGCCGGGCGGCGGGCCCCGCGCTCGTGGCGGTGGCGGTGCTCGAATTCGTCCAGGTCTGGAACGATTTCGTGGTCGGGCTGATGATCAGTGGTGCGGGCGCGAGCCCGTGGTCGCTGCTGCTGTGGGGCGAGGCCCGCCAGTTCAGCGAGAACATCGGCCAGCTGGCGGCCGGGGCGTTGCTCTCGTCCGTGCCGCCGGTCGTGCTGGTGCTGATCACCTGGCGCCGGTGGTTGCTGCCGGGGCTGATCGGCAAGGTGCTGTGATGAGTGCGCCCCAGTCCAGCGCCCGGGACGACGACGAACCCGCCGCGATCGGGCTCACGCGGTCCTCGGTCTGGCGGCAGACCGTGGCGGCG
Source organism: Nocardia sp. NPDC051832 (assembly GCF_040681285.1). Lineage (NCBI taxonomy): Bacteria > Bacillati > Actinomycetota > Actinomycetes > Mycobacteriales > Nocardiaceae > Nocardia > Nocardia sp. NPDC051832. Next base: position 1,401,816 of record NZ_JBFAYL010000002.1, read on the forward strand.
GCGTCGCTGATCGGCACCGGCGTGGTGACCAAGTTGCTCGGCGACATGATGGTCAAGTCGCTCACCGAGGACTCCTTCCTGGCTACCCTCGGCCGCGCGCTCTCGGGTCTCTGGCTGGCGCTGCTCGCGGTGGCGGCGGTGTTCGCGCTGTATCGGTGGACCGAGAGCCGACGCGAGAAGCGGCGCGCGGCACGGGAAATCGAGCTGATTCAGCAGCTCGTACCACCGGGCCCGATCATCTACCCCCCGGCGCATGATTGTCCGCAGTCCGCGCAGGACAGCGACCTGGGCGACTTGACGGGCTCGTACCGCGAGCTCGCGGCGGCATTGCGGGTACTGCCGTTCGAGGAGTACGACCCCGCTGTGCTGCTGGCGATAGTCGCCGCGGTCGCGGAGACGGCGGTGCCCGCACCGGGGGCACAGGACGCGGTACCCGAGGCCGTCCATGCGCTGCTGCGGAAGCTGGTCGATGCACGTGTGCTCCATCTCGGCGGACGGCAAGGCTACTGCGCGGGCCCGAGGGCTGCGCCTTCGGCGCAGGACCGCGCGGCTGCCGAGCAATCGCGCGCGTGGCGGGTGACGGTTTCGGTGCTATTGCACCACTGGTCGGAACTGGCGGGGCTCTGGGCGCTCGGGCTGAACCACAGTGACCTGGCGGAGGGTGCGCGACGGTGGTTCGAGTACCGGGAGACCTTCCTGTACGCCTTGGCCGAGGAGGCCGCGCGGGCGGGCGACAAGGTTCCCCGAGACGCGATTCCAGCCGCCGCTCGGCTGGTCGATGCACTCGACGTGTGGCAGGCGGCGATCGGGCGGCCTGCCTACCGGGTGCGGGTCACCGGCTGGATGTCGCAGCGGCTCGACGACAAGCGTCTGGCGTGGATGCGCGCGGGCCGACTCAACGAGCGCCCGCGGTATCGCAGTCGATTCCTCGTGCTGCCGGGGCGCCGGGCGCGGAAACTGCATCGCGCGGCCCTCGACGATCTGGTGCGAGTAGCGAATTCCGCGCCACCGGGCTCGGCGCCCGCGGCAGGGAGTTTCGATCCGGTGGTGGGCAAACTCACCCGGGTGTGGTGGCGGCTGCCGCGCACCGACCTGTCCGGAGAGGTATGCACCGCGATCAACTTGGCGATCACGCATATCTTGCAAGGCCGCTACGACGCGGCCGACGACCGGCTAGGGCTGGCCGAATCGCTCGCCGAGCGCGGCGATCCCGGGGGGCTGGCGCACACCTACGAGATCCGGGGGTGCCTGTATTGGGCGCGCGGTGAATCGCGCCAGGCTTTGAGCTGGTGGATGCGGGCGTTCGAGGCCTATCAGCCGCTCGCCGACGGGCTGGGCGCGAGCCGCTGCCGCAAGCACATGGGCGCAGCGCTGCGGGAAGCCCCACAGCATGCGGGCGTAGTGTGGGACATCGACCGGGACGGCGACCCGACGCTCGACCGGGTGCGGGCGAAAGCCGATGCGTGGGTGGCCGAGGCGACCGAGCTGCGCGCAGCCGTCGAGCGCTTGGGTTCTGCGATCCCTTAGTTCCGTTGTGGTGCTTGATATTACGGTTTCGCATCCGAGTAACGCCGCGCTGAGCCCGATCGATGAACAGCACAGTTCGTCGGGGTGTTTCCGGAGGAGGCGACATGAAGTCCTTGGGGATGACGATCGCGGCGATGGCAGCGGTCGTGGGTCTGGTGGGATGTGGCGGCGAGTCCGGTACTGCCGGGTCAGCGTCGGGGACGAAAGGGGTGGCCTCGCCCGCCGAACCCAGTGCGCCGGCGCCCGAGCGTTCGCCGACGGCCGCACCCGCGACGACGCCGCTCCCTACCAGGAACGACGCGACGGTAGACGCTCGGGACTACCAGATCGGCGACAAGTTCTACTTCCAGTCGCCGAGCGGAAACATCATGTGCGGGTTCATCAACGACGACAACTTCGGCACCGGCTGTCAGTTGAAGGATGCGAAGGTGATCCCCGCGCAGTTGCAGCCCCGCTGCGACAACAGCCCGGCCCGGAAGGTCGGCGCTCATCTGCAGGGCTCCAGCGCCACGTTCATCTGCCTGAGTCAGGGGATATTCGTGGGCTTCCCGGAGTACCCCGGCTCCGACGGCGGCTCCCGCGAGGGCGGCGGCAAGGTGCTGAACTACGGCGACACCCTCATCGTGCGGGGGACGGCCTGCACCTCGTTCACCACGGGCGTGCGCTGCGACCAGGGCGGTCACGGGTTCTTCCTCGCCGCGGACCAGCAGTCCCTGTTCTGAGCCGGACCACCATGCGGTGGCGCCGGGTTGTCGCCGGCTTTCCGGCGCCGCCGCATGGTGATCATTCATTCAGCTGGTGCGCACTGCGCGAGCGGCCCAGCGCTCCAGGAGTTCGATCGAAAACGGCTGCGTCATCCGGCGATTGATGCCCGGCGCGACGCGCAGCAGGAAGTAGCCGAGCCAGGCTTCCGGCCGCACCGGCACGATGGCGAGGTCGTAGCGGACCGCGCGCTGCACCGCCCGGGCCACCTGGTCCGGGCTCAGCGGATCGAACGGCAACCGCGCCGCGGCCTGCTGGAGGCGGCGGGTGAACTCCTTGCCCCGGGCCACCAGGTCCGGATCGACGCCCACCAGCTCCGCGTGCTCGCCGATATTGGTGTTGATCACGCCGGGACAGATCGCGCTCACCCCGATGCCCTTCGGCCCGAACTCCAGCCGCAGGCATTCGGTGAGCATCTTCACCCCGGCCTTGGACACCGAGTACGCCGACATCACCGGTGTCGGGGTGAACGCGGCCGCCGACGCGATATTGACGATGTGGCCGTGCTTTCCGGCTTCGATCATCTGCTGTCCGAAGGCCCGGCAACCGTGTACGACGCCGAAAAGGTTGACCGCGAGCTGCTTTTCCCAATCCGCGGGCGTCAGGTCGACGAACGCGCCCGACACGGCGATGCCCGCGTTGTTGACCAGAACGTCCGGAACCCCTTGTGCGGCACGGACTTCGCGGGCGAAGGCGGACCAGGCGTCGGCGTCGGTGACATCGAGCCGGGCGGCCGAGGCACGGCCGTGCCGATCCTGGATCAGCTCCACGGTTTCCTTGGCCGCCGGCAGATCGATATCGGACACGATCACGTGCGCGCCGGCCGCGGCGAAGCGCAGGGCGGTGGCGCGGCCGATACCGCTGCCCGCGCCCGTGACCACCACCAGGTCGGGGTGAATGGTGTTGAGTTTCATTCGAATCCTTACCGGAGATGGTCGACGAGCTGACCGTCCTGGCCGAACAACTCGCGCTGCCACTCGGCCAGCAGTTCGCTGGTGTCGTAGTCGTCGGGATGGAATCCGGGCCGCAGATAGCGGGCGAGTTCGCGGCCGATGCCCTGGAAGATGGGGCCCCGGAACAGGGTTCGCGCCTGCCGCGCCACCAGGATCGGGTGCCGCCGGGCGTAGGTGTCGAGCGCGAGGGCGACGCTGAGCCCGCCCGCGGTGAGCGGCACCGTCAAGGCGAGCAGACCCGCCATGGTGGCGATGCGCATCGCCTCGCCACCGCCGACCGCGCGGTAGACGTCGAAGGCCACCGACTTGTGCTCCACCTCCTCCAAGGCGTGCCAGTTCAACAGGTTTCGTACCTCGTCGTCCCCGGCCAGGGCCTGGATCTCGGGTTTGCTGAGGACCCGCACCGCGAGCACGGTGGTGTAATGCTCGGCCGCCGCGGTCGCGGCCAGGTGCAGGCTCGCGGGTACCAGCAGTTCGAGCTGTTTCGTGCGATCGGCGACGCGCGAGGAGTCGATCCAGGCGATGGGATAGCCCAGGGCCGCCAGTTTCGCGTTGAGCTTGCGGTGCTCGCGTCCGTGCGTGGCTTCCTGGGCGGTGAAACCGGTGGCGCGCCGCTTCAGGTCCGGATCGGTGATCTTGCCGGACATCCGGACCACCGACCGGATGAAGGATTCCTCGCCGGGCGGGAATCCAGCGGACAAGCCGGCGATGAAATGGCTGAACACCATGTCCCCGCCGGCGAAGTACTTCGACATCGGCTGTGGTTCGCCGAAAGTGAACCGTATTCGCCTGGCCTTCGGATAGACGGCGGCGTGGTCCTTGATACGCATGCTCGGGTTGCTCATGAGACACCTCGTTGTATCGGTACCCGTGGTACTGGGTTTCTCCACGATAGCGTCTCAGACAGTCGTTGCCCAGTCTGGATTTCGCCACCAAGATCACGAATTCGCTTGTGCCTCTGGCGAACACGGTGCGCAACCTTGCGTTCGCAGGCATGCTGGAAGGGGCGGCAACGGGTGGGCAGGAGGGTGGTCGAAGTGGACGACGCTGCGATGGACGCGTATTCGCGCACCGTGATCGAGGTCGCGGGCTCGGTGACGCCGCATGTGGCCAGCGTGCGGACCCGCCGGGGGAGCGGATCGGCGGTGGTCTTCACCGACGACGGATTCCTGCTGACGAACGCGCACGTCGTCGGCTCGTCCTCGGGCGGCGAGGTGGTCTTCGCCGACGGCGTCGAATCCCGGTTCGATGTGGTCGGCATCGACCCGCTGTCGGACCTGGCGGTGCTGCGCGCCCGCGGCGGCGCACCCGGCGCGGTCCGGCTCGGTGACGCCGACAAGCTCGTGGTGGGGCAATTGGTCGTCGCGGTGGGCAACCCGCTGGGGTTGGCGGGTTCGGTCACCGCGGGCGTGGTCAGCGCGCTGGGGCGGGCGGTCCCGGTCGCCTCCCGCCGCGCCGGCCGCGTCATCGAGGACGTCATCCAGACCGACGCCGCCCTGAACCCCGGCAATTCCGGTGGCGCACTGGCCAATTCGGCCGGCCGGGTGGTCGGCATCAACACCGCCGTCGCCGGTATCGGTGTGGGCCTCGCCATCCCGATCAACGCCACCACCCGCCGCATCATCGGCACCCTGCACAGCGAGGGCCGGGTCCGCCGCGCCTACCTCGGCCTGGTCGGCGTCCCCGCGCCCCTGCCCGCCACCCTCGCCTCCCGCACCGGCCAGCGCGCCGGCGTCCGCATCATGGAGGTCGTCCGCGGCGGCCCCGCCGAACTCGCAGGCTTGCGCCGCGGCGACCTGGTCCTCAGCGTCGCCCGCTCGGAAGTCCGTGACGCCCAAGGCATTCAACGCCAGCTCTTCGGCGACGCCATCGGCAAATCGATGCCGGTGACGGTGCTGCGCAACGGCGCGATGGTCGACGTCTTCGCCATCCCGATCGAACTGGCCGTGGACTAGGTTGGGTCGAGAGCCCGGCAGCTGTGAACCGTGCGGCCACGAGACCATGGTCCGGCAGACTGCCGGAACCTGAGCCGGACCCCGCGGTCGAGCCCGCGCGGCCTCGTTCGCGTCGGATATCGGTGTTTCATCGGGCTGAAGGCCACCACGAGGGCGGCTTCGGTTACCGAGAGACTGTCGACAGCCGCCGAGCGATTGGGCGCTGAGTTACCTGAAGGTCGGCGTAGAGTCGGTAGCCCCAGGCGACAGGAGTTGCTGATGTCCATACGCGCCAGACCAGCGGTTTTCCGGACCGCCGCGATCGCTGTGGCCGTGGGTGCCGCCACGCTCTTCGGCACGGTCGGGCAGGCATCCGCCGACGTCGAACCCGGCCCTTACACGTCCACGACGTGGTCGGCCGGCATCGTGCTCCTGCAACGTGACGCACGCGTCGAGGGCGGGGAACTGGTTTTGATAGGGCGCTACCCGATCCATCCGACGCCCGAGGGCGGTTATGTAGATCTGTTTCCCGGGCATCGCGTCCTGCTGATCAGCGACGGACGTGGCGGGTACGCAGGCCCGGCGTACTTCGGTGGAGTGGAAATCGGCAGCATCACGCTGACGCCCCGCTGACTATCCCTCCTGAGCGGTTAGCGCGGAGCGGCGCAAGATCAGCGACCGTAGTGCAGACTCGGCGTTGTGAGTGCGGACGATGCCGTAGACGTGATGCTGTTGCTCGACGATCTATGTGCCCAACTCGGCTTCTGCCTGTCACCAGCAGAAAGAAGCAGACTGTGTGCATCGCCGCCTGCCGACGCCGAGTCATTCACCGATGCCGTCTTCGTTGCCGAGGGCATGGATCCTCAGGCGGACAAGCGTCTTCGTAACTCGGTCCACCAGCGAGTGCTGCACGCGTTCCAGCATTGACAGTGCCCGCACGCGTGCGCAGCCCGGATCGAACGCACCCTATTGGCTCCTCGCTCTGGAAGTCCTGACCGCGACCAGGAACTAGAGCTCAGCGGTGTCTCGAATTGTCCTCTGGCGCAGAAAGAAACGAGGCCGCCGATTGTCGGTAGCAGCTGCCATCATGCACTGTATGGCGACTTCCGACCCGCTGGCCCCGTACTACTGGCTCAATGCCGACGACGGAAATGCCTGCCCGCTGGGCGAGATCTTCACCGTAGCCTTCTTCCGCGGGCTCGACCCGTCGGAGGTGGTGCGCCGCTTCAGTCGCGGCGCGGACCAGGGCCGGGAATCGGACTTCGATGGGATTATGCGGCAGGCCAGCGAGTCCTGCTCCACACCATCCGAGGGGCTCGCCGTGGGTGTTTGGCAGGCCGGTGAGTGGAGCGTGGCGATCGAGCCGTTCGGGTGGATGGCCACGCTCCCCGACGTCCTGGCCGAATTGTCGCGTGATTGTGAGGTCGTGGCCATCACTCACCACGCCTACGCCGAAGACTGCTTCATGTACGCGATCGACGGCACGCTTGTCACGGGCTACAAACCCTTGTCGTGCCCGCACATTCGATTCGGCTCCGAGCCCGACCGGCTGTATGAGTTCATGCGGGAACTCGGCATGCCGCTGGACATGGAGGAAGAGGAGCATGAATGGGACTGGGATGATGACGACGACGATTACTTCGCTGCCTTGCCGAGAGCTTTCGCCTTGACCGCGCAGCTCACGCAGGTGCGGTTCACACCGGAAATGCTCGATCGTGCGATGCTCGTCGGACCTGTCGCGTTCAAGTGGTCGGCCGGTGGTCGCGGCGACGAGTAGGTGCAGGGTCCCAAGGTCGGGTCAGCGGTAAACCGTGTTCCCCAGGACTCGCTCCAGCACGACAACCGGGATCTGCCTGCCCGCGGCCGCTTCGAACTCGGCGAACTTCGGAACGAGCGCTATCTCTTTCGCCCAGATCCGTTCGCGCTCAGCACCTTCGGCGACTCTCGCGACGGCAGTCACTGTTTCGGTGCCGGTCTCGACGGTGATCCGCGGATTCGTCGTGAGGTTGCGGTACCACGCCGGATTGCGTGGACTGCCACCGTGGGTGGCGAAGACGGCCCAGTTGTCGCCGACCGATTGATAGAACAATGGGCTGATCCGTGCGAGTCCGGACTTGGCTCCGGTGTGGTGCACCAGGATGAGCGGCATGCCCGGGTGCTCGTCGTAGAGGCCGGGGATTCGAGGCGGAACCGGGCGGCCCGCGGCGAATTCGGCTGCGGTACTCCAGAGCGCATACCCGGCGTTCGCCCTGACCTCGGCGATGATTCGGGCGTTCCAGTTGTTGAGGTCAGGGACCTCGGTGCGGCGTGTTGCCGACGGATCAGACATGGTGTCTCCCTGCACTATCCGGAGCAGATGCTCCTCAAAGTTAGCATAGAACGGAGCAGCTGCTCCGGTTAAGGGATAAGCTGGGCGGTATGACCGAAAGCCGACGCCGCGCGCCCCGGGTGGACGCGATCCGCAACCGCGAGGCGATCATCGAGGCCGCCTCGGCTGTACTGGCCGAGCAGGGCACCGCGGTGGATGTCCGCGAGATCGCCCGCCGCAGCCAGGTGGGCATGGGCACCCTGTATCGGCACTTCCCGAAAAAGGAAGATCTCGTCCAGACGGTGCTGCGCAGGGACTTCACGAACTGGGCGGAGTCCGCGCGCGCGGCAGCCGCTGAGGCCGAGGATCCCTGGGCCGCACTGACCGACTTCTACCAGCAGGCGCTGACCGGCTACGCCCACCACCGCGCGATCATGGAGCACTTCGCAATGGTCGTGCCGGAGCCCGGCCCCGACGGCCTCGGGCGGCTTCGCCTCGTCATCGAGGACCTGTGCACCCGCGCCGAAGGCCTGCTGCGCCCCGGCGTGACTGCCGATGACCTACTGCTCCTGCTGGTCACGCTGGGCCATGCCGTCCAGATCACCGACCGGTGCCGCCCGCACATGTGGCACCGACTGCTACGCATCTCCCTCGACGGCCTGCGCGCCGACCTCCCACCACTCGCCTGACTACCGGGGTCGCACGGATAGGCTCGCGCCAGGCAACAAGATCAAAATCCGCGAAACGGGTATGGAGGTCGAACGATGACTGACAGCACCGCCGGCGTGAAGTCCTCCACTGACAAAGTGGCGGTAGTGATCGGCAGCACGCGACCCACCCGCATCTGCCCGGAGATTGCCGCATGGATTCGGGACGTCCTGCAGGAGGGCAGTCCGTTGCAGTACGAATTGCTCGATCTGGCAGAGCAGAAGTTGCCGTTGCTGGACGAACCCCTGAAGGCGGCCTTACGGCAGTACCAGCATGATCACACCAAGCGGTGGAGTCGGACAGTCGACTTCTACAGCGGATTCCTGTTCGTCCTCCCGCAATACAACTGGGGCTACCCCGCCGCGCTGAAGAACGCGCTGGACTACCTGTATCACGAGTGGAGCGGCAAACCCGCTGCGGTGGCCACCTATGGAACCCGTGGCGGCGGCAAGGGTGCGGCACAGCTGTTGCAGGTCCTGCAAGGTCTGCACATGCGTGCCGTGGATGATCACCTGGAACTCGTTGTGACCGATGCCGATGTCGATGAGAACTGGCAGTTGATCGACGTCGGTGTGACCCTGCGTCCGTACCGGGAACAGGTCCGTGGGATCGATCAGCAGCTGGTCGAAGCCATCAAGGACGATCAGCTCTGACGATGTGAGCCCACTGATCTGGGTGAGTCGTTGCGGCGGCGTAGTCGCCGCAGCACGAACCGCACCACGACGAGAACCACGACCGCGCTCACCACGTATTGCAGTGCCGCCGAATACGGCTCGACGACATGCCAGTTGGCGCCCAGCGCATAACCGGCACCGATGAACGCGCAGTTCCAGATCAGACTACCCAGCAGTGTGAACAGGGTGAACGAGGCGAAGTTCATCCGCTCGGTGCCCGCGGGTAGGGAGATGAAACTGCGGAACAACGGCACCATGCGGCCGAAGAAGACGGCTTTGGTGCCATGGCGGGCGAACCACGCGGTGGTCTTGTCGATGTCGTCGACCTCGATCAGCGGAATACTCGACGCGAGCTCCCGCATCCGGTCGTGCCCCAGCCACGCACCCAGCCCATAGAGGCACCACGCGCCCAGTATCGAGCCGATCGTCGTCCACACCACTGCCTCGACCAGGGAGAAATGGCCCAGCCGTGCGGAGAATCCGGCCAGGGGCAGCACGACCTCGCTGGGCACCGGCGGGAACAGGTTCTCCAGGAAGATAGCCAGGCCGGCACCGGGACCACCGATGCGCTCCATCAGGCTCACGGCCCAACCGGCCAGGCCTCCGATCTCGGCAGTTTCTGTGGGTGGCAACGAAATCGGACCTTTCGACGGCAGCAGGGCGGAAACTCCCCATGTCGGGCAGGGGCGTCTCTGGTCCTCTAATACCCAGTTCTGCGGCAGACCCCCAGTGCACGCGCTGAACTACCGATTAGGTGATGGTTCGTCCGCACAGCAAGAGAACGGCGAACGGCAGGACGAGCCGCCGAGCCGAGCGGGACCAGGCCTGGGCCACCCAGTTTGATCGGAGGATCGAGTGTGGTCAGACGGGTAGGCCCAGCGTGGAGGCGAGGGTTTGTCCGATCATGTTGACGAAGAACTGGATGGAGCCGGGGTCGAGAAACGCGGAGAGCACGTCGCGGTTGTTGCAGCCGGGCGGGATGTCGATGCCGTTGAGGCGGTCGTTGAGCCACATGGCGGCGGTGCCGATGCTCGCGGCGTCGGCGATGACGTGCTCGCTGAGCAGGTCGCGGGTGTAGTAGACACGTGCGTTGCTGTCTCGGCAGTAGGTGTCGTAGAGGTTGTTGACCGCGTTGATCGGCATGGCCTCGTCGAAGGGGGATTCGAAGAGGAACAGCGGCGATGTCGGGGTGCCGCGGTTGCCGAGGCTCAGTTCGTCGAGCACGGCCTGCATGTCGGGCGCGCGCATGGGATCGCCGGGATAGTCGAACAGGCCCTTGAGGTTGACGAAAGGGAAGGCGGCGGCTTGTAGTGCCACGCATTGGTTTTCGTGCACCAGCCGCAAGGCTTTGCCGAACGGGTTCAGGTATCGCTCCATGAACTGGTCGACCTCGGGGTATTCGCGTGCCACACCCAGCAGGCCCCCGATGACCAGGCCACCGACGAGCGAGGTGGTGTTGTTGTAGTCGACGGCCATGCGAACATCGGCCATGATGCCGCCGGCGGCGGTACCCACGAGGTTGATCTCCGGCGCGTAGGTCGGTTGCAGTTCCGCGGCATGGGCGGTGGGGATGGCGCCGCCCGAATAGCCCCACGTGGTCACGCGGGTGTCGGTGCCGGGCAGTCCGGCCGGTTCGAATCGTTCGGCGGCGCGGATGCCGTCGAGGGTGATCCGGGCGCCCAGCGGTCCGGCGGCATAGGCCGCGTTGGGTCCTTGGTGGTCGGGCATGACCACGGCGTGACCCAAGTGCAGCATCGCCTGCACCTGTGCGAATTCCACCGAGATGACCGCGTTCAACGGGTTCGGCAGTGATCCCATCTGCAGCGTGTACGACGGTGCGCAGTTGATCGACAGGGAATCCTCGGCGAACTGGAAGGAGACCAGTCCGCGCTGCCCGGTCGGTGCGGGGCGCTGCGGAACGACCACGGTGGCTACCGCTGCGATCGGTTCACCGCGGGTGTTGGTACTGCGGTAGGACAGCTGCCAGGCCTTGACGTTCAACGGGATCAGCCAGAAGTTGGCGAGATTCACCTGCCGCGCCGTCAGGATCTCGCCAGGTTCGGCTGCCGCGACGCGAGCCGGATCCGGTTGGTAGAACGTGGTATCCAGGTAGGGAGGTGCGGGTGGCACCGGGAATGGCAGCGCTGGCTGCACCGGAATCTCTTGCCCCGAAGCAGTATTGGCTACCACCGGGCTGGCTGAGATCGTCAGACCCGCCGCGACGGCCAGACATGCCTGGCCGAGCGCCTTCCGGGCTCCCGTTGTCACATGAACTCCTCTGTGTCACAGGGCGACCCGCACCCCACACATAGAGAGCGCCCGATCGCTAAGAATGTGTTCCGGACGTTAGGGCGTGATTATGAAGAGCGTCAATGGTCATAGGAAAAGCTTGTGCACATGGTCTAAACCGCTCGGCGAGTTTGCGTCGCCAGACCAACATTCGCCCACCGCAGAACAAGGAACCTAGGCACGATCCGGACGCTGCCGGCGCTCGACAGCCGGATGCCCCCGCGGTATGGGACACGATCGGTTCAGAACGATGAGCCGGTACCGCCGAAAGGCCACGGTGGAATCGGGCTGTTGTCGACGACAACATTGTCGTACCTGATCCCGAAGATAAGATTGGGGCGGCTGCATGAACTCAGGCTCTTGCCGCCATCCGAACAGGGCTCGCTGCGACTACCGCATCCACCGTTCACACTCGTCGTCCTGCGCGCCGGAAGATGCGCCCGAGTGACACGCTCCATCCCGAAACCGCAGTCGACGATCACATCTACGCGATAGGTGTCATCGGTTTCGTTACGGCACCAGAATTCGGTGCACGAAACCCAGGGCGCCAACACGACCGTTGGCGCCGCGGCGGCCTGGGGAGCGGTAACGCCAAGGGTGATGGCGAACAGCGGACTGGTGATGCCCAACAGGGCTGTCAATCGGCGGGGCATATCGATCTTTCCATGCTGCGCAGTGGAACTCGCGATCGAATCTACACCGCACGTCCCTGGTCTACGAAGTATCGAACTGATCAGCAGCTGCCCCCAGTTCTACTGTTTTGCAATGGCTTTCAATCCATGGTCAGGCCATGCAGTAATCAGCGCTCAATGCGGACCAAGTCCGTCGGAACGCCCTCTTCTGCCGACGAGCGGATATCAGCAAGGCCGCAGCGTCGTGGTGCGGCCGGGTCCGGCGGGTCGGTCATTCCGGCCTCGCCCTCCGCGCGGCCGATTCCGGCAGTCGACGAAGGGCCGACAGTGCGGCGTTGTGGCCGGACATGCCGTGCGCGCCCGCGCCGGGAGGGGTCGCGGCGGAGCAGATGAACATCCCCGGAACGCCGGTGTAGTACGGGTCGGGGGCGATGCGGGGGCGGGTGAGCAATTGTGCGGGGGTGGCGGCGCCGCCGATGACGTCGCCGCCCACGAAATTGGGGTTGGCGGCGGCTAGGCCGGTTGTGGTGGTGGCGGATACGGCGAGGACCCGGTCGCGGAAGCCCGGGGCGAAACGTTCGATCTGGGTAAGGATTGCTTCGGTGGCGTCACCGGAGAATCCATGGGGCACATGGGCGTAGGCGTAGATGGGGTGAGTGTCTCCCCGTGAGCGCCCGGGGTCGGCCAGGTATTGCTGGCCGACAATGAGGAAAGGGCGTGCGGGCATGCGACCGGCGTTCGTGTCCCGCTCGGCTGCCACCATTTCCTGGAAAGAGCCTCCCACGTGCACGGTTCCGGCTCGACGGCAGGTCTCGTTGGTCCAGGGGATACCGGCCTCAACCGCGAAATCCAGTTTGAATGCGCCCGGGCCGTAGGTGTATCGGCGATAGGCGCGCTGGATTCGATTCGGCATACGGTCGGCCAGCAGGTCGGCGACCGCGCGCGGGCCGAGGTCGAACAGGGTGAGGTCGGTGGGTGGCAGTTGCGCCGCCGAGGTGACGCGCACACCCGTCTCGATTCTTCCGCCCAGCGAAATCAGCAGCGCGGCAAGCGCATCGGTGATGGTCCGAGAGCCCCCACGCGCCACCGGCCAGCCGTAGCGCTGGTTCACGGCCAGGAACATCATGCCGAGAGCCGAGGAGAACGGCCGGGTCAACGGCTGGAAGGAGTGCGCGCACACGCCGCCGAACAGCGCTTTCGCCTCGTCGGTCCGCCACAGTCGCGCCAGTAGCGCGGCCGGTGCGGCCGCGGGAATACCCAGGCGCACCAATGTAATCGGATGGCGCGGCAGATGCAGTGGCGGCTGGAACACCTCGTCGAGCAGGTCGTCGATGCGTTCGGACAGTTTCCCGTACAGGTGATTCCAGCGCGGCTCGTCGACCCCGAACCCGCGCGCGGTCTCGGCTACCGAGCGCACCAGCGCTCCGGCTTTCCCGCCGGGCAACGGATGCGCCAGGTCGATGGGTGCGTAACACCATGTGAGACCGTACTTTTCGAGGTCGAGACCGCGCAGGAACGGCGAGGCGGCGGCGAACGGGTGGACCGCGGAACAGTGGTCGTGCAGCAGTCCCGGCAAGGTGTACTCGCCGCTTCGGGTGCCACCGCCGATGGATCGGTCGGCCTCCAGCACGGTCACCTCGACGCCGCGCTGGGCCAGCGTCACGGCCGCGGCCAGACCGTTCGGCCCCGAACCGACCACGGTCGCGGTCCTCACGCGCCCGCCCGAGATGGTGACGGAAACAGCGGATGGGTTCCGTCGTTCTGCACCCACGGGACGTCGCCGCGTTTCAAGGGGAAGGTCTCGGGGTCGATTCGGGTCGTGTTCATGTGCAGTCCTTGGCCGTCGAGAATCAAGCTGTCGTCGGGGCGCTCGAAGCGCAATCGCACGGTTTCCTCCGGCTTCCCGGGCATCGCCAGGGTGAGCATCCGGTTGTCGGTGTCCACCGTAGCGGCGTAGACCGTGCGCGAATCGTCCATGCTCGAGACGGTCACGAGCCCCGGCAGATCGAAGATGACGCGCCGCCAGCGTCGCGTATCGGTGACCAGCGGCGGCTGCGGCACACCGTCGCGCGAGAATTCCTCGACATTCCAGATCCCGTACAGCGGAACCGTTTTCGATCGGTCGTCGAGTTGCCGCCAGGCCGTCCCCGACTCCCATGCCTGATATCCCAGCGTCCACAATCCGCAGATCAGCACGACCAGGGCCATGACAACGCCACCGCCCGGGGATCGCAGCGGCGCGCGCCGGGCCGACGGCCCCGCCGCACGACCACCGAAGACCGCGAGCAATCGCGGCACATCGGGAGCCACCAGCACCAGCGCCATCAGCAGCAGATGAAACGAATGCAGTCGTACCGGGACACCGAAGCAGACGTCCATGAGAAACACCTGGCCCATCGACACCGCACACAGCAGCGCCCCGGGCAGCACCGTCCGCGGGAGCAACAGCAGCAGCCCGCCCGTGACCTCCGCGCAGCCGAGCAAGATCTCGTACGGAGTCGACGCGCCCACCTGCGCCCACATGATGCCGGCCGGGCTCAGCTCGCCGAGCGGTTGTACCAACCGGTCTAGCGGCACCCACATCTGTATCGGGAAGACCTTGGCCATGCCGTACAAGAACATCTGTGCCGCCAGCATGAGCCGCAGCAGAATTCGGAACCAGGGCAGCAGCGCGGAATAGGTGAGGCGACGGCAATCCAGGACCGTCCAGACCGTCGCGGCCGCCAGGGCGATGATCAGGTAGACGCCGAGCCGCGTCCATTCGAAGGTGCCGTCCCCGGAGCCACCGATGGGCGATCCGGTCTCGACACCGAAGATGTGCCGTCCCGCCCACTCGACCAGGCCGGCCGACCAGTCGGCGGTGCCATTGTTCAGATCGCGGCCCAGATACCCCAGCATGGCCAGAAAGACCTGCGGAATGCCGAGGCAGTACAAACCGAAATAGACGACGCCGAACCGGAATGCGATCCGGGTGAGCGGATTCCATCGGTCGGCAGCCGGATGCCCTTCGCTGTCTATCTCTTTCGGCGGGGTGATGACCGCATTGATTCCCATGGTGGGTTGCTCCTGATTCTCTGCGCTGGCATGGCGCGGCAGCGTCACGACGACGTGTTCGAAACTTAGGAACAAGCGGCGTTGAGAACACGCCCGCCCGCACCAGAGCCGGGGTGGGGGTAGCCCCAGGGTGCCGCCGCCTGCTGGCGGGGTGGAACGACGCGGATCGGACCTGGAATCCTTGCCCTCATGTTCAATCTGCCGCAGGCCCGGCGCGATCTGGTCTATCTCCTGCCCGGCATCGTCGTGGGGCTGGTCGGTTTCCTCGTGCTGACCTGCGGACTGCTCCTGGGCGGCGCGACGGCGGTAATCGGCATCGGAATCCCCCTCCTGTTAGGCACCCTGACGGCGGCCAAGGGGTTCGCCGCCCTCGAACGACGCCGAGTAGCTGCGGTAACCGGGCATTCGCTGCTGCCCGCCTACTACGGCAGCACCGGCGGGCCCTGGTCACGCCGAATCCGGACGATGCTGACGACTCCGCAGTACTGGCGCGACCTGGCACACGGCGTGCTGACACTGCCGGTGTCCTTGTTCACCTGGGGTATCACCATGATCTGGGTGGTCGGGGCGGTGGCGGGCACGCTGTATCCGCTCTACGGCTGGCGGACTTATGCCCCGGACTCGCAGGGCCTGGCCGATCTGCTGGGCCGACACGGCCTACTGCCCAACATCGTCACGAATACGCTGCTGGGGCTGGCGCTCCTGGGTACAGCTCCGATCGTGCTGCGCGGCCTCGCCTCCGTGCACACGGGTTTGGCCCGCGCGCTGCTGACCGATGAGACGGCCGCACTACGGGCGCGCGCCGAGCAGCTCACCGAGAGCCGCAGTGCCGTGGTCCAGGCCGAGGCGCAAACGCTGCGCCGGGTGGAGCGCGATATTCACGACGGGCCGCAACAGCGACTGGTCCGGCTGACCATGGACCTCGAGGCGGCCCGCCGGCGCATGAAGAGCAACCCCGACGCCGCGGAAGCCTTGGTCGGCGAAGCGCTCGAACAGACCCGCGAGGCCCTGAGCGAACTGCGCGCGGTCTCCCGCGGTATCGCGCCACCGATCCTCATCGATCGTGGCCTCGCAGCCGCGCTCGCCGCCGCCGTGGCCCGCTGCCCGGTGCCCAGCACGCTCGAATGCACGCTGCGCGAGGATCAGCGGCTGGCCGAATCCGTCGAGAACGCAGCATATTTCGTGATCAGCGAGGCCTTGACCAATATCGCCAAGCATTCGCAGGCGGACAGCGGCGTGGTGTCGGTGACCACCGATGCGACGACCCTGTGGCTGCGGGTGACCGACAACGGGTCGGGTGGCGCGCACCTCGGAAAGGGCCACGGCCTGGCCGGTCTGGCCGATCGCCTCGCCGGAGTGGACGGCCGGCTCGACGTGCACAGCCCGGCCGGCGGACCGACAGTGCTGACCGCCGAGATACCGCTGCCTCGTTAGGCTCGCCGGTTATGCGTGTAGTTCTGGCGGAAGACTCCCTGCTCCTGCGGGAGGGGCTCGTGCGATTGCTCGACGAGGCGGGCGCCACCGTTGTCGCGGCGGTCGGCGACGGTGTGGAGCTGGTGCGCGCGGTGGTCGAACATCGGCCCGACGTTGTGGTGACCGATGTGCGCATGCCGCCGTCGTTCACCACCGAGGGGTTGCGTGCCGCGCTGGAGGCCAGGCGTCTCGTGCCCGGCACGGCGGTATTGGTGCTGTCCCAATACGTCGAGCAGGCCTATGCCACCGATCTACTCGCCGAGGCCGGACTTGGCGGCGTCGGCTATCTGCTCAAGGATCGGATCGCCAAGCTCGAGGAGCTGGCCGATGCCCTGCGCCGGGTGCAGGACGGCGGCACCGTGCTCGACCCCGAGGTTGTCGCCGGGCTGTTCGCGCGGCGGCGCAGCGGCCCACTGGACGAACTGACCCCACGGGAGCGCGATGTGCTGGCCCTGATGGCGGAGGGGCGTACCAATCGGGCGATCAGCAAGCAACTGACGATCACCGAAGGCGCCGTGGAGAAACACATCTCCACCATCTTCGCCAAACTGAATCTGCCACCGTCCGCCGATGACCACCGTCGCGTCCTAGCGGTAGTGGCCTGGCTACAGTCCTGACACGGCGCGGCTTCCACACCCGATCCGATCCGATGGCTGCAGCTGACGGCAAGGCGGCCGGCGGAACGGTCAGGCCAAGCGGCTCAGCGTGAGGTGAACTCGGGCCGTTTCGATGCCCGCTCATACCGATTACCGCTCGATCAGCAGGCATAGATGTCAGAGGTTGATGTGATGATCGCGCCATGCACGTTCACCTCGTGGAAGAGTCGTGGCGACGGATTGACTCCTGGCTCGCCGCGCACGCGCCGCGCACCTTCGCATCCCTGCGCCCGCCCGCCTCGCAGGCGGCCATCAGCACCGCAGCCGCCGAGCTGGGGGTGGAGTTCCCGGCGGACCTGATCGCGTATCTGCGGCACCACGACGGAGTTTCCGCCGGGAAGCGGGGTTACGTCGCCCCAGAGGAAGGGGGTTTCAGCTTCCCCGGCTTCGAGCCCTACACCCTCGCCGAGATCCTCTCCGCGGGCTCGAGCAAGCAGGAGTCGTGGGCCAGGTACGCCGAGGACGAGCTACTCGAGGGACCCGGGGGCTATTGGCACCGGGATTTCCTGGCCTTCGCCCGTAACTTCAGTGCGGACGCGCTGGTCCTGGATTGCCGTCCAGGAGAGTCGTTCGGCGCGGTGGGCCAGGATGCGGAGGCCGAGGGCACGCGGTTCGGGGAATGGGCAAGCTTGGCAGCCTTCCTGCAACAGGTCGCCGACTCCCTGGAGGGCGGAACCGCCATGACGGTGGGGCTACCGTATGTTCCTGTCGTCGACGACGGGATGCTGCTGTGGGAGCTGGTTCCCGAACGGCCCCACGAGCCTCGGTCTCTGTTCGACTCAGCGCTCGTCGACCCGGTCATCGCCGCGCCGCGCCGGACGACTTCCCACGCCACACCGGGCATGGCCTGGCCCCGCGGGTACGACAATCTCTGCCTGACCTTCGCGCAGGCATTGGACGAGGACGAACTCCTGCGCCGGTTCGGCGCGTTGCCCCAGACCCGGCGTCCGCGGTGGCGGGAGGAGGCGGAAAGTCCAGACCAGCAGGTGCAGAATCCTCGCGTGTTGCTGCCGGTGGTGCGGGTAGGAACCCACCGCGGTTGGGCTTTCGGTGTTGAGGAAGGTCCTCAGATTTTCGAGGGCACCCGCGATGAGGTGCTGCGCCGTGTGTCCCGTGGTACCCGTGCGGTGTCGGTCAGCTATCGGGGTGACCGCGGCTTTATCTTGGTGTCCCTTGTCGACAACGGCGAATTGGTGACGAAGTACGACACGCAGGGGGCCGCGCTGCTATGGGCAGTCCCGCCTGACTACGGGCGCGACCCGTTCAAGGTCTTCCCCGGTCTGCCACCGTACGACGGTCAGGAATCCACACCCGAGCAGTGGCGGGAACGGCTGCTGGCAGTATGTGATGCGGTCGCTAGCCGCTGCGGCATCGCACTGCCGCCGCCCGGCCTGGACGGGGAACTCGACAGCGCGCGGATCCTTCCCCTGCTCCCGGACAACAACTTCGGGTACCCGGAACACAACTTCAAGACCCCCGTGCCCGACCGGTTCACCCCTCTCGTCGACGCCGCGACCCCCGAGCGCCTGCGCCGCGTTCTCGCCGCGCAGATGTCGTCACTGGCCGCCGAGACCGGACTCGACACCTATACCGAGGTCACTGCCGCACTGTCCCTGCTGAGCGCGGAGGATCACCCCGGCGTTACCGACGACTCTGCCCTTGACCTGCGGCTGCGCCGCGTGCACGCCGAGGCCCAGGTGACATACGCCGACTGGAAGGACCGCTCGGTCTGGCAGGACCGGGCCATGGCCGCCCGCGCCCTGGCCGAGGCGCTCAACCTGCCGGCCCGGGAATCTCTGGGCTTGGTCGTGGGCTGCCGTCAGGACCCCCGTTGGCGGCAGGAGTTCCGCAAGCAGTTGACCGACGACTGATCCCTGCGTGGAACTACTGGTAGGGCTGGTGCCGTGCGAAAAGTATTGCTTGCGATGCTCTTTCCTCCGGGGCGAGGAGCAGGTGAGCCTCGACCTTGAATCCGGCATCACGCAGCCAGGTCGTCATGAGGTCGGGCTGTCGATGGTGGACATGGACGTTCATCGGGTGACCGCCATAGCCTTGGGTCTTCAACTGCGACTCGTTGCCGACGTGGAACAGTAATTGCAGAGTTCCGCCGGGCCGCAGTACTCGATGAAAGTGCCTCAGCACGGCCGGGACCTCGTCGTCGGGGATGTGGATCAACGACTGCCAGGCCAGCAGGCCGGCCATCGAGGCTGCCGGGAAGTCCAGCTCCGTCATAGAACCCACTTCGAACCGCAGGCCGGGGTGGTCACGCCGAGCCGTCTCGATCATCCCGGGGGAGAGATCGACGCCGAAGGCATCGACACCCAGCTGGTGCAGGTAGGCGGTGACGTGTCCGGGACCGCACCCGACATCGGCTACGAGCCCGCCGCCGGCGGCCCGCACGCTGTCGGCGAACAATGCCAGAGCTGCACGGAGGTATGGGTGTCCAGCCAGGGCATCGCGCACCTGGTCGGCATAGCTCGACGCGACTGTGTCGTAGGAGATTCGGGTATCGGTCAACCAGTCGTCCGCGCTCATCATCGGCAGGGTAGTCCGTAACCATGAGATCGGGGATGGCCGGCGAGTTCTATAGAGTGGCGGGAGGTCCGGCTGCCGGAGTCGCGCCGATTTGGACAAGTTGGCCCGGGCGTTGGGGAATCAGATGGATCCCGAGTCGAGTGGGCAGTGGCCCGCGTTCGACAGGGCGGTGCGTCGTTGGCGCATCGCCTGGCTGGTCACGGTTGCTGCGCTTTTGGTGGCGGCTCCCGCGGCAGTACTTGCGATCTATGTGTCGGACCGTTTCTATCGGTTGCAGGAGATCCCGTTTCTGTCTCCGATGGTGTGCTGGCTCGCAACGGGGGCGCTGATTGTTTACGCGCCGAGGTGGGGTTGGCCGCGTTTGCGGGCTCGGCTTGTGCCCGCAGTTGTCCTGGCGTTCGAGGTGGTGCCTCTGCTGCCGTTGATGTTGTTGTGGGCGGCCTTCGCTCCGGGGCCGAGCGCGGTCGTGGCCGTCGAGGTGAGCTCGGACGGTCGCCACGAGGTCGTCACGCACTACGTGAAAGACGTGATCGATACGCTGTGCGCCGTCCGGCTGCGGGAGCGTGTCGGGGTGTTCAGCAGGCAAACCTCAGTATGGACGGGGGTTGAAGGTGAACGCTGTCCTCAGCGGGTGTCCTTCATCGGGGATGACAGGATCAGCATCCTCGATGGGCGCGGCCGGGAGATCACGGCACGCTTCGACGCCGGCCGGATGCAGTTAGGGCAACTTGTGCGGCAGTCGTCGTGACTGATGCGGGCCCCGTGCAAGTCAGCAGGATCCCGGCCGCCACCGGGTGGTCGCCCATGGCCGCGGCCAGGCTCTCGACGACATCAGCGACAACGCTGGCGGTATTGATGTAAATCATGCGGCGACAGCCCAATGCGCGATAGTTGGCCCACATCGCGGCAAGATTTCGTTCGGCCAACCCCCGACTGTCCATCGGTGGATACGCCGCCATATCGAGGAAATCGCCCTCGATCAGGCAATGCCGTACCCCTGCCGCCGACAACTGCGCGTGCACCTCGTAGCCGACGCTGCTCTTGCCCACACCGGACCGGCCCCCGATGAACAACACCTCTGTCGCCGCGCTCATCTGCCACCCATCCCTGCTCGACTTGTTGGGCGTGTCGCCGAAAGCGCTGATACCGGCATCATCAACGCCGTCACGACCCCCACCTCACACCGAGAGAGGCCGCCGGGCAACCGAACGTCTCAGTGCCTTCAAGTACTGCGGTGTGGAGCTCACCGATCGGCGGACGAGGAGTTCCCCGGTCGATGCTGTCGGGGCCGAGAGCGGTGACCGGGCAGCATCGAAGGACGCGAAGCCGTCACCAGCACTGTCAATTTCCGGAACGCTGCCCAGGCCGATGCCGCGGCCAGGATCAGCGCGGCGAGCAAGCGCCGCGGCAACGGCCCGCCGATGTCCAGCGGACTGCCGTTGCGGGTGATCTCGAGCGGTCCGAGGACCCGAGCCACAAGCACACCGCCAGCATACGAAAGCAGTGCGCAGCGCGGTTGTATGCGGCCTGTAAGGGTCGTGAGCCACAGTTGCCGCCTCGGGTTCACGGATAGCGACATCGGGGAAGGAACGATCATGACCACATCGCACATGCGAGTTCTCTTCATCGCCGCCCTATCAGCGGCGCTGCTCAGCACACCGCCGACGGCGGCGATTGCCCAGCGCCCGCAGGCGACCGCGCCGCCTGCGTTTATCGGCCTGTGGAACAACACAACCCACCGGCTGACAGTGAGTGCGGTCGTGATCGACAGCGGAGCGGGTTTCGACATCGATCCGCCGCAGATCATCGAGCGGGGTGCCAGAGGCTACTGGATAGTCCGCCCGAGCTATGTGCACACCCGCTCCGAAGGCTATGTCACCTATTCGGTCGAGAATGCCTACCCGGCGTACGCCCACGTCCACTGGGATGCCCGCTACACCGGTCCGACCAACTTCGATGGTCAAGCAGGGGGCCTGTTCACCATCACACGCACCCTCGCCCACGGCTACACCGCGGAGTTCCAGTTCAACTGCGTCTCTCCGCACTGCTGACCGGGAGCCCTGTGGGCGCAGGGGCTCGGTTGGTCGGGCGGGTGCCGCCCGGATTTGCCAGGGGAACGCTCGAGTGGGTCAGTCGACGTGAGCTCACCCGAGCTGTGCGCACCCCGCTGCGACGGAGTGCGCACAGCGAATCAGCAACAGGTTCGAACGCACGCTACTGCCGCGACCCGGGGGCGTTTCGGACCAGGTGTGTCCGCGGCCGACGAATGCACGCGCATGCCGCATGCGGCGCTGACGGAACCATCATGCGCTCCAAGAGCCGTCCGGGTTTTGCTTCAGTTCACGGTCGGCGGAGCGAGGAACCAGTGGGCCTATCAGCTGGTTGAGCTCAGCATCTGTCATCGTGCCGCCATGGCCTAGGCCAACCCAGTTCCACGACTCTTTGAGAGACTTCAAGGAGATTTCGAAGGCATGAGACAGGTAGCCAACGAGCTGGATGTTGCGGACTGACCCAAGCTCTCCCACCAACCAGGTACCGACCTCGGCTGGAGTATCTCCTCGCTGAGCCCGTGCTCGCAGCTCACCGATGATGCGCTCCCTGTCACGCACGATGAACACCCTCTCTCGCTGTGCCAGCAATCGTGGCGAAAACCGCGGTCAGGCTATCCCGATCCTTGACTCATCAACATCCGATTTTTGCCGCGACCCGCTCGGTTCGGCGAGGTCAGCATCCGGGGGTGCATGATCTGCGAGCGTCGAGCATACAGCCGTTGGTACAGTTTTCAACCATGAGGGGCGCACGGTGACGCAGGTCGAGCGCGGCATCGATGACGTGCTCGCCGGTGTGCAGTGGCGTTTCGCGGGGCGTGATGAGTTCACCCTGACCGCAGGTCAGTGGCAATTCATGGCCGAACCGAGCGTGCTGGTCGTGCTCGAGGGGCTCGTTCGCGTCGAAGGGCTCAGTGCGACAGAGGATTTGGCCAGCGGTGACTTCTTGCTGGTTCCCGGTAGCGACCGATTCGCGATCAACGCGCTGGCGGCGGGCACGGTACTGCGCGTGCGGCTCGATCCGGTCGGGACCGGTAGCGCTATGACCGCGTTGCCGCAGCGGCTGTTGCTGACCGATTTCGTCGAGCACACCCCGCTGGCGGCGACGATGATGCGCCATCTGGTCGAGCAATGCCCGGACCCGTTCGGTGTGCAAGGCGACCGGGTCGCCACGTTGATCACGTCGATGGCGATCGAGTCCTGGCATGCCCGCGGGTGCGCCCCGCCGCGGTGGCTGTTGAAGGTGAATGAGCCGGGGGTGGCGCAGGCAGTGGCCGCCATGCACGCCGATCCGGGGCAGGAGTGGACCGTCGAGGCACTGGCGCGCGTCGCGCTGGCATCTCGGTCAGGTTTCGCCGCCCGGTTCCAGGCGGCGACGGGGCTCCCGCCGGGGCGGTATCTGACGAAGCTGAGAGTCGAACGGGCACAACGTTTTCTGGCGGAGACTGAGATCCCGATCGGGGCGGTGGCACGGCGTCTGGGCTACCGGTCGGAGACCGCGTTCGGACGAGCGTTCCGCCGGGATACCGGCCACACGCCGTCGGAATGGCGGCGTGTGGCCCGGAGGTCGTCGGCTAGTGCGGTGCTCGGATGAGCGATGCCCGCACCAGCACCCCGCCGACTATCGCGGCCAGCGCCGCGAACCCGTAGGTGGCGGTGAGCCCGATGCTGTCCACACCGCGACCGCCCACCGCCGAGCCCAGGATGATCGCCAACTGGAAGCTCCCGACGACCAGTCCGCCACCTGCCTCCATCCGCTCGGGCAGCATCCGCGACGCCCACACCTGGACGAGGTTGAGAATTCCGCCGAACGCGGCGCCCCACACCAGCACGGCGAGGTAACCGGGCAACGGAAGTGCCTCGGCCGCGAGTATCACCAGCAGCGAGACTCCGATAGCTACCGGTACCGCGATCAGCAAGGTACCGAGCCGCCGGTCGGCCAGCGACCCGACGACGAAGTTCCCGATCAGGCCGCCGATGCCGAACAAGGCCAGGAGAACGGGGATCACTGCTGGACGGGCGTGCAGAAGTTCGTCCAGGGCAGGACGGATATAGGTGTACCCGGCGAAGTGCCCGGCGATGACCGCTACCACGCTGACCAGGCCGAGCGCCACGCCAGGCGCGCGCAGCGCGGCACCGAGCGCCGCGAACCCGACGCCCTCGCTCGGTGCGATCGGCGGCAATATCATCCGTACCGCGACCGCCGTCGCCACGGTGAGCGCCGCCGCGACGACGAACGTCGCCCGCCAGCCCGCGGCGGCGCTCAACAGCACCCCCAGCGGAACACCGGCGACCGTGGCGACGGTGGTGCCGGCGTTGACGATCATCATCGCCTTACCCAGCCGTTCGGCGGCCACCAGTTGCGACGCGATCACCAGCGCCATCGACCAGTAACCGCCCACTGCCAGCCCGAGCAGCAGTCGCGCGATCAGGAGCAACGCGATGTTCGGTGCCAGCGCCACAACGACATTCGAAGCCGCCGCCGCGATGGTCAACCAGATCAGCAACGTCCGCCGATCGATCCGCGGGAACAGCGCTCCCAACGCGAGCGCGGCGATCAGCGCGGTGAATGCCGTCGCACTCACCGATAACCCCACCACCCCTTCGGGCACCCCGAGGTCGTGCGCGAGCGCTGTGAGTACGCCCGGCGGCAGGAACTCCGCGGTCACCAGCGTGAAGCTGCCGAGGAACATGGTCAGCAAGGCGGGCCAAGCCTTGCGGCGGGCCACCTTTGGTGCGTCGGCTTCGGCCGTCGATCTCGTAGTCATGCCGGATGCAACGACTCGGGACTGTCCTGCGACGCGACTCAAACGCCACAGCGATCGTCCCAAACGCCAACGTGTCCGAGCGACGACTTCGCCGCCCGAAGGTTCCTCAGGGCTCTCGAGCCGCGGGTCTGTCGTCCGGGCGCACCCGGGACGTCCAGTGGCCGTACCGCACAGTCTCCGCGCTCATCCGGTGTGCGGTGAGAAGCCGTGCGAGTTGTTCGAACTCGGTCGGCGTCACGAAGGCCAGGTAGAAGTCTTGCGCGGATTCCAGCGACGCCAGGACGGTACCGAGGGCGAAGGCGCGCTCACCGATCTCTTCGAGGAACTCTTCGACATGACCGACGCGGTAGCCGGCCGGCAGGGCGAAGGTGGCGGCCCAATCCCAGGGCAGCGCTGTGGGATAGGAGTTCAGCGCTGTCAACTGCGCACGGACGGACACGAGATCGGCCTCGCGGGAGATGACCGCGATATCCGCGGTCCCGTTGGGCGATTCGGCGTCGCGAAACGATTCGGGGCCTTCAGGGGTGAGTTGCGCTCGTCGCTGGGCCATGAGGGCCCGCGCGCGGACCCGGTCGTCGGGTTGCCGGCGGGCCCAGTCATGGGAATGGGCCGCGTGCTGTGAGGTTTGGCGCACGATGCGGTCCGGTTCGGGTGGGGCGGGCCAGAACTGGAGGAGGTAGCGGTCCAGCAGTGGCTCCTCGCCGAGTCTGACGTCTGCTTCTTGTGCCTGGTCCATGCCCTTGGCGCAGTAACGCACCCGGTAGTCGAGTCCTTCTTTCAAGTCCAGTTCCCAGAAATCCTCGCCGGCCCACTGCAACAGGAAGCTCTGATCTGAAAGCGGGTAGAAGGAGACTTCCACGACGTCTTCCCAGGACGGATCCAGTGCGGGAGCCTGGCCGCGCACTTCGACAGTGAAGCCGACGCTGCCAGTGTGCAAACCGGTCGACAGGAAAAGTGCGCCGGGTACCGCGGCGCCGCACAGCCCTGAGTTCTGTCCGGCGAATGCCTCGTGCATGCGCGGGCCGAAGTCCCCGGGGTCACTTTCGACATAGATCTGGCCGTAGTGGACGTGCACTTCGCCATCGAGTCTGAACACTGCTCACACCACCGGCAAGTGCGGCCGGGAAAGACTGTGCTGCGGTCTGGTTCTGGAACGGGTCATGGTCGGCAGCGTAGAGAAACCCACCGACACTCAGCTCTGTCCAACCCGAATCCGGCGAGAGCGTCAGTCGCGCACCGGAATTGCGGGCGGCTGCCAGCGGGCGTCGACGATCAGCCCCGCGACGCCGATCGCGAAGCAGACCGCGGTGATGACGTACATCGCGGGATGTGTTCCGCCGGTGAGGGAGTCGGCCAGGATGACGGTGCCGACGGTGCCGGGCACCGAACCCAGCACCGAGGCGATCAGGTACGGCCAGAAGCGGATCGCCGACAGTCCGCAGCAGTAGTTCACGATCGAGAACGGGGCGATCGCGATCATGCGCAGCGATCCGACGGCGAGCCAGCCGCGGCGGGCCAGGCGATCGTTGATGGTGCGCACGGCGGGGTGGGTGAGCCGCGAGGCGACCTGGTCTCGATCCAGGGCCCGCACCAGGAGCAGGGCCAGCGCTGCCGCCGCGGTGGTCGCGACCAAGGCGACCACGAGCCCGAGACCCGCGCCGAAGAGCACCCCGCAGCTCACCGTGAAGACCGACCGGGGCAGCGGAGCCACCGTCGCGACCGCGTAGATGGCGCAGAACAGCAGCGGGAACCACGGACCGAACGAGCCGGCCCACTGCTGGATCTCCACGGGGGTCGGCAGCGGAGCCAGCGATCCGGCCACGAACAGCGCCGCGACCACTGCGAGCAGAACGAGGGTTCGAGGGTTGCGGAGCAGCCGGAACGCTGTCGCCCGCCACGCCGGCGCGGTGCCCGCGCGGCCGGAGGACTCGCTCGCCACCGCGTCCTCGATCAGCTCACTCACCGGCGCCAGGTTACCGGTTGGTAGTGGCGGCCAAGGTCAAGGCTCGGTAAGGGTGCCGCTAGCATCAAAGGGAACGAACGAATGCTCGTTAACTAAAGTGGGCTCTGACCTGGATGTATATCCAGATAAACAGTGTTCACCGAGGGTGCGCCGCTGGCGCGAGTGGAAGAGGGATAGCAGCGATGCCGATTGCTTCAGATCCAGGCGGATCGGAACCGGTGCCGGAGTACGCCGCGTGGCGTAAAGGTGTGGCGGGCGTGCTGGCCAAGGCCCGCAGGGTCGACGCCGCCGACCTGCCGGATGAGCCGGAAAAGCTGCTCGACGAGACCACCTATGACGGGTTGACGATCGCCCCGCTGTACACCCGCCGCGACGAGCTGCCCGAGCAGCCGCTGCCGGGTGCGTTTCCGTTCGTGCGTGGCGGGACCGCCACCCGCGACGTGCATCGCGGCTGGTACGTCAGCGCGTATGTGGCCGGCGACGGCGCCGCGGCGAACCGGGAGATCCTGGCGGGCTTGGAAACCGGCCTCAGCGCGATCTGGCTGGGCGCCGGCGAGCGCGGCGTGCCGGTCGGCGAGCTGCCGACGGCGTTGTCCGGCTTGCTGTTCGAGCTCGCACCGTTGACCCTGGCCGCGGGTAGCGACGTATCGGCCGCCGCCGCACAGGTTTTCGCGGTGCTCGACGAATACCAGGTGGCCGATCGCGCGGCGATCCAGGTCGCGCTCGGCGCCGCCCCGCTGACCAGCCGCTTCGCCGGAACCGCGGACATCGAGCCGGCCGAGGCCGTGCAGCTGGCCGGCCAGGCGATCGCGCGACCGGAGACCGTGCGGGCGATCACCGTGGACGGCACCGTCTTCCACGACGCCGGCGCGGCCGAAGCGCAGGAACTCGGTGCGGCGATCGCCGCCGGCCTGGAGTACCTGCGCCAGCTCACCGCTGCCGGATACGACACCGCGGCCGCGCTGCGGCAGCTGGAATTCCGCTTCGCCGCGACGGACGACCAGTTCGCCACGATCGCGAAATTCCGGGCCGGCCGCCAACTCTGGGCCCGGGTCGCCGAGGTCTGCGGTCTGCCGGACTTCGGCGGTGCGCCGCAGCACGCGGTGACCTCGGCCGCCATGATGAGCCAGCGCGACCCGTGGGTGAACCTGCTGCGCACCACGCTCGCCGCGTTCGGCGCGGGCGTCGGAGGCGCCGACACCGTGACGGTGCTGCCGTTCGACGCCGCGCTGCCGCCGGGCGAACTCGGCGTCTCGAAGTCGTTCTCGGACCGCATGGCTCGCAACACCCAGCTGCTGCTGCTCGAGGAATCCCACCTCGGTTTCGTGCAGGATCCGGGCGCCGGTTCCTGGCACGTGGAAAGCCTCACCGCCGAACTCGCCGCCAAGGCTTGGGAATTCATGCAGGAACTGGAGACCGCGGGCGGCTACCTGGCCGCGCTGGATTCCGGGCTGCTGGCCGAGCGCATCGCCGCGACCAAGGCCGCGCGCGATGCCGATGTGGCGCACCGCAAGACGGCGGTCACCGGCGTCAACGAGTTCCCGAATCTGGCCGAGAAGCCGCTCTCGGCGGCGGCGCGGGAGCCCGGCCGGGTGGCGCGCTATGGCGCCGCGTTCGAGGAGCTGCGTAACCGTTCGGATGCCTATCTGGCCGAGCAGGGCGCGCGCCCGAAGGCGCTGCTGGTGCCGCTCGGCAGCGTCGCCGAACACAACGTGCGGGTCACGTTCATCGCGAACCTGCTCGCCTCGGGCGGGATCGAATCGATCAACCCGGGCCCGCTGACGGTCGAGGGCATCGCCGCGGCCGCAAAAGAATCCGGCGCTTCGATCGCGGTGCTGTGCGGCGCGGACAAGCGCTACGGCGAAGAAGCCGGTGCGGCGGCGACGCAGCTGCGCGCCGCCGGCGTGGACACGGTGCTGCTGGCCGGTGCGGCGAAAGCCGTTGCCGCGCTGAGCGATGCCGAGCGGCCCGACGGCTATCTGGCCGCGAAGATCGACGCGGTCGCGGCGCTATCCGGCCTGCTGGAGAAGGTGGGAGCCTGATGACAATGTCGGAAATCAAGCATGTGATCGGCAATTTCGCCGAGGTGCCGCTGCACGAGCACGCCCCCGAGGCCGCCGCGGTGGACGCCGCGCAGGTCGAGGCGTACATCGCGGGCGCGGCCGAGGCGAATCACTACGCGCCGAGCCAGCTGTCCTGGCCGACCCCGGAGGGCATCGACGTGCCGCCGGTGTTCACCAAGGCCGACCGGGATGCCGTTGTGGCCGAGGGCTATCCGCTCGACAGCGTGCCGGGTATCGCGCCGTTCCTGCGCGGCCCGTACCCCACGATGTACGTCAACCAGCCGTGGACCATCCGCCAGTACGCGGGCTTCTCCACCGCCGCCGACTCCAATGCCTTCTACCGCCGCAACCTGCAAGCCGGGCAGAAGGGCCTCTCGGTCGCCTTCGACCTGGCCACGCACCGCGGTTACGACTCCGATCACCCGCGCGTACAGGGTGACGTGGGTATGGCCGGCGTCGCGATCGACTCGATCCTGGACATGCGCCAGCTCTTCGATCACATTCCGCTGGACCAGGTTTCGGTCTCGATGACGATGAACGGCGCGGTACTGCCGATTCTCGCGCTCTACGTGGTCGCCGCCGAGGAACAGGGCGTCGGGCCCGAGCAGCTGGCCGGAACCATTCAGAACGACATTCTGAAAGAGTTCATGGTCCGCAATACCTACATCTATCCGCCGAAACCGTCGATGCGGATCATCTCCGACATCTTCGCCTACACCAGCGCGAAGATGCCGAAGTTCAACTCGATCTCGATCTCCGGCTATCACATCCAGGAAGCCGGTGCGACCGCCGATCTGGAGCTGGCCTACACCCTCGCCGACGGCGTCGAGTACATCCGTGCCGGGATCGACGCGGGCATGGAGGTGGACAAGTTCGCGCCGCGGCTATCGTTCTTCTGGGCGATCGGCATGAACTTCTTCATGGAGGTCGCGAAACTGCGGGCGGGACGGCTGCTCTGGAGTGAGCTGGTCGCCAAGTTCGAGCCCAAGAGCGCGAAATCGCTGTCGCTGCGCACCCATTCGCAGACCTCGGGCTGGTCGCTGACCGCGCAGGACGCCTACAACAACGTGGCGCGCACCTGCATCGAGGCGATGGCCGCGACCCAGGGGCACACCCAGTCGCTGCACACCAACGCCCTGGACGAGGCGCTGGCGCTGCCCACGGACTTCTCCGCCCGGATCGCCCGCAACACCCAGCTGCTGATCCAGCAGGAGTCCAACACCACCCGGCCGATCGATCCGTGGGGCGGTTCCTACTATGTGGAATGGCTGACCCACCAGCTGGCCAACCGGGCCCGCGCGCACATCGCCGAGGTCGAGGCGCACGGCGGTATGGCCCAGGCCATCGGCGAGGGCATTCCGAAGCTGCGCATCGAAGAGGCCGCCGCCCGGACCCAGGCGCGCATCGACACCGGCCAGCAGCCGGTGATCGGCGTCAACAAGTACCAGGCCGAGGAGGACCAGCAGGTCGAGGTCCTCAAGGTCGAGAACTCGCGGGTGCGGGCCGAGCAGATCGAGAAGCTGGAACGCCTGCGCGCCGAACGGGATCCGGACGCGGTGCGCCGCGCGCTGGACGAATTGACCCGGGCCGCAGGCTCTTCGGCGGGCGGTATGGAGAACAACCTGCTCGCCCTCGCCGTGAATGCGGCGCGCGCCAAGGCCACCGTCGGCGAGATCTCCGACGCGCTGGAGAAGGTATACGGCAGGCACCAGGCCGAAATCCGTACGCTCTCCGGTGTGTACCGCGACGAAGCCGGGAAATCCACCAACATCACCAAGGCCATCGAGCTGGTCGAGGAATTCGCCGAAGCCGAGGGCAGGCGTCCGCGCATCCTGGTCGCCAAGATGGGACAGGACGGGCACGACCGCGGCCAGAAGGTGATCGCCACCGCCTTCGCCGATCTCGGCATGGACGTCGATGTGGGCCCGCTGTTCCAGACCCCCGAAGAGGTGGCGCGGCAGGCGGCCGACAACGACGTGCACCTCGTCGGCGTCTCCTCGCTCGCCGCGGGCCACCTCACGCTGGTGCCCGCTTTGAAGCAGGCGCTGGCCGAGGTCGGGCGGCCCGACATCCTGGTCATCGTGGGCGGCGTGATTCCGCCCGGTGACTTCGACGAGCTCTACCAGGCGGGTGCGGCGGCCATCTTCCCGCCGGGCACGGTCATCGCCGACGCCGCCATCGATCTGATCAAGAAGCTGGCTCTTTCGCTGGGCCACGAGATCGGTTCCGGCACGGCCGAATGAGCGAGCGCTGCGAGCGAGACATGGGCCGGCGCGCGACGCGCACGCCGGGGCCGATCGCCGGCGAGGCGGAGGCATGAGCGACGCCGGACGCGGAGCCGGGGAGGGTGCGAATCATCCCCGGCTCGGCACCACCGCCGGGGTGGCGTTGCCGGGTCAGGTGACCCCCGGGGTCGCCGCCGGCGTGCGGCGCAGTATCGATGTGGCCGATTTGGCGGAGCGGATCCGAGGCGGCGAGCGCGCCGCCCTGGCGCGGGGTATCACGCTGGTCGAGTCGACGCGGGCCGATCATCGGGCGCTGGCTCAACAGCTGCTCTTGCGGTTGACACCCGAGGCCGCGAATTCCGAAGCCGGCGCGGTGTCGAATCGTGTTGGTATCACCGGTGTTCCGGGCGTCGGCAAGTCGACGTTCATCGACGCGCTCGGCATGCGCCTGATCGGGCAGGGTCATCGGGTCGCGGTGCTGGCGGTCGACCCGTCCTCCACCCGCACCGGTGGTTCCATCCTCGGCGACAAGACTCGGATGGCACGGCTCTCGCTGGAGCGTGACGCCTACATCCGGCCGTCGCCGACCGCGGGCACCCTCGGCGGTGTCGCCAAGGCGACCCGCGAGACCATCGTGCTGCTCGAAGCCGCGGGTTACGACGTGATCCTGGTGGAGACCGTCGGTGTCGGCCAATCGGAAGTGACCGTCGCGAACATGGTCGACGTGTTCTGCTTCCTGACGCTGGCCCGCACCGGAGATCAGTTGCAGGGCATCAAGAAAGGCGTCCTGGAACTGGCCGACCTGGTCGCGGTCAACAAGGCC
This sequence comes from Nocardia sp. NPDC051832, assembly GCF_040681285.1. NCBI lineage: Bacteria > Bacillati > Actinomycetota > Actinomycetes > Mycobacteriales > Nocardiaceae > Nocardia > Nocardia sp. NPDC051832. The sequence goes on from NZ_JBFAYL010000002.1 coordinate 1,433,211, forward strand.
GACGGCAAGCACGAGCTGGAAGCCAAGTCGGCCGCCCGCGAACTGACCGGCGCGCTGCGGCTGATCCATCCGCACGACGCGCTCTGGCGCCCACCGGTTCTGACCATGAGCGGTCTGGAAGGCGTTGGCCTGGACAAGTTCTGGGACACCGTCCTGGACCATCGCCGGGTCCTCACCGATGCGGGGGAGTTCGACGAGAAGCGCCGCCGCCAGCAGGTCGACTGGACTTGGACCATGGTGCACGACCAGCTGCTGCGCCGCCTCGCCGACAACCCCAACGTGAAAGCCATTCGGGCACAGGTGGAGACGCAGGTCCGTGCGGGAACGCTGACCGCCGCCCTGGCCGCCGAGCAACTCCTCGACGCCTTCGACAGCTGATCGATCAATCGGGGTCTGTCCGCGGCTGAGTACGCCGGGTGTAGGCACGGGCCGCGCGAACTCGGTCGCCGCAACGGGTCGAGCACCAGTGCCGGCGGCCGTGGCGGATCAGGTAGCGGTTGCACGGGGGTGAATCGCAAGTCGTGAGCGCGCCCGCGTCCGGTCCGGTGAGGAGGTCGGCGGTGTCGGCCGCGAGTGTCGCGAGCGCGCGGTCGAGGATCTCGCCGGGCGGGCAGGTCTGTGCGCGAAACGGGCCGCGCTGCTCGTCCCACTCGAGCAGGGCCGCGGTAGGGGTTCTGCGCATCGCGTCGTTGACAGCGGACAGTGCCGTGGGCAGGGCGGGCAGGCCTGCGGTGTGGGCGGCGAACAACGCTCGGACATGTTCGCGCAGCGCGCGTAGCTGCGTCGTGCACATCTCTCGCAGGCCGGCGTCGGCGGGCGCGAGATCGTGCGCGGTGAGCCAGCGATTCGTCGCTTCGGGCGTGCCGAGCAGGTCGAGGAACCGGTCGCCGGGCAGCGCGATGGCGCTGTTGGCGAAGTCGAGCGCGCGGTACTGCTCGGCCCCTGGTGCGGGCGGGAGCCCGCGGGCGGCGGTCAGGGTCTCGCTCATGATTCTCATGGTACATCTTGTGTTTATCCGTGAGAACTGCCTACGATCTCTCACGGATAGATTTGAGATTGCCCGTGAGGAGTTCGTTCGTGGTTTCCGTAGCTGCCGCCGATCAGCATGTCCCAGTACACGTTCTGGGCGGCCCGACCGCCCTCCTCGAATACGGCGGGTTGCGCTTCCTCACCGACCCGACCTTCGACGAACCCCGTGACTATCAGCAGGGCGGCGGCCGGCTGACCAAGACCGCAGCCGCCGCCGTGGCACCGGCCGACCTCGGCCGGATCGACGTCGTGCTCCTTTCCCATGACGAGCACCCGGACAATCTCGACGAATCCGGACGGGCGATGCTTGCCGGAGTCCCGCTCACCCTCACTACCCCCGGCGGCGCGCGGCGGCTCGGGAACGGCGCGGTGGGGCTGGCGGATTGGGAGTCGATCGAACTGGACCGCCCCGGCGGCGGGGTGATCTCGGTGACCGGGGTGCCCGCCATCCACGGGCCGGGCGCACGCGAGCAGGTCGAACCGATCACCGGCCAAGTCGTCGGATTCATCCTGACCGGTGCGGGGCTGCCCAGCGTCTACGTCAGCGGCGACAATGCCTCGCTCGACGCGGTCCGGGAGATCGCCGATCGCTTCGGTCCCGTGGACACGGCCGTCCTCTTCGCCGGGGCGCCCCGCTTCCCGTTCCTTTTCGACGGTGCGCCACTCGTGCTCGACAGCGTCCAAACCGTCGTGGCCGCAACGATTCTCGGTGCCAGGCGGGTAGTCCCGGTGCACTTCGAAGGGTGGGCGCATTTCACCGAGGGGCGGGCCGCGCTGGCCGCCGCCTTCGCCGCGGCTGGGGAACGGGACCGGCTGGACCTGGATATGACGACCGAGTCGACCCGCTCGTGACTGTCGCACCCACGCCGACCGTCGACCTGGCGCAGGTCCAACGCCGGACCCTGCGGGTCTTGGTCGCCGCGCAAGCCTTCAGCGGCGCTGGGCTGGCCGCCGGAGTCACCGTCGGCGCCTTGCTCGCGCAGGACATGCTCGACTCCACCAGCCTGGCCGGTCTGCCCGGTGCGCTCGCGACCGGCGGTTCCGCGCTCGCCGCCGTTGCCGTCGGGCGGATTTCGCAGGCGCGCGGCCGGGGACCCGGCCTCGTCGCCGGGTATCTGACCGGTGCGCTCGGCAGCGTCGGCGTCATCGCGGCCGCGGTCGCCGGTAATCCGGCCCTGATGTTCTTCGCACTGTTCGTCTATGGCGCGGGCACCTCGACCAATCTGCAAGCGCGTTACGCGGGAGCCGATTTGGCGGGTCCCGCCCACCGCGCCCGCGCCGTGTCCACCGTGCTGGTCGCCACCACGCTGGGCGGTGTGGTCGGTCCCAATCTCACCGCGCCGACCGGCGAACTCGCGCACGCGCTCGGCATCCCGCATTTGGCCGGACCGTTTCTTCTGGCCGCTGTCGCATATGCGATGGCGGCGATAGTCCTGGCCGTCTGGTTGCGCCCCGACCCGCTGCTGCTCGCGCGGACGCTGGACGCAGAACGCGCCGCCGAGGCGCCGGACGATCCGGGGCGGCCCGCGACCCGAAGGCGCGGCGCCGGTGTGCTGGTCGGTGTGCTCGTCATGGTGCTCACCCAATTCGTCATGGTCGCGATCATGACGATGACGCCGGTCCACATGGACCAGCACGGTCACGGCACCGCCGCGGCCGGCCTTGTCATCGCCATTCACATCGGCGCGATGTATCTGCCCTCGCCCGTGACCGGCCGCCTCGTCGATCGCTACGGCCGCCACGCCATCGCGGCCGTCTCCGGGTTGACGCTGCTGGCGGCGGGTATCGTCGCCGCCATCGCACCTGCCGACTCCGTGGCCCAATTGGCTTTCGCCCTAGCGCTATTGGGTGTCGGCTGGAATCTGGGTCTGGTCACCGGCACCGCCATCATCGCCGACGCCGTCCCGCTGGCGACCCGCGCCAGAACGCAGGGCGTGGTCGACTTGGCGGTCGCGCTGGCGGGTGCGGCCGGTGGCACCGCCTCGGGTCTGGTGGTCGCCGCGGTCGGGTATCCGCTGCTGGCCATCGGCGGTGGCATTCTGGCGCTGGCGATCATGCCCGCGGTCCTCGTCGCGCGCGGCGCCCCGCGGTAGATTGACCGGCTCGCGATCATCGGCAGCTAAATGGCTGGATTCGTGCACCGGTGGGACCGTAGAGTCCGGGGGGACGGGCCGGAGACGATCGGTTATCGGCCACGCAGGAGATTGTGGGTTCGATTCCCGCCGGGGGCGCGAAGCTCCCGTGGCCTAATTGGAAAGGCGCCTGCTTTATATTTCCGGTCGGCACCACCATGACCGTCGGTGGGCCAGGGGATCTTGCGGGATCCCCTGGCGCACAGGTCAGTTCCCGTACTGTGCGGTTTCCGGACGTTCGATGAGCACGACGTGGGCGGGGCTGTCGGCGACCGGGCGGTGACGAACGCCCTTCGGGACGACGTAGAGTTCGCCGGCGCGCAGGACGACTGGCGGCTGATCCGCCAGCTCGATTCGGAAGGCGCCGTCCCAGCACAGGAACAACTCGTCCTCGTCGTGGTGGTGCCAGGGGAATTCGCCGTGCAGTTGAGCTACCCGGACGACGGTGTCGTTGACGAGGGCGAGCTCGCGCTGCTGGAACGGGCCGGGTAGAGCGGCGATCGCCTCGATGACGGAGACGGCCGCGGTGGCTGGGGCGCTGATGTTTTCGCTCATGGGAGCAATGGTCGGGCAGGCGCGTTCGCCCGCACAGAGCCAATCGGGCAGAATTGGTTTGGTTATGGAGCCAATTGATGTGCCGGAGCGGTTGGGCCGGTGGTCCTCGGGCCGCGGGTCGTTGTATGTGCTGCTCGCCGCGCGCCTGCGGCAGCTGATCGATGACGGGGAGCTGCCGCCGGGCACGTCGTTGCCGCCGGATCGGCAGTTCGCGGCCGACCTCGCGGTGGGGCGAAGTACCGTGGTCGCCGCCTACGATCAGCTGGCGGCCGAAGGGCGGATCGTGCGGCGACAGGGGAGTGGGACCAGGGTCGCGGGTTCAGCCGAAACAGCGGTACCCGACACCACCAGCGCGCCGATGTTCCTGCACCTGATCGAGCCTCGGCCCGAGGTGATTTCGCTGGCCTGCGCAGCGCCGGACGCGCCGCCGCCGGAGATCGCGGCGGCGTACGCGCGGATCGTGCCGGAACTGGCCGCGATGACCGGCGAAATCGGTTACCACCCAGCCGGTTACCTGCCACTGCGCGCCGCGATCGCCGAACGCTACACCCGGCTCGGCGCGCCGACTCGGCCGGAGCAGATCCTCGTCACCAACGGCGGCCAGCAGGCGCTGACCCTGCTCGCCCGCGCCCATCTCCGGCCAGGGGACGGCGTTTTGCTCGAAACGCCCACCTATCCAGGTGCTTTGGCGGCGTTCCACGAGGCGTCCGCGGTGCTGCGGCCCCTGCCGCTGGGCCTGAGCGGCTTCGAGGCCGCCGCACGCACGCACCGTCCGAAGCTCGCTTACGTCACCCCGACCTTCCACAACCCCACCGGCACAGTCCTTTCCGCGCTCGTCCGCCGCCGGCTCGCCGAAGCGGCCGAAGCGGCCGGGGTTCCCCTCGTCGTCGACGAAGTCCTCGCCGACCTCGCCTTCCCCGGCGAACTCACCCCACCGCCGGTCGCTGCCGACGTCGACTCGGTCCTCACCATCAGTTCACTGAGCAAGAACCTCTGGGGCGGTCTCCGAGTCGGCTGGATCCGCGCCAGCCCCGCCCTGGTCGCGCGCTTGGCCCGCCTGCGCGCGGTCGACGACCTCGGCGGAAACCTCCCCGCCCAAATGGCCGCCGTGCACCTGCTCGCAGACCTCGACACGCTGTGCCGTACCCACGCCGCCGAACGAAAAGCCGCCCACGACAAGTTGTTGGCGGCTCTGTCCACCCACCTCCCGGACTGGCGCCCCACTCCGGTCCGGGGCGGCCAATCCCTCTGGATCCGCCTGCCGCACGGCGACGGCGACTCTTTCGCCCAAACCGCCCTCCGCCACAACATCGCCATCCTGGCCGGCAACGGCCTCGACATCACCGGCGCCGGCAACGACCACATCCGCCTGCACTTCCGGCACCGTCCCGAAGTGCTGCAAGAAGCGGTTTCTCGCCTGGCTACCGCCTGGCACGCCTACCGTCCGCCGGCTCGCAGAACAGCGCCCCCACCAGCGTTCGCGATCTAGAAACTCGATCCGTATATCGAATGCGCTATTACCAGCGGGGTGCTGTTCTATCCGGAATCATTCGAATGGGTTGACGGTCGGGACTCCCGAGGATTCGAAGTCCTTGGTGTTGCCGGTCACGATCGTCAGTCCGTGATTCAGCGCGGTTGCGGCGATCCAGGAATCGCACGTCGCCATTGGCTGTCGAGGACTGAGTTCGGCCCACGAGCGCGCCACGTCGATTGTCACCGGCAGGATTCGGTCACTGAAGAACGACTCCAGCTCAGCCACTTTTTGTTCGATCCGCACTGCTTGGTCGAAATCCTTGCGGTTTCGCAGCAGCGTGATGCCCCGCCTCATCTCTCCGACCGTGATCACGCTGATCCACCGCTCGTCTTGTGCGGTCCGCCCGACCCAATCCGGCACGGACTTTTTCGGTCGCTGTTTGCAGAGCTCGGACAAGACGTTGGTGTCGAGCAGGTACCTCATTCGTCCACCCCGAAGACATCACGCGGAAGGCTGTTCTTGCGTTCCGCGATCACTTCGTTGAGCACATCCGCGACCTCGTCGCCTAAGCCGACGAAACTCATCAGGTACTCGTTGAACGTGATTTTCGGCTGGGTCAGCCGCCGATACTCGCTGATACCGATTACGACGGCGACTTCCTCGCCGTGTTTGGTGATAGTTTGCGGGCCTTCGATTTCCACTGCGCGTAACACCTCCGAGAATCGCTGCTTAGCCTCTTGGACTTGCCATTTCATGAGTCGACCTCCTCGGCATCCAATGAGTTAAGTAGCTGCAGCGGTCGCTTGCGTGCGACCGTCATGTACCGATTCAGAACCCTCGGTACCCTCGGTTTGTCCCGATCACCGTGAGCGGCAGCGAACCATCGGGAATCTTCGCTGTCACAGAATGATGCCGCGTATCTGGACAGACTAGACCGAATTTCTGCCGCCGTCGAGGTCCAAGGCTTTTCGGGGTTCATGGTGCTGCGCGCAATTGGGTGGTCAAGGCGGCGGCGAGGTCGGTGGCGGTGGTGTGTAAGGCGTTGGGGCGGAAGAGGATTTGGTACCAGAGGACGCCGAAGGCTTGGTCGACGGCCAGGGGGATGGGGGCGGTGGCGGGGATTTCGCCGCGGGCGTGGGCGCGCTCGATCAGGGCCGTGAGGGCGGTGCGGCGCTGGGCGAGGAAGGCGTCGAGGGCTTCGGCGAGGTTCGGGTCGTCTTGGGCGGCGACGGCGGCGGTGATCAGGGCGCGCCGGTTGCGTTCGAGCGCGGCGGCTTCGAAGGTGGCGCGGAGGAATTGCTCGAGGTCGGAGCGCAGCGCGCCGGTGTCCGGGACCGCGACGGCGTGTTCGGCGCTGTGTATCAGGGCGTCGAGCAGGACGGCGTCCTTGGAGGACCACCAGCGGTAGATGGTTTGGCGGCCGACCCCGGCGTGCGCGGCGAGGCGATCGATGGTGACGCCCGTGGCGCCGTGTTCGGCGAGGAGTTCGGTTGCGGCGCTGAGGATTGCGGCACGGGCCTCCTCGTTGCGGCGGGAACCGGTGTGCGGGCGGCGGGGCGTCGGCATGAGAACAGCATAGCTTGACGAGACTGTTAGTCTCGACAACACTCGGAGTATGGCTACAGCAACGAAATCCTGGCGGCTTCGGTTCGACCATTTGTTTCATCGACGCCTCGCGAATCCCATCGCCACTCGTACGCCGGGGCAGATCCTCTTGGAGACGCTCGGGCGCAAATCCGGGCAACCGCGGCAGACGCCGGTGGGCGGGAAGATCGACGGCGCGCATTTCTGGATGGTGTCCAACCATGGCGATCAGTCCGACTACGTGCGAAACATCAAGGCCAACCCCGCGGTTCGCGTTCGCGTCGGCGGGACCTGGCACAACGGCATCGCCCGGCCGATGCCCGAGGACGACGCGCTGGCACGCTTGAAGACGCTGCCGCGCATGAACAGTGCCGTCGTCCGGGCGCTCGGCACCAATCTGCTGACTATCCGGATCGACCTCACCACCTGAAATCTGTGCGCACGCTGAGAGCGGGTCGGCCGGTGCTCGGGCTGGTGGGCAGTGCCGATTAGGGTGGCTGGGCGAATTTCTTCGGCTAGCGAAAGTGATGGTGCGTGACGGTGAACGCCTACCCGGGCGCGGGGACTCCTCCGCAGCGCAATGACCGCAAGCTTCTGATCCAGGTGCTGGTGGCGGTCGCTTTGGTGACGGTGATCGCGGTGGTCGGCGCGGTGCTGGTGCTGCGCAAGACCGCGACCGCGGACGATACGGTCGCCGGGCAGGCGCTGCCGGTGACGCCGCGGAACGTGGCCGCCGACGGGTCTGTGCGCGTGGGGGATTCGGACGCGAAGGTGACGGTGCGGTTGGTCGCGGACCTGCAATGCCCGGCCTGCCAGGCGTTCGAGAAGTTGAATGGCGCGGTGCTCGAGGACGTCGTGGCCAAGGGTGAGGCCGCCGTCGAGTACAGCATCATCACCTTCCTGGACCGCGCCTCGACCGATCAGTACTCCTCGCGCGCGGGCAACGCGTCCTACTGTGTCGCCAATACCGGCACCGAGAACTACCAGAAGTGGCTGAAAGCCATGTTCGAGCAGCAGCCGCACGAAGGCGGCGCCGGACTGCCCGACAGCACACTGATCGATATCGCCGAGCGCGCCGGCTACACCGATCCCGCAGTCGCACAGTGCATCACCGAACGCACCTACGACAACTACCTGCGCGGGAAAACCCAGGAGGTCTTCGCCACCGGCGTGAACTCCACCCCCACCGTCCTGGTCAACGGCACCAAGGTCCCCAACAGCCAACTCGGCACCCAGAACGGCCTCGCCGCCGTCATCGCCGCCGCCCGCTGACCCGCCGCCCCTTCCGCCACACCCGGATTCGGCCGAAATTACCGGCCGATGGAACCTGTGCACCCGCCCATGCGTCTCTATGATCAAGCGGAACCAGCGGAAGGGGCGTGACGGTGGCGATAGCAAGCCCGTTCGGGGCATACATCGAGGACGCGAAAACGGGGGCGTTGGCGGTGCGGATGGAACCACAGGTGTTCCTCGACATCGACAAGGCCTGCCAGGACCTGATCATCGAACTGTCCACGGTCCAGAACGACGCGCGCGCCCTAGGCGAGCGAGCGTCCTGGGGCCTCGGTGAAGACAACCCGCGCCTGTGGTCGGCGATCGAACTGGTGAAGTTTTTCCGGGAGAAGGCGTTCGGTGGACCGAACAACGCCTACGACACGCTCGCGGACTACATCGCCGTCGCCACCGAGATCCAGTCGCTGTTCAAGACGATCCAGGAAACCTACGAGCGCACCGACGAAGACTTCGCCCGCCGCCTCCGCGAGCTGCGCGTATGAATACCGGCACGAGCACATCGCGAATGGCGCACCAGGGCAGGGCTTCTCGGCGTTCGCCGCACTCCAGCGTCGCCCGCCGTGGGATCCTGCGTGCGAGTTGGTTGCTGTGCACGGGCGCGGTGGCCGTGCTTGCCGCTGCCTGCACCAGCGATCCCGCCGACCCACCGCCCACCACCTCGGCCGGCGCTCCCTCGACCTCGGCGGCGAAAACCACAGGCGCGGCAACGACTACGCCTACCTCGTCCGCCTCCTTCGACCCCTGCACCGCACTGACCTCCGACTTCCTGGCCCAGCACCAATGGAACGCACGTCCACCCGCGCAGCGCCAAGACCAAGTCGGCGGTTTCACCTGGCAGGGCTGCCTGTACGTCGCGAAAACCACTTACACCTTCCGAGTCCAGACCAGCAACGCCACCCTCACCCAAGTCCGCGAAAAGTTCCCCACCGCAGCCGATCTCACCATCAGCGGCCGAAAGGCCCTGCGCTACGAAGCCCGCCCCGACGTACCGGGTGGCTGCACCATCAACATCGAACTACAGTCCGGCTCACTGTCGATCCTCGTCGACGACCCCCGCAGCACCCACCCCCGCAAACTCAGCCCCTGCGACAACGCCAAAGAGATCGCTGAGGCAGTGGCACCCCTGCTTCCATCGGGAAGCTGACTGCCGCTTTTGCCCAACGGTCGTCCTGATGTGTCCTGCTTTGGCATCACGCGACCCTGCGCCATGTCGGGCCACGTTCGGCGCTGGGGCTGCAGGCAGCGGTGGGGATTGGCCTGTGGCGGTGGGGGATTAGGGGGTGTCGCCGAAGGATTCGAGTAAGGCGCGGAGGGTGGCGGCCAGGCGGGTTCGTTGAGCTGGGGTCAGGGTGGAGAGGAGGCGCTCTTCGGTGGCCAGGTGATCTGGTAGGGCCTTGTCGATGAGGGCCCGGCCCTCGTCGGTGAGGGTGACCTGGATGCCGCGGCCGTCGGATGCGCTGCGGGAGCGGGTGACGAGGCCGCGTTCCTCCAGGCGGTCCAGGCGCTGAGTGATCGCGCCCGAGGTGACCATCGCCGAACGCATGAGCTCGGTCGGGGTGAGGCAGTGCGGCTGGTCGCTGCGGCGCAGGGTCGCGAGGACGTCGAAGGACGCGGCGTCCAGGCCGTGTGCGGCAAAGGTTTTGCGCAGTTCCGCACCGGTGAACTGGCTGAGCCTGCTCAGCCGGCCCAGCACGGCCATCGGCGAGACGTCCAGGTCCGGACGTTGGGTCTGCCACTGGGCGAGCACCCGGTCGACATGATCGGTCACGTCAGCAGCCTAACGAATACCTCACCGGTGAGCTATCTCATAGCGGGATTTTTCTTAGCCCTAAACTATGTTCCTTAGAGCTAAGTAACCATGCTCGGAGAGGAAAGATCATGCGCATCACGGTGTTCGGAGCAGCAGGCGCGGTCGGCAGTCGAGTCGTCGCCGAAGCATTGACCCGCGGACACGAAATCACCGCCGTCGTCCGCGATCCCGCCCGCGCCGCCGCGGTGCCCGCGGGCGCACAACTCGCCGTCGGCGACGCCTCCGTGCCCGCCGACGTCGAAAGGCTGAGCGCCGGAGCCGATCTCGTGATCACCGCGACCCGTCCCCCCGCTGGATCGGAATCCGCCCTGGTGGATGTCACCACCGCCCTCCTGCGAGCCCTGGCCGGCTCGCCCACCCGCTTGCTGGTCGTCGGTGGCGCCGCCACCCTCACCGTTCCCGGCGGCGCCACCCTGCACGAAACCCCCGATTTCCCAGCCCAATTGCGCGGCATCGCCCAAGCCTGCTCCGACCAGCTCGACCTGATCCGATCCGCCACCCACACCAACTGGACCTACCTGAGCCCGCCCGCCGACCTCGTCCCCGGCCACCGCACCGGCACCTACCGCCTCGGCCGCGACGAACTCCTCACCAACGCCGCCGGAATCTCGACAATCTCCATGGAAGACTTCGCCGTCGCCCTCCTCGACGAAGCAGAACGCCCCGCCCACCACCGAACCCGCTTCACAGTCGCGGCGGCCTGACAAACCCAACCCCCTGGCAACACCCGCCCAGCATCTCGCCGGGCCGCACCGCAATACCAGCCACCTCGCCCTGGTGGTCGCACGTCGACTCGCGACTGCACACACGTCAACTCGTGTGTGCAGTCGCCGTTCGCTCTGTGGGTCAAGCCGCTGGGTGGTAGCGGTCGGCGCGGGTGCCCGCGCCGACGACCCGAAGGGCGGTGCGCAGGCCCCAGTGGTTGAGGCGGTGGGGGACTATGCGGGTGCCGTGGGTGAGGGCGGTGGCCATGGCGGTGAAGGTGGCGTTGTCGGCGAGGGTCCAGGGGATGGCGAACCGGTCGCGGACCATTTCGGGGAGGCAGCCGAAAGTGATGACGCGCAGGGGCGGGGACAGTACGAGCCCGGCGGCTCGGCCCAGCCGGTCCGGGGCCATCGGCACCATGTTGACGCGGCCGCCGCCGTGCTGCGCGATGTGCAGGGCGCGGGCCGCGGACGGTGTCAGTTCCAGGTCTTCGGCGCAGATCTGACGGAATTTCGTCTGGAAGGCAACATAATTCGGCGGCACCGGGCGGGTGCTCACGCCGTAGCGCTCGTACCAGTCGACGGTTTCGCCGTAGAGGCGTTCCTGCTCGGCGGTGGTCAGCGTTTCCGGGTGGAAGAACTGGACGGACCGGAAGATCTCCCAGGTGAAGGTGGCGTGTGCCCACCAGAAGGTCTCGGGTTGCAGGGCGTGGTATCGACGCCCGCGGGTGTCGGCGCCGCCGATGCCGCGGTGCAGGTCGCGGATGCCGCGGGCGCGGGCGGCACCGTCGGGGGCGAGGATCGTCGCCCAGATCTGCGGGACCGAGCGGGTGATCCGCTCGAAGGGTTCGTTGAAGAAGTCCGAATGTTCCTCGACGCCGGCGCCGAGCGACGGATACATCAGCTGCATGACGCCCGCGGCCGTGCCGGGGATCAGGGAGCGCACATCGGCGGCATACCGCCGCAGCAGGGAATCGGAGTTCATCGCCGAAGCCTTTCGCGAACCACACTGTTCCCCTTCAAGGTAAAGCGACTGAGATAGTGAGACAACAACTGTCTCGGACTTGTTGGCGACTCGTTAGCCGGTCGCGCTTCGCCCAGAGCAGAACACCGGTCGCCGTGTCCTCCGGCGAACTACCGTGTGCCGCAACGGAAGGAGCTCCCATGACGGTTGCGGTGACGTTCTCGATCCAGGGCAATCTCGCCGGGGTCGAGTCCTGGACGGAGTTCGCGCAGGACTGCGAACGGGACGGTTTCGACACACTGCTGCTGCCCGACCACCCCGGCGCGTGTGCCGCGCCGTTCGTGTCGCTGGCCGCCGCGGCGGCGGTGACGCGGCGAATTCGCTTGGGCACCAACGTGATCAACGGCGGCCTGTGGGAGCCGCTGCCACTGGCGGTGGAGGCGGCGACGCTGGATCTGCTGTCGGCGGGCCGGGTCGATCTGGGTGTCGGCGCGGGTCACAATCCGTTCGAGTGGAGCATGCAGGGCGCCGACCGTCCGGCGCCCGCGGCCCGGATCGCGCGCATGATCGAGCTCACCGAGCTCACCCGCAGGCTGCTGGCGGGGGAGACGGTGTCGGCGGCGGGCGAGCATTTCACGCTGCGGGAGGCACTGCTCGACACCCCGCGCCCGCTGCAGCAGCGGATCCCGCTGCGCGTGGGCGGCAACAATCCCCAGCTGCTGCGCTACGCCGCCGCCCACGCCGACATCATCGATTTCACCGGGCTCGGCCGCACGCTGGCCGACGGTCGTGACCATGAAACTCGCTGGGGCCGAACGCAAATCGACCAGCAGGTGGACCTCGTTCGCCAGGCCGCCGACGCGGCGGGCCACGCCCCGGAATTCGAGGTGCTCGTCCAGCATCTGGAAGTCACCGACGACGCGGAAGCGGCCGCCGACACCTTGGCCGCGGAAGTCACCGGCGCCACGGGACAGGACTTGCTCAACGCCCCCTATGTCCTGATCGGCACCCTGGCGGACCTGCGCACCGAGATCCTCGACCATCAGAAGCGCTGGGGCTTCGGGAGATTCGTCGTCCGGGGCGCGCATCGAGCGGAGGCGGCCCGCCTGCTGGCCACGCTGCGCGGGTGAAATAACGGCCTTCCAATACCGGGATCCAGCCAGGTCACTGCTTATGGTGATGGTGGAGTGCAGAACCAACCGTCGGCGCGGCGGCCGGAACTTTCGGACTGGTCAGCCGCGTTGAAGCCGGTAAGACGCCATCGCGGCGATCACTAAGGAGTGCACCAATGGCCGCTCTCGGTACCCTGCTCGGTGTCCTGACCACCGTGTTCATCGTCCTGCTCATCGCCAGGATGGTGCTGGACTGGGTCATGATCCTGGCCGACCGGCCGCAGTGGGCCGAAAAGCCCCGCCAGCTGGTCACCACCCTGACCGAGCCCGTCCTCGCGCCGGTCCGCAAGGTGATCCCGCCGATCCGGTTCGGCGGTACGGGCATCGACCTGGCGTTCACCGTGGTGTTCATCGTCGCGCTGATCCTGCGCGCCTTCTTCTTCAGCTGGGGCTGAGGCCTCAGGCCTTGACCTCGGCCGCCGCCGCGCGGCCGGGGTCGGCGGCCGTTTCGACCACCGTCACCGCGTGCCCGCGCCGCCGGAACGGCAGCCACCAGTTCGCCGGGCCCATCAGCTGCACCAGCGCCGGAACCAGCAGCATCCGCACCAGCGTCGCGTCGAGGACCAGCGCGGTGATCATCCCGATGCCGATGAACCGCATCGGCGTCAGCGGCGAGAGCGTGAACGCGCCGGTCACGAACACCAGCAGCACCGCGGCCGCGGTGATCACCCGAGCCGTCTTGATGGTGCCGATCCGCACCGATTCGGCGGTGTTCGCACCGGCCTGATGCGCCTCCGACATCCGCGACAGCAGGAACACCTCGTAGTCGGTGGACAACCCGAAGATCACGGCGATGATCAGCACCATCATGCCCGCGTCGATCGGGCCGGGCGCGACGCCGAGGACACCGCCCAGATGACCCTGGTTGAAGATCCAGGTCAGCACGCCGAAGGTGGCGGCCAGACTCAGGAACGCCATCGCGACGGCCTTGAGCGGCAACACGATCGATCGGAACGCGAGCAGCAGCAACAGCACCGTCGCCAGCACCATCGTGGCGATCATGAACGGCATCCGGGACATGATGGCGTCGATGCCGTCGCGCGCCGCGCCGGTGTCACCGCCGACCTGGATCGTGGTGCCCGCGGGCGGGGCGACCTCGCGCATGGCCCGCACGGTGTCCTGGGCGGCCGGGCTGCGGTCGCCCGCCTCCAGGAAGGCGTGCAGCACCACGAAATCCCCGGTGCGGCCGACCTGCACCACCGAGCCGACACCCGGGACCGCGTCCAGATCGCGGACGGCGGCGGCGAGCTGGGCGGACTGCGGGACCGCGCCGTCCACGCCCTGCAGCACCGCGGTCGCGCCGGTCTTGGCCGCCGGGAACACCGCGCTGAGTTCGTCGACGGTCTGGCGCATGGCGTTGTCGGCGGGCAACGCGCGATGATCGATCTCGCCGAGCCGGATATCGAGCACCGGCGCGGCCAGCAGCAGCAGGATCGCGCCGACCACCAGGGCGACCGTCCCGGGTTTGCGCAGCACCGCGTCGACCACCCGGCCCCAGAACTGCTCCGTCCGGTCCTGCCGGGCAAGCTTCTTGGCCTTGGCCCGTCCGATGCGCTTGCCGAACAGCGCGAGCAGCGCCGGCAGCACGGTGAGCGACAGCAGCGCCGCCAGCGCGACCGCGGCGATGGCCCCGAAGCCCAGCGAGCGCAGTACCGCTTGCGGGTAGACGAACATGCCCGCGAACGCGCAGATCAGCAGCAGCGCGGAGAAGGCGACGGTGCGGCCCGCGGTGGCGCAGGTGCGCTGGATCGCGGCGGGCACGTCCCGGCCCTCGCCGATCTCCTCCCGGAACCGGTTGACCAGGAACAACCCGTAGTCGATGGCCATGCCGAGCCCGAGCAGCGAGGCGATGTTCACCGCGAACGTGCTCACCTCGGTGAATTCGGTGAGCACCCGGATCGCGCCCATCGAACCGGCGACCGCGAGCAACCCGACCACCACCGGCAGCGACGCCGCGACCATACCGCCGAACACCAGCACCAGGATCAGCAGCGTGATCGGCAGCGAAATAGATTCCGCGACAACGATATCGCGCTGCGACTGGGTGGTGATCTCGGTGGACACCGCGCTGTAGCCCGACATTCGGGTCTGCACGCCCGGAACCTGTAGCGCCGCTTCGAGTTCCGGATACGCGGCCAGGCGGGCCTGCTCGTCACCCGCGGTGAACACCACCGCGATCGCCTGCTTGCCGTCGGCCGAGCGCAGGAGGGGCCGCTGCGGCGGCATACTGTGCCAATAGCTTTCGATCGGCTTGGCCAGCAGCGTCGGCTCGACCCGATCCAGCCGCGCCCGCACCTCAGGGCCGATATCGTCGACCGTCTTGCCCTCGGGTGCGGTGTACAGCGCGATCAGGTCGGCGTTCTGCGGTCCGAAATGTGCGCTGACGAGCCGATCGACCTGTGACGATTCGCTGTGCGGATCGGTGAATCCGCCGGCGCTGAGGTTCTTCGAGCCGCCCGCGCCGTAGATCCCGAACAATCCGATACCGGCGACGACCAGCGCCAGCACCAGCTTGGGGTGCGCGATGACCAGCCGTGCCCAGGCGGTCATCGGGCGCTGCCCGCGCGGGTGGGTCGGATGTCGGACGCGATAGGGGTGCTCACGGGTGCCTCTGCTGCGGTCTGGCGGAATCGATCTCGCTTGATTCTGTCCGGGCTGCGGTCTGGTCTTGGACAGGGGGTCAGTCGTTTGCGGAAAACTCCTGTTCGAGGGTCTGCACGATCCGGTCCAGCAGGGCTTCCAGGCGGCTTTCGAGGCCGACGCCGTTGCGGGCCGACACCGTCAGCTCGGTGCGTCCGTCGAACTCCATCAACCCGAACAGCAATGGCATCGCGACGCTGTGCTGCGGCAGGGTGTAGATGGCGGTCGGTTCGAATCCGGGGACGGCGAGTTCGTCGCGGGTGAAGCGGCCCATGTGGGAGACGGTCGCCGAGGCCAGATTCCGCCCGTAGTCCGCGCCCAGCCGGTTGAGCGAACGCAGCAGCGCGTGGTTGGCGGGGTCGGGGATCAGGGTGAGTTTGGCGGCGGCCATCTGGTTCAGTTCCCGGCGCTCGATCAGGCCGGACTTGATCTGTTCCTTCACGGCCGTCCACGGGGCCCCGGGCTCGATATCGAGGAACAGCGGCAGCGCCAGGTTGGCGGTGGAGCGCAGCTCGGGGTCGTGGCGGCGCAAGTCGACCGGCATCATGATGCGCGACTTACCGGCGGTCTGCGCGGCCAGCAGCGCCGAGACCCGGGCGACCGCGCCGGCACCAGTGGCGTGGATGGTGCGGCGGCGCAACAGGTGTCGCGGGGCGCGAGGTTCCTGACGGCCGTGGCCGAGCGCGGTGCGGAAGATCGGCAGCATCGCGGCCGGGCGGCCCGGCGCGCCGACGCGGCGCACCAGTTCGGCGTCGGCGATCGGGTCGGGCAGCTCGGCCGGAGCTTCGCCGCGCAGAACCCGCAGCACGCTGGTGGCGAACAGGACCATCCCCATGCCGTCCATGACGCCGTGGAAGACCCGGAACACCAGCGTCACCGGCGCTCCGGTGACCAGGAGCACCTCGACGGTGGAGTCCGGGTTCGGGCCGATCGGGCTGGTCAGCACCGGATCCGCTTCGATCTTCGGATATTCGAGAGTGTGCCCGGCAACCACCCGGACGGTCGGCGCGATCCCGCTGTCGATCCACTCCTTACCGCGCCGGACCAGCCGGGCGCCCGGGCAGGCCTGCGCGGCGATCTTGACCGCCTGCTGGAGCTGTTCGGCATCGATCGCGCCCTCGCCCGAGATCACCAGCTGCATGAGGAACGGCGGCGCCAGCTCGCGCATCGGGAAGTACATGCGCTCGGTCGGCGAGATCGCCCGGCGGAAGGTCATCGCACATCCTTGGTGAGAGTTGTTACGCCACCCTGGGTTTCGAGCCAGGCGAGGAAACTCGCCAGGCCGGTTTCGCGGTCCACGATCGGCCGATAGCCGAAATCGCGGGTGGCGGCGCCGGTGTCGTAGGTGGCGCTGCGGGTCATCAGCGCGACCGCGTAGCGCGACAGCGGCGGCGACCAGCGGGTCGCGACGAACGGTATGCGCCAGACGGTTTCGATCGCGGTGACGATCGCGCCGAGCACGCGCGGATTCGGCTGCCGGGTCGGCGGCTGGTACCCCAGCCGGGTCGCGACCTCCCCGAGGAAGCGCCACACGTTGGTCCGCTCGGCGTCGGCGACGAAATAGGCCTTGCCGCCCACCGCATTCGAGCTCGCCGCCCGCACGGCGGCCTCGACGATGTTGTCGACATGGCAGAGCGAGGCGTAGATGTCGCGGCCGTAGGACAGATCCGGCAGCTTGCCGGCGGCCGTGCGGCTGAGCAGGCGCACGATCGGCCCCGATCGGTCGCCCGCACCCCAGATCGCCCGTGGGCGCAGCGCGCAGGCGCTGAATTCCGGTGTGTTCGCGGCCAATACGGCGCGTTCGGCGGCGGCTTTAGTTTCGGAGTACAGGTTCAGATAGCGCCGCGGGTACGGTACCGACTCGTCGACGTCGAGCTGGTCGCCGCCGTCGTAGTCCATCAGCGCGCTGGGACTGGAGATGAACACGAACCGCGCCGCGCCGTTGCGCCGCGCCGATTCCAGCAGGCGCTCGGTGGCGGTGACGTTCTCGGCCCAGAACTGTGCGCGGGTGCCGCGCTCGTCGACCCGGGCGGCGCTGTGGAACACCACATCGATGCCGCTGGTCGCCGCGATCAGCGAATCGGGGTCGGCGAGGTCGCCGTACACGAGCCGCACCTGCTCGCGGGCCGCGCCCAGATCGGCCAGATCGCTGGTGCGCCGCACCAGAATCGAGACCTCGTGCTCGCCGTCGGCGACGAGCCGGCGCACCAGCGCGCCGCCCAGGAATCCGGACGCGCCGGTCACCAGTACCTTCATCGTCTTACTCCTCTGTCCCGCAGCAGGATTCGCAGTCCGCGGCCGAATCCTGGGTACGCCAATAGGTCAGGCCGAAGATCTGGGTCAGGACCGCGGTCTTCACCGGGTCCTGACCGGGGGTGGCCCGCAACGCCGCCGGGATCTGAGCGGCGTGTACGACGATGCTCAGGAACGCGTCGATCCACCAGATCGCCCGCAGCGCACGGCTCTTCGGTGCGCGACCGGCGAGCGCGGCGAGCAGGCCGCCGATCAGGTAGATCCAGCCGAGCACCGGGATTGCTTGGAGCGCACTTGTTTTCACAGCGCACGCACCTGCTTGGCAGCCCAGACCGCGAGCTGTTCGCGGCCGATCTTGGCGTTGTGCCGGATGTCGACGGGGAATCCGGGATGCACCAGGAAGTGCTCGATCGTCTTGGTGAGCTCGAATGCCGTGGCCCGGGCCAGCAATGCGCTGATGGTCGCGCCCCGATCCGCGCCCGCGGCGAGCTCCACGCACAGCACCGGACGCTGGGTCCCGGCGGCTCCGATGCCGACCAGCGCGGTCCGGGAGACACCGGGCAGACTGTTGAAGATCTGCTCGACCTGCACCGTGAACATCGGCCCGTCGGCCGTCTCCAGCCGCTGACTCTTACGCCCGCAGAACCAGATCCGGCCCTGGTCATCGATCCAGGCGAGGTCGCCGGTGCGGTGCCAGGTCACCGCGCCGTCGGCGATCTTGCCCGCGATATTGGCCTGCTCCGGCCAGTAGTAGTGCGTGCTGACGTTCGGGCCGGACACGACCAGTTCGCCGATGCCGCGCGAGTGCTCCAGGCGCCCCGCCAGGGCGCGCGCCTCCGGCCAGGTGGCGATCGGCTCGTCGGTGATGGCGATCAGCCGGGCCTCGATCCGGTCGGAGGGCCGCCCGATGCAGGTGCCCTCGCCCTGGTGCGCCCGCTCGACGAGACCGTCGAGCAGTTCCCGCGATTCGATGGTCGACATCGGCAGCGCCTCGGTCGAGCCGTAACCGGCGAACACCTGCGCGTCCGGGCGCAACACCGCGCGCAAGCCCGCGATACACCAAGCCGGCACCGGCGCACCGCCGGAAAAGATGCTGCCCAGACTGCGCAATCCCGCGGGGTTGGCTTCCAGATGCCGCAGCAGCGGAATCAATACGGCGGGGGAGGCGAACATGGTGCGCACCTCGAACCGCTCGATCGCGTCCACCACGTGCGCGGGATCGGTGGAGCCGACCTTGCTCGGAATCAAAGGCGGTAGCACGCACCGGGATCCGAGCAGCAGATCGAGAATCCCGACCAGCGGCAAGGTGATCAGCGAAGTGTCCGGCGCGACCTCGCCGCGCGCGGTGTGCACCTGCTCCACCATGGCGGCGAGGTTGCCGTGGGTCAGTTCCACGGCCTTGGCCGGACCCGTACTGCCCGTGGTGAATCCGATGACGAGCACGTCCGCCGGGTCGGCCGGGACCCGCTCGGGCAGCGCACCCGTCGGCGTGCGACCCCAGCTCGCCAGCGTCGGCCCGCCCCAGAACCAGCGCTTGCCGACGGTGACCACGGTCCGGACCCGCCGGAAACTGCGGGGGAACAGCACCCGTAGCGCGTGCGCGGGCGGAATCCCGATGAACGCCTCGGCTTCGACCGCGCGCAGGCAGTGCACCATCCGGCGCACCCCCATGCCGGGATCGATGACCACCGGCACGGCGCCGATCTTCAACAGCGCGAACAGGATCGCGTACAGCTCGGGGCTGGGCAGCACCAGCACGATGGTGCGGGTGCCGCTGCCGACGCCGGAGGCGGTCAGCTGTTCGGCGATCGTGTCCGACCAGTCGTCGAGCTCGCGGTAGCTGAGCGTGCGGTAGACAGGCAGCCCGTCGGGTGCGGTTCCGTCGGGGTAGATCACCGCGGGTCGAGCCGGTTCCGCGCGCGCGAACGCGCGGAACCGGTCGATAGCCTGCCAATAGGTGGCGGTCATGCCGCCAGCCGGTAGAGCACGGCGGCAGCCGAAGGCCCGGCGCCGGCCGCCACGAACAGCACCTGGCTGAATCCGCCCAGCGTATCCCCGGCCACCGCACGGTCGTAGGCCAGCGGCAGCGCCGCGGTGTGCGGATCACCGTCGGACAGATCCGGTGTGCGCACCGAATCCTGGTCGATGCCCAGGGCGTCGGCGAGCAGCTTCGGGAACTCCGGCGACGGCGTGGAGGCGATCAGCGCGATCCCGGACAGGTCCTGACCGGCCAGCGCCGCCTGTGCCGCCTGTACGGCCACCTCGAGCAGGCGGTCGGTGAAATCCGGGACCCGCTCGATCGTCATCAGTGATCGGCCGACGGTGCCCATGGTGGCGGTGTCGACGTAGGCCTCGCCGGCGGGGCCGCCCGGCCCGGTCGCGGTGTGCACCGGTCCGAAGCCCTCGTGATCATCGGTGCGCTCCAGCAGCAGCGCGGCGCCTGCGGTGGCGTAGGGGAACTCGTCGTCCGCGGCGAACCGCTCCAGCGACGGATGGGTGTCACCCGAGACGATCAGTACGTGCTCGACGCCACCGGCCGCCAGCGTCGCGGTGGCGACCTGCACCGCGTTCAGCACGCCGACCGCGCCGTTCATCAGGTCGAACGAGAACGTCCGCGGGTCATCCTTGGAGTGGTAGTCCAGGCCGATCCCGGCGGCCTTCTGGATCAGCGCCGAGACGGCCGGTTCCACGGTATTGGAATCGCGGAACACGCCCGCGTTGATCAGCACGCCGACCTGTTCGGGCCCGATTCCGGCCCGCTCCAGGCTGATTCGCGCGGCGTGACCGCTGTGCTCGACGATGCTGTTGGTGCTGCCGCCCCGGCTGGTTCCGGTGGCTTTGATACGGATGCCCATGTCTGACCTCAGACCTTCAGCGACGAGATGGTGGTGGACAGGAAGCCGGCGACGACGCCGGAGGCCGCGGGGACCATCAGCACCTTCGAACCCGCGTCGATGTTCTGCTCGCCGAGCTGATCGTGCAGCACGATGAAATGCGAAGTGGTGGAGGTGTTTCCGTACTTATGGATGACATTGAGATCCGGTGGAATGGCAGCGCCGAACTCCCGCGCCGCGATCGCGTTGGCGTAAGGCACGGCCGCCGCGCCGAATTGGTGGTGGATGATGTAGTCGAACGCCTCGTCGGCGAAGGTGGAGTCGCGCTGCTCCAGGAAGGAGCGTTGCGCGTCCGGCCACAGCATGAACCGCGCCTCGTTGTGCATCTTGCGGTTGTCGGTGTAGAGCGCCACGCCGGGCGTCTTGTCGCTGGGCATGCCCAGACACAGGTGCGAATGCTCGGACGCGGTGAGCAGTTCGATGTAGTGGATCTTGTCGGCGTCGTCGACGGCCTCGTCGAGCACTACCGCGCAGCCCGAATCGCCCACCGACAACGACGCGAATTGCAGATCGTATTTCTCCGAAATCTCCTCGACCGCCGTTTCGGCGATCGGAGTAATGGCCTCACCGCTGACCACGAGACCATTGCGGACCGCGCCGGAGCGGATCATCCGGTCCAGAATGTAGGTGCCGGTGAGCATTCCGGCGCAGGCATTGGAAACGTCGAAGGTAATGGCTTTTGTGGCGCCGAGCTGCTTTCCGATGAAAGACGCGAAGGACGGCTCCATGTACATCCGGGTCGCGTCTTTGCTGCGCGTGATCGAGGTGGAGATGATCACGTCCAGTTCCGCCGCACCGTAGCGCGACCTGGACAAACAGTCGTCCGCGGCCTTCAGTGCGAGCGTGAGGGAATCCTCGTAGGACTCCGGCCGGGTGTCGTGCACGCGGCGTTCCTTGATTCCGGTGATCTTTTCCAGATCGAAGGCGGGCGGCTCTTTCAGCCGCGCGATCAGATCGTCGGTGGAGACGATATTCGAAGGCAGATAGGCGCCGATGGATTCGAATCGAGAATGCGACACGGAGGCTCCTGGAATTCGCTGACAGATTTGACCGGCGGATCGTCGGTGATCATCGGCGAGCGGAACATTACCCGACAGTAACAACGGATGGGCAAGTGTAAGAACGTTTCCAACCTTCTGGGACAGCGGTCGCGGAAAAGTGTGTGTGTCGTGAAGTTTCGGAAACTGGTGATCGTGCGGCTATGCGATCTCACGCTGTGCGGATGTGCCGGAGTGTGCTGGTGTCACCGGGTTTCGACTGAAAGCCTCGGACTGATATGCCCACTCTGGAACGCATGGCTACTGTCTGGCAATTCATAGCTGCCGGGGTGTCGTGGGAAGAATGGTGAGCCACTTCATTCTCTGGGTGTGAGTGACTTCACGCCGGAATCGGACAAATGGAGGCCGCGCGGTATGTGGGGCGTGGGGGCGAACGGCGCACGGCCGGAAGGGATTCCGGGCATGAACGGAGTCATGTTCTGATTGTGCCGGAAAGGTAAAGTTGCCGAAAGTGCAATATTCCGTATACTGAGACCATGGAGACAGACGGCCTCGGATTACGGGAACGCAAGAAGCGCGCGACCCGGCTCGCGCTGAGCGCGGCCACTATCCAGCTCAGTGTCGAGCGCGGCTGGTCGAACGTGTCCGTCGAGGACATCGCGGCCGCCGCCGACGTCTCCGTGCGTACCTTCCGCAACTATTTCGCCAGCAAAGGCGAAGCGGTCGCCTTCCGGCAGCTGGAACGGATGCGGCAGGTCGCCGAGGCGTTGCGGGCCCGCCCCGCGAAAGAGCCGTTGTGGACCGCGATCTCGGCCGCGGTGGCGGAACGGTTCCCGCTCGGGCACGACATGAGCGCCGAGAGCGCGGGCCAGCGGGAACGGCACTGGGTGGCGGGCGTCCGGCGCATGCTGGCCGAACCCGCGGTGCGGGCCGCGATCCTCGAAGTCAATACCCGCGCGCAGCACGAACTAGCCGTGGCCGTCGCCGAACGCACCGGCACCGACGCCGAACACGACCTCTACCCGAAACTCGTTGCCGCCGCGGTCGGTACCGCCACAGCGGTCGCGATCGAACACGGCCAGGCGGCGAATCCGCCGCTGCCCGTGCTGCCGCTGCTGGCCGAAGCCCTGAACCAACTCGCGACGGGTCTGCCGGAACCTGCGCCACGGAGGAATTCATGATCGACGTAATCATCGCGGGCGCGGGCCCGTGCGGGCTGCTGCTGGCCTGCGAACTCGCGGCCGCCGGGATCCGCCCCCTGGTGCTGGAACGCCTACCGGAGCCGAGCGCCGAACCGAAGGCCAACGGGCTGGTGGGACAGGTCGTTCCGCTGCTGGGCCGCCGCGGCCTGCACGAAAGCCTCAGCGGCACTGCGGAACCGCCGCAGCCCAACGGCTCCTACTTCATGTTCGCCGCGATGCCACTGAATTTGCGTGTGCTGGAACGGAGCCCGGTGTACACACTGCCGGTTCCGCAGCAGCGCATCGTCGAAGTGCTGGAGCGGCGCGCCCTCGAACTCGGGGCCGAGATTCGGCGCGGCGCCGAGCTGATCGGGATCACACAGCACGCGGACGGTGTGTCCGTGCGGGTTTCGGGACCGGGTGGGCCCGCTGAGCTGCGCGGCCGGTTCCTGGTGGGTGCCGATGGCGCGCACAGCGCGACCCGGAAACTCGCCGGAATCGGATTCCCCGGCGTCAGCTATGACCGCACCACCACCCGCACGGCCCACGTGACGATCCCGGCGAACCTGGTGGATCCGGAGGCCGGCGCGCTGACAGTGCCCGGCTACGGCACCATCCCGCCGTTCCTACCGCATCGCAACGACCGCGGCGGAATCTCCTACGCGCCCTTCCCCGGTCATCCGCCGCTGGTCAGCACGACGGAATGGGACCAGCCCGCGACCGATGGGCCGATGACCCTCGGCGAACTCCGCGCCAGTATCGCCCGGGTGCTCGGAGTCGAGGTGCCGCTGGATCCGCCGCCCGGCGACGGTCCGCACGTGCTGCGGCGACTGGTCGGCGGCAATACCCGTGTCGCCGACCGCTTCCGGGACAGGCGAGTGTTCCTGGTCGGCGACGCCGCCCATGTGTTCGCCACCGGCGGCGGCCCCGGACTCAATGTGGGACTACAGGATTCGCTCAACCTCGGCTGGAAACTGGCCGCGGAGCTCAACGGTCACGCGCCGCCCGACCTGCTGGACAGCTACGACAGCGAACGCCGCCACGCCGCAGAACGAACGCTGCTCTCGGCACGCGCCCAGTCCGCCCTGATCGCGCCCGGCGGCGACGTCACCGCCCTGCGCGACGTGTTCGCCGAACTGATGACCGACGAGCCCGCGGTGCGGCGGCTGGCCGATCTGGTCGCGGGCGCCGACATCCATTACGACATGGGCGAATCCGGTCATCCGCTGGTCGGCCGATGCGCAGAAGACTTGGAACTCGACACCGCCCACGGTCCCACGCGGCTGAGTGAACTGGCCCGGACCGCGCGACCGTTGCTGCTGGACCTTTCCGGCAGCGCTGTTCGCACTGACCGCGCCGCCGACGCGGCAGCCGCTGTCCCGTCGGGTGAGGTTGGTCCCGCTGGTGTCGACGAACCTGCCGGCGACTGCGGGCTCGCTGAGGTGGTCGCCGAGTGGGCGGGCCAGGTCGACTACGTCCGTGCCCGGCCGCGTGGCGGCGCACCGGCGTTGGCGCTGCTCCTGCGCCCGGACTCATATGTCGCCTGGGCCGCGGGCGGGCCGGAAAGCACTGACCTCGAGGCACTTCGGGCGGCGCTGGTCCGATGGTTCGGTGTCCCTGCTCAGCATGTGCACCAGGGTCGATAGTCTGGAGGTATGAGGCGGCGCCGACGGGCCGCCTGCTCGCGGCCCGTGTGCCGCGCCGACCGGAGGAATGACCAATTATGACCACCGCTGACGAGCACGTCGATGTGCTCATCGTCGGCGCCGGACTGTCCGGCATCGGCGCGGCCTATCACCTGAAGCAAGCCTTCCCGCACAAGAGCTATACGATCCTGGAGAGCCGAGAGAGCCTCGGCGGTACCTGGGATCTGTTCCGCTACCCGGGAATTCGCTCCGATTCCGACATGTACACCCTGGGCTACCGGTTCCGGCCGTGGCTGGGGGACAAGGCTATCGCCGACGGGCACACCATCCTGGACTATCTGCGCGATACCGCCTCCGAGAACGGGATCGACCAGCGGATTCGCTACCGGCACAAGGTGGTGCGCGCCGATTGGTCCTCGGCCGAGAACCGCTGGACGGTGCGCGCCGAACGCGGCGACACCGGCGAGACCGTGACACTGACCGCGAATTTCCTGTTCGCGTGCTCGGGCTACTACCGCTACGACGAGGGCTATACCCCTGAGTTCGCGGGCACCGATCGCTTCGGCGGCCCGGTCATTCATCCACAGCACTGGCCCGAGCACCTCGACGTCGACGGCAAACGGGTGGTGCTGATCGGCAGCGGGGCCACCGCCGTCACGCTCGGTCCCGCGCTCACCGATCAGGGCGCGCATGTCACCATGCTGCAACGTTCGCCGAGCTACGTCATTTCCATGCCCGCCAAGGACGACTTGGCGTTGCGGGCGCGAAAGGTCTTGCCGCCCAAGACCGCCTATGCAGTGGCGCGAGCCAAGAACGTCGCGCTGTCCACTGCGGTGTACCAGTTCAGCCAGCGCTTCCCGGAGCGAATGCGTGAGCAGATCCGCACCTGGCAACGGCGTTGGCTGCCGCCCGGCTTCGACATCGACACCCATTTCACCCCGCGCTACAACCCGTGGGATCAGCGGCTGTGCCTCTCGCCCAACGGTGATTTTTTCCGCGCCATCCGGAAGGGGAAACTCGATGTCGTCACCGACACCATCGATACCTTCACCGAGACCGGCCTGCAGTTGACCTCGGGGCAGACTCTGGACGCGGACATCGTCATCACCGCGACCGGCCTGAACCTGCTCGCCTTCGGCGGCATGGATCTCACGGTTGACGGCGAAACCGTCGATATGGCCGACCATCTCGCCTACAAGGCGATGATGCTGTCCGACGTCCCGAACTTCGCGTTCGTCGTCGGCTACACCAACGCCTCCTGGACACTCAAGGCCGACCTGGTCTCCGAATATGTGGTGCGCCTGCTCCGGCACATGGACAACGGCGGCTACACCCGCTGCGTCCCAGTGCACGACCCGGCGGTCGGCAAGGCCCCGCTGTTCGCGAACTTCATGCCCGGCTATGTCCTGCGCGCCGCCGCGCTGTTCCCGATGCAGGGCGACCGCGCGCCGTGGAAGCTGCGGATGAACTACGTGCGGGATTTGATCACGCTGCGCCACGGCTCGATCACCGACAGCGCCATGCGTTTCGAACGTTCCCGGCGGCGTGACCCGGTGCCCGTGCAAAGGTGACGAGCGCCTCCCGGCCACCGTCCCAAAGTATGTGTAACTCCCAGTAATCTGGTACCGGCGTTCAGGAAGGGCCGGACGTCAGGGGTAGCACAGGGATAGGGACGAATGAAGCTGGAAACGGTCGCGGGCAAGAAGGTTCTGGTCACGGGTGCAGCCATGGGGCTGGGCAAATTGTTCGCCGAGCGCGCGGTGCGCGAGGGCGCGGCCGCGGTGGTGCTGTGGGACGTGAACGAGATCGCGTTGAAGGCCACCGCGGCCGAGCTGTCCGGCCAGGGCACGGCGGTGCACGAATACCCGGTCGACGTCTCCGATCAGGACGCCATCGTGGCCGCGGCCGCCGCGGTGCGCGCCGAGGTCGGCGATATCGACATCCTGGTCAACAACGCCGGCATCGTACGCGGCAACAGCTACTTCTGGGAAACCGAGAACCGCGCCGACATCGACAAGACCATGGCGATCAATTCGATGGCGCCGATGTACATCACGCTGGAGTTCCTGCCCGCCATGGTCCAGGGCTCCGGCGAAGCCCGCGTGCTGACCATCGCGTCCTCCGCGGGCCTGGTCGCCAACCCGCGCATGAGCGTCTACGCGGCCTCCAAGTGGGCGGCGCTGGGCTGGTCGGATTCGGTGCGCCTGGAGCTGGAACAGGCCGGCCACGAGCACGTCCGGGTCACCACCGTATGCCCGACCTACATCAACACCGGCATGTTCGACGGGGCGAAGGGCTTCTGGTTCACTCCGATCCTGGAGCCGGACGAGGTCGTCGAAACCTCGTGGCAGGAAATGAAACAGGGCAACCCGCTGGTCATCCTGCCCTGGACCTCCCGCCTCAACAAGGCGCTCTCGGGCATCCTGCCGATCAAGCTGCGCGACGTCTTCCTCAGCACCGTCGGCGTCTACAACTCGATGGAGAAGTTCACCGGGCGGAAGTAGCTAGCGCGGGGCCCGGGTGCCGATGACGACGGTGGCGTAGTACTCCTCGGATTCGGCGACCCGGGCGCCGAGCCCGTGTTCGGCCAGCACCGCCGTGGCGGTATTCGCTTGCGCCGCACCGGATTCCACCAGCAGATGCCCGCCGGGCGCGAGCCAATCGCGGGCGCCGGCGACGACTCGGCGGAAAATGTCGAGGCCGTCGGGGCCGCCGTCGAGGGCGGTGCGCGGCTCGTGATCCCGGGCTTCCGGCGGCATCCGCGCGATCATCTCCGACGGCACATACGGAGTGTTCGCGAGCAGAATGTCGATGCGCCCGCGCAATGTGGTGGGCAGCGGCTCGAACAGGTCACCTTCGTACACGGGGGCACGCAGCGCCGCGAGATTGCGCCGCGCGCACTCGACCGCGACCGGCTCGATATCGGCAGCCGCCAATTCGACGGCGATTCCCTTTTCGCCGAGCGTCGTCGCGAACGCCAACCCCAGCGCCCCGGACCCACAGCACAGGTCCACGACCACCGGTTCCCCCGGCACCAGACGGGCCAGCTCGACCGCCTCGTCGACCAGGAATGCCGTCCGCTGCCGCGGCACGAACACTCCGGCCGTCACCCCGACCCGCACCCCGTGGAACTCCGCCCACCCCACCAGATACTCCAGCGGCTCACCCGCCACCCGCCGCGCGACCAGCCCATCCAGCTCCACGCCGGTCTCGGCGGCCGCCTCGATCAGCAACCGCGCCTCGTCCTCGGCGAATACACACCCGGCCGCCCGCAACCGGGCCACCACGTCCACACTCTCCGTTGCCACCCGGATATCCTGCCACTGCCGAACGGTCAGCAGTCGGCCTGGAACGGGTAGCAACCCTGCGCGGGAACCCGCGACGTATCGGCCGGGGACCGATGGTTGTCGGCCTTGTCGGCTGGGTGGCCGCCGCCCAGACTCCTACGCTGCCGAACGGTCAGCAGTTGGCCTGGAACGGGTAGCAGCCCTGCGCCGGAACCCGCGACGGCGCGGGCATCGGTGGCGCTTCGCTGACCGGTGCGGACTCCGCGGCCACCGGCGCATGGACCAGCGACGTATCGGCCGGGGACCGATGGTCATCGGCCTTGTCGGTCTGGGTGGCCGCCGCCCAGACTCCTACGCTGCCGATCAGCGCGGCCAGAACAGCCAGTGCGGCCAGGTTGGACCGCAGGTGGGAACGCCTGCCGTCCGCCGCCGGTGCCACGCCATATCCCCGCGACGATAGAAAGCGCTGGTCGAAGGCGGCTTGTGTGGCGGTGGGGCGGCCGCCCGCGCCGGCGAAAGCGGGCAGTTCCAGCGCTGGCGCGGCCGGGGCCGAAGGCTCATCGGCCGGGCCGGAAATCGGCTCGAAGCCAGCGGCAGGACGAAAGGGGCTGCCCTCGGCCGGGCGAACCGGGCGGCGGGCGGCGGGATGAAGCGGGCGGTCCTCGGTCAGGCCATACGGGCGGTTCTCGGCCGGGCGAAATGGGCGGGCCTCGGTGGGGCGAAGCGGGAAGCCCTCGGCGTGCAATTCGGCGAGGCTGATCTGGTCGCCGAGATCCAGCTGCTGGAGTACCTCATGCACGTCTTCGGCATGCCACGCCTTCTCCCGGCGCCAGGCGGCGCGATGGAACCAGGCGCGCAATTCCTTGGGTCCGGAGCCGAGCAATACGTCGCAGCCGGTCGGCGTGACGCCCTTGTCCAGCGTCATGGTCGACTGGGCCGGCGGCACGACCAGGACCAGCGCCGAAACGAAGACGCGGCGGCCCCGGGCTTCGGCGAGGTTCTTCAGGTTGTAGGCGCTCGCCGACGCCTGCCCGAGCGGGTTGACATCGCCTTCGCGCACGTGCACCGGGTCGCCGGAATAGCCGGATAGTCGCCATCGGCCGTTGGCCTTACAGGTCAATATTCCTGACGTCGCCTCGGCCACTGCGCCTTTGACCTCGATGGTGGCCGCGGCTTCCGGAGTGATCACCACCAGATCGGCTTCGATGTTCCGGCCCCTGCGATCGGGGATGTAGCAGCCCGAAACCGCGATGCCGGGTATCTGATAGGTCCCCGTCCAGGACTGTAGCCAGGTGACCGCGCGCTGTTCTGAGTACGGCATGGTCGGTCGGTTGCCGTTGATTACCAGCATCGGATGAGCCCCCTCGCCCCCTGCAATCGGTGATTCCGGCACAATACCGCCCGGCACCGACAATTTTCCGATCATTGGTTGTGCCACAACGTTTCTCACCGGGGGGCTACGAACAGGCCTGCCGCGCACGAACCCTCTGGTGAGGACGTGCGCGGCAGGCGGGGGAAGGGCTAGCGGGCGGTGGCGAGCTGGAAGGTGCGGGTGGCGTCGAGGTAGATGCCGCGCTGGGCATGCCGGGCCGGGGGCGGGAGCTGGGAGACCAGTTGCTCCATCGAGGTGGTCGCGCCGACGACGCGGGTGCCCGCGACGATGAAATCGGCGACCGCGCGGCGGATGTGATTGGGCGAGGTGACCACCACCGCGCTGTCGGCGCCCAAGTCACGCAGCAAGCGGGTGCTGAACAGGGCGTTCTGCACGGTGGAGCCGGCGCGGGTTTCGATGTGGATGCGGTCGGCGGGGACGGCGCGGCCGAGCAGCCAATTGCGCATGGCCTCGGCTTCGGTGATGCCGTTCTGCGGTGCGCCGCCGGTGACCACGATGGGGGAGAACGGTGCGGCGAGGGATTGGACCCAGGCGGCCGTCAGGCGGTTGACCAGCTCGGGTCGCAGGCCGCCGTCGGGCAGCAGGCCGTAGCCGAGGACGACGATGCCGGTGTTCGGGCCGACCAGCGCCGGGATCGGATTGGGCAGGGTGCCCGCGGCGGCCGAGACGGCGTGGATGACGTTCTGCGTCCCGCCCGCCATCGCCGGATCGATGCCGTTGAGCCGGGCTAGCGAATCATGCACGGCCAGTAGGTCGTTGGCGTAGTGCGACCAGATCGCGTGGAGCGCCAGCGCCTCGGCGTCGCCGGGATTCGCGTCGATCACCGCCCGCAGCTGGGCGCGGCCGGCGATGTCGTCACCGTCGGTGAAGGCGCGCTGGGCGGAGTTGTAGAGGGCGTCGAGATCGGGGGCGGCCTGGGCGGGCGCGCCGGTCGTGCCGGACAGGGCGGCGGCCGCGAACACCGCGGCGACGAAGGGTTTCCAATGCCTCGAGATCTTCACTACAGGCGACACCTTTCCGCTTGTGCCGAGCGTCGGGGTGCGCGGCAACAGGGGTTTTCGGTAGGTCAGCTGGCAGTTAGCCGGTGGCAAGCACTCCCACGATACGACCGGTCCCGGGCTAAGCGGCGCAATTGCCAGGGGGGTTTCGGCGGTTATTTCCGAGGAGCCGGGCAAACCGGGCGGAACCTACCGCCACGCCCGGGCCGGGCGCGCGGAACCCGACCGGCCGCGCCCATTAGGCTGTGCGAACGTGGATACTGCCTCGTTGACCGGCAAGGAACTCGCCGCCGCCATCAATGCCGACACCAAGCAACGCGCCGCGGCGCGCGCCGCCACCGGTTCGGCCCCGCGCCTGGCCCTGGTCGTGGCCAACGACGATCCGGCCAGCGCCTGGTACGTGAACTCGCTGCGCAAGGCCGCCGAACGTCTCGGAATCGCCTGCGACCGTATCGATCTCGGCGCCGACGCGACCGCCGAACAGATCCGCGCCGAGCTCGAGGCGCGCAGCGCCGACGCGAGCGTGGACGCCATCATGCTGCAGACCCCGCTGCCCCAGGGCGTCGCCCTCGACGACGTGAGCTCCGCGATCGCGGCCGGCAAGGACGTCGACGGCGTCAGCCCGCTGTCGCTGGGCTTGCTCGCCTCCGGCCTGGACGGCTTCGTCCCCGCCACCTCCGAGGCGGTGGTCGAACTGCTCGAACATCACGGGATTCCGCTGCGCGGCCGGCACGTGGCGGTCGTCGGCCGGTCCAATATCGTCGGCAAGCCGCTGGCTCAGCTGCTGCTGGCCCGGGACGCCACCGTCACCGTGTGCCATTCCCGCACCGCCGATCTGGCCGCGATCACCTCGACCGCGGAGATCGTGGTCGCCGCGGCGGGCCGCGCGGGCCTGGTCACCGGCAAGCACATCGCGGACGGCGCGATCGTCATCGATGTCGGCACCAACGAGGCCGCCGACGGCAGCATCGTCGGCGATGTCGACGCGGAGACGGTGCGCGGCAAGGCTGCCGCCCTCAGCCCGGTGCCCGGCGGGATCGGTCCGGTCACCACCGCGCTGCTCATGCGCCACGTGGTGGACGCGGCGAACTAAGCCGGTTTGATCGCGGTGATCAGGGTTTTGCCGCCGTTGCGCTCGGTCACGACGAGCTGCGCGTTGTAGGTGAACGCGTGGCCGTCGGGCCGGTGCTCGGTGACCACGACGATGTATTGCCCGACGAAGGCGCTCTCGGTCACCGCGACGCAGTGCGTGGTCCCGGCCGGCACGCTGTCGATGCCCTGCTGCATCGCCTCGACCGAGGACACCGCCGCGTCCGGCGCGAGGTGGACGCGCGCCTTCTCCGCGGAACGGTCCACATAGAAGGCGTACTGGAAGGCGAAGATCGCACCGGGCCCGGAATCCACCCCGCCGACGCCATTGCCCTGAATCCGGTTGCCCACCCGCTCGTTCGGGCACAACGCGGCCGGCGGCGTGACGGAGGCGGGCGCGATATCGACCTGCGTCGAGGTGTTGGAGGCGACCGACTGCGGCGTGGGCCCACCCCGGAACATGAAGAACGCGGCGCCCAGCACGACCGCCACGAACAGCGATCCGGCCAGCGGCACCAGCCAGCGCGGCACCGGCAGGCGGCCCCTGGACCGATCGACCAGTTGCGAGAACTGATCGCGTTCGAAATACTCCGATTCGCGTGCGCGGGCGGGTGATTCGGACCCCCGGCTCACCCAGTCGGACCATTCGCCCTGGCGGGCGGGACCATCGCGGTGCGTCCTCGTATCCGGTCGATCCATTACCCCACCTTCATCAGGTCCTACGCACTCCCGGTTCACCGTCGAGACTAGTGGACGCGGCCGAGCCGCAAGGGTTCCCGACTCGCGGATGGCCTAAGTGCGCCTACCCGGCGCGTCGCGGCTCGTTCGGGCCGCACTGGTCCGCGGCGTCCACGTCCAGCAAGGCCAGCAGCTCCCGCAGACTCTCGCGCTGCTCCGGCGACAGCGTCGCGAACAGGTCGGCCGCGGCCCGGCGGCGATCCTCGGCCATGCGCTCTAGTGCCGCGCGGCCCGCCGCGGTCGGGGTCACCAGGGTGGAGCGGCGGTTGGCGGGGTCGGCGGCCCGGCTGACCAGGCCCGCGGACTCCAATGCGTCGACCACGGTGGTGGCCGAGCGCGGCACGATATCGAGCTGTCCGGCCAGCGCGGCCATGCGCAGCGGCTGCTCCGAACGTCCGAGAATGCGCAGGGCCCGCGCCTGTCCGGGGGTGAGGCCCAGGGGCGCGAGGCGGGCGTGCATGCTGCGGCGGATCCGGCGCGCGGTGCGCAGGAACAGGTCGGGAAGGTCGTGCTCGGAGCCGCTGTCCATGACGCTGATCATAGCTCATTGTTCTTTTCCGCAATTATGAGTCATACTCAGTGTTGTGCCCTGACTTCATCGGAAGGAGGCGCCTATGCAGCCGCCTGATCAGATTCGCCGGATTCTCCGGCTCTTTCAGCCCTATCGCGCCAAACTCGGCCTCGTCGCCGCACTCGTCGGCTTGTCCTCGCTCGTCGGATTGGCCTCCCCGTTCATGCTGCGGGCGATCCTCGATGACGCCCTCCCGCACGGCCGCACCGGTCTGCTCGGCCTGCTCGCCGGCGGCATGATCGTGGTCGCCGCGCTGACCAGCACCTTCAGCGTGCTCCAGACCTACATCTCCACCACCGTCGGCCAGCAGGTCATGCACGATCTGCGCTCGGCGGTCTATGCGCATTTGCAGCGCATGCCACTCTCGTTCTTCACCAGCACCCGCACCGGGGAGGTGCAGTCCCGGATCGCCAACGACATCGGCGGTATGCAGTCGACGGTCACCTCCACCGCCACCTCGCTGGTCTCCAACTTCACCACCGTGCTCGCCGCCGTCGTCGCGATGTTCGCCCTGGACTGGCGGCTCACCCTGATCTCGCTGGCGATGCTGCCCTGCTTCGTCTGGATCAGCCGCCGGGTCGGCAACGAACGCCGCAAGATCACCGGTCAGCGTCAGCACAAGCTCGCGGGCATGTCCGCGATCGTCGAGGAGTCGCTCTCGGTCAGCGGCATCCTGCTCGGCCGCACCATGGGCCGCTCGCCCGCGCTGGTCGAGGACTTCGCGCGGGAATCGCGGGGCCTGGTCGATCTGGAGATCCGCGCGAACATGGCGGGCCGCTGGCGGCAGTCGATCATCCAGATCGTCATGTCGGCGATGCCCGCGGTCATCTACTTCGCGGCCGGAGTCACGGCGGCGGGCGGGACGCCGCTGGTCACGATCGGCACGCTGGTCGCCTTCACCACGTTGCAGACGACGCTGCTGCGCCCGACGGTGATGCTGTTGCAGACCGGGGTCGAGGTGCAGGCCTCGATGGCGCTGTTCCAGCGGATCTTCGAGTACCTGGATCTGGAGCCCGACATCACCGAGCCCGCGCAGCCGGTCGCGCTGCGGAAGGTGCGCGGCGCGGTCCGGTTCGACCACGTCGGGTTCTCCTACGGCGCCGGCTCCGGCGATGTGCTCGACGACATCGACGTCACCGTGCCCGCCGGGACCAGCCTGGCCATCGTCGGCGAAACCGGTTCCGGGAAAACGACTCTGGGGTACCTGGTGGCCCGCCTCTACGACGTCAGCGGCGGACGGGTGACTATCGACGACGTCGACGTGCGCGAGCTGACCTTCGCCGATCTGGCCGCGGCGGTCGGCGTAGTCTCCCAGGAGACCTACCTCTTCCACGCCTCGGTCGCCGACAACCTGCGTTTCGCCAAACCGGACGCCACCGACGAGGAACTGCGAGCCGCCGCGCGGGCCGCCCGGATCCACGACCACATCGCGGCCCTACCCGACGGTTACGACACCAAGGTCGGTGAACGCGGCTACCGGTTCTCCGGCGGCGAGAAGCAACGCCTGGCGGTGGCGCGAGCCATCCTGCGCAACCCGCCGATCCTGGTGCTGGACGAGGCGACCAGCGCGCTCGACACCCGCACCGAGCGAGAGGTCCAGACCGCCATCGACGCGCTGGCGGCGGGACGCACGGTGATCACCATCGCGCACCGGCTCTCCACTATCCGGGACGCGGATCAGATTCTGGTGCTGGATCAGGGCCGGATCGCCGAACGCGGCACGCACGCCGAGCTCATGGAGCTCGGCGGGCACTACGCGGCGTTGATCGCCCGGGACGAACCGGTGCGGATCGCGGCCTGAGAGGTCACCAGTGCAGGGTGACCGGGTCACCGATGTCGAGGACGCTGTACACCCATTGGGCGTCCTCGGGGGAGAGGTTGATGCAGCCGTGGCTGACATTGGCGTAACCCTGTGAGTCCACCGACCATGGTGCGGAGTGGATGAAAACGCCACCCCAGGTGAGCCTTTCGGCGTATTCACCATTGATGACATAGCCCTCGGGTGAGCTCAGCGGGATACCGATGGTGCGCGAGTCGAAGACCACCGAGCGGAACTTCTCCAGGACGGGGAAGGTGCCGGACGGTGTTTCGAATCCGGGCTTGCCATAGGAGGCGTTCATGGTGCGCGGGACGCCGCCGACGGTCACCGTGAAGGTATGGTTCGACATGTCGCCGTCCGCGAATGTGCCTGCGCTGGCATGGAATTCGCTGGGCGCGGCCTGCACGGCGCTGGGTACGCCGAGGAGGGTCAGAGCTAGGAACGATAGAGCGAGGAACAGAGATCTGAGTGCGCTCCTCATGGCTTCCACCCCTTTCGAGATGGTGTGGTACGCGAAAGACCAGTTTAGCCCCCTATCAGAAGGGCCAACGGTTCAATTCTGATCTATATGTTCCCCGGGTACCCGCTGTTCGCCGGTTGACACCCCTTCGATCAGCGGCTGCGCACCACGTGCAGCACGTCGGCGTGCAGGGCGTCGGCCCGGGCGGTCAGCGCCTCGATCCGCAGCAACGCGGGGGCGAACTCGTCACCGTGCACGGCGTCGAGCGAGGCCACGTTGATCTCGATATTGAGCCGCGAACTGGTCGCGGCGGCGCGGGCCGCATCCGCGGCGGCGCCGATATCGGTGACCACGTTCGGGTTGCCGATCGGCAGCAGCTCGGCCGCCAGCGACAGGATCTCGTCGGCCTCGTCCACCACGGCGGCCGGCACGCGCGCCGCGCCGATCAGCGCCTCGGTGATCGCGGCGGCGCGATCCGGCGACTCCTTGGGCGCCTTGTAGGCGTCGCCGACGGCGGTGAACGCGGCGGCGTCGGCGTCGGCCAGGGCCAGCGAACGCTCGCGGCAGGCGTCGGCGGCCGCGATGATCCCGTCGATAACCGGCTTGTGCTCGGCGTCCTTGGCCCGGGTGGTGTAGCGCGCGACCATCGCGACCAGTGCGGCGCCCTGCGCGGCGTGCAGCGCGGCCACGGCGCCGCCACCCGGGGCCGGCACCTTGGCGGCCAGCTCGGCCAGGTAGTCCGCGACGGTGGTCCCGCCGAAGGTAGTGACAGTGCCGGTGGATGCGGTGCTGGACTGCGACATAGCGGTAACGCTACCGCCCGGTGCGCGGCAACCCGCGAGCGGCGGTTAGGTTGAGAACCATGCGGATCGGATTGGGCATCAACTATTCGGGCGGCTTCAAGGAAGCGGCCGCCGAAGTGGCCGACCTGGAGAAGGCCGGACTCGACATCGTCTTCGTGCCGGAGGCTTACTCGTTCGACGCGGTCAGCGCCCTGGGCTACCTGGCCGCCAAGACCGAGCGCCTGGAGCTGGCCTCGGGCATCCTGCAGATCTACACCCGCACCCCGAGCCTGACCGCGATGACCGCGGCCGGTCTGGACTTCGTCTCGGAAGGCCGGTTCACTTTGGGGCTCGGCGCGTCCGGCCCGCAGGTGATCGAGGGCTTCCATGGCGTGCCCTACGACGCCCCGATCGGGCGCACGCGGGAGCTGGTGGAGATCTGCCGCAAGGTGTGGCGCCGGGAGAAGCTGGAATACCAGGGCAAGTACTACCAGGTCCCGCTGCCCGCGGAGCGGGGCACCGGCCTCGGCAAGCCGCTGAAGCTGATCAACCACCCGGTGCGCGAACGCATTCCGGTCCTGCTGGCCGCGCTCGGCCCGAAGAACGTGCAGCTGGCCGCGGAGATTGCCGAGGGCTGGCAGCCGATCTTCTTCCTGCCGGAGAAGGCCAAGCAGGTCTGGGGCGAATCGCTGGACGCCGGTCTGGCCAAGCGTGATCCGGCGCTGGGCGAGCTCGAGGTGTACGCGGGCCCGGCGCTGGCGATCGGCGAGAACGTCACGCCGCTACTGGAATTCGTCAAGCCGCACCTGGCGCTCTACATCGGCGGCATGGGCGCCAAGGGCAAGAACTTCTACCACACCCTGGCCACCAACTACGGCTACGGCGCCGAGGCGGACAAGATCCAGGAGCTGTACTTGGCGGGCAAGAAGGAAGAAGCCGCCAAGGCCGTGCCGGACGACCTGGTGCGCGATGTCTCGCTGGTCGGCCCCGCCGGCTACGTCAAGGAACGCGTCGCGGCGTTCAAGGAAGCCGGCGTGACCGTGCTGAATGTGGTGCCGATGGCGGCCACTCCGGCCGACCGCGTCAAGCTGATCGAACAGCTGCGCGAACTGGTCTGAAAGACAGCGATGGCCGGGATCCCTCGACGATCCCGGCAATCGGCGTTTCTACGGTTCGGTCAGGACTGCACGGCGGCCAGCGCGGCTTCGAGCGTCGAGTACAGCGCGAAAACCTGGTCCAGGCTGGTCATTTTGAGCTGACGGCTGGTGGCGGGCCCGTCGGCCACGACGGCGATGGTGGTGGCGTCGCCGGCCCGCTGATGCGCGGCGACCAGCGCGGCCATGCCCGCGGAAGCCAGGAAGCTGACGCCGGTCAGATCGATGATCAGGGCCGGGGCCTTGTCAGCGAGCACGCCCTCGATCGCGGTCTCCAGCGCGGGGGCGGTGGCCAGATCGACCTCGCCGGCCACCGTCAGGACGGTGGCCCCGCCGTGCACCGTGACCGCCGTGGTCATCGTGTCCGAAAGTGGATGCGCGTCTCCGGAAGTGTTGGTCACGGTCACCAACCCTACCGGCTGGCCTGCGACCGTGGTGCCGGTCCACACACCGAGCGGTGGCTGTTTGCCCGCGGTGGGCCCGGGTATGCGGCGGTAGACCCGAGTAGGACGACGAAAGAGGTTCGATCATGAGCAGTTTGGCAGCCACCGTCGACGTCGAGGTACCGGTCCGCACCGCTTACAACCAGTGGACCCAGTTCGAGACCTTCCCGCAGTTCATGGCGGGGGTGGAGCAGGTGCGGCAACTCGATGACCGGCACACGCACTGGAAGATCCAGGTCGGTCCGTCGACGCGCGAATTCGACGCCACCATCACCGAACAGCATCCGGACGAGCGGGTGGCGTGGCGCTCCGACAGCGGCCCGAATCACGCCGGTGTCATCACTTTTCACCGGCTCGACGACACCCACACCCGGGTGACCGCCCAGATGGAGGTCGACCCCGAGGGATTCGTGGAGAACGCCGCCGACAAGCTCGGCGTGCTGAAGCACCGGGTGAACGGCGATATGCAGCGGTTCAAGGAGTTCATCGAGGCCCAGCACCACGAGACCGGCGCTTGGCGCGGTGACATTCCGCGCCCGGACGCCCGATAGCCGGTCAGATCTGGCGGTTGGTCCCCCGAAGCGGGTTCGCCACCGGCGATTTGATCGCGGGAAGGGTGACCGACATGCGGACCCGGGTCCCCGGCTCGGTGTGGTCGATCTCGAGTTCCTCGGTCAGTGCGCGCATCATGTCGATGCCGCGGCCGCGGTTGCCGGGGTCGGCCGATCGCGGTTTCCAGACGCCGGTGTCGCTGACCAGGATCGTCACCCGCTCGGTATCGCACTCGGCGGACAGGGTGACCTGGTTGGCGGCGGCGCCGTTGCTCAGGTAGGCGTGTTCGATGCTGTTGCTACAGGCCTCGTTCGCCGCCGCGACCAGATCCGAGGCCAGGTCGTGCGGGACGGCGGCCGCGGCCAGCCAGGCTTTGAGCTTGCGGCGCAGCGCGGCCAGCTGGTCCGGGTGCGCGGGCACGTCCAGATGCAGCGACGCGGGCGGCTGGCGGTAGACCACCATGGCGACGTCGTCGTCGTAACCCGCCGCCGGGCGCAGCCGGGAGAGCACCGCGTCGGCCACTTCGCGCGGCAGTTTGCCCGGGGTGTCGGCCAGCACCGCGGAGATCTTGGCGAAACTCTCGTCGATGTCGACGCCGCGATGTTCGACCAGGCCGTCGGTGAACAGCACCAGCGTGGAGCCGGGCGTGAGCGCGGTGGTGGCCTCCGGGCGCCGCGGCGTATCGAAGGTGGCCAGCGGGACCGCCCGGCCGCCTTCCAGCAGCCGGCCCGGCGCGCCGACATCGGCCAGGATCGGCGGCATATGCCCGGCGCTCGAGTAGCGCACCAGCCCGCGTTCGGGATCCAGCACGGCCGCGCAGACGGTGGTGCACATGGCGCCCGGGATCCGCGCCGCGACCGCGTCGAGTTCGGTGAGCAGCTGGGCCGGACCCGCGCCGCGCAGCAGCAGCGCCCGTGCGGCCGTACGCAATTGGCCCATCACCACGGCGGCGGACAGACCACGGCCGACGCAGTCGCCGACCACCACGCCGATGGTCCCGTCGTTGAGCGGCACCACGTCGTACCAGTCGCCGCCGATCTCCAGCGGCGGCAGCGCGGGCTCGTAGTGCACCGAGAACCGCGGCGGCAGTTCGATCGGGCCGAGCATGGCCCGCTGCAAGGTCAGCGAGGTGGAACGGGCCTGATCGAAGTTGCGGGCGCGCTGCACGGCCAGGCTCAGATGCCCGATCAGCAGCGAGAACAACGTCCAGTCGGCGGCGGTGATGGCGCGCGGCGCGGCGAAGCGCAGCCACAGCGCGGCGTCGCCGACCTCGCCGAGCGGGGCCACGATGCCCTCGGAACTCTCGGCGTCCTTCCCGCCCCCCTGCCCTTCGGGCCCACCCTCCGGGATCGCGAACAGGCTGCGCGGCGGGCGGCGGCGGGCCCGCTCCAATAGTGAGGTGGCTCGCTCGTCCAGCGTCGGCGCCTCGATGTTCTGCGAATTGCGTTCCACCGCACCGGAAACGTAGACCTCCGGGCGGGCGTTGCGGTTCGGCCACACCGACACCACGGCCGATTCCGCGCCGACGGTGCGGCGCAATTCGTCCAGGCCCACCGCGAGCACCTCGACCACGCTGGTGGCCGCGCCGACCGCGGTCGCCAGCCGGGACGCGGCCTGGTCGCGGGCCTGTGCGTCGTGCTCGGCGGTGACATCGCGGATGGTGCCGACGAAGATCTGCTCGTTGTTCTCCGGCTTGATCAGCGAGGACGTGCTGACCGCGAGCCAGACGTCGCGGCCGTCGCGATGCCGGACCGGAATGACGAACCGCTGCGCCACCGTGCCCAGGTCCGGATAGCGCGGGCCGGTGGGCAGCGACCACGGGTGCGGCAGCGGATAGGGGAGCCCGGCGGCGCCGTAGCCGGTCAGCGCGCCGAAGGCGGTGTTGACCTCGATGATGGTGCCGCGGGAATCGGCGACGAAGAAACCGTCCTGCAGCGATTCCACCAGCGCGGTGCGGAAGGCGTCCCGGCCCGCGAGATCGTCCGCGCGCGAACGCTGTTGCTCGTAGCGGCGCAGGCCGCCGAGGTAGCCGCGGGTGGCGATATCCAGGGCGGCCAGGGTTTGCAGCAGGAATTCCAGCGCCGGCTCCGCGATCGGGCGCTCGGGGTCGTCGTTGGCGGCGACGAATCGGAAATGGTGTTCGGTCAGATCGAGCAGGCTGATGTCCTCGACCAGGGCCCGGCGGCCCAGTTCGTAGCCTTCGGCGAGACTGGCGTGCGTCGGCGAATCCAGGTGGCGCCGTAGCGCGTTCGCGTAGGCGTCCAGAAACGCCGCCAGCACATCACTCATGGTGTTCCGTTCAAGGTCCCGCCGCGATGGCGGGCGGCCAGCACCAGCGCGTCGTCCGTGTCCTTGGAATGGCGGCTGAGCACTTCCGCCGCGATCTCGGCGGTGGACTTGGAAAGATCTATGCCGTCGAAGGATTCGGCGACGATGCCGTCGGTGGACATGAGCAGCAGATCACCGGCGCGCACCTGCACGGTCTGCGGTTGCAGATGTTGCGGCAGCCGGTAGCCGACGATGCCGCCGGTCATCAGCACCGTCGCGCGCACCGTGAGCCCGGCCGGGCCGACCGTCAGCACCCGGGACTCCACATTGCCGACCCCGAGCCAATTGATGGACTCGGCGCAGTCGAACAACGCCAAGGAGACCGCGGCGCCGCGGGTATCGGCCATCGCCCGGTGGCACAGCAGCATCAGCACGTCGAGCGGTTCGGCGCGGTTCTCGGAAAGTATCTGCGCGGCACGGTCGGCGGCGTCGGCGGCGGGCGCGCCGTGGCCCAAGCCGTCGAGCACACCGAAAAGCACGGAACCGCCACCGGTTTCGAGCACGACGCAGCGGTCACCGGACACTCGCTGCCCGGGCAGTGCCCGTCCGGCCACCGCCCATTCGATCCGACCGACGAAGCCGTCCTCATGCACCGGCGGGCACCCACTTCCACATTTCGATCAGGGTGCCCCGACCGGGGGCAGAGTCGATGATGAGCCGGTCCATCAGCCGGCGCGCGCCGGGCAGGCCCAGCCCCAGACCGCGGCCGGTGGAGTAGCCGTCGTCGAGCGCGCGGGCGATATCGCGGATGCCCGGGCCCTGGTCCTCGGCTTGCACCACCAGCGCCTGCCGGCCGTCGCGTTCGTCGACGAGCAGGCGGACTTCGCCGCTGCCCGCGTAACTGGTGATATTCCGGGCGATTTCGGAGATCGCCGTGGAGATCATGGTGCGGTCGGTGAGGGAGAAGCCGAGCCTTTCGGCGAGCTCCCGTCCGGCCTGTCGCGCGATCACGATGTCACCGGACACCTTCACCGCGATCACCATGTTCTCAGCGGCCACTGTCACGACCGTCTCGCTGGTGCCGTTTCGAGGCCTTGCGGTCCAGCCACGCAAGCCCTTCTTCCAGGTCCAGGGCGGTGTGCATGTCCTCGAAGGTGAGGCCCAATTGCACCATGGCGAACGCGACTTCGGGTTGCAGCCCGACGATCACCGTTTCGGCGCCGCGCAACTGCGTCATGTGCGCGATGGTACGCAGCGATCTGGCCGCGAACGAATCCATCACGTCGATCGCGGTGACATCGACGATGATGCCGTGCGCGCGATACTTGGAGACCTGTTTCATCAGGTCGTCCTGCAGGCGCTCGGTATCGGCGTCGGTCAAGGCGGATTGAACCGACGCGATCAGATACGTGCCCTGCTTGAGTATGGGTACCGGCATCAGCCCGCCCGACTACCGTCCGTCGCGTTCGGTCAGGAGTCGATCCGTCACGCGAGTGACT
Organism: Nocardia sp. NPDC051832; assembly: GCF_040681285.1. NCBI lineage: Bacteria > Bacillati > Actinomycetota > Actinomycetes > Mycobacteriales > Nocardiaceae > Nocardia > Nocardia sp. NPDC051832. The sequence continues at coordinate 1,474,593 of NZ_JBFAYL010000002.1, forward strand.
TCGTAGCCCAGCAGCCGTTCGGCCTCTTCGATACCGCCCTGGAGGTCGCCGACGGCGTTCATCTTGGACAGGTCCAGGCCGATGGTCACCAGGGTGAGCGCGATCTCCGAGGACAGGCCGGTGATGATGACGTTCGCGCCCATCAGGCCGGAGGCGTCGACGGTCTGCACCAGGTGGTTGGCCACCGTGGAATCGATCTGCGGCACACCGGTGATGTCGATGACGACCACCTTGGCGCGGTTGGAGCGAATCGCGCGCAGCAGCTGCTCGGTGAGCTGGCGGGCGCGCTGGCTGTCCAGCACGCCGATGATGGGGAGGATCAGCAGCTGCTCGCGGACCTGCAGGACCGGGGTGGACAGCTCGCGGATCGCCTCCTGCTGCTGGCGGATGACGCGCTCGCGCTCCTGCACGAACGAGATGGCCACGGTGCTCGCGATGCGGTTGGCGGCCGGTTCGTAGGCGTCGAGCACCTGGTTCAGCAGCTCGAAGTTGGTCTGGTACTTCTCGAACAGCGAGCGCGCCAAGACATCTCGGAGCAAGAGCACGATGCCGAGGACCTCGTCGGTTTCGACGCCTCGGGGAATGATGCGCTCGGACAGGTCGCGGGCGTAGGCCTGCAGCGCCTCGACGCTACCGGTCTCGAGCACCTCGACGTAGTTGTCGAAGATGGAGGTCGCCTCGGAGAAGATTTCCTCCGGGGTCATCGCCGTGAGCAGCTGGGCGTCGGTGATGCGCCGGGCCCATTCCTCACGGAGCGCGGTGCGGTTCTGGCGCAAGTGCTCGACCAGCTGCGGCAGCAGATTGTCGACCGGGCCGACAGGCAACGAGTCCGCCGAAAGGCTCATGGACACCTCGGACATGGAATTTCCAGCCCCTTTCGACGGGTGGGTCAGTACGTTCGAACGGTCGGCCTGCGAGCCGATACCGAGCCTAGTCATACCCCAGCCGTACTGTTATCGAAACCTGAGGGTAGCTCGGAGAAGCCCCGTTGCAGTGCCGAGAGGGCCTGATCGAGGTAAACCGTGAGGTCGGCGTCGGCGCGGGCGACCCAGGCGTCGAACGCGGCGCGGGCGGTCGCCAGGGTGCTGCGGCCGACGGCCAGTGGAATCAGAGCGTCTTCGGCGGCGCCGAGGCGCCGGGCGGCGAAGGCGCTGACCGCGCGTTCCCAGGCGTCGTAATGGGCGCCGGCGGTGGCCGCGAGGGCGGGCACGGTGGCGATCAGATGCATGCGGGTGCGCAGTTCGGGGATGTCCTCGGCGCGATAGGTATTGGCGCTGACCACCACCCGGCGCACCGCGGTCATCATCGGCACGTCGTCCGGGATGGTGGCGAAAGCGGCTTCCAGGGCTGCGATCTCGTCGTCGAACTGGGACCAGAGCACCTCGGCCTTGGTGGGGAAGTAGCGGAAGAAGGTGCGCCCGCTGATGCCCGCGGCGGCGGCGATCTGCTCGACGGTGGTGTTGTCGAAACCGTGCGCGCTGAACAGTCGCATGGCGATCAGCTCGAGTTCGCGTTTGGTGGTGCCCCGGGGGCGGCCGCGGGTGGTGGTGCCCTGCCCTGTCACGAAAGTCATTATGTCAGCGATTGCCGTATTGATTATGTCAGCGAGTGACGTTAATCTCGGCCTCGTGGTAGAACACGTTTCAGATCTGGCCTGGCCCGAGGTGGGCGCGCGGGCGGAGAAGGGCGTGATCCTGGCGGTTCCGGTGGGGTCCACCGAGCAGCACGGACCGCATCTGCCGCTGTCGACCGATACCGATATCGCGGTGGAGATGTGCCGACGGCTGGCCGCGCGCCGGCCGGATGTGCTTGTGGCGCCGGCCATTCCGTACGGCTCCAGCGGGGAGCACGCCGGTTTCCCCGGGACGCTGTCGATCGGGCAGGCCGCGCTGGAACTGCTGATCGTGGAGCTGTGCCGTTCGGCCACCGACACTTTCGACCGCATCGTGCTGGTCAACGGGCACGGCGGCAACGCCGAACCGCTCCAGCGGGCGGTGCGGTTGCTCCGCGAGGAATCCCGCGACGTGCGCCTCTGGGTGACGCGCTACCACGGCGACCTGCATGCGGGCCGCTCCGAAACCGGCATGCAGCTCGCGCTGGATCCGCTCCGGGTGCGCCCGGAGCTCGCCGAACCCGGTGACCAGCGCCCGATTTCGGAGATCTTTCCGCTGCTCGCCGCCGGCGGCGTGCGCGCGGTGAGCCCGAACGGCGTGCTCGGTGACCCCACCCCCGCCACCCCGGAGGAGGGCGCCCGCCTCCTCGCCGAACTCGCAAGACATCTGGAAAACGACAGCCGGTCCTGGTGGCCGGTCGAGCAGCAATCAGACACAGATAGGGCCGGACAATGAATCCCTGGTTCGAAACCGTCGCCGAGGCGCAGCGCCGCGCGAAGAAGCGCCTGCCGAAATCGGTGTACGGCGCGCTCATCGCGGGCTCCGAACGCGGTCAGACCATCGACGAGAACCAAAAGGCCTTCACCGAACTGGGTTTCGCGCCACACTGCGCGGGCCCGATCGGGGAACGCGATCAGTCCACCACTGTCATGGGTCAGCAGCTGTCCATGCCGGTGCTGATCTCGCCGACCGGCGTGCAGGCCGTGCATCCCGACGGCGAGGTCGCCGTGGCGCGCGCGGCCGCCAATCGCGGAATCGCCATGGGGCTCAGCTCGTTCGCCTCCAAGCCGATCGAAGAGGTGATCGCGGCCAATCCGGCCACCTTCTTCCAGCTGTACTGGTGCGGCAGCAAGGACGAGATGGCCGAGCGGATGGGCCGGGCCAAGGCGGCCGGCGCGGTCGGGCTGATCCTCACCCTGGACTGGTCCTTCTCGCACGGCCGGGACTGGGGCAGCCCGGTCATTCCGGAGAAGCTGGACCTGAAGGCGATGATGCAGTTCGCGCCGCAGACCCTGGCCAAGCCGCGCTGGCTGGCGACCTACCTGCGGTCCGGGCACATCCCGGATCTCACCGCCCCCAACATGGCGGTCGGCGGCAAGGCCGCGCCCGGCTTCTTCGGCGCGTACGGCGAATGGATGGGCACGCCCGCGCCGGACTGGGACGACGTGCGCTGGATCGTCGAGCAGTGGGACGGCCCGGTCATGCTCAAGGGCATCATGCGAGTCGATGACGCGCACCGTGCGGTCGACGCGGGCGTGGCCGCGATCTCGGTGTCCAATCACGGCGGCAACAACCTCGACGGCACGCCTGCCGTGATCCGCGCGCTGCCGGTGATCGCCGACGCGGTCGGCGCCCAGGTGGACGTGGTGATGGACGGCGGCGTGCGCCGCGGCAGCGACGTGGTCAAGGCCGTGGCGCTGGGCGCCCGCGCGGTCATGCTCGGCCGCGCGTACCTGTGGGGCCTGGCCGCCAACGGGCAGGCGGGCGTGGAGAACGTGCTCGACATCATGCGCGGCGGCGTCGACTCGGCGCTGCTGGGGCTGCGCAAAACCAGTGTGGCGGAACTGGATCGGAGCGACCTGGTGATTCCGGACGGTTTCGAACGGGCGCTGGGCGTGCCGGCCCGGCCGCAGGCGGTGCCGGACCAGGCGGCCGCGGGCTAGAGCTCCTCCGTCGCGCGCCGATGGTGCGCGAGCAACGTGTCGTAGATGTCGGCGAGCGCCGCCAGCTGATCGCGGTCCAGCGCGTCGATCATGTGGCGGCGCACGCTGCGCGCGTGCGCCGGGGCGGCGCTGCCGAGCAGGTCCGCTCCGTGCGGGGTGAGCCGGGCGGCGGTGCGGCGGGCGTCATCCGGGATCGGCTCCCGCAGGACCAGGCCGCGCTTCTCCATCCGGGTGATCTGGTGTGAGAGCCGGCTCTGCGACCACTCCAGCCGTTCGGCCAGATCGGCGAAGGTGAGCCGGTGGTCCGGCGATTTGGACAGGCTGGCCAGCACCGAGTATTCGACGTAGGTGAGGTTCGACTCGCGCGCGGAGTCGCGCCCGACGGCGGCGGCGATGAGGTCACGAGTGCGCACGAAGCCCACCCAGGCTCGCATCTCGACCTCATCGAGCCATACCGGTTCCGTCATGGGACCCTCCAAACGACAGCGTCAACCCTGAGAGTTAGCACCACAGGGTTGAACGTGCAACCTTTTGTGCCTGCTACCAGGCTCTTAGGATTGCCTAACCCAGGTGGGCGCCGGTCCGGTGGATAGGCTCGCTGTGCTTGTGACCAGTGTGCAGGCACCCAGCCCCATGTGAAGGAGAGCGCTCCGTGACCGCGCCGGAATTCCGCTATTCAGATCTGCTGCCGATCGGCACGGACGACACCCCCTACCGGTTGATCACAACCGAGGGTGTCAGCACCTTCGAGGTCGACGGCCGCACCTTCCTGAAGGTGGAGCCCGAGGCGTTGCGCCTGCTGACCGCCGAGGCGATGCACGACATCAGCCACTACCTGCGCCCGGCGCACCTCGCGCAGCTGCGCAAGATCATCGACGACCCGGAGTCCTCCGGCAACGATCGATTCGTCGCGCTGGATCTGCTGAAGAACGTCAACATCTCCGCGGGCGGCATTCTGCCGATGTGCCAGGACACCGGCACCGCGATCGTGATGGGCAAGAAGTCCGAGGGCGTGCTCACCGGCGTCGACGACGCGGAAATGATCAGCCGCGGCGTGTTCGACGCCTACACCAAGCTGAATCTGCGCTATTCGCAGCTCGCCCCGATCACCATGTGGGACGAGAAGAACACCGGCACCAATCTGCCCGCGCAGATCGAGTTGTATTCCGCTCCTGGCGATCCGGCGAACCCGTCCTACAAGTTCCTGTTCATGGCGAAGGGCGGCGGTTCGGCGAACAAGTCCTTCCTATACCAGGAGACCAAGGCGGTGCTGAATCCGCAGCGCATGCTGGAATTCCTGGACGAGAAGATTCGTTCGCTCGGCACCGCGGCCTGCCCGCCGTATCACCTGGCCGTGGTGATCGGCGGTACCAGCGCCGAATTCGCTTTGAAGACCGCGAAATACGCCTCCGCGCACTATCTGGACAATCTGCCCACCGAGGGTTCGATGGCGGCGCACGCGTTCCGCGATCTGGAGCTGGAAGAAGAAGTCTTCAAGCTCACCCAGGAGTTCGGTATCGGCGCGCAGTTCGGCGGTAAATACTTCTGCCACGACGTGCGCGTGGTGCGCTTGCCGCGGCACGGCGCGAGCTGCCCGGTGGCGATCGCGGTGTCGTGTTCGGCGGACCGCCAGGCGCTGGCCAAGATCACTGCCGAGGGCGTGTTCCTGGAGCAGCTCGAGCGCGAGCCGGCGCAGTATCTGCCGGAGCAGACCGACGCCATTCTCGGCGGCGACGTGGTGCGGATCGACCTGAACCGGCCGATGGACGAGATTCGCGCCGAACTCTCGAAATACCCGGTGAAGACCCGGCTTTCGCTGACCGGTCCGCTGGTGGTGGCGCGCGACATCGCGCACGCCAAGATCAAGGAACGGCTCGACGCGGGCGAGCCGATGCCGCAGTACATGCGCGATATGGCGGTGTACTACGCCGGTCCGGCCAAGACCCCCGAGGGTTATGCGTCGGGCTCGTTCGGGCCCACGACGGCCGGGCGCATGGACTCCTATGTCGATCAATTCCAGGCCGCCGGCGGGTCGCACGTCATGCTCGCCAAGGGCAATCGTTCCGCGCAGGTGACCAAGGCGTGCAACGAGCACGGCGGGTTCTACCTCGGATCCATCGGCGGGCCCGCGGCCCGGCTCGCGCTGGACTGCATCAAGTCGGTCGAAGTGCTCGAATATCAAGAGCTCGGTATGGAAGCCGTCTGGAAGATCGAGGTCGAAGATTTTCCCGCGTTCATCGTTGTCGACGATAAAGGCAACGACTTCTTCGCCGAAACGCAGAAGCCGATTGCGTTGCGCGTGCGTACGCGCTCCAAAGAACGCGTCTGAAAATAGGCATTCGCCAATTGCTTCCGCGATAGGACACGGCATTGTCACCCGGTTCGCCGGGGTGACAATGCCGTTCCGGCGCGCACCCTGGAGGGGGTAAGTCGCCGTGTCCGCAAGTCGAGGAGGGCAATGAGTACGTCGTTTCGTATCTCGGATTCGGCCAGCCGACGGCTGGTCTCCCGTGCCGTACGCGAGGGAACGAGCTCGACCGCACTGCTCAACCGCCTGATCCGCGAGGGCGTCGACCAACTGGAACATCCGGGCATCGTCTTCCGCGGCCCCCTGCACGACCGGCGGGCCGCCCTGGCCGCCGGACCCGAGGTCTGGGAAGTCGTCGCCCGCCTCATGGAACTCGATGGTCCAGTGGAGCAGCGGATCGTGGCGCTGGCCCGCCAGTCCGATCTCCAGGACCGCAAGATCCGCACCGCGGTGGCCTACGCCCGCGAGCACGGCACCGAGATCGGCGAGCGCATCGGGCGGCATCGCCAAGCGTCCGACTTGGTGCGCCACAAGTAGTTCCGCTCGCTGTTTGCCTCGAAAAAGATTGGGCACCACCAGATATGCAAGGGCGCTCGCTCTTGGATGGAGGAGGATCATGCCGATCGAGCAAACGGCCCGGATCATCCGGATGCTGGAAGTACTGATTACGGCTCTGGCCGCGCTCGGCTTGATCGTGGCCTGGATCGTTGATACGCCCCCTGTGTTGCTGGTGATTTTCGCCGCGGTCATCGCCTACGGGAGCTGGACGTTCACGCATCCGATCGAGACCTGACCTCGGGCAACAACATCGTTGTGCGCGCCGGGACGGGCGCGCGGTTCCCGGGAACGGCGTGCCGCGGCGGCTAGGATCGCCGACATGATCGCAAAGCTAGCGCTGTCCGCGATGGCTCTACCGGCGCTTTTCGTCTTGACCGCGCCCGGTGCGCACGCGGACCAACGCACAGCGGCGGCCGCCGCCGGGACCGAAGGACTGAACCCCGCGTTGGCGGCGGCATACACCGAGGCCGAGGCGTCGGCCCGGGCCGAAGGTGTGACCTTGTACATCAACTCCGGCTACCGCTCCTATGCCGAACAGCAGGCGATGTGGGAGGACGGGGTCGCCACTTATGGCAGCCCGGACGAGGCGCGCCGGTGGGTGTTGCCGCCCGAGGAGTCGACCCACGTCTCCGGCCAGGCGATCGATGTGGGTCCGCAGCCCGGCGCGCAGTGGTTGGAGCGCAACGGCAACCGGTGGGGCCTGTGCCGGATTTACGCGAACGAATGGTGGCATTTCGAGCTGGCGACCGTGCCCGGCGGCCAGTGCCCGGCATTGCGCGCCGACGCGAGCGAACAACCGCATGCGCCCGCGCCGCCGCAAGCCGTCCCGCCGCTGCTGACCGGCAGCGCGGGTCCGCTGAAAGCCTGGCGCTGGGGGCCCGGCCAGTAGTTTCGCCGCTTCTCGTGGTTGTTCGACGCCTCGCACCCCTGTCGGTCGGCAGGGGTGCGATCGCGTTCGAAGGTCAGTTGGCGGGTTCCAGTTCGCCCGGCATGTCGTCGAGGGTCAGGCCGCCTTCGATGCCGTTGGGGACGCGGCGGCGGTTGGGGGAGCCGAGGGCGGTGGTGAGGTCGGTGCCGTCGTGTTCGGCGAGCAGGTCGCCGCTGTCCCACACCAGGAGGGTGGCGCTGACGGAGTTCTCGGCGGTGGAGTGGGCCAGGTCGTAGTGGGCGCAGCCGGGGACGTGGGGGTAGGTGATCCAGAGGTCGTAGCCGGTCATGAACAGGTCCAGGTCGAATTGGACGCTGAGGCCGAGGAGTTCGCTGCGGCCGTTGTCGTCGACGCCGGCGAAGGCTTCGTCGAGGGCGAGCAGGCGGGGGGCTTGCGGGTCGGCGGAGTCGAGCATGACGTGAGCGGCGGCGAAGAGCGGCAGGTGCAGGGAGACCGACTGCTCGCCGCCGGAGAGGGCGCTGTGCCGGGCGACGGTGAGCTTGTCCTCGGTGCCGTCGCCGGAGATCAGGGTGAAGGAGAAGACCCGCCAGGTGCGGTAATCCAAGGTGGCGGCGAGGATTTCGGGATAGGAGCGTTCCGGGTGCGCGGCGCGGGCGGCGCGGATCTCGGAGGCGAAATGTGAGCGGATCGCGGCCAGGTCCTCGGGGGAGAGCACGGAGGCATCGCGGTCCAGCAGTTTGCACATGGCGCGGGCGGCGTCGGACAGCGCGTCGGCCAGCACCCAGTGCACGCCGATCGTGTTGCCCGAGGACATGCGACGCTGCTTCATCTCCGCGCCCATGCGGGCGATGAGATCGCGGGCGTCGGAGGTGCGTTCGTAGATCTGCTGGGCCAGGCCGGTGAGCAACGCGTCCTCCAGGATGCGGCGCTCGGCGTCGGTGAGCAGCAGTTCCTGGTCGTGGCGGGCCCGATCGATGCGGCCCGCGAAATCGGCGAGCGCCGACATGCCCTGTTCGTCGGCGACCTGCACCACGGTGAGCCCGTCGGCGGCGTCCCATTGCAGGCGGTAGTCGCGGCCGCAGCCCGCCAGGGCCGCGTCGAACTCCTGCAAGGCGGCGGTGACGGCGCTGCGCGTGGTCTTGCGGGCGGCCTCACCGGCCTTCACCGAAGCCGTTGCGGCGGAGAGGTTTCCGAACAGTTCGGCCACCTCGTCCGGCAGTACCTGTGGTTCGACCTCGGGTCCGGCCTGGGTGATCCGGTAGAGCAACTGCTCGGCGGTGGACCAGGCGGCGTCGCTGCTCGGCCAGCGGCTGTCGTCCGGCGCGCCGAGCAGCCGGAGCAAGTCCGGACGGGCATAGGGCGCAAGAGTTTTCACGTCGGTGAGCACTTCGGTGAGGGCGGTGCCGAGGGATTCGAAGGCGGTCCGATAGGCGGCCTCGGCATCGCCGATCGCCTCGATCGCGGAGTTCGCGGCCTTGCGGGCGGCCTTCTGCTCCGCGCGCGCGGCCTCGATCTTCTCCCGGGCCAGTTCCAGGTCCCGGTCGATATCGGCCGCGCCCGCGCCCAGCGCTTCGCGCAGGGTTTCCAGTTTGCGGGATTGCTCCTGGTAACCGGCTTCCGCGGCTTCGGCCTCCTCGGCGAAAGCTTCGGCCAGGTCCTGTGCTTCGGCGAGGCGGTCGGCGCCTTCGCGTTCGCGTTCCCGCTCGCGGTCGTGGTCGGTGCGCAGGCGCAGCAGTCCGGTGCCGGTGTTCTCGAAGTGCCGGATGGCGGCGGCGAGCGCGTCGATATCGCGCGGATCGCGGGGCGTGTTGTGTTCGGCGGCGATGGCCCGCAACTTCTTGTCGACAGTCGCGACGGCGGCAACCGCTTGGTCGAGGTCGCTCTCGGCCTGGGTGACGGCTTCGGAACGCGAGCGCATCATGCCCGCGGCTTCCGAGACCGCACGCAGGGCGGCGGTGACGGCGGAAGGGCGCGGCAGCGCTTTCGCGGCGGCGGCGATCCGCGCGAGTTCTGCTGTGGCGGCGGCTTCTTCGGCGGTCGCCTGGTCCTGGGCGGTCGCGGCGGCGGCCAAGGCGGCGGCCAGTTCGGTGAGGCGGATCTCGCGCCGGCGTGCCCGGGCGGTCGCGCCGATGAACTCGGCGTCGGCCTTGCGGTGGCGGCCGAGCTGCACGCCTTGGCGGAAGCCGCCGGAGGTGCTGACCGCGACTTCGTCGTCGCCGAAGCTCGCGGTGCTTCCTTCATGCAGTGCGATCGAAGCGAGGACCGCGGAGACGGTCTGCCGCGGCACCGTCAGGTGCCCGGAATCCTCTTCCACCACAAGCACATCGGCGAGCGTGCGGCCGGACGGGCGGTGCGGGGACGGGACCAGGAACTGTTCGGAGGTGTAATCGGCGGGCAGGTCGGATTCCGCGCAGACCCAGGCGTCGAGCAGGCCCGCGGCGTGCAGCGCGGCTTCGATGCCACCGGCCGCTTCCGGCGTCACGTCGTCGGCGAACCGCACCAGCTGCCAGAGCGGACCGCCCGGCCGGTCGCCGCGCGCATCGGTGCGCGTGGCCGAAGGCGTTGGGGCATCGTCACTCTGGGCGGCGACACGGTCCCGCTCGGCGGTCAGTTCGGTGATCCGGTCCGCGGTCGCGGCGGCCTGCGATTTGGCTTCCTGCCTGCGGTTGCGAATCTCGTCGAGCAGCGGCTCGGCGCGCTCCGACAGCACCTCCGCGATCCCGGCGGCCTCGTCGGACCCGGCGTTGGCCAGAGCCGTGTCGAGCGCGTCGAACAAGCCTTTCTCGATGGGGGAGTAGACCTCTCGGTGCTGGTCCCACCAGCCCCGCAGCGCCGCCGAAGCTTCGGTGCGAGCCAGCGCGACCGCCGCCTCCGCCGCCGCGACCTCGGCGGCCGCCGAATCCTTCGCCGCCACGGCCCGTTCGGACTGACGCTGCGCCCGGGTTCGCTCGGCGGCCGCGGCATCCATGAGCCCCAGCGTCTTCCGGACCGCGCGCACGTCGGCGTCGCGTTCCTCGGCGCGCGCCCGCACGGCGGCGGTGAGGTTGTCGGCGCGCGAATCCTCCGACGGCGCGGTCCAGTCGATGCCCGCTTCCTCGGCGGCGGAACGCAATTCGTCCTCACCGCGAGCCAGGGTCGCGGCGGCGGTGCGGACCGCGGCGGTCGAGCGCTCGGCCTCCTGCACGCGCTGGTCGAGGGTCTGGCGCGCCTTGAGCGCCTTGTCCCGATGCACACTCGCCGAGGTCTCCAGGCGACGCACCGCGTCGGCGAGATCGTCGAGCTGCTGCTTGCCCTCGTAGGCGCTGGAGCGCTGCAAGGTTTCCCGGTCGGTCAGCGCTTGCTCGTAGGTGCGATCCGCGTCGTCGGCGCGCGCCTCGGCAGCGGTGCGCTCGGCTTCGCGGCGCTCGCGCAGCGCGGTCGCGGCGAACAGCGCGGTGCTCGCGTGCGTCACCGCGTCGAGCCGGGTGCGGACCTGGTCGACATCCGTCTTCGCCTGCACCGCAAGGTATTTCCGATAGACGCCGACGAACGCGCGGGTGGCGGTGTCGGCGTGCACCAGCCCTTCGAGGTTGCGCCCCACCTCCTCCATATCGCTGAAGGAGCGGGCCGCGTCCAGGATCATCTGCTCGTCCAGCGGGCGCAGACCGTCGGTGAGCGCCTGCGAAAGCCCGCGCGGGTCCAGGTTTTTCGCCAGCTGCGGGCGGCGCAGCGTGAGGATCAGGTTGATCAGCTGGTCGTAGCGCTGGGTGCCGAGGCCGAACATGCGCGCGTCGATCGCGGCCCGATATTCCACCGGGCGGTCCACGATGCAGTCGGTGCCGATCTGCTCAGCCAGCTGCTTGCGGGTGAACGGGCGGTCGTCCGGGCCGATCAGCGAAAAGTCCACGCCCACCCGGCCGTCGGCGACGAAGTACCAGCGCGTCACCTTGTCCGCGGAGCGGGTGGCGCGCATGCCGATGCCGATCGTGACCACCTCCGGGTCGTCCCAGCTGCCGCGCGCGAACTCCATCCAGATGTAGGAATACGCCGACTCCTGCTTGCGATACAGCAGATTCGACTTCATGGTGCGCTCTTCACCGGCGAACGGGTTCAGCCGGCGCGGTTCGATGCGCCCGTCCAGGACGAACGGGAACAGCACCTCCAGCGCCTTGGTCTTGCCGGAACCGTTCGGCCCGCGCAGCACCAGCCTGCCGTCGGCGAAGCAGAACTCCTGATCGCGGTAGTCCCACAGGTTGACGATCCCGGCGCGGGTCGGGATGAAGCGCACTCCGCCGTGGATAACCGACATGGTCAAACCCCTTCCGTGGCAACGCTTGCGCCGGTCTCCGCGGCGGTGACGAACAACTCTTCGGCCCGCTTGGTGCGGACGGTGACGACCGCGCCCCGGTACCGGGCGAGGGCGGGCAGGATCAGCAGACCTTCCGGGCCCGCTGCGCCGGGCGCCACTTGGAGCAGGCGCAACCGTTCCAGCAGGGCCACCACCTCGGTGGTCAGGCCGGGAACGTCGGCCTGCCACTGGGCGGCGAAGGTGACGCCGTAGCGGTCGGCGAGCGCCTGCACAGTCTCGCTGACCCAGGCGTAGTCCAGGAACGGGTAGGTCGCGGGGTCCGGTGCGTCCTCCGGATCGTCCGGAATCTCGTCCTCGTCCAGCGAATCGGCGAACGGGAGATCGGCCAGCGGGGCGAAGACCGTGGACTCGGGGATCGCGTCGTCGAGTTGCGCGACCAGGCGCACCATCGGATCGGCGAGTGCGGGGCGGTGCGGCAGCGGGTTGTCGATGTCGAGCACCAGATCGGCGATCTCGCCGACCAGCAGCAGGGCGACCTGGGCGAGGGTGCCGGCGCCGGGGAACCGGACATCGGAGAGCCGGCCCGAAACATCGATCAGCGCAACGCCTTCCGCGCGGCGCTCGGCGCGCAGGCCGGTGAACAGTTCGACTTCGGCGACGATGCGTTCGTGCGCGAGGACCGCGCGTTCCCCGGGGGCGAGGTCCTCGGCGTAGACGACGGGGCGCTCGACCAGGCCGCGCCGCACCCGCCGGGCGACGTCGGCGCTCGCGGGTTGTCCGTTCGGGTGCGCTTCCTCGCCCAGCAGACCGGCGACGCTGTGCAGGTGTTGCAGCGCGCGCGGCGGCCGGAAGATCGCGAAGACGACCGGTCGATCGATGTCGTACAGGGCTTCTCCGACCGAGGGATCCGAGGCCCAGCCGCCTGCGTCACCGTCGGCGAGGGTGAGCGCGCCGCGGTGCGCGAGCCAGCCGACGGCGTCGACGAAAGCGTCGCGGTCCGCGGCGCGATCGGGGGAGAGATCGAGTCCATCGATCCGGCCGGTGTAGGCGGCGACCTGATCGGCCAGCTCCGACAACGTGATCTGATCGCCCGCGCGCCCGAGCGCGGCCAGCGCCAGCGATAGGTAGGCGTAGCGGCGGCGATCGAACAGGCGGTCGTTGACGGTCCTGGCGGGTTTGCCCGCGTCGAGTTGATCGAGGACGGGAAACAGTCGCGCGGTGGTCTCGGTGACTTCCAGGCGATAGCCGAACAGCTCGGCCAAGTCCTCGCGCAGCTCGGTGGCCCACCTGCGGATCAGGGGCAGTGCGATGCGATCCGGATAGGTCCGGGTCACCAGGTGATTGGCGAGGATCACCCGCGCTGCCCGCTGATAGTTGTCCAGCGCGAGCGAATCGATGCGGCGTGCGTGAATCATGCTCGGCCTCCCTTCGGGCGGGTTGCTCGGACGTCGAGCTTGCGGCCGTTGAGGTGCAGCAGGCCGCGGGCGGTGCGTATCACCGTCGATCCGGGGTGCGTCGAGACCGTGAGCGTGATGCCGTTGTCGGAGCCGGTGGTCCCGTCGACCCGGCCGCTCACCGGCACCCAGGCCGTGGAGGCGGCGTCGAGCAGTCGCAGCAAGACCTCGGTCTCCCGATCGTCCAGCTCGCGCTCGTAGATATCGGCGGCGGCAAGGGATTTCGCCGCTTTCGCGCGCGAACGCTGGGCGTCGAGCTGGGCCTCGCGCAGGCGGCGGATGCTGGCGTCGTTGCGCTGGATCCGGGCGGGCGCACCGGCCTGTGGTGGGCGTCCGGTTTCGGCGAGGGTGCGCGAGATCTCCAAAGGCGGTGCTTCCCACCAGGATCGAGTCGGCGGGATCAGATCCGCGTCGGGATGCTCCATCGACAGGTGCCGGGGGCGGCCCAAGCCGAAGACCGTGTCGAACAGCGCGTGCGCGCTGTCGGTGCTGGGCGCGGCGGTGAACCAGCCCGCGAGATGCCGCAGCGCCGATTCCCGGCTCACTCCGCCACGCCGGGTCTCGGTGACCCGCCGCAGCAGGGACAGGACCGCGGCGATCGCGCTCATCGTCGCTTCGCGCAGCCGGTCCGCTTCCGTCGAATCACCCGCTTCCGCCGGGACGAACCAGGTCCGCAAGCCCTGCCACCGGGCGCGCCAATCCGCCTGCCGCTCCTCCGGACTCAACAGCACCCGCTCGTCACATCCCGCGGCCCGCTCGATCAGCTCGTCGACACCGGTCTCCTCGATGTCGCCGATCGCGTTCGCCAGCCGCGGCGCGAACCGCGCCAAATCCATGCTGAAGTCCCGCATGTGCGCCAGCAGCGCGTCCTTGTGCACGAGAAACGCCTCGGGCGTGATCTCCGTGGTCCGCACCATATCGCCCAGCGACAGGTAGAAATGCGCGGCCCGCGCCGCCATATCGGTGAGCGCCGCGTCCAGCCGCCGCAACGTCCGATACACCCGCTCCGCGTCCCCGGCGTGGTTCGCCTCGGCCAGCGCGTTCAGATCCGCGAGCAACTCCGGCAGCACCAGCCGCGACAACGCCGCCTCATCCAGCCGCGCTGTCAGCACCCCCGCGACCGCCCGATACGCCTGAAACCCGGCCTGCGAGAACTGATACACGTAATGCCGGTTCCGATACTCCGCCAGCGTCGCCGCCCGCGTCCCGTCATACGACCGCTCCAGCACCCCCCACTGATGCAGCTGATCCAGCAACGGCCCGATCTCCGCCCCCGACAGCTCCGCGGCCGCCGCACTGTTGCGCCGAATCCACTCCGCCACATCATCGGCATGCAAGAGCACCACATACGCGGCCCGCGCACTGTCGAACGCCCGCAGCACCCACAGGTAATCAGCGCGCTTCTCCGCCGTAGCGAAGGAAAACAGCCGCAGCCGCTCGTCGCTGAGTTCGAAGTCGGCCCGCTGCGCTTCTTCGAGCACAGAGCCTTCGGCGGAGTCGGTCACCGGGAACAGGGTAGTAGCGGGTACGCCCCCTCCCGACGGAACAACCCCGCGTGTCCAATTTGCGGCGTGTTCGCCCACCCCCATTCCGTCGCGACACCACCCCTGGCCTGCCCCCGAACTGATACTCGATCCGCCAAGCCTGTGGCCTGAACTACATGTCCTGGCTAACTATTGGCACCCAGCCCGAGATGTGACACCGCCCGCCCTGCTGCCATCAAGCCCTGGATCGGCGGGGAAGTTCGCCGATTACTGGGTTTTGCTTATTCGGGGGAGAGGGATCTGAGTTGGTCGAGGTAGATGCGGGTGCGGGGGTCGCCGGGGAAGCGTTCGATGATTTCGCGGGCGGCTTCGCCGGCGATCCACATCAGGGAAGGCAATGATCTGCGTTTGCCGGAGAAGGCGCGCATGCCTTCGTCGACCGCGAGTTCGAGGTCGCGGTTGCGGACCGCTACGACAGCGAGGGTGAGGTGGGCTTCGGAGACGCGCATGGGGTTGCGGATGGTGCCGTCGGCGCGGGTGGAGTTGCGGATGACTTCGCGCGCATAGGATTCGGCGAGCTGGTCTTCGCCGGCGACGCGGCAGCAGTCCATGGCGTAGAAGTCGAACTTCTGGGGGTCGACGACGAAGTGGTTGTCGAGATTGATCGGGGGCTCGAGTCGCTCCAGGATCGCTCGGCCGGTGCCGAGAGCGCGCTCGACCTCGGCGCGATCGCCGATGCGCGCCCAGGCCTTGGCGCGCTGGGCGGCGAGCTGGACGCCGACGCCGAGGGAGCTGGACGAGGCCAGCGCACCGTCGGCAGCCTCGATGGCACCCCGGTAGTTACCTTGAGTCAGGGCGAACCAAGCGGCCATTTCGGCGCCCCAGCCGATGATTTCGGCATGGTCGGCTTCGGAGCCGAGCGAGCAGGCGGCGCGGCGGGTGGCCTCGGCGGAAGTGCGCCGGCCCAGGTCGTAGTCGACGCAGCCGACGAGCAGCGCGACCCACCCGGCGAGCACCAGGATCTCGCGGTGCTGGGCCAGTGTGAGCCGCCCGTCCAGCAGTGAGGTGATACGGCGCAACCAGGCGGTTCCCTCGCTGTGCAGGGAATGCGGGTCGGCATAGGGGTATTCGCAGCACAGCCGCTCGGCGGTGATCCGGATGGCGTCCAGCGTCGCGGCCGACACATCGGACATCCGTAGCCGCCCAATGAATTCCAGCGTGTCCATCCCGGTGGCGGAGAGCAGCTCATCGTCCCGGTTGGGCCGGGATTTGGGGAAGAACGCCGCGGTCACGGTGTCGAAGGCGGCGGCGATGATGGGGGCGTAGAAGTCGTCGGGGCGCGACTCGCCCGACTCCCAGCGCCGCCAATTGCGTAGCAACGTACTGTCCGTCGGCAAATTGTGGGACGACTTCGCGCGCATCACCCGGACCGCGTCGGCTTGAGACCACCCCCTGGCGTCGCGCTCGGAGCGCATCCGGACAGCCCAGACGGGTCGATCGTCTCCAGCGGCCACGCCCCAAGTATCGCACCAGTTAACGCTCAGCGGACCGAATAGGGCATAGAGATGTCACTGGGTTGACACCTGCATTTGCAACATGGCGTCCGACATCCTGGAGGAGGAGCGGCTACAGTTTGCCAACCCACTGCCCCACACCGCATTACCCCTTCGGGGGCCCATCCAAAACAATGCAACAGCGACCCATGACCAACGGAGGTTCGGGTGGAAGCGTTGATCTATGGATACTTGCGTGATGATCTGGCCGACGGCCACTGCGAGGAGCTCGAGGATGCGATGAGCATGCTCGCGCAGGCCGAAGGCCTTTGCTTCGCCGCGACTTTCCATGAATCGACTTCGGGTGACGGCACGGCGTTCGCCGAGCTGACGCAGGAACTCAAGCGCGCCGACGCGCACCACGTCGTAGTTCCCTCGCTCGATCACTTTGCCGGCCAGACGATTCCGCGCGACATTCTGATCGCGAAGCTGGCCCAGGACGCGGCGGCCCAGGTGTGGACCGTCGAGGATTTACAAGGACCACCCGGCACCCAAGACTGAGGTGCGGGGGGCGCGACCGTTCGCCGCGCCCCGGCTGCCCTGCCGATTACAGCCCGAAACTCCCGGGACCTCGCCTGCGCAGGTACTTTTCGAACTCGGCCGCGATGGCGTCGCCGTCGATCTTGGCGATGGCCTCGTTCATGTCGACCGCCGCGTCGCCGCGTTCCTCCAGCGAGCGCACGTATTCGCTGATCTCCTCGTCGCCGACGGTCATCTCGTTGACCGCGCCCTCCCAGTCCTCGGCCTGCTTGGGCAGTTCGCCGAGCGGGACCTCGATGTCGAGCACGTCCTCGACCCGGTGCAGCAGCGCGATGGTCGCCTTCGGATTCGGCGGCTGGGAGACGTAGTGCGGCACGGCCGCCCAGAAGGACACCGCGGGTACGCCGGCGCGCACGCACTGATCCTGCAACACTCCGGTAATACCGGTCGGTCCCTCGTAGCGGGTCTGCTCGAGGTTGAAGCGCTCGGCGGCTTCCTTGCTATAGGCCGACCCGGTGACCGGAACCGGACGGGTATGCGGGGTATCGGCCAGCAACGCGCCGAGGATGACCACCGTGTTCACATTCAGCTGTTCGATCATCGCGAGCAGCTCGCCACAGAAACTGCGCCAGCGCATGTTCGGCTCGATCCCGCGCAGCAGCACCACGTCGCGCTCGCTGCCGGGCGGCGAACACACCGACAGGCTGGTGGACGGCCACTGGATCTCCCTGGTCACGCCGTCGACCTGGCGCACCGTCGGGCGGTTCACCTGGTAGTCGTAGTAGTCCTCGGAATCGAGTTCCGCTAGCGGCTCGGCGTCCCAGATCAGTTCCAAATGCTCCACCGCGCCACTGGCCGCGTCACCCGCGTCGTTCCAGCCCTCGAAGGCGGCGACCAGCACGGGATCCCGCAGCGTCGGCAGTTCCGACTCGGGAGTTTCACTGGGGTTCACCCGTTCACCCTACGGTGTGGGCTCGGCATGCGCTGTCTCATATAGCAAGGACACGGCCGGGCACGCAGCGTGAGTGTGGTCTGGTTCACCCACCTCTCACCTGCAGTGGTGCGGTTGGTGGGTTGGTCGGACCTGCCCTTTACGCTTGTACCTATGTCTGCGCCCCGATCCGCTGCGTTCGATACCACGCTTCTCGACACGCTGTCCCGCCGTGTCGTCATCGGCGACGGTGCGATGGGCACCATGTTGCAGGCGGCGGACCTGACGCTGGACGATTTCCTAGGTCTGGAAGGCTGCAACGAGATCCTCAACGACACCCGGCCCGACGTGCTGCGCAGCATCCATCGCGCGTACTTCGAGGCGGGCGCGGACGCGGTCGAGACCAACACTTTCGGCTGCAACCTGCCGAACCTGGCCGACTACGACATCGCCGATCGGATCCGCGATCTGTCCGAGAAGGGCACGCGCCTCGCGCGTGAGGTCGCCGACGAGATGGGCCCGTCCGCGGACGGAACCCCTCGCTATGTGCTGGGCTCGATGGGCCCCGGCACCAAATTGCCCACCCTGGGCCACGCCCCCTACACGGTGCTGCGCGACGCCTACGTCGAATCCGCGCTCGGCATGCTCGACGGCGGCGCCGACGCCATCCTCGTCGAAACCTGCCAGGACCTGCTGCAGGTGAAGGCCGCGATCACCGGCAGCCGCCGCGCCATGGAACTGGCCGGCCGCCGGATCCCGATCATCACCCACGTCACGGTGGAGACCACCGGCACCATGCTGGTCGGTTCCGAAATCGGCGCGGCGCTGGCGGCTTTGGAACCGCTCGGCATCGACATGATCGGCCTGAACTGCGCCACCGGCCCGGACGAGATGAGCGAGCATCTGCGCCATCTGTCCAAGCACGCGCAGCTGCCGGTCTCGGTGATGCCGAACGCCGGTCTGCCGGTGCTGGGCCCCAACGGCGCGGAATACCCTTTGACGCCCGAGGAATTGGCGATCGCGCTGCGCGGCTTCGTCTCCGAATACGGCCTGGCCCTGGTCGGCGGCTGCTGTGGCACCACCCCGGAGCACATCCGTCAGGTCACCGAGGCGGTGCGCGAGGTCGAGAAGTCGCTGCCCGCCATCGCGGAGCGCCGCCGGCCCGAGCACGAGCCGAGCGTGTCGAGCATGTACACCGCGGTCCCGTTCGAGCAGGACGCCTCGATCCTGATGATCGGCGAGCGCACGAACGCCAACGGCTCCAAGGCTTTCCGCGAGGCCATGCTGGCCGAGGACTGGCAGAAGTGCCTGGACATCGCCAAGGATCAGACTCGCGACGGCGCGCACATGCTCGACCTCTGCGTCGACTACGTGGGCCGCGACGGCGTCAAGGATATGGAGGCGCTGGCGTCCCGCCTGGCCACCGCGTCCACCCTGCCGATCATGCTGGACTCCACCGAAACCCCGGTGCTGCAGGCCGGTTTGGAGCACCTGGGCGGCCGGTGCGCGGTGAACTCGGTGAACTACGAGGACGGTGACGGCCCGGAATCCCGCTTCCAGCAGACCATGGCCCTGGTCGCCGAGCACGGCGCCGCCGTGGTCGCGCTGACCATCGACGAGGAGGGCCAGGCCCGCACCGCGGAGACGAAGGTCGCGATCGCCGAGCGCCTGATCGCCGACATCACCGGCAACTGGGGCCTGCTGGAGAGCGACATCATCATCGACACGCTCACCTTCACCCTGGGCACCGGCCAGGAGGAGTCCCGCAAGGACGGCATCGAAACCATCGAGGCCATCCGGTTGCTGAAGCAAAAGCATCCGCAAGTGCAGACCACACTGGGTCTGTCGAACATCTCCTTCGGCTTGAATCCGGCCGCGCGGCAGGTGCTGAACTCGGTGTTCATGCACGAGTGCGTCGAAGCCGGCCTGGATTCCGCGATCGTGCACGCCTCCAAGATCCTGCCGATGGCGCGTATCCCCGAGGAACAGCGCCAGACCGCGCTGGATCTGGTCTACGACCGCCGCGGCGAGGATTACGACCCGCTGCAGAAGCTGATGTCGTTGTTCGAGGGCGTGTCCACGTCGTCGTCGAAGGCCTCGCGCCAAGAGGAGCTGGCGGCGCTGCCGCTGTTCGAACGGCTGGAGCGGCGCATCGTCGACGGTGAGAAGTCCGGGCTGGATACCGATCTCGACTCGGCCATGGCCGAGGTGCCGCCGTTGCAGATCATCAACGAGACGCTGCTCGCGGGCATGAAGACCGTCGGTGAGCTGTTCGGCTCCGGCCAGATGCAGCTGCCGTTCGTGTTGCAGTCCGCCGAGGTCATGAAGACCGCCGTCGCCTATCTGGAACCGCACATGGAGGCCACCGACGACAGCGGCAAGGGCCGCATCGTGCTGGCCACCGTCAAGGGCGATGTGCACGACATCGGCAAGAACCTGGTCGACATCATCCTGTCGAACAACGGCTACGAGGTCGTCAACCTGGGCATCAAGCAGCCGATCGCGACCATCCTCGACGCCGCCGTCGACAAGAAAGCCGACGTCATCGGCATGTCCGGGCTGCTGGTGAAGTCGACGGTGATCATGAAGGAGAACCTGCAGGAGCTCAACACCAAGGGTGTGGCCGAGCAGTTCCCGGTGCTGCTCGGGGGCGCGGCGCTGACCCGTGCCTATGTCGAGCACGACCTCACCGAGGTCTACCACGGCGATGTGCATTACGCCCGCGACGCCTTCGAGGGCTTGCGGCTGATGGACGAGATCATGACCGTCAAGCGCGGCGGCGGCATCGACCCGAACAGCCCGCAGGCCATCGCCGAACGCGAGAAGGCCGCCGAGCGCAAGGCCCGGCACGAGCGCTCGAAGCGGATCGCCGAGGAACGCAAGGCCAAGGAGGTGCCGGTCGTGGTGCCCGAGCGCTCCGACGTGGCCGCCGACCTGCCCGTTCCGGTGCCGCCGTTCTGGGGCACCCGGGTGGTGAAGGGCCTTGCGCTGCAGGAGTACTCGGGTCTGCTCGACGAGCGGGCGTTGTTCCTGGGCCAGTGGGGTCTGCGCGGCCAGCGCGGCGGTGAAGGACCCAGCTACGAGGAACTGGTGGAGACCGAGGGCCGCCCGCGGTTGCGGTCCTGGCTGGACCGGCTGGCCACCGAGAACGTGCTGCAGCACGCCGCGGTGGTCTACGGATACTTCCCGGCGGTGTCGGAGGGCGACGAGGTCATCGTGCTCACCGAGCCCAATCCGGAAGCGCCCGAACGCTATCGGTTCACCTTCCCGCGCCAGCAGCGGGACCGGTTCCTGTGCATCGCCGACTTCATCCGCTCCCGGGCCAAGGCCGAGGAAACCGGTCAGGTCGATGTGCTGCCGTTCCAGCTGGTCACCATGGGTCAGCCGATCGCCGACTTCGCCAACGAGCTGTTCGCCGCCGACAACTATCGCGACTACCTGGAGGTGCACGGCATCGGCGTGCAGCTCACCGAGGCGCTGGCCGAGTACTGGCATCGCCGGGTCCGCGAAGAGCTGACGCTGGAGGGTCATTCGGTCGCCGAATCCGATCCGGCCGACGTGCAGGACTACTTCAAGCTCGGTTATCGCGGCGCGCGCTACTCCTTCGGGTATGGCGCCTGCCCCGAGCTGGAGGATCGCGCCAAGCTGGTGGATCTGCTGGAGGCGGGCCGGATCGGTGTGGTGCTGTCGGAGGAGTTGCAGTTGCATCCGGAGCAGTCCACCGACGCGTTCGTGCTGCTGCATCCGGAGGCGAAGTACTTCAACGCCTGAGCAGTGATCGGACCGTGCGGGATGGTGTGATGGTCCTCACCGGTTGGGGTGTTGTCGGAGGTTACCCGGTACCGGCAGGCACGTGATTCGGCCCACGCGGCCGAAGTCGCGCGGCGAGTTGGTGGATGTCTGTCGGTTGGGTATGCCATTGTCGATGCAGTTGCAACTGCATCCGGGGCAGTCGGCGGATGCGTTCTGTCGGCGGCTGTTCGCAGGTCGCTCGACCAGGTCGGCCAGAACTGCTTACGGGTGCAAAGTACTTCGGCGCGTACGATTTTCGGAGATTCCGAACTCGGCCGCCGGGGTGCGATCGAGCTCGGTGTGAAAGCAGGAGGGTAACAACCCATGACGGCGGATCGGTTGATCGCTGGACGGTATCGGCTCACGGACCCGATCGGCACCGGCGCCATGGGTGTGGTGTGGCGTGCCACCGATGTCCGGCTGCGACGCACCGTGGCGGTGAAACAGTTGATCCTCGGCCCCGGGTTGTCCCGTTCGGCCGCACTGGAGGCCAAGCTGCGGGCCATGCGGGAGGGCCGGATCGCGGCCCGACTACACCACCCCAACGCCATCACCGTCTTCGATGTCGCCGAAGAGGACGGCCAGCCCTGGCTGGTCATGGAATACATGAACGCGCCCAGCCTGGCCGCGAAACTGTCCGGCCGGCAGACGCTTCCGCCCGAGGAGGTGGCCCGGATCGGCGCGCAAGCCGCGGCCGCGCTGTCCGCCGCGCACGAGGCGGGCATCATGCACCGCGATGTGAAACCGGCGAATCTCCTCGTCGCCGATGACGGCACGGTGAAGATCACCGACTTCGGCATCTCCCGCGCGGTCGGCGATGTCACGGTGACCGCCACCGGCTTTCTCGCGGGTACCCCCGCCTATCTCGCGCCGGAGGTGGCGCGCGGTGAGAACCCCGAACCGGCCTCGGACGTGTTCGCCCTGGGATCGACCCTGTACGCGGCCCTCGAGGGCAGCCCGCCGTTCGGTGAGGGCGACAATCCGCTGGCCGTGCTGCATTCGGTAGCTCGTGGCGAGATTCCGCCGCCCAAGCAGGCCGGCGAGCTGGGCCCGGTGCTGCTGCGCCTGCTCGCGCCCGGCATCGATGCCCGCCCGACCATGCGCGAAGCCCGCGAAGCGCTCGAAGCCGTTGCGGCGGGCCGGGTCCCGGCCCTGGCCGCGGTGCCGATCAGCACCAAGGTGATGCCCGCGCCCGGCGGTGACGCGACCACCGTGCTCGCCGCGCCGGGTCCCGACGCCGACGGGGCCACCGAATTCATCCCGGCGCCGGCGGCCCAAAACCCGACGCCGCCGCCACCCCCGGCCCGGTCCAGCGACACCTTGCGCGGGGGAGCGGGCGACGGCGGACCCAGCAAACAGACTCTCGCCCTGGTCGCCGTGGCCGCGGCGGCCGTGCTGCTGGCCGCGTTCCTGCTCTGGACCCGCAACAGCGGCGAGGAGTCGCCCCAGGTCGCCCAGCAGAGCACCACCGCCGAGCCCGCCGCGCCGTCGTCCTCGCTCGCGGGCGGCGCCCCCGTGCAGCGCGAACCGCAGAACCCGCCGTCGTCGACGACCACGCCACCGCCGTCGAGCAGCACCACGACGCCGCCGTCGAGCACCACCACCACGCCCCCGACGACGACCCCGGCCGGCCCGCCCACCCCGGAGAAGGTCGGGCAGTTCATCCAGGGCTACTACAGCATGCTGCCCGGCAACGTCGACGGTGCCTGGGCCCAGCTCGCCCCCGCTTACCAGGCCCAGACCGGTGGTTATGCGGCCTACTCCTCATGGTGGCGCACCATCCGCTCGGTGAGCGTCAGCAACGTCACACCCAGCGGCGACGGCGCCACCGCGACGATCAACTACGTGAAGGCCAACGGCCAGCGCGACAGCGAAACCCGCTGGTTCCGCGTCTCCTCCGACGGCGGCCGCCTGCTCATCACGGCGTCCAGCACCTGACCGCGGGGAGCCAGTAGCGGCCGACTGGACCTGTGGCCGGGTGCGCGTCGGCCGTTACCCTGGTGAACGACTTGGTGGAGAGGCCACCATGGAGTTCGAGGAGTGGCACCGAACGTGACAGCGCTGGCCGCGGTTCTCTGGGATATGGATGGCACGCTGCTCGACTCGGAGAAGCTGTGGGATATCGCGGTTCGGGAGCTGGGCCGCGAACTGGGCGGTGAGGTGACCGACGAGATCCGCCACGCGCTGGTCGGTTCCGCGGGCCCGGCGGCCATGCAGATCATCTACACCGGTCTGGGTCTCGACCCGTCACCCGCCGAGGACGCCGCCGCCCGAGCCTTCCTGGAAACCCGCGTAGCCGAACTGATGACCGGCCCGATCCCGTGGCGTCCCGGCGCGAAAGACGCCCTCGCCATGGTCCGCGAAGCGGGCCTGTCCAGCGCCCTGGTCACCAACACCAAACGCTCCCTGGCCGAATACGGCCTGGACACCCTGGGCCGCGACTTCTTCGACACCTCGGTCTGCGGCGACGAAGTCCCCCAGGGCAAACCCCACCCTGCCATCTACCTCCGCGCCGCAGAACTCCTCGGCGTCGACCCACAGCACTGTGTCGCCATCGAGGATTCCCCCACCGGCGCCCAGGCCGCCGCGGCCGCGGGCTGCGCCGTCCTGGTCGTTCCCTGTGAGATCCCGGTCCCCGCGGGCCCGGGGCGCGTCTTCCGCGACTCGCTGATCGGCCTCACCCACGCCGACCTCCAGCAGATCCGGCACGACATCCGCTGACGAGCTACTCGGTTGTGCGCGTGCGGATCGAGATTCCCCGCCCGCTACGAACCGGCGGGTACGATACACGAGAGTTGCTGTCCCGCAACGGAAGTGTGGCGGCGATCGCAGGCTGCTCGGCGCGCATTGGAGGTCGGCACAATGCGCTGTGAGAGGCGTTGTACTACAACATAACTCGTGCTCGGCTGAGATTGTGACGGTGCTCACGAGCGGGCCGAATCGGCGCGCGGAGGCGGCCGGTCCACCAAAATAGCAACATGGCAGCGACGGGCGACCTGGATGATTTCGTCGACACCGCGCGGTATCCGCTGGCCGATCGCGAGGGCCGGAGTGCGGTGGTGCGCCGGGCGCGCGCGGAACTGGCCGAGAGTGGCTGCACCGTGCTGGCGGGTTTCATCCGGCCGGAACTGATCGAGACGCTGCGGACCCAGGGGGCGGCGCTGGCGCCGCACGCCCACTATGCGGTCGAGCGCGTCAATGCCTACAACATTCCGTTGAATTCCGAACTGCCGCAGGATCATCCGGGGCGGATCGTGCTGGAACGCGGCAATGCTTTCGTGGCGCGGGACCGGATCCCGGCGGACGCGCTGATCCATCGCCTCTACACCGACGAGCGGTTCCAGCGGTTCCTCGCAGAGTGTTTCGGCCTCGCCGACCTCTACGAATTCGCTGATCCGCTGGCCGGGCTGTGCCTCAATGTGGTGGCGCCCGGCATGTCCCATCCCTGGCACTTCGACACCAACGAGTTCACCGTCAGCATGCTCACCCAGCCGGCGGACGCGGGCGGGGTCTTCGAGTACTGCCCGAATATTCGGACACCGCAGGCGGAGCATCTCGACGACGTCCGGAGCGTGCTCACCGGCTCCGGTGACCGCTACATCCACCGGCTGGACCTGCGGCCCGGTGATCTACAGCTGTTTCAAGGGCGATTCTCGCTACATCGAGTCTCGCCGGTATCCGGTGCCGTACAACGGCATTCGGCGATCTTCGCCTACACCGACCGGCCTGGCGTGATCGGAACCGTGGAACGAACCCGTCAACTGTTCGGCCGCGTGTTGCCGGACCATCTAGCCGCCCGGGCGCGCCTGGTCCGCGGCGACCAACTGCTCGACTGAGGGGCGTACGCGCCCGCTCGAGAGGAACACCACCGTGCCAGTGCCCTTGCATACGACCGGGAAAGCCTCCTTCGACGACATCTACCACCGCCCCGATCCGCGCGACTATTACACCCGCCTGGCCGACCTGGACTATCGCATCCCGGAACTGGCCAAACCCCACTTCCAGAAACAGATCCGGGAGTGCCGCGCCGCGACCGGCACGGACACCCTCACCGTGCTCGATATCGGCTGCTCCTACGGCGTCAACGCCGCGCTGCTGCGGCTGGACACCGGCATGCGCGGACTGGCCGAATACTACGGTGACGCAAGCGAATTCGAACGTGCCGACCTGATCGCGCGGGATCGTGCGCGGCTGGCCGCCGACGATCGGCTGCCGGGCGTCCGATTCCTCGGCATGGACGCGGCCCGTCCCGCGCTGGCGTACGCGCACGCCGCGGGCTTGCTGCACGACACAGTGCACGCCGATCTCGAAACCTCCGAGCCGACCGACGAGCAACGTCGTACGCTGGCTAGCGCCGATCTGGTGATTTCGACCGGATGCATCGGTTACGTGACGGAGAAAACCCTTGCCCGCATCGCGTCCGCACACCCGCACCGTCCCCCGTGGATGGCGCATTTCGTCCTGCGGATGTTCGATTTCACGCCGATCGCCGCCGCGCTGTCGGTCCTCGGTTATCGGACCGAGTGCGTCTCCGGAATGTTCGAGCAGCGCCGGTTCGCCTCACCCGACGAACAGGCACAGGTCCTGGACGTTTTGTCGGCCAAAGGCATCGATACCGCCGAATACGAGTCACAGGGCCGTCTTTACGCCAACCTCTACTTGTCGCGCCCAGAATTCCCCCGCAGCACCGCATCGAATACGAGGAATCAGAGTTGAGTGACCGAACCTTCGCAGCCGACGACCAGCTACCCCGGGTGCCGCTGCCGACACTCGAGGACAGTTGCGCCCGATTGTTGCAGTGGTGTGCCCCATTGCTCAGCCCCGGGGAATTCGCGACCACCGAGGCCGCGGTCGCCGATCTGCTGCGCCCGGAAGGTCCGGCCCGCACGCTGCACGCGGCCCTCGCGGAATACGACAACACTCCCGGTGTCGGCAGCTGGCTGGATTTGTTCTGGCCTTCCCGCTACCTCGGCCGGCGCGATCGAATCGCGTTGAACGCCAATTTCTTCTTCCTTTTCCGGGACGACACCACCTTGGCCGCGTCGACCGCCGCCGATCAGGTGGAGCGCGCGGCCGCGATCGTGTCGGCGGCCGTCGCCTACAAACTCGCGCTCGACGAGGAAGCGATCGAGCCCGCCACGCAGCGCGGTCAGCAACTGTCGATGTGGCAGCACAAATATCTGTTCTCCGAGACCAGAATCCCCGGTCCGGAGCAGGACAGCGTGCGGGTGCCCTACAGCGACGAATGGCCGGGCCCCTCGGATGCGCGCCACATCGTGGTGTTCTATCGCGGGAACGCGCTGCGCCTCGAGGTAATCGGACCGGACGGCGCGCCCTACTCCCTGGAAGATCTCGCCGATGCCCTCCGGACCGTGCTGAGCACCGTCACCGAAACCGGTGCCGCGGCCGGGCATCTCACCACCAAGGCCAGAGCCGAATGGGCCGCCAGTAGAACAGCTTTGCGTGCCGAACCGGCCAATGGCGCGGCCCTCGACACCATCGAAACCGCCCTGTTCTGCCTATGTCTCGAAGATTTCACGCCGCAGGACGACCTCCAGGCCTGCGATCAACTCCTGCACGGCGACAGCGGTAATCGCTGGTTCGACAAAGCGGTCTCGTTCATCGTCTTCGGCAATGGTCAGGCGGGCATCAACGTCGAACACTGCGGCTTGGACGGCACCACCATCCTGTCCTTCGTGGACACCCTGCTGGAAACCTCGGCGGCCGACCATGCCGCGCGTTCCGGCGCCCGATCGCAAGGCCGCCCGCCGCTCGCACCGATCGAATTCGTGCTGAACGAGGAATTGCGCGCCGATATCGCGGCCGCCGGGGCCGACTTCGCGGAATACGCGGCGGCGAACGCCACCACCACGGTCTCGTTCGAGAATTTCGGCACCACCCGGGCCAAACAACTCGGCATCTCCCCGGACGCGTTCGCGCAATTGAGCTACCAGCTCGCACACCGGCGCAGCAAGGGATTCACCGGCGCCACCTACGAGTCCATCGCCACCCGGCAATGGCGCAACGGCCGCACCGAGGCCATGCGGGTGGTGACCCCGGAGCTGGTGGCCTTCGTCGACGCGGTGCAGGACCCGGCGGCGAGCAAGGAAACCCGGGTCGCCGCCGCCCGGACCGCGGCCGCCGCGCACGTCGAACGAGCCAAGCAGTGCCAGGCGGGCGACGCCCCGGAGCAGCACCTCTGGGAATTGCAGTGGATCCAGCGTCGTCGCGGGGCCGAGCTGGGCGTCACCGAGCCGATCCCGCTCTACGACAGCCCGGGCTGGCTGATCATGCGCAACGACTACCTCAGCACCAGCTCCGCGCCGTCGGTCAATATCGAGTACTTCGGTTTCGGATCCACGAGTCCGACCTGTATCGGCATCGCCTACGTCCTGCTGCCGGACCGCTGGAACCTCTACCTGGCGACTCCGGAACCGGTCGCCGACCAGATGCACGCCTTTGCCGGTCACCTGCGCACGGCGGTCGCCGATCTGGCGGCGCTGCTGGCGTGATCGCGGTCCGCACGCGGGGTGAGCAACTCTCCCGCGTGCGGATCTGAAAGAATCTCTTCCGTGAAGAACTTCGAATCCCTGTTCGCCGAGCTGCAGGATCGTGCCGCCACCCGCCCCGCGGGCTCCGGCACCGTGGCCGCATTGGACGCCGGCGTGCATGCCCAGGGTAAGAAGGTGCTCGAGGAGGCCGGTGAGGTCTGGCTGGCCGCCGAGCACGAGAGCGACGAGTCGCTCGCCGAGGAGATCTCGCAGCTGCTCTACTGGGTGCAGGTGCTGATGGTGGGCCGCGGGTTGAAGCTCGAAGACGTGTACCGACATCTGTGATGTCCGCTCCGTCTTCCTGCTGAAACCCCTCTGAAAGGACCCCGCCATGCTGCGCGTCGCAGTTCCCAATAAAGGCGCTCTCTCCGAATCCGCCACCTCCATCCTGGCCGAGGCCGGCTACCGCAAGCGCACCGATTCGCGTGACCTGACCGTTCTCGACCCGGCCAACCAGGTGGAGTTCTTCTTCCTACGGCCCAAGGACATCGCCATCTACGTCGGGTCCGGCGAACTCGATCTCGGCATCACCGGCCGCGATCTCGCCCTGGATTCCGGCGCTCCGGTGCAAGAACGGCTGTCGCTGGGCTTCGGCCGCTCCACCTTCCGCTACGCCGCCCCCGCCGGGCGCGCGTGGACGGTCGCCGATCTCCAGGACAAGCGCATCGCCACCTCCTACCCGAACCTGGTGCTCGAGGACCTGAAGGCGCACGGCATCGAAGCCGAGGTGATCCGCCTCGACGGCGCGGTCGAGATCTCCATCCAGCTCGGTGTCGCCGACGCCATCGCCGACGTGGTCGGCTCCGGTCGCACCCTGCGCCAGCACAACCTGGTCGCGTTCGGGAACTCGCTGTGCGACTCCGAGGGGGTGCTGATCGAGCAGGTCGGCTCCGATCAGAACGAGCGGGCCCGGAATCAGCTCATCGCCCGCGTTCAGGGCGTGGTCTTCGGCCAGCAGTACATCATGCTGGATTACGACTGCCCGAAGGAACTGCTGGCGCGGGCCGTCGAGATCACCCCCGGCCTGGAGTCGCCGACGGTCTCGCCGCTGGCCGACGAGAACTGGGTCGCGATCCGCGCCATGGTGCCCCGCAAACAGGGCAACGAGGTCATGGACCAGCTCGCCGACCTGGGCGCCAAGGCCATCCTGGCCTTCGACATCCGCTCCTGCCGCGCGTTCTGACACGGCTATCGATGAATTCACGGTGAGCGCAACCGGTGTGCGCGGTTTTCGGACGTCATACGTTGTGTCCTCTCGATGAGGAACACAAGGAGTGACTTACCGTGTCGCAGACACCGCCCGCGGACAACGCGGGCCGCAGATTCGCTGTGAGTGAGGACTGGCTGGCGGCGATCGTCGGCCTGATCCTGATCGTGCTGGTTCTGGCCGGCGTGATCCCGGGCTGGCTGGTTTCGCCGGACTGGCTGGTGCGGTGATGACCGAGCAAGCCGCGGCGGAAACGCCGGTCAAGTCCGAAACCGCTGCGCTGCAAGCGATCGCGCGACCTACCAAGGGGGAGATCGCGGCGGGTGTGGCCGTAGTGCTCGCGCTGGGGCTGATTACCCGCTATCTCGACGCGCACGGGCCGGAGTGGGCGAAGGAGACTCCGTTCCAGCGGATCGCCAAGTCGGTCGAGTTCCCGGTGTATGCCATCGCGCTCGGCCTGCTCGGCAACGTCATCCTGACGAAACTGAATCTGCGGGAACGGCTTTCGGCGGGTTTCCGCACCGAGTTCTTCATCAAGACCGGTGTGGTGCTGCTCGGCGCGTCGATCAATCTGAAGATCCTGGTGACCGCGGCGGGACCGTCGATCCTGCAGGCGCTGCTGCTGATCACCGCGGTGTTCGGGTTCACCTGGTGGTTCGGCGGCGTGCTCGGCCTGGACGACAAGCTGCGTGCGCTGCTGTCCTCGGCGGTGTCGATCTGCGGTGTCAGCGCCGCGATCGCCGCCGCCGGGGCGGTGCAGGCCAAGCGGGAGCAGATCGCCTACGCGGCCTCCCTGGTGATCATCTTCGCGCTGCCCTCGATCTTCGTATTGCCCTGGCTGGCCGACACTCTCGGCCTCTCGGACGCGGTAGCGGGCGCCTGGATCGGCGGCAATATCGACACCACCGCCGCGGTCGCCGCCTCCGGCGCGCTCGCGGGCGAGGACGCGCTGAAGATCGCCACCATCGTCAAGACCACCCAGAACGCGCTGATCGGCATCGTGGCGATCGCATTGACCGCCTACTTCACCCTGCGGGTGGAGCGCAGCCCGGGCGCGACCCGCCCCTCGGCACGCCAGTTCTTCGAGCGCTTCCCGAAGTTCGTCCTCGGTTTCATCGCCGCCTCGGTAATCGGCACCCTCTTCTTACAGTCGGTGGACAAGAAGACCGGCACGGCGCACATCGCGATCGTCAACGACCTGCGCACGTCATTCCTGATCCTGGCCTTCGTCTCCATCGGCCTGGAGTTCTCCTTCCGCGGCTTACGCGAAGCAGGCTGGCGCCCCATCGCCGTCTTCGGCTCGGCGGTAGTCGTGAACCTCCTTGTCGGCCTAGGCCTCTCGGTGCTCCTCTTCCGCGACTTCACCATCTAGCCCGGCCCTAGGCGAACTCTTTGAGCATCTGGGTGAGCGCGGTGGGGTCCTGCACCATGGGCAGGTGTCCGGTAGGGAGTTCACGCTGGAATTCGGCACCGAGCTCGGCGGCGTACTTGCGCTGCAACGCGGCCGGAAACTCGCGATCGGCGGTGGCCACCACATACCCGGTGCGAGTGGGGAAGCGGCGCGGCGAGACACGGTCGCGGTAGAGACGCTGCGATTCCGGGTCGAAATCGCTGACGACGCGCGCGGTCTCGGCCTCGCCGAGTCCGCTCGCCAGCGAGCGAATCGCCTGCTCCGGCGGACGAGTTCCCGCAACCCGCATGGCGAGACTCACGATATGCCGCTGCGGGAATGGCAGCGCACCGAGAAATGACGTGCCTGCCGCGGGAATGGACGCCGCGATGCCGAACAGCCCCTCGACCCGATCGGGCGCGATCGCCGCGATCTCGCTCGCCACCACCCCACCGATCGAATGGGCGACGAGGGTGAACGCCGTGCCCGGAGCCTGCTCCAACGCGGCCTCGGCATACTCCCGCAGGCTCGCGTCGCTCGACTCGGGATAGCTCGCGACCACCGACTCCACACTCAAACCGGCACGCACCTCGTCCCAGATCCAAGCGGGCAGTCCGGCCCCGCTGAGAAACAGGATGGGGGAGCCGGGCGGGGTCGTGCTCATCGATAACTCCTCGGATTGTCGTGTGTGACACCAACTCGCGTGCGGCACCGAGCATTCCACGCCCGCATTCCGCGACGACGTGGACTTCGGACTTCACTCGGCGACGGCGTCGGCCAGAGTCTCCTCCGGTGACTCCGGGCCGTCGGCGGGCCAGCCTGGATACGGCGGCGGCGTACCGCCGAAGGCGGGGCACAGTGGCTTGTAGTCGCAGTAGCCGCACAGCCAGCTGGTGGTGGGTTGGAACTCACCGGTGCGGCCGGCCTCCAGGATTGCTTCCCATAGTGCGCCCAGGGTGCGTTCGAAGCGGAGCAGTTCCTCTTCGTCCGGTGCGTAGGTGAGAATCTGCTCGTCGGCGAGGTAGATCAGCCGCAGTTGGGCGGGCAGAATCCCGCGGGTGCGCAGCACCACCAGGGCGTAGAACTTCAGCTGGAACAGCGCTTTGGTTTCCTGCGCCAGGCCCGGAGCGCGGCCGGTTTTGTAATCGACCACCCGCAGTTCGCCGGTCGGCGCGACATCGATGCGGTCGACGAACCCGCGCAGCAGCACGCCGTTCCCGAGTTCCACCTCGACTCGGGCTTCCCTCGATTCCGGCTCGAAACGCGTCGGATCCTCTAGTCGGTAGTAGCTGTCGAGCAGCGTGCGTACTTCGGTGAGGAAGGGCTCCAGCCCGTCGGGAGCCACCAGCTCGGCCACCTCCGGTTGTCCCTGCTGGACCCGGGCCCAGGCCGGCTCGACGAGCTCGGCCGCGCGCTCGGGTCTGCGCTCGGCGGCGGGCAGCCCGTAGAGGTCCTCGAGCACCGCGTGCACCACTGTTCCGCGCACCGCGCCACGCGAGGGCGCTTCCGGGATTCGGTCGATCGCGCGCAGCCGGTATTTCAACGGGCACTGTTTGAAATCGATTGCCCGCGAGGGCGACAGCGCCGGCCTGCGCCGCTCGGAACCGCGCTCCGGCCCGGCCTCGGGGGTGAGATCGGCAGGGGGCTTGCACGCGGGCACTGACATACCTGGCAGGCTATCCGGCGGCACTGACATAAAGACAAGAAGCACCGCCATCGAATTCTGAACGGAGATACATGACGGCCAGACGGACCGGGCCTTTCACCATCGGTGACCGGGTACAGCTGACCGATGCCAAGGGGCGCCTTTACACGGTCGTCTTGGAGGAGGGCAAGGAGTTCCACACCCATCGCGGCGGCATCAAGCACGACAAGCTGATCGGCGCCGACGAGGGCACTGTGGTCACCTCCACCAACGGCACCCCGTATCTGGCGCTGCGTCCGCTGCTGGTCGACTACGTGCTCTCCATGCCCCGCGGTGCGGCCGTCATCTACCCGAAAGACGCCGCCCAGATCGTGCACGAGGGCGATATGTTCCCCGGCGCGCGCGTCCTGGAGGCCGGTGCGGGTTCCGGCGCGCTGACTTGCTCGCTGTTGCGCGCGGTCGGCCCGCAGGGCGAGGTCATCTCCTACGAGATCCGCGACGACCACGCCGAGCACGCCATCCGCAATGTCGAGACCTTCTTCGGCGAACGCCCGGCTAACTGGTCGTTGACCGTCGCGGACGTCGCGAATTACGACGGCGAACCGGTCGATCGCGTCGTGCTGGACATGCTCGCGCCCTGGGACGCGCTGCCCGCGGTGTCCAAGGCGCTGGTGCCCGGCGGTGTGCTGGTCGTCTATGTGGCGACCGTCACGCAGCTGTCCAAGGTCGTCGAGGCGCTGCGCGAACAGGAGTGCTGGACCGAGCCGCGCTCCTGGGAGTCGATGGTCCGCGGCTGGCACGTGGTCGGCCTCGCGGTGCGGCCCGAGCATCGAATGCAGGGCCACACCGCGTTCCTGGTGAGCGCGCGCCGCTTGGCCGAGGGCACCGTGACCCCGAAACCGCAACGGCGCCCCTCGAAAGGCTGAGACCGGGAACGACTAGGGGGCGCAGGGCGCGATGAACGCCAGCATGCTGCAGGCGCTCGCGTCCGACAGCTTCCACTTGCCGTCGACGTGTTCCCAGGTCATCGGCATCGCCGGGGCGGAGCCGTGCGGGGAGGTGGTGACCACCTGCGCGGTCGCCTTGGTGCCCTCGACCTTCACGTCGCTGACCGCGAAGGTCAGCGTGCCGTAGCCGGCCAGCGCCTGGTTCAAAGCTTCAATGTTGGCCTGGCGCTTGGCGCCGTCGACCACGATCGCGGTCTTGTCGGCGGTCGGCTTGGCCGGATCGGCCAGCAGCACCAGCGTCGCCTGCAGGTCAGCGGCCGAAGGCGCGGCGGCCGCCGAGTGATCGCCGTGACCGGCGGCACTTGTTGTGGCGGCGGCACTGGTGCCGGTGGCCGGGTCGGACTTATCGTCGGAACCACAACCGGTTACACCGGCCGTAACGGCCAGCGCCACCGCGGCGCTAGCCATAGACAGACGGATTTTCCTTGCGGGAAGGAGCATTGAGTCAGCAACCTTTCGGCTCGATCGGCGAGCGCGCTCGCCAGGTTCGGGTTAGGGCAGGCTAACATGGACAGACGCTGGTCGATCGCAGCCCAGATGTGATCACGACGAAACCGTGTTGGAAGGCGAGAACCGTTCACGCCCGGTAGCGTTGATAGACCGGGACTGGGAGGAGCAGCACATGAGCCCCATCGAGAATTCGGATTCGGCGGCCTGGAGAGAGCTCGAGGCGGTACGCGCCGAAGCAGCTGCACTCCGAAGGCAACTCGCCGATTCACCCGATCGCGCACGGGAATTGGAAGCCCGTATCGATTCGCTGACCATTCGCAACACCAAGTTGATGGACACCCTCAAGGAAGCGCGGCAGCAACTCGTCGCGTTGCGTGAGGAAGTCGATCGGCTCGGTCAGCCACCGAGCGGATACGGCGTGCTGATCGGCGTATACGAGGATCAGACGGTCGACGTATTCACGTCCGGGCGCAAGATGCGGTTGACCTGTTCACCGAACATCGACACCGCGACCCTGGAATACGGGCAGACCGTCCGCCTCAACGAGGCGCTCACGGTCGTGGAGGCGGGCGTCTACGACGCGGTCGGCGAAATCGGAAGTCTGCGAGAGATTCTCGACGACGGCCGGCGCGCCCTCGTGGTCGGCCACGCCGACGAGGAGCGGGTGGTGTGGCTGGCCGGCCCGCTGTCCAAGCTCGCCGAGATGGACGATCTGGAAGATCCCGATCGCCCGATTCGCAAACTGCGGCCGGGAGATTCGCTGCTGGTCGACACGAAGGCGGGCTTCGCCTTCGAGCGCATTCCCAAGGCCGAGGTCGAGGATCTCGTGCTCGAGGAAGTGCCGGATGTCGACTACAACGACATCGGCGGCCTGGGTCGCCAGATCGAGCAGATCCGCGACGCGGTGGAGCTGCCGTTCCTGCACAAGGACCTGTTCCGCGAGTACGCGCTGCGCCCGCCCAAGGGCGTGCTGCTCTACGGTCCGCCCGGCTGCGGTAAGACGCTGATCGCCAAGGCCGTCGCCAACTCGCTGGCCAAGAAGATCGCCGAAGCCCGCGGTGAGGATGCCAAGGAGGCCAAGTCCTTCTTCCTCAACATCAAGGGTCCCGAGCTGCTGAACAAGTTCGTCGGCGAGACCGAGCGCCACATCCGGATCATCTTCCAGCGGGCCCGGGAGAAGGCCTCGGAAGGCACTCCGGTGATCGTGTTCTTCGACGAGATGGACTCGATCTTCCGCACCCGTGGTTCGGGCGTCTCCTCCGATGTGGAGACGACCGTTGTGCCGCAGCTGCTTTCGGAGATCGACGGCGTCGAGGGCCTGGAGAACGTCATCGTCATCGGCGCCTCCAACCGCGAGGACATGATCGACCCCGCGATCCTGCGCCCCGGTCGTCTCGATGTGAAGATCAAGATCGAGCGTCCGGACGCGGAGTCGGCCGGCGACATCTTCTCCAAGTACCTGATCGACAATCTGCCGCTGCACGCCGACGATCTCGCCGAATTCGGCGGGGACAAGGCGGCCTGCCTGCACGCGATGATCGACCGGGTCGTGGAACGGATGTACGCCGAGAGCGAGGACAACCGCTTCCTGGAGGTCACCTACGCCAATGGTGACAAGGAAGTCCTGTACTTCAAGGACTTCAACTCCGGCGCCATGATCCAGAACATCGTGGACCGGGCCAAGAAGTACGCCATCAAGGCCGTCCTCGACAGCGGCACCCCGGGCTTGCGCATCCAGCATCTCTTCGATTCCATCGTGGACGAGTTCGCCGAGAACGAGGACTTGCCCAACACCACGAATCCCGATGACTGGGCCCGCATCTCGGGTAAGAAGGGCGAGCGGATCGTCTACATCCGCACCCTGGTCACCGGCAAGAACGCCAGTGCCAGCCGCGCTATCGACACCGAGTCCAACACAGGTCAGTACCTGTAGAGGTCAACAGCCGAAAGGGCCGCGTTTCCCACCGGGAGCGCGGCCCTTCCGGTATTCGGGTGTTGCGTGTTTCGGCTGAAAACAGACATACCGGGTAGCGTCTTGCGCTGAAACCAGAGGAGATCGAATGACTTACCCGCAGCCCGAGCCCTATCCGGGCGCTGAACCGTATCCGGGCGGTTCGTACGACCCGTACAGCCAGTCCCCGGCGAAGCCGCCGGTGCCCTCGACTGTGCAGAACGCCTTCTACGTGATGCTCGCCGGCGCGGTTCTCACCGTGCTCAGCACGCTGCTGGTCTTCCTGGAGCTGGACACCATCCGGGACGAGGTGCGCAACGCGGACCCCGACGGCGTCTTCACCGAGCAGCAGCTCGATGGGCTGGTCACCTTCGCGATCGGGTTCGCGGTAGCCATCAACTTGGTCTCGGCCGGCCTGTGGGTCTGGATGGCCTTCGCCAACCGCGCGGGCAAGAACTGGGCCAGGATCACCGCGAGCGTCTTCTTCGGCCTCAATGCCCTCTTCTCGCTGATCAACCTGGTGGGCGCGGGTGTGGCGGGTTCCGGCGCCGGAGTGTCCGGCCTGATCTCCACCGTGGTCCTCCTGCTCATCGGCGCGGCCGCGATGTTCCTGTTGTGGCACAAGGACTCCGCACCGTACTTCAAGCCGGCGCCGCCCGCCGGGTACGGCCCGCCGCCCGGGCCTGGCGGCCCGCCGCCGGGTTACGCGCCGCCGCCCGGCGTGTGAAAACTCCGAAGGGCCGCGTCTTCCACGGAAGACGCGGCCCTTCGTCGTGTCCGGGCTAGTTCTTGACGGCCACCGAGTCGATGACGACGTCCGCGGCGGGCGCGCCGTCACCGGCGCCGTCCTTGGTGCCGCCGTTGGCGACCGCCGTCAACTTGTCCATGCCGGCGCTGATCTTGCCGAACGGGGTGTAGTTCGGCGGCAGCTGCGAATCCTGGGTCACCAGGAAGAACTGGCTGCCATTGGTATTCGGCCCGGCGTTGGCCATGGCGACGGTGCCCGCCGGGTAGGTGGCGCCGGCCAAGTTCTCGTCGGGGACCTGGTAACCGGGGCCGCCGGTGCCGGTGCCGGTCGGATCGCCGCACTGGAGCACGAAGATGCCCGCGGTGGTGAGCCGGTGGCAGCGGGTGTGGTCGAAGTAGTTCTCGTTCGCCAGGAAGACGAAGGAGTTCACGGTGCGCGGCGCCTTCGCCGCGTCGAGCGCGATCGTGACCGCGCCACAGCTGGTGTTCAGCGTCGCGGTGTAGTTGGCGCCCGAATCGATCGCCATACCCGGCTCCGCGGGCCACTGCTTGCCGTTGGGCTCGCCGGCGTCGGGGGTGCATTTCGGCACCGCCGCCGTGGCCTCGGGCATCGTCAGGACGCCGCCGAGGCCGAGTACCGCGAGGGCCGCGCCAGCAGCGAAAAGCCGTGCACCGCCTAGGGTTCGCCGGAGAAATCCGCTTCGGGTGCTATGGACGAGTTGCCGCTGTTCGCTGCTCAACGTTCTCCAGTCTCCTTCATTCGGTTCCCGCATCGGTCGATGCTCTGGCGCATCATGCCATTTCGCGGCGGAGCGCGGACCTGGATGGGCGGACAAGTGTGCTCGGCTGGGGTATCGTGTCCGAAACCTGAATGTGTGCAAGGCCACTCGCCATGGCGTATCCGCATAACTGCTGCTGAGTGCGGCGGCAGGTAGGCAAAAGTCCCATCCAGCGGACTTTTTCGGCGAAATCGCTGATCAAACTGTTCTGAATTGTGCATGCTTCACATTGCTCGGCGTGCGAGGGCGCGTCGTTTGAAGATGAGGAGTCATCATGTCCGGATCTGCAGCGGATTTCATCGTCGAGGTGCTGGTCAAGACGATCACCCAGCTGATCACCGGTAGCGCCGGCTAGTCCGTCGCCAGTCCGGAGGCCGCGTTCCCGCTCGGGAACGCGGCCTTTGTCGTTTCCCGACCCGGGGTGATTGACCTTGCGTGCTAAAATCTGGCCGTGCGGTCAGAAAAAAATCCGGATGGACAACGCAAGTCGTTCATCGAGGAGGCGCGCCGCCGCCAGATCATCGCGTCGGCCGTTCAGGTCATCTCCGAAGCCGGATACGCCGGCGCCTCGCTGGCGCGGATCGCCGAGCACGCGGGCATCTCCAAGGGCGTCATCTCCTACCACTTCGCGGGCAAGGACGAGCTGATGGAGCAGTTGGTCATCCAGCTCTACATCTCGGGCGGGGAGTACATGGCGCCGAAGATCGGGGCGGTGCAGGGCCTGCGCAACCAATTGCTGACCTACATCGCGACGAACCTCGAGTTCATCGACGCGAACCGCACCTATATCGCCGCGCTGCACCAGGTGGTGCTGAATTTGCGCGACAGTGCGGGCAATCTGCGGTTCGCCGCCTCCGATGGTGAGCAGGCGGTCATCCAGCCACTGGTCGAGCTGCTGGTGCAGGGGCAAGCGAAGGCGGAGTTCGGCACGGACTTCGATCCGGTCCGCATGGCGGAGTCGATCCGCGATGCCATCGACGGCGCGGCGGCCCGCGCGGCGCGATCGGCGGATTTCGATATGACCGCGTACTCGGCGCACATCTGCCGGGTGTTCGACATCGCGACACGGGAGGCGGAGCGGAAATGACCGGCGTACTGGAAACGCAAGGGCGGCAATCGGAGACCGAACAGCCGCCGTTCGCCTACGCGGGCGTCGGCGCGGTCGTGGCGGTGGCCGCGGTGGCGCTGTTCGCCTCGATCGGCCGCTACGGATTCTTCGGCGACGAACTGTACTTCCTCTCCGCCGGGCGCAGGCTCGCATGGGGGTACGCCGATCAGGGGCCGCTGGTGCCCGCCCTCGCCCGCCTGATGGACCTGCTCGCACCGGATTCGATGGTGGCGCAGCGTATTCCGGCGGTGCTGCTGACCCTCGCGGCGATCGTGATCAGCGCCCAGATCGCGCGCGAGTTCGGCGGTTCGCGGACCGCGCAGGTGCTGACGGCGGTCGCTTATGTGACCTCGCCGTTCCTGCTGGTGCAGGGTGCGCAGCTGGCCACCAACACCGTTGATACCGCGCTGTGGGTGCTGATCAGCTGGCTGCTGATCCGGTGGGTGCGCACCCGCCAGGACGTGCTGCTGCTCTGGGCGGCGCTGGCGACCGCGCTGGACATGCAGGTCAAGTGGCTGATCCCGTTCTTCTGGATCGCGGTCGTGATCGGCGCGCTGGTCTTCGGGCCGCGAGAGCTGGTGCGGCGCAAGGCGTTATGGCTCGGTGGCGCACTTGTCGTGCTGCTCTCGGCGCCGATGCTGCTCTGGCAGGCCGAGCACGGGTGGCCGCAGCTGGCGATGGGCGCGGCGATCTCGCACGAACAGGACACCGTCGGCGGCCGGTACACCTGGATTCCGCTGGCGATCGCCTCGGCGGGGCTGTTCGGCGGCGTGCTGCTGATCGCGGGGATCTGGGCGCTGCTGCGCGCGGAATTCCTGCGGCCCTACCGCTTCCTCGGCCTGGTCCCGTTGCTGCTGACGCTGGCGTTCCTCGCGACCAACGGCCGGCCGTACTACGCCGCGGGCTGCTATGCGGCGCTGATGGCCGCCGGTGCGGTGTGGTGGACCCGGGATGCGGTGCGCTGGCGCCGGATCGCCACCGTGCCGCTGGTGGCGCTGTCGGCGGCGATGGTCATCTGGAGCCTGCCGTGGCAGGCCGAGGCCGATATCGATCCGGTGGACAACGAGGCCGAAGCGGGTTTGGCGATCGGGCTCTACGGCAAGTTCGGCTGGAACGAACTGCGCGACGCCACGGCGAACGCCTATCAGCAGCTGCCGAGCACCGAACGCGCCCAGGCGGTCATCATCGCCGATTCCTATTGGCAGGCTTCGGCTCTCGATGTCGGCCGCGCGCGCTACGGCCTCCCGCCGGTGTACAGCCCGCAGCGCGGCTTCGGATACTTCGGCACCCCACCGGATTCGGCCACCTCGGTGCTGTGGGTCGGCGGCGACGAGCAGGAGTTGCGGGCCCTGTTCGGGTCGGTGGTCCAGGTCGGGCGGTCGGATGCACGGCTCGGTATTCCGGGCGTCACCCGGGACGTGCCGATCTGGCACTGCGACCATCCGCTGCGGCCGTGGTCGCAGACCTGGCCTGGGCTGCTGCGGTTGAACTGAGCGCTGGCTTACGCTGGCGGGGTGGGAGATCTCGGACTCGACACCGCCGTCGACGGCGCCGCCGGCCACTACACCGCGACCCTCTCGCCGGACTGGGAAGCGTGGGGCCCGGTCGGCGGATACCTTGCGGCGCTTGCCGTTCGGGCGGCGCGCGAGCACGGCGAACTGCCGCGCGTCGCGTCGGCCACCTGCCAGTTCTTGTCCGTCGCCGAATTCGGCCCGGTCGAGCTGAGCGCCGAAACATTGCGGTCGGGGCGGCGCGCGGAGTCGATCCAGGTGCGGATGACCCAGCGCGGCAAGCCGATCCTGGCCGCGCTGGTGTGGCTGACCGCCGACGGTCTGCACGCCGGCGTGCAGCACGACGCGGCGCGCATGCCGGTGATACCGCCGCCGGAGGGGCTGCGCTCCTGGGACGACCTGACCGTCCAGCTGCCCTCGGTGTGGAAGAGCGTCGAGGGCAGACCTGTTGTCTGGCACGAACATTGGCGGCAGCGGCCGCTCGGCGCCCCGGTGTGGCAGGGTTGGTTCCGCTTCCGGCCCGCCTGCACTGATCCGGCCGCGGACGCCGCGCGTCAGCTGATCCTGCTCGACCTGCTGCCGTACCAGGCGCTGCTGGCCGCGCACCGCGACGAACTGCTCGCCCCGAATCTGGATCTGTCGGTGCAATTCCATCGCGCCGGGCCGGTCGACGAGTGGCTGTTCGCCGAAGCTTCCTGCGACATCGTGGAGTCCGGGCTCGTCGGTTTCCGCAGCCGGGTGTGGACCCGCGACGGACGTCTGCTGGCCTCGGGTTCGGGCCAATTACTCTGCAGCCCGATGCCCGCCGGGCCGACCGGCGGCCGGTCGACCTGAACGCGCCGGCACAGGGAACGGCCCGCTCTAGCGCGGGCCGCGGTAGGCCGCCTCGGCCTGCCACCGATCGATGCGGAAGATGATGCCGGCCAACAGGATTGCCGCGGTGGCCAGCAGCGACACCCCGATCCAGACGGTGACCGTCTGCGCGGCGCCGATGCCATACCAGAACACGACCCAGGCGCTGATCCAGGCGAGCCACCACACCCAGACCAGCGCGCCCGCCGAGCGTTGCGCGGGGTGCGAATCGCGCCAGACCTGATACACCACCAACGCGGGCATGATCAGGTTGGCGATCGGCAGGAACCAGGCGCCGATGGCCCAGCCGCGGGAGAGGCCGCCTGCGTGCGGGCGCAGGGCGTCGGCGTTCATGCGGGCGCGCATCAGCCAGCACAGGAAGACCACTCCGGCGATCAACAGGGCGAGGACGAGCGTCAGCAGGCCGACCACGGTCGGGAGGGCCCAGTCGTCCAGTGCCGCATCGTATGCCGGTGAGTCCTCCGGCAAGGCGTCGAGCGTCCGATAGTCGGGCGTCGCGAGAGCCATCACGGCGGGACCGGGGAATACCAGGGCGAACAGCAGGGCGGTGGTGATGCCGAGACCACGGCCCACGGAGACAGGCGGGGCGCCGAAGCGCGGATCGTGGAGAGCCGGGGGCGGCCCGGGGTAGGGGTGCTGGATCTGCTGAGGGAGAGCCGGGTGCGGCCCGGGGTAGGGATGCTGGATCTGCTGGGGGAGGCTGCCCGAACGCGCCCGGCTGGTCTGCCACGCGCTGACCCGGCGCAGCAGGACGGTGACGGCGAGGGCGGCGACGAGCTGGACCAGGATGCCCGCCAGCCAGATCAGGACGCCGAGCCCGGCCCGGGTAGCGTCCTCGCTGCCGAACCGCGGGGCTATGCCGAACAAATATCCGGTGAACAGCAGCAGCGCGCCGAAGACGAACGCCACCCACCAGATCACGACCACCTTGGTGAGCGAATTCGCGGGCAGCCGTGCCGAATCCGGGGACAGGGCCGGGTCGCTCGCGCGCTGGATGTCATCGACCAGCACCGGCGGCAGGAACCAGTTCACCACCGGCAGGAAGCCCGCCACCGCCCAAGCCCTGGGCAGCCGATGGGGTGCGGCGCAGAACAATTCGGCATTCGAGCGGGCCCGGTAGGTCCAGACGACGAACAGCAGGCTGCCGATCAACTGCACCGTCACCGCCGTCGACGAGGTCCAGAACAGCCATTGCCCCGTCTGGTCGAGCGCCCGCAATTGTTCTTGCGCGTGCGCCAGACCGGTGGCGGGCTCACTCGCCAGCTGCCAGTTACGAATGTAGACAACCAGTTCGGCGCAGAGCGCCGCCAGCACCACCCAGACCGCGGCCTGCACGGCAGCGGCCAAGCCGCCGACCGGTTTGAACGCCGGGCCCGCGGGCGGGCGCTCGAAATCGAGATGGGTTTGCGTCACCATGGGAATCCCCTCCCCGCAAGGAATTGACCGAACTCCAAAATGTGTCACCTCCCGGGGGCGCGGTCAACGGATTTCACTTCTCCCTGCTGGCAACCAGATACGCGCGGGTGGTGTCGACCTCGGACGGATAGGCGCGCCGCTCGAGCGCCGCATCGATCCGGAACCCGGCCTCGGTCAACAGCGCTTCGATCTGCGGGCGCTCGAAGAAGTGGAAGTCCAGATCGACCGTGTGTCCGAGCATGTCGTCCAGGTGCAGGGTCTCGCTCCCGACATGGAAGGACAGCAGCAGCCGCCCGCCCGGTACCAGTGCGCGATGGAACTCCCGGAAGACGCCCGGCAGCTCGGCCAGCGGCACATGAATAATCGAGTAGAACGCGACGATCCCA
The DNA here is from genome assembly GCF_040681285.1 of Nocardia sp. NPDC051832. NCBI lineage: Bacteria > Bacillati > Actinomycetota > Actinomycetes > Mycobacteriales > Nocardiaceae > Nocardia > Nocardia sp. NPDC051832. Next base: position 1,516,907 of record NZ_JBFAYL010000002.1, read on the forward strand.
CCCCACACCCCGTCGGCGACCTCGAGGGCGCGCATATCGCCCACCCGGAACTCGATCTCCTCGTGCGCCTTCGCCGCCAGCTCGACCATCCGTGGCGACAGATCGAACCCCGTCACCCGCGCCCCGAGATGATCCAGATACCAGCTCACATGCCCTGGCCCGCACCCGATATCGGCCACCACCGCCTCCTCGCCGACCTCGTCGGCGAACACTCGCAGCAACGCCCGATCCAGCGGCTTCTCCCGCAACTCCGCCCCGAATCTTGCGGCGTAATCCTCGGCGATCTCGTCATAACTGTCCCGCGTACCCACCCGCCCATACTGCACCGCTCGGCTGGTACTTGCCGGTTGGACGGAGCGGATCGCCCTACGGGTTCCGACGGCGCTACCCCGCGGGGCGGTCGGTACCCGGCAGGGTGAGGGCGACAAGGCTTGTCAGCTTGGTCCGGAGTCGGTCGACGTCGACCGGGGTGGCGCCGTGGGCGAGTTCGTGGAGGACCAAGCCGTCGATGAGCGCGACGATGAGGCTCGCCTGCTCGGTGTCGCCGGTGACCGCGGCCGCCATTTCCACGAAACCCGCCGTTAGGGTTTCGATCGTGGCGGCCATCAGCTGGCGGCTCGGGGGATCCAGTTCGAGGAGTAGGCGGGCGCGGCTGCGGGCCCGGGCCGGGCCGAGCCAGTGCGCCAAAGTGGTGGTGGCGCCTTCGATCAGGGCAGCCGAATCCATGGTCGGGGACAGTTGCCCCGCGCTGAACCGCTCGATGTCGGCTCGTTCCAGGTCGGCGATGCGGTCGACGATCGCGGTGAGTAGCGCGCGCCGGGTCGGGAAGTGGTAGCTGCAGGTTCCCGGCGGGAGCTCGGCGCGCATTTCGACAGCGCGGTGGGTGAGTCCGCGCAACCCCTGCTCGCCGATTACCTCGATGGCGGCGTCGGCCAGCAACGTCTTGCGATCCGGGTCACTCCTATGCACAGATTCATGCTACAGATGTAGTGTCTGCTACAGATGTAGTGTTCCAGTTTTTCGGAGGTTTCCAATGCGTATTCCCTTCTATCGAGTAGGCGCGTGGTGCTGGATCGTCACCGGCCTCGGCCACACCGCCGGTGACGTCTATCTGCGGAGCCGGCCGTCGAAAGCCGACGCGACGTTGGACACCGTGCTGCGAAACCATCCCTTCGAGCTGATGGGAACGCAGCGCAGCCACTACGAGCTGTTCATGGGTTTCAGCCTGGCCATGGGTATCTCGATGGCGCTGGTGGGCCTGCTGTTCCTCATGCTGGCGCGTTTCGCCACCGAGCCTCGTCAGGTGCGTCAGGCCGGATTCCTCGGCCTCGCAGCATCATTGGGCCTGCTCGCGCTCTCGGTGGCCTGGGAGCCGCCGCCTCCGATCGTCTTGTTCACGCTGGCGAGCCTGGCGTTCGCGGCGGCCGTCTTCGTGCCGGTGCGCGCACCCCGGTCGGTGCCGGCCTAGGCGTACCCGGATTCCGCAGTTCGAGGTTAAGCGCTGGTTCGGGTCCAGCCGAGGCGATATCGCCGGTCGGTGGGGTCGGATATGTTCGATCGGTTGCTGGGTGAGAGGAGATCGGTATGGGTTCAACGGTTTTCGCGGTGTTGTTGCCGATCGCGCTGGCGCTGATCATGTTCGGGCTCGGGTTGACGTTGACCGTGGACGACTTCAACCGGGTGTTGCGGTATCCGAAGGCGGCGGTGGTGGCGCTGGGCTGCCAGATGGTGCTGTTGCCGGGGGTCTGTCTGGGGTTGATCTATCTGTTCGGGCTGGGCGGGGCGCTGGCGGCCGGGATGATGCTGCTGGCCGCCTCGCCGGGCGGGCCGTCGGCCAACCTGTTCAGTCACATCGCGGGCGGCAATGTGGCGTTGAACATCACGCTGACAGCGGTGAATTCGGTGCTGGCGGTGTTCACCATGCCGCTGGTGCTGGCCCTGTCGTTCCGCTTGTTCCTGGCCGACGCGGAGTCGATCGGGCTGCGGCCGGACAAGTTCGCGCAGGTGTTCGCGATCGTGCTGGTGCCGGTGGCGATCGGGATGTTCGTGCACCACCGGTTCACCGCGTGGGCCGAGCGGATGCGCGGCAAGGTGAAGGTGCTCTCGATCGTGGTGCTGGCGCTGGTGGTGACCGCGGCGGTGGCCAAGAACTTCGAGACGCTGACCGAGAACATCGGAAAGCTGTCTGCGATCTGCCTGGTGTTCGCGGTGATCAGTCTCGCCGTCGGATACTTCGTCCCCAAACTCCTGCGCGTCGACGAGGATCAGGCGATCGCCTCGGCCATGGAGATCGGCATCCACAACGGGGCCATCGCGATCGCCGTCGCGGCCACGGTGTTGCAGAACGACCAGATGGCGGTGCCGGGCGCGGTCTACGGCGTGCTGATGAACATTCCGGCGGCCGCCGTGGCGTATCTGCTGGCGCGGCGGGCCCGCCGGCCGGAACCGGTACCGAGCACGGCAGGCTAGGTAAGCTGGGTGACCACCGGAGGAGTGCACCGTGGAACTAGCATCGTTCATTATCGGAATCGTCGGCCTCGTTTTCGGTGTCGCCGCAATGTTCAAGTGGACCATCGATCTCCGGCGCCGGGCCCGCTATCGGGATGTCATCAAGGCGATTTCGAAGTTGGATGGCGTTATTCGGCATCACCGGTTCGATGTGGTGGTCGGGCTCGCCGACGGCTTGGTTCCGGCGGCGATTATCGCGTTGAACTTCAGGATTCCGGAAGTGCATTTTGTCGATGCCACAGTGTCGCTGCGGCGCGGGAATCAGCAGATGGCGCCGATCGACGTATCACATATCCCGGATCTGAGCGGAAAGTCGGTCCTGCTGATCGACAATCACTTGTACACCGGAACCAATATGCGGACCGCGGTGGCGGCCTTGGCGGCCAACAACGCATCCGCGATCGTCACGATGGCGCTGTTCAAACATCAGATGTCCACAGCGGTTTTCGAACCGGATCACTATGTGTACAAGGTCAACGGGCGGGTGCGTTCGGTGCCCTGGGGCATTACGCCCGAGCACCGTTCGGAATACCTGTCCTGAGCGGAGTTTCAGGCGAGGAGCTTCTCGAGCTCGACCGTAGCGGCTTCGAGTTCGCCGAACTCCAGATCGTTGATGAACCGCACCCCTCCGATGCCCTTGGGCAGCGGAATCCGTTGCTGACCTGCGCGATGCCGGGTGCGTTCGAGGACCGACGCCCATATCGTCTCGACATCGATGTCCGGCAAAGTCGGAACAATGTCCAGGCGTCGCGTGAGATGAGCGACGCGACGCGCATCCGCATCGCTGATCAGTCCACGCGCGCGCGAAATAATCACGGAAAGCATGATGTCCAGCGCGACCGCCTCGCCGTGGCGCAGCCGATGATCGAGGTCGCCGAGTTCCCATGGGGGAGAGAAGGTATGGCCCAACTCCACGGCGCGGCAGAGGTCGTCCTCGAGAATGTTGGGCTCTATCTCTTCGATCGTCACAGCTATCGCGGTGTGCAGGATGCCGACGCCGGCCGACTGAAATCGGTCCTCGAAGACTGCCTGCGCAGACGCCGACTCCAGAGCGTTGAAAAGCTCCGCGGAGCATCCGACGCCGAGCTTCAGCACTTCGCCCAGCGCATTGGCGATCTCGCGCCGCGGCAGTGTCTGGAAGAAGGTGCGGTCCAACAGCACACGCTGGGGCGGCTGGAAGACGCCGATGAGGTTCTTCTTCTGGTTGAAGTTGATTCCCGCTTTGATACCGACCGAGGCGTCCACATAGGAGAGAACTGTGGTGGGCACTTTGATATACGGAACACCACGGCGGTACAGGCTGGCGGCCAACGCTGCTACATCCATGACCGCGCCACCGCCGATAATTATCACCGGCTCGTTTCTGCGCTCCACGCCGAAGGCGTCCATTCGATGGATGATTCGGATCAGTGTCTCATGATTCTTGCAGTTCTCGCCACCATCGAGAATCAGGATATCCGAGTCGATGCGCCGCTCCGCCAGGTAACCCCGCAGCGTATCAAGCCAGGCCTCGGGTACTCCGCTGTCGCAAACGATGAACCGTCGGCCAGGGGATGGTCCGCCCGACAAGAGTAATTCTCCGTGCTGTGGAATCAGAGGTTCGGCGATGGATATCTCGTAATTCAAACTGGTTTCGTGGGTTACGGTCCATCCCTTGATCTCCGGCACGATCGATTACCTTCTGACATAAGCGGATACAAGCCTAGCTGGCTATAGCGTACGCTCGCCGCAGCCGGCCTAGGTTTAGGTTCCTGGCGGGAACTGGCCATTCGCCTGGACCGTGGTGCCTGTCAAGGTGAAGGTGACCACGCTGGGGCCGCCGGTCGGGCAGCACAGGGCGTCCTCTGGGAGCGCCCATTTGTATTGCACCTGAACGGTATCGCGGGTTTTGCCGAGCATGTGGGTGTAGGCGTAGGGCTCCTTGGACGCGGTGCCGAGGTATTTGCCGCCGGTGAAGAACAGGATGTGGGTGGCGGGGTGGATGCCGGTGCCCTCCATTGTCATCCAGGACAGGACGCCGGTGCAGCCGTCGGCGGTCAGGTCCGCGCTGGCGCCCGGGATGGTCCAGTCGGTGGCCGGGTCGGACGCGGCGACCTGAGTGAAGGCGGTGCGTGCGAGTTCGGAGTTCCGGTCGAAGCAATAGCCGCTGCCGCTGCCCGGCTGCGCTGTCGGCGGAGTCGTGACCTGCGCGGTCGGCGGGGGCTGGGGTGCGCTGGGGGCGGTCGGGTTGTTCGCGGTCCCGGGTTGGGCCGGGGTGACGGCGACGCTCGACGGCCGGGGCGGCGTGCTGGGCGCGGCGGGCGTGGATGTGTCCGCGCCGCAGCCGGATACGGCGGCCACGATGCCCGCGGCGATCACTAGTACTGCCGGTCTGCTGCCCATGATTCCCTCGATCAGCTCGAACGGTTGGAGCGGTACCCCTGCTGGCGAAATCGCGGAGATCGTGGGCGGTGTTACCGGCGGCCGTGCCCAGGTGGGCCGGAAATGCCCGGCCCACCTGCGAATCAGCGGATCTCAGTGGTACCCGAGCAGGTGATCGCCGGCACCGGCACCAAGCCGGTATTGACGACCGAGAGGTCGAAGCGCACCGGACCGGTCCCGGTCGGCAACTGGCCGAAGCTGGTGTCGGTGGGGAAGAACGGGCCGGCCTGACCGTGCGCGGTCACGGTGCCGGTGCCGCCGGTGGCGAGGTTGGTCCAGGTCAGCGTCGGGTGCGTGCCATAGCCCCAGATGCTGCCGCCCATATTCACCGCGACCACCGGACGCCCCGAGTACAGGTCGCCGCCGTGGGTGCCGTGCAGGGTGCCGCTGTAGGGCAGATCGACGATGTTCGGGCTGAGCCCGACGCAGCGCATGCCGATCTCGATCGGGCCGCCGTAGTCGGCGGCGGAGGCGGTCGCCAGGCTCGACAGCGTGCCGGCAGCGAGGACTGCCGCGCCCGCGGCGACCCGGGTGATCATGGATGTCTTCATCATCCGACGCTAACACAACAGAAGTTGCGATAGATCGAACGGCGCATCAGGTGCGGCGAACCCGCCGATAAGTGGGCGCGGCCAGGGTAGCGGTCGCCAATTCTGTTGTCAGCCAATCCAAGTTGAGATCGACAAGCGGAGACACGGTGAGCCGCAGGTGATCCGAGACGGGGTGATCGCCGACTTCGAAGGGCCCGCCCGGCGCGACCTTGATCCCGGCGGCGGCCAGGGAGATCATGGCCGCGTTCTCGTCGGCGACGGGCAACCAGAGATTGATGCCGTCGCCACGGGTGAGCGCGACCCCCTTGGCGGCCAGTGCCCGGCGGAGTGCGGTTCCGCGCCTGCGGTATTCGGTCCGCGCGGCGGTGACAGCTCGAACGGACTCCGCGTCACCGAGCATGGTCAGCAGGACCCGTTGCAGCAGCCGGCTGGTCCACCCGGCCCCCAGCATCCGGCGTTCGACGACCGGATCGAGCAGATCGGCGGGCCCGCCCGCGACGGCCAGGCGCAGATCGGCGCCGTGCGATTTGGAATAGGACCGGACGTGTACGGTTCGCCGCGGTAATCGCGCGCCCAGCGAGCGCAACGCCGACGTGGCGATCCCCGCGCTGTGGTCGTCCTCGATGACGAGAACGCCGGTGTCGCGCAGGATGCCGGTGAGTTCCCGAGCCCGCCCGGCCGACAGCGAGACCCCGGTGGGGTTCTGCGCGCGCGGCTGCATCAGGAAAACGGTGGCGCCGAATTCGGTGACCGCCCGCGCGAGTTCGGCAGGCAGCGGCCCGGATTCGTCGAGATGGACCGGGATCGGCCGGGCGCCGAGCCGGGCCAGCAGATCGAGAAACGGCGGAAAGCACGGATCCTCGACGGCGACGGTGTCGCCCAGGCGCACATGGATGGACAGCAGCCGATCGATGGCGTCCAGCGCGCCGTCGAATACGGTGAGGCGTTCGGCCCGGAACGGCCAGTCGGCCCGAACGGCCGCCGCCAGCTCGGGCAGCACCGCCTCGCCGAGATAGTCGGCCGCGAGGGCTCCGGCCTCGTGCGCGGTGATCTCGCGCAGCGCCGCCGCGAGGTCGGGCAGCAGCGCCGGATCCGGGGTGCCGCGGGAAAGGTCGACCCGGAAGGCGCTGTCCGAAGGCGGATGCAGCCGCTGATAGCGGCCCGCCGGTCGGCTCGCCATTGTTGCGGCGGGTTCGCCGACGAAGGTGCCCGCCCGTCCGCGCGCGATGATCGCTCCGGTGGCGGCCAGCGCCCGCCAGGCCTGATTGACGGTGGCGGGGGAGACGCGCAGCTCTTTGGCCACCTCCCGCACCGTGGGTAGTCGGGAGCCGGGAGGCAAAGCGCCGGAACGGATTCGGCGGCTGATCCCGGCGGCGATCCCGGCGGGCGTGCGATCGTCCAGATCGGCGGTGAGCTCGGCGGGCGACATGAGCGCGGCCGGCGGCACCCGGTCGGGGAGTGCGCCGGTACTGCTCGCGCTTTCGATCGTCACGGGCTCAATTCTGCGACAGCCACGGTCCGGCAACCGGCACCGGCCCCAAGATTTACTGCACCGAAATTGTTTCCGCGCAGATGTAACACATTGGACCTGCTTCAGGGTGCACGATAACAATCATGCCAACCGTTCGAGCCGCGCTCGTCCAGACCAACTGGACCGGCGACAAAGAGTCGATGATCAAAGTGCACGAGGACTACGCGCGGCAGGCGGCCGCGCAGGGAGCGAAGGTGATCTGCTTCCAGGAGCTGTTCTACGGGCCCTACTTCTGTCAGCAGCAGGACGCGAAGTTCTACGAGTACGCCGAATCGGTGCCCGGGCCGACGACGGACCGATTCGCCGCGCTGGCACGGGAACTGGGCATGGTCATGGTCCTGCCCGTCTACGAGCAGGAGCAGCCGGGAGTGCTCTACAACACCGCCGCGGTGCTCGACGCCGACGGCAGCTACCTCGGCAAATACCGCAAGCACCACATTCCGCAGGTCAAAGGCTTCTGGGAGAAGTTCTACTTCCGGCCCGGCAACCTGGGCTGGCCGGTGTTCGACACCGCGGTCGGCAAGGTCGGCGTCTACATCTGCTACGACCGGCATTTCCCGGAGGGCTGGCGCGCCCTGGGCCTGGCGGGTGCGGAGATCGTGTTCAACCCGTCAGCGACCTCGCGCGGGCTCTCGGCCTACCTGTGGAAGCTGGAGCAGCCGGCCTCGGCGGTGGCCAACGAGTACTACATCGGCGCGATCAACCGGGTCGGCGTAGAAGAGCTGGGGGACAACGACTTCTACGGCACCAGCTATTTCGTCGATCCGGAGGGCAAGTTCGTCGGCGAGGTCGCCTCCGACACCGACCCCGAGCTCGTTCTCCGCGATCTGGACATGGACCTGCTGAAGGTGGTGCGGGATCGGTGGGCGTTCTATCGCGACCGCCGGCCGGACGCCTACGGACCACTGCTGGAGCCGTGATGACTACTTTCATTCATGGCGGCACTGTCGTCTCCGCCACCGGTTCCCAGTTGCTGGACGTGCTGATCGACGGCGAGTCCATTGTCGCTGTCCTGCAACCGGGTTCGACCGCGCTCGGCGCGGATCTGCGCGCCTCGGCCGACACCGTCATCGACGCCACCGGCAAGTACGTGATTCCCGGTGGGGTGGACGGGCATACGCATATGCAGCTGCCGTTCGGCGGCACCGAGGCCTCGGACACCTTCGAGACCGGCACCCGCGCCGCGGCCTGGGGCGGGACCACCACCATCGTCGACTTCGCGGTGCAGAAACCCGGTGAGCGGGTGCAGGACACACTCGGCCTCTGGCATCAGAAAGCGGCCGGGAACTGCGCCGTCGACTACGGCTTCCACCAGATCATCGGCGAGGTCAACGACGAATCCCTCAAGGGCATGAGCGAATTGGTGTCCGAAGGGGTGACCAGTTTCAAGCTGTTCATGGCCTATCCGGGCGTCTTCTACTCCGACGACGGGCGGATCCTGCGGGCCATGCAGTCCGCGGGCGACCTCGGCGCGCTGATGATGATGCACGCGGAGAACGGCATCGCCATCGATGTGCTCGTCGAGCAGGCGCTCGCTCGCGGCGACACCGCGCCGTACTTCCACGGCACCTCGCGGCCGTGGCAGATGGAGGAGGAAGCCACCCATCGCGCGATCATGCTGGCGCAGTTGACGAACGCGCCGCTCTACGTGGTGCATGTGTCCGCGAAGCAGGCGCTCGAACAGATCGCGACCGCACGGGGCAACGGACAGAACGTTTTCGGTGAAACCTGCCCGCAGTACCTGTATCTGTCGCTCGAAGAGCAGCTGGGCGCACCAGGTTTCGAAGGCGCGAAGTGGGTGTGCTCGACACCGCTGCGGTCCCGGGCCGAAGGCCATCAGGACGAGCTGTGGCGCTATATCCGCACCGGTGATGTGTCCACGGTCAGCACCGACCACTGCCCGTTCTGCATGAAGGATCAGAAAGAACTGGGGCGCGACGACTTCAGCAAGATCCCGAACGGCATCGGCGGCGTCGAACATCGGATGGACCTGATGTTCCAGGCGGTCAAGAACGGCTGGATCTCGTTGGAACGGTGGGTAGAGGTCTGCTGCACCACGCCGGCGCGCATGTTCGGCATGTACCCGCGCAAGGGCGTGATCTCGCCGGGCGCCGACGCGGACGTGGTGATCTACGACCCCAACGGCCACACCAGCATCGGCTACGAGAAGACCCACCACATGAACATGGACCACTCGGCCTGGGAGGGCTTCGAGATCGACGGCCACGTCGACACCGTGCTCTCGCGCGGCCGGGTGATCGTGGACAACGGGCAGTACCTGGGCAGCGCGGGCCACGGCCGGTACCTCAAACGCGAACTCTCGCAGAACCTCATCTAGATCGGAGACGGCTCGATGGACATCGGTGTGGTGCTGCAATGCACGCCCCCAGCCTCTCGTGTGGTCGAACTGGCCAGGCAGGCGGAGACGCACGGGTTCTCGCATGTGTGGACCTTCGACTCGCACCTGCTGTGGCAGGAGCCGTACGTCATCTACAGCCAGATCCTGGCCGTCACCCGCAAAGTGGTGGTCGGGCCGATGGTGACCAACCCGGCCACCCGGGACTGGACGGTGACGGCGTCCACGTTCGCGACGCTGAACGACATGTTCGGGAACCGCACCATCTGCGGGATCGGACGCGGCGACTCAGCGGTGCGCACACTCGGCGGGAAGCCGACAACCCTTGCGACGCTGCGGGATTCCATCGAGGTGATCCGGGAGCTCGGCAACGGCCGCAGCGCCCGGATCGGCGACACCATGGTTCGGCTGCCGTGGGCAGCGGCTTCCCGGCTGGAAGTGTGGGTGGCGGGCTACGGCCCGCGCGCGCTCGACCTGACCGGTGCAGTCGCCGACGGGTTCATCCTGCAACTGGCCGACCCGGACATCACTGCGTGGACCATCGCGCGGGTCCGGGCGGCCGCGGAAAAGGCGGGACGTGACCCCGCATCGGTGAAAATCTGTGTCGCCGCACCGGCTTACGTCACCGACGGGTCCGAATCCGGCGTGGCCCACGCCCGCGAACAATGCCGCTGGTTCGGCGGGATGGTCGGCAACCACGTCGCCGACATCGTCGCCAAGTACGGGACGGGCGGCGCGATCCCGGCCGCACTGACCGACTACATCGCGGGCAGGCAGGGCTACGACTACAACCAGCACGGCCGCGCCGGCAACACCCACGCCGATTTCGTGCCCGACGCCATCGTGGACCGGTTCTGCCTGATCGGCACGCCGGACGATCAGGTATCCCGGCTGCGGGAACTGGAAAAGCTGGGTGTCGACCAGTTCGCGGTCTACCTTCAGCACGACGCCAAGACAGCGACATTGGAGGCCTACGGCGAATCCGTCCTCCCGCGCATAGCGCACCCGGTGACAGCCACGGAGTCGATCGGATGACCCCGCAATCGCCCCCCGCCGTCCCGGCGATTTTGTGGACCGGCCCCAGGCACTCAGGCCGGGCGGGATCACCGGCGTCCGATCCAACAAGTGTTTTTCGCGGCTCCTGTGCTGGGTTCCGGCCAAAGGCATGCCAGGACGACGGTGGGGAGAACGCCCGGGATGACGGCGCGAGAGCCCGGGATGGAGGGGAGGTGTCGCGATGAGAGTGAAATCGTGGAAGGTGGGACGTGTCGGCTATCCAGTTGGCGCTCTGGTGCTGGTGATCGCGCTGTGGGAGCTGGTGAAGCTGCTGGTTCCGGCGCAGGGCGTCAGCGTCGGCGGCCAGCGGATCCTGCCGCGCACCAGTGATGCCGCGATGCCACACGTGTGGCGGGTCTTCACCGTTCTGGGCGATGCCGACGGAAAACGCACGGTCGGTGAAACGCTGATCCGGACTGCGGGATTCACCTTCACTCTGGCGTTGCTCGCGTTGCTTATCGGCACCGTTGTCGGAGTCGCGCTGGCCGTGCTGATGCAGCGCTTCGCCTTCGTCGAACGTGGGCTGCTGCCCTATATCGTTGTCTCGCAGACGGTTCCGCTGATCGCGCTGGCCCCGCTCGTCGCGGGCTGGGGCGGCAAGATCGTGATCGCCGGGGAGCCGTGGCGGCCGTGGATGAGTATCGCGGTGATCGCCTCGTATCTGGCGTTCTTCCCGGTCGCGGTCGGCATGCTGCGCGGATTGCAATCGCCGTCGAAGGCATCGGTGGAGTTGCTGCACAGTTATTCGGCCGGATGGTGGGACACACTGGTGCGCTTGCGTTTTCCCGCAGCCGTGCCACACTTCCTGCCTGCCCTGCGCCTGGCTGCCGCCGCCTCGGTGATCGGCGCGGTCGTCGCCGAGATCTCCACCGGAACCGCCGGCGGAATCGGCCGCCAGATCATCGTCTTCTCCCAACAGGCCACCGGCGATTCGTCCCGCCTGTACGCGGCTGTGCTCGCCGCCGCCCTACTGGGCATCGCCGTCACCGGCGTGGTCGCCCTCGCCGAATTCGCGCTACGCCGCTACAGCCGTCCCGCCGGGGTCGGCAGCTCATCAGGAGGAACTCGTTGATCGCCAAGCAACGCCCGGCGCGGAACACCGAACTATCCACTGCCGAGGGCGAGACAGCTGTTCTATCGACGCAGGGTGTGGACGCGACCGTGGAGGCGGCCGACTCAGCGCCAGCCAACCAAGTTGAAGCCGGCCCGGTGACAGCTGCCTCGGTCGCCGCCGATCCAGTGCAGGCCGACCAGGTGGCAGCTGACTTGGTGGCGGCTCAACCGGTGGCCGGCGAGCCGGTCGCGGCGGTCGAGTTGGGCGAGGTCGGGAAGATTTTTTCGGCTGGCTCGGTGACTGCGCTGTCGGATGTTTCGCTGAGAGTCGGTGCGGGGGAGTTTGTTTCGCTGATCGGGCCGTCTGGCTGTGGTAAGTCCACGTTGTTGCGCATCATCGCTGATCTGGAGCAGCCCTCGAGCGGCACCGTGACCGTGCACGGGAAGACCGCGCGGCAGGCGCGGATCGATCAGGATTACGGCATCGCTTTTCAGCAGGCAGGGCTGCTGGATTGGCGCACGGTGCAGGCGAATGTGGAGCTGCCGTTGGAGTTGCACAAGGTGCCGAAAGCCGAAAGGCGCAGGCGTAGTGCGGAACTCCTGGAGATGGCCGGGTTGACCGAGTTCGCTACCCGATACCCGCCGGAACTGTCCGGCGGTATGCAGCAGCGGGTCGCGATCGCGCGGGCGCTGGCTCGTAAACCTTCGCTGCTGCTGATGGACGAGCCGTTCGGCGCGCTGGACGAGATGACCCGGGAGCGCATGCAGGGTGAGCTGCTCCGCATCACCGGGGAGACCGGTGCCGCAGTGGTTTTCGTGACGCATTCCATCCCGGAGGCCGTATTCCTGTCCGATCGCGTCGTGGTCATGTCACCACGCCCCGGCCGCATCACCGACATTGTCCGAACCGGCGGCTGGGGTCGCGCGGCCGCATCCCACGATGCCACCGCAGCGGACGAGGTCCGCTCGAGCACACCGTTCTTCGAGGCGGTCGCCGCCGTCCGGGCGGCGCTGCACGGCGGGCACAATGAGCAGCGCGGACGGGACCACCGATGACGTCGCTGAAATCGGTACTCCCGCCTGTCCTTTTCGGCGTCGGCGGCCTCGCGCTCTGGCAGCTCCTCACCGTCGCGGCGGGTGTCCCGTCCTTCCTGCTGCCCGCCCCCACCGCCATCGCCGAACAGTTCACCGAGAACTTCGCCCGGATCCTCGAAGCCGCCACCGCGACCGGAGCCAACGCACTGACCGGCCTGTTGATCGGCGCGGTCCTCGGGATCCTCGCCGCGATGGTGGCGGTGCGGTTCCACTTCATCGACGGCCTGCTCAGCCCGATGGCGGCCGCGGCCGCCGCGGTGCCGATCGTCGCCCTCGCGCCCCTGCTGAACTCGATGTACTCGACCACCACCGATACGCCGCGCCGCATGGTCGTCACGATCGTCGTGTTCTTCCCGATGTTCGTGAGCACCGCCAAGGGCCTGCGCCAGGTGCCGCAGGTGCATCAGGACCTGATGACCTCCTACGCCGCGGGCGGCTGGCAGGTCACCCGGACGGTCCGGCTGCCCGCCGCGCTCCCGCACCTGTTCACCGGCTTGCGCATCGCCGCACCGGGCGCGGTGATCGCCGCGATCATCGCCGAATACTTCGGCGGCCTGCAGAACGGTCTGGGCTCCCGGATCATCTCCGCCGCCTCGAACACCGCCTACCCCCGTGCCTGGGCGTATGTCGCCGGCGCCATGCTCGTCGGCCTGGTCTTCCTCGCCGCCGTCGTCCTACTCGAACTACTCACCCGCAAACCCCGCACCACGCTTGTTCTCAGGAGATCGAAATGACCAGACCCACACGGAGATTGCGCGCCTGTCTGGCGCTGGCAGTGCTCGCCGCGGCGGCGCTGACCGGCTGTAGCACCACCGAGAGCGGCTCGGGCACCACCGCCGACGGCCTGACCAAGGTCCGGTTGCAGTTGCAGTGGTTCAAGCAGGGCCAGTTCGCGGGCTACCTGGCCGCGGTCGATCAGGGCTTCTACAAGGAGCAGGGCCTGTCGGTCGACATCCTGGACGGCGGAACCGATATCGTCCCGCAGACCGTGCTCGCGCAAGGCCAGGCGGACTACGCGGTGGCGTGGGTGCCGAAGGCGCTGGCCTCCCGGGAAGCGGGCGCCGGCATCACCGAGGTGGCGCAGGTGTTCCAGCGCTCGGGCACCAAGCAGGTGGCGTTCAAGTCCGACAATATCGCCGACCCGGCCGCACTGCGCGGCAAGACGGTCGGAAACTGGGGCTACGGCAACGAATTCGAGCTCTTCGCGGGCATGACCAAGGCGGGCATCGATCCGTCCCGGGACGTGAAACTGGTGCAGCAGCAGTTCGATATGAACGCCTTCCTCGCCAAGGACATCAACGCCGCCCAGGCGATGTCCTACAACGAGTACGCCCAGCTGCTGGAGACCAAGAACCCCGCCACGGGAAAGCTGTACACCGCGGACGATTTCACCACCATCGACTGGAACGACCAGGGGGTGGCGATGCTGCAGGACGCGATCTGGGCCAACACCGAGAAGCTCGCGGATCCGAAATATCAGGACCAGACCGTGCGTTTCCTGGCCGCCTCGCTGAAGGGCTGGGCCTTCTGCCGCGACAACGTCGACAAGTGCCGCGACATCACCGTCGCCGCGGGCAGCACCCTCGGCGCGAGCCACCAGCAGTGGCAGATCAACGAGGTCAACAAACTGATCTGGCCCTCGCCCGCCGGGATCGGGATGGTCGACAAGGCCGCCTGGGACCGGACGGTCAAGATCGCCAAGGAAACTCGCAACGCCGAGGGCGCGACGGTGCTGAAGAAGGATCCCGACGCCGCCGCCTACACCAGTGAATACGTCACCAAGGCTTTGCAATTGCTCAAAGACGGCGGAACCGATGTCACCGGAGCGGGTTTCCAGCCCATTCAGGTGACCCTGACGGAAGGTGGAAAATGAGCGCGGACGATCATGTCTTCTACCCCTGGAGCGTGCAGGGCGGCCCCAATCCTCCGATGATCACGGGGGCGTCCGGGTCGTGGTTCTGGGACGAGCACGGCAAGAAGTACCTGGACTTCTCCTCCCAGCTGGTGAACGTCAATATCGGCCACCAGCATCCGGAGATGATCGCCGCGATCGTCGAGCAGGCGCAGGTGCTGGCGACCATCTCACCGACCGTCGGCAATCAGGCGCGCAGTGATCTGGCCCGGCTGATCACCGATCGCGCACCGGGACAGTTGAATCGGATCCTGTTCACCACCGGCGGCGCGGAAGCCGTCGAGCACGCGGTGCGGCTGGCGCGCAGTTTCACCGGCCGCACCAAGATGCTCGCGGCCTATCGCTCCTATCACGGCGGCACCGGCACGGCGATCGGCCTGACCGGCGAGCCGCGGCGCTGGGGCGCGGAGCCCACCAATGTCGACGTGACCCGGTTCTTCGCGCCGTATCCCTATCGATCGCCCTGGGGCACAACCAGTCCCGAGGACGAGACGGCGGCGGCGTTGCGTCATCTGCGGCAGGTCATCGAGCTGGAGGGCCCGAACCATATCGCGGGCCTGATCCTGGAGACCGTGGTCGGCACCAACGGCGTGCTCGTGCCGCCGCCCGGCTATCTGGCCGGCGTCCGGGCGCTGTGCGACGAGTTCGGCATCGTCTACATCGCCGACGAGGTGATGGTCGGCTTCGGCCGGGTCGGGGAGTGGTTCGCGGTGCAGGCCTGGGATGTCGAACCCGACCTCATCACCTTCGCCAAAGGCGTGAATTCCGGCTATGTCCCGCTCGGTGGCGTGCTCATCGCCGAGCGGATCGCGCAACGCTACGACGACACGCTCTATCCGGGCGGCCTCACCTATGCGGGCCATCCGCTGGCGTGTGCGGCGGGCGTGGCCTCCATCGGCCTCTACGAACGCGACGGCATCCTCGACCACGTGCGCACCGCCGGCGCGGAAGTGCTGGGAAAGGGCTTGCAGGAGTTGGCCACCCGCCATCCCAGCATCGGGGAGGTGCGGGGCCTGGGGTTCTTCTGGGCGCTGGAGCTGGTCCGCGATCAGGGCACCCGGGAGCCGTTGATCCCGTTCGCCGCCACCGGCGCGGCGGCCGAACCGATGCTGCGGGTGACCGCCGCCGCGAAGGAGCACGGGCTGTGGCCGTTCAACGCGGGCAACCGATTCCAGATCGCGCCACCGCTGACCACCTCCGCCGACGACCTGCGTGCGGGGCTGGAGCTGGTCGACCAGGTGCTGGCGGTGGCCGACGAATATGTGCGCTGACGTTCAGTTCGGCGTCAGCTCGATGACGACACCGCCCAGCTTCCAGGTCTGGTAGATGTCGGCCTTGACCGGGAGACCGTCCGCGGCGAACCCGATGCCGTTGAACTTGGCGTTGGTGGGGTTGTCCCTGGCGATGACCTCGTAGAGCCGCATGACATCCAGCTCGCCGGTGTGCACGCGCGGATCGAACGCGCGCGGCTTGCCGCCCAGGGAGGCGGTCACCGGCGTGCCGGGGCGGAGGTTGCGCACCCAGGGCCGCAACGCGGTGCCGATCAGGAGGGCGTCGTCGTGGCGGGTGTAGGCGACCGGAACGTCGAACACCTTGCCGGATTTGCGCCCCACCACGTGCAGGACCAGCAGGCGTTTGCCGATCAGCCGGGACACCCCGGGGACGCGCAGCAGGATGCGGACGATCGAGTTGACCATGCGCTGCCGCTTCATCAGCGGCTCGGGTCCGCTGGTTGTCGGTGTGCCGAAAGGGTTTTCGGCTGGTTTGTGCTCGCTCATGACACCAGTATCGTCCGGGCCGCCGAGCGCCGCCCGGACTCGCCCGCTTGGGTCGGCGGCCAGACGGCTGTTTCCCGCTACATTCGGCTGCGTGGCCGACATCGAAGCACGTCACAAGCCCGGCCCGGAAGCGGCCGGGCCGGCGATCGCCTGGCGGGAGATCGGCGTGGTCGCGGCCGTTTCCGCCGCCGTGCTGCTGTTCTCGATCAGCCGCTACGGGTACTTCGGCGACGAGCTGTACTTCCTGGCCGCGGGCCGCCGCCCCTCGTTCGGCTACGCGGATCAGGGACCGGTACTGCCGCTGCTGGCCCGCGCGATGGACACGATCGCTCCCGGCTCGTACTTCGTATTGCGTTTGCCCGCGGTGGCTTTGACCGTTCTGGCGATCGTGCTCACCGCGCTGATCGCGCGCGAGTTCGGCGGCGGACGCTGGGCGCAGCTGCTCGCCGCGCTGGGTTACGCGACCTCGCCGTTCCTGCTGTTGCAGGGCAAGATCCTCACCACCAACGCCGTCGACACCGTGCTGTGGGTGATCATCACCTGGTGCGTGGTGCGCTGGGTGCGCACCCGCCGCGACAGCCTGCTGCTGTGCGCGGCGCTCGTCACCGCGGTCGACATGCAAGTGAAATGGCTGATCCCGTTCTTCTGGATCTGCGTCGCGGTGACCGCCTTGATCTTCGGGCCGCGCGAGCTGGTGCGCCGGCCGCTGCTGTTGCTCGGCGGGCTGATCGTCGTGCTGGCGACCGCCCCGACCTTGCTCTGGCAATCCGGGCACGGCTGGCCGCAACTGCATATGGGCGCGGTGATCAGCGGCGAGCAGGAGGTGCTCGGCGGCCGCCTGATGTTCGTGCCGCTGGCGCTGCTCACCGCCGGATATCTCGGCGCGGTCCTGCTGGTCTACGGCACGTGGGCGTTGCTGCGGCAGCACAGCCTGCGGCCCTACCGATTCCTCGGCGCGACCCTGGTCTTGCTCGTCGCGATCTTCCTGCTGATCGGCGGCCGGATCTACTACATGGCCGGAATGTACGGGGTGGCGCTGGCGGCGGGCGCGGTCGGTGTCGTGGAACTACTTGGGCGACTGCGGCTTCCGGACCGTAAGGCGGTCGGCTTCGGCACCGTCGTCCTGGCGGTCGTGGCCACCGTCATGGTCCTGTCGAGCACTCCATGGCGCTCGGCCGAACAGGTGCGACCGCCGCGCGACGACGCCGAGGCCACCATCGATATCGGTGTCTACGGCGAGTTCGGCTGGCCCGAGCTGACCGCGGAGGTCACCCGGGTCTACGACGAACTGTCCCCGCGGCAACGCGCCGGGACCGTCATACTCACCGACACCTATTGGCAGGCAAGCGCACTGGATCAACTCGCCCGCCACGCGCTGCCGCCCATCTACAGCGCCAGCCGCGGTTTCGGCTACTTCGGCGTCCCGCCGGACGACGCCGCCGAGATCATCGCCGTCGGCCTCGACGAAGGCTTCCTACGCTGGCAGTTCGACGACGTCGAACCCGTCGGCAAGGTCGACACCCGCCTCGGCTACCCGGGCAACACCCAGAACGTCACCCTCTGGCTGTGCGCCGGCCGCCGACACCCTTGGTCGGAAGTCTGGCCTGCGCTGATGCACCTCTAATCTGGCAGCTATGAGCACCGAGATCTGGCACAACCCGCGCTGCACCAAGAGCCGCACCGCGCTGGCGCATCTGGACGCGGCCGGAGTCGACTACACCGAGCGCCGCTACCTCGACGACCCGCCGACCGCGGCCGAACTGCGTGACGTGCTGAAACGGCTCGGCGCCGAGCCCTGGGACATCACCCGCACCGGCGAGCAGATCGCCAAGGATCTGGGCCTGGCGAGCTGGGGCCGCACCGCCGCGGACCGCGATCGCTGGATCGACGCGCTCGCCGCGAATCCGAAACTGATCCAGCGTCCCATCGTGCTCACCGCCGATGGCGGCGCGGTGCTGGCGCGGACCGACGAAGCACTCCATACGCTGGACTGAATCGCTGTAGGGTCGGCAAATATGAAGGTACAACTGCGCCACAATCCCGCCTCCACCATCGCGCGGTGCTTCCTCGAGGGCGGCGAGCCGATGCGCGTGGAAAGCGGTGCCATGGTGGCCCATTCGGCCGGCGTCACGCTGCAGGCCAAAGCCGAGGGCGGAATTTTGGCCGGGCTCAAGCGCTCGGTGCTGTCCGGTGAATCGTTCTTCGTGTCCACCTTCACCGCGCCGCCGCAGGGCGGATGGGTGGACGTGGCGCCCGCGCTCCCCGGCGACATGCTGAACTTGCAGATTACCCAGGACCGGCCGTACTTCATCAGCCGCGGCGGCTGGATCGCCAATTCCCATGGCGTGCAGGTGGAAAGCAAATGGGGCGGTTTCGCGAACCTGTTCGGCGGCGAGGGCGGGTTCGGCCTGCGCGCGCACGGTGACGGCGAGGTGGTGGTCGGTGTGTTCGGCGCGATCGATGTCATCGATCTGCAGCCGGGCGAGCCGATCACCATCGACACCGGGCACGTGGTGGCCTACGACCTGGCGATGAACTTCACCATCCGGCGCGCGGTGTCCGGTCGGTCGATCCAGTCGCTGAAGTCCGGGGAAGGCTTCGTCTTCGACTTCGTCGGTCCCGGCCGGGTGCTGTTGCAGACGCGTAATCCGGGCGCGTTCGCGGCGTGGGCGGGGTCGGTCGCCTCCACCAGCTGACCTTCCGGGCAAGGGTGTGGTGAGGGTTTCATTGCGAGGATGACACCCGGAGTTCACCACGCAGACGCGGGCGACCGCGATGCTGTGGGCTCCTTACCCACTCGTCGAAAAAGGATTCACCCTATGGAGATGCTCGCTGTGTTCGCCGACCTGGTTCAGAACGTGCTCAACCTGAGCTCCCTCAGCGCCGGCTGACACCGCTGCTCGACCACCACGGCCCACCGGGATTCCGGTGGGCCGTTTTTCATGCGATCAGGTCCTCGACGATTACCCGGGTGTCGGGGACGAACGGCCAGGCCGGATCCGCCAGATGCGCGCGCAGCTCGGCGTCGGTCCACCACCAGCCCTCGGCGATCTCCTCCGGCTGATGCCGGATCGGCCCGTCGTAGCGCAATTCATACGCGAACAGGTGGCAGCGCATGGGTTTTCCGTTCCACTCGCCGTCCCAGGCCGCGGCGGCCATCGGCAACGGGCTCGTGCCTGCCGGGAGCACGATCCCGAGTTCCTCGGCCAATTCCCGCACCGCTGTCTGCTCGGGCTCCTCACCCGGTCCGACCACCCCGCCCGCCAGGCAATCGTGCATGCCCGCGAACACCATCTTCGTCTCGGTGCGCCGGTGCACGTAGACCCGGGCGCCGTCGGGCGAACGCACCAGCACACCCGCGCTGGCATGCCAGAGCCCCTCGCGATAGACCCGGGCCCGGTCCTCGGCGCCGATCACCCGGCCCAGCCGGTCATAGACGGCGATCATTTCGCTGGGTTGCGGCTGGGAGTTCGGCTGCGCTGACACCGGCCGAGAGTACCGTGAGGTCAGCGCGTTCCCCGATGAGAGGACCGGCCCATGGTGCTTCCCCGCGCACTCGCGAGATTCAACCGCCACGTCACGAATCCGGCGGCGAGCGTGCTCGCCGGCCGGGTTCCGCCCTTCGGGACGATCGTGCACAAGGGCCGAAAATCCGGGCGCGAGTACCGGACGCCGGTGTGGGTGTTCGAAGTCGATGGCGAGTACCGGGTGGCGCTCACCTACGGTCCGAAGGTCGATTGGGTCAAGAATCTCACCGCCGCCCAGGCGTTCCAGCTGGACTGGAAGGGCAGCACCCTGGAGTTGATCGAGCCGGAGGTGGTGCACGACGCCGCCGCGAGCTGGGCGCCGATCGGGGTACGGCAGGTGCTGCTCGCGCTCGGCGTCGAGTACAGCCTGCGCGCGCGACCGGCGTTCTAGCGGCGGCGCTGCGGTTTCACCCCCGGTTTCGGCGCGGTTGCCTTGCGGACCACCACTTCCTTTGCCGCGGTAGCGGCTTCGGCGTCCAGGCGCCGATAGACGAGATGCTGCTGAGCCAGCGTCCAAGCGTTGTTCGACACCCAGTACAGCAGAATCGCGACCGGCAGGAACGCGCCGCCGAACAGGACGCCCGCCGGGAACACCCACAGCATCAGCGTGTTCATCAGCGGAATCTGCTGCGCGGCCGGATCCTGCCGGGCGATCGAGGACCGGGCCGTGAAATGTGTCGCGACCGCGGCGATCAGCATCAGCGTGACCGCGACGGCGATCATCGGGACGGCCGGGTGCCCGGCCAGCGTGCCGGACAACGGCGCGCCGAAGAGCTTGGCCTGCAAGAACGACTGGACCTCCGCGGTATCGAAGAAGTAGTTGGCGGTGTTCGCGTTCTGCTCCGCCGACATCGGCGCGGGGGTCGAGCCGAACGGCAGGTGGCCGGCGGTCCCGGTGCGGTCGAAGGACCGCAGGACGTGGAACAGGCCGAAGAACACCAGACCCTGACCCAGCGCGGGCAGGCAGCCCGCCAGCAGGCTGACGCCGTGCTCTTTGCGCAGCTTCTGCATTTCCAAGTATTGCTGCTGCTTGTCGTCGGGATACTTCTGCTGGATGGCCTGCATGCGCGGTTGCAGCCGCTTCATCACGGCCTGGGCGCGGGCCTGTTTGAGGAACGGTAAGAACAGCAGCGCCCGGAGCGAGGCGACCAGGAACACGACCGCGAGCACCCAGGCCAGCCCACTGGTCGGGCCGAGCACGGCGGCGAAAACGGTGTGCCACAACCAGAGCACGGCGGATACGGGGTAATAGACGAAGTCGAACATGAACGAGCACCTGACTCGAGGCGTGCGCGCACCGCACGGAAACGGGAATGGTCAGCGAAGCCGACGACCCCGTGGGGGAGCCGTCAGGCGGTGACCAGACCGGGTGCTCGAGGACGCGGACGACCAGCGGTGTCCGGATTGCTCTGCCGCAGATAGGAACCGCGGCGACGGCGCTGCGCGGAGGACGGCGGCCCGGAGCGGGCCAGGCGCATCGGCAGCAGGCGGGCGGACCGCAGCGAGACCAGCGCGAGCAGCGCTGAGGCGGCGACCACACCGAGGATCGCCAGCGCGGCGGACTCGTTGGCGGGCGCCGCGAACAGCGCCAGCGCGGGCAGCAGGCAGGCGAGGACCGCCAGCACCCTCAGCTGCAACCGCGTCACCATGCGCCCGAGCCTACCGGGTGGCCAGCGGTGTGGGCGCGGTCCGGGTCAGCAGATCGCTGACGATGGTGTCGCGGGCCAGCGGGACGCCGAGGCTGCGGGCATGGCCCTCGAACAGCGCCAGCACCGATTCGGTGAGAATCGCCTCGACCTGGCCGGAGGTCAGCGGGGATGCCGGGTCGGCGCGCCAGCTCGTCACCACGCCGTCGGCCAGCGCGACGATGCCGAACGCCATCGGACGCGCGGCGGCGGCGTCGATGCCGAAGCGGGTGAGCCCGGCGCTGAACAGGTCGGCGAGGCGACCGCCGATGCGGTCGCGGGCGCTGGTCAGCGCCGCGTCCGAGCGGGGCGTCGAATCGCTCAGGAAGCGGTGCAGATTCGGGTGGCCGGCGACCCAGCCGACATAGGCGCCGACGGCTTTGGCCACCGCGTCGCGCACGGTGCCGTTCGGGTCCAGCGTCGGCATCAGTTGGGTCAGCAGGGATCTGAGGATGCGCTCGCGGATCTGCTTGTCGAGATCGGCACGGCCGTCGAAATGGCGGTAGACCACCGGGCGCGGCAGTTGCAGGCGATCGGCGACCTGACGCACCGACACCTCGACGCCGTGTTCCTCGATGACCGCGATCGCCGCGTCGATGACTTCGGCGCGGCGGCGCGCCTTGTGCCCGTCCCAGCGGGTCGCGCGGCCGTCCACGGCCTCGCGTTTTCCGTTGGTGGTCACAGCATTACGGTACCCGTTCGGGCATTGACTGAGACAGGGTGTATCACTAATCTGAGTGTTACAGCTTGTCTCGCATACCTGAGGGTTGGAGCCGATATGGGCGACGACGCCGTAGTCATCCCCGCCGAGTCCTTCGCGCAGCGCCTCCTCACCGGTTCGGTGAAGAAGTCCTACGACCCCGTCGTGGACATGGACTGGGACGCGCCACTGGATCCCGGAAAGTTCTTCCTCCCACCGGAATTGGTGTCGCTGTACGGCACGGCCCTGTGGGAGTCCATGACGCCGGAGCAGCGGCGCGAACTGTCCCGCCAAGAGCTCGCGAACGTGCTCTCGGTGGGCATCTGGTTCGAGAACCTGCTCAACCGGCTGCTGTTGCGCGAACTCATGACCGACGATCCCACCAGCCGGCACTCGCACTACACGCTGGTGGAAATGGGCGACGAATGCCGCCACATGATGATGTTCGGCAAACTCATCGACCGCATCGAAGCCCGCCCCTACTGGCCGAATCTGCCTGGCCGCCTTGCCATCAGCTCCTTGCAGATCTTCCTGCGCGGCTCGATGACCTGGGTCGGCGCCCTGGTCGGCGAGGAGATCTTCGACGCGCTGCAACGCCGCACCCTCGACGATCCGCAGCTGCAACCGCTGGTGTCGCGCGCCATGCGCATCCACGTCACCGAGGAGGCCCGGCACATCGGCTTCGCCCGCGACGCGCTGGCGCGCCGGGCGCCGACCATGTCGGCCGCCGAAATCGCCTACACCCGACTGTGTGTCGCCGTCGCCGCCCCGCTGTTCGTCTACCTGCTGACCAATCGGCACATGTACGACCGCGCGGGCCTCGACGGTCGCGCGGCCCGGCGCATCGCCGCCGAGAACCCCTACGCCCGTCAGGCATTGGCGACCGGCGCGGCGAATCTCGGTGCGTTCCTGGACAAACAGGGGCTGATCGGCCCGGTGGGCAAATGGATCTGGCGGCGGCGAGGTCTGCTCTGATGAGCGAGCCCGACGTCGTCGTCATCGATTCGCTCGGTGTCGCGGCCGAACTGTGTGCCGCAGACCTGGGCGATGTCCGGTTGCTCCGAGCCGCCACCCGCCTCGAGTTCGACGCTGCCGAGGACCGCTGGGAGGTGCAAGCCGCGGACGGGCGGTGCCACCGCCCCAGGGCGGTCGTGCTCGAATCCATTTCGCGGCCTACGGTTCTCGCGAATGGCCGCACCCTGCCCGAGGAATGGGCCACCACCACCTTCCTGGCCGTCGCCGCCCACGGATTCCCCAACCTCTTCCTGCATCCGGGCACCGAGGACAAGCGCCGAACCCGCTACATCCGCCGCTGCCTCGAAATGCTGCACCGCACCTCCAGCACCCGGATCGAAGTCCGCGCCGCCACCCAGCACGAGTACCTCCGCCGCGCCACTCTTCCCGGTTCCGCCGCCTGGCGTCGCCGCGCCCTGCGCCGCCCGGACCCACACCACTTCGACCTGACCGTGCCCGCCGATCGCGAACCCGCACACGACTATTCGGGCCCAGCCACCCTCGACGCCCCAGGCGCTCTGCTCCCGGTCCAGGTCACCCTTTGCGGCCACGCCGACCCCATCGACGGCCGCTTCCACTGGTACGGCCGCATCTCCGCCACGGACGACCTCCCCGACCCCGGCCGCGCCGAAGTCCTCCTGACCCTCCCCGACGGCCAACCAACCCCGGGACGACTGCAAGAACGCGACCCCTGGGGCAATCTCCGCATCGTCGGTACCGGCACTCCGCCCTATCCCGTCGACGGCTCGTAGTGTCGGCCCGCCGACGGCCTCTCGCGCGGCGGAACTTGCGCCGGGTCCGGCGGCGAACGGCTATCTGCCCCTGGCGGGTTCGGCGACCTGTTGCCAGGCGCCCTCGCCCAGGTCCCATTGGGCGGCGCGGTTCAGGGCGGTGGGGAAGAAGCCGAAGGTGCGGCGACAGGTGCGGGTGAGGTGGGCGGTGTCGTCGAAGCCGGCGGCGGTCGCGGCGGCGGCGAGGTCATCGCCGGAGTGCACGCGGATGATCGCGACGCGGAGGCGGAGCCAGAGGATGTAGGGGCGCAAGGGGATTCCGACCTGGGCCGCGAAGAGGTGGGAGAGGCGGGCGGGGGAAAGGCCGACGCGGCGGGCGACGTCGGCGCCGCGGATGGAGCGGTCCGGGACCAAGGTGGGCAGAACGCGTAAGGCTTCGGTGACGGCGACGTGCCGCGCGCCGTCGGGAGCCGTTGCCTCACAGCGCAGGTCGCGGATGATGCTGGCCACCTGGTCGGCGAGAGCGGCGCGGGCGAGGTCGACCGGCAGCGGGTGCGCGGTGGGGGACCAGCCGTTCTCGTGGGCGCGGCGGTCGGCGGCCGCGCCGGCGACGGTTTCCGGATCGAGGTAGAGGGCGGCGCCGTGGTCGGCGCCCGCGTCGATGCGATGTGGGGCGTCGGCGGGGACGATGACCTGGGTGCCGCGGTGGCGGGTGCCGCTCGCGTCCATCACGGTGATCGGAGTGGACGCGGTGAGAACCTGGACGGCGTGATGGGCGTGCAGGTCGGTCGGGGCGATGGCACCGCCGAAGGCGAGAATGCCGGGGCGCAGGAAAGCCGTGGCAGCCCGTGCGGGCACCCCGTTGGTGACCAGAGCCTTCTCCATCGGACGCTCCCGGCAGGTGACACGAATCCAGGATCGGATCCATGGCTGAGACTATCGGGGCGGTCGGTGTGCGGTGCGGGTTTCGGTGAGCTGAGGGGGAATTCGCTAGCTACGCAACGGTCCCTGGCGGAAATCCGCCGGGGACCGTTGCGAGTTGCTCAGAAGGCCGACGCGGGCGCGAGCGGCAAGACCAGACTGGACGGCCGGGCCGCATCACGATGGATCTGCTGCGCGGAACCGAGCAGGCGCGGCAGATCGCTCGGAATCGGGATCGTGGACGGGAAGGTGCCGCTGGTGATCCGCAGTCGCAGTGCGTGCCCCGGCTCCAGCCGGTAGAAGGTGGGCCGGATCTTGATCTCCATCTTGACCACCTCGCCGGGCACCAGCAGCTGCTCGGCGTCCTTGCGCACGACGTGCTCCGGTCCGTAGACGGTGCCGTCCGGCGCCCGCCAGGTCTTGGCCTCCGCCAGCGTGCGCTGACTCGCCAATTGCGAACCGCCCGTGATGTTCACGGCCGTCCCATCCGGCGCGACATCGTCGAGCCACACCTGGAACGCGGCATCGGTACTGGTCGAGGACGCGTACAGCGTGACGCTGCCGGGCCCGGCCAGCATGGTCGGCTCGGTCACCGGATCCATCGTGTACTTGCGGCCCGCCACCGGTCCCTGTACCCACTCGGTGCACGGGTTGTAGGCGGTGAACAGCCGGAACACGAAGTCGAACAGCCCCGCGGCGTACTGGCCCAGCGACTGCCGGTTGCAGATGTTGTCGATCCCGGTGTAATCCAGGCGATCCGAGGCGTCGGCCACCGCCGGCGGCTGCGCGACCAAGCGATCACCGTCGAAGTACCGCTGCTGGATCGTGGCCTGCTCGAACGGATAGCGCGCCGTGGAGACGGCCACATTGTTCGGATCGATCACGTGCAGCGTGTTGTCCAGCTCGTCGACGCCGTTGCGAATGTCCTTGAGGAACCGGTCGAACCAGGCCACGGTGATCATGTTGGTGTCGATGCGCGACCCCGGGCCGAACCCGAGCCCGACGTGATACCACGGGCCCATCATCAGCTGGAACCGTCCATCGGTCGGCTGCCCCGGCGCCATCGGCGCGAACTGGTCGCGCCCGGCGGCCAGGTTCTGCAACTGCGAGTAGTTGCGGAACGGGCCCTCCTGGTACAGGTCCCACAGCCCGCCGACCTGGTACATCGCGATATCGTTCTCGACCAGCTTGTGCAGCTCGGTCTCGAAACGCCGTTCCTGCCAGAAGTTTCCGTCGTAGGCCAGCGGCCCGCCGGCGTAGGCCTCCAGCAGCAGTTTGATGGTGCTGTCCGAGGACACCAGCGCCGCCAGATGATCGCCGAGGGCCTGCAAGAAGGTCTGCGGCGACACCACCGCCGTCATGAACGGCCCGATCAGGCTCAGGTACGGCACCATCACCGAGATGACGGTGAGCAGCAGCGGGCTCATCAGGCCGTCGTGCCCGAGCACCTCGTTGAAGATGTTGTTGGGCATGGCCATCGGCACGATGGCCTTCAACGGCGAACCGGGACCGATGGATTCGGCCGTCCGCAGCGCCGACAGCGCCGGGAACGAGTACCCGTACATGCCGACCTTGCCGTTGGAGCCGGGCAGTTTCGCCGCCCACTCCACCAGCTGCGCGCCGTCGATGCCGTCCTGTTTGGAGGCCGGGTTCCAGGCGCCGGTCGAGCCGCCGGTGCCGCGCACGTCGGCGATGACCTCGATGTAGCCGCGGCGCACCAGCATGTCCTGGGCGCTGGTGGCCTGGTTGATGATCCGGCGCGCGTCCTTCAGGTGATCGGGCAGCGGAATGTGCAGGGTGTCGACGACGCTGGTGACCGCGGCGGCCAGCGAGCTGGACAGCGCGCCGTAGGTGGTGAAGTTGACGACCACCGGGAACTCGCCGCCCGCGCGCTGACCCGTGGCCGGATCGGTCGGGTACCGCACCTCGGTCTGCAACTGGGTGCCGTCCGCCAGCGGGACGACGTGGCCGAGTTCGTAGCCGATGCCGTACTGCTCCGGCGTCGGCTGGTAATCGGCGGGCAGCCCGAAGTTGGCCGGGGCGTTCGGCACCGGGCCCGCGGCGGGGACCGCCTGCGCGGGCACGGTCTGAGCGGTCAAGCCGAGCGCGGTGATCGCGGCGGCGGCGATCGTCACGAAGCGGCGCTTACGCGACTGCGTGCGCGCGCCCGTGCGGGTCGTCATTCTCAACTACCTGAACCTCATCTGGGAGACCACATTGTCGGTGTACAGCACACCGCACAGCCGGGGTGCCGTACTACCGGCAATTCACACGATGAGCGGCGGGCGATTTGTGCTCTTGACCAAAGACGTCAGGGTGCGAAGGACGCGGATTCGAGGCGGCGCGCCAACCGGGCCGCCGACAGCGTCATCGCGTCGGCGGGCCGATGCGGGTCGAGTCCGGTGAGTTCGTGCACGCGCGAGAGCCGGTAGGTGACGGTATTGCGGTGCACGTTGAGCTGGCGTGCGGTGGCCAGCTGGTTGAACCCGCTGTCGACGAACACCTCGAGGGTTTCGGCAAGCATCGGCTGTGCGTCCAATGGCGCCAGCACCGCGGCCAGCCCGGGCCGGGCCGCGTCACTCACCGCCACCGTGTATTCGAACTGGAGATTTGTCCGGCGGCACAAGACTTCCCGCCGGGTCAGGCAGCGGCCGAGCTCGGCGAGCACGCGGGCCTCGGCGAACATCGCCGGGATCTCCGCACGCGTGCGGGCCGCGCCGACCCCGACCCAGTAGGGCGGCGCCTGCCCCGGTTGCTGCGCGGGCAGGCGAGCGGTGAGCCCGGCCAGGGTGCTCGCACCGTTGTCGCCGGGTTGCAGCGGGATCAGGGCCGTCCAGCCGCCGGCGTCCAGGCGCAGGAACACCCCGGGGATCGCCTCGACCCGATGGCGCAGCGCCGAGGCGGGTCCACCCACGGGGACGGCGGCCGGCCCCGCCGGCGGGGTGGGCGAATGCAGGCTGCCGCACAACCGGAACACCGCGACCAGGAAGGCGTCCGCCACCGGGATCACCGGATCGTTGGCCCACTCGACCGGGTCCTGCCCGGTGAGCAGCGCGTCGGCGATACCGCGCCGGCGTTCCAGCAGTTCCCAGCGCGGATCGTGCGAACGCTGGGTGGCGGCGTTGGCGATCCGGTTGGTCACCAGCGTGACGTACTTGAGCAGTGTGAGCGACATGTCCAGCAGCGCTTCGTGTTCACCCGGCGCGGCCGACTCCCGCAACCGTTCCCACAGGAAGGCCGCGCCGAGCCGGTAGCGGTCCAGCACATCGGTCAGCGGCGTGCCGTCGCGCACCCGGCCCATCGCCAATTCGATCAGCTCGCGGGTGTCCTCCTCCGACGGTTCCGCGCCGCCGCGCAGATAGTCGAAGAACAGGTCGACGTTGAGTTTGGTGCCGCGGGCGAAATCGGTCTCCACCAGCGACTGCGGCATCTGGGCGTACGGCGGCAGCGCCGAATAGAAGCCGTCGACCATCGACGCGGCCCGCCGATGCAGGTCATCGAACAGCCGGGGGTTGGCGGCGGGTGGCGTCGATGGCCCGGGCAGGCCCTGCGGCGCACGGGCGGCCACGCGCACCCGGTCGGCTCCGAGGCGTGGCGCCTCGCCAGTAGAGCTCATCTGGGCCTCCGGGTGCACGATAGCGTCATTGCTGTCTCCCCAACTTACTTCGAGTAAAGATCCTCGATCGTAGCCGTGTAGCGGGCCGAAATCGGGTTCCGCTTCAATTTTCCGGTGGCGGTCAGGCAGTCCCCGCCGTTCTCCCACACGTCCGGAAGCACGATGTACTTCTTGACCTGCTCCACCCGGGAGAGCTTGCTGTTCGCCTCGGTGACGCCCTGCTCGATCGCGGCCAGCACCTGCGGATCCTTGGCCAGCTCCGCGGTCGAGGTCGCGGTGATCCCGTTGCGCTGCGCGAAGGCGGCGGCCAGGTCGGGATCCAGGCAGATCAGCGCCGTGTTGAACGGGCGCTGCTCACCGATGCAGACCACCGTGCCCGCCAGTGGCGTCGCGGCGGCGATGGTGTTCTCGATATTGGACGGCGACATGTTCTTGCCGGCCGCGTTGATGATCAGTTCCTTCTTGCGGTCGACGATCGAGAGGTAGCCGTCGGCATCGATGGTGCCGATATCGCCGGTGTGCAGCCAGCCGTCGGCGTCGACGGTCTCGGCGGTCTTGGCCGGGTCGTTGCGGTAACCGCGCATCACCATCTTGCCGCGGACCAGCACCTCGCCGTCGTCGGCGAGTTTGATCTCCGCGCCGGGCAGCGGGGTGCCGACGGTGCCGATCTTCACCCGGTCGGGGCCGTTGAGCGTGGCTCCCGCGGTGCACTCGGTCATGCCGTACCCCTCACACAACGGCAGGCCGAGGCCGAGAAAGAATTCGTGCACCTCCGGCGGGATGGCCACCGAACCGGTGACCGCGACGCGTACCTTGTCCAGGCCCAGCTTCTCCCGGATGGGCAGCAGGACAAGCTTTTCCGCGAGCCGGTACTGGGCCTTTTCGACGGCGCCGAGCGGGCGCGCGTCGGAGGCCGCGCGGGCGCGGGCCCGGCCCACGCCGACGGCCCAGTGGATCAGGCGGCGCTTGAGCGGCTTCTCCCCGGCGAAGCGCTCCTCCAGTGCGCCTTTGACTTTCACCCACACCCGGGGGACGCCGAGGAACACCGTCGGATGCACCTCGGTCAGCGCGGCCGCGACCTGCTTGAAGTCGGGCACCGTGGTGATCTGGCCGCCTTCGAGCATGGTCAGGTAGTGCGCGAACCAGCGGTTGGCGGCGTGCGCGTCGGGCAGGTAGGAGATCACCCGGTCGTCCAGGCCGCCGCCGCCGAATTGCTCGATGATGCGGGCGTTCTCGATGAAGTTGGTGTGGGTGAGCTCCACGCCCTTGGGCGGGCCGGTGGTGCCGGAGGTGTAGACGATGGTGAGCAGGCCCTCGGGATCCACCGCCCGCCAGGTGGCGTCGAAGTCGAAGCCCGTCTTGGGGTTCGCCTCCACGTCGGCCAGAGCCAGCGTGCCCTCGACGGCCTCGTCGACGCAGATCACGTGCTCGACCTTCGCGCCCTGCTCGGCCGCCTTGGCGACCGCCGCGAGAATCTGCGGCGCGAACTGCTTTTCGCAGATCACGACCTTGTTGCCGGCATTGCCGAACTGGTAGGCCAGCAGATCCACCGGGTTGGTGTTGTACACCGAGAACGGTGTCGCGCCGGTGTGCAGCACGCCGGTATCGCAGAGGTGGAACTCGGGCCGGTTGGTCATCATCAGCGCCACCGTGTCACCCGGCTCGACACCCAGCCCGGCCAGTCCCGCCGCGATCGCGCGGACCCGGTCCCCGTACTCCCGCCACGTCAGCGACTGCGCACCACCCATGGTGCGCAGCGCGACCGCCTCGCCGTATCGCGCCACGTTCGCCTGGAAGGCGGCGCACAACGTGTCCGGACGGGCCGTGCCCGCCGGGACTGTCGAAGAAACCAAAACCCGAACCTGTCTACTCATCGTGGTCGAGGCCACACCATTGCCTTGGCAAACGGTTCTGACCTCAGCGTCTCTTTAAGGAGAGCGCACCGACCCGGGCCTCGGCTAGCGGCAAACAAGAAGACTGTGTGCCACACATTTGTGCATGTGACCAAGTTCGGCCGGTCACGGGGCTATCCGCAGGACAGACCCGCGCCGAGGTTGACCGGAAGCGCCGAGTTGGTGAGCGCCTGCGACGCGGCCGGGCTCAGGCAGTTGCGGCCGCCGGTGAAGTCGAGCACCGAGCCCGGGCCGAGGTTGCCGCCGGATTGGCCGAGGGCGATCTCCCCGGCGACCCGCGTGTCCTGCAACTGGCCGGTCAATGTCAGGTCGCCGACGGCCCGCACGTGCAGGTCGGCGACCTTGGCGCCGGAGATCGTGGTGTCGGAGACGGCGAAGGTCATCAGGTGCCGCGCGGGGTTCGGGCCGGCGGGGGAGTAGGCGTAGACGCCCAGGCCGTCGGCGCTGCACTGGCTCAGGTGTGCGTTGCGCAGGGTCAGTGCGGTGTGATTGTCGCGGCCGAAACTGGCGGAGAACAAACAGGTTCCGAGGTTGCCGGGCACGATCGGGTTGAGCACCTCGCCCGGGAAGCTGGAGCCGGAGGCGGTGAGGCCGTCGATGGTCATGACATGCCGCGCGCCCTCGTTGCTGAGGTTCAGGTTCTGCACGATATCGCCGGGCACGTCCCGGAATTCGCTGTTGGTCAGCGTGACCTCGCTGTCCGGCGTGCCGTTGCTGGTGACGAATTCGATGCCGTTGGCGGAGAAATGGCCGCCGCCGTGCTCGTAGCGGTTGCCGTCGATGGTGATGCGCATGCGCGCGCGTTCGGCAGCGTTGATGAACAGGCCCTCGCTGTCGGCGACGGCGTTCTTGGGGTCGTTGGCGGGCAGGGCGATCCGGCGCTGGGTGTTGCCGCGCAGGGTGGCCGTCAGCGCGGAGGTGCCGGTGCTCTGCATGCCGACCGCGAGGACCGAGAACTTGGTCAGGCCCTCGTTGATGTCCTCGGTCAGGTTGCCGGTCAGGGTGGCGTGCACCTGGGCGGCGCCGCTGGTGCGGATGTCGATGCCGTCGCCGCAGGCGGTGTCGCGCACGGTGTTCCGGTCGATGGTGAGGGTGCTCGCGCCGGCGTCCGAGTCGACCATGATGCCCGCGTAGCCGTTGGTCAGCGAGATCAGGTTCGGGGCCGCGGGCAGGGACATGCCGAACGGGACGCCCAGCATCGGCGGGAACGGTTGCACGACGAAACCGGTCTGGCAGCCGCGGTTGGTGTCGGAGATCGTATTGCCGCTGAGCGTCACCGATCCCACATTGCGGCCGTAGATTCCGGAGCGTTGCGCGCCCGCGACGACGATGTCGCGGACCTCGGTGCCGGGGGCCAGGCGCACGGCGTCGCCGTCGTGGGCCGCGGTCGAATTCGTCAGTGCGCCACCGCGTCCGAGCAGTTTCTGACCGGGCTCGAGCGCGATGCCGCCGTCCAGTGCGGTGGGCGCGGGGAGCACGATGATGGTGTCGCCCGCGCCGGCGGCCGCCGAGACCGCGGCAAGAGTATTGAAAGGCGCTGCCTCCGAACCGTTTCCGTTCGCCGCCGCGTTCGCGCCGACGAACCAGGTGCGTCCGGGGTCGGCCGCGGCGAACCCGGGCAGTACGCCCGCGGCGACCGCGCAACACAGGACACCCACCGCGAGGCGCAGCGGAGACGAGTTCATATCGTGCCTTTCGGAATCGACGCACCCCGGGCCCGGGAGGTCGTGTGGTTCAGCTCACCGCACCGCCGGGGCCGGCGGTATCGGCAGAATGCCGAACCCGGCCGTCGATCTTTGTGCGGCGCGCCGATTCCCGTTCCGTCATCGATGCATAAGTCGTATGGTGAGTTCGGCGAGCAGCACCACGGTCGCCTCGCCGATCCGCGGATGGCACATGAGCCGCGAGAGCGAGGAGCGAAGCCGTGTCGATTGCCCATACCACCGAAGGAATCCTGGACTTCATCCGCGAGGAGGAAGTCGAATACATCGACATCCGATTCTGTGATGTTCCCGGTGTGCAACAACACTTCTCGGTTCCCGCCGTCATGTTCGGCGCGGACCTGGTGGACAACGGGCTCGCCTTCGACGGTTCGTCGGTGCGCGGGTTCCAGTCCATCCACGAATCCGACATGCTGCTGCTGCCGGATCTGCGTACCGCCCAGCTGGATCCGTTCCGGGGCGCGAAGACGCTGAACATGAACTGTTTCGTGCACGACCCGCACACGCGCGAGGCCTACAGCCGCGATCCGCGCAACGTGGCCCGCAAGGCCGAGGCCTACCTGCGCAGCACCAACGTCGCCGACACCGCCTACTTCGGGCCCGAGGCCGAGTTCTATATCTTCGACGCCGTCCGCTACAACACGTCGATGAATCGCGCCTTCTACGAGGTGGATTCGTCGTCGGCCTCGTGGAACACCGGCGAGAAATACAACCCGGACGGGACGTTGAACCGCGGGTACAAAGTGCGGCCCAAGGGCGGTTATTTCCCGGTCGCGCCGTACGACCACGATGTCGATCTGCGTGATGACATGTGCACCAAACTCCAGGCGGCGGGGTTGGAGCTGGAGAAGGGGCACCACGAGGTCGGCACCGCCGGGCAAGCCGAAATCAACTACAAATACAACACACTGCTCGCCGCGGCCGACGATTTGCAGCTCTACAAGTACATCATCAAGAACACCGCGTGGAATTACGGCAAGACCGTCACCTTCATGCCGAAACCGCTGTTCGGTGACAACGGCTCCGGCATGCACGTGCACCAATCGCTCTGGAAGGACGGTGAACCCCTCTTCCACGACGAGGCGGGCTACGCCGGACTCTCCGATCTGGCCCGCCACTACATCGGCGGCCTGCTGCTGCACGCCCCCTCCCTGCTGGCCTTCACCAACCCCACCGTGAACTCCTACAAACGCCTGGTCCCCGGTTACGAAGCCCCGGTCAACCTGGTCTACAGCCAGCGCAACCGCTCCGCCGCCGTCCGTATCCCCGTCACCGGCAGCAACCGCTTCGCCAAACGCCTCGAATTCCGCTGCCCCGACTCCTCCGGCAACCCCTACCTCGCCTTCGCCGCCATGATGATGGCCGGCCTGGACGGCATCAAGAACAAAATCGAACCCGCCACCCCCATCGACAAAGACCTCTACGAACTCACCCCCGAAGAGTCCGCCGAAGTCATCCAAACCCCCGCCAGTCTCGAAATAGTCATCGACCGCCTGGAAGCCGACCACGACTACCTCACCGAAGGCAACGTCTTCACCGACGACCTCATCGAAACCTGGATCCGCCTCAAGCGCGACACCGAAATAGCCGAAATCAACGTCCGCCCCCACCCCTACGAATTCGACCTGTACTTCGACGTGTAGGCCCGCCGCCTGGCGGGCACGCGACGCCCTGATTGTGTCGGACCCCCCTGGGAGCATGGGCTCATGACGATGGGGGCTCAGGATCGGCGAGGCAGTCTGTGGACCGGTGCGGATTATGCCGAGTTCGTTACGGCGCTGCGCATCTCGATGACGGAGGTGGAAGTCGCCGATCGCCTGGGCCGCAGCCGGGGTGCGATCCGGTCCAGGGCGCGGTTTCTGCTGTTGGATGCTTACAAGTCAGGTGTCGCACTGGAGAAGCTCCGGACGATGGTCAGCGATCCGGAGTTCGATTGGGAGGGGCTGGTGCGCGAGGCGCACGCACATGCCGGAATGCCCTACTGGGACGGCGATTCGGATGCCGGGCTGATTTCGGCGTGGGCGCAGTCTCCGCCGCCCTCGATGCACTCCCTGACAAGCGATTTCGATGTTGATGAACAAGCGATCGCACGGCGTTGCCTGGAACTGAACCTTGCGCAGAGTCGTGCGGAAGTCGTAGACCACCTGGGCGCCGAAAGCGGCGGCGTTCTCGCGGTGCAAGCAACGCTAGCGCGTGACAAGGCCGGAAGTTCGGTCGGTGTGCTGGTGGTGACATCCGAAGGCGGTGCCGTCGTTCATCTTTCACTGCATCCCGATATCGGTGCGGCCACGCGCGCCTGCGGTGAATTGGATGATCAGACGCTGGCTGAAACGCCAGCGATGTGGACTGTAGCAACGAGAGTCGTCGGCGAAGGCTCAGTGCGGGCCAGTCAAGGCGGTCCTTGGGAAACCCGGCAGGATTCCGCTCCGGGTGCCAGCTGAAGTCGGGTTGGTAGTGGGTGGTAGGCGGTCAGCCGAGTTCGAGGGTGGTGGTGCCGAAGATTCGGGCTGTGTGGTGGGGACGGACGGGGCCGGTGTACATGCGGGCGGTTTCGAAGGCGGGTTTCAGGGCGGCTTCTTCCGCCAGGTGGACGGCGGGGGTGTTGTGGAGGGGGACGTCGATGGCGAGGGGGCCGTCGGCGATGGCGGCGAGGGCGCAGAGAAGCTGGCGGGCGTCGGCGGGGGTGTCGGCGAAGAGGGGGCCGACGCGGAGGGAATGCCTTGCGGGGCGGATGGTTCCGTAGCCGGTGAGACGGCCGTCGAGGATGCGGACGACGGTTTGGTGGCGGGGGTCGCCGAGCCAGGAGTCGAGGAAGCGGGGGCGGTCGGCGGGGACGCAGCGGGTGTCGTAGGCGTGCAGGCCGGTCAGGTCGCCGGGGGAGAGGGCGCGGACGGTGGCATCGGGGGGTGGGAGGTCCGGTTCGCCTTCGAAACGTGCTGTGCGGTAGGCGAGTTCGAAGCCGCTGCGCCGGTAGTTGGCCTGCTGGGCGGGGACGCCGTCGAGGCCGACTACCCGGGCGCCCGCGTGTTCGAGGCCGGCGCGCCAGGTGGCCAGGCCGAGGCCGGCGCCGCGCAGGTCCGGCCGCACCAGGTAGAAGCCCAGGAACGCGTAGTCCGGGCCGTAGTTCACCACCGACACCGCGGTGGCGGGCTCGCCGTGGAGTTTGCCGAGGAAGAATCCGTCGGGGTCCTGGGTGAAGAAGGTGGCGGTGTCTCCTTCGCCCGGGTTCCAGCCCTCCGCGTCGGCCCATTCGACGACGGTCGCCCAGTCGTCGCGGGTGGCGGGAGCGATTACGAGGGCGTCGGGGCGCACGGCATCCGGCATGCGTTCACCGTAGAGGTATCCCGGCGGAGCCTTCCAGCCTTTCGAGCACACCGGCCAAACCGCTTCGCCGCACGGCGATGTCGCCGATATCCGCGCCGTAGACGACCTCGTGCCACGGGCCGAGTTGATGCCAGATCAGAGCCCGCCGGCGCAGCTCCCCGGTGACCCCGTAGGCGTCGGCGACCGCGTCGGCGAAGGCGGTCGGCGCGCCGTAGAGGGCCCACGCGAGATCGATCGCGGCGTCGCCGACGTGCGCGTCGCCGAAGTCGATCACTCCGGAGACGCGTCCGCCGTCGGTCAGGACATGTTCGGGACCGAGGTCGCCGTGTACGACCGTGTCGGCCGGGAAGTCCCGCAGCGCGTCGAGGATCGACTGGGCCGAATCCTGTTGCGCGACAGGAATCAATGGCACGACCTCCGACTGGAACCTGCTGATCTCCGCGATTCGGCTGCTCCTGGTCTGCTCCGCCGGGATCAATCCGTGCCGAACCGCCTCGGCCGCGGAACTGCCGTGCAGCGCGCGCAGGAACCTCCCCACCGCGACACCGTCCTCGACACCGGGCGACTCGAGCGCGTCACCGGGTACCAGCGCGTGCCGGACGACCAGCGGGTCGTCGGTGAGCACAGCGGGTATCGGCACCGGCAGCGGCAGCGACGGGGCCAGCCAGGGCAGCAACCGAGTCTCACGCCGAAGCTGATCGGCGACCTCCGGCCGCCGCGGCCGCCGCTCGATCCAGCGTCCCTCGACCAGCGTGGCCAAGCTGTCCCAGCCCTGTGAGAACTCCATGGCCCCACGGTAAAGCAGGGCTGACTTGTCGATCAGGCGGTGCGATTGAGCTCGGTCACGATCCGCGCCAGATCCGACCACATCACCGGCCGGTCGTGCTGCTCGGCCTGGGCCAGGTCGCGTTCGATCAGCGATCGGATGTAGGCGCTCTGGCTCAGGCCGAGGCGCACGGCCCGGGCCTTACATCGGCTGTCGAGATCGCCGGGCAGTTTGACCGAGCGCGGGACCAGGTCGGCCCCCGTGTCCTGCCCGGTCACCACGGGCACCTCGACGGTTTCGTCGTCACGGTAGGTGAGCCGGCCCATGATCGCCTGCATGTCCTCGGCGTTGGTGGGGAAATGTTCAGTCATCGTGGGTCGCCTCCCATTTCTCGAATTCGGTGACCTGCTCGGGTTGCAGGTGACCGGCGCCGCAGATGTACAGATCCGGACCCATGGTGCGAGCCAGCACCGCGAGGGGCCGGCCGGCCCCGGTACGTCCCCACAGCACGACATACCGGATTCCCGTCGCCCGGTCGTCGGCGGGTCGGAGCCACACCGGACGCTCCCCGGCCAGCCAGGCGTTCACCAGGTCGAACACATCGTCGGAGTCGACTCCGGCACGGGCGAGAAGCTGGCCCAGCGCGAAGTACCACTCAATACCCACGATCCAGACTACCACGAGACTACCGCAGGTCAGAAGCCCTATCTCAGGCGATCAGCGATGTAATTCGATGGCCAGCCGGACCAGTTCGGCCATGTGGTCGCCGTCGGTGGCCGAGAGCCGGATCGCCTCGTCGAAGGGGACCGTGCGGACCTCGAGGATCTGCTCGCCGTCGTCCGGATTGGTGGGCGCGGAGTCCACGACGACGTCGGCGGTGCACCACAGCCAGGCCTTGTGCGGGTGCGGTTGCCAGGGGAGATACGGCTCGGGCAGATCGCTGGTGGCGTGGTGCGCGCCGATGCGGTGGATCGGGCCGATCGGCCGCGCGCCGGCTTCCTCGCGGAGTTCGCGCCGCACGCAGGCATCGATCGACTCGCCGGCTTCCCGGGTGCCGCCGGGCACCAGCCAGAAATCGCGAGCGTCGCGGCACAGCACGATCTCGGCGCCGGCGAAGCAGACGACGTGCACGTTGGTGACCAGCTCGTCGGCCGGGATCTCGGTGGAGAACTGGACGTCGAGACCGCCCCACTCCCAGCGGGTCGGCCGGTGCAGCAACGGGTATCGCTCGGCGAGGCTCACCCCGACCACGCTAGCGAAAAGATGACCCAAACCCCCACGAGTTCGCCACCCGCACATCGTTGTACGGGCACCCGGCAGTGCTGTTGCAGGGCTCTCCGGTAAATCAGCGGACTCGCAGGAGCAGGGCTTCCGGGTCGAGCTCTTCGTTCTCGACGCGGAAGGCATTGCGGAACAACTGCTGGTTGCGGTCGTTGCGGCGGGGGATGCGGCCGGTCTCGGGGTTGATGCGGCAGGTCGCCGCGCAGCGCAGCCAGTCGCGGGTGCAGGCGGCGTCCTGGAAGCGCGGGAAATGGAACTTCGGACCCATGGCCCAGCCCATGGACAGCAGCCCGAGCTGCGCGTCGGCCGGCCAGGAATTGAAGGCGGCGAAGGGCATGATGACCGAGCCACTGTGGTGGCGCACCATCCGGCCGCGCAACAGCGTTTCCAGTTCCTCCAATTGGCGGAATACGGCGGCAGTCTCGTCCGGGCCGGTGGCCGGGGTTCCGCGTGCGAGCAACGGTGCGTTGAACGGAAGCCAGACCTCGCGGACCGAGGCTTTCATGCAATCTCCTTGTGGACTAGATGTTTCCATAGTGCGGTCCACACAGGCGAAGAACACGAGTAGCGCACTACTCGTGTTCTTCGCCGAGATCAGGCGATTGCGGGTTTCAGCGCTCCCGGGCAAGGAAGCGATAGCTGCTGTGCCACAACCACTCCACCGGTCCGCGCTCGAACCGGCGCAGCCACAGGTGGGCCGCGGTGATGATGATCAGCGACACCAGCACGTACATGCCGATGGTG
This sequence comes from Nocardia sp. NPDC051832, assembly GCF_040681285.1. Lineage (NCBI taxonomy): Bacteria > Bacillati > Actinomycetota > Actinomycetes > Mycobacteriales > Nocardiaceae > Nocardia > Nocardia sp. NPDC051832. Next base: position 1,555,111 of record NZ_JBFAYL010000002.1, read on the forward strand.
AACGGCACGTAGTTCTCGGGGGCGACGCGGGCCGCGAGCCCGAAACCCCAGCCGTAGCAGAAGATCGAGGCCACCAGGTTCTGCAGGATGTAGCAGGACAGCGCGGTCCGGCCGACCTCGGTGAGGCGGCGGCCCGCGAACCCGACCCGCGGCCGGCGCACATAGAACTCGGCGACCAGCGCCAGCACGCCGAAAGCCACGAACGGCGCGGTGCCGTACCGGGTGAACACCACGATGTCGCCGCCCACCGCGATACCCGCCGCCAGATCGATCGGCGCGGCGATCGCGCCGACGATCATGAGCCGCTTGCGGATTCGCGCGCCCTCGGCGGTGAACAGACCGGCCCGGAACAGGCGCGCGCCGGCCAGGAACAGCGCCACGGACATGGCGAAGACGAAGATCGCCTCGATCCGGAAGCCGCCCGCGTTCTCCAGCCGGAACAGCACCAGATCCCAGAACGACCCGTCGGCATACGGATTCGGGTCGAGCGGCTCCCGCGCCGCCGCCTCCTGCCGCGGCGCGAACGCGATCACCAGCCCGATCAAGGTGAGCATCGCGGTGTGCACACTCGCCGCGATGATCAGCCAACGACGTTGCGCCCGTTCACTTGTCGCGAGCACATAGGCGACCACGAGCCCGGTCAGCGCGTACCCCATCAGCACGTCGAACTCGGCGACCAGCACGAAGTTCAGCACACCGTCCAGGAACAGCAGCCCCGCCCGCAGCGGATACTTCCCCGGCCAGCGCCGCCCGCCGCGTACCGCCGACCGCTGCTGAATAGCCAGCCCGATGCCGAACATGATCGTCAGCAATCCGAGGAACTTGCCCTGCGCCACCTGCTGCAGCGCCCGCTCCGCCCACATCCACCCGCCTTCGGCGGACCGTCCGAGTTCACTGATATAGCCGAGCAGCCCCTCCGGATTGGTGAGAATCCAGATATTGGTGCCGAGGGTGCCCAGAATCGCGATGCCGCGCAGCACGTCCAGCGCGACCAGCCGGGAGGGCCGCGCCGGCTCCTCCGCTTCACGGTGCCGCCCTGCGTCCGGACGGGGATCGACAATCGATTCGGTCATGCAACGACTATCTGATCTCGCGGCCGCTGTCAGGGTCCTCCGGAAGTACGACCCGGGGGATGACATCCAGGTCGTCCGCCGGAACGACCGGCCCCGGCCTCGAGTCGAAAACCCTTTGCGCGCAGCGTCGAAGGGCGCGGAGAATCGCCCTGCATGGGGTGCGATATCCACGGGTACATCGAGTGCCGGGTCTGGTGGCGGCAGAACACCTGGCGGGCCGCGATGGACTTCGACCTGATCGAGGGCGGCCGGCACTACGACGCGTTCGGCCTGCTGTTCGGGGTGCGCAACTACGCCGGTTTCCGTCCGGTCGCGGCGAATCGCGGTATGCCCGAGGATGCTTCGGAGCCGGCGCGGGCCGAATTCGAAGGCTGGGGGGTCGACGCGCACAGCGCCACCTGGATCGGCTGGGACGAGATCGCGCAGCTCGACTGGAGCGAGCCCGCCGACGAACCCGACTCCCGCATTCACGAGTTCAAGCGCGGTCCCGGCGGCGAGTGGGAGCCGGTCGGCAAGGCCGCCTGGAGTGCCAGGTTCGCCGAGGTGCTCGGAAAATCGGATCGGCCCGCGCTCGACTACGGCGAGAGCTGGCCGGAGGGCACCGAGTGGATCGACGGCGACACCATGTTCCGTGTCGTCCGGCTGACCAGGCGTGAGGTGATTCCCGAGGGCGGGAGCTGGCAGCCGACCTGGGACGTGATGGCGGCGCTGGCCGCCGTGCACGGCGCGGCGAACGTTCGGCTCGTGGTCTGGTTCGACAACTGATCCGCCACCCGGAACATCGCCTGCGGGAATGAGATCGGGCGCGTCGCACCCCGGGTGCGGCAGGTCCGGGGGAGGGCGTCGCCTAGGCTCGAGGTATGCAGCGCATTATCGGTATCGAGGTCGAATACGGCATCTCCACTCCCACCGAGCCGTCGGCGAACCCGATTCTCACCTCCACGCAAGCGGTTCTCGCCTATGCCGCGGCGGAGGGTGTGCCGCGCGCCAAACGGACCCGCTGGGATTACGAGGTGGAGTCCCCGCTGCGGGACGCGCGCGGTTTCGACCTGTCCCGGATGAACGGCCCGGCGCCGGTGATCGACGCCGACGAGGTCGGCGCGGCGAACATGATCCTCACCAACGGCGCCCGGCTCTATGTCGATCACGCGCATCCGGAGTACTCCGCGCCCGAGGTCACCGACGCGCTCGACGCCGTCATCTGGGACAAAGCGGGCGAACGGGTCATGGAGGCCGCCGCGCGGCACGCCTCCAGCGTGCCCGGCGCCCCGCGTCTGCAGCTCTACAAGAACAACGTCGACGGCAAGGGCGCCTCCTACGGCACCCACGAGAACTACCTGATGAGCCGCGACACCCCGTTCAACCAGATCATTGTCGGCCTCACCCCGTTCTTCGTGTCCCGCCAGGTCATCTGCGGTTCCGGCCGGGTCGGCGTGGGCCAGTCCGGGGATCACGCCGGGTTCCAGCTGTCCCAGCGCGCCGACTACATCGAGGTCGAGGTCGGCCTGGAGACCACGCTCAAGCGCGGCATCATCAACACCCGTGACGAACCGCACGCCGACGCCGACAAGTACCGCCGCCTGCACGTCATCATCGGCGACGCCAACCTGGCCGAGATGTCGACCTACCTCAAGGTCGGCACCACCGCGCTGGTGCTGGATCTGATCGAGGCCGGCGAGGACCTGTCCGATCTGCAGCTGGCCCGCCCGGTGACCGCCGTGCACCAGATCAGTCACGACCCCACCCTGCGCACCGCTGTGGCGCTCGCTGACGGCCGGGAATTGACCGGTCTGGCCCTGCAGCGGCTCTACCACGAGCGGGTCGCGAAGTTCATGGACCGCGAAGGCGTCGACGACGCCCGCGCCCGCGACATCCTGGACAACTGGGCCATGGTGCTGGATCTGCTGGAACGCGACCCCATGGAGACCTCCGACCTGCTGGACTGGACCGCCAAGCTGCGCCTGCTCGAGGGCTACCGGCAGCGCGAGGGCCTGGCCTGGTCGGCCCCGAAACTGCACATGATCGACCTGCAGTATTCGGACGTGCGCCTGGACAAGGGCCTCTACAACCGCCTGGTCGCGCGGGGTTCGATGAAGCGCCTGGTCACCGAGCAGCAGGTGCTCGATGCGATGACCAACGCCCCGACCGACACCCGCGCCTACTTCCGCGGCGAGTGCCTGCGCCGCTTCGGCGCCGACATCGCGGCCGCCAGTTGGGATTCGGTGATCTTCGACCTGGGCGGCGATTCGCTGGTGCGCATCCCCACCCTGGAACCGCGCCGCGGCACCAAGGCACATGTGGGCAAATTGCTGGATGGAGTGAATTCCGCGGCCGATCTGGTGGAACAGCTGACTACGTAACCGAACACAACCGGACGGCGAATTGAACACAGATCCGCCATCCGGTCGGTGTTGCTGGGTAGGGTTGAAGGACGAGCACGCACATTGCTCATGATCGGGTCCGTGCTCATACTTCAGGTCCGGTCATGATGAGGACAGAGGAGGTCGGCTGCCATGGCACAAGAGCAGACCAAGCGCACCGGGGGCGGCGACGAGGACGAGGGTCCCGAGGGTGTAGACGCCGCAGGACAGGAGCGCCGCGAGAAACTGGCGGAGGAGACCGACGACCTGCTCGACGAGATCGATGACGTGCTCGAAGAGAACGCCGAAGACTTCGTCCGTGCGTACGTGCAGAAGGGCGGCCAGTGACAGCAGGTGACCCGATGCGTCTCCAGCCGGGGCACGCGCTGTCCTCGTTCATCGAGCATCTGCGTCAGCACGCACCGGAGCTGTTGCCGGGCAACAGGTTCGCCGCGATAGACGGTGCCACCGCAGCAGCCGGTGGCGCCGCCGCGTCGGACCTCGCCCCGCACGGCACCACCATCGTCACGGTGTCCTACCGCGGCGGCGTGCTGATCGCCGGTGACCGGCGTGCCACCCAGGGAAACCTGCTGGCCAGCAGGGACATCGAGAAGGTGCACATCACCGACAGTTTCTCGGCGGCCGGCATCGCGGGTACCGCGGGCCTGGCCATCGAGATGGTGCGGCTGTTCGCGGTGGAGTTGGAGTACTACGAGAAGATCGAGGGCGTCTCGCTCACCTTCGACGGCAAAGCCAACAAGCTGTCGAAAATGGTGCGCGACAACCTCCCCGCCGCCATGCAGGGCTTGGCCGTGGTGCCGGTGCTGGTCGGCTATGACGAGCACACCGTCGATCCGGACCGCAAGGGCCGGATCATCACCTACGACGTGGTCGGCGGGCGCAGCGAGGAGCGATTCGGTTACGCCGCGGTCGGTTCCGGCTCGATGTTCGCCAAGTCGTCGCTGAAGAAGCTGTACGCCAAGGGCATCGACGAGGAGCGGGCGCTGCGGATCGCGATCGAGTCGCTGTTCGACGCGGCCGACGACGACACCGCCACCGGCGGCCCGGATCTGGTCCGCGGCATCTTCCCGACGGCGGTCGTGATCAACGAGGACGGCGCCGACGAGGTGACCGAGGAGCGTTTGGCCGCGATCACCCGTGGGATCGTCGCCGACCGTGAGGCTGCGGAAGAAGGGGGTGCCCCCGCATGACACTGCCGTATTACGCCTCGGCCGAACAGATCATGCGCGACAAGACCGAGCTCGCGCGCAAGGGCATCGCTCGCGGTCGCAGTGTCATCGTGCTGGCCTACGACAAGGGTGTGCTGTTCGTCGCGGAGAATCCGTCGGCGACCTTGCACAAGGTGAGTGAGCTCTACGACCGCGTGGGTTTCGCGGCCGTGGGCAAGTACAACGAGTTCGAGAACCTGCGCCGCAACGGCATCCTGCAGGCCGATCTGCGTGGTTACCAGTTCGACCGGCGCGATGTCACCGGTCGCGCGCTGGCCAACGCCTACGCGCAGACCCTCGGCGCCATCTTCACCGATCAGCTCAAGCCCTATGAGGTGGAGATCTGCGTCGCGGAGGTGGGGTATCCGGAGCAGCAGCCCGAATCGGTGCTGTACCGGATCAACTTCGACGGCTCCATCGCCGACGAACGCGAGTACGTGGTGATGGGCGGCACGACCGAGCCCATCGTCAGCGCGTTGAAGAGCTCCTACAAGGCCGGTCTCGACCTCGCCGCCGCGGTCGGCGTCGCGGTCAAGGCGTTGCAGGCCGGCGTGCCCGAGGGCCCGGACAAGCGGTCCATCGGGGTGGCGCAGCTCGAGGTGGCGACGCTGGAGCAGGCGCGCCCGCGCCGGGCGTTCCGGCGGGTCACCAACTCGGCGCTGGAGAAGCTGCTGAACCCGGGCAAGACAGCGGCTCCGGCCGCCGAAGCCGAGCCCGCCGAGGCCCCGGAGAAGTCCGAGGACACGCCGAACTCGGAGTAGTCCGAAGCTCGAAGCCCGGGACCGTGCGGAACCCAATCCCGCACGGTCCCGGGCTTTTTGCATGGCACCGCCCCCGAAATCTGCGTGTCGCAACCACTTCCAGCGTAGTTTGCCCAAACATGGCCGAGAAGCAGTCGAATCACCACGATGCGCTCTTCAAGAAAGCTCTTGGCGCTCCGGCGGACATCGCTGGTGAGTTGCGGTGCCTCGGCCCTCGTGCGAAGGAGGCATACATGTCAATCGCCGACGAACTGCGCGCCGAAGGACGGGCTGAAGGCCGGGTTGAAGGTCGGACCGAGGCATTGGTCAAGGTCGTCCTAGAGCTACTGACCGAGACGAGATCTTCCAGCCCTGACTGGGGAGACGTCACGCCGATGAGTTTCCGCCGCCGGATACGTCAGGACCGGTATGACTACACACACGCTCGAAGTTCCCGGCGCGAAGCTCACCTACGACGTCCACGGCCCACTGCCGACCGCTGATGGCCGCCCGCCGCTGCTCATGATCGGCCTGCCGATGGACGCCAGCGGTTTCACCACGCTCGCAACGCATTTCGCCGATCGCACGGTCGTCACCTATGACCCGCGCGGAATCGGCCGCAGTGTCCGCACCGACGGCCAGGTCGACAACCTGCCCCCGCTTCATGCCGAGGACGTGCACGCCGTCATCGAGGCCCTCGACTCCGGGCCGGTCGAGATCTTCGCCAGCAGCGGCGGCGCCATCGTCTCGCTCGCGCTCGTGACCGCCCATCCCGGCGACGTGACGACCTTGGTCGCGCACGAACCGCCGATGCTGTCGGTGCTCCCCGACGCCGCGGCGGCCAGCCGTGCCGCGGACGGCTATTACGCCGCCTATGCGGCGAAAGGCTTCGGCGCCGGAATGGCGGTCTTCCTCACGATGACGTCTTGGCAGGGCGAATTCACCGACGACTATTTCACCGCGCCCGCCGGCGATCCCGCGATGTTCGGTCTGCCGGTCGAGGACGACGGCTCCCGCGAAGAACCACTGCTGTCGGAGCGTTCCCGTCCGGTCGTCAACTATCGCCCCGACATCGCCGCGCTCACCGCCGCCCCGACTCGGATCGTGCTCGGCATCGGCGAGGAGTCGATGAACACCGTCACCGAACGCACCTCGACAGCGCTCGCTGAGCGCCTCGGCCAGAAGCCAATCGTCTTCCCCAGCCACCACGGCGGATTCACCGGCCCCGAGTCCGGCTATCCGGGACAACCGGAGGCGTTTGCCCGAGTCCTGCACGAAGTCCTGGACGGACCGTCGAGATAGTCCGCCTGCACATTCTCGGCTACCGCGCAAGACCTCTCCGGCCGGATTTCGACCCCGCCGATACGGCTTCCAGGATGAGTTGCCATAGGCGACAGCTCAGAAGACTGGTCGTGATCAAACGACCAGAGGAGTTTCCAGAAATGGTGTCGACGCAAAGGCGCAAGATACTGGCCGGATTGGTGGTCACCGCGGTGGCGGCAGGCGGCGTCGTGGTGGCGCGCGCCGTGGACGAACGCGGCCCAGCTCGAGCGGATCCCAACGTCGTCCTGGCCTGCGCGGACCGCCGCCCGGCTCAGGTCGACCCCGGCAGCTACGGCATGCAGAACGACGGATCCTTCCTGCACCCAGGGCTCACCTACGTGAACGAGGAAGAGCAGCATCCCTTCCCCGGCGGCGGCGAGGATCTGTTTCCCGGCACGGGCGGCTACGACCCGAACACCTACAAGAGCGACAATGTGACGGTCGAGGCGCACTACCCTGGTCAGCGGTTCACACCCGACCCGTTCCATTCCTGGCAGAACATCGTGGACTTCGACGGCCGCCGCTACATGTTCCAATACGATCGCAGCGAAGCCCGCGTCTACGACATCACCGACGTCCGCAACGTGCAGGTCGTCGAATCGCTGACCCGGGCCGATCTGGCCGAGGCGGAGGGCAACGACGAGGCGCTGGCGAGCCAGGATTGGGCGGCCCACGACTACTGGGGCGCCTCCACGATTCAATGGAGCGAGAAATACGGCGGCTACATCATGGTCCAGAGTTTCGAGATGCGCCGTCAGGTTCCGTTCTGGATGGGCGACACCCCAGACAAGAGCAAGTACGCCGCCGCGGCGGGCGTGGCCGCCGCGCGGGCGGACAAGCAGCTCAAGGGTTTCAAGGTGTACAAACTGAACGGCCCGCGCAAATCGGACTGGCAGCTGCTCGCGACGGTGAGTACCGATGCGGCACAGGCGAATCCGCTGGCGCCCGACCTCGGCAAGCCGCAGCAGGGTTCGGGTTCGCTGGATGTGCCGCACTGGGACGGCGGCCGCTACCTGTTCATCTCGACGGCTCCCAGCGATGACTGGTCGATGCAGGAGTACCCGACCTACCTGTATTCCAACGGGTTTCAGGTGTGGGATATGGCCGACCCGGCCGCACCCACACTGCTCGACACCTGGCACCGCGAGGGCATGGTCCGTGGCGAGGAAGCGGCCTACCGCACCAATCCGCGCTGTGGTAACCGGACCTCCTGGATGGGCTCGCGCAACCCGCTCTACATTCCGACCCCGATCGAGGAGGGTGGGAAGTACGGTTTCGCGGCCATGGGTGGCTTCGGCATGTCGATCATCGACATCTCCGATCCGGCGAATCTGCGCGAGGTCGGCCATGTGGACGTCCCGATGTCGGTGGCGGTACCGAAGCCGACAACGTCGACGTCTCCCAGTTCGAAAAGACCGGCATGGTCTATCTGAGCGGTTACCCGTTGTCCGAGGACTGCTACGAGCCGTACAAGGACATCTTCCAGGTGGACGCGACGAACCCCGCGCAGCCGCGCATCGTCGGCCGGTTGCCCCGCCCGACCCCGCCGGAAGGCGCGCCGGTGACCGACTTCTGCCAGCGCGGCGGCAGCTTCGGCCCGAAACGCAGCGGGTACTACACCTCGCCCGGCGACCCACGGGACGGCCTGATGATCTACGACTTCTACAACGCCGGCGCGCAGTTCTTCGACGTCTCGGACCCGAAGAATCCCGAGATCGCGGGCTACTTCGCGCCGCCGACCTTCGGTGCGGAGACCGAGGATTGGGCGCGTAGCAATCCGACGCACGGCGTGTACGTCGAGTACGACCGCAATATCGTCTGGCTGCTGACCAACGACGGCATCTACGCGCTGTCCTCGGAATCCCTGCTCGGGACACCGAATCTCGGCGCCCCCGCAGCGCCCTACCGCACCAGCGCTCGATGATCACTACCGTGGTGGCGTGTCCCTGATCGCACGCGGCGAACAGTCCGCGCTGACCCGCGCGATCCGCCGCTGGTTCGGCGCGACGCCACAACAGGTCCGCGGTGCGGCCCGGGAAAATCGCGACGCTCTCGCGATCCCCCTGATCTGAATCAGCGGTGCCTCGGCAACGACACCCGAGATAACAACGGGCCGTTGCGCATTCCACGGCCGCGTAAGGCTGCATTTCCCCTGCTCGTCGGCGCGCCGACCAGGGTGTGGGGCACTCGGCTACTAACGTTGTGCTCGACGGCGAAAGGAGAACAGTAACAAGCCAGTTCGGTACGTCGGCCGGAGCTGTCGTGTGGCCGACGAGCTTTCTTCCGCGTCTAATCCTCGCTGGTGTAATACCTTTGGATTTGAGTCTCGACAACCTTTTCGCAGGCCTGGAAACCGTTTGTTCGGTGTGGCCGGAGCTGATTCGGGAGGTCGAAGATCGATGAGGTTCGAACAATTCTCTGAGCGTCCCTCGACGCTGGTGGAAATCCTGGTACGGCGCGCTGCCGAACAGCCCGGGCGAGTCGGGTACACATTTCTCGACGGTCATGGTCACCCCGAGGTCGAGGATTACGCCCTTCTGCTGAAACGCATTCTCGGATTGGCGACTCGGTTGCAGACGATCAGTGCGCCGGGCGACCGAGTTCTGCTGCTCTGCCCACCGGGTCCCGATATGGTGCACGCGTTCTTCGCTTGTCTGCTGACCCGGCGCGTCGCGGTGCCGCTGTATGTGCCGGGCTCGCGAAGACATTCCGATACCGTGGCGGCGATCGCGCGGGACAGCGGCGCTGTCGCCGTCATCGCGCCGCAGTCGGCCGCCGCGGTGGCCCGCGACCTGCTCGGCTGGCCCGACGGGAAGATCGTCGACAGCGCGGCCACCGAATCCGGCGATCCGCTGGAGCTGCTCGACACACCGCTGCCTGCGGACGACGACATCACTCATCTCCAGTACACCTCGGGTTCCACCGGTTCCCCGAAGGGCGTGGTGGTGCGCCACCGCAATCTCGTCCACAACCTCGAGTGCTTGCGGCGCGCGCTCGGGCACACCGAGAGCACCTCGGCTGTCCATTGGCTACCGCCGTCCCATGACATGGGCCTGGTGCTGGGAATTCTGCTGCCGCTGTTCGTCGGGTACCCCGCGACGCTCATGGCGCCGGAGACGTTCCTGCGCCGGCCCCTGGTCTGGTTGCGGGCGATCTCGGAGCACACGAATACCACTGCCGGCGGCCCGAATCTGGCCTACGGGCTGTGCGCCGAGCGGGTGTCGCGCACCGAGGCCGAACAGCTGGATCTGTCGGAATGGAACATCGCGTTCGTCGGCGCCGAACCGGTCAATCCGACTGTGCTGGAGACCTTCGCCGAGAAGTTCGCCGGGAGCGGATTTCGCCGGGAGAGTTTCTTTCCCGGCTACGGCCTGGCCGAAGCCACGCTGTATGTGAGCGGCGGGCCGGTCCGATCGGGCGTGCGCACCCGCTCGTTCGCAAACGAGGAGCTGGAACAGGGCCGCGCCGTGGCACGGCCCAATGGTCGAGAGCTGGTCGACTACGGGCCGGTCCGGGCGGGCGCCGCGGCACTGGTCGATCCGGGGACGCTGCGCCGGACGGATGCCGGGCGGGTCGGCGAAATCTGGCTGAGCGGAGCGAGCGTCACTTCGGGATACTGGAACAAACCCGAGGAAAGCGAGCGCACATTCGCGGCGGAAATCGCGAACGAGAGCGGGACGTCCTATCTGCGGACCGGCGATCTCGGATTCATGCTCGACGGGAATCTCTTCATCTGCGGGCGTCTCAAAGAGGTCATGATTCTCAACGGGCGCAATTTGTTTCCGCAAGATATCGAATGGACCATCGAATCCAACCATCCGAGCTTGCGCCGCGGTGGCTGTGCCGCGCTGTCGGTGGAGATCCACGGCGAAGAACGTCTGGTCGTCGTGCAAGAGCTCGAGGACGACACGGCCGACGTCGACGCCGCCGCACTGGAGGATTCGATCCGATCCGCGATCAGTCGTGACCACGCCATATCACTGTATCGAGTGGTTTTCGTGAGCCGGGGCAAAGTCCTGAAAACGACCAGCGGCAAGATCCGCCGATCGCACCTGCGGCATTTGTACGCCAACGAATTCGAATCGAGGGCCCGATGAGCGAGCCGCAGGACGCCGACAGTACGACATTCTTCCTGGAGTGGGCGCGGCAGCGACTGGAACTCGATTCGGTGGACCCCGGGACACCGCTCACCGCCCTCGGCCTCGATTCGGTCAAAGCCGCCGAGCTGTTGACGATACTCGAGGACCGCTTCGGCATCGAACTCTCCGCCGAAGACATCTACGCCGGTATGTGCGTCGCCGACGTGGTCGAGGCAGTCGCCGAACACCGCGATCGCGGCGTCGAAATCGTGGGCGCGGCGACCGGTTCGACCGCACGGCCGGAGCAGGCCGCCACCGGTATCCAGTTCGGCCTGTTCTTCTTCGCCAGCGACGCACAGCACGCCGACTCGCACCGCTACCAGCTGTTGTTCGACAGTGCCCGTTTCGCCGACACGCACGGCTTCAGCTCGATCTGGCTGCCGGAGCGCCATTTCCACAAGTTCGGTGGTCTGTACCCCAATCCCGCCGTGCTCGCGGCGGCGCTGGCCGCGATCACGCAGCGGGTGCGGATCCGGGCGGGCAGTGTGGTGCTGCCGCTGCACAACCCGGTGCGCGTCGCCGAGGACTGGTCGGTGGTCGACAATCTGTCGGACGGGCGGGTCGACGTCGCGTTCGCCACCGGCTGGAATCCCGACGATTTCGTACTGGCACAGCACAATTACGAGACCCGGGTGGAGGTCACCCGGTCCGGGATGGACACTGTTCAGCGACTGTGGCGCGGCGAGTCGATCACGCTGCCGAACGGTGTCGGTGACGCGCGGCCGGTGTGTATCTTCCCCACCCCGATCCAGCCGGACCTGGCCACCTGGGTGACCTGTAGCGGGGGCGTGGAGCGCTTCGAGATGGCGGGCGAGCTCGGCGCGAATGTACTGACCGCCTTGCTCTTCCAGAGCGTGGACGAACTGGCGGACAAGATCACCGCCTACCGCAAGGCGCGCGACCGCCACGGCCACGACCCCGAAGCCGGGAAGGTCACGGTCATGCTGCACACCTTCGTCGGAGCCGACGACGCCGCGGTGCGCCAGACGGTGCAGGGACCGTTCAAGAGCTACCTCGCGGATTCGGTCGATCTGTGGCGCCGCGGCGCGGCGGCGCTCGACAGCTTGGACGACCGGTCGCGAAACAAGGTGCTGGACTTCGCTTTCGAACGCTATTACCGAACCAACGGGCTCTTCGGCACGCCGGAATCGGCGCTGTCGATGGTCGAGAGCCTGCACCGAGCGGGCGCGGGGGAGATCGCCTGCCTGATCGACTTCGGAGTCGCCGCGCCGGCGGTGCTCGACGGGCTCGAATCGCTGGCGACCCTCGCGGACAAAGCACGTTCTCTATGAGTTTTCAGATCCTCAGGAGGCGGGATGCGCGACCCTCAATCATTTCCGCTGACCGCCGCCCAGCGTGCGATCGGATTATTGCAGCAACTGGCCGGCGCCACGCCGGTGTCGAACGCGCTGTATCTCGAGCTCGCCGGTGACCTCGACGCCGCGCTGCTGAGCGCTTCGTTCGGACGGGCGCTCGACGAATTCGAGGTCGGCCGCGTGCGTGTGGTCGAGGTGGACGGACAGCCGAGGCAGGTGGTGGACGACACCGCCACCGGCGCGGTGCGGCTGCTGGATTACACGACGGCGCCCGATCCGGTTGCCGCGGCCCTGGATTGGATGCGCGGCGACTACCGCGCGCCCATCGACCTGGCGACCGGCCCGGTGGTGCTTGGTGCGATAGTGCGGGTCGCCGAGCGCCGGTGGCTCTGGTACCTGCGCGCCCATCACATGGTGATGGACGGCATCGCCGCGTTGAACATCCTCACCCGAAGCGCGCACCTCTACACCGCGGCGCGGGCGGGCGCCGAGCCCGCGGGGCAGGCGATTCGGTCGCTGCGTGAGATCGTCGCGGCCGACGAGCAGTATCGTGCCTCGCAACGCTTCCAGGACGACCGGATGTTCTGGTCGAAGTATGTCGCCGAGCTCCCCGTGCCGGTCACCCTGACCGATCGGGCCGCACTCGCCGAGGAGCACCCGCTCGCGGTGAGCACGCTGCTCTGTGCGGACACCGACACCGCGCTCCGTGCCGCCGCCGGAACCCGATCGGGCGGACCGGCGGTCGTCGTCCTCGCCGCGTTCGGCGTGTATCTGGCGCGGATGACCGGCTCCGACGAGGTGGTGCTGAGCTTGCCGGTGTCCGCGCGGGTCACGGCGGCCATGGGGCGCTCCGGCGGAATGACCGCCAACATCGTGCCGTTCCGGATCGCCGTCACTCCCGGGCACACCGTCGGCACCTTGCTCGAGCAGACCCGGAGCACGCTGCTGGAGGTCCTGCGCGGGCAGCGCTACCGGCACGAGGACATGCTCCAGGATTCGGAATCAGTTGCCGCCCGGCATCTTCCACCGGCCGCCGGGCCGATGGTGGACCTGATGATCCTCGACGCCAAGATCGTGCTCGGCGATATCACCGGCCGGCTCCAGGTCCTGACCCCCGGGTTGGTGCCCGATCTGTCGGTGAACGTCTATCCGGCCGTCGGCGGCGAGAGCACCAGGGTCGATTTCTTCGCCAACCCGAGCGTGTACACCGCCGATCAGGTCGCCGATCACCACCGGCGTTTCGTAGCGTTCCTCGGCAGCTTCTTGCGCACCGATTCCGAGACTCCGGTGCACGCCGTCGAATTGCTCGAGCCCAGTGAGCGGCGGGCGTTACTGGAATCGGGTGCGGGCGGTTCGGGGCCCGAGCCGGTCACGTTGTCCGACATGCTGTCCCGGACGGCAGCCGCGCACGCGGATCGGCTCGCGGTGCACGACGCCGCGCACACGTGGACCTACCGCGAGCTCGATGACTGGTCGAACCGGTGTGCGCGCACGCTGATCGACTGCGGCGCGGGCCCGGAAACCACCGTGGCGATCGCGATCACGCGCTCATCGGCCTGGGTGCGCGCGGTCTGGGCGGTCGCCAAGACCGGGGCCGCGTTCGTGACCATAGATCCGAGCCAGCCGGTCGAACGCAATCGCTTCATTCTCGCCGATTGCCCGGCCGCCCTCCTGCTGACGAGTAGTGAAACCGGCGCGGCAGCAACCGGTTCGGCGGAGACCGGCCTCCGGGTGGTCGATATCGACCGGCTCGAACCGCGTGCGGGCGACACCGCCCCGATCACCGACGCGGAGCGCCGCGGCACGCTGCGGATCGGCCATACCGCGTACGTCGTGTACACCTCGGGCTCGACGGGCACACCGAAAGGTGTTGCCGTGACCCATGCGGGCCTGTCCGGGGTGTCGGACACCCTCGGCCGGCAGTACCGGCTCGACCGCGACTCCCGGGTGCTGGCGGTCGCCGCCCGCACCTTCGACGCGGCAGTGTTCGAGCTGTTGTCGGCGGTCTCGGCCGGGGCGGCGCTGATCATCGCTCCCGGTGACGTTTTCGCCGGCGCGGCCTTGCAGGAGTTGCTGCGCGCCCAGCGGGTGACGCACGCGTGCCTGACGCCGGCCGTCGCCGCCACGCTCGACCCGCGCCGGCTCGACGAGCTGCGGGTGCTCATGGTGGCCGGTGAAGCCTGTCCGCCCGCGCTGGTGCGGGACTGGCCGGGCAGCGACGCCGCCGGTACCCGCCTGCTGTACAACCTGTATGGGCCGAGCGAGGCCACGATCTGGGTCAGCGGCGCGGCGTTGCGTCCCGGCGACGCGGTGACGCTGGGTGCTCCCATCCCCGGAGTCCGGCTTACCGTGCTCGACAAGTGGCTGCGACCCGCGCCCGCCGGTGTGGCGGGCGAGTTGTTCGTGGCCGGTCCCGGCGTGGCACGCGGATATCTCGGCCGGGCCGGCCGCACCGCGGCGTCGTTCGTGGCAGATCCGTACGGTCCGGCGGGAACCCGGATGTATCGCACCGGCGACGTGGTGCGCTGGGAGCTCCGCGCCGAGGGCGGCCCGCGGCTGATTTTCCTCGGCCGTGCCGATTCCCAGGTCAAGATACGGGGCCAGCGCCTCGAACTCGGCGAGATCGAAGCGGCGCTGACCGGCCTGGACGAGGTGGAGCACGCCATCGTCACGACGGTCGAGGCGGAGACCGAATCGGCTTGGGTGGCGGCCTATCTCACCGCGGCGCCGGGCCACGCCATCGATGCGGGCACGGTCCGGCAGGCGGTGGCGCGACGACTTCCGTCGTACATGGTTCCCGAGACCATCACGGTGCTCGACGAGATGCTGATGACCGCGAGCGGGAAAGTGGACCGCCGCGCCCTGCCCCGGCCGCAGCGACCGGTCACGACCTATCGCGCCGCGTCGTCCCCGATCGAAGAGATCGTCACCGCCGCGTTCGGCGACGCGCTCGGCGTGGATCGCGTCGGCGTCGACGACGATTTCTTCGCGCGGGGCGGGCATTCGATCTCGGCGACCCGGGTCGCGGGTCGGCTGGCCGAGGTCACCGGCCGGGCGGTCGGCGTCCGGGACATCTTCGACGCGCCCACGGCCGCGGCGCTGGCCGGCGTGCTCACCGCACGCGAGATCGGCCCGGGCCCGGCGCGGGCGAAGCTGGTCATCCGGGCACGACCAGCACGAATTCCCTTGTCGTCCGCGCAGTTACGCATGTGGTTCAGCAACCGGTTCGAGCCCGAAGCGCCGACCTACAACATCCCGCTGGTGTTCCGGCTGTCCGGAGCACTGAACACCGAGGCCATGACCGCGGCGCTCGGCGCGGTGGTCGCGCGCCATGAAGTGTTGCGCACTCGCTATCCCGAGCTGGACGGGGTGCCGCGGCAGGAAATCGTCCCGAGTGCGGCGGCCGCTCCGGTGCTCGAGGTGATCGAGCTGGATCCGGCGCGGGTGCACGATGCGGTGACCGCGCGGGTGCGGAGCGGATTCGACCTTCGCGTGGATATGCCCTTGCGGGCCACGGTGTTTCGGTGCGGCCCGATCGAGCACGTCATGGTGCTGGTGCTGCATCACATCGCCGCGGACGGTTTGTCGATGGTCCCGTTGCTGCGGGACCTGTCCACGGCGTACGCGGCCGCTGCGGTGGGGCGGGAGCCGGGATGGGGACCGCTGCCGGCGCAATACGCCGACTACGCGGTGTGGCAGCGTGAACTGCTGGCGTCGGAGCCCGATGCCGACAGCGTTTTCGCGGCGCAATGCCGGTACTGGGCACGGGAATTGGCGGGCGCGCCGCAACCGATGGCCTTACCGGCCGACCGGCCGCGCCCACCGGTGCTGAGCAACCGCGGCGACGTCGTCGAATTCACCATCGACGCGCCGCTGCGCGCGGCACTGTATCGGCTGGCGCGCGAGCGCCGGGTCAGCGCGTCGATGGTCTTGCAGGCGGCGCTGGCGGTCTTGCTGTCGCGGCTGGGGGCCGGACCGGACGTGTCGATCGGCGGCCCGGTCGCCGGACGTACCGCGGAGGCACTGCGGGACCTGGTCGGCTTCTTCGTCAATACCTGGGTGCTGCGGGTCGATCTGTCCGGCAACCCGCGTTTCGAGCAGGTGCTCGACCAGGTCCGCGGCAAAGCCCTGACCGCCTACGAGAATCAGGACGCCCCGTTCGAGCGGCTGGTGGAACGGATCAATCCAGCCCGGTCGACGGCCTACCACCCGTTGTTCCAGGTCTCCCTCGAAGTGCAGAGCGGTGGCCTGCCCGCACTGGACCTGCCCGGCGTGGCCGCCGAATTCCTCGCCCGCAGCACCGGAAGCGCCAAGAACGACCTGCATTTCGATCTGATCGAGACCCTCGGCAGCGCGGCGGCTCCCGCGGTGCTGGCCGGCCGGATCGAGTACGCCACCGATCTGTTCGATCGCACCACGGTGGCGGAGATCGCCGACCGCTATCTGCGGGTCCTGCGCGCGGTGTGCGCCGACCCCGCTGAATCGATCGCCGATATCGGGCTTTTGGCCGCGGCGGAACGCGAGCAGCTGCTGACGCAGTGGAACTCGCGCTCCGAAGGCACGGCGGGGGAGACCACGATCGTGGCGGCGTTCGGCGAACGAGTCGAGGCCGCGCCGGACTCGATCGCACTGCGGTTCGGGGGCGAGGAGCTGACCTATGCGGAACTGGCTGCGCGAGTAGAGGTTCTGGCCCGGGCACTGGCCGGTCGGGGCGTGGGCCGGGGCTCGGTGGTGGCGGTGGCATTGCCGCGGTCGACGGATGTGGTGACCGCCGTGCTCGCGGTGCTGCGGGCCGGTGGCGCGTATCTACCGATCGATCCCGAATATCCCTCCGGCCGAATCGAATTCATCCTCGCCGATGCCGACCCCCGGCTGGTGTTGACGACGACGTCGACCGCGGCCGGTTTGCCTGTGGGTGAGCGGGATTCGTTGTGCCTGGATGCCGTGGATCTCGCGGGCGAGCCGCTCGATAACGGCTTGCCGCTGGTGTCACCGGCCGATGCGGCGTACGTGATCTACACCTCAGGGTCGACCGGACGCCCGAAAGGTGTTGTGGTCGAACATCGCGGCGTGGTCAATATGGCTACCTACGGCTGGCCCGGCGGCCCCGGTGAACGAGTCCTGTTGCATTCGTCGATGGCGTTCGACGCTTCGGCCTACGAGCTGTGGCCCGCCCTGCTGGCGGGATCGACGCTCGTCATCGCACCGCCCGGCCGAGCGGAGATCGAGGAACTCGGCCGGACCATATCCCGGCATGACGTGACGGCGTTGTACGTGACGACTCCGTTGTTCGAGGTCCTGGCGAGCTCGGGTCCGGAATCGACACTCGCATCGGTACGCCGGGTGGTCACCGCCGGTGATGCGCTGCGTCCCGCCGCGGTCGCCCGCTTCCGCGACCGGTGGCCGGGAATCGGCGTGGCCAATGCCTATGGGCCGACCGAGAACACGGTGTGCCTCTCGGCCTATGTGGTCCCCGATTCGCCGGAGGACAGCCACGGCGGCAGCGTCCCGATCGGAGCGCCCGTCGCGAATATGCGCGTATTCGTGCTGGATTCGCGGTTGCGGCCGGTGCCGGTCGGCGTGCCGGGCGAATTGTATGCGGCCGGAATACAACTGGCGCGCGGCTATCGGAATCGGCCAGGCCTGACCGCGGACCGATTCTCGGCCTGCCCGTTCGGCGCCGGCGAACGGATGTACCGGACCGGTGACGTGGTGCGGTGGACTCGCGCCGGGGTCCTGGAGTTCGTCACGCGCGCCGACGAACAGGTGAAAGTGCGCGGGTACCGGATCGAGCCCGGCGAGGTGGAGTCCGCGCTGACCGCGCATCCGATGGTCGCGCAGTCGGTGGTGATCGCTCGTGCGAGGGATTCCGCGGAGACGGTGAGCGCGGCCGACAAGATGCTGGTCGGGTATGTCGTCCTCGAGCGCGGGCGGGAAGCCGCGGCCGGCCTCGCCGTCGAGCTTCGGCGTTTCGTCGCGAACCGGCTGCCGGAGTACCTGGTGCCGTCGGCGATCGTCGTCCTGGACAGCTTGCCGTTGACACCCAACGGCAAGGTCGATCGACGCGCGTTGCCCGCACCGGTCTTTACCGGCACGGATTCGCGCGCCGCGCTGACCCCGGCCGAGGAGCTGGTCGGCACCGTCTTCGCCGAGGTGCTCGGGGTGGCGCGAGTCGGGGCCGACGACGATTTCTTCGCGCTCGGCGGGCATTCGCTGTCGGCGATGCGGGTGGCCGCGCGGCTGACCGCGGCACTGGACACCGAAGTGGGCGTGCGGGATGTCTTCGAGTTCCCCACGCCCGCCCGGCTGGCGGACGCGCTCGACGACCGCGGAGCGGGCCGCCGACCGGCGCGACCGGCGTTGACGGTGTGCGAGCGGCCGGAGCGCATCCCGTTGTCCTACGCGCAGTCCCGGCTGTGGTTCATCAACCGATTCGAACCGGACTCACCCGCCTACAACATTCCGATGGTGCTGCGCTTGCGCGGGCCGCTGGACCAGGAGGCGTTGTCCGCGGCGCTGACCGATGTGGTGGCGCGGCACGAGAGCCTGCGCACGGTGTTCCCGGACGAGGACGGGGTGCCCTATCAGCGCATCCTGCCGATCGCGGCGGCCGCGGCGCCGATCGAGACCCGGACGGTCGATCCGGGCGAGCTCGAGCCGGTCCTGACCGCGCTCGTGCGCCGGGGATTCGACGTCTCGACCGAACTGCCGTTGCGAGTGACGGTGCTGCGCACTGGTTTCGACGACCACACCGTGGTGCTGGTACTGCACCATATCGCCGCCGACGGTTGGTCGATCGCACCGTTCGTGCGGGATCTCACGGCCGCGTACACCGCGCGCCGGCAGGGACAGCCCGCGCAGTGGCCGCCGTTGCCGGTGCAGTACGCGGACTTCACGCTGTGGCAGCGGGAGACGCTGGGAGCGGAGTCCGATCCGGACAGTGTGCTGGCGACGCAATTCCGTTATTGGGAAAACGAACTGGCGGATGCGCCGCAGCCGATCGCGCTGCCGGCCGATCGCCCCCGGCCGCCGGTCGCCCGCAATCGGGGCGAGGTGATCGCGTTCGCCTTCGAGCCCGCACTGTGCGCGGCGCTGTATCGACTCGCCCACGAGCGCCAGGTGACAGTGTCGATGCTGCTGCAATCGACGCTGGCGGTGTTGTTGTCGCAGGTCGGCGCGGGCCCGGATATCTGTATCGGCGGTCCGGTCGCCGGGCGTACCCATGCGGCAACCCACGACTTGATCGGCTTCTTCGTCAATACCTGGGTCCTGCGGGTGGATCTGTCCGGTGACCCGCGTTTCGAGCAGGTGCTCGACCAGGTCCGCCGGAAGGCCCTGACCGCCTACGAGAATCAGGACGCGCCCTTCGAGCGCCTGGTCGAATTGCTCCACCCCGTGCGTTCGCCCGCCTATCACTCGCTGTTCCAGGTGTCGTTCGCCCTCCAGAACAACCTGCTGCCCGATCTGCGGTTGCCGGAACTGGAGGTCGAGATCGTTCCGGCGACAACCGGTACCGCCAAATTCGACCTGCACGTCGATGTGGTCGAACGGGTGAATGCGGCCGACTCCGCGGCGGCCCCCGCACTGTCCGGCCGGATCGAATACGCCACCGATCTCTTCGATCGCGCCTCCGTGATCGACCTCGCCGCACGCTTTCTGCGCTTGCTGGACATCGTCAGCACGGATCCGGGCCTGCCACTCGGCCGGATCGATATTCTCGCGCCGGCGGAACGCGAACAGGTACTGCGAGTCTGGAACGACACGGCGGCGCCGGTGCCGCACGCGGCCTCGCTCGCCCACCTGTTCGCTCGACAGGTCGCGGCCACCCCGGAGGCGGTGGCCGTCGCGCACGCCGACGGCGCGGTCACCTATCGCGAATTGGCCGGGCGGGTCGATGTGCTGGCCCGGGTGCTGATCGGCCGGGGCGTCGGCCGGGGTGCGGTGGTGGCGGTGGCGATGCCACGATCGGCGGACCTGGTGACCGCCGTTTTGGCGGTGGTGGTGGCCGGTGGCGTGTATCTGCCGATCGACCCCGAATATCCTTCCGGCCGTATCGAGTTCATCCTCGACGACGCCGACCCGGTGCTCGTGCTGACGACGGCTGCCGTCGAAGCGGGTTTGCCCGCAGATGAGCGGGCCACCTTGTGCCTGGACGTCGCGGACCTCGAGGGTGCCGCCCGCGCTACCGGGATGCCGCCATTGTCACCGGCTGACGCGGCCTATGTCATCTACACGTCCGGCTCGACGGGACGGCCCAAAGGTGTTGTGGTCGAACATCGCGGCGTGGTCAATATGGCGACCTACGGCTGGCCCGGCGGCCCCGGCGAACGAGTCCTGTTGCATTCGTCGATGGCGTTCGACGCGTCGGCCTACGAGCTGTGGCCCGCCCTGCTGGCGGGATCGACACTCGTCATCGCACCACCCGACCGGCTCGATCTCGCCGCGCTGATGCGCACGGTGGCCCGGCATCGGGTCACCACGATCTTCGCGGCAACCGCGCTCTTCGAGGTGCTCGCGAGCGCGGAACCCGAGCTGGTCGCCGATTCGGTGCGTCAGGTCGTCACCGGTGGTGACGCCTTGAGTGCGGCGGCGGTAGCGCGCTTCCAGGAGCGCTGGCCCGGCGTCGATATCGCCAATGCCTATGGGCCGACCGAGAATACGGTCTGCGTATCGACCGAGGAGATCCCGGGCGCGCGGCCGTGGGCGGAGGACGCGCGGGTGCCGATCGGCACTCCGGTGGCGAATGTCCGGGTGTTCATCCTGGACGCGTGGTTGCGCCCGGTGCCGGTCGGCGTAGCGGGCGAATTGTATGTGGCCGGAACACAAGTGGCGCGCGGCTATGCGGGCCGGCTCGGGTTGACCGCGCAGCGGTTCGTGGCCTGCCCGTTCGGGGCCGCCGAGCGGATGTACCGGACCGGCGATGTGGTGCGGTGGACCCGGGCCGGGGTGCTCGAATTCGCCGGCCGGGCCGACGATCAGGTCAAAGTGCGTGGATATCGGATCGAACCCGGTGAGGTCGAGGCCGCCCTGGTAGCGCATCCGGCGGTGTCGCGCGCGGTGGTCGTCGCCCGCACCCTCGCTCCGGCCGAGACCACGGCTGTGCTCGACAAGCAGTTGGTCGCCTATATCGTCCGCGATCGCGACGCGGTGGTCGGCGGCGCGAGTGACCGGGCGGCCGAGCTGGTCGGCCACTGGCGGCAGGTCTACGACAACCTGTACGCCGGGAAGGAAAGCTACCTCGGCGACGGCCGTGCGTTCGCCGAGCCGATGGCGTTGGACGCCGATTTCGGCGGCTGGAACAGTAGCTACACCGGGGCGCCGATCCCGGTGCGGCAGATGCGGGAGTGGCGGGACGCGGTCGTGGACCGCGTGCTCGGCCTGCGGCCGGTACACGTGCTGGAAATCGGTGTCGGTTCGGGATTGCTGATGTCGCGACTGGCGCCGCGCTGCGTCGAGTACTGGGGCACCGATTTCTCGGCGGCGACCATCGCCAATCTCGAATCCCGGCTGCGTGAGTCGGCGGTGGACTGGGCGGATCGGGTGAGTTTGCGCGTGCAGTCCGCCGACGACGTCTCGGACCTGCCGCCGGACCGCTTCGACGTGGTGGTGCTGAACTCGGTGGCGCAGTACTTCCCGAACGCCGCCTACCTGATCGACGTGATCGACAAGGTGCTGGGTTTGCTGGCGCCCGGTGGCGCGCTGTTCCTCGGCGACATCCGGAACCTGACGTTGTTGCGGGAGTTCGCCACGGGCACGCAGCTGGCCGCCGGCGGAGCCCAGGACACGGTGGCCGCGGTGCGCGAACGCGCGGGCCGGGTGCTGAGCGCCGAGCAGGAGTTGCTGGTCGCCCCCGAGTTCTTTCGCGCGGTGCGGGACAAGGTCGCCGGCATCGCCGCGGTGGCTATCGAGCTGAAGTACGCGCCGGTCGACAACGAGTTGACGCGCTACCGCTACGACGTGGTCCTGCGCAAAGCCCCGGCGCGGGTGCGGTCGCTGGCCGACCTGCCGCGGCGCGCGTGGGCCGAATTCGGTGATCTGTGCGGACTGCACGCCCAACTCGCCGCCGAGCGGCCCGAGGCGCTGCGCATCACCGGAATACCGCATGCCGGAACGGTCGCGGACGTCACGGCGACGCGCCTCCTCGACGCCGCCGACCCGGCCGCGCGGGTCGCCGATCTCGAGCTGGGCGACCCGGCCGCGGCGGTGCTGCCGCACGAGCTTCGTTCGCTCGGTGCGGGATCGGGCTACACGGTGGCCGTCACCTGGTCTCCGGTGGCCGGTCGGATGGACGCGGTGCTGGTTCGCGGCGCGGACGTGACCACGACATTCGACGACATCTATCCGGTCGCGGGTCCGCTGGATTCGCTGGGCGCGTACGTGAACGATCCCGGGATCGGCGATCTGGTGGGCGAGATCCGGCATTTCGCGGCGGATCGATTGCCGGAGTTCATGATTCCGGCGGCCATCGTCCTCCTCGACGAGCTGCCCCTGCTGCCCAGCGGCAAGGTGGACCGGCGTGCCCTGCCCGCCCCGCAGCTGCGCACCTCGGCCTATCGGACGCCGTCGACACCGTGGGAAGAGACTGTGGTCTCGGTCTTCGCCGAAGTCCTCGGCCTCGACCGGGTCGGGGCCGAGGACGACTTCTTCGCTTTGGGCGGGCATTCGCTGTCCGCGACACGGGTGGCGTCCCGCGTGGCGACGGCCACGGGGCTGCCGGTCGAAGTGCGCGACGTGTTCGATGCACCGACCGCCGCGCAGCTGGGCGGCGTCTTGGCCGCGCGTGCCACCGATGCGGAGCGGCAGTCGAGCCTGGAACTGGCGGCCCGTGACCGGCCGGACCGAATTCCGTTGTCGTTCGCGCAGTCTCGCATGTGGTTCATCAACAAGTTCGAGCCGGATTCCCCCGCCTACAACATCGCCGTGGTGCTGCGGTTGCGTGGGCGACTGGATGCGACGGCGTTGTCCGGCGCGATCGGTGATGTGGTGGCCCGGCACGAGAGTCTGCGCACGATCTTCCCCGACGAGCAGGGCATCCCGTGCCAGCGGATTCTGTCCGCCGACGACGGTGCGGCCCTGGCGGTAACGGCTGTCGAGGCGAGCGAGCTCACCGAGCGGGTGCGCGGTATCGTGCGGCAGGGCTTCGACGTCTCCACGCGGCCGCCGTGGCGAATCGCGGTGCTACGCAGTGGATCCGAGGACCATTCGCTGGTCGTGGTGTTGCACCACATCGTCGCCGACGGCTGGTCGATCGCGCCGCTGGTGCGTGATCTGTCGCTGGCCTACACCGCGCGCCTGGCGGGGCGGGCGCCGCAGTGGGCGCCATTGCCGGTGCAGTACGCCGATTACACGCTGTGGCAGCGCGAAGTGCTCGGCTCGGAGTCCGATTCGCGGAGTACGGCCGCGCGTCAGCTCGCCTATTGGACAACACATTTGGCAGGGCTGCCGGATCGGCTGGAGCTGCCCGCCGATCGGCCGCGTCCGGTGGCGGCCTCGCAGCGCGGCGGCACGCTGTCCTGCACTCTGGATGCCGCGACGGTGGCCGGGTTGAGCAGGCTGGCGCGCGCCCGGCGGGTGACGCCGTTCATGGTGGTGCACGCCGCGTTGGCGGTACTGCTGTCCCGGTTGTCGGGCAGTGCCGATATCGCGGTGGGTACGCCGATCGCGGGTCGCGGTGCGGCGGCGCTGGACGGGCTGGTCGGCATGTTCGTCAATACGCTCGTCCTGCGCACCCGGGTCGACGAGGCCCGGTCGTTCGCCGATCTCCTGGCGGAGTGCCGGGCGGTGGATCTGGCGGCCTTCGCGCACGCGGACATTCCGTTCGAGCGCATCGTGGAAGCTCTCGACCCGCCGCGCAGCCAGGCGTATCACCCGTTGTTCCAGGTGCTGCTGGCCTTCCAGAACCTCGACCTGGATCCCGCGTCGGTGCGACTACCCGGGCTCGCGGTCGAACCGTTGCGGAGTCTCGATATCGGGGTCGAACGGTTCGATCTCACCCTGACCGTCGCCGATATCCCGGACGTCGCCGCCGAGGTGCCGATCACCATCAGCTATGCCCTCGACCTGTTCGACCCCTCGACGATCCGGGCGTTCGCCGACCGCCTACAGCGCATCCTGCGTGCGGTGGTGGCCGATCCGGCGATCGGTTTGCGGGAGCTGGACCTACTCGCACCGGACGAGCGAAAGGCGTTGCGCCGGTGGAACGAGGGCGGCGCCGGTCCGCGGCCGCGCACGTTGACCGAGATCCTCACCCGCGCCGCGGCGGAGTTCCCGGCACGGGTCGCGGTCGTGGCCGCGGGGCAGGAATGGACCTATCGGGAACTCGACGAGTGGTCGAACCGGTGCGCGCGCAGGCTGATCGAGCAGGGTGCCGGGCCGGAAACCACCGTGGCGCTTGCCATCCCGAGGTCGGTGGCCTGGATACAGGCGGTGTGGGCGGTCGCGAAAACCGGCGCCGCTTTCCTCTCCCTCGATCCGGCGCAGCCGCGGGAGCGCAATCGCGGCATCCTCGCCGACAGCGCGGCCACCGTACTGCTCACCGACGGTGCTCGACCGGCAGGGGAGTGGGCGGTACCCGGAGTCGTCGTGTTCGATGCGGCCGGGTTCGACCCGTCCGTCTGGAGCGCGGACCCGCTCGGGGACGGTGATCGCCTCGGCGAGCCGCGGCCGGGCAGCACCGCCTACATCGTCTACACCTCGGGGTCGACCGGGACGCCCAAGGGCGTGGCGGTCAGCCATGCCGGGCTCACCGCGATCACCACGGCGCAGCATCGAGACTGCCGGACGACCGCCGAATCCCGGGTATTGGCGGTCGCCGCACGCACTTTCGACGCGGCGATCTTCGAACTGCTGCTCGCGGCGCCGGTCGGCGCCGCGCTGATCGTGGCTCCGGAGGAGGCCTTCGCCGGCGAGCCATTGACGGAGCTGATGCGCGCCCAGGGTGTGACGCACGCGTGTTTGACGCCGGCCGTCGCGGCCACGCTCGACGCCCGCCGGCTCGATCAGCTGCGCGTGCTGATGGTCGCGGGCGAAGCCTGCCCGCCCGCGCTGGTGCGGCAGTGGTCGGGCAGCGACACCGCCGGGGTCCGCACAGTGCACAACCTGTACGGGCCCAGCGAGGCCACGATCTGGGTGACCGGTACGGAACTGGTTGCAGGCGAACAGATCTCGATCGGTGCGCCGATCCCGGGAATACGTTCGGCGGTACTGGATGCCTGGCTGAACGTGGTCCCGCCGGGTGTTGTCGGCGAGTTGTACGTCGCCGGCCCCGGAGTGGCTCGCGGCTACCTCAACCGCGCCGCGGCGACTTCGACGGCGTTCGTGGCCGATCCGTTCGGGCCCGCCGGATCCCGCATGTACCGCACCGGCGATCTGGTGCGGTGGCTCCCGGAGGGCGCCTTGGTGCTGGTGGGGCGCGCGGATTCCCAGGTCAAGATTCGCGGCCAGCGCCTGGAACTCGGCGAAATCGCGGCCGTACTGACCGAACTCGATATCGTAGAGCGCGCCGTCGTCACCCGGGTCACCGACGGTGACACCCCGCGACTGGCCGCTTATCTCACCCCAGCGCCGGGGCAGCTGCCCGACGCGAGCACCCTCCGGGAGGCCGCCGCACGGCGACTGCCGTCGTACATGGTCCCCGACGCCTTCTCCGTCCTGGACGAACTGCCGCTGACCCCGAGCGGGAAGGTGGACCTGCGCGCGCTTCCGGCCCCGGAGTGGTCGAGGACGACCTACCGCCCGCCCGCCACCGCCGCCGAGGAAATCGTCGCCGCGGTGTTCGCGCAGGTCCTCGGACTCGACCAGGTCGGAGCCGACGACGACTTCTTCGCCTTGGGCGGCGACAGCATCGTCTCGATCCAGTTGGTCGCCCGGGCGAAGGAGCGCGGCGTGGTCTGCACACCGCGGCAGGTCTTCGAGGCCCGCACGGTTTCCGCGCTGGCGCGGGTGGCCGAATCGGTCACGCCCGCACCGGTGCTGGCGGAATTGCCCGGCGCGGGCGTCGGCGCGCTGCCGCTCACCCCGATCGTCCGGTGGATGGTGGAGCAGGGCGAGTTCGGACGGTTGAACCAGACCCTGGTGCTCACCGCGCCGGCCGGACTGGATCGAGCCGGATTGACGGCGATCCTGACCGCGTTGATCGACCGGCACGACATGCTGCGGGCTCGGCTCCGGCACGACGGCCGGGACTGGCGCCTCGAGACCCGGCCGCGCGGGACAGACGTCGAATCGCTGATCCATCCGATCGGCACCGGACCGGAGAGCACCGCGGCCGAGCGCCAAAGTTTGGTCACGGCGGCGGTCGAAGCGGCGCTGCGCCGGCTGGATCTAGCCAACGGCGTTGTCCTGCAAGTGCTCTGGTTCGCTCCCGCCGACGTGACGCAGTCCGGTCAGCTGATCTTCGTCGCGCATCATCTCGTGGTGGACGGCGTTTCGTGGCGCATCCTGCAACCCGACCTGATCGCGGCGTGGCAGCAGTACCGCACCGCGGGTACGGTGACGCTGCCGCCGGTGGGGACGTCGATGCGGCGCTGGGCGCACGGCCTGGCCGAGGCGGCGCGGTCGCCCCGGCGGGTGGCGGAGCTGGCCGGGTGGCAGCGGATCCTGGACGGACCGGACCCGCTGCTCGGAGCGCGTGCGGTGGACCCCGCGCGCGACGGCGCGGGCACGATACGCGTACGGCGAGTGCGGGTTTCGCCGGAGATCACCACCGCGCTGCTGACCCGGGCGCCCGCGGCTTTCCACGGGGACGTCCAGGACGCGCTGGTCGCCGCGCTGGCCGTGGCGGTCGCGTGCTGGCGGGCCGGGCGGGGTGTCGCGGAGTCCTCGACGCTGCTGCGGCTGGAAGGGCACGGGCGTGAGGAACAGGTCCTCGCGGGCGCGAACCTGACCTCGACCGTCGGCTGGTTCACCACCGCGTACCCGGTCCGGATCGAGTTGGCCGGAATCGATCTGGCGGACGCCCGCACCGGCGGTCCGGCGATCGAGGCGGCGGTCAAGATCGCGAAAGAGTACTTGCGCGCAATTCCGGACCACGGCATCGGCTACGGCATGCTGCGCTACCTCAACCCGGAGACCGCGCGGGCCCTGCCCGCCGGGCCGCCCGGCCAGATCGCCTTCAACTATCTCGGTCAGGCGTCGCCGAACCGAACATCCAGCGGGACAACGCCTGCCGAGTTCGCCGTCACCGACGCCCTCGGCGCTCCGATCGCCGATGCCGACCTGCACGTTCTGGCCACGGCGGCCGTCGACATCACGGCGGTTGTCACCGAGGGCTGTCTATCGGCCACCTTCGGCTACCCCGCGGGCGTGCTGGACGACGCCGAGGTCGGCGAACTGGCCCGGCTCTGGGTCGAGGCGTTGCACGCCGTGGCCGACCGGCTGCGCCGGCCGCACGCCGGCGGGCATACGCCGTCGGACTTCCCGCTGGTGCGGGCGACACAGTCGGACATCGCCGCCTGGGAGGCGCGCTACCCGAATCTGGTCGACGTCTGGCCGCTGTCGCCGTTGCAGACCGGGCTGCTGTTCCACGCCCGGCTGGCCGAGTCGCGGGTGGATGTGTACGCGGTGCAGCTCGCGATCACACTGACCGGAGCGGTGGACGCCGACCGGCTGCGCCGGGCCGCGCAGTTCCTGTTGCGGCGCTATCCGAATCTGCGGGTGGCCTTCAATGCCACCGCCCAGGGCGAAGGCGTGCAGATCGTCGCCGAGGACGTCGTGCTGCCGTGGCGCGAGGTCGACCTGCGTACGGCCCCCGAAGGCGCGCTCGCGGAGGTGCTCGCCCAGGACCGGTCCGAGCCGTTCGATATCGAGACCGCGCCGCTCATGCGGTTCACCCTGGTCGCGGTGGCCGCCGACCGGTTCACACTGCTGCTCTCCTACCACCATGTGCTGTTCGACGGCTGGTCGATGCCGTCGCTGCTGCGGACGCTGCTGGCGGCCTACGCCGAGCCGGGTGGTGCAGCGGTCGCGGAGTCGGCGGGTTCCTATCGGTCCTATCTGGACTGGCTGCATCGTCAGGATCCGGCGGCCTCGCTGCGGGTGTGGCGCGACGCGCTCGACGGGGCGGAGCCGACGCTGCTCGCCGCGCAGGCCCCGGCTCCGGAATCGACGGAGCGAATGGGCGCTGTCGCCGTGGAATTCGAGGAGGGGCTGACCGAGCGGATACTCGCCACGGCGGCCGCGGCCGGGGTCACGGCGAACACCGTGTTCCAGCTGGCCTGGGCGCTCGTCGTGGGGTATCTGGCCGGACGCGACGATGTCGTCTTCGGTGCGACGGTGTCCGGGCGGCCCGCCGAATTGCCGGGTATCGAGTCCGCGGTCGGCTTGTTCATCAACACCATCCCGGCTCGGGTCCGCTACGCCGCCGGGGAGCCGGTGGCCACGGTGCTGGCCCGGGTGCAGGCCGAACAGTCGAGTTTGCTGGAACACCACCACATCGGGCTCACCGATATCCATGCCGCACTGGGTGTTCCGGCCCTGTTCGACACGGTTCTGGTGTTCGAGTCCTACCCGGTCGACGAGGCCGCGCTCACGGCACAGGTCGCGGCGATCGACGGCATGGGTGTGGCGGACGTACTGTCCCACGGCGGCGCGCACTATCCCCTCACACTGGTCGTCGTCAAGGGGCAGCCGTTCCAGGCGCAAGTGCAGTACCGGCCCGAGGTGTTCGCACACGAATGGGTCCGCGACTGCGCCGACCGGCTCACACACGTGCTGGCGGCGATGACCGACGATTCGTCCGCGCCGCTGGGGGCGATCGACCTGCTGTCCACGGCCGAGCGCGCCCGGCTCGTGCCGGTGCGCGGCCGCCCCGCGCAGCCGCCGCGACCGCTGGCGGACCTGCTCGCCGCCGGAGCCGCGCTCGACCCGGGCGCACCCGCGGTGATCTCGGGCGCGGTGACGCTGCGCTTCGACGAGCTGGACGACCGGTCGAATCGGCTGGCCCGCTTGCTGATCGGACGCGGGATCGGCCCGGGCGACGCGGTCGCGCTGGCGCTGCCCCGGGGTATCGACTTCTTCGTCGCCCTGTGGGCGGTGACCAAGGCCGGCGCGGCCTTCGTACCGATCGATCCGCGGCATCCGCGGGACCGGGTCGCCGGGATGCTCGCCGATTCCGCGGTATGCCTGGTCCTGTCGGTGCAGGCTACGGCGGCCACGGTGCCGGACACCGCCGACCGGCTGATGCTCGACGGGCCGGAACTGCCCGCGCGCCTCGCCGAATACTCCGCGAGCGCGGTGCGCGACGGGCAGCGGGTCCGCCCGCTGCGGCCCGAGCACACCGCCTACGTGATCTACACCTCCGGATCGACGGGCACCCCGAAGGGGGTGGTGGTCGGGCACGAGGGTTTGGCGAACTTCACCGCCGAACAGCGCGAGCGGTACCGGGTGGACGCGAGCTGCCGGGTCTTGGCGGTGTCGGCGCCGGGTTTCGACGCGGTGCTGATGGAGTTGCTGATGGCGCACCCGAACGGCGCCGCACTGGTGGTCGCGCCGCCGGACACCTTCGCCGGCCCCGGGCTCGCGAACATCATGTGCCGGCAGCGGGTTTCGCACGCCTTCGTGACGACGAGCGTGCTGGCGACCATGTCGCCCGCCGGGCTGGACGCGCTGCGGGTGCTCGTCACCGGTGGCGAACGGGTGCCCGCGGAGCTGGTGGCGGCCTGGGCGCCCGGCCGGGAGCTGTACGTCGCGTACGGGCCGA
This sequence comes from Nocardia sp. NPDC051832, assembly GCF_040681285.1. Taxonomy (NCBI): domain Bacteria; kingdom Bacillati; phylum Actinomycetota; class Actinomycetes; order Mycobacteriales; family Nocardiaceae; genus Nocardia; species Nocardia sp. NPDC051832. The sequence continues at coordinate 1,584,989 of NZ_JBFAYL010000002.1, forward strand.
CCGAGACGGTGATCGTCACCACCCTCAGCGCGCCGATGGCTCCGGACGCGCCGGTGACGCTGGGCGGGCCGATCCGCGGGGTCGAGGCCGTCGTCCTGGACGGGTTGCTGCGGCCGGTGCCGTCCGGCGTGCACGGTGAGCTGTATCTCGGCGGTATCCAGCAGGCGCACGGTTACTCGAACCGGCCAGGTCAGACGGCCGCCGCGTTCGTCGCGAATCCGTTCGGCCGCAGCGGTTCCCGGCTGTACCGCACCGGCGACCTGGTGTGCTGGAACGCGAGTGGCGAGCTGGAGTTCGTGGGCCGCAACGACTTCCAGGTCAAGGTGCGCGGACAGCGGGTCGAACTGGGTGAGATCGAGGCGGTGCTCGCCGCCCAGCCGGGTGTCCGGCAGGCCGTCGTCGTGCAGCACGCGGCCACCGATCGGCTCGTCGGCTATCTCGTCGGCGCCGGGCTGGACCCGGAGCGGGTGCTGGCCGCGGCCCGGCTGCGGCTGCCCGCGCACATGGTGCCCGACCTGTGTTCGGTGCTGCCGGAACTGCCGCTCACCGTGAGCGGCAAGGTGGATCGCGCGGCGCTGCCGGAACCGGAACAGCGCCCGCGGAACTACCGGGCGCCGTCCACCCAGGCGGAGCTGGCGGTGGCGGAGGTGTTCGCCGAGGTACTCGGGATCGACCGGGTCGGCGCGGACGACGACTTCTTCGCCCTCGGCGGACATTCGCTGTCGGCCATGCGGGTGACCGCGCGGCTCTCCGCGCTCGGCGGCGCACGGATCGGGGTGCGCGAGGTCTTCGAGGCGCCGACGCCCGCGCGGCTGGCACAGCTCGTGGCGGCCGGCGGCGAGCCGGCGCTGTCCGTGCCGACCGCCCGGCAGCGACCCGCCCGGGTGCCGCTGTCGTTCGCGCAACAGCGCATGTGGTTCATCAACCGGTTCCACGGGGCCGCGGCCTCCTACACGATTCCGCTGGTGTTGCGGTTGACCGGCGAGCTGGACACCGCGGCCCTGACCGCGGCGATCGGCGATGTGGTGGCGCGGCACGAGAGCCTGCGCACGGTGTTCCCGGATGAGGCGGGGACACCGTTCCAGCGGGTGCTGCCGGCCGAGCAGGCCGCGGTGGGCGTCGAGGTGCGGCCGGTGGATCCGGCTGGGCTCGACGCCGCCGTCGCCGCGGCGGTCCGGCCGGGGTTCGATCTGTCGTGCGAGCTGCCGGTGCGAGTGGTGTTGCTGGACAGCGGTTCCGGTGCGTATGTGCTGGCGATGTCGATCCATCACATCGCCGCCGACGGGTGGTCGATCGCACCGCTGGCGCGGGATCTGTCGACCGCGTACCTGGCGCGCCGGTCCGGCCGGTCCCCGCAGTGGAGTCCGCTGCCGGTCCAGTACGCGGACTACGCGCTGTGGCAGCGCGAGACCCTGGGCTCGGAGTCCGATCCCGAGTCGACGCTGACCCGCCAGCTCGCCTATTGGACAGGGCAATTGGCGGGGGTGCCGGATCGTCTCGAGCTGCCCGCCGATCGGCCACGCCCGATGGTCGCGACACAGACGGGTGCGAGCCACTCCTTCGTCCTGGACGCGGCGTTGTTCGCCGGCCTCGGGGAGGTGGCGAAAGCCCACGGCGCCACCATGTTCATGGTTGTCCACTCGGCGTTGGCCTTGCTGCTGTCGCGGCTGTCCAGGACCGCCGACATCTCGATCGGAACGCCGATCGCCGGGCGGGGCGCAGCGGCTTTGGACGACGTGATCGGCATGTTCGTCAACACGCTGGTGTTGCGTACGCCGGTGGATGAGGCCGGTTCGTTCGCGGATCTGCTCGCCCGGGTCCGGCAGGTGGATCTCGAGGCCTTCGCCCACGCCGATATCCCGTTCGAACGCATCGTGGAAGCCATCGATCTGCCGCGGACCCAGTCGCATCATCCGCTGTTCCAAGTGCTGCTGGCCTTCCAGAATCTCGACCTGGATCCGGCCGCCGCGCAGCTGCCCGGGGTTCGGGTCTCGCCCATGGAACTCACCGTCGGCGTCGAACGATTCGATCTGTCGGTCACCGTCGCCGATATTCCGGACACGCGGGGCGATATCCCGGTCACCCTCGGTTTCGCCACGGACCTGTTCGACCGGTCGACGGTCGTGGCGATGGCTCGTCGGCTGGAGCGCATCCTGCGCGCCGTGGTCGCCGATCCGGCCGGCGGCTTGCGCGAGCTGGACGTGCTCGACGCGGACGAGCGGAAGTCGTTGCGGGAGTGGGGTGATGGCGGCGTAGGCGCGGTGCCCGCGACGCTGGACGACATGCTGACCCGGGTCGCCGCGCGGTTCCCGGATCAGCTCGCGGTCGTCGACGCGGCCCAGCGCCTGACCTATGGGGAACTGGATCGCTGGTCGAATCGGTGCGCCCGCATGCTGATCGACCGCGGTGCCGGGCCGGAAACGGTGGTGGCTATCGCGCTGCCGCGCTCGGCGGCCTGGGTGCGGGCGGTCTGGGCGGTCGTCAAGACCGGCGCGGCTTTCGTCTCCGTCGACCCGGCACACCTGCGGGAGCGGAACCGGTTCGTCCTGACCGATGTCGCGGCGACGGTGGTGATCGCCGCGGCCGCAAGCCGCAGCGAGACAGCCGAATCCGGCCCGGCCGCGTGGACCGAAGCCGGGATTCCCGTGCTCGATCCGGATCGGCTCGACCTCGCCGGTTACAGCGGCGAAGCGCTGACCGATGTCGATCGGCCCGGAGCCGTGCGATCGGGCAATACCGCCTACGTCGTGTACACCTCGGGGACGACCGGCACGCCGAAGGGCGTCACCGTCACCCACGCCGGGTTGGCGGCCGTCGCGGCCGCGCAGCGCCGGCAATTCGGGCTCGACGCCGATTCCCGCGTATTGGCCGTTGCCGCGCGCACTTTCGACGCGGCGGTGTTCGAATTGCTGGCGGCGGTTTCGGTCGGCGCGAGGTTGGTCGTCGCGGACGGTGACGCGTTCGCTGGTGCGCTGCTGACGACGCTGATCCACGACGAGGGGGTCACGCACGCCTGTGTGACTCCTGCGGTAGCGGCCACACTGGACGCCGAGCGGCTGAACACGCTGCGCGTGTTGATGGTCGCCGGTGAAGCGTGCCCGCCGGCGCTGGTGCGGCAATGGTCTCGGACCGATGCCGCCGGTGTGCGTGAGCTGTACAACCTGTACGGGCCGAGCGAATCCACGATCTGGGTCACCGCGACCGCATTGCGAGCGGGGGAGCCGGTCTCGCTGGGCGGGCCGATTCCTGGCGTCCGGCTGGTGGTGCTGGACGCGTGGCTGCGTCCGGTACCGCCGGGCGTGCTCGGCGAGCTGTACGCGGCCGGACCCGGTGCGGCGCGCGGCTACCTGGGCCGGGCCGCGTTGTCGGCCGCGTCGTTCGTCGCCGATCCCGGCGGGCCCGCGGGGACCAGGATGTACCGCACCGGCGACCTGGTGCGGTGGCTGCCGACTGGCACGCTGCGGTTCGCCGGGCGCGCCGACCGGCAGGTCAAGATCCGCGCCCAGCGCCTCGAACTCGGCGAGATCGAAACCGCCCTGGCGCAATTGGACGAGGTACGGGAAGCGGTGGTCGTCACGCACACCGACAGCGAAACAGTGCGATTGGCCGCCTACCTCACCGCCGCGCCCGGTCATCTCCCCGAGCCCGGCACGATCCGGCACGCGCTCGCGCGACGACTGCCCTCGTTCATGGTCCCCGACACCGTCACCGTGCTCGAGCGCCTGCCGTTGACCGCGACCGGCAAGGTGGATTATCGCGCCTTGCCCGCCCCGGATCGGGTGGCGGTGGCGTATCGGGCGCCCTCGACGCCGTTCGAGGAACTCGCGGTCGACGCGTTCGCCGAGGTGCTGGGCGTGGACCGGGTCGGGGTCGACGACGACTTCTTCGCGTTGGGCGGCCATTCGCTGTCGGCGACGCGCGTGGCGGCGCGGGTGGCCGCGGCGACCGGCGCCGAGGTGAGCGTGCGCGAGGTATTCGACGCGCCGACCGCGGCGCAGCTGGGGCGGATGCTGACCGAACGCTCGTCCGGCGACGACCCGGTGCGGTCGCGGCTGGTGGTGCGCGAGCGGCCCGACTATCTGCCGCTGTCGTTCGCGCAGTGGCGGATGTGGTTCATCAACCGGCTCGAACCGGACTCACCGGCCTACAACATTCCCCTCGTGCTGCGGTTGACGGGCGAACTGGATATCGAGGCGCTCACCGCCGCCCTCGGCGATGTGGTGGCGCGTCACGAAACCCTGCGCACCGTGTTCCCGGACCGGGACGGGGATCCGTACCAGCGGATCATTCCGGTCGCGGAGACCGCCGTGACGGTCGAGGTGCGCAGGGTGCTCGCGGCGGATCTCGAGCGGGAGATCCGGTCGCTGGTCCGGCGCGGATTCGAGCTGGCGAGTGCGCCGCCGCTGCGAGTCACGTTGCTGGACAGCGGTTCCGGTGAGTTCGTGCTCGTGCTGGTGCTGCATCACATCGCGGCCGACGGCTGGTCGCTCGCGCCCCTGGCGCGGGATCTGTCGCTGGCGTATACGGCGCGGCGGGCGGGGCTGGATCCGCGGTGGGCTGGTCCGTTGCCGGTGAAGTACGCCGATTACACGCTGTGGCAGCGTGCGGTGCTCGGGACGGAATCCGATCCGGAGAGCGTAGCGGCGCGGCAGGTCCGGTACTGGGCCGAACAGTTGGCGGGATTGCCCGATCGGCTCGAGCTGCCGACCGACCGGGTGCGGCCCGCGGTGGCAACACAGCGCGGGGATACCTATTCGATTGCGCTGGAGCCGGATACGGCGGCGGGGCTGTACCGCATCGCCCGCGCTCAGCACGCGACGGTGTTCATGGTGCTGCACGCGGTGCTGACGCTCGCACTGGCGCGGGTTTCGGGCGGCGCCGATATCGCGGTGGGCACGCCGATCGCGGGGCGCGGGGCCGCGGCGCTGGACGGGCTCATCGGCATGTTCGTCAATACGCTGGTGCTGCGTACCCGGGTCGATGAGTCGTCCTCGTTCGCGGAACTGCTCGAGCAATGCCGCCGGGTCGATCTGGAGGCGTTCGCACACGCCGACACCCCGTTCGAACGGGTGGTGGAGGCGGTCGATCCGCCGCGCACACAGTCGCATCACCCGCTGTTCCAAGTGATGCTCGCGTTCCAGAACCTCGATCTCGGGGCGGCGGCGGATCTGCTGCCCGGGATGTCGTGCACGCCTATGGATCTGGGCAGCGGGGTGGAACGCTTCGATCTCACGGTCACCGTGTCCGACGATCCCGGTGCGGACGGCGGGCTGCTGATCGGCGTGAGCTACGCGCTCGATCTGTTCGATCGGGCGACGATCGTCGCGCTGACCGGGCGCTTGCGACGGATCATCGACGCCGTGCTCGCCGACCCCGCGATCGGGTTGCGTGCGATCGACGTCCTCGACGCGAAGGAGCGAATGACGCTGGCGCAGTGGGGCGATGGCGGCCCGGGACCGGAACCGACCACCCTTACCGAGATACTGGGCCGGGCCGCGGTCGAGCACGCGGACCAGCTCGCGGTCGCCGATGCCGGGAGCGCGTGGACCTATCGGGAGCTGGACGAGTGGGCGAATCGGTGCGCTCGGCTGCTGATCGAGTCCGGGGCCGGACGGGAATCGGTTGTCGCGGTGGCCATTCCGCGGTCGGTGGAGTGGGTGCGCGCGGTGTGGGCGGTGGCCAAGATCGGCGCCGCGTTCGTTTCGGTCGATCCCACCCAGCCGGCGGAGCGCAATCGGTTCATTTTCACCGATTGCCACGCCTCGGTGGTGCTCACCAACCGTGAGATCGTTTCTCGGGTAATCGGTTCGGGTGCCGCCGATGCCGAGCTGAGCGCATGGGCCGAGGCCGGCATGCGGGTGATCGATCTGGACGCGGCCGGCCTTTCCGCACGCAGTACCGCGCCGGTCGGCGACATCGACAGGGGTGGCGCGGTGCGCCCCGGCAATACCGCCTACGTCGTTTACACCTCGGGCTCGACCGGTCGACCCAAAGGGGTGGCCGTCACCCATGCGGGATTAGCGGCCGTCGCCGCCATCCAGGCCGCGCGCAGTCGACCGGACCGGGCATCGCGCGTATTGGCGGGCGCCGCACGCACTTTTGATGCCGCGGTCATCGAAGTGCTGTTGGCGGCACCGGCTGGCGCGGCCCTGATCGTCGCGCCGGACGACGTCTTCGCGGGGGAACCGCTGGCGAAATTGTTGCGCGAGCAGCGCATCACCCACGCCTTCATGGCTCCCGCGGTCGGCCTGTCGGTCGATCCCGCCGGGCTCGACGACCTGCGCGCCGTCCTGAGCGGCGGCGAGGCGTGCCCGCCGGAGTTGGTGCGGCGCTGGTCGGGCACCGACGCCGCCGGCATCCGTGAGCTGCACAACGTGTACGGGCCGACCGAGTGCACCCTGTGGATCGCCGGGACGCCGCTGGATCCCGAACATCCGGTGTCGCTGGGTGGTCCGATTCCGGAAGCTCTTCTGGTGGTGCTGGATTCGTCCCTGCGGCCGGTGCCGCCGGGTACCGTCGGAGAGCTGTACGTGGGCGGTCCGAGTGTGGGGCGCGGTTATCTGCACCGGCCGGCCATGTCGGCGGCCGCGTTCGTGGCCGATCCCTTCGGTGCGCCCGGATCTCGGATGTACCGCACCGGAGACCTGGTGCGCTGGACGGGCTCGGCCGATGCCGCGGCGTTGCGGTTCGTGGGCCGCGCCGATTTCCAGGTCAAGATTCGCGGTCAGCGGCTGGAGCTCGGCGAAATCGAAACGGTGCTGGCCGATTCGGCGGAGGTGCGGCAGGCGGTCGTGATCGTCCACGCACCCGAGGGCGGTGCCGCGCGATTGGCCGCGTATGTCACCGCGGCACCGGAGTGCGGCCTCGATCCGGCCGCGATCCGGCAGGCGGTGGCGCGACGGTTGCCCTCCTTCATGGTCCCCGACACCATCACCGTCCTCGAGGCGCTGCCGCTGACCGGGAACGGAAAGGTCGATCGACGCGCGCTGCCGGCACCGGAGGGGGCGGTCGTGCCCTACCGGGCGCCTTCGACACCGCTCGAAGAAATCGTGGTCTCGGTGTTCGCGGAAGTGCTCGGCCTGGCGCGGGTCGGCGTCGACGACGACTTCTTCACTTCGGGCGGCACCTCAGTGGTCGCCATGCAGCTGGTGTCCCAGCTGCGGGCCCGCACCGGGATCGCCGTCCCCTACCGGCTGCTGTTCGCCGATTCGACACCGGCGTCCCTGGCCCGATATCTCGCGAAACCACAGTCCGAGCTGGGCGTCTCCCTCGGAGTACTGGCGCCGCTGCGGTCATCCGGCGACAAGACCCCGCTGTTCTGTATCCATCCGGGCGGCGGTCTCGCCTGGGTCTACGGCGCCCTCGCGGGCCATCTGGACCCGGACCGTCCGATCTACGGCCTCCAAGACCCCTACGTGGTGGACGACAGCCCCCGGCTGGACTCGGTGGAGGCCTACGCCGAGCGCTACGTCACGGAACTGCTCGAGGCCTTCCCCGGCATCACCTATCACCTGCTCGGCTGGTCACTGGGCGGAAAGATCGCGCACGCCATGGCCGCTCGCCTGCAACAGGCCGGTCACCCCGTCGGCCTGCTCGCCCTCGTCGACGCGGGCATCGCCGAGAACCTCGCGCCCGCACCGGAACCCGACGCCGCATCGGACCAGCGTGCGCTGACCGAATTCCTGCACGGCTGGCGGACGTTCCTCGGCATAACCGACGACCAGCAAGTCGACGATCCGGCAGCGTTGCTGCCGCTCATCGCGGAACGACTCAGCGCCGAAGGGATTTTGAGCCCCCAGCAGGTAGAACGAGTAACCGAGTGCTTCACAACCCCGGTCTCACACGAACCGGGCCACTACACCGGCGACGCCGTCCTCTTCGTCGCCGCCCGGGAGGCATATCGAGACCAGATCGCCGCAACCTGGCGCGGGCATATCACTGGTTCCATTCACGAATTCCCGATCGATGAATGGCACACCGGAATGATGAATCCGACGGGCGCCGCCGCCATCGGACCGATACTGAATACCCTGCTCCGGGAAAACGAAGCCGGGACGGCCCAGAGCGCGGACCTCGGGCCCGATCGCCGACCGTGAGCTACCGCACCGCGAGCCAGGGAACACCGTGCACCGGCACATCCTGTATTTCCGAGTTGAGGGTGTTCTCGACTGGTGCTCGGCGGTGGGGGCGTGGCGGGCGACACGATCATGCGCTGGCGAAATAGGACAGATTCTGACCTACCGGGTTCCTAAGTTGGTCTGCATGAACGCTGACATCATTCCCTTCCGGATCGATATCCCGCAGGGCGAGCTCGATGATCTGCGTGACCGGCTGGCCCGCACCCGATCGCCATACCCGGTCCCCGGCACCGGCGCGGACTGGGACCGTGGCATTTCCCCGGACTACCTGCGCGAGCTGGCTACCTATTGGGCCGACGGTTTCGATTGGCGCGCCCACGAAGCCGAACTGAACCGCTACCCGCAGTTCATCACCGAGATCGACGGGCAGCGGATTCACTTCCTGCATCTGCGCTCACCCGAACCGGGCGCGACCCCGCTGTTGCTCAACCACAGCTACCCGACCTCGTTTGTCGAGTTCCTCGCCGCGAGCGGGCCTTTGACCGATCCGCGCGCCCACGGCGGCGACCCGGCCGACGCGTTCCATCTGGTCATCCCGTCACTGCCCGGCTTCGTCTTCTCGAGTCCGCTGTCGGCACGCGGCTGGAACATGGAGCGGACCGCGCTCGCCTTCGGAGAGCTGATGACCCGCCTCGGTTACGAACGTTTCGGCGTCGAGGGCGGCGACCTTGGTGCCGGGGTGACCGGCCGGGTTGCGACACTGCTGCCCGAGCGGGCCATCGGCGCCCACACCCACGGTGACCGGCTCCAGGTCGGCATGGTCGGGGAGGACCTGCCGGTTCCCGCCGGCCTGGATGCTGACGAACTCGAGCAGCTCGAACAAGCGCAATACCGCTGGTCGCAGATGAAGGGCTACAAGTTCCTGCACTCCACCGAGCCCAATGCCCTGTCGGCGGGCTTGGCCGACTCGCCGATCCTGCAGTTGGCCTGGATCGCAGAGAAGTTCGTGGAGTGGGCGAACCCGGCGACACCGATCAGCCGAGACAACGTCCTGATCACCGCGAGCCTGTACTGGTTCACTCGCACCGGACCCGCGGCGGCCGACTTCTACTGGGAGATAGCCCACGCCGGGAACCCCGGCTGGGGCGATACCTCCGTTGTGCCGCAAGGCCAGTCACTGTTCTACAGCGACCCTTTCGTGCGCAGGCTCCTCGGCGCCGGCGACAACGTCGCCTTCTTCCGTGAGCACTCCGAGGGCGGGCATTTCCCCGCTTTCGAGGTCCCCGATCTGTTCGCCGACGACATCCGCACCTTCTTCCGCCAACTCCGCGGCTGAACACCAAAGCCCACCCGAAGCTGCGTCCGGGCCTGCTCATGACGCTGCATACCGAGCAACGAGACCGAGACACCGGCCGCTTTGTCGTGTCTGGTCCAGGCGGTCGCCTTGATCTGGTTGGCTTGCGCATGAAAGGGGCTGGCTACCGCCCTCGCACCGTACCGACACCGCGCAGGAGGATCGCATGGCTACGCGACACAGCGGCGAAATGAAATGGTTCGACACCACCAAGAGGTATGGCCTCATCAAACAGCACGGGAGCGGTGTCGAAATCTACTGCCATATCGACCAATTCCCCTCTGACACTCAACCATTCGACGTCCGTCAGGGCATGCCAGTGACGTTCGAGGTGCTCAACGGCGACGCCAGTCGCGGACCAATGGCTACCAACATCATGTTCGGAGATGCGTAGGAGTCACGACCGCCGCTGAGCGCTCGGCCGTCGGGCTCGGGCCAGCACCACGGCGAACGCACCAAACTAGTCGATATACAGGATCGTTTGAACCCGCCAGTATCGAGAATCGAACGATTTCGCGGCGACACCAGGTGGATGTCGAGCGGACCGAGATGCGCTCTAGGACTTCACCGGCCGTACCAGCAGGCGCGCCGGGCCAGCGGTGGTGTGGTCGGGAGGTGACTATCCCGACCTGTACTACCGGCGGTGGGCGATAGGCCCGATGAGCAGGGGCTGGTCCAGCATGTCTGCGGTGAACGACACTCCGGTGACCTTCGCCGCCAGGGCGAAGGCCCTCGGCACGCCGGTGCTGAGGCTGATGTCCCAGGCGTCGGAATTGCTCTCGGGTTCATCCTCATCGGCGTCATAAATGTAGTCATCGTCGGTCATGTCCAGCTCCATGCCCAGCTCGCGCATGTAGTCGTTGAGCCGGTCGGGCTCGCTACCCCAACGGATATGCGGGTACCACAGTCGGTGGCCGGTCACGATCGTGCCGCCGATCGCGTACTCGAGGCTGTGCACGGCGTAGTCGTGTCGGGTGATCGCCAGGACCTCACAGTCTCGCGATAGCTCCGCCAGCGTCTTGTGGTCAGTCACCGACCACCCGCACGGTTCGATGGCCACGCTCCAGGCACCGGCCCGAAACACGCCCACGTAACCGCCGCCTTCCCCGCCGCCGGTCTTGCCGTTGAGCTCTTCGAAATCCGACTCCTGGCCGGCGGCGCCACCGTTGCTGAAGCGGCGCACCACCTCCGACGGGTCCAGGTTTCGGAAGAAGCCGACGCTGAAGATCACGCCCAGCGGGCCCGCTTGGCTCTCGGATGCGTTGAGCCACTGAAATGGGGCCAGGGGATCGGTTGTCGCCATATGGGTCATGGTGGCAGAGCACACCGACAACCATTCGATCGTCCGGATGCTTGATCACTGTCCTCAGCGCGGACTTCCCGTCGCCATCCGGGACCGCCCGAAGCACTGAACTGCCGCGTGGCGGGCGACTCGATCAGGCCACGCGGCACGACCAAGAATCAACGGGCGGAGATCATCTCGGCATCGCGGACTGGGGACCGGACGGCGGCTGCACCCGGATACCGACCCGAAACCCACTGTCTGACAATCCAATCGATGACACGACAAAGGCCCGCCGTGCGCGGGCCTTTCGTAGAGTGCAGGCATGTGGTTGCTCAAGGGGATGGTCTGCGCGGTGCTCGGAGCAATCCTGCTGTCGGTCGCAGCGATTGCTGCTTTCGGTTTTGCGAGTGCCCATCCGGAATGTGCCCAGATTCCCCAGGATGTCGCCCCCTGCGATTTCTGGCCGAGGGTCGAATACATCGCTCCCTTTGTCGGGCTGTGGGGAACTGTCGTGGGCACACCCATCGTCGCGATCGCGCTGCTGGTCGCGGTCGGGGTGACCCGTCTTGCGAACAATGTGTTGGACGTCGAGGAGCGGACCGGGCGGATGGAAGACTAGGCAAGACGTTCTGGTTCGCACTCATTCATGCAGACTTCAGTCAGGACGAGTGAGCGATAATCACCGTAAGGTGTTAGATCAGCAGGGCTCCCATGCGGACGCGGTTCCTGGCTGGGATCGGTACTGCCAGGACGCCGGTGCCGACGACGCTGGTCTGTGGGCCGAGGGTCTCGGGTGAGACGGACAGCCTGGGTGCGGCGCCTTCCACGCCGACGTCCCATTCGGCAGGTGGTTCCTGGGGAGTGACGTTCAGTTTGGCCGCGGGCAGTGCCTCGCGGCCGAAACGCCGGCGCAGGGCGTTCACGTCGTGCTCGCCGACAGTGCGCGGAGGTGGTGTGCGGTGGCCTCTGCCGTGGTCGTTTGCTTCGAGCCAAGCACGTAAGGCTTCGCGAGTCGGTGCCGACCCGAGCGCATCGGCCTGGTAGAACATGACCTCGCCATCGACTGCCATGTACCAGTCATCGTCTCCCTCCGGCATGGCACCGCCTACCGCGCAATGGATGCGGACTGCGCCGTCCTCGGCCACACACCAGTGGCTCCAGAAGTCCTGCTCGCAAATTTGCTCGTAGAAATGCGCCGCCCCGAACCGTTTGCTCAACTCGGCGCAACGCTTGTCCGGCTCATCACTGGGCTGCCAGTCGGCCAGCACCAGTGTCCAACCGTCCAGCGCCGGAGTAACGAACACCTCGCAATAGCTGTAGGGGTTCCCCCAACCGTCGTGATAGACGTTGAGATCGGTGTACAGATTGGCCGGCCGCCTGCCCTGTTTCGGGTCGCGCTCTTGGTCGAGCCACGCGCCGAATCCCATGCGGAGAGTCGCAGGAATCGGATCGCATAGCCCGAACGCGTCCAGCACCGCCGCCTGATCGGTGGTGGGCAATGCGTACCAGCCCTTGCTCAGAAGAACCGGTTCGGGCACCTCTGTTGCCTGTTTCATCCGGAGCAACCGGTATACCAATGCCAGGTCGGCCGGATCGAGTTGCTGCCAGCCGAATTCGGCCAGCAGCGCCAGTGCCACACCGCGGACTCGTGAGGGACGCTTGCGCACCTCGCGCAGCACACCGAGTATGCCTGGACCCCCGCGGGCCAGCTTGAAATACGCTTCCCGCCGAACCCATTCGGTCGAACTGCCCAACAGCGCTACCAGCGCTGCCACGTGGCAACACCGGCGCGCGTCCGCGCCTTCAGGCTCCCACCCCCAGTGCTGAATACCCGGCTCGTGCTCGATCGCGGCTGGGAACTCGGGGAGTTCGGTCCCGGCGGGCAGACCGAGAATCACGCCCAGCCGATCCCGAAATCCGTCGTCACCGGCCCGCGCGAACTGGTCCCACAGAGTCTCGAAAGCGGTCCAGGGGTATCGCAATGTTTGCAGCGCCGCCGTGGCGTCAGGCCAGGCGTAGGCGTATTCCTCCTCGCCCAGGACGCGGCTGGCGACCTGGACATGGCCAAATAACTGCTCCCAGTTGCGCCAATCCATCACCTCCCGCACCTGTCGCCGCACCGCCGGATCTCGATCAACCAGCAACAGACCGAATTCCGTGGCACCCATCACTCCGAAACTCACACCCGCACTGTAACTTCGAGCACCGACGAGCCCGTAGCAGCTCGGTAGTGACGCTATGAAGACCTACCCGTCCGCCGGACCGCTCGAGGCTACTGACACCACGCCAGCGCGGTTGGCTGGCCGATCAACTGTTTAGCGGTGATCGGGGCGGGGATACCCCACGAGACAGATCGCAATATTGTGGCAGGATGGTTTGATCGACCTGCCCAGCATCAGATTCGAAACGGTCTCTTCACAGAGGAGTTCGCACGATGAGCGAGGCACATTTCACCACTGACGATGCCGGAATCCCGGTACCCAGTGACGAGCATTCACTCACCGTCGGCCCCGACGGTCCCATTCTTCTGCACGACGCCTATCTCATCGAGAAGATGGCGCAGTTCAACCGCGAACGGGTACCCGAACGTCAACCACACGCCAAAGGCGGCGGTGCCTTCGGCGAATTCGAGGTCACCGAAGACGTCAGCGCCTACACCTGCGCCGATGTCTTCCAACCCGGCCGCAAGACCGAGGTCCTGGCCCGTTTCTCCACCGTCGCGGGGGAGCGTGGCAGCCCCGACACCTGGCGCGACCCGCGCGGATTCGCCCTGAAGTTCTACACCCGCGAGGGCAACTTCGACATGGTCGGAAACAACACTCCGGTGTTCTTCGTCCGCGACCCGATGAAGTTTCAGGACTTCATCCGCTCGCAGAAACGCCGCGCCGACAACAATCTGCGCGACCACGACATGCAGTGGGATTTCTGGACCCTGTCACCGGAATCCGCGCACCAGGTTACCTGGCTGATGGGTGATCGCGGCATCCCGCGCACCTGGCGGCATATGAACGGCTACTCCAGCCACACCTATCTGTGGAACAACTCCGCGGGCGATCGCTTCTGGGTGAAATACCATTTCAAGACCGACCAGGGCATCGAATTCTTCACCCAGGACGAAGCCGATCAAATGGCCGCGATCGACACCGATTACCACACCCGCGACCTGTTCGAGCACATCGCCGACGGCAAACACCCCAGCTGGACGCTGCACATGCAGATCATGCCGTTCGACGACGCCAAGACATACCGTTTCAACCCCTTCGACCTGACCAAGGTGTGGCCGCACGCCGACTACCCGCTGATCCCGGTCGGCAAGCTCACCCTGAACCGCAACCCGGTCGATTACCACACCGAAATCGAACAATCCGCCTTCGAGCCCAGCAACGCCGTCCGCGGGACCGGCCCCAGCCCCGACAAGATGCTGCTCGGCCGCTGGTTCTCCTACCCGGACGCACACCGGCACCGCATCGGCGCCAACTACAAACTGCTGCCGGTCAATTCACCACACGCCGCACCGGTCCGCTCGTACTCCAAAGACGGCGCCATGCGCTACACCAATGTCGCCGACCCGGTGTACGTCCCGAACTCCAAGGGCGGCCCACACGCCGACCCAGCCGTCTCCGGGCCACCGATCGGCTGGCACACCGACGGCGAAATGGTCCGCACCGCCTACACGCTGCGCACCGAGGACGACGACTGGGGCCAGCCACGCACCATGATCCGCGACGTTCTCGACGACGCCGCCCGCACCCGCCTCGTCGACAACGTCGCAGGCCATCTCCGCAACGGCGTCACCGAGCCGGTGCTGAAACGCGCGTTCGAATACTGGGCCAATATCGACACCGAGATCGGTTCGCGGATCGAGTCGACGGTACGGGCCAAGCAGGACGAGCTGGACCCGAAGGCCGAGCAGCAATCCAATCCCGCACGCTCATCGGCCCAGCGGAAAGCCTGAGTTATGACGTAGACCTCCTTCCACGGGGTCTCTGGGTCGAATCGTTGTGAACCTGAGCGGTGCGTGTTGCTCGCAGCCCCACGGAACTACATGACATGGCTGTAATGTCGAAGATGTGCAGCGACGAATTATGGGGATCGAGACCGAGTTCGGTGTGACATGCACCTTTCACGGTCACCGTCGGCTGTCCCCCGACGAGGTGGCCCGGTACCTTTTCCGCCGGGTGGTGTCCTGGGGCAGGAGCTCTAATGTGTTCCTGCGCAACGGGGCTCGGTTGTACCTCGATGTGGGTTCGCATCCGGAGTACGCCACGGCAGAGTGCGACAGCCTGCATCAGCTGGTCACCCATGACCGCGCCGGTGAGCGCGTGCTCGAGGAGCTGCTGATCGATGCCGAGCAGCGGCTGGCCGAGGAGGGTATCGGCGGCGATATCTACCTGTTCAAGAACAACACCGACTCCGCGGGCAACTCCTACGGCTGCCACGAGAACTTCCTCGTGGTGCGGGCCGGCGAGTTCTCCCGGATCTCGGATGTGCTGCTGCCGTTCCTGGTGACGCGCCAATTGATCTGCGGCGCGGGCAAAGTGCTGCAGACGCCGAAGGCCGCGACCTTCTGCTTGTCGCAGCGCGCCGAGCACATCTGGGAGGGCGTCTCCTCGGCGACCACCCGCTCGCGCCCGATCATCAACACCCGCGACGAGCCGCACGCCGACGCCGAGAAGTACCGCCGGCTGCACGTCATCGTGGGCGACTCGAACATGTCCGAGACCACCACCATGCTCAAGGTCGGCACGGCGGCGCTGGTGCTGGAGATGATCGAGGCCGGCGTCTCGTTCCGGGACTTCGCCCTGGACAATCCGATTCGCGCGATCCGCGAGGTCAGCCACGACATGACCGGGCGGCGCCCGGTGCGGCTGGCGGGCGGGCGGCAGGCCAGCGCCCTCGACATCCAGCGCGAGTACTACCAGCGCGCCGTCGAGCACCTGCGCAACCGGGACCGCGACCCGCAGATCGACCAGGTCGTGGACCTGTGGGGCCGCACCCTGGACGCGGTCGAGGCCCAGGACTTCGCCAAGGTCGACACCGAGATCGACTGGGTGATCAAGCGCAAGCTGTTCCAGCGCTACCAGGACCGCTACAGCATGGAGCTGTCCGACCCGAAGATCGCCCAGCTGGACCTGGCCTATCACGACATCAAGCGCGGCCGCGGCGTCTTCGACCTGCTGCAACGCAAGGGCCTGGCCAAGCGGATCACCGAGGACGAGGCCGTGGACGCCGCGGTGGACACCCCGCCGCAGACCACCCGCGCCAAGCTCCGCGGCGATTTCATCACCGCCGCGCAAGAGGCGGGCCGCGACTTCACCGTCGACTGGGTGCATCTGAAGCTGAACGACCAGGCCCAGCGCACCGTGCTGTGCAAGGACCCGTTCCGTTCGGTGGACGAGCGCGTCGATCGGCTGATTGCCTCGATGTAGCCGCCGGTTCCTGGGTATACCGACCCCATGGAACTGAAAGAGCTACTCGATATCGAACGCCAAGGGTGGGACGCGCTGTGTGCCGGCACCGGCGCGTCCTTCTACGGCGAACTCATGACCGACGACGCGGTGATGGTGCTGGCCAACGGCATGATCCTGGACCGCGCCGGCGTGGTCGATTCCCTGCGCGCCGCGCCGCCGTGGCGGACCTACGAGATCGAAGATCCCCGGCTCGTCGACGTCGGCGGTGACGGCAAAGTGCTCGTCTACACCGGCGTCGCCTACCGGGACGGGGCCGAACCGGCTTTCCGCGGCATCATGTCCAGCACCTACGTGCTGACGAAGGCGGGCTGGCGGCTGGCCTGCTACCAGCAGACCGAGATTCGTTAACCGAAATCCATGGTGACTCATAAGGTCCCGCTGCGATGCTCCCTCGATGGGAGGACGAACTGTTTACACCATCGTCGGGGGCGCCACCGTAGTAGTCGCGCTCGCTAGCGCCATCGGATGCGGTACGGAGAAGCCTGGAATCGCGAAACCATCGGAATCCACGGTGACGGCTACCCCGACGACCACGCGAGCTCCGACGACGAGCCGCACCACCACGCCCCGGCGAACGACCACCTCGGCCCCGTCCACGCTGCCGCCGGCCGCGGACGGCACGAACGTGGCCGCCTGCGCGGACGGCACCTGCGAAGTCGAGGTCACCGGCCCGACCACCATCCCGATCCCGGGCTCCACCCTCGCCGTGCTCGCCATCACCGGTGACGCGCTGACCATCCTGGCGAAGTCGACGACGATCCGGGCCGATGCGGGGGACACCATCCGGGTGAGCGGCGTGGTCGTGAAACCGGTGGCGATCGTCGGCGGCTCCGCGGTGCTGAGCTTGACCAAGGCCTAGGACTGCGGCCGCGGATGGTCCGCCGCGGCGAGCTGGTGCCCGGATTTCTTCGGCGCCGGCGGCGACTCGACGTCGACGGCGTAACGCACCAGCACCCGTCCGTGCGGTCTGGATTCGACTCCGAGGCAACGCAATCGGGTCGGCCGCGCGGTGCGTTCCAGATCCGGCGCGGTGAACATCATCGACGTGCGGGTGCCGCCGACCGCGATCGGGACGATCTCGGTCTCGATCTCGTCGATCAGCCCGGCCCGCAGCAACGCCCCGCCCAGCCGCGCGCCGCCGGTCGCCACCACGGTGTCCACACCGAACCGGGCGCGCAGCACCTTCAGCGCCGCGGCCAGGTCGACGTGCCGCCGCCCGACCACCAGATACGGAATCTGCTCGCGCCGCAGATACGCCAGGTACCGCAGCGGCGTCGCCACCGCGACCAGCACCAGCAGGTGCCATCCGGCCATCTCCTCGCCCGGAAACTCCTTGTAGGTCCAGCGCACCCGCCCGCGGCTGTCGGGTACCACGAACCAGCCGGCGCTCGCCTTCGCCCGCACCTCGGCGGGTAGGTAGTCGCTGCCGAGCAGCTGCGGCGACAGCTGGGTGGCGGGCAGCGGCGCGGGCCGCTGATCGTCGGTCACCAGCGACCCGCTGCCTTCCAGCAGTACCTGCGGCTGATGCCGGTGCAGAATGTCGAGGTAGCCGTCCCCGCCGGTGGGCCAGCGATCGTCCAGCATCAGCAAGCTACGCGGCGAAACCGCGAGCCTGCCGTCCACCGAGACGACATTGTGGGTAATCACTCGAGGCCGTTGCATCATCGCCTCCCATCCACTGACCGGATACCCGGCACCGGCGGGGCGAACCGGCTGGCCCGCTGCGGATTACCCGTCCGCGAGATAACGCTCGACGGTCGCCACCTTCGAGGTCATGCCATCGGTGACACCCGGCCGGATATCGGCCTTGAGCACCAGACTGCACCGCGGTGCGACGGCCAGCACCGCGTCGCTGGCCTGCTTGACGACCGCCATCACCTCGTCCCATTCGCCTTCCACCGTGGTGAACATGGCATCGGTGCGGTTCGGCAGGCCGCTGGCGCGCACGATCCGCACCGCCTCGGCAACGGCCTGGCCGACATCGACACCGGTGCCGAGCGGGGTGACGGAGAAGGCGACGATCATGGCTCCATCATGCTCGATCTGTGCGCCGCCGCGCGTGCCGCGCCCCCGGGCTATTACGCTCTACCGGGTGGCGATATCCAAGGTCGAGCGGCTGATGAATCTGGTCATCGCGCTGTTGTCGACCCGGCAGTTCTTGACCGCGGAGCGGATCCGGGACAGCGTCGCGGGGTACGAGGAGTCCGCGAGCGACGAGGCGTTCAGCCGAATGTTCGAGCGCGACAAGAACGAACTGCGTGACCTGGGCATTCCGCTGGAAATCGGGCCGGTGAGCCGGTATTCGAGCGTCGAAGGGTACCGGATCAACCGGGACGCCTACGAGCTGCCCGAGATCGATCTCAGCGACGAGGAAGCGGCGGCGGTCGCGGTCGCGGTGCAGATGTGGGAGTCCCCGGAGCTGGCGGCGGCGGCCGAGGGCGCGCTGCTGAAGCTGCGCGCGGCGGGCATTCACGTCGAAGCCGACGTCGCGGTGACCGCGCCCGCGGTGCCCGCGCGCACGCGCGGTTCCGAACCCGTGCTCGGCAAGTTGCTCGCGGCGATCGATGCCGGGCAGGCGGTGCGGTTCGAGCATCGCGGCGCGGTGAACGCGCCGTACCTGATGCGTGACGTCGAGCCGTGGGGTGTGGTCACCCGGCACGGCCGCTGGTATCTGGTCGGGCACGACCGGGACCGCGCGGACGTCCGCAGCTTCCGGCTGTCCCGCATCGGCGACGAGGTGACGCCGTACGGACCGCTCAACACCGTGCGCAAACCCGACGAGGTGGATCTGCGCGAGATCGTGGACCGTGTCACCAGCAACACCCCGGTCAGCGGATCGGCGACGGTGTGGGTGGCCGACGGCCGCGGGCAGGAGATCCGCCGGCTCGGCCAGGTGCTGGAGGAGCGGGCCATCGGCGAGCGCGGCGGCATGGTGGTGCAGGTGCCGATCCGGTCGCGAGATTGGCTGGCGCGCTTGATCACCGGGCTCGGTCCGGACGCGCTGGTGCTCGCGCCCGAAGATCTCCGCGCCGACGTGGTCGCGCGGCTGCGCTCGGTGTTCGATCGGACGGAGGTCGCGCTGTCGTGAGTACGAGTTCCCGGCTCTCGGTGCGGCTTTCGCGGCTGCTCAACATGATCCCGTACTTCATCGCCAATCCCGGCATCAGCGCCGCGGACGCGGCCGCCGATCTGGGCGTCACCACCAAACAGCTGATGAGCGACCTGAATCAGCTGTGGATGTGCGGCCTGCCCGGCTACGGCCCCGGTGATCTCATCGACCTGTCGTTCTCCGAGGAGAGCATCGAGGTCACCTTCTCGGCGGGCATCGACCGGCCGCTGCGGCTGACCTCCACCGAGGCGACCGCGCTGCTGGTCGCGCTGCGCTCGATCGTGGACATGCCCGGCATGGTCGACCCGACGGCCGCGCACGCGGCCATCGCCAAGATCGAAGCGGCGATCACCGGCGGACTGCTGGTGCCCGAGTCCGAGCCGCCGACGGCGGCGTCCGGGCCCGAAGCGGCCGGGAAAGACCCGGTGGCGACCGTGCGCGCCGCGCTCGCCGACAAGCGTGCGGTCCGGATCGTCTACTACTCGGCCAGCCGCGACGTGGTCTCCGAACGCGTCGTCGATCCGATCCGGATCGTGCTCGTCGACAACAACAGCTATCTGCAGGGCTGGTGCCGCCAGGCCGAGGGCGTGCGGCTGTTCCGCTTCGACCGGATCGAAGCGGCCACCGAACTCGGCGAGGCGGCCCGCCCGCCCAGCCACGCCACCGCCGAAGCCGCGGCCCTGGACCTGTTCCAGGACGATCCCGCGGTGCCGCTGGCGCGCCTGCTCGTTCGTCCCGACTACGGCTGGGTACTCGACCAGTACCCGATGCACCGGATGGCGGTGCATCCCGACGGCAGCCTGGAGGCGACGATGCGGTTCGCCACCCTGGACTGGATGGCCCGGCTGCTGCTCGGTTTCGGCTCCGGCGTGACCGTGCTCGGACCGCCGGAACTCGTTGCGGCCGTGCGGGAACGGTCCAACGCCGCGCTAGCCGCCTATGCCGCCGCCGGATACGAGGAGGCCGGCACACCGTGAGCCCGGATCGATTACCCCACCGCGTCCTGGTGCTGGGCGCGGGCAGCGTCGGCGTGTTCGCGGGCGGCAAGCTGGCCGCCGCGGGGGCGGAGGTGACTTTCGTCGGCCGGCCGCGGGTGCTCGACCAGATCGGCGCGACCGGGCTGCGGCTCACCGATCTGGACGGCGGCGATGTCGCGGTCGGCAGCGACCGCTTCGAGGTCGCCACCGAACCGGACGAAGCCGGGTCGGCGGATCTGGTGCTGGTGACCGTGAAATCGGCGGCCACGGCGGAGGCGGTGCGCGGGCTGCTGGGCAAGATCCGGCCGGGCACCGTGGTGCTGAGCCTGCAGAACGGCATCGGCAACGACACGGTCATCCGGGAGATCCTGCCCACCTGCGTGGTGCTGGCCGGGATGGTGATGTTCAACGTCGTGCAGCACCCGCAGGGGCGATTCCATCGCGGCACCGAGGGCGAGATCGCGATCCAGGACGACCCGGCACTCGCCGAATTCCACGACCTGTTCGCCCGGTCCGGGCTGGGCTGGCGCCGCTACCCGCAGCTGCTGCCGGTGCAATGGGCGAAACTGCTGCTGAATCTGAACAACCCGATCAACGCGCTGTCCGGGCGGCCGCTGCGGGAGCAACTCGGCGACCGGAACTACCGCCGCTGTCTGGCGCTGACCCAGCGTGAAGCCCTGGCCGCGATGAACCGGGCGCGGATCCAGCCCGCCCGGCTCACGCCGCTGCCGCCCGCGCTGATGACGCGGCTGCTGACGGTGCCGGACGGGGTCTTCCGGCGGGTCGCGGCCAAGGTCCTCGCCATCGATCCGGTGGCGCGCTCGTCCATGGCCGATGACCTCGCGCTCGGCCGCAAGACCGAGATCTCCTGGCTGTGCGGTGAGATCGTCGGGCTGGGCGCGATGGTCGGCCTGCCGACGCCGGTGAATCAGCGACTCATCGAACTCATCGTCGCGGCCGAGCAAGGCGACAAGCGCACCTGGACCGGAGCCGAACTTCTCGCGCAACTCCAGGCCGCGGCCGCCACCGTGCGTTAACGCCCGGCAAACGCCGATTTACCGGGGCGTTCGAGCGGTGGGGCGCACAAATGCGCCGCTCAAAGTCCGGTAGCATCAGAAACACCACAGTCTTGGGAGGTACACCATGGGCCAGTTCAGCATCTGGCATTGGCTGATTGTCGCAGCCGTCTTCGTGCTGTTCTTCGGCGCGAAGCGGATGCCGGACGCGGCCCGCGGTCTGGGCCGTTCGCTGCGCATCTTCAAGAGCGAGGTCAGCCAGATGCAGAGCGAGGGCAGCTCCTCGACCCCGGCCGCGCAGCCTGCTCCGCAGCAGCTGCCGGCCGCGCAGCCGGCCAACCCGGTCGCGCAGCCGCAGGCGCAGCCCGAGTCGAAGTCGCTGTAAGAGCCGGACGCTCCACCCCGGGTGAGTCGAGCTCGCCCGGTTCCGCGCTGTTCAGACACAGGGGCCGACTACACCTATGCGAATCCCGTTCGATCCCCGGCGCAGCAAGCGCCGGACCAATCCCGACGGCACCATGTCGTTGGTCGAACACCTCCAGGAACTGCGTACGCGGCTGCTGATCTCGCTCGCGGCCATGATGCTCACCACCATCATCGGGTTCCTCTGGTACGCGCATTCGTTCCTCGGTGTGGAAAGCCTCGGTGAGATCCTGCGCGGCCCCTACTGTGCGCTGCCGCCCAGCGCGCGGGCCGCGCTGACGCCCGACGGCGCCTGCCGCCTGCTCGCGACCGCGCCGTTCGAGCAGTTCATGCTCCGGTTGAAGGTCGGTTTCACCGCCGGCGTGGTGCTGGCCGCGCCGGTCTGGCTGTATCAGCTGTGGGCGTTCATCACCCCCGGCCTCTACGCCAAGGAACGCAAGTACGCGGTCGGGTTCGTCACCTCCGGCACCGTGCTCTTCGCCACCGGCGCCGTGCTCGCGTATGTCGTTGTGGCCCATGCCCTGGACTTCCTGCTCACCATCGGCGACAACGTCCAGATCACCGCGCTCAGCGGTACGCAGTACTTCGGATTCATCATCCAGTTGCTGATCATTTTCGGGGTCAGTTTCGAAACGCCGCTGATCGTCATCGGACTCAACCTGATCGGCGTGCTGACCTACGAACGGCTCAAGGCGTGGCGGCGCGGAATCGTGTTCGGGCTGTTCGTGTTCGCGGCCATCGTGACGCCGCAGGATCCGTTCTCGATGCTGGCCCTGGCGCTCGCGCTGACCGTGCTGTTCGAGGTCGCCGTGCAGTTCGCGCGGATCAACGATCGGCGCCGGGCGCGCAAGGAAGAACAGGCCCTCGCCGACGACGAAACCGCCGGCATCGACGAGCCGGAAGCCGTTGCGCCCGCGGAGTCGATCTCCGAACCCGCCGGAAAATCCACGCGACCAGTGTCGGACTACTCCGATACGCTCTGAAATGTGACAGATCATGCGGCGTCGGGCGAGCTGACGAAGTTTTCCGCCGAGCTGAGCTTCTCCCTGGATCCTTTTCAGCGCGACGCGTGCGCCGCGCTGGAAGCGGGGCACGGCGTTCTCGTGTGCGCCCCGACCGGCGCGGGCAAGACCGTCGTCGGCGAGTTCGCGGTGCACCTCGCCCTCGCCTCGGGCGGAAAGTGCTTCTACACCACGCCGATCAAGGCGCTGTCGAACCAGAAGTTCGCGGACTTGACCGAGCGCTACGGGCGCGACAGCGTCGGTTTGCTCACCGGTGACCAGTCCCTGAACCCGGACGCGCCGGTGGTCGTGATGACCACCGAGGTGCTGCGCAACATGCTCTACGCCTCCTCCGACGCGCTGCGCGGGCTGTCGTATGTGGTGATGGACGAGGTGCACTACCTGGCCGACCGGTTCCGCGGCGCGGTGTGGGAGGAAGTCATCCTGCACCTGCCGCCGGACGTGCGGCTGGTCAGCCTCTCGGCGACCGTCAGCAACGCCGAGGAATTCGGCGCGTGGATGGAAACGGTGCGCGGCAACACCTCCGTGGTGGTCGACGAGACCCGCCCGGTGCCGCTGTGGCAGCACGTCATGGTCGGCCGGCGCATGTTCGACCTGTTCGACTCCAGCTCCAGCGAGCAGAAGGTGCTCGTCGACGAGGATCTGGTCCGCTATATCCGGCAGCGGGAGTCCGCGGATCGGATGAACGGCTGGGCGCCGCGGCATCGCGGTGGCGGCCCGCGCCGCGATTTCCGGCCGCTGCCGCGTCCGGAGGTGCTGGCCAAGCTGGACGAGGAAGGTCTGCTGCCCGCGATCACCTTCATCTTCAGCCGTGCGGGGTGCGATGGGGCGCTGGCGCAGTGCCTGCGTTCGCGGCTGGATCTGAGCAGGCCGGACGAGACCGCGGAGATCGACGCGATCATCGAGAAGCACACCGGCGATCTGCCCAAGGGCGATCTGGAGGTGCTCGGTTACTGGGAGTGGCGCGAGGCGCTGCACCGCGGCCTGGCCGCGCACCACGCGGGCATGCTGCCCGCGTTCCGGCACACGGTCGAGGAACTGTTCGTGCGCGGGCTGGTGCGGGCCGTCTTCGCCACCGAGACACTGGCATTGGGCATCAACATGCCCGCCCGCACGGTGGTGCTGGAACGCCTGGTGAAGTACAACGGCGAATCGCACGCCGAACTCACCCCCGGCGAATACACCCAGCTGACCGGTCGCGCCGGCCGGCGCGGCATCGACATCGAAGGTCACGCGGTGGTGCTGTGGCAGCCCGAGGTCGACACCAGCACCGTCGCCGGGCTGGCGTCCACCCGCACCTACCCGCTGCGCAGCTCGTTCAAGCCGGGCTACAACATGTCGATCAACCTGATCGACCGGATGGGCGCCGAGGAAGCGCGGGCCCTGCTGGAACGTTCCTTCGCCCAGTTCCAGGCCGACCGTTCGGTGGTCGGGCTGGTGCGCGGCATCGAGCGTAACGAGGGGCAGCTGCGCAAGCTGCGCGGTCAGCTCGGCGGCGAGGAAGGCGGCTTCCTCGAATACATTTCGCTGCGTGAGCGGATCAAGCAGCGGGAACGGTCGCTGGAACAGCAGAAGCGCTCCGATCGGCGCGGCGCGTCGGTCAATTCGCTGGTCCGGCTGCGCCGCGGCGACGTGGTGGCGATCCCGTCCGGCCGCCGGCAAGGTCTCGCGGTGATCCTGGAACCCGATGCGACACCGGGTGATCCGCGTCCACTGGTGCTCACCGAGGACCATTGGGCGGGCCGGGTGTCGGTCGCCGATTTCCCGGTTCCCGCCGAGGCGCTCGGCCATATGCGGCTGCCGCGCCGCGTCGACCACCGCACCGCGCGGACCCGCCGCGATCTGGCTTCCGCGTTGCGCGGCACCGGCATCGAGGCGCCCGGGCGCAAGCGGCGCGACAAGCGGGCGGCCGCGGCCGACGACCGCGAACTGGACACGCTGCGGCGCTCGCTGCGTTCGCATCCGGCGCACGCGCGGTCCGACCGCGAGCAGATGAGCCGCGTCGGCGAACGCTACAACCGGGTGCTGCGCGAAACCGAGTCCATGCGCCAAAAGGTCGCCGCCACAACCAATTCGCTGGCGCGTACCTTCGACCGGATCCTCGGGCTGCTGGAGGAGCGCGGTTTCGTGCACGAGGGCGAGGTCACCGAGGACGGCCGCCGCCTGGCCCGCATCTACGCCGAGGCGGACCTGCTGGTCGCCGAGTGCCTGCGGGAGGGCTTGTGGCGCGGGCTCGGCCCGGCCGAACTCGCGGCCGTGGTGTCGGCGCTGGTGTACGAGTCCCGTCAGGAGGGCGGCTATCTCGGCGTGACCGGACCCACCGAACCCATCCGGCGGGCCGTGGGCGCCACGGTCGCGGTGTGGAGTCAGCTGCGGACCGACGAGTCCCGGCACAAGCTGCCGCCGACCCGCGAACCCGACCTCGGCTTCGTCACCGGCGTCTACAAGTGGGCGCGCGGCGACGGACTGGCCGAATCGCTGCTGGCCAGCGGCGATCAGGGCAGTCCGCTCTCGGCCGGTGATTTCGTGCGCTGGTGCCGGCAGGTCATCGATCTGCTGGATCAGATTCACAACACCGCCGACGATGTCGAGGTGGCGGGCACCGCGGCGAAGGCGGTGCGGGCGATCCGGCGCGGTGTGGTCGCGGTGGACGCGGCGTAACGTGGCTAAGTTGGGTTACGCGCGCGGCGTCGAACACAGCGGATTCGATTGTGATTTGATTTCTTTCGCGTACCGACCGTGGAGTAGTCGCATGGCGACGAGTCTCGCGCGGGGGGCTACCGTATGTATAACGATGCGAGTGGAGGCAAGATGAGCGGCCCGTACGGACCGAACGATCCCGGGGAGGGACGCAACGATCCCACCCAGCACTGGGGAGCGGACCAGAACCCCGGCCAAGCCGGCCCGACCCAGCAGTGGGGCGGCCAGCAGCCCGGCCAGGCGCAGCCGACCCAGCACTGGGGCGACCAGACGCCGCCTCCGCAGCAACAGCAGTGGGGCCAGCAGACCCCTGGTCAGCCGCAGCAGCAATGGGGTCAGCAGACCGGCGGGCAGCCGCAGCAGCAGTGGGGTCAGCAGACCGGTGGCCAGCAGCAGTGGGGCCAGCAGCCACAACAGGATTGGGGTCAGCAGACCGGCGGCCAGCCGCAGCAGCAGTGGGGTCAGCAGCCGCAGGGCCAGTGGGGCCAGCCCGGCCAGCCGGCGCCGCAGCAGACCCCGGCCAAGAAGAGCAAGAAGGGCCTGATCGCCATCCTGGCGGTCGTCGGCGTGGCGGTGATCGGCGCGCTGATCACCGGCGTGCTGCTGCTCACGGCCAAGGACAAGCTGGACCAGAGCGCCGTCCAGGACGGCGTCAAGAAGGTCCTCACCGACTCCTACGGCATCTCCGACGTCGCCGACGTCTCCTGCCCGTCCGGCCAGGAGGTGAAGGTGGACGCGACCTTCGAATGCAGCCTCAAGGTCAGCGGCGAGCAGAAGAAGGTCAACGTCAAGATCACCAAGGACGATGGGACCTACGAGGTCGGTCGTCCGAACTAGACGGATCGAACGCATCCGCTCGGGTAGCTCGCGCTCCGGCGCGAGCTACCGCCGCGGCGCCGCCCGAATCAGCGCGTGCTCAACGCGGTGACCAAGCGGGCGATGGGGCTCTCGGCGTTGTAGGCGGTCGCGAGCTCACGCAAGCGGTCCGGATCGGCGGGCGTGCGGGGGAGCAGGTCGGGCCGGGAGAGTTCGACCTCGGCGTCGCGGACGATGCGTACCGCCGGGGCGGCAGCCTTCAAATAGTCGTGTGCCGCACGAAGTTTGGCGCGCATGCCGGCGGCGAGATCGGCTTCGGGATCGTCTACCGCCGCGACCAGCGCCTCCAGCGAACCGAAACGATTGATCAGAGTCGCCGCGGACTTGTCGCCGATGCCCGCCACACCGGGGAATCCGTCGGAGGAGTCGCCGCGCAGGGTGGCCATATCGGCGTAGGCCGGGCCCGCGTTCTCCAGGGGCACACCGTATTTCGCGGAAACCTCGGCGGGACCGAACAATTCGGCCTTGGCCAGGCCGCGGCCCGCGTACAGCACACGGACCGGCGGGGCCGGTTCGTCACGCACCAGTTGCAGCAGATCGCGGTCGCCGCTGACAATGACGACCGCGTCGGTGCGCTCCTGGCTGGAGAGGGTGCCGCACACATCGTCGGCTTCCAGGCCCGCCGCGCCGCCGGTCGCGATGCCCGCCGCGGCGAGCACCTCGAGGATCATCTCGACCTGCGGGGTCAACAGGTCCGGCACCTCTTCGGCGCCCGCCGCAGCTGTGCTGGAGGAATCCAGGCGGTGGGTCTTGTAGGTGGGCACCAGGTCGACCCGGAACTGCGGGCGCCAATCCAGATCCAGGCACACCACCAGCCGGCTCGGCGAGTGCTTGGTGATGAGCGAGGCGACCATGTCGGTGAAGCCGCGCAAGGCATTCACCGAACGGCCGTCGGGCGCGGTGATCTTGTCTGGGATCGCGTAGAAGGCACGAAACCACAGACTGGCGCCATCGAGCAGCAACAGAGGCCCACCGGTAGAAGTCACGGCGCTGAGGCTACCCGCCCACCCTGACAAGCTCAGCCCCAGAGATCCCGCAATTCCTTGCGCAGGATGTCGACCTGAACGGTGAGCGCGCCGAGTAATTCCTCGCGGTTGAGCCGGTTGGTGGTGCGGAACGCCCAGCTGGCGTTGCCCTGCGCGTCGATGAGCTTGACCAGGACGAAGGCTTCGATGGCCGTGTCGCCCGGCTCCAGCGGGTGGATTTCGAGACCCCGCAGGACATCGTGGATCGGAACCCGCGGCCCGCTCGCCCCAGAGTGTCTTTCCATCCCCCTAGTTTGCGCTGTGGTGGCCGCTTCCGGCGGCGGGTAACGTCGATGGCTATGAGTTCGCAGACGAAGTCCAGGTTCGCGGCGGATGTGTATCGGGACCGGTTGGAACGGGCAGTGGATCTGATGCGGGCGGCGTCGCTGGACGCCTTGCTCATCACCCCGGGGCCGGACCTGCGGTATCTGATCGGCTCGGACGCCGAATCCTTCGAGCGGCTGACCTGCCTGGTCATCACCGCCGACAAGGCGACGCCCGCGGTGGTGATTCCCAAGCTGGAGCTGGCGTCGCTGGCCGGTTCCGCGGCCGGCGAGCTCGGCCTGCGCGTGCTGGACTGGGTGGACGGCGTCGACCCCTACGAGCTGGTGCACTCCACCCTGCACGCCGGGTCCCGCATCGCGGTCGCCGACGCGATGCCCGCGCTGCACCTGATCCCGCTCGCCCAGTCCACCAGCGGCCTGCCGGTCTCGGCCACCCCGGTGCTGCGGGAACTGCGAATGACCAAGGACGAGGCCGAGATCGACGCGCTGCGCCGGGCCGGCGCAGCCATCGACCGGGTGCACGCCCGGATGGGTGAATTCCTGGTCGCCGGGCGCACCGAGGCCGAGGTCGGCGTGGACATCGCCGCCGCCATCGTCGAGGAGGGCCATACCGAGGCGGCGTTCGTCATCGTCGGCAGCGGCCCGCACGGCGCCGACCCGCACCATCACGTCTCGGACCGGCGCATCGAACCCGGTGACGTGGTAGTCATCGACATCGGCGGCCCGGTCGACCCCGGCTACTACTCCGACTCCACCCGGACCTACAGCATCGGCGAACCGAGCGCGGAGATCGCCGCGAAGTTCGCCGCCCTGGAGCACGCGCAGGCCGCGGCGGTCGCCGCCGCTCGGCCCGGCGTGACCGCCGAATCGGTGGATGCCGCCGCCCGGAACGTCTTGGTGGAAGCCGGATTCGGCGAGGCCTTCGTGCACCGCACCGGCCACGGCATTGGCCTGTCCGTGCACGAGGAGCCCTACATCGTCGCGGGCAACGACCTGGTGTTGCAGGAAGGCATGGCGTTCAGCATCGAACCCGGCATCTACTTCCGTGGCGACTGGGGCGCCCGCATCGAGGACATCGTGGTGGTCACCGCGGACGGCTGCGAATCGATGAACAACCGCCCGCACGGACTCACGGTCCTCTAACCCAGCGAGTCGAGGAAGCCGAGCGCCAGCGTCCAGGTGCGCTCGGCGGCCTCGGCATCCCAATCCGGCAACCCGGGGTCGGTGTATAAGTGTCCCGCACCGCGATACCGGTACACCTCCACGTCGGCCCCGGCCCGCTGCATGTCCAGATACCAGCTGTTCAACCAGTCGTCGGGCTCGTACATGTCCGGGTCGGCCACGTGCAACTGCGTCGGCAGCCCGTCCATCGAAACATCCTCGGGCACATCGGAAGTCCCGTGCAGCAGCAACAGCCCGCGCGCCTTCACATCGGCCAGTCCGATGCTGCCCGCGAAGTACGCCCCCAGCGAGAACCCGGCGTACACCAGCCCCTGCTCCGAATGCGGCGCCGCCGCGACCACCGCCCGCCGCAGCAGTTCGTCCTGCCCGATCTCGTCCCGGATCAGCATCCCCTCCTCGACCGAGTCGGCGGTGCGCCCGTCGTACAGATCCGGCACATACACCTCGTGACCCGCGGCCCGCAGCCGGTCGGCGGCCTCCTGCACCGCCGGTCGCAGCCCGCACGAAGAGTGGAACAAGATGACCTTCATGCTCGGCGACTCTACTGGCGGAGTTCGGCTCCGAGTTCGGGCGATCGGTGAATCCTCACATGCGGAGTGCGGCTCGAGCCCACGACTGTTCCGGTATCGTGCTGCGGTACACGCGCATTGGGGTTGATGGACAATGCATTTCACGGTACTCGGGCCGATCCGTGTGCGACACGATGACGGATCCGATCGAACGCCACGAGCGTTGAAGCTGCGAATGCTGCTCGCCTTACTCATCGACAGCGCCGGTGCGGTGGTTTCGAGTGATCAGCTGATCAAGGGTTTGTGGAACGAACCGCCGCGCACCGCCGACAGTGCGCTCCAAGTCTATGTCTCGCAACTACGCAAGCATTTTCAAGGACAGTCCGGACTGATCGAAACGCGTCATCCGGGCTACGCCCTCTTTCTGTCCGATCACCACTGTGACATCGCACAATCGCAGATCTTCCGATACCGGGCCGTGGCCGCGGAGGCGCGCGGCGACCTGTCCGAGGCTTCGGTGCATCTGGCCAGATATCTGGACCTGTGGGCGGGGCCCACCTTCGCGGATGTGCGCCGCACGACCTGGCTCGAGCAGATCGCCAAGGTGCAGGACGAGCATCGCGCGAACGCGCAGCAGCGCCGGATCGAGATCGATCTGCGCCTGGGACGGCACCAGGCGCTGGTCCCCGAGCTGTACGCGCTGGTGGCGCGCAACGCGAACCAGCAGACGCTGTGGGGTTACCTGATGCTTGCCCTGCACCGATCCGGCCGCTCCGCGGAGGCGCTGGAAGTCTTCACCGAGATGCGCGGCAATCTCGTCGCCAGCCACGGAATCGAGCCGAACCGGGAACTGCGGTCCCTGCAACGCCGCATCCTGGAAGACGATTCGGGCCTGGACGATCCGCTCCTGACGATGAATTGATCAGGCCCGGCCGAAGGCCAGGCACACGTTGTGCCCGCCGAATCCGAAGGAATTCGACAGTGCCGCGTCGATGGCGCCGGCGCGCGCCGTGCCGTGCACGATATCGAGGTCGATCTCCGGATCCTGATGGTCCAGGTTCAGCGTCGGGGGGACCAGCCCTTCTCTGATGCTCAGCACCGTGAGCGCGGCCTCGACGGCTCCGGCGGCGCCCAGCGCATGACCGAGCGCGGATTTCGGCGCGTAGATCGACGCGTCGCGCCCGATCGCCGTGCCGATCGCCCGGGCCTCGGCCAGGTCGCCGAGCGGAGTCGCGGTGGCGTGGGCGTTGACGTGCCCGACTTCCGCGGGCGCCAATCCCGCGGTCCGCAAGGCCTGGGTCATGGCCCGGGCGGCGTGCGTGCCGCTCGGGTCCGGCGCGACCGTGTTGTAGGCGTCGGAGGTGATGCCCGCGCCGAGCAGGCGGGCATGAATGGTCGCGCCGCGCGCCCGCGCGTGCCGTTCGTCCTCGAGGACGAGCAGCGCCCCCGCCTCGCCCAGGACGAATCCGTCGCGATCGCGATCGAACGGGCGGGAGGCGGTGCGCGGATCGCCGGTCCGGGTACTCAGCGCGCGCATCACGGCGAACGCGGCCAGCGGGACCGCGCCGAAACTCTTCTCCACGCCACCCGCCACGACGATGTCGGCGTCGGCGCCGGCGATCAGTCGCCAGGCGTGCGCGATCGCCTCCGCGCCGGAGGCGCACGCGGCGACCGGCGTGTGGATGCCGGCCCGGGCGCCCAGGTCCAGCGCTACGGCGGCGGCCGCGCCGTTGGGCATCATCTGCTGCACCGCCAGCGGCGAAACCTTCCGGTACCCACCGGTTTCGAGGCCGGCGGTGGCGGTCACCAGCACGTCGGCGTCGCCGAGTGCCGTGCCGATCGCGACCGCCAGCCGATCGTGATCCACGCCGGGGCTGCCCGCCGCCCGCCAGGCGACGCGGCTCAGCCGGAGCGCGAGGCGCCCGGTGTAGGCCAGCCTGCGTTGCTCGATCCGGGTCAGCAGGGTGTCGGGAGCCGGTTTCAGGCGACCGCCGATCGTCACCGGCAGCTGGTATCGGTCGATGAGATCGGGTTCCAGCTCGCCGATGCCGCTCGATCCGGACAGCAGGCGCTGCCAGGTCGCGGTGAGGTCGCCGGCGAGTGCGGTCATCGCGGCCATGCCGGTGATGACGACCGCCCGGCCGCTACGTGGTGGGCGCATACCTCAGATACTCCCCAACTTCCGGTGTGATCGTCGCCGTCCGGGCAATTCTTAAGCGCCTCTGAAAAGGCGCTGAAATGGCGCTGAAGCAGCACTGTCGCCGGGCTGAAACCCGGCTCGCTCCAGGTGATCTTCACTCGGCCGCGCAGTACCATTTGGAGCATCCTTGAACCGGCTCAACGTAATCCGATGAAGTTGCGCGAATGAGCGGTCGCATTGTCGTGCTGGGGTCGAATCATGCCTGCTGTTTCCGCTGTCACAGGTGATCCGACCAGGGTTATCGCGGTAATCGGAATGGCTGGACGATTTCCTGGTGCGCCCGATATCGAGAGTTTCTGGAGCCTGCTCGCCGCTGGTCGCGAATCGATTCGACCGGTTCCCGGCGAACGCTGGGACAGCCGTTCCCACTTCGATCCCGAGCTTGCAATTCAGTCCGTCGGCGGATTTATCGATGGCGTAGAGCATTTCGACGCAACATTTTTCGGAATTTCGCCCAGAGAATCCGAAGTGATGGATCCGCAACAGCGATTGATGCTGGAGACCGCCTGGTGCGCGCTGGAGGACGCCGGCACTCCGGCCGCCGCCCTCCGCGGTTCGCGCACCGGCGTCTACGTGGGCGCGCTCTGGCACGACTATGAAACGCTGCGCAAGCAGCGGGGAGTGCCGGTGACCCAGCACAGCCTGGCGGGGTGCGAACTGGACATGATCGCGGCGCGGGTCTCCTACTTCCTCGGGCTGACCGGGCCGAGTTTCGTTGTGACCAGCGGCTGTTCGTCCGCGCTGGTCGCGATCCACGTGGCGCGGCAGGAGCTGATTCTCGGCACGGTCGACGCGGCGCTGGTCGGCGGGGTGAACCTGATCCTGACGCCGGACGCGTCGATCGGGCTCACTCATCTGGGCGCGCTGTCGCCGACCGGCCGCTGCCACGCGTTCGGCGCGGCGGCCGATGGCTATGTGCGCGCCGAGGGCGTCGGCGCGATGTATCTGAAAACGCTGGACCGGGCGATCCGGGACGGCGACCGGGTGCGCGGGCTGATCGTCTGGACCGAGGTCAACAACGACGGCGGCGGGGAGAGCGCCTTCACGCCGAATCCCGTTGCGCAGGAGTCACTGCTGCGACGCGCCTACGCGGCGTCCGGCGTGCCGATCGATCAGGTCGCCTATGTCGAGGCGCACGGCACCGGGACCGGGCGCGGCGACCCGATCGAGGCGGCGGCGATCGGGTCCGTGCTGGGCCGGTCCCGGCGCGGCGGGTTGCCGCCGCTGCCGATCGGATCGGTGAAGACCAACACCGGCCACCTCGAAGCCGCCGCGGCGCTGCCCGGCGTCTTCAAGGCGCTGTTGTCGCTGGAACGCGGCTATGTCCCGGCGAGTCTGCATGCGGAGCAAGTGAATCCGGCGATTCCCTTCGAGCAGCTGAACCTGCGGGTGGCGCACGAGGGTGTCCAGTTGCCCGCGGCGGGTCCGGTCTTTCTCGGAGTCAATTCCTTCGGACTCGGCGGCACGAACGCGCACCTCATCCTGACCCGCGCGCCCGCCCGCGACGCCCCGGCGGACGCGCAGGCGGAGCCGGGGTTGCCGGCATTCCTGCCGCTCTCCGCGCACACCTCCGCGGCGCTGCGGCAACGCGCCGGGGACCTCGCGGATTTCGTCCGGCGGGAACCGGTGGACGCGACGGCGCTGGCGGGCACGCTCGCGCACCGGCGCGATCACTTCGGATTCCGTGCGGCGCTGGTGACCTCCGGCGGCGTCGAACTCCAGCAGTCACTGCGACAGTTCGCCGAGGACGCCGAACCGGCGGGCGGCGCTGTCGAAACCGGCCGGGCCGTCGAGCACCGGGGGACCGCGTTCGTGTTTCCTGGTCAGGGCGGCCAGTGGGCGGGAATGGCCCAGCAGTTGCTGGTGGTCCCGCAGTTCCGGGAGATCATCGACCAGTGCGCGAACGCACTTGCGCCGCACTGTCGCTGGGACCTGCGTTCGGTCCTGGCCGGCACGCACGGCGCGGGCTGGCTGGACCGGATCGACATGGTGCAGCCGGCCCTGTGGGCGACCATGGTCGCCCTCGCCGAGGTCTGGCGGTCGGCGGGGGTCGAGCCCAGCGTGGTGATCGGGCACAGTCAGGGTGAGATCGCGGCGGCGACCGTCGCCGGTGCGCTGTCCTTCGACGACGCCGCCCGCATCGTGGCGTGCCGTAGCGCCCTCGCGCGTCGCACCGTCGGGCACGGCCGGATGCTGGCGGTCGAGCTGAGTCTGCCCGCGGCGGTCGAAGCGCTGGCCGGTTTCGAAGACTCCGTGCACTTGGCCGCGCACAACGGGCCGTCGTCGTGCATCCTCACCGGGCGCACCGACGCGGTGCTGCTGTTGCGGGAGCTCCTCGAGGACGCGGGGACTTTCTGCCGCCTGGTGAATGTCGACTACGCCTCGCACAGTCCGCAGATGGAGGAACTGCGCGCCGACCTGATGGCGGTGCTCGAGCCGATCCGCCCGCGCGCGACCGCGACGCCGATGTACTCCACCGTCACCGGCCGGCCGGTGCGCGGCGCGGAGCTCGACGCCGGATACTGGGTGGACAACCTGTGCCGGCCAGTGCGTTTCGCGGAGGTCATGGCCGAGGTGCTGGGGAATCCGGACCTCACGCACTGCCTCGAGGTCAGCCTGCATCCGGTGCTGACACCCGATGTCGAACAGCTCGCCGAACACCACGGCTCGGCCGCGACGGTCCTGGCCACGCTCTACCGTGGCGCGGCCGCCCCCGCCGATCTGGTGCGGGCCTTCGGCCGGGCATACGTGTGCGGCCTGACGCCGTTCGGGTTCCTGAACGACGCGGCACACCTGCCGATTCCGGCCTATCCGTGGCAGCGACGCCGGCACTGGCCCGGTCCGGCGCGGCGACCACTGGCCGCCACGCTGGGGCAGACCTTGGTTCTGATCCCGGATGTCGTGGAAGACGATGTGCGGCAGGGGCGAATCGAGATCGACCTGGTCGCGCAGCCGTGGCTGCGGGACCATCGCGTCGGCGACTCGATCGTCTATCCGGGCGCGGGATTTCTAGCGCTGCTGGTGCAGGCGGCCGTCGCCCGGACCGGCGCGCCGCCCGCGGAGCTCGGCGATGTCGTGTTCCACGCGGGACTGGTACTGACCGAGGAACCGGCCCACCTGGCCCTCACCTGGCGCGAAGATGTTTCCGGTGG
Source organism: Nocardia sp. NPDC051832 (assembly GCF_040681285.1). Lineage (NCBI taxonomy): Bacteria > Bacillati > Actinomycetota > Actinomycetes > Mycobacteriales > Nocardiaceae > Nocardia > Nocardia sp. NPDC051832. The sequence continues at coordinate 1,619,652 of NZ_JBFAYL010000002.1, forward strand.
CGCGAGTTGCACTGTTCGCTCGCTGGCGGGGACGGAGCCGGTGTGGCTCGACAATGCCACGGGCCGGGTGTGGTTCGAGCAGCGCGGCCCGGCGGCCGCGCGCTTCCCCGAGCCGCTGCTCAGCGCGCCGCAACGACCCGTCGACGAGCACTACGCGGTCAGCGCGGAACGCGACCTGCACTACGGCCCCTCTTTCCAGGGCATTCGCCGCCTGTTCCGGCAGGGTGCGGAGGCGCTGGCCGAGGTCGTGCTGCCGCCGAACTGCCGGGTCGGCGCCGAGCGCGGTCACCCGCACGTGGCCCTGTGGGACGCCTGTTTGCAGACCGGGCTCGAGGTGTACTCCGGCACCGAGACACTCGTGCCGGTCGGTGTCGAACGCGTTGTGTGGCTACGGTTGCCGGACGCCCCGGTCAGCACGGCCTGGGCGTACGCGGTCCGCCGGGTGGAGTTGTGCGATGTGCTGGTTTTCGACGCGGAGCGCCGTCCGATGCTGGCCATGTATGGGATCCACTTGCGGCCGTTGGCCGTTCGCGAACCGGATGCCGTGCAGCCGACCCTCGACTTCGGTTTCCAGGAGGAACCGGCGATCACGGCAACCGGCTCGCCGAGGGCCTGCGTGGTGTGCGGTCCGGGCGAGGCCGCCGCGCTGCTCGACCGGCTGCGTGCCGATCTCCACGGTTCCGGCGCGGCTGTCGAAACCGTCCTCGTCCCGCCCGGCGTCTCCTCGGCCGCCCTCGCGGAAACGCTGTCCGCGGCCGGCGGAAACGACCTCGTCTTCCTCGCGCCGCCACCCGATCTCGACATCCGGCACTACCAGCAGGGCCTGCGGGCCCTCGCCACTCTGGTGCAGGCGTGCCTGCGCCTCGGCGCGCCACCGCGACTGGTGGTGCTGACGCAGCGGGCGCAGTACGGCGTGGACGGCGATATGCCGGACCCCGGCAGTGCGATGTTCTGGGGTTTCACCAGGGTGGTGCAGAACGAGCATCCGGAGCTGTGCGCGCGGCTGCTCGATGTGGGCCACCTCGAGGATTTTCCCGCTGCCGTGCACGAAATCCAGTGCGTCGACGGCGCGGACCAGCTTGTGCTGCGCGGTTCCCGTCGACTGGCAGGCCGGTTGTCCTATGGCGTCGAGCCGCGGCTCGAACTGCCCGTTACCGGCTGGCGGACCTCGGCCGAGGCGTTCCGGCTGGAGGTGGCGCGCCCCGGCTACTGGGACGGCATGGCGTACCGATCGATGCCGCGCCGCGCGCCCGGGCCCGGCGAACTCGAGGTGGAAGTGACGGCCGCGGGGCTCAACTTCGTCGACGTGATGAAGGTGCTGGGCACCTATCCCGACCGCTCGCGCACGGGGTCGCTGCTCGGTGGTGAATGCGCGGGCCGCGTCACCCGAATCGGACCGGGTAGCACCGGATTCGCGGTGGGCGAGCGCGTCGTAGCGATCGTCATGGGAGCGTTCGCGACCCATGTGATCGTGCGGGCGGCACACGCGCGCACGATCCCGGAGACCATGTCCGACGAGGACGCCGCGGCGACGTCCATCGCCATGGTCACGGCCTGGTACAGCTTGTGTGAGCTGGCGCGCCTGCAACCCGGCGAGACCGTGCTGATCCACTCGGCGGCGGGCGGCGTCGGCCTCGCCGCCGTGCAGATCGCGGAACTGACCGGCGCGCGGGTGATCGCGACGGCCGGTACCTCCGAGAAGCGAAAGCAACTGCGCGACAGCGGAATCGCTCATGTGCTGGATTCTCGGGACTTGTCCTGGGGCCCGGAGGTGGCCCGGATCACCGGCGGCCGCGGCGTCGACGTCCTCCTGAATTCGCTGATCGGTGCCGCCATACCCCTGGGGCTGGACGCGCTCGCCGAGGACGGCCGCTTCGTCGAGATCGGCAAACGCGACATCTACGCGGGACGGCACATCGCCCTCGCGCCGTTCCGGAAGGGAATCAGCCTCGCCGCCGTCGATCTGGACGGGATGATGCAGCGCCGGCCGGAGTTGTTCGCGCGGGTCTTGGGCGCCGTATGGCAGCACCTCGCCGACGGCGTGCTGAAACCGCTTGCGTGGAGCCGGTATTCGTTCGACGATGCCGGCGCCGCGGTGCGCACGCTGGGGTCCGGTGACCTGGTCGGAAAGATCGTGCTGACCGATCCGGCGTCGGTGCGGAGCGTGGCGCCGAAACCGCTCGAGGACGGGCGTTTCCACGCCGACGCGACCTATCTGATCACGGGCGGCCTCGGCGCCCTGGGACTCGCGCTGACGGAATTCCTGATCGCCCACGGCGCGCGGACGATCGTGCTGGTGTCACGGTCCGATCCGGCGGGCGCGGTGCTGCGGCGGGTCGCCGCGCTGCGCGAACGCGGCGCCCGGATCGAGTGCCGCGCCGTGGATGTCGCGGACGCGGGGCGGGTCGGCGCGCTCGTCGAGGAGATTCGGGCCGGGTTGCCGCCGCTGCGGGGCGTCTTCCACATGGCCGCCGTGCTGGCGGACTCGACGGTCGCCAATCTGTCCCCGGACCGGATCGATCACGCGACCGCTCCGAAAGCGGCCGGCTGCGCGAATCTCGACCGCTGCACCCAGGGCATGCCGCTGGATCTTTTCGTGCTCTTCTCCTCGGCGGTCGCGCTCGTCGGGAACCCCGGGCAGGCCGCTTACGCGGCGGCGAACGCCTATCTGGACGCGTTCGCGGCGGCGCGGCGCCTACGCGGGTTGCCGGCGCTGAGCATCCGGTGGGGAGCCTTCGACGCCATCGGGCTCGCCGCCGCCGCGCCGAATCGTGGCGCCCGCCTGGCGGATCGAGGGATCCAGGGATTCGATGTGGACCGCGCGTGGGCGGCCCTGCTGCGGATGCTCGGGACGGACCAGCCGCTGGCCGGGTATGCCCCGTTCGACGTGCGCCGCTGGCTCGACGCCTACCCGCATTGCGCGGCGCGGCCGAGCTGGCAGCAGGTGCGGCAGCTGAGCGCCGGCAACGGATCCGCCGCGGCGCCGGCGAGCGAGTTGCGGAGCCGTCTGCTCGCCGCGCCCAGCGCCGATCGGACCGCCCTTGCGCTGCAACGGGTTCGGGAGCTCACGGCGCAGGTGCTCCGTCTGGATGTCGACATCCTCGACAGTGACACGCCCTTGAAGTCGGTCGGGCTGGACTCCCTGATGGCGCTGGAATTGCGCAACCGGCTGGAGGCGGCGTTCGGGCTGCGTCTGTCCTCGACATTCCTGTGGACCCACGCCGCCCCGCGCGCCATCACGGCCGCGCTGTGTGAGCGAGTGACGGCCGAGACATGATCGACGCGGACAGCCCCGGCGCGGTCACGCCGATGAGCCGCGCGCTGGCGACCATCACCCGGCTCAAAGCCGAACTGGCCGCGCGCACCGAGGAGCCGCCCCTCGCGGTCATCGGCGTCGGGATCAGGTTTCCCGGCGGAATCGATGATCTGAACAGCCTGTGGCAGGCGCTGTCGACGGGACGCGATCTTCTCGGGGACCTGCCACCGCAACGGCGGCGGCGATTCGACGGCGAGTGGGCGGGCCTGCCGCAGCGGGGCGGCTTCCTCACCGATGTGTTCGGCTTCGACGCGAAGTTCTTCGGCATCGGCCCGGCGGAGGCGCGGGCCATGGACCCGCAGCACCGCTTGCTGCTGGAGGTGGCGTGGGAGGCCTTCGAGGACGGAGCATGCCTGCCCGACCTCCGGCAGCCGAGTTCGATCGGGGTCTATGTCGGGATCAGCACCTTCGATTACCTGGACTGGCTCGGCGCCGCGAAAGGCCCCTTTCTCGCGCTGGGGGCCGGGCACTGCTTCGCCGCGGGCCGGATCGCGCACGTGCTCAACCTGACCGGGCCGGCCGTCGCGATCGACACGGCCTGTTCGTCGTCGCTGGTCGCGCTGCATCTCGCGCGGCAGGCCATCGGGCGCGGTGACTGCGGCGCGGCGGTGGTCGCGGGCGTGAACCTGGTGCTCTCGCCGCGGACGACGCGTCTGCTGCACTACACCACCGCGCTGTCACGCCAAGGCGTCTGCCGGGCCTTCGACGCTCGGGCCGACGGGTTCGTGCGCAGCGACGGGGCCGCGGCGATCGTCGTCAAACAGCTCGGCGACGCCGTGCGTGACGGGGACCGGATCCACGCGGTGATCCTCGGTTCGGCGACGAATCAGGACGCGCGCTCCGCGGCGCTCACCGCGCCGTCCGCGCAGGCGCAAGCCGATGTCATTCGCCGGGCGCTCGCCGACGCGGGACTGACCGCGGCCGACATCGGTGTGCTCGAGGCGCACGGCACCGGCACCGCCCTGGGCGATCCGATCGAAGTGGCCGGAATCGCGTCCGCCCTCGCCGGCAGTGGGCGGCGAAAGCTGTTGGTGGGCAGTCTGAAAGCGAATACCGGGCACATGGAGGCGGCCGCCGGAATCGGGGGACTGGTGAAGGTGATCGCGAGCCTGAAACAGCGGATGATTCCGCCGCTCGCGCATTTCACCACGCTGAATCCGCGCATCGACCTGGACGGGCTGCCCCTCGTGTTCGCCGGGGAAACCACGCCGTGGGATTCCGGCATCGGCGAGTTCGCGGGCGTGAGTTCGTTCGGGATGAGCGGGACGAACGCCCACGTGATCGTCGGTGCCGGACCGCCGGAGACCACACGGAAGACAGTGCCGGTCAACGGATTCGAGCTCGGGGCGCGGACACCGGCGGCGCTGCGCGCGCTGGCTCGTCGATATCGCGCTCACCTGGCGCACGCCGATGACCACGATTTTGCGGCCTTCGCCTACAGCGCGACGATGATCGGCCGCCCGCACCCCGTGCGTGCCCGGATCCCGGCCTGCGACCGGCCGGCCGCCATGGCGGCCTTGGATCGGGTTGCCCACGGGGAGGCTGTGGATTCGGTTGTCGCGGCACCGGATTCGCCGAATCTTCCCGGCCGGGCGGTCACCGGCCTGCCGAAATATCCGTGGGAGCGGACAGAGTACGTGCTGGGCTTGACCAGCTGAGCGAATATCGCATGGAGTTCCCTATGTCCCAAGCGCAGTCGTCCTCGATCTCGGCCGCTCAGGAAGCGTTGTGGTGGGCCCAGCGGCTGGCGCCGGAGCTGTCCAACAATGTCGGCGGGTACCTCGATGTCACCGGCTGTGTGGATCAGTCGCTGCTGGCGGCCGCGCTGCGGGTGGTGGTCGCCGAGGTCGACGTGCTCTTCGTGAACTTCGCCGACGAGACCCACGGGCCGCGCCGAACCGAGCGGGCCGATCGTGGCTGGCAGCCGGACTTCGTCGATGTCAGTGCGACCGTGGATCCCGGGGCGAGTGCCCAGCGGCACATGGCCGCCGCGCATCGGCTTCCGTTCGATCTGGCCGGTGACCTCCTGTTCCGGGGCGGCACGATCAAACTGGGCGCGGACCGGTGCTTTCTGTTCGCCATCGCGCACCACATCGTGATCGACGGATACGGGCTGGGGCTGGTGGTGCGCCGCGTCGCCGAGGTCTATTCGGCGATGACCGCGGGGCGACAGGTGCCGGACGCGGGCTTCGCGGGGGCCGACGCCATCGAGGCGGCGGAGCGAAAGTACCGGGAGTCCAGCCGCTTTGCCCGCGATCGGGAATTCTGGGAGCGCTACACCGCCGACCTCCCGAATCCGGTCGCCCTCCCGGGCGTTCCGGAGCCGGGCTCGGCGCACACCCTCCGGCACAGCGTGCGGCTGGCGACCGGCGAGGCGCACGACCTGCTGGCCGCGGCCGAGAGCGTGGGGCTGTCGATGCCCGAAGTGCTGGCGGCGGCCGTCGCGGCGCTGGTGCATCGGGTGTCGAGCCGGGACGAGTTCATGCTGCGGCTGGCGGTGGCCAACCGGACCGGCGCGGCGCGGCGGACGCCGGGCTTGATGTCGAATATCGTTCCGGTGCGGGTCGATATCGGTCCCGGCCTCGGCCTCGGCGACATCGCGGGCGCCCTCGGCACGGAACTGCGCACCACGATCCGGCATGCGCGGTTTCCCTTCGCGGACATCCGGCGGATCGGGAATCCGGGCGCGGTGCTGGGCAATCCGTTCGGTCCGTTGCTGAACATCATCCCGTTCTCCGACGACGAGATCTATTTCGGTGACTTCAGCGTCCGGATCAACGCGCTGTCCTTCGGGCCGGTCGACGACCTCGCCCTCTCGATCTTCTACGACCGGCACAACATCAAGAGCCTGAGCATCGAGCTGGATGCGAACGGCCTGTCCTACGCGCCCGACGACCTCCGGCGGTACGGGGACATCCTGACCGCGATCCTGCGCGGGTTCCTCGGCGACCCCACGCGACCGGTCGGGCGGCTGGCGCTGGCGAGCGCCGCGGAATCCGAACGGGTACTGCGGACTTGGAACGGCATCGCGACCGCCGTGCCGGCGGCGACGACGGCGGAACTGTTCGAGCGGCAGGTGCGGCGGTCGCCGGAAGCACTCGCCGTGCGGTGCGGGGACACCCGAATCAGCTACCGGCAACTGAACTCTCGCGCCAACGCGCTGGCCTGGGTCTTGATCGAGCAGGGGATCGGACCGGAATCGGTTGTCGCGGTAGCCCTGCCCCGCACGGCGGAGCTGATCGTGGCGCTCGTCGCGGTGCTCAAGAGCGGTGCGGCGTATCTCCCGATCGATCCCGCCTATCCGGGCGAGCGCATCGAGCTCATCGTCGCGGACGCCGGGCCCGAACTCGTGATCACCGATTCGGTGACCACCCTGCCGAGCACCTCCGCGCCGCGACTGGTTCTGGACGCTCTGGCATTTCCGGCGTCCGACGACCCCACGGACGCGGATCGCACCCGTCCGGTCCGCCCGGATAACCCTGCCTATCTCATCTACACTTCCGGCTCCACCGGAACTCCCAAGGGCGTCATCGTCACCCAGCGCAACCTGACCAACCTGGTGACCCAGGTGGGGCGAGTGTTGCCGCCGGGCGATTCGCCGAATGTCGTGGCCGGGACGTCCATCGCGTTCGACGTGTCGGTCGCCGAGCTGTTCGCGCCGCTCGCCGCGGGTCGCAGCGTCGAGCTGATCTCCGACAATCTCGCACTCGCCCACCGTATTTCGCCGCAAAGTTTGCTCAGCACGGTTCCGTCGGTCTTCCAAGAGGTGCTGGGGCTGCTCGCCGACCCGGCCGGTGTCGGCGGCGTGCTGCTGTCCGGGGAGATCTTGCCCCGGCGGCTGGTCGACGCAGCCGCAGCCGCCCTACCGGAGACGCCCATCGTCAACGCCTACGGGCCCACGGAGACAACGGTATTCGTGACCAGCCATCGGGTCCGCGGGCCGGTGCCGGGCGAGTCTTCGGTGCCGATCGGCAGGCCGTTGCGGAATGTGCGGGTGTATGTGCTGGACGCCGGGTTGCGGCCGGTTCCGGCAGGTGTCGTGGGGGAGCTGTATATCGCGGGCGCGCAGGTGGCGCGTGGGTATCGGGGGCGGGCGGCTCTGACGAGTGCGAGGTTCGTGGCGTGTCCGTTCGACGCGGGGGAGCGAATGTATCGCTCCGGCGACGAGGTGCGGTGGACGCGTTCCGGGGAACTGGTGTTCGTGGGGCGGGCCGATGATCAGGCAAAGATCCGGGGTGTGCGGGTGGAACCGGGTGAGGTCGAGGCGGTGCTGCTGACCCACCCGGCAGTCGGTAAGGCGGTGGTCGTGCCCCGCTCCGGAATCGACGGAACCGCGCAGCTGGTGGGCTATATCGTGCTCGACCGCAAGGTGCTGGCCGCCCGGGATCGGGAATGGGAGCAGGAACTCGTCGGGCAGTGGGGCCGGGTGCATGACGATCTGCATTCCCCCGGCCCGCGCGCCGGCGACTCGGCGGAAGTGGGCTTCTGGGAGGATTTCCGTGGCTGGGTGAGCAGCTACACGGGTGCGCCGATTCCGCCGGCGGAGATGCGGGAGTGGCGGGATGCCACGGTGGCGCGGATTCGGGAGCTGGACCCGCGCCGGGTGCTCGAGATCGGGGCGGGCTCCGGGCTGCTGCTGTCGCGTGTGGCCGCGAGCTGCGAATCCTATTGGGGCACTGATATATCAGGTGGCACCGTCGCGGAGTCGCGGCACCGGCTGGCCCGGATCGAGGAGGACTGGGCCGGACGGGTAGTGCTGCTGGCGCAGGCCGCCGATGACGTGCGCGGCTTGCCGGTCGGCGAGTTCGACACGGTCGTGCTGAATTCGGTGGTGCAGTATTTTCCCAGCGCGGGCTATCTGATCGACGTCCTCGAGCGGGTGATCGAAATGCTGGCCCCGGGCGGCGCGGTGTTCCTCGGGGACGTCCGGGACCTGGATTCGGTGTCGCTGTTCGCGACGGGAGTCCAGCTGGCCCGGGCCGGGAGCGACGACACCGCGGCGCAGGTGCGCGCTCGGATTCGGCGCGCTGTCGCCGAGGAACGCGAGCTGCTGCTGTCGCCGGAATTCTTTGTGCGGCTGCGCGATCGGATACCCGCGATCACGGCGGTGGAGGTCCGGTCGAAGGACGGCCGTGCCCGGAACGAGCTGACGGCCTATCGGTACGACGTGGTCCTGCGCACGGCGCCGCCTGCGCCGCGCGTCCCGGTCCCGCGGGAAGTGCGCCGGTGGGAAGAATTCCAGGACCTGACCCGGCTGCGGGCGTACCTGAGCGGATCGGCCGCGAACTCCATTCTGGTGCAGGGGATTCCGCATGCCGGATCGTTGCCCGACGGCGGTGCGGCCGCCGTGCTGGCGGCGGCGGGGCCACGTCGCCGCATCGCCGACTTGACCCTCGACGGTGAGCTCACGTCCGGCGTGTGGCCGCAGGATTGCCGCGAACTGGGACGGGAGCTCGGCTATGCGGTCGCGGTGCGGCCATCCGCCGCACCGGGGTTGGTGGACGCCGAGTTCGTGACCGCTGACCGTGCGGTCGGGACAGTATTTCCGGTCGCTTTCGAGCCGGACGAGGATTCGGCGCGAAGTCTCGAGGACTGTGCGAGTGATCCTGGTGCGCGGGATCGGCTGGCGGGGATGCGGGGATTCGTGGGTCGTTCGCTGCCGGAGTTCATGGTGCCCGCGGTGGTGCTGGCGGTGTCGGAGTTGCCGTTGACGCCGAACGGGAAGGTGGATCGAAAGGCGTTGCCCGATCCGGAGTTCGTGGGTGGGGTGTATCGGGATCCGCGTGATGAGTCCGAGCGGGTGTTGGCGGGGTTGTTTGCTGAGGTCTTGGGTGTGGGGCGGGTGGGTATCGATGATGTGTTCTTCGATTTGGGTGGGCATTCGTTGTCGGCGACGCGGTTGATCAGCCGGATTCGGTCGGTGCTGGGTGTGGAGTTGCCGATTCGGGTGGTGTTCGAAGCGCCGACGGTGGCGGCGCTGGCGGCTCGCCTGTCGGAGGGCCGGGTGGCGCGGGGCCGGTTGCGGGCGTTTTCGCGGCCGGATCGGGTGCCGTTGTCCTATGCGCAGTCCCGGCTGTGGTTCCTGCACCGGTTCGAGCCCGGAGCCGCGGTCTACAACATTCCGGTCGCACTCCGCATGACCGGCGTACTGGATGTGGCTGCGGTGGCGGCCGCGCTGGGTGATGTGGTCGCCAGGCACGAAGTGCTGCGAACCGTCTACCGGGAGCAGGACGGCGTGCCGTGGCAGTGCCTGCTGGACACTGCCGAGGTCCGAGTTCCGGTATCGGTAGCGGAGATCACCGACGAGCAGCAGCTGGTGCGCGCGGTGGCCGAGGCGGTGGCGGCGCCGTTCGATTTGGCTTCGCAGATTCCGTTGCGGGCGTGGGTGTTCCGGTTGGGTGGGGCTGAGCATGTGGTGGTGCTGGTGTTGCATCACATCGCTGGTGATGGTGGATCGTTGGTGCCGTTGGCGCGGGATGTGGCGGTGGCGTATGCGGCGCGGTCGTGCGGAAGTGCGCCGGAGTGGCAGTCGCTGCCGGTGCAGTATGCAGATTATGCGTTGTGGCAGCGGGAGGTGTTGGGCGAAGAATCCGATCCGGGGAGTGTGCTGGCCGCGCAATTCCGGTACTGGGAAACAGAATTGGACGGATCCCCGCAGGCGCTGCGGCTACCGGCGGATCGGCCGCGTCCGGCGGTGGCCTCCTATCGGGGGGAGACGGTGCCGTTGCGTGTGGGTCCGTCGTTGCGGGCGGGGCTCGAGGAGCTGGCGCGGGCGCGTGGTGCGACGTTGTCGATGGTGTTGCAGTCGGGTTTGGCGGTGTTGCTGTTCAAACTCGGTGCCGGAGAAGACATCACGATCGGTGGTCCGGTCGCGGGGCGTACCGATGAGGCGCTGGCCGATCTGGTGGGGTTCTTCGTCAATACGTGGGTGTTGCGGGTTCCGGTGTCGGGTGCGGTCCGGTTCGGTGAGTTGGTCGATCGGGTGCGTTCGAAGGCGTTGTCGGCGTATGAGAATCAGGATGCGCCGTTCGAGCGTTTGGTGGAGTTGCTGAATCCGGCGCGGTCGACCGCGCATCATCCGTTGTTCCAGGTGGCGTTCGCCTTGCAGAACAACGAACTTCCGGATCTGAGCTTCCCCGGCTTACGAATCACGCCGCTGCCCACCCCGGTACGGACCGCCAAGTTCGACCTGAACTTCGGTCTCGCCCACCACCGGGAAACCGGCGGCCTCGAGGGGACGATCGAGTACGCCGCGGATCTGTTCGACCGGGCCAGTGCCGAAGCCCTCGCGGCGCGCTACGTCCGGGTATTGCAGCACGTCGTCGCGGATCCCGGTATCCGGGCCGGGCGGCTGGAGCTGTTGAGCGCCGCGGAGTCCGAGCAGGTGCTGCGGTCCTGGAACGACACCGTGTTCGCCACACCGGAGCTGACGATCGTGGAACGGATCGAGCAGCAGGCGGACCGCTCGCCGGAAGCGCTCGCGCTGGTCTCCGGCGACGCGCGAATCGACTACGGGCAGTTGAACTCCCGTGCCAACACCCTGGCCTGGGAGCTGATCGGGCGCGGCATCGGGCCGGAATCGGTGGTGGCGGTGGCGTTGCCGCGCACCCCGGACCTGATCGTGGCATTGCTGGCGGTGCTCAAAGCCGGTGCCGCCTACCTGCCGATCGATCCCGCCTACCCCAGTGCCCGCACCGAATTCATGGTCGGTGACGCCAGACCGGAACTCGTCCTCACCGATACCGCCACCCTCGGCGCGCTGCCCGGCACCACGGCGGCGCGCCTGGTTCTCGACGCTTTCGCCGCCGGCCCGCGTACGCCGCAACGCAATCCCGCCGACGTCGATCGCGTTCGTGCACTGCGCCCCGGGAATCCCGCCTATCTCATCTACACCTCCGGTTCGACCGGCATCCCCAAAGGCGTCGCTGTCACCCACCACAACCTCGCCGCCCTGTTCGTGGCCACCGCGGGTCGCTGTGGCACGGCGGCGACCGATGTGTGGGTGATGTGTCATTCCCAGGCTTTCGACTTCTCGGTCTGGGAGATCTGGGGCGCCTTGGTATCCGGCGCGCGGCTGGTGGTGGCGCCGTGGCAGGTCGCCCGGTCACCGGAGACGCTCTGGGACTTGATCGTCGAGTCGGGGGTGACGGTGCTCAACCTGACGCCGTCCCAGTTCCGCGGGTTGATCGAATACACCCGGGACAAGCAGCTCACCTCCGCGAAGACGGCGCTGCGCAGAGTGATTCTGGGCGGTGAGGCCCTGGATCGTACGCAGCTGGGCGATTGGCGTCCGAGTACATGGTCGATGGGCGCGGACGCGGTCGTCGCGAACATGTACGGGATCACCGAGACCACCGTGCACGCGACGCATCTGGCCTTGCCCGGGCTCGGGGAGTCAGGCTCCGCCGACCTGATCGGCACACCCCTCGGAAGTTTTCGGGCCTATGTGCTGGACGGGGGTTTGCGGCCGGTTCCGGCGGGTGTGGCGGGGGAGTTGTATCTCGCGGGCGCGCAGGTGGCGCGGGGGTATCGGGGGCGGCCGGGTCTGACGAGTACGCGGTTCGTGGCCTGCCCCTTCGGTTCCGGGGACGTGATGTACCGCTCCGGAGACGAGGCGCGCTGGACCCGGACCGGAGTTCTGGAGTTCCTCGGCCGGGCCGACGAGCAACTCGAAGTGCTCGGTGTGCGAGTGGAGCCAGGGGAGGTCGAGGCGGCGCTACTGGCACATCCGGCCGTGGCCGGCGCGGTGGTGTGCGGACGCACCGACCCTTCGGGTTTCGCCCGCCTGGTCGCCTACGTCGTTCCGGATGCGGTCCGCGCCCCGGTCGCGGCGCGCTGTCTACGGTCGGACCGACTGGGGAAGACACCCGGTGCGCAGGTTCACGAACTGCCCAACGGCATGCCGATCGTCGCGCGGAACCTGTCCAACGTCCGGTTCCTGTACCAGGAGATCGTCGAACGAAACGAGTACTTCCGCTGGGGCGTAACGGTTCCCGAGCGCGGCTGCGTCGTCGATGTCGGAGCGCACGTCGGGATGTTCTCGATGCTGGTCGGCTACACCTCCGCCGCGGCCGAGATCTACGCGATCGAGGCGATTCCCGACGTCGCGGCGATGGCCGAACTGAACTTCGAGCTGCACGGCGTGCGGGCCACGGTGCTCAACTGCGCGCTCGGCGCGCACAGCGGGACCACGGCGATGACCTACTACCCCGAGATGTCGATCCTGTCGACGCGCTCCTCCGACAGCGCCTCGGTCGAGGCGACGGTGCGCGCGTACGTCCAAGCGACCGCCGCCGAGGGGCTGGACCTGGATGGTCCCGAGCTGGCCGATCTGATGGCCGATCGGCTGCGGCGCCGCGACCTGGTCGTTCCGATGGCGACGCTGTCCCAGGTGATCCGGGCCGAAGGGATCGAACGGATCGATCTCCTCAAGGTCGACGTGGAAGGCAGCGAAGTCGATGTGCTGCACGGGATTTCCGCCGACGACTGGCCGCGGATCGGGCAGGTCGTGCTGGAGGTCCGCGATGTCGCGGGCAGACTCGCGGAAGTGGTGACGCTGCTCGAGCGGCACGACTTCGAGATCGCTGTCGAGACGGCGCCATACCTGGCCGGAACCGATCTCTGGATGGTCTACGGGGTGAGCAGGCAAGCAGGCGGCCTGTCGACTCCCAGCGCGCCGAGTGACATTGCGGAACAGCGGGTTTCGCGCATGTCGCCCGGCGCTCTCGCCCGGCACATCCGGGGGTTCGTGGGCGGGCGATTGCCGGAGTTCATGATGCCCGCGGTGGTGCTGGCGGTGGCGGAGTTGCCGTTGACGCCGAACGGGAAGGTGGATCGAAAGGCGTTGCCCGATCCGGAGTTCGCGGGCGGGGTGTATCGGGCTCCGCGCGATGAGTCCGAGCGGGTGCTGGCCGGGTTGTTCGCGGAGGTGCTGGGTGTCGCTCGGGTCGGGATCGATGACGGGTTCTTCGATTTGGGTGGGCATTCGTTGTCGGCGACGCGGTTGATCAGCCGGATTCGGTCGGTGCTGGGTGTGGAGTTGCCGATTCGGCTGGTGTTCGAAGCGCCGACGGTGGCGGCGCTGGCTGCTCGCCTGGGCGAAGGCCGGGTGCGTCGAATCCCTGTGGGCGTCCGGTCGCGCCCGGATCGCCTGCCGTTGTCGTATGCGCAGGCGCGGCTGTGGTTCCTGCACCGGTTCGCACCGATGACAGCGGTTTACCACGTCCCGGTAGCGCTGCGATTGATCGGTGCGCTGGGTATGCCCGCCTTGACGGCGGCGCTGGGTGATGTGGTCGCGCGGCACGAAGTGCTGCGGACCGTGTACCGGGATGAGGACGGGACACCCTGGCAGCAGGTTCTTTCCGGTGTGGACGTGCCGGTGACACTGCGCGAGGTCCCCGGCGGGCAGGAACTCGACGAGGAGATAGCGGCGGAGATACAGCGGCCATTCGATCTGTCCACGCAGATTCCGCTGCGGGCGTCGGTATTTCGATGTGGTGTGGCTGAGCATGTGGTGGTGCTGGTGCTGCATCACATTGCCGGTGATGGTGGGTCGTTGGTGCCGTTGGCGCGGGATGTGGCGGTGGCCTACACGGCGCGGTCACGCGGGACGGCTCCGGAATGGGAGCCGCTGCCGGTGCAGTACGCCGATTATGCGTTGTGGCAGCGGGAGGTATTGGGCGAGGAGTCCGATCCGGAGAGTGTGCTGGCTGCGCAATTCCGTTACTGGGAAACAGAATTGGCTGGATCCCCGCAGGTGCTGCGGTTGCCCGCGGATCGGCCACGACCGGGTGTCGCTTCGCAGGCCGGCAGTGCCGTTCCCTTGGAGGTGCCGGTGCGGTTGCGGGCGGGGCTCGAGCAGCTGGCGCGGGCGCGTGGGGCCACGTTGTCGATGGTGTTGCAGTCGGGTCTGGCGGTGCTGCTGTTCAAACTCGGTGCGGGAGAGGACATCACGATCGGTGGTCCGGTTGCGGGGCGTACCGATGAGGCGCTGGCCGATCTGGTGGGGTTCTTCGTCAATACATGGGTGCTGCGGGTTCCGGTCTCGGGCTGCACCCGCTTCTCGGACCTGGTCGACCAGGTCCGGGACAAAGCCGTGTCCGCCTACGACCATCAGGACGCGCCGTTCGAACGGATCGTGGAGCTACTGAATCCGCCGCGATCGACGGCGCATCATCCGTTGTTCCAGGTGTCGTTCGCGCTGCGGCACAACGAACTTCCCGATCCGGCGATTCCCGGACTACGGATCACGCCGCTGCCCACCCCGGTACGGACCGCCAAGTTCGACCTGAACTTCAGCCTCACCGGCTCCGCCGCATCAGGCGGCCTCGCGGGTGAGATCGAGTTCGCTACCGACCTGTTCGACCGCGCGACCGTCGAAGCCATCGCCGCGCGCTATGTCCGGGTGCTGGAACAGGTCGACGCCGACCCCGATATCCGGGTCGGCCGGGTGGCGTCGCTGAGCGCCGTCGAGTCCGAGCAGGTACTGCGTTCCTGGAACGACACCGCGGCCGCCACTCCCGCGCTGACGGTCGTGGAGCTGTTCGAGCGTCGAGTCGACCGGTCACCGAATTCGGTCGCGGTGGTCTGCGCGGATAATCGAATCGACTACGCGCAACTCAACTCTCGCGCCAATGTGCTCGCGCGGGCGTTGATCGGGCGGGGCATCGGGCCGGAATCGGTGGTGGCGGTAGCGCTGCCGCGCACCCCGGATCTGATCGTGGCATTGCTGGCGGTGCTCAAAGCCGGTGCCGCCTACCTGCCGATCGATCCCGCCTACCCGGGTGACCGCACCGAGTTCATCCTCGCCGATGCCGCACCGGAACTGGTGCTGACCGACCTGGCGCGCATCGCGACGGCGGGCGTTCCGGAGACCAACCCGGTCGACCGCGATCGCGTGCGCGCGGCACATCCCGACCAGCCCGCCTACCTCATCTACACCTCGGGCTCGACCGGAAAACCCAAGGGCGTCACCGTCACCCACCGCAACCTCACCAATATGGCCGTCCACGACTGGCCCGACGACCGCGGCGAGGTGATGCTGGCGCACTCGCCGATCATGTTCGACGCCTCGGCCTATGAGATCTGGCCGACGCTGGCCACTGGACGCACCCTGCGCATCATGTCCGAGGCGGCGCACGACATCGATCGGATCCGCCGCTATCTGCTCGACTACGACGTGCAGACGATGTTCGCGACGAGTCCGGTGCTGGAGCTGTTCGCCGAGGGCGACCTCGGTTGCCTGGATCGCCTGCGCTTGCTGGCCTCGGGCGGCGAGGTGCTGTCGCGGCCCGCCGTCGCCCGGATCCTCGATCGGCATCGAGCGTTGCGGATCGCGAATACCTATGGGCCCACCGAAACCACCGTGGCCGCGACAGCTCATGTCGTCACGTTCGGTGATCTGCCCGCCGGCAGCACGATGCCCATCGGCGCGCCCTTGACGAATGTGCGGGTGTATGTGCTGGACGGAGGTCTGCGGCCGGTGCCGGTGGGGGTGGTCGGGGAGCTCTACATCGCGGGCGCACAGGTGGCGCGCGGGTACCGGGGTCGCCCGGGTCTGACGAGTGAACGGTTCGTCGCCTGCCCCTTCGGCAGTGGGGACCGGATGTATCGCTCCGGCGACGAGGTGCGCTGGCATCGCAGTGGTGCACTGGAATTCGTGGGCCGGGCCGATGACCAGGTGCAGATCCGGGGCGTCCGGGTGGAACCGGGCGAGGTCGAGGCCGCGCTGCTGGCGCACCGGGCCGTGGACAGGGCGGTCGTGGTGGCCTGCGCCGGTGCGGACGGAGCCGCGCGGTTGGCGGCGTATGTGGTGCTCACCGGCGACGAACGCGGGCCGGGCGAATCCGCGTTCGACGCGACAGCGCTACGCGCGTTCGTGGGTCGATCGCTGCCGGAGTTCATGGTGCCGGCGGTGGTGCTGGCGGTGGGGGAGTTGCCGTTGACGCCGAACGGGAAGGTGGATCGGCAGGCGTTGCCGGTCCCAGAGTTCGTGGGTGCGGTGTACCGCGCTCCGCGCGATGAGTCCGAGCGGGTGCTGGCGGGGTTGTTCGCGGAGGTGCTGGGGGTCGCTCGGGTGGGCGTCGATGATGTGTTCTTCGATTTGGGTGGGCATTCCTTGTCGGCGACGCGGTTGATCAGCCGGATTCGGTCGGTGCTGGGTGTGGAGTTGCCGATTCGGGTGGTGTTCGAAGCACCCACGGTGGCGGCGCTGGCTGCTCGCCTGGGCGAAGGCCGGGTGACTCGGATACGGCTGGGTGTCCGTGCGCGCCCCGATCGGGTGCCGTTGTCGTATGCGCAATCGCGGCTGTGGTTCCTGCACCGGTTCGAGCCCAGGTCGGCGGTCTATCACATCCCGCTGGCTCTGCGATTGATCGGAGCGCTGGATGTCGCCGCGCTGCGCGCGGCGATCGGTGATGTGGTGGCCCGCCACGAAAGTCTGCGCACGGTATTCCCGCACGAAGGGGGTGTGCCCTGGCAGCAGGTACTGGCGCACGACGAGGTGGAGGTGCCGGTCTCGGTTGTGGAGGTAGCGGGCGACGTGCGGGACACCGCCGCGCCGGGTGGAGTCGGCGAGCCCGCCGGGCCGCTACAGGGCGCGATGGCGCGCGCCGTGGCGGCGCCGTTCGATCTGTCCACGCAGATTCCGTTGCGGGCGTGTGTGTTCCGGACGGGCACAACCGAGCATGTGGTGCTACTGGTCGTGCATCACATCGCCGGTGATGGCGGGTCGCTGGTGCCGCTGGCGCGCGATGTAGCGGTGGCTTACGCGTCCCGACGGTCGGGTGGCGGGCCGGAGTGGACGCCGCTGCCGGTGCAGTACGCCGACTACACGCTCTGGCAGCGGGAGTTGCTGGGCGAGGGATCCGACCCCGGCAGCGTGCTGGCAGGCCAATTCCGTTACTGGGAGCGGGAACTGGCGGAGATACCGCAGTTGTTGCGCTTGCCGACCGATCGGCCGCGTCCGGCGGTGGCCTCGAATCGGGGGGAGACGGTGCCGTTGGTGCTGTCCGCACGCTTGCGGGCGGGACTCGAGGAAATGGGGCGGGCGCGTGGGGCCACGTTGTCGATGGTGTTGCAGTCGGGTTTGGCGGTGTTGTTGTTCAAACTCGGTGCGGGAGAGGATATTACGATCGGTGGTCCGGTCGCGGGGCGTACTGATGAAGCCTTGAGCGATCTGGTGGGGTTCTTCGTCAATACCTGGGTGCTTCGTGTTCCGGTGTCGGGCGGAACCGGGTTCGGCGAGCTGATAGATCGGGTGCGTTCAAAGGCGTTGTCGGCGTATGAGAATCAGGATGCGCCGTTCGAGCGTTTGGTGGAGTTGTTGAATCCGGCGCGGTCGACTGCGCATCATCCGTTGTTCCAGGTGTCGTTCGCGCTCCAGAACAATGAGTTGCCCGAGTTGGCTTTCCCGGGTTTGGCGATCACGCCGTTGCGTGCTCCGACGCGGATCGCCAAGTTCGACTTGTTCTTCAGCCTCGCCGAGTACCTCGACGACGGCGACCGATCCGGCGGCCTGGTGGGTGAGGTCGAGTTCGCCACCGATCTGTTCGATCGGGCGAGTGCGGAAGCGATCGCGGCCCGGTATGTGCGTGTGCTGGAACAGGTGGTCGCGGAACCCGGTGTCCGGGTCGGGCGGGTGGAGTTGCTCAGCGCCGGAGAAGCCGAGCAGGTGCTGCGAACGTGGAACGCCACCCGGATCGCGACCTGCACGCAGACGATCGTCGAGTTGTTCGAACGGCAAGCAGCGCGTTCGCCGGAAGCCGTCGCGGTGGTGTGCGCGGATACCCGAATCGGCTACGCGGAACTCAACTCCCGGGCGAATGTTCTCGCGTGGGAGCTGATCGACCGGGCCATCGGGCCGGAAATCATTGTCGCGGTGGCCTTGCCGCGCAGCCCGGAATTGGTCGTGGCGTTGCTGGCGGTGCTCAAGACCGGGGCGGCCTACCTGCCGATCGACCCCGCCTACCCCAGTGACCGCACCCGCTACGTCCTCACCGACGCGGCGCCCGCGCTGTTGGTGACCGACAGCGCCACGGTCGCGGCGCTGCCGCATACGCCCATGCCTCGCCTGATCATCGACCGCCACAGCGCCCGTACCGATACCCTGGACACCGATCCCCAGCCGCATGAGCGCACTCGCCCGCTGCGGCCGGACCACCCGGCCTACCTCATCTACACCTCCGGCTCGACGGGACGACCCAAAGGCGTCGTCATCACCCATCGCGGTATCGCGGGGCGGCTGGAGATGATGCAGGAACTGCACGGGCTCGGTGTGGACGACGCGGTGCTGCAGAAGACGTCCTTCGGTTTCGATCCGTCGGTGTGGGAGATCTTCTGGCCGTTGCTGATCGGCGCCAGAACGGTCCTGACGCCGGGCGACTGGCGCGATCCGGGCTATCTCGCCGAGCTGATCCGGACCGAGCGCATCTCGATGATCCGATTCGTGCCCTCGGAGCTGGAGGCGTTCCTGGACCATCCGGCGGCGACGGAACTGCGATCCCTGCGCCATGTCATCAGTGGGGGTGAGGCGATGCCGGCGCACCTGGCGCAGCGGCTGATCGACACGCTTCCTGCCGTCTCCTACAACATGTTCGGGCCCACCGAGACCACGATCGCCGCGACGGTCCAGGTGCTGGAGCCGGGAACAATGCGCGCGGGCGGCGCGGTGCCGATCGGCGGGCCGCTCGGGAATGTCCGGGTCTATGTGCTGGACGGGGGTTTGCGTCCGGTCCCGGTGCATGTCGTGGGGGAGTTGTACATCGCCGGTGGGCAATTGGCTCGCGGTTATCGGGACCGTGCCGGTGCGACCGGTGAACGGTTCGTGGCGTGTCCGTTCGGTGTGGGTGAGCGGATGTATCGCTCGGGGGATGAGGTGCGCTGGAATCGAGACGGTGGGCTGGAGTTCGTCGGGCGCGCCGATCATCAGGTGAAGGTGCGGGGTGTGCGGGTGGAACCGGGTGAGGTCGAGGCGGTGCTGCTGACCCACCCGGCCGTCAGCCGGGCGGTAGTGGTGAGCCGCGCGGGCGCGGACGGCGTCGCCCAGCTGGTGGGGTACGTGGCCCTGGACCGCGGCGTGCTGGTCGCCCGGGACCGGATGTGGGAGCAGGAACTCGTCGAGCAGTGGGGTCGGGTACACGATGACCTGCACGCGGACGAGGCCGAAGCGCCGCCGAGCTTCGGGGAGGATTTCCGGGGCTGGGTGAGTAGCTATACGGGTGCGCCGATTCCGCTGGCGGAGATGCGCGAGTGGCGGGATGCGACGGTCGCGCGAATCCGGGAGCTGGACCCGCGCCGGGTGCTCGAGATCGGTGCCGGCTCCGGACTGCTGCTGTCGAAACTCGCGCGCGACTGCGAATCATATTGGGGCACAGATGTTTCTGCCACCGTGGTGGACCGTTTGCGCAGCGGTCTGGCCGGGGCGCGGCCGTCGTGGGCGCGGTGGGTGCGGCTGCTGGCGCAAGCCGCCGATGACGTGCGCGGCCTGCCGGTCGGCGAGTTCGACACGGTCGTACTGAATTCGGTGGTGCAGTACTTTCCGAGCGCCGGTTATCTGATCGACGTGCTCGACCAGGTTGTCGGGTTGCTGGCGCCGGGCGGATCGGTGTTCCTCGGCGACGTCCGGAATCTGGATCTGGCGGCACTGTTCGCTACCGAGGTGCAGGTCGCGCGGGCCGGTGTCGACAGCACCGCGGGGCAGCTCCGGGATCGGGTGCGGCGTGCTGTCGCAGAGGAACGTGAGCTGCTGCTGTCGCCGGAATTCTTTGTGCGGCTGCGTGATCGGATACCCGCGATCACGGCGGTGGCGGTGCGGTCGAAGGACGGCCGTGCCCGGAACGAGCTGACGGCCTACCGGTACGACGTCGTTCTGCACACCGCGCCGGCGCGGATTCGCGCGGTGCCGACCGGCGCGCGGGGCTATGTCTGGGAACGCGGTGACGGCTTGCGCCGCCTGGCCGAGGTGCTGCGCGCGTGCCCCGCGGAAACCCTTCGCGTCAGCGGAATTCCGCAGGCAGGTCTGGTGCGAGCCGTCGCCGCGGCGG
The DNA here is from genome assembly GCF_040681285.1 of Nocardia sp. NPDC051832. Taxonomy (NCBI): domain Bacteria; kingdom Bacillati; phylum Actinomycetota; class Actinomycetes; order Mycobacteriales; family Nocardiaceae; genus Nocardia; species Nocardia sp. NPDC051832. The sequence continues at coordinate 1,640,010 of NZ_JBFAYL010000002.1, forward strand.
AGCGGATCGGACGGGCCGGGAAAGGTGACCTGGTGGCGGATATCGATCTCGGTGCCGGGACCGCGGCCGGTGTGTGGCCGCAGGACTGCCGTGACCTCGGGCGCGACCTCGGCTACGACGTCGTGGTCACGCCCGCGCGGACACCAGGACTGATGGATGCCGTCTTCGTCTCCGCCGGATCACCGGAGTCCGGCGCGGGGGACGGGCGCGTGCGTACGGACACTGCTCTGCCGGTGCGGGATTCGGTGCGTCGACTCGAGGACTGTGCGAGTGATCCCGGTGCGCGGGATCGGCTCGCGGGGATGCGGGGGTTCGTGGGCCGGCGGTTGCCGGAGTTCATGGTGCCCGCGGTGGTGCTGGCGGTGCCGGAGTTGCCGTTGACGCCGAACGGGAAGGTAGACCGGAAAGCGTTGCCCGATCCGGAGTACCTCGCCGCCGGGATCTATCGAGGTCCGCGCGACGACACCGAACGGGTGCTGACCGGGTTGTTCGCGGAGGTGCTGGGGGTCGCTCGGGTGGGCATCGATGACGGGTTCTTCGATCTGGGTGGGCATTCGTTGTCGGCGACGCGGTTGATCAGCCGGATTCGGTCGGTGCTGGGTGTGGAGTTGCCGATTCGGCTGGTGTTCGAAGCACCCACGGTGGCCGCGCTGGCGCCCCGGCTGGGGGAAGGCCGGACGACCCGAGTGCGATTGGGTGTCCGGTCGCGCCCGGATCGCCTGCCGTTGTCCTATGCGCAGTCCCGGCTGTGGTTCCTGCACCGGCTGGAACCGTGGTCGCCGGTGTACAACGTCCCCATTGTGCTTCAGCTGACCGGCGAACTGGATGTCGCGGCGCTGGCGGCGGCGGTGACCGACGTGGTCGGCAGGCATGAAAGCCTGCGCACCGTATTCCCGGACGAAGGCGGGGTGCCGTGGCAGGAGGTGCTCGCGGCGGACCAAGTGCGGGTACCGATCACGGTGGCGGACGCGGAACTCGAGGTGCCCGAGGGCGCAGGGGAGTTCGCGGGCCGCCTGACGCCGGCGGTACTGCGTGCGGTCGCGGTGCCGTTCGATTTGGCTTCGCAGATTCCGTTGCGGGCGTGGGTGTTCCGGTCTGGTGTGGCCGAGCATGTGGTGGTGCTGGTGCTGCATCACATTGCCGGTGATGGTGGGTCGTTGGTGCCGTTGGCGCGGGATGTGGCGGTGGCGTATGCGGCGCGGTCGCGGGGGGCGGCTCCGGAATGGGAGCCGCTGCCGGTGCAGTACGCGGATTATGCGTTGTGGCAGCGGGAGGTGCTGGGCGAGGAGTCCGATCCAGGGAGCGTGCTGGCCGCGCAATTCCGTTACTGGGAAACAGAATTGGCCGGTGTCCCGCAGGTGCTGCGATTGCCGGTCGATCGTATGCGTCCGGCAGTGGCGTCGTACAAGGGCGAGTCGGTGCCGCTCGTCGTCTCGGAGCGATTGCGCGGGGATCTGGAGCAACTGGCGCGGGCGCGTGGTGCGACGTTGTCGATGGTGTTGCAGTCGGGTTTGGCGGTGTTGCTGTTCAAACTCGGTGCGGGAGAGGATATTACGATCGGTGGTCCGGTCGCGGGGCGTGCCGATGAGGCGCTGTCCGATCTGGTGGGGTTCTTCGTCAACACCTGGGCGCTGCGCGTTCCGGTGTCGGGTGCGATCCGGTTCGGTGAATTGGTCGATCGGGTGCGTTCGAAGGCGTTGTCGGCGTACGAGAATCAGGATGCGCCGTTCGAGCGTTTGGTGGAGTTGTTGAATCCGGCGCGGTCGACCGCGCATCATCCGTTGTTCCAGGTGTCGTTCGCGTTGCAGAACAATGAGTTGCCGGAGTTGGCTTTTCCTGGTTTGGCGATCACGCCGTTGCGTGCTCCGACGCGGATCGCCAAGTTCGACTTGTTCTTCAGCCTCGCGGAACTTCTCGGCGAGGGGGACGGACACGGCGAACTGCGAGGCGAGATCGAGTTCGCCACCGACTTGTTCGATCGTGCGAGTGTGGAAGCGATCGCGGCCCGGTATGTGCGTGTGCTGGAGCAGGTGGTTGCTGAACCGGGTATTCGGGTCGGGCGGGTGGAGTTGCTCAGCGCCGGAGAAGCCGAGCAGGTGCTGCGGACCTGGAACGACACCGCCGCCGCGGGCCCCACGCCGACAGTCGTGGAACTGTTCCAGCAACAGGTGCGCCGTTCGCCGCACACGCCCGCCGTCACCTGCGGTGACGCGCGAATCGACTACCAGCAGCTCGCCTTCCGCGCCGGCGCCGTCGCCCGGCAACTGATCGACCGGGGAGCGGGACCCGAAGCGGTGGTCGCGGTCGCGGTGCCACGGACTCCGGAACTGATCGTGGCGCTGCTGGCGGTGCTCCAGACCGGCGCCGCCTACCTGCCCATCGACCCCGACTACCCCAGCGACCGGACCGCCTCGATCCTCGACGATGCCCGGCCCTTGCTCCTGCTCACCGACACCACCGTCGCCCCTTCGCTCCCTCCTGCCTCGCCGCCTCGCGTGCTGCTCGATACGAGCCCGGCCGCCCGCACGCACACCGGCCCGGCGCACCGCGGCCACCCGGTGCACCCGGACCACCCCGCGTACCTCATCTACACCTCCGGCTCCACCGGAAAACCCAAGGGCGTCACCGTCACCCACCGAAACGTCGCCAATATGGCCGTGCATTCCTGGCCGATGCGGGCCGAGGATCGGATGCTCGTGCACGCGTCGGTCGGTTTCGATGCCGCCGCACTGGAGATCTGGCCCGCCCTGGTCGGCGGCGGCGGCCTGATCTTGGCGCGGGAAAGCAGGTCCGACCGACAGGAGCTCGCGCGGGCCAGTCGAAGCGCCCAGCCCACGGCGATGTTCGGCACCCCCGAACTGATCGAACTCCTGCTCGACGAACCGAATCCGGAAGACGCTGTCCTGCAACCCATCAGACGCCTGATCTCGGGTGGCTCAGCACTGCCGGGCCGGATTGCCGAGCGGCTGCGGCGATCTCATCCCGCCCTCGAGGTCGTCAACGGTTACGGACCCGCCGAGACCACGGTCTGCGTTACGCAGCACCGGATCTCCGAGGTCGAGCGCGGCGGTCCGGTGGCGATCGGAAGACCGACCGGAAATGTGCGGGTTTACGTGCTGGACAGTGGATTACGTCCCGTGCCGATAGGTGTTCCAGGGGAGTTGTACATCGCCGGGAGCCAGCTGGCCCGCGGTTACCACCAGGCTCCGGGCCGGACCGGGGAACGATTCGTGGCGTGTCCGTTCGGTGTCGGGGAGCGGATGTACCGGTCGGGGGACGAGGTGCGCTGGAATCGAGACGGCGACCTGGAATTCGTGGGCCGGCTCGACGATCAGGTGAAGGTGCGGGGCGTGCGGGTGGAGCCGGGTGAGATCGAGGCGGTACTGCTGGGCCACCCGGCAGTCGAGCGAGCGGTGGTGCTCGCGCGTACGGGCGCCGACGCGGCCGCCCAGTTGCTGGCCTACGTGGTGCTCGGCGCGATCGACGGCCTGTCGGGCGAACCCGAGCGCGGCGAGATCTGCACGGGAGTGCGGAGTTTCGCGGCGCGGCGGCTGCCGGAGTTCATGCTGCCCGCGGCGGTGGTCGCGGTGCCGTACCTGCCGCTGACCCGCAACGGGAAGATCGATCGCGCCGCGCTGCCCATCCCGGAACTCACCGGCGGGAGCTACCGGGGCCCGCGCAACGACACCGAACGAATCCTGGCCGAACTCTTCGCGGAAGTCCTCGGCGTGGCCCGGGCCGGAATCGACGACGGATTCTTCGATCTGGGCGGGCACTCCCTCGCGGCGACACGATTGGTCAGCCGCATCCACGCGGTCCTGGGCCTCGAGCTACCGATGCGGATCGTCTTCGAATCGCCCACGGTCGCGACGCTCGCGACGCGCCTGGGCGAACAGCACCTGCCGGACACCGTCGACCCGTTCGCCACCGTCCTGCCGATTCGCGCGTACGGAGCCGGGACACCGCTGTGGTGCATCCACCCCGCCGGCGGACTGAGCTGGGGATTCATGAAACTGCGCGACCAGATCCCGGACCGCAGGATTTTCGGATTGCAGGCCCGCGGCTTCGACGGTGCGACACCGCCCGCCGCATCGATCGCGGCGATGGCCGCCGACTACCTCGATCTGCTGACCGGTGTGCAACCCGAAGGGCCCTACCATCTGCTGGGCTGGTCGTTCGGCGGCGTCGTCGCGCACGCCGTGGCCGTCGAACTCGAGCGGCGCGGGCATGCCGTCGGCGTGCTGGCCCTGCTGGACAGCCGCCCCTACGTCCCCGGCGCGAACGCGGTGGTCGATCTGGGGCCGGCGCATGCGCGCGCCGATGCCGTTGTCCGGCAATGGTTCACCGAGCAGTTCGGGACGCCCGCGGCGGCGCCGCAGTGGGACTACCTGATGGACCTGGCCACCCGGGTGTTCAAGAACAACTGGGAGATCTACCGGGCCTGGGACGTGCCGTTCTATCGCGGTGACGCGCTGATCCTGCGGGCGACGCGCGCCGAGGACGGTTCCCGGCTCGACGCGCCCCTCGGGCGATTGTGGCGACCGCATATCGGCGGCCGGATCGACATCGGCGACGTAGACGCCACCCATGCCGGTTTGGACAGCGCGGCGGCCGCGGTCACCATCGGCTCGATCCTGCACCGCGCGTTGGCCGCCCAAGAGACGGCGAACGGCGAGCGGCCGGTCGGCCGGTCGGCTCGGCAAAGTCCCGCGCTGGTGCCGAATTACGCTGACGTCCAAGCGCATTACGACATCTCCGACGAGTTCTACGCACTGTTTCTCGACCCCTCGCGCACCTATAGCTGTGCCTACTTCGAGCACGAGGAATCGACCCTCGAAGAAGCCCAGCTGGCCAAAATCGATCTCGCGCTCGGGAAATGCGACCTGCGTCCAGGAATGACGCTGCTCGACATCGGATGCGGCTGGGGCTCGACGCTGCGCCGCGCCGTCGACGCCTACGACGTCGACGCCGTCGGCTTGACGCTGAGCCGCAACCAGCACGCCTACGTGCAGGGCGCGGCCGGGGCGGGCGGCCGGCGCCGGCGTATGGAAGCGCGACTACAAGGGTGGGAGGAATTCGAGGAACCGGTCGACCGGATCGTCAGCATCGGCGCGTTCGAGCATTTCGGACTCGAACGCTACGACACCTTCTTCGGCAAGGCCGCGCGGTTGCTGCCCGACGACGGGGTGCTGCTGCTGCACACCATCGTCCGGACCGACGCCGACGACCTCGACCGCGACCTCGTCGAATTCGCCTGGTTCATCCAGAACGAAATCTTCCCGGGCGGCCAATTGCCGAAACCGCGCTGGGTAGTGCAGAGCGCGACGGCCGCCGGTTTCGCGGTGACCCGGGTCCATGCCCTGCGCAGTCACTACGCCCGCACTCTCGACTGCTGGTCGGCGGCGCTCGCGGCGCGGCGCGCGGAGGCCTGCGCGGTCGCCTCCGAGCAGGTCTACGAGCGCTACCTGCGTTACCTCTCCGGGTGCGCGGCGTTGTTCCGCGACGGGCGTCTGGATGTCATGCAGTTCACCATGGCGAAGGGTGGCCGTCGATGACCGAGCTCGAGAAGCGGAATCTGCTCAGAGTCGAACCGCTCGAAGCCTTTTCGGGAACGTTCCGGGTGCCCGCCTCCAAACCGGAGACCCAGCGCGCGATACTGGCCGGCACGCTGGCCGAGGGGGTTTCGCGGATCGGCAACGATCTGCGCGCCGGCGAGACCGAGGTGATGAAGCGGGCATGCCGCGCGCTGGGCGCCGAAATCACCGAGCACGAGGGCTATCTCGAGATCCGCGGCTGCGGCGGGCGGTTTCGCCACGAGGGACTGGTCCTGCAAGCCGAGGGATCCGGGCTCGTTTTCCGGACCATGGCCGCGCTGGGTTCGGTGCAGCCCGCGCCGGTGGTCGTGACCGGTGACGAGATCCTGTGCGGGCGGGTCATGGCGCCGCTGCTGACCGGGCTGCGCGAGCTCGGCGCCCGCATCGACTGCGTCTGCCGGGACGGGCATGCTCCCATCGTGAACTGGGGCCGCGGCTTGCGGGGCGGGCAGTGCCGGTTACCCGGCGACATCAGTTCGCAGTTCGTCACCGCGGTGTTGTTCGCCGCGCCGTTCGCGCGCGAACCGGTGGAGATCGAGATCGTGGGTGAGCTCTACTCGAAGTCGTATATCGCACAGACGCTGTCGTGTCTCGCCGCCGCGGGGGTGCGAGTGTCCGCGTCCGACGATTTCCGCCGGTTCCGGGTGTGGCCCTCCGCCTACCGGGCCCGGAATGTGTCCGTGCGCGAGGACTACACCTCGGCCTCCTATCTGCTGGCCGCGGCGGCGCTGTTTCCGGGCCGGACGGTGCTCGGCCACGTCAGCGGCGGCAGCGGGCAGGGCGAATACGCGATCCTCGGCATCCTGGAGCGACTCGGACTGCGCGTCGATCGCGAGCGCGCGACCTCGAGCCTCATCGTGGACAACCCCACCGGACGACTGCGCGGCGACCTCGAGGTGGACGCCCGGGATTGCCCGAACATCGTGCCCACCCTGGCCGCGATCGGAGCGTACGTCGAGGGCCGCATCCGGGTCGTCGGCGGGCGGCTGGTGCGCTTCCACAAAGCCTCCCGGGTCGAGGCGATGGTGCACGAGCTGTCCCGCGCGGGCGTCGATATCGAGCCGCTGTACGACGACGGCGTCTGCGACGGCTTCGAAGTGCGCGGCGCACCGGACTACCCGGGCGGCGTCACCTTCTCCAGCTGGGGCGACCACCGCATCTTCATGTCGCTGTTCGTGGCAGGCCTGCGCATGCGATCGGCCAACTTGTTCACCGGCTTCGAAGACGTCCGGCTGTCCTTCCCCGGGTTCGTCGAGGAATTCGCCGCCGCCGGCGCCGGCACCTCGGTGGTCGACGGCGGCTTCGGCGGCCCCAGCCTGAACGACCGTGCCTACCGCGACCTGAACGCGGTCGATTTGGTGTAGGGCGGCCCTACCGTGGCCGGTCGGCGCGCATGCTGCGGCTGCACAGGACGCGGGTGACCTGGATGGCGATGACGACGCGGGTGGGGTTCTCGCGGGGGGTTTTGTAGCGGGCGGTGTAGCGGGCTTCGGCTTCGTGGACGCTGTCCGGGTCTTCGAGGACGGTGGCGGGGCCCTCCAGGGTGAGGTAGCGGGCGCCGTCGACCTGGCTGACCGCCGCGTACCCGGAGTTGCGGACGTTGCGGGCTTTGGTGGTCTTGGTGTCGGTGATGATGCGGGCCAGGCCGGATTCGGTGTCCCAGGTGAAGCCGACCGCGACCACGTGCGGGGTGCCGTTGGCGCGCAGGGTGGTGACGGTGGCGAGGTGGCGCTCGGTGAGGAAGTCGAGTGCGGCGGGGGACAGGTCGGCGGCGGTGATCGGCATGGCACGACCGTAGCGTCAGCGCGGGCCGGGGCAATGACAGACTGGGCGCATGGGATTGCGCGGTGGGGTTGCCGACGGGCCGGTGCTGGTGCTCGGTGGACGAAGTGAGATCGGGCTGGAAATAGCGCGGCGGCTCGCGCCGGGGCAGGTGGTGATTCTCGCGGCGCGGCGCAGCGGCGAGCTGAGCGCGGAGATCGCCGCGGTCGAGGCCGCCGGGGCCACCGCGGTGCACGCGGTGGAGTTCGACGCCGACGACACCGCGAGCCATGCGGCGCTGCTGGAGAAGATCGCGGCCGAGTACGGGCGGATCGGCGTCGCGGTGCTCGCGTTCGGGATCCTCGGCGATCAGGCTCGGGCCGAACAGGATCCGGCACACGCGGTGGCGGTCGTGCACACCGATTACGTCGCGCAGGTCAGCGTGCTGACGACGCTCGCGAATCTGCTGCGGGCCCAAGGCGACGGGCAGATCGTGGTGTTCGGCTCGATCGCCGGAGTGCGGGTGCGCCGCGCCAACTATGTCTACGGTTCGGCGAAAGCCGGTTTGTACGGGTTCGCCAGCGGGCTCGCCGACGCGTTGCACGGCAGCGGTGTGCACCTGATGCTGGTCCGCCCCGGGTTCGTCATCGGACGGATGACCGAAGGAATGGATCCCGCACCCTTTTCCAGCACTCCGGACCAAGTCGCCGACGCGGTCGTCGACGGGTTGCGCAAGCGCGCGGCCCGCGTCGCCGTGCCGCGCATCATGAACCTGGTGTTCGTAGCGACCCGCTTCGTGCCGCGGTCGATCTGGCGGCGGATGCCGCGATGAGCCTGCCCTCGATGCTCGCAGGCTCGGCTCGGCCACTTGATGTGCGCTTGGGCGCGGCGGCTGGCCGACAGCTCTCGGTCGCTGTCGTGCGGACTAGGGCAGTTACTGCTGGGCAAGGGAACTCGACGTGGTTGGCAGCCGCCGGACGTGGGCCGCGCCAGTATGCGCAGAGGCAGCCGCGGTGACGGAGCCGAGGTGGTCCGGTACGCCGATTGCGGTGGTGGGGATCGGGGCCGACGGCTGGGACGGCCTGAGTCGCGTTGCGCAGGAGGCGGTGCGCGGGGCGGAAGTGCTCTTCGGGTCGGTGCGGCAGTTGGAGCTGGTGCCGGAAGAGGTTGCGGGGGAGCGGGTTTCGTGGCCGTCGCCGCTGGTGCCCGCGTTGCCGGAGCTGTTCGGACAGCATGCCGGACGCAAGCTCGCGGTGCTGGCCAGCGGGGATCCGATGTTCTACGGGATCGGGGTGACGCTGGCGCGCTTGTTCGGGGCGGACGCGCTACGGGTGTTGCCGCAGCCGTCGTCGGTGTCGCTGGCGTGTGCGCGGCTGGGGTGGGCGCTGGCGGAGGTGCCGGTGGTGAGTGTGGTGGGGCGGCCGCTGCCGACGGTGCTGCCGGAGTTGAGCGGCGGCCGGCGGGTGCTGGTGTTGAGCGCGGACGAGAACAGTCCGGCGCGGCTGGCGGAACTGCTGGTGCGCAACGGGTTCGGAGCGTCCCGGATGACGGTCTTGGAGCAACTGGGCGGGCCGGGGGAACGGCGCTGTTCCGGCGACGCGCAGGAGTGGCAGCACGAGCCGGGTGACCCGCTGAACATCGTCGCGATCGAGTGCGTGGCCGATCCCGCGCATCCTCGAGTCACCCGTATCCCCGGGCTGCCGGACGAGAGTTATGACGGCGACGGCCAGCTCACCAAGCGCGAGGTGCGGGCGCTGACCTTGTCCGCGCTGGCGCCCGCGCCGGGGGAGTTGCTGTGGGATGTGGGCGGCGGGTCGGGGACCATCGCGATCGAATGGTGCCGGACGCATCCGGACTGCCGGGCGGTGACCTTCGAGCGCCTCGAACCCAGGCGGCGGCAGATCGCCGGCAATGCCGCCGCACTGGGCGTCCCGCACCTCGATGTGCGTGGCGAGGTGCGGGCCGAGCTGGAGAACTCGACCGAGTTGACGCCTCCGGACGCTATTTTCGTCGGTGGCGGGCTGACCCAGGATGGCGTACTCGAGACATGCTGGTCCCATCTACGCCAGGGCGGTCGGCTGGTCGTCAACGCGGTGACGGCGGAATCCGAAGCGCTGCTGCTGAATTGGGCCGCCGCGCACGGCGGTGATCTGCGGAAGTTTCAGATCTACCGGGCCGAACCGCTCGGTGGATTCACCACCTGGCGGCCGCAACTGCCGGTCACCCAGTGGTCGGTTGTCAAGGCTGCCTCGCTGTGAAATCCCCATTCTGCAGGTGATTCCCGCGCGCGGCCCCGGTAGGGTCGGTCCCCGAGATCCGACCTTGATCTTCGGGTCCGTATTCCTGATGTGGAGTTGTATGAGATACAAGAAATTTGCCGCCACCGCGATCATCGCCGCCGCTGCCACCGGCATCGCCGCGGGCACGGCCGGCGCGGCGCCCGCGGTGCCGGCTCCCGCCGTGCAGAACCAGGCCGCGCCCGCGGTGCAGGGCGAGGACCAGGGCGTGAACTACGCGGTACAGCTGGCCGACAAGTCGATCGTGGCCGCCCTCACCGGCGGTGCCTTCAGCCTGGACGCCGACAAGAAGTACGTCACGGTGAAGAACACCGAGGGCGCGGTCGTCACCCAGATTCCGCTGGCCGCCCAGGTCGGCGAGCAGCTGATCCCGATCGCGGCGACCATCGACGAGGCCGGCCAGAAGCTCACCCTCACCCCCGAGCTGAAGGACGTGAAGCTCAGCCCCGACGCGGCGAAGCTGCAGGCCGAGGCCATCGGCTCGCAAGAGTGGTTCTTCGCCGAGTTGCAGCGCGCCTCGCTCGGCGCGGTCATCGGCGGCATCATCGGCTTCCTGTTCTTCGGCATCGGCATCTTCCCGGGCGCGCTCATCGGCCTGCTCATCGCCGGTGGCCCGAGCCTGATCAACGCGGGCATCGCCTACTTCAGTGGGCAACCCTGAAAATCCTGATTCTGGGCGGCACCCGGGAAGCCCGGGAATTGGCCCAACTCGCTTCCGGCGAGCGCGGATTCGACATCGTCTCCTCGCTCGCCGGACGCGTTCGCGACCCGCAGCTGCCCGCGGGCGCGGTGCGCATCGGCGGCTTCGGCGGGGCGGACGGGTTGCGAGAGTGGTTGGCGGCCAACGAGATCGATGCCGTGGTCGACGCTACCCATCCCTTCGCGGCTGCCATGAGTTCGCACGCCGCCACCGCCGCCACGGAGCTCGGTCTGCCGCTGCTGCACGTGCGCCGGCCGGGGTGGGTCGAATCGCCCGGCGACCAGTGGATTCGCGTCCCCGATCTGGCTGGAGCCGCCGACGCGCTCGCCGGTCTGGGCGAGCGCGTCTTCCTGACCATCGGCCGCCAGGGGGTCGCTGCCTTCGCGGGCCTGCACCGGCACTGGTTCCTGATCCGGGCGATCGATCCGCCCGAGGGCGCGGTGCCCACCCGGCATCAATTGCTGCTCGCGCGTGGGCCTTTCACCGAGTCCGAGGAGTCCGGGCTGCTCGCTGAGCATCGCATCGACGTGCTGGTCACCAAGGACAGCGGCGGCGCGCTTACCGACGCCAAACTCGCCGCCGCGCGCGCCGCCGGGCGGCCGGTCGTGGTCGTGGACCGGCCCGCGCTGCCACCGGGCGGCACCGTGGTGAACTCGGCGGGCGATGCCTGGACTTGGTTGCGGCGCACACCGTCCGCGTCCGGATAGCTCAGTCGGCGAGGAGTCCGGGGAGCCGTTCGAACCACTCCAGGACGCCTCGTTCGTAGTTGATGCCGAAGGCGAGGGTGGCGCGCAGGTGCGCGGGCATCTCGGTGGGTTCCTGGGCGAGGTATCCGTCCAGCCGTTTCTGGTGGATCTCCCGGTTGGCGGCGATGATTCGATCGCGATGTCCCGGCTCGAGATGGTTGCCGAAGGCCAGCGTCAGCAGCAGTGGCACCCGGATGGTCTCGGCTCCGGGATCGCGGGAGATCCACTCGTGGAAGGCTTCCCGGCCCGGCTGGGTGATCTGATACGGCGTCCGGTCGCGCGCGCCGACGGGGCCTTTCTCCACCAGTCCGGCCGTATCCATCGCGGCGAGCTCGCGGTAGACCTGGCTCTGGGTGATGGTCCAGAAGTCGCCGATCCGTTCCTGCGCCAAGGTGGTCAGGTCCCATCCGGACATCGGGCCCTCGTGCAAGAATCCGAGCAGCGACGCCGCTGTGGAGTTCAGCGATTTGCGCCGGGTCGTGGTCTCGCTCACCGATCCGCTCCCTTCACCTCGCCATATTCCTAAGTGGAATATTAGCTGATCGGTGCCGGGAGCGGCCGGCGGCACGCCGGTTACGGCTTGCTGATCTCCACCTGGATCTCGGTCACCCAGTCCGCGACGTCGTCGGGGCAGTGCAAGTAGACCTCGCGGGCGAAGCCGTGCTGCCGGTAGCCGTTGTCCGCGATCCACCGCCCGACGGCCTGGTAGGTCTCCTCGACGAGGTCCATGGCGCCGCGGTGGATCGCGGTCGCGGCCTGCTCGATCGCGGGCAGGTCGACGATCTCGAAGTCCAGCGCGGAGTCGGGCGGGTCGTTCACCGGCATGCCCGCGTGGACCAGCACACTGTCACCCTCGGCCGGTTCGTAGGCGGCGATTCCGGGTCCGGTGATCGCGAGGCCCGCGCGTTCGAGGCGCGCACAGATCTCGGGGTACAGGGGCTGGATCACCGGACCGATATCCTCCGGCGCGTAGGACGCGGCCTTCGCGGTGAGCCGCGCGACGCGGACCGGGGCGATCTTCTTGAGCACGATGTCGTCGGTATGCATGACGCCTTCTCTTTCGATTGCTCGCAGACGTGCCTCCACTCGGCGCAACCTGGCCTCGTCGGCCGCGATCTGCTGCCGCAGTTCCGCGCGCCGCAACGAGAGCATCCCCTGCAACTGCTCCAGCGAGATCTGCTCGTCGAGCACTACCTTGACCTGATCGAGGGTCAGGCCTAGATCCTTGAGGGCGACCAGCCGGTTGAGCCGGGACAGCTGGGCGACCTCGTAGAAGCGGTAGCCCGAGGCCGGGTCGACGTACGCGGGCCGGAGCAGATCGACCGCGTCGTAATGACGCAGCATCCGCACCGACACGCGACCGAGGTGGGCGAAGTCTCCGATACTGAACATGACCGCTTCTGTGTAGGAGCTGACACCGTGTCAGGGTCAAGCGAGGGGTTCGCTAGGTGTCGTAGCGGCGTGAGGTGAAGACGCGAGGTCCGTCCGGCGACTCGAACACCGAGGTGGTCGAAGCGCCGATGATCAGCAGGGTGCGCATGTCGACGTCGGACTGCTCCAGGTCGGACAGGGCGATCACCCGGACCGATTCGGTGGGGCCGCCGACGTCGCGGCCGAGCACCACGGGAGTGTCCGGCTTGCGATGCTCGAGCAAGAGATCGCGCATCGCGCCGACCTGCCAGGTGCGCTCGGAGGAGGCGGGGTTGTAGACGGCGATGGCCATGTCGGCGGCGGCGACCGCCGAAAGTCGTTGCGCCACCACCTCCCACGGCTTCAGGCGATCGGAGAGCGAGATCATCGCGTAGTCGTGGCCGAGGGGTGCGCCGACCCGGCTGGCGACCGCGTTGGCGGCGGTGAGGCCGGGCAGGACCCGCACCGGGACATCGCGCCACTGCGGGTCGGCGGATTCTTCCAATACCGCTGCGGCCATGGCGAAGACGCCGGGGTCGCCGGAGGAGACCACCGCGACTTTCGCGCCGTTCTTCGCCAGATCCAGTGCCATGGCGGCACGTTCGGATTCGACCTTGTTGTCGCTGGCGTGCCGGCGCTGGCCCGGCCGTTCGGGGACCCGGTTGATGTAGGTGGTGTAGCCGACGAGATCGGTGGCTTCGGCCAGGGTTTGACGCACCTCGGGGGTGGTCCAGTCCGGAGATCCGGGGCCCAGTCCGATCACGACCACCTCGCCGACACCGCCGCCGGTCGGCGACGAGGGCGAGCCGCCTTGCTGGGCAACCGAATTCACGCTGGATGACGCCGGCAGCGTGACGATATCCGACCCGTCGACCGGTACGTTCGCGGTGCCGGAGCGAGTTGGGGATTCGACCGGGGTAGGCGACTCGGCCGGCACGCCGGCCAGCTGTTCGAGCCGGTGTGCCGCGGCGCTCCTGGTGTGCGGGAGCGGTGCGGTCGGCGTGGGGCCGGGGACCAGGGTGATGGAAAAGTACGGCACGTCCGCGTCGTCGACCTCGGCGGCGTCGAGGACGCGCTGCCGGGTGGAGCTGGCGCGTTCGATGTAGTAGGCGTCGTCCAGGCGTCCGGAGTCCGAGAGTGCCTGGCGCACACCGGGATAGGTGCGGCCCAGTTTCATGATCGCGGCCGCGTCGGTGTCGCGCAGCCGGCGCGTGAGTTCCTCGGTGGGCATGGTGCCGGGCAGGATGGTCAGGACCTGTTCGCCCTCGACCAGCGGGGTGCCCAGTGCCGCCGACGCCGCGCTGACCGAGGTGATGCCCGGAATGATCTCGGCTTCGAACCGGTCGGCCAGACGGCGGTGCATGTGCATGTAGGAGCTGTAGAACAAGGGGTCGCCGGCGGCGAGCAGCGCGACGCTCCGGCCCGCCGTCAGGTGCGCGGCGAGGCGTTCGGCGGCTTCCTCATAGAACTCGTCGATAGCGCCCTGGTATCCGCCCGGATGGTCGGTGGTCTCGGTGGTCACCGGGTAGACCAGGTGCTCCTCGAGCTGATCCGCGCGCATATACGGCGCGGCGATGCCGCGCGAGATGCTGCGCCCGTGCCGGGCGCTGTGGAACGCGATGACATCGGCCGACTCGATGACCTTGGCGGCCTTGACCGTAACCAGCTCGGGGTCACCAGGCCCCAGGCCGACACCCCAGAGCTTGCCCGGCGTTGTTCCGGCGGAAGGCGCACTACCGGGCCGCCCTGTGTCGGTCGCGGTCTGCTCGGCCGGGACCGCGCCCTGGTTGTCGGCGGTCACTGTGCTGTCGCTCATTCCTGTTCGCTCGCAATCGCATTCAGGGCAGAGGCGGTGATGGCGCTGCCGCCCCGCCGGCCGCGCACGGTCAGGTATTCGACGCCGCCGTACGCGGCGAGCGCGTCCTTGGATTCGGCCGCGCCGATGAAGCCGACCGGAATGCCGAGGATGGCGGCGGGGCGGGGCGCGCCCGCGTCGAGCAGGTCGAGCAGATGGAACAGGGCGGTCGGCGCGTTGCCGATCGCCACGACCGCGCCTTCGAGGCGATCGCGCCACAGTTCCAGCGCGGCGGCCGAACGGGTATTGCCCAGCGCGGCAGCGAGTTCCGGAACGCGCGGATCGCGCAAGGTGCAGATCACCTCGTTGTCCGCGGGCAGCCGCTTACGGGTGACGCCGGAGGCGACCATGTGCGCGTCGCACAGAATCGGCGCGCCGGCGCGCAACGCCGACCGCGCGGCCGCGACCACGCCGGGGGAGAACGCGATGTCTTCGGCCAGATCGACTTGCCCGCAGCCGTGGATCATGCGCACCACCACTTGCGACACGTCCGCCGGAAAACGGCTCAGCTCGGCCTCGGCGCGAATGGTCGCGAACGAGCGCCGATAGATCTCGGCCCCGTCGGTGAGGTAGCTGGCACGCACGTCGGACATGCGCACCACCCTAAGTCGAGCGCGGATCCGGCTCAGGTGCGGGGGCGCTCCAGGATGCGGGACATGACGATGGAACTGCGGGTGCGGCCGACCCGGGTGTTCTCGCGGATGTGTTCCACGGTGGATTCGATCTCGGCCATGTCCTTGGCCATCACGTGGACCAGGGCGTCGGCTTCGCCCGCGATCGTCCACACGCCGACGACCTGCGGGATCGGTTCCAGACTGCGGCGCAGCTCGGCCGGGGAGATGTTGTCGCGGTAGTAGACCTCGACGTAGGCCTCGGTGGTCCAGCCCAGCGCGGCCGGGTTGACCAGGGCGGTGAAGCCGGTGATCTGCCCGCTGGCGACCATCCGATCGACCCGGCGTTTCACGGCCGGAGCGGACAATCCGATCGCCGAACCGATCTCCTGGAAAGAGGCGCGCGCCGATTTCAGCAGATGTCCCAGGATCCGGCGGTCGAGGTCGTCCACGTCACACCCTTTCGAGTCCGGCGCAACGAATCGCTGTTTTCACGATCAACTACGCAACGGATTGATGTTCCTGGCGCAATGGTAGGTCATTTACCTTCGTGACAGCCTGCATACTCCGCGCCGACTCCGGGAGCCACGATGACTTCTGTAGCCACACCGAACTCACCCACCCCGCCGGCTCCGCCGGCTGCCATCCCCCTGGCCAACTCCGACTCGACCCCGGCGCGACGGCCGTCCCCCCGCCGTTTCGTCATGTGCCGCCCGGATCATTTCGCCGTCTTCTACGCGATCAATCCCTGGATGAATCCGGCCGAACCCGTCGATCGCGCGCTGGCGATCGCGCAGTGGGAGACGCTGCGCGCGGTGTACGAACAGCACGGCCACCAGGTCGATCTGGTGCCCGGCGAACCCGGCCTGCCGGACATGGTCTTCGCCGCCAACAGCGGCCTGGCCTACGGCGGCCGCGTCATGTCGGCGCGCTTCACCCACCCCGAGCGCGCCGCCGAAGGCCCCGCCTACCACCAGTGGTTCGCCCAGCGCGGTTTCACGGAGGTCGTCGCGGCGCAGGAAACCAATGAGGGGGAAGGCGATTTCATCCGCGTCGGTCAGCGCATTCTCGCCGCCACCGGTTTCCGCAGCTCGGTGCCCGCACATCGCGAGGTGGAGCACTACTTCGGCCGCCCGGTGGTCTCCCTGGAACTGGTCGACCCGCGCTTCTACCACCTGGACACCGCGCTGATGGCCCTCGACGAGGACAACATCGCCTACTTCCCGGCGGCGTTCAGCCCCGACAGCCGAGCCATCCTCAGCGCGCTCTACCCCGAAGCGATCGTCGCCACCGACGCCGACGCGGTCGTCCTCGGACTGAACGGCGTCTCCGACGGCTACCACGTCTTCCTCAGCGACCGCGCGCACCACCTCCAGGAAGCGTTGCGCGCCAACGGCTACCAACCCGTCGGTCTGGACCTCTCAGAACTCCTGCGGGCCGGTGGCGGCGTCAAATGCTGCACCTTGGAGCTGCACGACTAGGCCGCCACCGACAGGCCGGCTCAGCCCGCGCTGCGGATCTGGGTCAGGAACTCGGCGTTGGTCTGGGTTTGCCGGAGGCCGGTCAGCAGGAGTTCGATCGCCTGCTGCGGCTCGCGGCCCGCGAGGGTGTTGCGCAGGGCGCGGGTGGCGGTGCGTTCCTCGGGGGTGAGCAGCAGCTCTTCCTTGCGGGTGCTGGAGCGGTCGATATCGATCGCGGGGAACACGCGACGGCCGGCGATCTGGCGGTCGAGCTTCAGTTCGGCGTTGCCGGTGCCCTTGTATTCCTCGAAGATCACGGTGTCGGCGACCGAGCCGGTTTCGACCAGGGCGCTGGCGATGATGGTGAGCGAGCCGCCGTTCTCGATATTGCGGGCGGCGCCGAGGAACTTCTTCGGCGGGGCCAGGGCGCTCGCGTCGACGCCACCGGAGAGGATGCGGCCGGAACCGGCGGCGGCCAGGTTGTAGGCGCGGGCCAGGCGGGTCAGGGAGTCCAGTAGCACGACGACGTCATGGCCCATTTCGACCCGGCGCTTGGCGTGCTCGATGGCCAGCTCGGCCAGGGCGATGTGTTCGTGGGCGGGCTGGTCGAAGGTGGCGGCGGCGACTTGCGCCGGGACCGTGCGGGCGAGGTCGGTGACCTCTTCGGGGCGTTCGCCGACCAGGACCAGCATCAGCTCGCATTCCGGGTGGTTCTTCGCGATGCCGTGCGCGATCGATTGCAGCACTGAGGTTTTGCCTGCTTTGGGCGGCGCGACGATCATGGCGCGCTGGCCTTTGCCGATCGGCATCACCAGATCGGTGGCGCGGGTGGTGAGTTCGTGCGGTTCGGTCTCCAAGCGGAGCCGGTCCTGCGGGTAGATCGGGGTCAGGTCGGTGAAGTGCGGCCGGGACTTGGCGTTGCCGGGCGGCAGGCCGTTGATGCCGTCGACGCCGAGCAGGGGCGCGAGTTTCGCGCCCTCGCGTTTGGATCCGGTTCTGCCGGTGAGGATGTCGCCGCGGCGGAGTCCGTATTCGCGGACCAGCCGGGGCGGGACGTGGACGTCGTCCGGGCCGGGCAGGTAGCCCTGGACCCGCAGCGTCGCGTGGTTGTCTCTGAGGTCGAGGATGCCGGTGATCGGCATCTTCTGAATAGTGTTGTCTTGCATGATGTTTCCCCTGAGGGTGAGTTTCTGGGTGCGGCGGGTCGCCGGGAATTCCGCCTGATGGGAATGACGTGCGCTGCTCGCGCCGGGGCTGGAGCCTGGTTCGCGATATGCGGGACCGTCGTGGCGATGGGAAGGGTTTGTGGGAGGGAGCCGACACCTACGTCCACAAGATGGAGATGTCCCTACTGTAGCAGATCAGTCGACGCGGTAGCCGCCGGGCATGGCGGTGATGTCGGTAACCGCGCCGCGCGGACGACCGCAATGCCGGTCGCAGCCGGACCAGTGCTGGCGTCCCGCGGCGATGACGTCCTCAGAAGCCAGGTTCTCGCCAGGACTCGTCCGCCCAGCGGGCAGCACCCGGCCGGATTCGACGGCGTCGGCCACGTCGGCACGCACGTCGGTGCGGGATTTCGCGCAGCCGGGCCGGCCCGCGCAGGCGCTGACCAGCAGCCACGGCGAGTTCGCGTCGAAGATCAGGCCCAGCGGGGCCAGTACCCGCACCACCTGTTCGGCGACGCCCTCTTCGAGATCGGCGATGACCAGACTGCGCCAGGGCGTCACGAAGATCGGGCGTTCGATGGCGGCGAGGAATTCGGCGAGCCGGGCGGGCAGCGACCCGAGGCGCACTCCCGCGCCCAAGCTGACTTGGCCGTTGTCCTGGTCCAGCCAGCCGATCGGAATGTCATGGGCGGCACCGAATTCCAGCGGTTCCGCGGTGGCGGACAAGCCGAGGTGTTCGATCACCCCGCGCACGCCGCCGTCGACCTCGTGCAACCGCCACTGCCCGGAACTCAGCTCGAGAAATCCGTGCGCGGCGGCCAGCATGACGTCCACCGCGTCGGCGACCGATACCCGGATTCCGCTGTCGCGTCCGGCCAGGACCAGGGCGAAGTCGTCCGCGGCGACGGCGTGCACGCCGATATCGCCGCCGAGGCCGCTGATGTCGCCGCGCCCGTCGTCCAGGGTGAACAGCACTCGTCCGGGCAGCTCGGCCAGGCGCTGTTCCGCGCGCAATCCGGCGTCGAGGGCGGGCACCAGCGGATGGATGTCCGTCCAGCCGCCGACCCGGCCCGCCAGCGGCGAGGCCACGATATTGCGGACGCGATCATGACTGTGGCTGGGCAGCAAGCCCGCCGCTTCCAGCCGCCGGGACAGCTCGGCGGCGTCCCGCACCTGCCGCACCTGAAGGTTTCCGCGCGAAGTCAGCTCGAGCGTGCCGTCGCCGAGGTCGGCGGCGGCCGCGGCGAGTGCTTGCCACTGCGCGGCCTCGACCCGGCCACCGGGTACCCGGATGCGCGCCAGCGGGCCGTCGGCCGCCTGATGCAGCCGCAGCACACCGGGACAGGAATCGGGCACCTCGCGCGTCACACCTCGAGCCTACGAGTTCCCGATGCTCAGCTCGAGCCCGGCGTCGCCGCCGCGACCGGCTCGGGTTCCGCCGCGACCGGCTCGGCGACCGGTTCTTTACGCCGCCCCGGCGCCCAGAGAGCGACCAGCACCGCCGCTGCCAGCGTCAGGCAGCCCACCACCAGTGCCGCCTGTTGCACGCCGTGCATGAACGCGTCCTTGGCGAAGTCGGCGAGCGGTTGTGCTTGCGGCCCAGCGCGTTCGGCGACCTGCAGGGCCGCGGCGAGCGAATCGCCCACGGGTTCGCGGGCGGCCTCGGGCAGCTGCGGCAGCGCGGGCGCGATCTTCGCGCTGTACCCGGCGGCGAGCAGGCTGCCCATGATGGCGATGCCGATCGCGGCGCCGACCTCCCGTGCCGCGTCGTTGACCGCCGCCGCGACGCCGTGCTTCTCCTCGGGCGTTCCGGCGATGATCGCGGTGGTCGCCGGGGCGGTGCACAGTCCGAGCCCGGTGCTCATGATCATCAGCGGCCCCAGGGCTTGCAGGTAACTGGAGTCGGTGCCGAGCCGGGACATCACCAGCATCGCCCCGCCCAGGATGACCAGCCCGGCCAGCGTCGTCCAGCGCAGCCCGATCCGGTCGGCCAGCCACGGCGCCACCGCGGACACGGCGACCATCGGCACCACCATCGGCGCGATCGCCAGCGCCGAGGTCAGCGGCGCGTAGCCGAGGATCAGTTGCAGGAACTGCACCAGGATCATGAAGGTGCCGAAGGAGATCAGGAACTGGATGGTGATCGAGGCGGTCCCGCTGCCGAACCCGCGGTCGGCGAACAGGCGCACGTCCAGCATCGGGTTGCGGACCCGCAATTCGATGAGCGTGAACAGTCCGCCCGCGACCAGCCCGCCGCCGAAGAGCCCGAGCACCAGCGGGTCGAGCCAGCCGCGTTCGGGGGCCTCGATCGCCGCGATCACCACCAGGCCCACCGCGAGCGCGGCGGTGAGCGCGCCGAGCGGGTCGAGCGCGGGCCGGTCCTGATCGACGGATTCGGGCACCGTGAACGCGCCCACGGTGAGCGCGAGCCCGGCCACCGTCATCGCGAGGAAGATCGACACCCAAGACCATTGGGCCAGCAGCAGACCGGACCCGACGATGCCGAGCACCGCTCCCGCACCGGCGATTCCGGCCCACAGCCCGACCGCCGCGCCGCGGCGTTCCTCCGGGAAGCCCGCCGTCAGCAGCGACAGCGTCGACGGCATGACGAGTGCGGCTCCCACACCGGCCGCCGCCCGCGCCGCGATCAGCCAGACCGGGTCGTCGAGCAGCAACGGCACGGCCGAGGCGAGCGAGAACGCGATCAGGCCGCCGATCAGCACCTTGCGCCGGCCGAAGCGATCGCCGAGCGCGCCGGCGGGCAGCACCAGACAGGCCAGGGTGAGGGTGTAGCCGTCCACGATCCAGGTGAGCTGACGCTGACTGGCCCCGGTCGCCGCGGCGATCTCGGGCAGGGCGGTGTAGAGCGCCGCCATCGAGGCGATGACCAGTGTGACTGCGAGACAGGACAGTACGAGCAGCCAGCGCTGCGCCGCCGAGAGTCCGGGTTCGCTGGTTCGGGTGCTTGTCATCAGAACTCCGCTACTATCCGTATCGTTACGCTACTAGTGGTAGCACAAGTATCGTGGGTGGCGATAGACCTCGACGAGAGGAATGCTTTCCGGATATGAGCGCGACAGAGGACACCGGCGTCGACCCGCGACGACTACGTTCCCGCACCCGGCTGCTCGACGCCGCCACCGCCCTGCTGAAGTCCGGTGGGCTGGAAGCGATCACGGTCGAGGCCGTGACCAAGCTGTCCAAGGTCGCCAAGACCACCCTGTACCGGCACTTCGACAACGCGGTGCAGTTGCGCGCCGCGGCCATCGAGCGCTTGCTGCCACCGGCCATCGAAACACCCGCGCCCGGCCCGCTGCGGGAACGCCTGATCGCCTTGCTGGAACGCCAGTTCGCCGTGATTCGCGACGCGCCACTACAGGTGACGACGCTGGCCTGGCTGGCCACCGGCACCGACCGCGCCGATTCCGCGGACGCCCCCGCCCTCACCGCCCTGCGCCAGCGCCTCATCGACCAATACAGCGTCCCTTTCAATCAGGTGTTCGACACCCCCGAGGCCCGGGACCTCCTGGGCGATCTCGACCTCGGCTCCGCCCTCGCCCAACTGGTCGGCCCCCTGGTGTTCACCAAACTCATCGGCATCGGCCAGGTCACCCCCGCCGACTGCGCCCGCATCGTCGACGACTTCCTCTTCGCCCGCACCGGCCAGCGCCCGGAACCGCCCGGTCGGTAGAGTCGGTTCATGCTTGAATCTCCTGGTCTCGCAGACCGTTTCGCGATTATCGAAGCGTTCACCCGCATGTTCGTCTACTGCGATCAGAAGCGCTGGGACGATCTGGTGGGTGTGGTGTTCACCGAGAAGGTGGACTTCGACGGCGGATTCGGGGGCGGGGCAGGGGAGCGCCCCGCCGCCGACATCGTGGCGGACTGGCGCGAGGGCCTCGGCGGGCTGGACGCGGTGCATCATCAGGCCGGCAACTACTTGATCGAGCTGGACGGCGACACCGCCACCGCGCACGCCGACGCGATCGCCGTGCACGTGCGGAACTCGGCGGCCAACGGCGCCACGCGCACCTTCGTCGGCAGCTACAGCCTCGGGGCACAGCGGACGCAGGCGGGCTGGCGCGTCAGCAAGTTCCACTACCTGCTGAAGGTGATCGACGGCAACGCTGATCTGACCTAGGGGCCGCAGCGCGTGCGTGCGATCATTGACGACCTCATGTCAACTATTCGCTGGACCGAGCACGGGTCGACGGCGTCCGCGCGCTGGCATTCGGAGAACGCCGCGGTGGCGCCCGCCGAGGTCGTCGTGGTCGACGATCGGACGACGGCGAAATTCGCGTATCGCCTGGCGCAGGCGGGGACCGGGCTGTTGTGGCAGGGCGATTTTCACAACGCTCGTCAGCTCCTGCGCGCGATGGAGCGGCTATTCGCACGTCGGCGTCGCAATCCGCCGGCCGGTGGCGACCTGGCCACGCTGTTCTACAACCAGCGGGCGGAACGCGCCGAGCGGGCCGAGGTGCTCGGGAAGCTGATCGTCCGGCTGGCACCGGACCACTCGCTGGAGCTGCGCCGCGCCCCGGACGTGCGGGCGGCCTGTGCGCACGCTTACGGCGTGCCCGACGGGCCGATGTGCGTGTCGTTGTCCGAATTGCTGGGCGTGCTGAGCGCCTACCAATGGCATCAGAAGGGAGTCGAGGTCGCCGCGCTGGCGGGCCGCATTCATCCTGATTACGGCGTGTTCTCGCCGATCCGCGGCGAATACGTCGAGCTCGTCGCCGAGGCCGCGTGGCCGGACGGCGTCGATCAGCCGGTCGTGTTCGATCTGGGCACCGGGACGGGCGTGCTCGCCGCGGTGCTCGCGCGGCGCGGCGGTCAGGTCGTGGCCACCGACATCAACCGCCGTGCGGTGGCGTGCGCCCAGTCGAACATGGACAGGCTCGGGCTGACGTCCCAGGTCGAGGTCGTCCAGGCCGAC
Source organism: Nocardia sp. NPDC051832 (assembly GCF_040681285.1). Taxonomy (NCBI): domain Bacteria; kingdom Bacillati; phylum Actinomycetota; class Actinomycetes; order Mycobacteriales; family Nocardiaceae; genus Nocardia; species Nocardia sp. NPDC051832. Next base: position 1,662,546 of record NZ_JBFAYL010000002.1, read on the forward strand.
GTGTGGCCGAGCGGGCGCGCGGACGTGGTCGTGTGCAATCCGCCGTGGATTCCCGCGCAGCCGACCTCGGCTCTCGAACTCGGCGTCTACGACGCCGGATCCGACATGCTCCATCGCTTCCTGGACGGCCTCGCCGCCCATCTCACGCCGGGCGGGGAGGGCTGGCTCGTGCTCTCCGACCTGGCCGAGCACCTCGGCTTGCGGACGCGGGCGGAGTTGCTCGCTCGGATCGCCGACGCGGGCCTGCGCGTCGTCGACCGACACGACACCGCTCCGCGCCATCCGCGCGCCAGCGATGCCACCGACCCCTTACATCGGGCCAGGAGCCAGGAGGTCACCTCGCTGTGGCGGCTCGCCGCCTAGGCGGCGGCGATCACTTCGATCTCCAGCAACCACGCCGGGTCGAAGATCTGGGCCAGCACCACCGTCAGCGCGGGCTGGTGATCGCCGAGCACGTCCTGGCGGATCTTGGTGTTCACGTCGGCGAGCGCGCGATCACTCAGAAAGCTGGTCACTTTGACGATATTGGTCGTGGCCATGCCCGCCTGCGACAGCGTCGCCACGATGTTGGCCCAGATGAGCCGGCATTGTTCGGCGGGGTCGGTGGGAACGGCGCCGGTCCGGTCCTCCGGGATCTGGCCGCTGACGAACAGCAGGCGGGTGGCATCGGCCACCTCCAAGCCGTTGGTGTAGCCGCCGATCGGCGCGGGCACCGAATCCGAGTCGTGCGCAATCAGTTCCACGACGGGTGAGCCTAGGCGGCCGGGGCTGATCTCGAGGCGAAGTCGGCAGACCCGTGCATCCGGCAGCGGAGCGCGCGACCATGCTGGGTAGCATCGTCATGCTCGGCGGGCGACGAGGAAACCGGTGCAATCCCGGTGCGGTCGCGCCACTGAAACAGCCAGACCCTCTCCGGCGAGCACAAACCCACCCATGGGCGCGTAACCCGAGGAAGGCCGTCTCTGTGATTCTGCTGCTGTCCACGTCCGACACCGACCTGCTCAGTGCCCGCGCCAGCGGCGCGGAGTACCGCTGGGGCAACCCGGCCCGGCTGCTGGTCGACGACCTGCCGGCCCTGCTCGACGGCGCCGATCTGGTGATCGTGCGCATCCTCGGCGGCAAGCGCGCCTGGGAAGACGGGTTGGAGGCGGTGCGCGCCAGCGGGATTCCGATGGTGGCGCTGGGCGGCGAGATCGCGCCGGACGCGGAACTGATGGAATGCTCGACGGTGCCCGGCGGCGTCGCCGCGGACGCGCACAACTATCTGGCGGCGGGCGGCGCGGAGAATCTGCGTCAGCTGCACAACTTCCTGTCCGACACGGTGCTGCTCACCGGCCACGGCTTCGAGCCGCCGGTGCACCTGCCCAGCTGGGGCGCGCTGGAGCGCACGGCCGCCGAGGTGGACGGTCCCACCGTGGCCGTCGTCTACTACCGCGCCCAGCATCTGGCCGGGAACACCGGCTACATCGACGCCCTGTGCGGCGCGATCGAGAACGCGGGCGCGAAAGCCCTTCCGCTGTACTGCGCCTCGCTGCGCACCGCCGAACCGGAGCTGCTCGACACGCTCCGCACCGCCGACGCCCTGGTGGTCACCGTCCTCGCGGCGGGCGGCACCAAACCCGCGACCGCCTCGGCCGGCGGCGACGACGAGGCCTGGGATGTGGCCGCGCTCGCCGAGCTGGATGTGCCGATCCTGCAAGGTCTGTGCCTGACCAGTGGCCGGGCGCAGTGGGAAGCCAATGATGACGGCCTGTCTCCGCTGGACGTCGCGACGCAGGTCGCGGTCCCGGAGTTCGACGGCCGCATCATCACGGTGCCGTTCTCGTTCAAGGAATTCGACGCGGACGGGCTGTCCACCTATGTGCCCGACGCCGAGCGCGCGGGCCGGGTGGCGGGTATCGCGGTGCGCTACGCCCGGCTGCGGCATATCCCGAATTCGGACAAGCGGGTCGCGCTCATGCTGTCGGCCTACCCGACCAAGCACGCCCGCATCGGCAATGCCGTGGGCCTGGACACTCCGGCCAGCGCCATTCGCATGCTCACCGCAATGCGTTCCGCCGGTTACGATCTCGGCGCGCCCGGGGAAATCCCCGGCCTGGAGGAGCAGGACGGCGACGCGCTGATCCACGCGCTCATCGCCGCGGGCGGGCAGGATCCGGACTGGCTGACCGCCGAACAGCTGGAGGGCAACCCGATTCGCATCGGCGCGGCCGTCTACACCAGCTGGTTCGAGTCCCTGCCCGAGGATCTGCGCGAAGCCGTCGTCGAAGCGTGGGGGCCGCCGCCCGGCGAGATGTACGTCGACCGGTCGCAGGACCCGAAGGGCGAGATCGTCATCGCCGCACTGCGTTTCGGCAATGTGGTGCTGATGGTGCAGCCGCCCCGTGGTTTCGGCGAGAACCCCGTCGCCATCTACCACGACCCGGATCTGCCGCCCAGCCACCACTACCTGGCGGCTTACCGATGGCTCAGGGGGGCGGACGGTTTCGGCGCCGACGCGATGGTGCACCTGGGCAAGCACGGGAACCTGGAGTGGCTGCCCGGCAAGACCCTCGGCATGTCCGCGTCCTGCGGCACCGATGCCGCCCTCGGCGATCTGCCGCTGATCTACCCGTTCCTGGTCAACGATCCCGGCGAGGGCACCCAGGCCAAGCGTCGCGCGCACGCCACCCTGGTCGATCACCTGATCCCGCCGATGGCGCGCGCCGAAAGCTATGGCGACATCTCCCGTTTGGAGCAGTTGCTCGACGAGCACTCCAACATCTCCACCTTGGACCCGGCCAAACTGCCCGCCATCCGCCAGCAGATCTGGACGCTGATGCGGGCGGCCAAGATGGACCACGATCTCGGGCTGACCGACCGCCCCGAAGAGGACGTCTTCGACGACATGCTGCTGCACGTCGACGGCTGGCTGTGCGAGATCAAGGACGTGCAGATCCGCGACGGCCTGCACATCCTGGGCCAGGCCCCGGCGGGCGAGACCGAACTGGATCTGGTGCTGGCCATGCTGCGCGCCCGCCAGCTGTGGGGTGGTGAGCAGAACGTGCCCGGTCTGCGAGAAGCGCTGGGGCTCAGCGAGTCCGGCGACGAGGCGCGCGGCCGGGTCGACGTCGTCGAGGCGCGGGCGCGGGAGTTGCTCGGCGCGCTGCAGGCCGAGGGCTGGTCCGCCGGGGCCGTCGACCAGCTCGTCGCCGACTTCGAAACCGCGATCCTCGATGGTCACCGGGCGGCGGACGAGGGCGGCGACGCGGCGCGCGCGTCTGGCGGCGCCGCGGATTCGGCGCGTCTGGCGGCGGTCGCCACGGTCCTGCGTTTCGCTGCCACCGAGGTGGTGCCGCGCCTGCGCCAGACCGGCGTCGAGGTCGACCGGGTCCTGCACGCGCTCAACGGCGGCTTCATTCCGGCGGGTCCCAGCGGTTCGCCGCTGCGTGGCCTGATCAACGTGCTGCCGACCGGTCGCAACTTCTACTCGGTCGACCCGAAGGCCGTGCCCTCGCGCCTGGCGTGGGAGACCGGACAGGCGATGGCCGACTCGCTGGTGCAGCGCTATCTCGCCGATCACGGCGAATACCCGCGCTCGGTGGGTCTTTCGGTCTGGGGCACCTCCGCGATGCGCACCTCCGGCGACGATATCGCCGAGGTGCTGGCGCTGCTCGGCGTGCGGCCGGTGTGGGACGAGGCGAGCCGCCGGGTCACCAACCTCGAGGTGATCTCCCTCGCGGAGCTGAACCGCCCGCGCATCGACGTCACCGTGCGCATCAGCGGCTTCTTCCGGGACGCCTTCCCGCACGTGCTCGCGCTGCTCGACGACGCCGTGCGCCTGGTCGCCGAGCTGGACGAGCCCGCCGAGTCGAATTACGTCCGCGCGCACGCCCAGGCGGATCTGGCCGAGCACGGCGACGCGCGGCGCGCCACCACCCGCATCTTCGGTTCCAAGCCCGGCACCTACGGCGCGGGCCTGTTGCAGCTCATCGATTCCAAGAGCTGGCGGACCGACGACGATCTCGCGCAGGTCTACACCGCCTGGGGTGGTTTCGCCTACGGCCGCGACCTCGACGGCGCGCCCGCCGCCGCGGACATGCGCACCGCGTACAAGCGGATCACGGTGGCCGCCAAGAACACCGACACCCGCGAGCACGACATCGCCGACTCCGACGACTACTTCCAGTACCACGGCGGCATGGTCGCCACCGTGCGCGCGCTGACGGGTAAGAACCCGGAGGCCTACATCGGCGACAGCACCCGTCCCGACGCGGTGCGCACCCGCACGCTGTCCGAGGAGACCTCCCGGGTGTTCCGGGCCCGCGTGGTGAACCCGCGCTGGCTGGAGGCGATGCGCCGGCACGGGTACAAGGGCGCGTTCGAGATGGCCGCGACCGTCGACTACCTGTTCGGCTACGACGCCACCACCGATGTGGTCGCGGACTGGATGTACGAGAAGCTGAGCGAGAGCTACGTTTTCGACGACGTGAACCGCAAGTTCATGGAGCAGTCGAATCCGTGGGCGCTGCACGGGATCACCGAGCGCTTGCTGGAGGCGGCCGAGCGCGGCATGTGGGCGGCGCCGGAGCAGGAGACGCTGGACCGGCTGCGTCAGGTATACCTGGAGACCGAGGGCGAGCTCGAATAGCGGTGGGCCGGGCGCGAGTTTCCGCTCGCGCCCGGGTCCCGGTGGAATCGCTGCGATTTCGTTGTAATAGGCGCTACCCTGTGTCCAGTCCGTGACTTCGGTGGCGAAGAAATCGCAACAAAACGACACGTCGGTTTTCTTGGGCCGGAACGACTCTCGATCCGGGCCGCGGCCCGGAATTCTGAATTACTCTCGGCGCGAAATCAATACCCTACTTCTGGGGTCTTCATTCCGTCACATTCATTGCCGTGAAGGCGCATGATTATTGAGTCCCATGTCCGTATCTCGGGGAACAACAATCGATTCGGCTGGATGATTGGAAGATCTTATGAAGTTCAGGAAATTTCTAGCGGCAACTGTATTGACCGTCGCTGCCACCGGCATCACGGCTGCCACCGCGAACGGCGCACCCGCTGCGCAGACGTTCAGTGGCTTCGATCGCGGTGTCGAGTACGTGGCAGCGGTCGCGCCGGACCACTCGGCGGCCACGCTCACCCTGGCCTCGGGCAAGTTCGAGCTCAGGCCCGAGGGCATCACCGTGATCGCGCCGGACGGCGCGGTCCTGGCATCGGTGCCGACCACGTTGCAGACCGCGGCCGGTCCGCTTCAGGTGATCCCTGAAGTCGACGCCGCCGCAAGCCAATTGACGTTGACGCCGGTCAACGCTCCGGCTCCGCAAGCCGCATTGCAGAACATCGGTGACGCCGGGACCACCGTCGCCGGCGTGCTGATCGGTTGTGCTGTCGGTGCGCTCATCGGCCTGCTGTTCTTCGTCGCGGGCTTCATCCCGGGCTGCATCATCGGCGGCATCATCGGTGGCATCGCCGGCGCCAACCAATGACCTAGGCCCAGGGTGGTGAATCCATAGCGGATTTCCCCGGCCGGGCGGCCGAGCCTTTTCTCGGAAAAGGCCGCTCGACCGGGGATCTCTGTATTCGTATTAGGCACACTCGCTTTTCAATTGGTTCAGTCGATTACCGCCGCCGATTATCGCGCGCCCGCCGCGCGCTGGAATCGCGCCGCCGTCACCCGCAGTTGCGCGGCGAGCTCCGGCGAGTCCAGCACCTCGAAATCCACGTCCAGCAACCCGAGATACAACGTCAATTGCTGCGCCGTATCCGAACCCACTTGCGCCACACAGTGATCCGGACCGTCCGGTTCTACCGCCACGGCCGCCGGCATACGCGCCCGCATCTCGGCGGCGGGAGCCGCGAACCGCACCCGTGCCCGATACCGCCACATCGCCGACCCCACCCCGCCCTGCACCCGTTCGGCCACATCCGCTTCGGGAATCTCGCGAGCGGTGAACCGCGGGCCGTTGGGTGTGCGCGGCGTGATCCGATCGACCCGGAAGGTCCGCCAATCCGCGCGCGCCGTGTCCCAGGCCACCAGATACCAGCGCCCGCGCCAATGCGCGAGCCGATGCGGCTCCACATCCCGGCGCGATCGCACTCCGGAATCCCCTGAACCCGAATGGGATTCGTAGTCGAACCGCAGTCGCTCACTCGCCCGGATGGTCGCCGCGATCGCTGTCAGGACCGCCGCGTCCACCGTCGCTCGCGGCTCACCCGGCACGTGCACCGTCGCCGCGGTCAGCGCCCGCACCCGATGCCGCAACCGGGACGGCAGCACCTGCTCCAGTTTCGCCAGCGCCCGTACCGAGGTCTCCTCGATCCCGGTCACCGCACCGTTGGCCGCCGTCGCCAAGCCGACGGCCACCGCGACCGCCTCCTCGTCGTCCAGCAGCAGCGGCGGCAGCGAACTCCCGGCCCCCAGCCGATACCCGCCCGCGGCCCCCGGCGTCGCCTCCACCGGATAACTCAGCGTCCGCAACCGCTCGATGTCGGTCCGGATCGTCCGCGTCGACACCCCCAGCCGCTCCGCCAGCGTGGGCCCGGTCCAATCCCGATGCACCTGCAACAGTCCGAGCAGCCGCAGCAGCCGAGCAGAGGTCTCCAGCATCCAGAGATTCTCGCACCCATCGCGGAAGGGTTTGTTCCGCAATCGCGAACCCGCCGCTCACGTCGTGGTCGCTGAGCGCGAGCCCGGAAAGCGGCATGATGGACACCGACGGCTCCGATCCATCGCGAGGAGGGCGGACAACATGGTCAACGACGTCGAAAAGCGATTCTCCGACGACGGCACCTACCGCCGCGCCGCGACCTACACCCTCGCGATCCTCGCCCTCACAGCCTTGGTCGCGGCCCTGACCTTCTGGTGGGCCGCGGCCCGGGCCCGCTGCTCCGGCGCCGACATCGTCCTCTGCGACACCACCTCGGTCGTCGCCGTCGTCTTCGCCCCCGGCGCGATCCTGCTCCTCGGCGGCCTCGGCGCCTTCGTCCTGACCTACCTGGCCTGGCGCCGCGGCAAGAACTGGGTCATCTGGCAGGGCGCCGGCTGGTTCCTCTTCGTCCTCATGACGATGTACCTCGCCATCGGCGGCACCACCGCGGGCCGCTAAAAGTTTTCCGGAATGCGGAAGGAAGTCTTCCGCATTGGCGCGGAGAGTGGTGTTCATGACGAACACAGCGCAGATCCGTCCCTTCCAGATCGAGATTCCGCAGGCCGAGATCGACGAGTTGCGGCAGCGGTTGGGGGCGACGCGGTGGCCGGTGTTGCCGGCTGGGACCGAAAACGATTGGAGCCGGGGGATTCCCGGCGGGTATCTGCAAGAGCTGGCCGAGTATTGGGGCGGGGCGTTCGATTGGCGGAAGCAGGAGGCGGCGTTGAATGCCTTCCCGCAGTTCATGACCGAGATCGACGGGCAGCCGATGCACTTCTTCCATGTGCGGTCGGCGGAGCCGACCGCGGTGCCGTTGCTGCTGGTGCACGGGTATCCGAGTTCGGTGGTGGAGTTCCTGGATGTGATCGGGCCGCTGACCGATCCGCGGTCCTACGGCGGGGACGCGGCGGACGCGTTCCATGTGGTGATTCCGTCGCTGCCGGGGTTCGGGTTCTCGACGCCGCTGGCCGAGATCGGGTGGGAGATGAAGCGGACCACCGAGGCGTTCGCCGAGCTCATGACGCGGCTCGGGTACGAGCGGTTCGCGACGCAGGGCAGTGATGTGGGGTCGGGGATCACCGGGCGGCTGGCGGCGACGCTGCCGGAGCGGGTGATCGCGAGTCATGTGGTGACCGACCGGGGGATGCTCGGGCTGATGGGGGAGCAGTTCCCGTTGCCGGGGCATCTGAGCGCGGACGAGCTGGCGTTGATCGCGGTCGAGCAGGCGAAATGGGCGCAGGAGAAGGGCTACCTTGTGCTGCAACAGCATCGGCCGCAGTCGCTGGGGCCCGCGCTCACCGATTCGCCGGTGGCGCAGCTGGCGTGGATCGCCGAGAAGTTCCAGAACTGGACCGACCCGGCCCGCTCACCGGAGGATTCGGTGGATCGTGACCGCCTGCTCGCCACGATCAGCCTCTACTGGTTCACCCGCAGCGGCGCCACCGCCGCCCAATTCCTCTGGGAGGTCGAGAATTCCGGCCTGGACTGGGTGGCGCCGTCGACTGTCCCCACCGGCTGGGCGGTCTTCAACACCAGCCCGGTGATGCGCTCGGCGATGAACCCCGGCGGCTTTATCGAGCACTTCACCGAGTACGCCGAGGGCGGCCACTTCGCGGTCATGGAACAACCCGGCCTGTTCGTCGACGACGTGCGCGCGTTCTTCCGCAAGCACCGCGCCGGGTAGTCAGGCGGATTCGGCGAGACCGGCGGAGCGCCAGGTGTCGGCCAGCTCCTGCAGGGGCAGGTCGAGCGCCTGGCTCAACGCCACCACGGTGCCGAAGGCGGGGGAGGGCAGGCGGCCGGTTTCGATCTTGCGAAGGGTTTCCGGCGACATGCCCGCGGCATGGGCGACGTCGGTGAGGTCACGGTCGCCGCGGGCCGCGCGCAGCAGCCCGCCGAGTCGGCGACCGGCCTCGATCTGGGCGGGAGAAAGCGGGAGACGAACCATGAGCTCACGCTAGCACGCCGATTGGTATTAAAATACCGAGGGCGCTACGGTGGTATTAAAATACCAACGAGAGGTGAGTGCAGTGGTGGATTTGAAGTCGCCCGAGGAGATCCAGCGGATGCGGGTGACCGGGCAGTTCGTGGGCGAGGTGCTCGCCGAGCTGCGCGAGCGCGCGCAGGTCGGAGTGAATCTGCTGGACCTGGAAGCCCATGTGCGCGAACGCATCCGGCAGCGCGGCGCGGAATCCTGCTACTGGGATTACGCGCCGTCCTTCGGGCGCGGCCCGTTCCGCAACACCGTCTGCCTGTCGGTCAATGACGCTGTCCTGCACGGACTTCCCTACGACTACCGGCTGAACGACGGTGACGTGCTGAGCATGGATCTCGCCGTCGGCATCGACGGCTGGGTCGCGGACTCGGCGACCACCGTCATCGTCGGAACGGCGGCGGCGGAAGACGCCGAGCTCGTCCGCGCCACCGAGGAAGCCCTGGCGGCCGCCATCGCGGTGGCCTTGCCCGGCAACAAGATCGGCGATATCTCCGCCGCGATCGGCGCGGTCGCGAAAGCGCACGGCTATCCGGTGAATCTGGAATTCGGCGGGCACGGCCTCGGCCGCACCATGCACGAGGACCCGCACGTGCCCAATGCCGGCCGTCCGGGCCGCGGCTACCCCCTGCGCCCCGGCCTGACCCTCGCTATCGAACCGTGGTTCGCGCGCACCACCGACCGCATCTACACCGATCCGGACGGCTGGACGATCCGCTCCGCCGACGGCTCGCGCACGGCGCACTCCGAGCACACCGTCGCCATCACCGAGGACGGCCCGCGGGTGCTGACGCTGGCGGGCTGAGTCCGGGAACCGCGCCTGCCCGAGCATTCGGGCGCGGTTCTCGGCGGGGGAGTTACGCGGTTTCGGCGATCACCAGGGTGCTGACATAACCCTGGTACTTGTCGTCGAAGTTCTTGTCCGCGTAGTGGCACTCGACCTGGAACCGCACCGTATTGCCGCTGATCGCGACAATATCGGTGTCGGCCTCCACGACATTGATGTGGTGATCGTCGCTGTCGAAGTCGAGCTTGAAACCGTTGAGCGCCACGCCTGCCCGCAACACGGTTGCGTTGAACGTGACGCTGCCCTGAAGAGTGCGACGGCCGGTCCCGGAGGGAACGGTGATCGAACTGGTCGCGAACTGGACTGCCATGGGAGCCTCCTTGGAAGGGTGTGATCTGACCCCATAAACGTCGCAGCTGAGTCAGTGGCGCAACAGTGACCCCGGGGGTGGCTCAGCCCACCCCTGGTGGCGGATTTCCGCCCCGAGGTGGCATCAGTCGGACAACCACCGCTCCAGGTCGGTGCCGGCCTGGAGTTCTTCCGCCACGACCGCGCGATCCGCCGCGGACAGGTCGAGCTCACGCACCTGGGCCCGGTACTTCGCCGCGCTGTCCGAATCGCCCTGGGCGACAGCCAATTCCGCGAGCATGGCCAGTGCGCGGCCGCGATCCACCGGCTCGGATTCGACGGCGAATCGGCGCAGTCCGACCTCGAGCACCCGGGCGGCGGCCCGGTCGTCGGTCTTGAAGTCCCGCAGGATGCGGGCATTGTCGAGCACCTTCGCCAGATTCTCCAGGTCGGCGGACCCGCCGTACTCCAGCTCCTCGGGCTCGTCGCGCTGGATGAACAGCAGCCAGTTGCCGTGCGGATCGACCACGGTGAAACGGCTCTGGCCCGGCCGGAACCGGGTGATCCGGGGGTAGCCCTTCGAGGGAATCTTGCCGTAGAACACCCGCAGTCGTTCGGTGAAATCGCGGTGCTGAGCGGCCACGTCGTCGACCATGATCAGGCAACCGACCCCCTCGAACGGGGGCGTCAGGCCGTCCGGCATCGCGGTGAAATGCAGCGGGCAGCCATTGCGCTCGGCCGCGATGTACACGTAGGGCCGGGTCTGGGACGAGGTGATGGTGTATCCGAGGGTTTTGTAGAAGTCGAGGGTTTCCTCCGCCGATCCGCTCCACAGCACCGGGACGGGATAGTCGGCCATGATCTCTCCTCAAATCGAGACTAATCAAGTTTGACTACTCCAGGCTAGGGTGCGAATCGGCTGGAAGTCAAATTTGAGTAGTATGAGACGCGAGCAAAGGAGCCGAACATGCCCGCTGTGCGTCTGCTGGTGCTGGGCGTCATCCGACGGCAGCAACCCACCCACGGTTACGCCGTGCGCCGTGAACTGCTGTCCTGGCGCGCCGAAACCTGGACCAACGTGAAACCGGGCTCGATCTATCACGCCCTCAAACAGCTCACCGCGGAGGGAAAGCTGCAAACCGTCGGGACCGAGAACAGCGCCGAAGGCCCCGGCCGCACCCTGTTCGAACTGACCGGCGCGGGCGAGGCGGAGTTCCGCAGGCTGATGGACGTCGCCCTGGTCAGCATCGACATGGAGGAACTCGGTGCCGCCATCGCGTTCATGGACGCGCTGCCGCGCGCGCACATCGTCGCGAAACTGCGCGAACAGCAGCGCAACAGCGCTCAGGTGCGCGACGAACTGCTCCGGATGATCCCGGAATTCCCGGCCCGCCACGAGCCGCCGCACGCCCCCGATCTGCTCGAACTCTGGAGCGGCGTCTTCGCGAACCTCACCGGCTGGACCGCCGGGCTGCTGGAACGCCTGGAGGCCGGGGAGTATCGAACAGCCGACTGAGGCAACAAGATCGGCGGCCCAGTAGGCTGACCACATGACGAACACCCTGGGTGCTGTCGGTAAAGCCGACTACGTACTGCTGACCACCTTCCGCAAGGACGGCACTCCGGTCGGCACCGCGGTCTGGGCCGTGGCCTCGGAGGGCAAGCTCTATGTCTGGACGGTCACCGACAGCTGGAAAGTGAAGCGACTGCGTCGCAATCCCGCCGTCACCCTGCAGCCGTGCAGCCCCAGCGGCAAACCGCACGGCGCGGTCGTCGAAGGCACCGGGCGGGTACTCGACGCGGCGGGTACCGAGCACGTGCGCAAGTTGTTGAAGAAGAAGTACTTCATTCTCGGCCCGCTCATCATTCTGGGCAGCAACCTGCGCCGCGGGAAGGCGGGCACGATCGGCCTCGAGATCACCCCCGCCCCTTGATCACTCGCCGTTCGGCGCGCGCCGGGCAAGTCGGGCCGGCCGAATCGGTACGACTCGCGGCGCACCCGCACGCGCTCGGCTATCCTCCCTCTCGCATGGGGGTGGTCCACGGGCCCCGAAGACGCCGAATTGATACTGCCCCAGTAAAGGGAGGGACTGAATGACCGCACCGACCAGACGGCCGAATGCTTCGCGCCCGTACCCGATCGCTCAACCCGAAGAGCCTGGCCACGGCCCCGACCACAATGGCTGGGTGCCCGTCATCATCGCCGGCGTGGTCGCCGCCGTCGCGATCGCGATCGCCGGTGTGATCGGCGGACTCATCGTGGTCAATATTCGCGAGAACGACGCGCCCGCAATGAAACCCACGCCCGCCGCCGCCGTCCAGGCGCCGGCCGCGGTCGCGCCGATCGGCGCGTTGCCGACCACCACGGTGGCCAAGGCCGCACCCGCCGTGCCGGACAATCTCGATCCGGCGGCCGTGCAGCGCGGCGTCGCCCAGGTGCTGGGCGAGTCCTACGGCCTGGCCGCGGTCAAGGACATCAAATGCCCCGCCGAGATGCCGGTGGTCGTGGACAGCAGCTACGAATGCAGCGTCAAGATCGACGGCATGAAGAAGACCGTCGCGGTCACTGTCACCGACCACGACGGTACCTACGAAGTGTCACGCCCGCATTAGGTCGCTTGACTAACCGAAGACATATGGAAGTCGGGAATCCGCAACGGCGGCATGGCCGTCCGGGTGAACCAGTCCTTCCACTCGCGGGGCAGCGTGACCTCGGTGCGGCCCGCTTCGCTGACTCGGCGCAACAGGTCCAGCGGGCTCTCGTTGAACCGGAAGTTGTTCACCGCCGCAGTCACCTCGCCGTTCTCCACCAGATACACGCCGTCCCGGGTGAGCCCGGTCAGCAGCAGGGTGGCCGGATCGACCTCGCGGATGTACCACAGGCAGGTCAGTAGCAGGCCACGTTCGGTGCGGGCGATCATGTCCGCCAGGGAGGTGTCCGCCCCGCCGGTCATCAGCAGGTTCTCGCCGGGAATCGTGACGGGCGCGCCGAATTCGGCGGCGGTCGCGCGCGGATACACCAGCGACTGGATGACGCCCTCGCGCAGCCAGTCCACCCGCTCGGCGGTCAGGCCGTTGTCGAAGACCGACACCGACTCCGAGGACGCGGCGGTCGCGACGAACGGAATGTACTCCAGCCCTTCGGCCGTCGGATCGGAGTAGAGGGTGAGCGGAATGCCGGTGAGCCGCTCGCCGATGCGCGTGCCGCCCGGCCGGGCGAAGGCGGTGTGGCCCTCGTGCGCGCCACGGCCCTCCATGGTCCAGTTCAGGTAGATCATCAGATCGGCGACCGCCGAGGGCGGCAGCAGGGTTTCGTAGCGTCCGGCGGGCAGGTCGACGCGGCGCTTGGACCAATCCAGGCGGCGGGACAGCTCGCGCAGCAGGCCGGGGACATCCACGTCGGCGAAATCCTGGGTGCCGGCGCCGACCCAGGCGCTCGCCAGATCCGCTCCCGCGCCGCGCTTTCCGTTGATCTCGATCGAACCGGTCGGCTGGATCCAGCGCCGGCGCACGCCGGTGGAGGTGCCCAGCCAGGTGGACTGCACCTGGTGGTGCGCGAAGCCGTAGAGCTTGTCCGTGCCGTCGAAACCGATCGCGAGATCGCGGGCCACGCCCTCGAAGACGGTGATGTCGGTGCTGGCGGGGGCGCCGTCCCAGGGCAGGTCCCAATCCGGGCTGTCCGGGCGCAAGGAATCCGGATCCAGCAGGGGCATAGCGTCTTTCGCCGGTTCGGCGGTGCGGGCCGCCTCCTCGCTGGCGCGCACCACGGCCGCGATCTCGTCGGCGTTCACGCTGGTCGAGCTGATGCTGCCGACTCGCGCGTCGTTCGGCCCCGCGCGGAAGATCGACACGACCGCCCAGGCCCGGGACACCGAAGACCCGTTGGTGGTCATGGAATTCCCGGCCCACCGCAGCGATGCCTCGTGCGCGTCGGTGACGATGACGATGGCCTCGTCCGCCTGGGACAGGCGCAACGCCTGCTCGACGACCTCCGGAGCAGCCAAAACCGTTGTCGCGGTCACGATCCCGCCTCATTTCGGGTGTTGAGAATATTGACGCCGCGCACCAGGACCGACGGGCAGCCGTGGCTGACCGCCGCCACCTGACCGGGCTGGGCCTTGCCGCAGTTGAACGCGCCGCCCAGCTGCCAGGTCGACGGTCCGCCGACCGCCTCCATCGAACCCCAGAAGTCGGTGGTGGTCGCCTGGTAGGCGACATCGCGCAGCTGACCGTCCAGCTCGCCGTCGCGGATCCGGAAGAACCGCTGCCCGGTGAACTGGAAGTTGTAGCGCTGCATGTCGATCGACCAGGATTTGTCGCCGACGATGTAGATGCCGTCCTGGACCCGGGAGATGAGCTCCGCGGTGCTGGTGTCGCGTTCCGGGTCCGGTTGCAGCGAGACGTTGGCCATCCGCTGGATCGGCACGTGGTGCGGTGAATCGGCATAGGAGCAGCCGTTGGAGCGGTCCAGGCCCAGGCGCGGGGCGAACACCCGGTCCAGCTGATAGCCGACGAGGATGCCGTCGCGCACCAGATCCCAGCGCTGCCCGGCCACGCCCTCGTCGTCGTAGCCGACGGTGGCCAGGCCGTGGGTCTGGGTGCGATCGCCGGTGACATGCATGATCGGGGTGCCGTATTTCAGGGTCCCGAGCTGGTCCGGGGTGGCGAACGAGGTTCCGGCGTAGGCGGATTCGTAGCCGATGGCGCGGTCGTACTCGGTGGCGTGACCGATGGATTCGTGGATGGTCAGCCACAGGTTGGTCGGATCGATGACGAGATCGGCCGGGCCCGCGGTGACGCTGGGCGCCTTCACCTTCTCCGCCAGCCAAGCCGGGATCTGCGCGAGTTCGGCGTCCCAGTCCCAGATCCCGTCGGCCCCGGTGACGTACTCCCAGCCGCGTCCGGCCGGGGCGGCCAGGGTACGCATGGATTCGAAGACGCCCGAGGCGGAGTCGACGGTGATCGCCTCCAGCACCGGATGCAGGCGCACCCGCTGCTGGGTGATCGAGGAGCCGGCGGTGTCGGCGTAGAAGACCTGCTCCTTGACCTGGAGCACCGACGCGGTCACGTGATCGACGCCGTCGGCGGCCGAGAGGCGGCCCGAATAGTCCTGGAGCACATCGACTTTGTCGGTGGTCGGGATCGCGAACGGGTCCAGCTCGTAGGCCGAGACCCAGTGCGCGTCGGCGTAGCGGGGTTCGTCGGCGAGCTCGACCTTCTCCCGATTGAGGGCGCGCAAGGTCTTGGCGACGGTGACGGCTCGCTGCGCGACCTCGGCGGCGGTGTCGGGGGTGAGCGCGGCGGCCGAGGCGAATCCCCAAGTTCCGTCGACGATCACGCGGACCGCGAGGCCGAGATCGGTGGAATTGCTGATCGCCTCGACGCGGCCGTCCCGTATTCGGATCGATTGCGTCACCAGACGATGCACCCGCAGATCGGCGTGCTGGGCGCCCAGCACTCGCGCGGTGGACAGCGCGGCGTCGGCGAGCGTCGAGAGCGGTAGCGCAAGAAATTCGGCGTCTACTCCGGAAGTCACCCTGGTAACGCTACACCCGATGAATTGCCCTGAGAGACTGAAGGACCGGCATTTCAAGATCGCGCGGCGCGCGGGAAACCCGTGGTTACACTATCGAGAGCGCCATATGACGTACTGTGCCCGCGTGCCACCATCCGCCCTCCGCGACCGTAAACGGGAACGTACCCGCCGCGCTCTCCTCGAAGCCGCTGTCGAGCTTTTCGAGGAAAGAGGTTACGAGGAAACGACAGTGGCCGACGTCGCTGCCGCCGCCGAAGTAGGCACCCGCACCTTCTTCAACTACTTCGCCAGCAAGGAAGAGTTGCTCTTCCCCGAACCCGACGAACGGGTCCGGGCCGCGGTCGCCGCCATCGGCTCCCGCCGTCCGGGCGAACGGCCGGTCGAGGTATTGCTACGCGCGTTGCGGGCGGCGGGCGACAATCCCGGTGAGCACCTTGTCGACGATCTCAATGCCCGCATCGCCGCTGTGCGCGCCCAGGTTTCGCGCACCGTGCCCGCGGTGAGCGGGCGCGCCGCGCACGCGCAACTGGTGGCGCAGCGGGAGATCGGCCGGCAGCTGCACGCCGCGTTCCCGGACGAGCTCGACGAGGTCGGCGCCGCCGCCCTGGTCGGCGCGGTCGTGGGTGCGGTGTCGGGTGCGCTGACAGTGCTGTTCCAACAACCGCATTCGACCCCGGAAGATGGCGAACGCCTGCACCGGCGCATCCACGAGACGACCTCGCAGGTGCTGAAACCGTGGCTGGCCTCGACCAAGGCGCCGGAACCGGTCGGCTGAAACCGGTTGCGGCTCAGCTGAACTGCTGCCAGCCGAGCCGGGCCACCATAGCGACGACCACCACCAGGAGAACGACGCGCACGAACTTGGCGCCGTTACGCAAGGCCATGTGCGAGCCGAGAACCGCGCCCGCGATATTGGCGACCGCCATGGCCGCGCCGAGCGCGACCAAGATATGGCCGGTCAACCCGAAATAGAGCAGCGCGCCCACGTTGGACCCGCAGTTGATCACCTTCGCCATCGCGGCGGCCCGGACGAACTCGGTGCCGAGCAGGGTGGCGAAGGTGATGATCAGGAAGGTGCCGGTGCCGGGGCCGATGAGGCCGTCGTAGAGGCCGATCAGGCCCGCGGCCAGCGCGACCACCAGCAGAACCTTGCGGCGGGTCGGCGGGTGCGTGGCCATGGTGACGCCGATCGAGGGCCGGAAGGTGACGAACAGCGCCACGCCGACCAGGACCACCAGCACGATCGGGATGAAGAGGTCGCGATCGATCAGCGAGACGGCGGCCGCGCCGGCCGCGGCGGTGATCGCGGCGAGCACGGCGGCGGGCACCATCAAGCGCCACTGGATCGGCACCTTGCGCGCGAAGGTCGCGACCGAGGCGGCGGTCCCGGCTACGGCGGCCATCTTGTTGGTGCCGAGCGCGGTCTGCGGCGCGATGGTGGGCGCCACCAGCAACAGGGTCGGCAGGATGATCAAACCGCCGCCGCCGACCACCGCGTCCACCCAGCCCGCGGCCGTCGCGGCCGCCAGCAGCGCCGCCCAGTCTCCAAGATCCACGCCCGCAAGCCAATCAGACATCCCATGTTTGTCCGCACGGTGGGTCCAGTACCAGCGCGGCCACCTACGCTGAACCCCATGCGCCGGTTCAGTCTGTGGCTTCGAGGCAAGCCCGTCGTCGCCGACTCGATCCTGGCGTTCGGGCTGCTGGTGATCGACATCGTCGCCGGTATCGGCGAGAGCAAGCATCCGATCGTCTATCTGGTGCTGAGCGGACTGTTGCCGTTGCCGGTCGCGCTGCGCCGGATCTATCCGCGGGCGATGGCGGCCACCTTGTTCGGGTTCTCCATCGCCACGACCGTGCTCGGGTATCTGCTCGACGACATGGCCGTGCATCCGGCGCTGATCGCGCTCGGCATCATGCTCTACACGCTGGTCGCCTACGTCGGCCGGCGCGAAGGACTGCTGCTGCTGGCCGGACTGATCCTCGACACCGTGCTGTCGATCGCGCTGCTGGACCAGCCGGTCCTGACCACCAGCTGGGCCATCGGCATGTATTACGCGCTGTGCTGGACCCTCGCCGAGTTCAACGGCGCGCGCCACGCCTACGACGCCGAGGTGGCGGCGCGGCTCGCGGTCGCCGACTACGACCGGGAACGCCGCACCCACGAGGCGGTCTCGCGGGAACGCACCCGTATCGCCCGGGAACTGCACGACGTCGTCGCGCACGCGGTGAGCGTGATCATCGTGCAGGCCGACGGCGCGAAATACGCGCTGCGCCGCGATCCGGACACCGCGGAACAAGCGCTCACCACCATCTCCGCGACCGGCCGCGAGGCGTTGCGGGAACTGCGCCGCACCGTGGCGCTGCTGCGCACCGAGCACGCGCCCGATCAGCTGCCGCAGCACGGCACCGCGGGCATCGCCGCCATGGTGGACATGATGCGCGGCACCGGACTGGCGGTCGACCTGGAACTGACCGGCCGGATCGACGGCATCGCGCCGGAGGTCAGTCTCGGTGTGCACCGGATCATTCAGGAGTCGCTGACCAACACGCTGCGGCACGCGGGCGCGCACCCCAAGGCCTGGGTGCGGGTGCAGCGGCGCGAGTCCGACGTGCTGGTGGAGGTCACCGATTCCGGCGGCACGCCGGTGCACGGACCGCCGGCGAATCCGATCGAGGGCAGCGGGCTGGGGCTGCTCGGTATGCGCGAACGCATCGCGGTGCTGGGCGGCACGCTGGAGACCGGCCGCGTCCCCGACGGCAAGTGGCGAGTGCACGCCACCATTCCGCTCACCCCCGGACGCACCGAATAGGTCTGCTGTGCCGATAGATTGAGAGCGTGCCGATCACCGTTCTCGTCGTCGACGACCAGGAATTGATGCGCATGGGCCTGAAGATGGTGCTCGGCGCCCACCCCGACCTGGAAGTGGTGGGTGAGGCGGAGAACGGCGCCGCCGCCGTCTCGCGGGCCCGGGAACTGCGGCCCGACGTGGTGCTCATGGACGTGCGGATGCCGGTCGTCGACGGTGTCACCGCCACCGGGCAGATCGTCGAGGCGGGGCACAGCAAGGTGCTCGTGATGACCACCTTCGACCTCGACGAGCACGCGCTGGGCGCGCTGCGCGCCGGCGCCAGCGGCTTCCTGCTCAAGGACACTCCGCCCGAGGACCTGATCTCCGCGATCCGCAGCGTCGCCGCCGGTGACGCGGTGGTCTCCCCGAAGGTGACCAAGCGTCTGCTGGACCGCCTGATCGCCGAAGAACCCGACGGTATGCGCGACCCGGCGGTCCTGGACGTGCTCACCGCCCGCGAACGCGAAGTGCTCGAGCAGATCGCCGCCGGGCGCTCCAACGCCGAGATCGCCGAGCAGTTGTTCCTCTCCGAGGCCACGGTGAAAACCCACGTCGGCCGGGTGCTCACCAAGCTCGGGCTGCGCGACCGGGTGCAGGCCGTGGTGCTGGCCTATGAGACCGGCCTGGTCCGGCCCGGCGGCTGAGGGTGCGCGAAATCTCAGGGCCTTCCCAGGCCGAGAGGGAGAAATCCCCTCCGTCCGGACGTTGACCTAGGTAGATCGTCCGAAAGGATCGCAATGCCCGCCCTGATCTTCTTCCTGTACGCCGTCATCGAACTAGCCGCCCTCGTCGCCGTCGGTCAACTCTTCGGCATCGTCCCCGCGATCCTCGCGCTCATCGCGGTCTCCGCCCTCGGCATGCTGCTGATCGGCTCCCAGGGCCGCCGCGTCTTCGACCAGTTCCGCCGCGCCCGCGCGGGCGAGATCACCCCCGGCACGGCCGTGGCCGACGCCACCCTGGTCGCCGCCGGCGGCCTCCTCATGTTCATCCCCGGCCTGGTCACCGGCCTGATCGGCCTCCTCTTCCTACTCCCGCCCACCCGTTTCCTGGTGCGCCCCCTGGTCCGCTCCGTCGCCGACCGCCGAGTCGAGAAGTTGCGCGCCCAGATGCCGTACCGCGGCATCGTCATCGACGGCGAGGAGGTCGTCGACCGCGGCGAAGTCATCGACGGCGTCGTCGTCCAGCAGTGGTATGAGGACGGCAAGGGCAGCGCCCACCGCATCATCGACCCGGCGGTGTGAGGCGTCCGAGCGCCGTTCTGCGATATCTTTGAGGCTCAGCCGTTCGCAAGGGTTGGAGTTATCGTCCGTGAGCGTCCCCGTCATGCACCCGCGCCCGGGAAATCTGCGCGCCGTCGCGGAACAGATCGAGTCTGCGACGGGCCTGCGTGTGCAGATCTTGGGAGGGAAGCTCGTGATGTCACCGACCCCGCGCGGCAAACATGCGGGCACGATCCGGCGGCTGCGGCATCAATTGGAGCCAAGAATCCCGCAGGGGCTGGCCTCGTATGAGAACAGCTCTATCCCGATGCCGGATGACGACGACGATTACTGCACTCCCGACCTGATCGTCCTCCCCGAATCCTGGGACGACGACGACGAATGGCTGGCCGATCCGGCGGATGCCGAACTTGCGGTCGAGGTGATTTCGAAGTCGGAGAAGGCACGGCAGATCACGGACAAGAACGGGTGGTACGCCGCCGCGGGCGTCAAGATACTGCTGGTGGTGGACCCCAGGCATGGCATGTGGACGCTGTTTACGCACCCCAAAGACGGTGCGTACCACGGCAAACTCGATGGAGTTTACGGGGACGCGATCACATTGCCCGAACCATTCGGGTTCGACCTCGACAGCGGGTGTCTGCCCCGGTACGGCGATGGCTGACACGCGACCGGCATGTTCTGCGGCATAGCAACTTTGTGATCGCCAGCGGCAGGAAACAGAGGGCTCGCATTGGTGGTGCACGACGAATTCATGGACTGGGTGCAGATCGCCGGTTGCACAATCACTCTCTGACGGGCCCTGCTGGTGTGGGGTGCGGCATATCGGCGTGTGGGGCGTGCGGGGGTGGTGGGGGGATACGGCAGACTGGTCACTCGTGGGTACCCAGTTGCTGATCGGTGGTCGGATTTACAGCTCCAGCGCTCCGGACGCGACCGCTATGGCGGTCACCGATGGGATGGTGGTGTGGCTGGGGGCCGACAAGCCGGGGCTGGCGTTGCATCCGGACGCGGAGGTCATTCAGCTCGACGGTGCGTTCGTGGCGCCGGGGTTCGTGGATCCGCATGTGCATGTGACGGCGCTGGGGTTGAAGTTGACCGGGCTCGATCTGGCGGGGGCGCAATCGCTCGAGCAGTGCCTGGCGCTGGTTCGCGACTATGCCGCGGCGCATCCCGAGGGCTCGATTCTGGGTGACGGGTGGGATGAGACTCGCTGGGCGGGCGGGCGGGCGCCGACGGTAGCGGAGCTCGACGCGGCCGCCGGGGCCGATCGGCAGGTGTATCTGGCTCGGGTGGACGGACATTCGGCGCTGGCGTCGTCGGCGCTGCTGGCCGAGGTCCCGGAGGTGACTTCGGCGACCGGTTACCGGGCGGGCGAGCCGGTGCGGGCCGACGCGCACCACCTGGTGCGCGCCGCGGCGCTGGCGGGATTGACTCGGGCGCAACGGGATTCAGCGCGCAAGGCGGCTTTGGACGCGGCGGCGGCGCAGGGTGTCGTGGCGGTGCACGAGTGCGGTGGGCCGGATATCGCGGGGTGCACAGACATGCAGGAGTTGCTGGAGTTCGAGCACGGCGTCGAAGTGCGCGCCTACTGGGGTGCGGCCGTGCGCAGCGCCGAGGAGGCGAAGGCGCTGGTGCAGGAGCTCGGGGTGCACGGGCTGGCCGGTGACCTGTTCGTGGACGGGTCGCTCGGTTCGCACACCGCGTGGTTGCGCGCACCGTACGCCGACGACGACAGCACCGGACGCTCCTACCTCGACGCGGACGCGGTCGCCGCACATGTGCGGGCGTGCACCGAGGCCGGGATCCAGGCCGGATTCCACGTCATCGGCGACGCCGCCATGGACGCGGTAGTCGCCGGTTTCGAACAGGTGGTGGACGCACTGGGCGGCCCCGCCGTGGCCGCGCGCGGACACCGCATCGAACACGCCGAGATGCTCGACGCCGACCACATCGCGAAACTGGGCGCCTGGGGCGTAATCGCCAGTGTGCAACCAGGTTTCGACGCCGCCTGGGGCGGCCCGGACGAAATGTACGCCGCGCGCCTCGGCAAAGACCGCGCCGCCACCCTGAACCCCTTCGCCGCCATGGCCGCCGCCGGCATCTCCCTCGCCATCGGATCCGACGCCCCGGTCACCCCACTCGACCCCTGGTCCGCCGTCCGCGCCGCCGCCCACCACCGCACCCCTGGCAACGGCATCTCCCCCCGCGCCGCCTTCGCCGCCGCCACCCGCGGCGCCTGGCGCGCAGGCGGAGTCCGCGACGGCCTCGCCGGCACCCTGGTCCCCGGCGCCCCCGCCTCCTACGCCATCTGGCAAGCCGCCCCCCTCGTAGTAGCCGCCGCCACCGACACCGTCCAACGCTGGTCCACCGACCCCCGCTCCCGAGTCCCCGGCCTCCCACCCCTCACCCCCGACACACCCCTCCCACGCTGCCTGCGCACCGTGCACCGCGGAGTCACCATCTATGAAGCCTGACCCCACCCACCGCTCAGTCGCCCCACCCACACAATCACCTATGCGAAGTCGCAAAAGCCGCTGTGCCGTAACAACAGCCGGTGCGGAGTCCACCGATCACGGTCGTCCGCTGCCTGGGTCTGTAGGGCCTAACTGTGCACGCGGGTTTGTTGCTTCACCTGTGCGATCGGGCATGCGGGGTCGCGGAAGGCCCTGTGCTGTAGCGACTGTGGGTGTGGAGTCCACCGCGCGCAATCGTCCACTGCCCGGGTTCGCAGGCCCTAGCTGTGCACGCGGCTTTGTTACTTCACCCGTGCGATCGGGCGTGGCAGTGGCGAGAGGGGCTGTGTTGTGGCGGTAGCTGGTGTGGGGTGCGTTGGGTGGGGCCTGCGTCGGTCAGGGACGGCACCGAGGCGGATCTTGCGGTCAGCACGGATGGATTCTGTGGGAGCTGAGTGTGCGCGCGGTTTTGCCACTTCACCTGTGCGATCGTGTCTGTCGGCTGGCGAAAAGTGCTGTGCCGTGGCGGTTGTCGGTGTGGAGTGCGTCCGGTGTATGCGAGCGAGGGTTGGCTCTGCGGGGACGTCGTCGTCATCGGCGCCTCTGACCGCGAGCGGTGAGTGCGGGCCGGTTCCTCGGGGCCTTGGCCGTGTGGGTGGCGAGATGGGTTGTGTCGGTGTCGGTGTGGATGGGGTGGGGCGATGAGTGACGGGCGTGGGTCGGTGGTGCTGCGGGTGATGGGGGTGGTGGGGCGGTATCCGGTGGGCAGTCGGGTGGTGGGGGCGGTTGTTGCTGGGTTGTTGTTGTTCGGGAGTTTTCCGCCGCGGCCGTTTTGGTTTCTTGCGCCGGTGGGGGTTGCGGTGTTGACCCTTGTGGTGCGGGGGGAGGGGAAGTTGCGTGGGGGGTTCGGCTATGGGGTGATTGCCGGGCTTGGGTTCTTTTTGCCGTTGTTGCCTTGGACCGGGATTTATGTCGGGCCGGTGCCGTGGTTGGCGCTGTCGGCGGTGTGTGCGGTGTATGTCGGGTTGTTCGGGATGTTGGCGCGGCTGCTGGGGAGGTTGCGGGGGTGGCCGGTGTGGGTTGCGCTGGCGTGGGTGACCGCGGAGTGGGTGCGGTCGAGTTTTCCGTTCGGTGGGTTTCCGTGGGGGCGGCTGGCTTTCGGGCAGGCTGATGGGTGGTTTCTGCCGTTGGCGATGGTTGGGGGCGCGCCGCTGGTGGGGTTTGCCGTGGCGCTCACTGGGACGGGGGCGGCGGCGCTGGTCGGTCGGTTGTTCGTGCGGTGGCGGGTGCTGACGGATGGCCGAGACCCGGCGGCAGGACGACGCACTGCGGAGGCTGAGCCGGCAAGCGCTGAGGAAGCGCTCGAGGTGGTCGAGAAGGCGCAGCTCAGCGGGGGTTCCAGGGTTGGAATTTTCGCTGCGGCAGCGACTCTGGCTATCATGCCCATTACCGGAGTGATCCTTCGGACCGCGCTGCCCGCCCCGGATGTGGGCGACCGGATGATCACGGTCGCCGCGATCCAGGGCAGCGTGCCGCGGCTCGGTCTGGATTTCAACGAGCAGCGGCGCGCGGTGCTGGACAACCATGTCCGGCGCACCGAGGAATTGGCCCGGGCAGTCGCGGCGGGGGCCGCGAAACAGCCGGATGTCGTGATCTGGCCGGAGAATTCGTCCGATATCGATCCGTTGCGCAATGCCGACGCGCGCCAGTTGATCAGCCGGGCGTCCGAGGAGATCAAGGCGCCGATCCTGGTGGGCGCGGTGCTGGTCAACTCCGATCGCACCACCACCAATTCGGTGATGGTGTGGAACGGCGCGGCGGGCCCGGCGGACCGGCACGACAAGAAGATCATCCAGCCCTTCGGCGAATACCTGCCGATGCGCTCGTTCTTCCGGCTCTTCTCCGAATACGCGGACCGCGCAGGCTATTTCGTGCCCGGCGACGGTGACGGCACGGTGCGCGCGAACGGCATCGACATCGGCGTGGCCACCTGTTATGAGGTCGCCTTCGACCGCGCCTTCCGGGACTCGATGCGGGCCGGCGCGCAACTGCTCACGGTGCCGACCAACAACGCCACCTTCGGCGACAGCGAGATGACCTACCAGCAAATGGCCATGTCCCGGGTGCGGGCGGTCGAGCACGGCCGGGCGCTGGTGGTCGCCGCGACCTCCGGCGTGAGCGCGATCATCACCGCCGACGGCGCTGTACAACAGCAAACCCCGCTGTTCGTCCCCGCGGCGCTGGTCGCCGAGCTTCCGTTGCGCGACAACACGACACTCGCTACCCGATTCGGGCCCCTGCCCGAATATTTGTCGGTTATTCTCACCGGTGCTGCCGTGGTGGCGGCGCTGCTGGCCCGTCGCCGGGCTCGTGGCGCGGACGCCACCACACCGGATGCCCTCGCCAAGCCGCTCGGCTGACGTGCGGCACAGCACCCCCGCTAACCGAACACTCGGTATCTTCCGGGGCCGGTGTGACTGTAGGACACCTGCCCCGGGCCGCTGCACGCGGTTCACCGTCGCATAGCCACAGGATCAGAAGCGTGTTCTTCCCGCAGTCCTGATGAGGGCGTTTCCGGTGCGTATTCCGGTTAATTCGGCCAGTTAGCCGTGAAATAGCTGGCGAAATCCATACTCTGCCAATGCCCTTCGATGTGAAACAAATCCACATCGGCGACCATCCGTTGGTCTTGATGCTCCGAATCATAGGTCGTGGATCACGTCCTACGGCTGGCGCGTGCGCGCGGGTCGTGGTGGTGCTCGGGGAGTTGCGTCAACTGCGCCCACCCCGTCGCCTGACCACCACCCCCTCCTTGGGGTCGCATGGCGACGCGGTGTTTTAACCGGCAGAACGGAGTGATTTGATGAGGTCATTGGCCACCGAACGCGTAGACCAATGCTCTTCTAGCGAATTCTCGGCACAACCTTTTCCGCTCACGCCCGCGCAGACAGCCCTGTGGTATGCGCAGCGGATTCGTCCGGAGGTGCCGCTCACCATCGCCCAGTACGTGGAGATCCACGGTGATCTCGACGTCGGTCTGCTGCTCTACGCGATCGAGCGCTTCGGCTCCGAAACCGAGGTCGGCCATGTGCGCCTGCGGGAGATCGAGGGCATCCCGCATCAGCTGATCGATCCGGCGCGGCGCCCCGGCTGGGCCCGCATCGACCTGCGCGGCGAAGCCGATCCGAAGGCCGCCGCGCTGCGCTGGATGGACGTGCACTCCGGCTCGCCCATCGATCTGGAGCGGGATCCGTTGACCACCAACGCGATTCTGCGCATCGGTGACGCCCACTACATCTGGTACGCGCGCGCCCATCACATCGTGATCGACGGCTACGGCGCCATGAACGCGACCACCCGCACCGCGGAGATCTACTCGGCTCTGGTGAATCAGACCGAGCCCGCGGTGTCCCGGGCGACCCCGCTGGCCACCATCTACGCCGACGAGCAGACCTACCGCGACTCCAGTCGCTTCCGCAACGATCGCGACTACTGGTCCGAGCAGCTGGCCGGCGCCGGCAGCGCGGTCACGCTGTCCAACTCCACCGTGACCGGTTCGGCCCCCGACGCCGGCCGCCGCATCGCCGCCGGGGTTCTCGACCCCGCCACCGACACCGCGATGAACGCCGCCATGGCGGCCTTCGGCACGCACAGTTCCACCCTGTTCGCCGCCGCGCTGGCCTGCTACGTGCGCTCGGTCACCGGCAATCCCGATGTGGTGCTGAGCCTTCCGGTGTCCGCGCGCACCACCGTCGCGCTGCGCCGTTCGGCCGGTGTGGTGTCCAACGTGGTGCCGATCCGCATCCGTTTCGACGCCGGCACCACGGTCGCCGACGCGGTGCGCGCCGCCGAACTGCAGATCACCGGCGCACTGCGCCATCAGCGCTACCGGCACGACGACATCCGCCGCGACTGCGGGTACTCCCGGGACGCGCGCGGCTTCTTCGGCCCGATGGTCAACATCATGCTGTTCCACACCGAGCTGAAGTTCGGCAGCCTGCCCGGCGAGCTGCACGTGCTGTCCACCGGCCCGGTGGAGGATCTGTCGGTCAACCTCTACAACGGGGACGGCGGGCGCATCCACGTCGACTTCGAGGCCAACCCGCGGCTCTACACCGCCGCCGAGGCCGGCGCCCATCACGGCCGGTTCCTGGACTTCCTGGGCCGTTTCCTGGCCGCCGAACCCGCCACGCCCGCAAGCACTCTCGCCGCCATCACCGACGCCGAACGCGATCTGGTGCTCTACGACTGGAACGCGACGGAGGCCCCGGTCCAGCAGGGCACGCTGGCGGGCCTGTTCGCCATCCAGGCGGGTCTGTGCCCGGACAGCGTCGCGCTCGAATTCGACACCGAGACAATGACCTACGGCGAGTTCGACGACCAGGCCAACCGCTTGGCCCGGCTGCTCATCGCCCGCGGCGCGGGCCCGGACACCGTGGTCGGGCTGTGCCAGCGCCGCGGCATCGAACTCGTCGTCGGCATGTACGCGATCATCAAGGCGGGCGCGGCCTACCTGCCGCTGGATCCCGACCATCCGGCCGAGCGGATCGAGGAGATCGCGCGTCAGGCCGGCCCGGTGTGCGTGCTGACCGCGGCCCGGGACGGGCTCGTTCTGCCGGACAACGTCGCCACCCTGGCCATCGATACCCTCGATCTCGCGGGCTTCGACGGTGCGCCGGTGGTCGACGCCGATCGGCGGGCGCCGCTGCGCGCCGACCATCTGGCCTACGTCATCTTCACCTCCGGTTCCACCGGCAAGCCCAAGGGCGTCGGCGTCACGCACGCCGCCATCGTGAACCGGCTGCGCTGGATGCAGCACGCCTACCCGCTGGACGCCACCGACGCGGTGCTGCAGAAGACGCCCGCCACCTTCGACGTGTCGGTCTGGGAGTTCTTCTGGCCCTTGCAGATCGGCGCCCGGCTGGTCGTCGCCACCCCCGACGGTCACCGCGACCCGGTCTACCTGGCCCAGGTCATCGTCGAGAAGAACATCACCACAGCGCATTTCGTGCCGTCCATGCTGTCGGTCTTCGTCACCGATACCGACGTGCGCGGCTGCACCGGCCTGCGCCAGGTGTTCTGCAGCGGTGAGGCGCTGCCCGCCGCCACCGCGCACGAGTTCCGCGTCGCGCTGCCGCACGCCGAACTGCACAACCTGTACGGGCCCACCGAGGCCGCGGTCGACGTCACCTACTGGCCGTGCCCGGTCGAGCCGACGACAGTGCCGATCGGCAGCCCGGTGTGGAACACCCAGACCTACGTGCTGGACGCCGAGTTGCGCCCGGTGCCGCCGGGCGTGGTGGGTGAGCTGTATCTGGCGGGTGTGCAGCTGGCCCGCGGCTACCTCGGCCAGCCGCGCCTGACCGCGGACCGGTTCGTCGCCAACCCGTTCACCCCCGGCGCCCGCATGTACCGCACCGGCGACCTCGCGCGCTGGCAGGTCGACCCCGATCACGGCGCGCACCCGGTCGACGATGCGATCGGCGTGCTGGATTACTTGGGCCGCACCGACTTTCAGGTCAAGATCCGCGGCCTGCGCATCGAGCTCGGCGAGATCGAGTCCGCGCTGCTGGCCGACCCGGCCGTGGCGCGCGCCGTCTGCGTGGCCCGCGCGGGCCGGACCGGCGACGAACTCGTCGGCTATGTCGTCGCCACACCCGGCCACACGCTCGACACCACCGCACTGCTCACCGCACTGCGGCAGACCCTGCCGGGCTACATGGTGCCCGCCATGCTGGTGTCGCTCGACGAACTACCGCTCAACTCGAACGGCAAGATCGATCGCAAAGCCCTGCCCGTGCCCACCGCGGTGGCGCGCCCGCAGCGCGTCAGCGCCGCGCCGCGCACCGACGTGGAACGCACCCTGGCCGGCATCTTCGCCGAGGTGCTCGACCTCGACCCGGCCGCGATCGGCACCGCCGACAACTTCTTCGACCTCGGCGGCAACTCCCTGGTCGCGGCGCGCGCCGTGGCCCGGATCAATGCCGCCCTGGGCGCCGGGCTCACCATCCGCGACCTGTTCGAGGCCGCGTCCATCGCCGCGCTCACCGTGCGGTTCGCGACGCACACACCCACCGAGACACCGAAACTCGTCGCCAGTCAGCGGCCGGAACGCATTCCGCTGTCGCTGGCCCAGCAGCGGCTGTGGATCCTGAACCGGTTCGCCGAGCACGCCGCCGCCTACAACATGTCCCTGGCGGTGCGCGTCGACGGCCCGCTCGACGTGGCCGCGCTGCGCGCCGGTTTGATCGATGTCATCGAACGGCACGAGAGCCTGCGCAGCACTTTCCCGGAATCCGCGGAAGGCCCTTACCAGGTGGTGCATCCGGCCGCGGAGATCCCGCTGACGCTGGATCCGATCGAGGCCGCCGACGCCGATGTCGCCGGGCTCGCCGCCGAATTCGCCGGGTACGGCTTCGATCTGCGCAGCCAGGCCCCGATCCGGGTGGCGTTGTGGACCACCGGCCCGGGTCAGCACGTGTTCCTGCTCGTGCTGCACCACATCTGCGGTGACGGCTGGTCGGTCGCGCCGCTGGCGCGCGACCTCATGTCCGCGGTGGCCGCCCGCGCCCAGGGCACCGCGCCCGCGTGGTCGCCGCTGCCCGTGCAGTACGCCGACTTCGCGCTGTGGCAGCGCGAGCTGCTCGGCGAGGAAACCGACGAGACCAGCGCGCTGAGCCGCCAGCTCGCCTTCTGGTGCAGCACGCTCGACGGGCTGCCCGATCAGCTGGACCTCCCGCTGGATCGCCCGCGCCCGCTGCGCCGCGGCACCGGCGGCGGGCGGGTCGAGTTCGCCATCTCCGCCGAAACCCGCCGGGCCGCAGGCGAACTCGCCGCCGCCCGGGGCGTCAGCATGTTCATGGTGCTGCACGCCGCACTGGCCACGCTGCTGGCCCGGTTGTGCGGCAGCGGCGACATCGCGATCGGCACGCCCATCGCGGGACGCTCCGATCCCGCGCTGGACGATCTGGTCGGCATGTTCGTCAACACCTTGGTGCTGCGCACCGAGGTCGACCCCGCCGCGGGCTTCGGCGCGATGCTGGACCTGGTCCGCGAGACCGACCTGAACGCCTTCGCCAACGCCGACGTCCCGTTCGAGCGGCTCGTCGAGGAGGTCAACCCGGACCGCTCGGCCTCGCGGCATCCGCTGTTCCAGGTGATGCTGTCCTACAACCGAGCCCCGGAACTGCGCATCGAGCTGCCCGGCGTCGACGGCGCCCCGGTGCGGGCCGAGATCCTGCCGCTGGACGCGGGCATCGCCAAGTTCGACCTGCAGCTGGAGGTGCACGACGGGTCGGCCGACGGCCCGCTCAGCGCCGAATTCGGCTATGCCACCGATGTTTTCGACGAGCGCACGGTGGCGGCGTTCGCGCGCCGGTTCGTCGCGGTGCTGGACGCCGTGGTCGCCGCGCCGGAGGCCCCGGTCGGTGACATCGAGATCCTGGACCGCCGCGAAACCGCGCGGCTGGTGCCGATCGCGGGTTCGCCCGCCGAGCCCTCGGTCACCCTGCCCCGGATGCTCACCGAGATCGCCGAGCGCCTGCCCGACGCGGTCGCGGTGCGCTACGCGGGTCACGACACCACCTACGGCGAGCTCGACGAGCTGTCGAATCGCCTGGCACGGGTGCTGATCGAGCACGGCGCCGGCCCCGAGGTCGTGGTCGCGATCGCGCTGCCGCGTGGCCTGGATTCGATCGCCGCGGTGTGGGCCGTGGCGAAGACCGGCGCCGCGTATGTGCCGATCGATCCGGGCTACCCGGCCGAGCGGATCGGGCACATGATCGCCGATTCGGGCGCGATGCTGGGTCTGACGATCCCGGAGTGCCTGGCGGCCATGCCCGCGTGGCCGGTCGCGCAGGGCAAGCACCGCAAGCAGTCCCTGGACTGGCTGGTGCTCGGATCCGCCGAGCTCGCCGCGGAATCCGCGCGCTACGGCACCGAGCCGATCACCGACGCGGAGCGCCACCATCCGCTGCGCGTCGCGCATCCCGCCTACCTGATCTACACCTCCGGCTCGACCGGCAAGCCCAAGGCCGTCGTGGTCACCCACGCCGGGCTGGCTTCGCTGGCGCACGAGCAGATGCACCTGTTCGGCGTCACCGATTCGGCGCGGACGCTGCACTTCTCCTCGCCGAGCTTCGACGCCTCGGTGCTGGAGCTGCTGCTCGGTTTCGCGGCGGGCGCGACCATCGTGGTCGCGCCGGCCGGCCTCTACGGCGGCCGGGAACTCGCGGATCTGCTTCGCACGGAACGGATCACGCACGCCTTCATCACCCCCGCCGCGCTGGCGACGGTGCCGGACGAGGGCCTGGATCAGCTCGAGGCCGTCATCGTCGGCGGCGAGGCCTGCTCGGAGGATTTGATCGAGGCGTGGTCGCGGCGGCATCGGATCCACAACATGTACGGCCCGTCCGAGGCCACGGTCGCCGCCACCGCCTCCGGGCCGATGGCGGCGGGACAGCCGGTGCCCCTGGGACTTCCGGTGCGCGGCATGCGGCTGTTCGTGCTCGACGGGCGCCTGCACCCGGTGCCGCCGGGTACCGCGGGTGAGCTGTATCTGTCGGGCCCCGGCCTGGCGCGCGGCTACCTCGGCCGGCTGGGCCTGACGGCCCAGCGTTTCCCGGCCAACCCGCTGGGCCGCCGCGGCGAACGCATGTACCGCACCGGCGACCTGGTGATCGCCGACGCCGCTGGGCTGCTGCGTTTCCTGGGCCGCGCCGACGATCAGGTCAAGATCCGCGGCTTCCGGATCGAGCTCAGCGAGATCGACCATGTGCTGCGCGCGCATCCGGGCGTGCGGTTCGCGCTGACCGTCGTGCACACCGACGAGCACGGCCAGCCGCGCCTGGCCGCCTATGTCACCGCCGACCAGCCGGTCACCGGCGCGGAGATCGCGGAGACCGCGCGGCAGCGGCTGCCCGGGTACATGGTGCCCGCCTCGATCCTCGTGCTCGATGAAGTACCGGTCACCCAGGCCGGAAAGCTGGACCGGAAGGCGCTGCCGGAACCGGTGTTCGCGGCCGTGGGTTCCTCGCGCGCGCCGGTCGACGACACCGAGCAGCGGGTCGCGGAGGTGTTCGGGCAGATCCTCGGGCACCCCGTGCGCGGGGCCGAGGACAGCTTCTTCGACGTGGGCGGCAACTCGCTGCTGGCCACCCGGCTGGCCGCGGCGCTGCACGCGGAGTTCGGGGTGGACCTGCCGGTGCGGGCGATCTTCGAGGCGCCCACCGTCGCGGGCGTGGCCGGGCAACTTGCGGAAGCGCCCCGGACGCAACGGCTGGCGCTGGCTGTGCACACGCCGCGTCCGGGACGCATTCCATTGTCGCTGCCGCAGCAGCGACTGTGGTTCCTGAATCGATTCTCACCCGAATCCAGCGCCTACAACATCGCATTCGTCATACGGATCGACGGCGATCTGGATGTGGCCGCGCTGCGCGCCGCGCTCACCGATCTGGTGGAGCGGCACGAGGTGCTGCGCACCGTGTTCCCGGAGGACCTGCAGGGCGCGCATCAGCGGGTGCTGCCGACGGCCGAAGCGCTGCCGGGGCTTGTGCCCGTCGATACCACCGCGGCCGGCGCCGAGCAGGCGCTGCGGCAGCTGGCGCGGCGCGGCTTCGATCTCACCACCGAGGTGCCGTTGCGAATCGCCTTGCTGCGCACTGACTCCGGGCGCTATCTGCTCGGCATCGCGTTGCACCACATCGCCGCGGACGGCTGGTCGCTCGGCCCGCTGACCCGCGACCTGGCCGCCGCCTACGTGGCCCGCCACGACGGCGAGGTCCCGGCCTGGCACCCGCTTCCGGTGCAGTACGCGGACTTCGGGCTGTGGCAGCGCGCCGTGCTCGGCGACGAGAGCGACCCGGAGAGCCTCGCCGGCCGCCAGCTCGAGTACTGGCGCACCGCGCTGGCCGGCATCCCGGAGGAACTGCCGCTGCCCTACGACCGTCCACGCCCCGCGACACCGAACCACGAGGCCGGGACCGTCCGGTTCGTGGTGCCGGAGCCGGTGCAGGCGGCGTTGGACGACTTGGCGCGCGCACAGGGCGTCAGCCTGTTCATGGTGCTGCGCTCGGCGCTGGCGGTGCTGCTGCGCTGCGTCACCGGCGGCCGCGACATCGTGATCGGCACCCCGATCGCGGGCCGCACCGACGCCAAGCTCGACGAGCTGGTCGGCATGTTCGTCAACACCCTGGTGCTGCGCTCCGACGTCGACCCGGACCAGTCGTTCGCCGCGCAGCTGCGCGCCGACCGCGACACCGAACTGACCGCGATGGAGCACGCCGACCTCCCGTTCGAGCGGATCGTCGAGGAGCTCGGCAAGGACGTGCGCGCCGTCGGCCGGCCGCCGCTGTTCCAGGTGGCGCTGACCGTCCAGGAGGGCCCGGTGCCCACCCTGGAGCTGCCGGATCTGGCTTTGCGCGCCGAAGAACTCGATATCGCGCTGGCCAAGTTCGACCTGGAGCTGCGCGCTACGTCCGTCGCCTGCGACGGACCCGGCCAGCCCGGGCAGGCTTTCGAATTCGTCTACGCCGCCGAACTGTTCGATGCCCGGACGATCGAGACCCTGGCCGGTCGGCTGTTGCGCGTCCTGGCCGCGATCACCGCCGATCCGCAGGTGCTGATCCGCGATATCGATGCCCGTACCGAGACCGAACGGCGGCTGCTGTCGCCGGCCACCGGCTCACCGGCCAACCAGCCGTGCACGCTGGCGGCCTGCTTCACCGCCACCGCGCATATCCACCCGGACCGGATGGCGCTCAGCTTCCGGCCCGATCCGGACGACGAGGCGATCACCCTCACCTATGCCGAAACCGACCGGGTCTCCAACCGTTTGGCGCGCGCCCTCATCGAACGCGGTCTCGGCCCCGGCGACCGGGTCGCGATCGGATTGACCCGCTCCATCGAGTCGGTGGTCACGATGCTCGCGGTCACCAAGTCCGGTGCGGCGTTCGTGCCGATCGATCCGAAATACCCGGCCGACCGGATCCGGCACATGCTCGCCGACGCGGGCTGCTGGACCGGAATCACCATGTCCCCGTTCGCCGCCCGGCTGCGCGCGGCCGGCACGCCGCACGACGGCGGCCGCGTCACCGACTGGCTGCTGCTCGACGACGAGGAGCTGATCGGCGAACTCGCCGAGCACGACGACGACATGATCGACGACTGGGAGCGCAGCCGCAGCACCCAGGTCCTGGATCTCGCGTACCTGATCTACACCTCCGGCTCCACCGGCAAACCCAAGGGTGTGGCCGTCACGCACGCGGGGCTGTCCAACTTCGCCGACGAACTGCGCGACCGCATGCGCGTCGACCGCGACTCGCACGTGTTCCACTTCTCTACCCCCAGTTTCGACGCCGCGGTCTTCGACGTGCTGATGGCGTGGGGATCCGGGGCCCGGCTGGTCATCTGCCCGCCGGATGTCTACGGCGGCGACGAACTCGCCGCGCTGATGGAACGCGAACGCGTCAGCCACACCTTCTTGACGCCGGCCGCGCTGGCCACCTTCGACCGCGCGCGCCGGCCGCTGCCCGACCTGCGCGCGATCTGCGTCGGCGGCGAGGCGCTCGACCCGAACCTGGTGGCGCAGTGGGCGCCCGGACGGGCGATGTTCAACGGGTACGGGCCGACCGAGACCACCGTGGTCATCACGGTGGCCGGCCCGCTGAGGGCGGGCGAGCCGGTGACCATCGGCACCCTGGTGCGCGGGGCCCGCGCGCTGGTGCTCGACGAGCGGATGCGGCCGGTGCCCGTCGGCGTGCCCGGCGATCTGTACCTCGGCGGATTCGGTGTGGCGCGTGGCTATTTCGATCGCCCCGGACTGAGCGCGGCCCGATTCGTCGCCGACCCGCACGGCCCGCACGGGTCGCGCATGTACCGCACCGGCGACGTGGTGCGCTGGGACAACGCGGGCGAACTGGTCTACCTGGGTCGCAGTGACCATCAGGTGAAGGTGCGTGGTTTCCGGATCGAACTCGGCGAGATCACCAATGCTTTCACCGCGCATCCGAGCGTGCGGTACGCGCACACCGAGGTGCGGCGCATCGAGGGTATGGACCGGATCGTCTCCTTCGTCCAGCTCGCCGACGGCGGCGGCGTCGAGATCGAGGCGCTGCGCGCGCATGTCGCCAATCAGCTGCCGGCGCATATGGTTCCGGCGGCGATCACGCTGCTCGACGAGCTCCCGCTGACCCCGGTCGGCAAGCTCGACACCGCCGCGCTGCCGGAACCGCAGTTCACCGCGGGCCCGGCGGGCCGGGCCCCGCGGACCGACTCGGAAAAGCTGGTGGCCCGGGTGATGGGCGAACTGCTCGGCGCGGAGCAGGTCTCCGCCGCCGACAGCTTCTTCGATATCGGCGGAAACTCTTTGCTGGCTACGCAATTGGTGGCTCGGCTGGCCGCGGCCGCCGATGTCCGGCTCGCGGTGCGCAGCGTGTTCGCCGCGCCGACCGTCGCCGAGCTGGCCGCATTGCTCGACGCGCGACCGGAGCAGGACCAGTCGCGACCCGAGCTGGTGCGCCAGGAACGCCCGGACCGGATCCCGCTCTCGGCGGCGCAGCGCAGGCTGTGGTTCCTCAATCGGTTCAACGAAGTCGACCCCGCAGGAGCGGACTCCGGCAATTCCGATGGCGCGTACAACATTCCGGTGGTGCTCCGGATGACCGGAACGCTCGACGTGGACGCGCTGGTGCGGGCCCTGCACGAGGTGCAGGGCCGGCACGAGACGCTGCGCACGGTCTTCCCGGAGCACGACGGGATCCCGGAGCAGCGGGTGCTCGATCCGGTCGACGCGGCGGTCACCCTGTTCGTCGCCACTGTGACGCGCGGCGCGGTCGCCGAGGCGGTGCGGAGTTTCGCCGCGCCGGGATTCGACCTCGCGGACGAGGTGCCGCTGCGCGCCGCGCTGATCACCGTCTCCGATCGGCCGGACCCGGACGGCGTGCTGCCGCCCGCCGCGTCGACCGAGAACGTGCTCGTGCTGGTGGTGCACCACATCGCGATGGACGGCTGGTCGCTGGAACCACTGGCCGCCGATGTCGCCGTGGCCTACCGGGCGGCCTGCGCCGGTGTCGCGCCGGGCTGGCCCGAGCAAACGGTGCAGTACGCGGATTACACACTGTGGCAACGGGATACGCTCGGCACCGAGAACGATCCGCAGTCGCTGGCCAGCCGCCAGCTGGCCTACTGGCGGGATCGGCTCGACGGCATTCCCGAACTGCT
Source organism: Nocardia sp. NPDC051832 (assembly GCF_040681285.1). Taxonomy (NCBI): domain Bacteria; kingdom Bacillati; phylum Actinomycetota; class Actinomycetes; order Mycobacteriales; family Nocardiaceae; genus Nocardia; species Nocardia sp. NPDC051832. The sequence goes on from NZ_JBFAYL010000002.1 coordinate 1,697,588, forward strand.
CAGCGTGCCCGCCGACCGGCCCCGCCCGCCGGCGCCGTCCTATCGCGGCGGCCAGGTGGAGTGCCCGATCGACGCGTTCACCCACCGGGAACTGCACGCCCTCGCCGGCGGCAACAACGCCAGCATGTTCATGGTGCTGCACACCGCGCTCGCGGTGCTGCTGTACCGGATGACCGGTACCGGCGACATCACCGTCGGCACCCCGATCGCCGGACGCGGCCACCCCGCGCTGGACCGGATGGTCGGCATGTTCGTCAACACCCTGGTGCTGCGCGCCCAGGTCGACCCCGAAGCCGGTTTCGCCGAGCTGCTGCACCGGGTGCGCGACGCCGACCTGGACGCGTTCGGGCACGCCGACCTGCCGTTCGAGCGGCTCGTCGAGGTGCTCAACCCGGCCCGCTCGCAGGCGCATCACCCGCTGTTCCAGGTGATGCTCTCGGTGCAGAACCATCCGGCGCGGGTGCTGGAGCTGCCCGGGCTGCGCATCGAGGCCGAGGACGCCGACGCCGGTATCGCCAAGTTCGACCTGCAGTTCACGCTGACCGAAACCCACACGGCGGCACGCGAACCCGCCGGCATCACGCTGCTGGTCACCTACGCGAGCGATCTGTTCGACGAGCAGACCGCGTTGCGCCTGGGCAAGCGCCTGACCCGGTTGCTGGCCGCGATCGCGGCCAACCCGACCGCCCCGGTCGGCGACCTGGAGATCCTGGACCAGGCCGAATGGGCCGGGCTGGCCCAGGTGCGCGGCGCCGAGCCGGACCGCCCGGTCACCTTCCCGGCGGTGTTCGCCGCGGCCGCCGCGGTCGACCGGTCCGCGATCGCGCTGCGGTCGGCCGAGACCCAGGTGACCTACGACGCGCTCGACCGCTGGACCAACCGGCTGGCGCGGGTCCTGATGGATCGCGGTGTCGGACCGGAAACCCTGGTGGCCCTTGGTATTCCGCGGTCGGTGGAATCGGTCGCCTCGATGCTCGCGGTGGCCAAGGCGGGCGCGGCGTTCGTGCCGGTCGACCCGCTGTACCCGCCGCAGCGGATCGGGCAAATGCTCACCGATTCCGGTGCGCGCGTGGGCGTCACGCTGGCCGAATACCACGACCAGTTGCACATCGCCTGCCACGAGACCCGGTGGTTCACGCTGGACGATCCGGCCTTGCGGGCCGAGGTGCTCGCCGCTTCGGACGAGCCGATCACCGCGGCCGAGCGCACGCGCGCGCTGCGCGTGGACAATCCGGCCTACGTCATCTACACCTCCGGCTCCACCGGCACCCCCAAGGGCGTGGTCGTCACGCATGGTGGCCTGTCCAACTTCGCCAACGAGACCGCGCAGCGGTTCGGCGTCGAACCCGGCTGCCGGGTCCTGCATTTCGCGACGCCGAGCTTCGACGCCGCGATGCTGGACGTGCTGCTGGCGCTCGGCGGCGCGGCCACCCTGGTGATCACCCCGCCCGGCGTGGTCGGCGGCGCCGACCTGCGCGAGGTGTTCATCGAGGAGCGCATCACGCACGCCTTCATCACCACCTCCGCGCTCGGCACGGTCGACCCGTCCGGGGTCACCGAGCTGACGCACGTGCTGGTCGGCGGCGAAGCGCTGCCGCCGGACCTGGTCACCCGCTGGGCGCCGGGCCGCAAGCTGCACAACGTGTACGGGCCGACCGAGACCACCATCGTCACCGTCGTCTCCGCGCCGCTGCGGCCGGGCGGTCCGATCACCATCGGCGGCCCGATCCGCGGCGTCGGCACCGCCATCCTGGACGGGCGCCTGCACCCGGCGCCGGTCGGCGTCACCGGCGAGCTGCACCTGGCCGGCAACGCGCTGGCCCGCGGCTATCTGAACCGGCCCGGGCTCACCGCACAGCGGTTCATCGCGAACCCGTACGGCAAACCCGGTGAACGCATGTACCGCACCGGCGATCTGGTGCGCTGGTCCGGCGGCGGCGGTTCGCCGGCGGTCGCGCCCGCGCCGAGACCGATGGTGTCCGTGCACGGTGCGCGCCCGGCCGATCCCGCGCCGGTCGCACCGCGGGAGATCGAGTACGTCGGCCGCACCGACCATCAGGTCAAGATCCGCGGCTTCCGGATCGAACTGGGCGAGATCGACGCCGCACTGGCCGAGCACCCGGCCGTGGAGTTCTGCACCACGATCGGGCATCGCACGCAGGCCGGCGTCACCGCGCTCGTCGCGTACGTGAAGCCGAGCCCGGGTTTCGGGCCGAGCGTGCCGGAACTGCTCCGGCATGTGTCGGGTCTGGTGCCGAATTATATGGTCCCGCAATCGATCATGCTGATCGACGAGGTTCCGCTGAGCCCCGTCGGGAAGCTGGATCGCAAGGCGCTGCCGGAACCGGTGTTCACCGCGGCCGTCGGCTACCGGGCGCCGGCGACCCCGATGGAGTCCGCGCTGTGCGCGGCCTTCGCGAGCGTGCTCGGCGTGGCGACCGTGGGCGCCGACGACGGGTTCTTCGAACTCGGCGGCAACTCGCTGCTGGCGACGAAGGTCGTCGCGCAGCTGCGCGCCACCGGCATCGACCTGCCGGTGCAGCTGATGTTCGGCGAGGCCACCCCGGCCGCCATCGCGACCCGTCTGGAGACCTCCGGCGGGGCGAGCGCGGCCATGGCGGCGGCGCTGGCCCCGGTGCTCCCGATCCGGCCGGTCACCGCGGCCGCGGGTCCGGCTCCGCTGTTCTGCGTGCACCCGGCGATCGGGCTGTCCTGGTGCTACTCGGGCTTGCTCGCGCACCTGTCGCCGGACCGGCCGGTGTACGGCCTGCAATCGCCGCACGTCGCGGGCCAGGACGGCTTCGACTCGATCGCCAGGGCCGCGGAACACTATGTGGCGCAGATCAAGTCGATCCAGCCGTCCGGGCCGTACCACCTGCTCGGCTGGTCGCTGGGCGGGTTGATCGCGCACGAGATCGCGGTGCAGTTGCAGGAGGCGGGGGAGCGGGTCGACCTGCTGTCGATGATGGACAGCTATCAGCTCTCCGACGCCTGGCTGGAACACGCCATTCCGAGCGTCGCGGAGATCATCGAGGAATTCGGCGGCGCGGTGCTGCCGGACGACGCGCCGGGCACGGCCGCCGCCCTCGATCCGGCGATGAACCTGCGGGACGCGGCCGAACTGCTGCGCTCGCGGCCGGGCCCGTTCGCGGCGCTCACCGTCGAGCACTTGGAACGGCTGTACGCGGGCTACACCAACGGCACCGTGCTCGCGCACGGATTCCGGCCGCGCACCTTCGACGGCGACCTGGTGTTCTTCACCGCGGCTGCCGACGAGATCAACCGCGCCGACCCGGATCGCCAGGCCGCGGCCTGGGAACCGTTCGTCACCGGTGCGATCCACGATCACCGGCTGCCGTGCCGGCACTCGGGGATGACGACGCCGGACTCGCTCGCCTCGATCGGCCCGGTCCTGCACCGGCATCTCGAAACCACGCGCACCGAACAGAAGGAGACCGTCTAGTGAGTGAGGGCTGGTACTTACCCACCCCGTCGGCTCCGCCGACTGCCATCCCCGGGGGCGCGAGCACGGACGCACCGCCACCTCGCGTGGTGCTCGCGGGCAGCAATGAGAACGCCACGGAGACAAACCTTTACAGCCTGCCCGACCTGCTGGCCGCGAAGATCCGGCAGAGCAGGCTCACGCCGCGCTTGCGGGGAGGCGTTTCATGAGTTTGGCGGTGGAAGTGCTGGGCCTGGTGAAGACCTACGGCAAGGTCCGGGTGCTCGACAACATCGATTTGCAGATCCCCGCGGGCACCGTGATGGGCCTGCTCGGGCCCAACGGCGCGGGCAAGACCACCACCGTCCGCATCGTCACCACGCTGCTGCGACCGGACGGCGGCTCGGTACGGGTGGCGGGCATCGACGTGCTGCGCGACCCGGCGGGTGCGCGCCGCCGGATCGGCTTGTCCGGGCAGTACGCCGCGGTCGACGCGAACCTCTCCGGGTACGAGAACCTGCGCATGGTGGCCCGGCTCTACGGCATGTCACCGCGTCAGGCCACCGCCAGGGCGGCGGAACTGCTGGACGCGCTGGGCCTGGACCACGCCGCGCACCGGCGCGCGGGCACTTACTCCGGCGGCATGGCCCGCCGGCTCGACCTGGCCGGCGCGCTGGTGGCCCGGCCCGCGGTGGTGGTGCTCGACGAACCGACCACCGGTCTGGATCCCCGTGGCCGCCTGGACATGTGGCGCGTGATCGGCGATCTCGTCGACGACGGCACCACCGTGCTGCTCACCACCCAGTACCTGGAGGAAGCCGATCTGCTCGCCGATCGCATCACCGTCATCGACCGCGGGCGGGTCATCGCCCGCGGCTCGGCCGACGAGCTGAAGACCTCCATCGGCGGCGACCGGCTCACCGTCACCCTGGCCGCGGGCCAGGAGAGCAAGCCCGCCCTGACGGTGCTGGCCCAGGTCGGCATCGGCGAACCCCTGCACGAGCCGGGCACCGACGAAGTATCCGTGGTGGTCGGCGACGGCACCCGGACCATGGTCGAGGCGCTGCGCCGGCTGGACGACGCCGGCGTGTGCGTCCTCGACGCGAGCGTGCACCGGCCCAGCCTGGACGACGTGTTCCTGTCCCTGACCGGCACGGTCGCCCAGTCCGCGACCGACTCGGAGAACGAAACCGACGAGGTAGAAGAGGAGATCATGTCGTGACCGCTGCCGATACCGTTCTCGGGAGTGCGGAAGCGGGCCCGGAGACCGCGCCCAAGCCGCCGAAATCGGCGATGACGCCCGAGGTCGCCGACCCGCCCCTGCGGGTCTTCCGGGACAGCGCGATCGTCGCCTACCGGAACCTGCTGACGATCCTGCGGGTGCCCACCCTGCTGGTGACCGCGACCATTCAGCCGCTGATGTTCGTGTTCCTGTTCGCCTACATCTTCGGCGCCTCGCTGGGCGGCAGCCAGTACCGGGAGTTCCTGCTCGCCGGAATCTTCACCCAGACAGTCGCTTTCAACGCGGCGTTCACCACGGTGGGGCTGGCGGGTGACCTGCACAAGGGCATCATCGACCGGATGCGCACGCTGCCGATGTCCCGGATGGCGGTGCTGATGGGCCGCACCCTGTCGGATCTGGTGGTCAACATCCTGAGCCTGGTCGTCATGGTGGGCTGCGGTTACGTGGTCGGCTGGCGGATCAACGGCGGCATCGCCGACGCGGCGCTGGCCTTCGCCATCATCCTGCTGTTCGCCTTCGCCATGTCCTGGGTAGGCGCGCTGACCGGCCTGCTGTCGCCGACGGTGGAGGTGGCCCAGAGCGCCGGGCTGATCTGGTTGTTCCCGCTCAGCTTCATCTCCTCGGCGTTCATCTCCGCCGAGACGCTGCCCGGCCCGCTGCGCACCGTGGCCGAGTGGAACCCGATCACAGCGGTGTCCGCCGCCGGGCGCAAGCTCTTCGACAACGGCGCACCGCCCAGCTTCGCCCCGCCCACCGGCTGGGCCGCCGAGCACTGCGTCGAGTACGCGATCGGCTGTTCGGTGGCCATCCTGCTGGTCGCCGCGCCGCTCGCCCTGCTGCGCTACCGCAAGGTGGCCAGTCGGTGACCAACGAAGGACCGAACGAGCTGAGCTCGCAGGACATCAACGATATGATCCTGAGCCTCGCCGAGTTCGAGACCGGCATCCGCGTCATCCTGGATCGGCTGGGAATCGAGTGGCCCACAGAGGATGAAATCGCTGACTGGATGGAAGGGCACTAAGGTAGGCGCTATGACGCTGAGGGAGAAGCTCGAGAGTATGTCCACTCGTGAACTGCGCGCGTATCTGCGGAAGCTCGCAGAGCCCGCGCCAGCGAAGTCAAAGAACTAGAGCATTGTCTCGAACGAAAGGCCGCTTCCCCGAAGGGAAGCGGCCTTTTCGTTTTACTTGCTTCTACGCCCGGCGGCGGGTCTTGAGCAGTTCGAGGCGCTCCTTGAGCAGCTCCTCGAGCTCTTCCTTGCTGCGGCGTTCCAGCAGCATGTCCCAGTGTGTGCGCGGCGGCTTGACCTTCTTGGTCTCCTGGGTGGTGCCCTCCATGAGGGTGCCCTCCTGGCCGTTACGGCACAACCAGGTCGGCGGGATCTCGGCATCGTCGGCGAACGGCACGTCGAACTCTTCACCGTTGTCGGTGCGATACCGGGCGATCCGACGCGGAGCCAGGTCGTGGTCGCGATCGGTCTCGTAGCTCACCGCTCCGAGCCGACTGCCCCGGAGTACGCGATCTGCCATGGTGTGCCTCTCCCTGTGTGCTCGGGTCTTCGCTGGACCATCAGTACAACGGCCAGCCGGTGACTATTAGTTCCCGGCACCGCTGGCAGCGACGTGAACCTAAGCATTGTAGTTGTTGGCGTGTCGTGGTTTTCCCACGCCTCACCCGAGGCGTTACTGTTCTGCCTCATGTCGCGCCGCTTGCTGTCGTCCTGCCTGTGGTGTGGGCGGGAGATCGTGGATTCGGAGGCCGGGCGCCGTCGCCGGTACTGCCGTCAATCTTGTCGTCAACGCGCCTACGAACACCGCAACAGCCTGAAGGGCACGGGGATTCCGGGGGACTCGGTGGTGCTCAGCGCGCAGGAGGCCGCGGACCTCGCCGACCGCTGGTTCGCCGCCCGCTGCGCCGCCGAGGACGTGGCGACCGCGATCGGGGAGGGCGCCGACGCCGAGGAACTGGCGATGCTGAGCAAAACCCTGGTGGATCTCACGCGAGACGCCGAGCGCCTGCGTTAGGCCCGCCCACCGCGCGGCTGCCGACGGCCGCGCGCCGGTACACCGCGTAACCCAGCAGGCCGGTGCCCGCCACGATGGCGCCGAAGCAGGCCAGGGTGATGACATCCGGACGCACCAGCGATTGCGCCCGCATCGCCTGGAAGAAGGTCAGCGCGAACAGGCCGGTGTAACCGAGGGCGAGAATGCCGATCAGGGCGGCACGGGTGCGTTCGGCCCGCAGCCAGGGGTAGCGCGGCGCCAGCCGGGCCAGCACCACGACCGCGAGCAACAGCACCTGGATGCCGTGCAGCCCGAGGAAATGCGGGATCCGGAGGTCGCCGCCGAGGGTGCTCCAGCCGATGACCGGCAGGCCCGCGCTGTCCCGGGCGGCCTCGGCGGACGTGGCGTCGTCGAGCACGGTGTGCCCGGCGATGAGCTCCACCGAGTTGCCCTGGGCGTCCAGCACCCGCTGGGTGCCGGTGAAGCCCATGAGATAGGCCTGCGCCATCCCGAGCACCGCCAGCGCGAGCCCGGCCTGGATGGCGCGGGTGGTGGGCCGGTCCGCCACCCGCTGCCAGGCGATGATCAGCACTATGGCCAGGTTCGCGAGGAACAGGCCGGGTACGCCGGACATGAAGATCTTCTGGCCGATCACGTTGACGGCGTCGGTGTCGTAGTTGTTGAAGTGGCTGTAGGTGCCGCGCGCGGCCTGCACCGCGATGAAACCGACGTCGGCGAATCCGGTGACCGCGAAGACCGTGCCCAGCCACCAGGTGACCCGGGAGCCCCGGTGCGGCAGCGACAGCAACCACGCCAGCGTGAGCCCGTAGAGCGCGAACGCGAACCCGAACTTCAGCGGCTTGACCCACACCGATTCGCCGAGCAGCACCCGGTCGTCGAAGAGCACGCCGCCGATCGAGCACACCACCAGCGCACTCATCGCGACCACCATGTACAGCAGCGGGCGATGCAGCGGTCCGCGGCCGCGCGGCGGGTTCGGAGCGCGGTGCCGGGGGAGCGGGGAATCCGGTGCTGCGGAAGAGATCTCGATCGTGGACATGCACCGACGGTAGGAATTCGGCACCGGCCCGGGCGTCCCGCTGGAGCGCCATTCGCCCGTCATACCGGGGTGCTAGCGCCCCCGCACGCTGTCACCCGGGTATCGCGCCACGTGGCATAGTGGACAATCGAATTACGTAACTGTCGGTGAGCTGGTTCTGAGGTGGTAGTGGTGGTTGTGGAGTCGTCGTCGCGAATGGCGCGGTTCGCGAAGATGCTTCCGAACGGGAGGGGCGGCATCTCGGCGATGCGATAGCCGTTGTCTATCGAAGCAGGCTTGCGTCGCGGTGCCCCGGGTTGTGGTGATCATCAACCTTGCCGGAGTGTAAAACTCTGTGCCGCAACGAGAAATTGCGACCCGTGATCCGTATGATCCGCGCATGATGCCCGCGAGTTATTTGCGGTATTGAATTTCGATGGGGACGATATTCAATTTTTGTAGATATAAATAATATTCCGCGACTGTGTTCCACACCGCCGCGGAATTTGGTGAGAGGGTGTTTTCCGGAAGATGGCCAGGAATCGTCGGTCCGCAAGCGGTAGTCGTCGCAGAGTCGGTCAGCTCATGGGAACCCTGCTCACCGCCGCCGTGGAAACCGCGGCCGACGCGGCGGCGATCCGGTTCAACCCCACCGGTGTTCCCGCAGACGATCGCGAATTGACCTACCGCGAGCTCGACGAGCTGTCCTCGCGCTGGGCACGGGTCCTCATCGCCCGTGGGATCGGCGCCGGCGACGTGGTAGCGATCGGCATCACCCGCAGTCTCGAATCGGTTCTGGCCGTCTGGTCGATCGCGAAAACCGGCGCCGCGTATGTGCCGGTGGACCCCGACTATCCGGACGAGCGCATCGCGCACATTCTCGCCGATTCGGGTGCGGTCCTCGGCATGACCACAACGGCGCACCGGCCGATCTTCGGCACGGAATTGCCGTGGCTCGAATTCGACGACCCGGCGCACGCCGCGCAGGCCGCCGCGCAGCCCGCGCACCCGATTTCCTATACCGATCGGGTGCGCCGGATCGACGAGCGGCACGCCGCCTATGTGATCTACACCTCGGGCTCCACCGGCAAGCCCAAGGGCGTCGTGGTCACCCATGCCGGTCTGGCCGGATTGGTCGCCATCGCCCGCGAGGTGACCGGCGTGCGCGAAGGTTCGCGGCTGCTGCACGTGTGCTCGCCGAACTTCGACCCGTCGGTGCTGGAGTTGCTGCTGGCGTTCTCCTCCGGGGCGACGCTGGTGGTGGCGCCGCCGCACGCCTCCGGCGGACCCGACCTGACCGAGTTGTTGCGGCGCGAGCGGGTCACGCACGCGATCATCACGCCGGGCGCGCTGGAATCGGTGGATCCGGCCGGGCTCACCGACCTCGAGACGGTGGCGGTCGGCGGCGAGGCCTGCGGCGCCGAGCTGGTCGGCCGCTGGGCGCGGCCGGACCGGCGCTTCCTCAATGTCTACGGCCCCACCGAGGTGACGATCTGGGCGACGCTGGGCGAGTTGCGCCCGGACCTGCCGATCACGATCGGCGCGGCGCTCACCGGTGTGGGCGCGTACGTGCTGGACGCGCGGCTGCGGCCGGTTCCGGCCGGGGTCACCGGTGAGCTGTATCTGTCGGGACCTGCGCTGGCCCAGGGGTATTCGGGTCGTCCGGACCTGACCGCGGAGCGCTTCGTCGCGAACCCGTTCGACACCGAGACCGCCGGCCGGCTCTATCGCACCGGTGACCTGGTGCGCCGCAACGAAACCGACGGCGCGCTGGAATACCTGGGCCGCACCGACTTCCAGGTCAAGATTCGCGGTTTCCGGATCGAACTCGGCGAGATCGACAACGCGCTCGGCGCCCATCCCGCCATCGATTACGCGGCGACACTGGGCAAGACGCTGCCCTCGGGCGCCAAAGCTCTCGTCGCCTATGTGCTGCCGCGCGCCGGGACGGCGGTGGACATCGCGGAGCTGACCGGCTTCCTGGCCGAGCGCCTGCCGGAGTACATGGTCCCGGCGGCGATCGTGGTCCTCGACAAGATTCCGCTGACCCCGGTCGGCAAGCTGGACCGGGCCGCGCTGCCGGAACCGGTGCTGGCCACGGCCGAATTCCGGGCGCCGGTCGGCGAGGTCGAATCGATCATCGCGGAGGTGTTCGCCGCCGTGCTCGGTGTCGAGCGGGTCGGCTCGGACGACTCCTTCTTCGCGCTCGGCGGCGACTCGATCCTGTCGATCCAGGTGGTCGCGCGCGCCAAGGCGCGCGGCGTGGTGTTCAGCGCGCGCGACGTGTTCGACCGGCGCACCGTCGCGGGGCTGGCCGAGTGCGCGACCCGGGCCGCGGCGGTCGAGCAGCCCCGGCTGGCCGAACTGCCCGGCGGCGGGGTGGGCGAGATCGGCGCGACGCCGCTGCTGGCCGCGACGCTCGCCAGTGCCGGTTCCTACCAGCGCTTTTCGCAGTCGATGGCGCTGGCGCTGCCCACCGGCATCGACCAGCAGACCCTGGTCGCGACCCTCGACGCGGTCATCGACCATCATGACGTCCTGCGGGCCACGGTGCGGGATTCCGGGGTGTTCGAGGCGCTGCCGCCCGGCGCGGTGCCCGCCGGGCAACTGTTGCACCGGGTCGAGTTACCCGGCGATATCGACGAGGCGGAGCTGTCGCGGCGGGCGAACACCGCCTACGCCGCGGCGCTGGACCGGCTCGATCCCGCGAACGCGGCGATGCTGCAGTTCGTGTGGTTCGCGTTTCCGGCGGACGCCGCGCGCAGCGACGTTCTGCTGGTCATCGCGCACCACTTCGTGGTCGACGGCGTGTCGTGGCGGATCGTCATTCCCGACCTCGCCATCGCCTGGTCCCAGCTGGCCGCCGGGCAGCCGGTGACGCTGCCCGCCAACGGCACCTCGATGCGGCGCTGGGCGCACGCGCTGCGCGACGCGGCGCGGGAACCGGCCCGGCTCGACCAGCTGCCGTTCTGGCGGCAGGTGTGCGCGACCCCCGACCCGGTGCTGGGCGCGCGCGCCTTCGATCCCGCCGTGGACACCTTCGCCACGGTGGATCGCCTCGAGGTGACGCTGCCGCCGGCGGTGACCGAGGCGGTGCTGACCGCGATCCCGGACCGGTATCGCGGCGGCGTCAACGACGGACTGCTCGCCGCGCTGGCGCTGGCGGTGCGGGCCTGGCGCGGCGGCGAGGACGCCGTGCTGATCAAGCTGGAAGGCCACGGCCGCGAAGCGGACCTGGTGCCGGGCGCGGATCTCGCGCGCACCGTCGGCTGGTTCACCAGCGCCTACCCGATCCGGCTCGACCTCGCGGGCATCGACGTCGACGGGGCGTTCGGGGCCGGAAAAGCCATGGGCGACACCGTCAAAGCGGTGAAGGAACAGCTGCTGGCCATCCCCGACAAGGGGCTCGGCTACGGCCTGCTGCGCTATCTGAACCCGGAAACCGCCGATACCCTCGGCGCGGCCGGCCAGATCGGCTTCAACTACCTGGGTCGCATGTCGACCGGCGATATCCCGGCCGAACTCAGCGCGGTGGGCTGGACGCCGGTCGCGGATCTGGGCCGGCTGGACGCCGCGCTGGATCCGGACATGCCGGCCAACGGGGTGCTCGACATCAACGCCATCGTCACCGACGGCCCGGACGGGCCGGAGCTGGGCGCGTCCTTCGCCTTCCCGGCCGGGCTGCTGTCGCGGGAGCAGGTGCAGCGGTTCGCGGACCTGTGGGTGGCCGCGCTGCACGCGCTCGCCGAGCATGCCGGCCGACCGGAATCTGGCGGCCTGACTCCCTCGGATCTGCCGCTGGTGCCAGCCGGCCAGGCCGATATCGAACAGTGGGAACGGGACTACCCGGGGCTTTCGGACGTGTGGCCGCTCTCGCCGTTGCAGTCCGGTCTGCTGTTCCACACCCAGCTCACCGAGTCCGAGGTCGACGTCTACACCACCCAGGCCACGGTGGACCTGGGCGGTGCGGTGGACGTCGAGCGGCTCCGGATCGCCGCGCAGGCGCTGCTGGACCGCTACCCGAACCTGCGCGCCGCCTTCGGCGCCGATGCCGGCGGCCGCGCCGTGCAGCTGGTGCTGGACCGGGTCGAGGCGCCCTGGCGCGAGGTCGACCTGCGGCACCTGCCCGAATCCGACCGGCTCGCGGAACTCCGGCGGGCGGTCGAGGCCGAACGCGAGACGCGCTTCGACATGTCGGCCGCGCCGCTGCTGCGGTTCACGCTGTACCGGACCGAGCAGTGGCATCTGGTGATCACCACCCATCACATCCTGCTGGACGGCTGGTCGATGCCGTTGCTGATGCGAGATGTGCTGGTGCTGTACGCGACCCGGGGCGACCAGGCCGCGCTGGGGCGGGTCCCGTCCTACCGCACCTTCCTGAGCTGGCTGGCCGATCGCGACCAGGACGAGTCGCGGCGCGCCTGGGAGCGGGCGCTGGCGGGCGTGCGGGAGCCGACGGTGCTTGCGCCGCGGGGGCGGACCGGTCTGCCCGGCAGCTTCGTCACCGAGATCGATGCCGAGGCGACCCAGCGGATCGCCCAGCGCGCCGCCGGGCTCGGCGTCACCGTGAACACGGTGCTGCAAGCCGCGCTCGGCCTCCTGCTCGGGCGGCTCACCGGCCGGGAGGACGTGGTGTTCGGCACCACCGTCTCCGGCCGGCCGGCCGAGCTGCCCGGCGTGGAATCGATGGTCGGGTTGTTCGTCAACACGCTCCCGGTGCGGGTGCGTGTTGACGCCGGGCTGACCGGCGAGCAGCTGCTGCGTACGTTGCAGGCCGAGCAGGCCGAGCTGCTGGACCACCATCATCTCGGTCTGCCCGATATCGCCCGGATCGCCGGGGCCGCGGCACAATTCGACACGCTGCTGGTCTTCGAGTCCTACCCGATCGATCGGGAGGCGATCGCCGCCGCCGACACGGTGGACGGCATGTCGGTGACCGGCGTCGGTCTGCGCGACGAGACGCACTACCCGCTGACCCTGCTGGTGACGGCGGCCGAGACGATCGAGCTGACCTGGAAGTACCGCGCCGGTTTCGTCGCCGGTGAAGTGGAAGTCCTTGCCGCGCGGATGATCCAGGTGATCGAGGCGCTGCTCGGCGATCCGGGTACGCGGGTCGGCGAGATCGACATCCTGCTCGGCGCCGCCGAGCAGGACCGAATCCTGCTGGAGTGGAACGACACCCGGCATCCGGTCGAGCCGGAGCTGCTGCTGTCGGCCTACCGGCGGGCGGCGCAGGCGTATCCGGATCGGGTCGCGGTGGTCCAGGAGGGTGCCGAGCTGACCTATCGGGAGTTCGACGAGCGCGTCAATCAGCTTGCGCGACTGTTGATCTCGCGCGGCATCGGCGCGGAATCGCGGGTCGGCCTGGCGCTGCGGCGGTCGCTGGACCTGGTCGTGGCGATGTACGCGGTCGGTACCACCGGCGCGGCCTATGTCCCGCTGGACCCGGACCATCCGGCCGAGCGCATCGGGCACGTCCTGGATGCCGCCGGGCTGGCCTGCGTGCTCACCCGGGCCGCCGACACGGTCCCGGTCCCGGACGGTCTCCCCGTCCTGGATCTCGACGCCGGGGACGCGGCGCATTTCGACGGCGCGCCGGTCCGGCCGGGCGAGCTGGTGGCGCCGGTGCGCCCCGACAACCTGGCCTACGTCCTGTTCACCTCGGGCTCCACCGGCCGCCCCAAGGGCGTCGCGGTGTCGCACCGCGCCATCGGCAATCATCTCGCCTGGATCCTCGACGAATACGGCTTCGGCCCCGACGAGGTGTATCTACAGCGCACGCCCGCCACCTTCGACATGTCGCTCTACGGCTACTACCTGCCGCTGCGGCTGGGCGCGAAGCTCGTGCTGGCCACCCACGACGGTCACCGCGACGCGGAGTACCTCGCCGAAACCATTGCCGCGCAACGGGTGACCGCCACCGACATCGTCCCGTCCATGCTGGCGGTGCTGGCCGCGCACACCGCGCCGGGCGCGCTGCCCACGCTGCGGACGGTGCTCGCCGGAGGCGAGGCGCTGCCGCCGCAGACCGTGCGCGCGCTGCGCGCGATCTCCGAGGCCGCCGTGCACAACGTCTACGGCCCGACCGAGGCCGCGATCGTGGTCACCCGGTGGCCGGCCGACGGCAGCGAGCCCGACACCGTGCCGATCGGCCGTCCGGTCTGGAATACCCGTGTCTACGTGCTGGATTCGCGGCTGCGCCCGGTGCCCGCCGGGGTCGCCGGCGAACTCTATCTGGCCGGCGACCAGCTGGCCCGCGGCTATCTGGCCCGGCCGGACCTGAGCGCGGAGCGCTTCGTGGCCGCGCCGTTCGGCAGCGGCGAGCGGATGTACCGGACCGGCGACCTGGTGGTCTGGCGGGATTCGGGCGCGCTGGAATACCTGGGCCGCACCGACTTCCAGGTGAAGCTGCGCGGTCAGCGCATCGAGCTCGGCGAGATCGAGACCGCGCTGCTGGACCAGCCGTCGATCGGCCAGGCCGTGGCGCTGGTGCTCGACGACAATCTGGTCGGCTACGCGGTGCCCGCCCCGGGCCAGGCCATCGAAACGCCGGCCGTGCTGGCGGCGCTGGCCCGGACCCTGCCCGCCTACATGGTGCCGGCCGCGCTCGTCGTGCTGGCCGAGCTGCCGCTGAACAGCGCGGGCAAGCTGGACCGGCGCGCGCTGCCGCGACCGGCCTTCGCCGGCACCGAGTTCCGGGCGCCGAGCACGGCGACCGAACGGGTCGTGGCCGCGGTGTTCGCCGAGGTGCTCGGCCAGGAGCGGGTCGGGGCCGACGACGACTTCTTCGCCCTCGGCGGCAACTCGCTGGTCGCCACCCAGGTGGTGGCCCGGCTGAGTGCGGCGCTGGCGGCGCGCGTGCCGGTTCGCCTGCTGTTCGACGCACCCGTGGTGGCCGAGCTGGCGGCCCGGATCGAACCGAATTCGACTGCCGGAGTGGACCGTCCGGCGCTGGTCCCGGTCACCCGCCCGGACGTGGTTCCGCTGTCGCTGGCCCAGCACCGGATGTGGGTGCTCAACCAGGTCGACATCGAATCGGCCGCCTACAACCTGCCGTTCGCGCTCCGGCTGACCGGCGCGCTGGACGTGCCCGCCCTCGGCCAGGCCGTCGCCGATGTGCTGGAACGGCACGAGGCGCTGCGCACCAGGTTCCCGGCGCACGGCGGCGACGGCGCAGCCCGGCAGGAGATCCTGCCGGTGCGGCAGGCGCTGCCCGCCGGTCTGGATGTCGAGACCGGACCGGTCGACGACCACGATCGCATCGCTGCGCTGGTGACGGCCGGGTTCGACGTCACCGCGCACCCGCCGGTGCGGATCCGGCTGTTCACCGACCCGGCCGCCGGCGAACACCTGCTCGTGCTCGTCGCGCACCACATCTCCGCGGACGGCGTCTCCCTCGCGCCACTGGCCCGGGATCTGGCGACCGCCTATCTCGCGCGGACCGCGGGGGCCGCGCCGGGCTGGGCTCCGCTCCCGGTGCAGTACGCCGACTTCGCGATCTGGCAGCGCGCCGTGCTCGGCGCGGAGGACGACGAAAGTTCCCCGGCCGCACAGCAAGCCGCGTACTGGCGGGACCAGCTGGCCGGTGTGTGGGACGCGGCGCAACTGCCGCTGGACCGGCCGCGCTCGGCCCGTGCCTCGCTGCGGGGCGCGACGGTCGGTGCGATCGTGCCCGCACCGGTGCACGCGGGACTCGCCGGTCTCGCGCGCGAGCGCAACGCGACCTTGTTCATGGTCGTGCACGCGGCGGTCGCTACGTTGCTGGCCCGGCTGTCCGGCGGCTCGGACATCGCCGTGGGCACCCCGATCGCCGGGCGCGGCGCGGCCGACCTGGACGATCTGGTCGGCATGTTCGTGAACACGTTGACGCTGCGCGTCGGCGTCGACCGGGGTGCGGCGTTCACCGCGTTGCTGGACCAGGTACGCGATACCGATCTTGCCGCGTTCGCCAACGCCGATCTGCCGTTCGAGCGGGTCGTCGAGCTGATTCCGTCCGCCCGCGAACACGCGGGCGTCCCGCCGTTCCAGGTGATGCTGTCGTTCCAGAACACCGAACAGCCCACGCTGGAGCTGTCCGGACTGACCGTTTCCGCGGTGGACACCGGCGCGGCGGCGGCGAAGTTCGATCTCCAGGTGATCATCGACCCGCGCCAGGACGCGGACGGCTCGCCCGGCGAGCTGGGCCTGGCCGTCACGTATGCGACCGAGCTCTTCGATCCGGTCACCGTCGAGAGCCTGCTCGCGCGGCTGGTCCGCGTCCTGACCGCGGTCGCGGCCGACCCGCACGCCGTCGTCGGCGGCATCGACATCCTCGGCGCGGCCGAACGGGAGCGCGCGCTGAGCAGCGCGCCCGCCGCCCGGACCACGGCGGCGGAGGCGCTGTTGCTGCCGGACCTGCTGGCCCGGGCCGTGCACGACAACCCCGATGGCCGCGCGGTGAGCTACGCCGACGCCGTCGAACAGCTCGCCGAGGTGTCCTATCCCGACCTCGACGAGCGCTCCACCCGCCTGGCCCGGCTGCTGATCGCGCAGGGCGTCGGCCCGGAGGACCTGGTCGCGATCGGCGTTCCGCGCTCGGTCGAATCGGTGCTCGCGGTGTGGGCGGTCGCCAAGACCGGCGCCGGATTCGTGCCGGTGGATCCGAACTATCCCGCCGAGCGGGTGCGTCATCTGGTCACCGATTCCCGTGCGGTACTGGGACTTACGGTGGCCGAGGTGCGCGACGACCTGCCCGATGCGGTGTCGTGGCTGACCATGGACGCGCCCGGCCTGCTCGACGACTACTCCGCCGCGCCGGTGACCGACGCGGATCGGGTCCGGCCGCTGCGCGCCGAGCACCCGGCCTACGTCATCTACACCTCCGGGTCGACCGGCACGCCCAAGGGCGTCGTCGTCACCCAGGCGGGCCTGGCGAGTTTCTGCGCCGAGCAGCGGGAGCGCTATCGGGTGGCGGGCGGGGCTCGCACCCTGCATTTCGCCTCGCCCTCGTTCGACGCGTCTGTGCTGGAGTTGCTGCTGGCGATCGGCGGCGGGGCGACCATGGTGGTGGCCGCGCCGTCGGTGTACGGCGGCGAGGACCTGGCGGCGCTGCTGCGCCGGGAACGGGTCACCCATGCGTTCATCACGCCCGCGGCGCTGGCTTCGGTCGATCCCGCCGGTCTGGACCAGCTGCGGGTCGTGGTCGCCGGTGGCGAAGCCTGTCCGCCGGAGTTGGTGCGGCGCTGGGTGATTCCGATCGCCGGTCACCGCACCCGGGAGTTCTACAACGGGTACGGCCCGACCGAGACCACCATCATGACCAACATCAGCGCACCGATGACGCCGGGGGAGACCGTCACCATCGGCGGCCCGATCCGCGCCATCACGGAATACGTGCTGGACGAGTGGCTCGCGCCGGTTCCCGGCCACGCGGTCGGCGAGCTCTATATCGCCGGTGCGCAAGTGGCGCGCGGCTATCACGAGCGGCCTGCGTTGACCGCCGCCCGGTTCGTGCCGAACCCGTTCGACCACAGTGGATCTCGGCTCTACCGCACCGGTGACCTGGTCCGGCGCACCGCCGCGGGGGAACTGGAATATCTGGGCCGCAACGATTTCCAGGTCAAGATTCGCGGTTTCCGGATCGAGCTCGGCGAGATCGACGCGGTGCTGACCGCGCACGACACCGTCGACTTCGCGGTCACCACCGGTTACGAAACCGCCGGGGACGCCACGATTCTGGTCTCCTATGTGCGCGCCGCACCTGGCGCCACGGCCGACCCGGACGACCTGATCGCGCACGCCGCGCGCAGCCTGCCCGCGCACATGGTGCCGGCCACCGTCATGGTGCTCGAGTCGATCCCGCTGACCCCGGTCGGCAAGCTCGACCGGGCGGCGCTGCCCGCACCGGTCCTGCGCACCAAGGCTTTCCGTGCGCCGGCCGGGCACTGGGAAGAGCTGGTCGCGACGGTGTTCACCGATCTGCTCGCGCCCGCGGCGCCGGTCGGGGCCGACGACGACTTCTTCGAACTGGGCGGCAATTCGCTGATCGCCACCCGGCTGGTCGCCCGGCTGGGCAGCGCGGCCGACGCCCGGATTCCGGTGCGCCTGCTGTTCGAGGCGTCGACGGTGACCGCGCTCGCGGCCCGGCTCGCCGCGCAGACCGCCGGCAGCGGCCGCCCCGCGATCACCGCCGGCCCGCGCCCGGAGCACATTCCGCTGTCGCTGGGACAGCAGGGCATGTGGCTGCTCAACCAGCTGGACACCGGCTCGGTGACCTACAACGTGCCGATGGCGGTGCGGTTGAGCGGCGCCGTGGACGTGGCCGCGCTGCGCGCCGCGATCGCCGACCTGGTCGCCCGGCACGAGATCCTGCGCACCGTCTACCCCTACGTCGACGGCGGCGCGGAAACGGCCACCCAGGTGATCCTGTCGCCGGAGCAGGCCGATGTGCGGGTGCGCGTCGAGCGGGTCGATCCGGCCGGGGCGGCCGAGGCCGTGCTGGCGCTGGCCCGGACGCAGTTCGACCTGACCAGCCGGGTGCCGATCGAGGTCGCCGTGTTCGAGCTCGGCGGCGACGAGTTCGTGCTGGCCCTGGTGGTGCACCACATCGCCGCCGACGGCTCCTCGCTGGCGCCGCTCACCCGCGACCTGATGACCGCCTACGCGGCCCGCAGTGCCGGGACCGCCCCCGGCTGGCCGCCGCTGCCGGTGCAGTACGCCGACTACAGCCTCTGGCAGCGGGCCGTGCTCGGCACCGAGGACGATCCGGAATCGGTTGCGGCACAGCAGATCGCCTACTGGCGCACCGCGCTCGCGGGGCTCGCCGACCAGCTCGACCTGCCCGCCGACCGCCCGCGCCCGCTGCTGCGGGACAACCTCGGCGGCCAGGTGGACGTGCGCGTCGACGCCGAAACCCACCGGGCGCTGGCCGAACTCGCCCGCGCCCAGGGCGCGACGCTGTTCATGGTCGTGCACACCGCGCTGGCGGTGCTGCTGGCCCGGGTGACCGGCACCGACGATATCGCCGTCGGCGCGCCGGTGGCCGGTCGCGGGGACGCCGCGCTCGACGATCTGATCGGCAAGTTCATCAATACGCTGGTCTTCCGCACCCGCTACGACGCGAGCGTCAGTTTCACCGAACTGCTTGCCCGCCAACGCGATTACGATATCCAGGCCTTCGCGCACGCGGACGTGCCGTTCGAGCGGATCGTGGACGCGCTCAACCCCGTGCGGTCCAGCAGCCGGCACCCGCTGTTCCAGGTGTCGCTGTCGTTCCAGAACCTGGAGCGGTCCGACCTGCGGCTGCCCGGCCTGGCCGTGTCCGGCCTGGACTTCGGCCTCGAGGTCTCGCAATTCGACCTGCACTGGATGATCGGCGACACCTACGACGAGTCCGGCGCGCCCGCGGGGATCGGCGGCCTGCTCACCTACGCCTCCGATATCTTCGACCGCGGCACCGTGCAGGTGCTCGTCGACCGTTTCGTGCGGCTGCTCGGCATCCTCGCCGCCGACCCCGCCGCGGTGCTCGGCGACATCGACCTGCTCGATCCCGCCGAACGCGGGGGACTGCTGGCCGAGGCCCGCGACACCGCGTACGCCGTGCCGGAACGCCTGCTGCTGGACGGCTACCGCCGCGCCGCGGCCGCCACCCCGGACGCGGTGGCGCTGGTGCACGAGCAGACCAGCTGGACCTACCGCGAGTTCGACGCGCGGGTCAACCGGCTGGCGCGCTACCTGATCGCGCAGGGGATCGGCCCGGAATCGGTGGTGGCGCTGTGGATTCCGCGCTCGCCGGAGCTCGTGGTCGCGATGTACGCGGTGCTCGCCGCGGGCGGCGCGTACCTGCCGCTGGACCGCAGTCATCCGGCCGGCCGGATCGGTTATGTGCTGGAGACGGCACGACCGGTCGTGGTGCTGTCCACCGGCGGCAGCACCGTTCCGGTCGAGGACGTGCGGGTCGTCGATCTCGACGAGCTGGATCTGTCGCAGTTCCCCGGCGCGCCGGTGGCGTCCGCCGAACTGCGGGCTCCGCTGCACCCCGAGCACCCGGCCTATGTGCTGTTCACCTCGGGTTCGACCGGACGGCCCAAGGGCGTGCTGGTCTCGCACGGCGCGATCGTCAATCAGGTCGCCTGGATGGCCGACCAGTACGAGATCGGGCCCGCCGACATCTACCTGCAGAAGACGGCGACCACCTTCGACGTCTCGCTGTGGGGCTTCTTCGTGCCGCTGGCGGTGGGCGCGCGCCTGGTACTGGCCGCGCCGGGCGGGCAACGCGATCCGGCCTATATCGCCGACCTGATCGCCACCCACCGGGTGACGCTCACCGACTTCGTGCCGTCGGTGCTCCAGGTCTTCGTCGCCGCCGCGCTGCCGGCCCAATTGGCTTCGCTGCGTGCGGTATTCGCCATCGGTGAGGCGCTGCCGCCCAGCACCGTCGCCGACTTCGCCGTGCTGTGCGACGCCACCGTGCACAACCTCTACGGGCCGACCGAGGCCGCGGTGTCGGTGACCTACCAGCCCGCCTCCGTCGAGGACCGGGCGACCGTGCCGATCGGTGTGGCGCAGTGGAACACCCGCACCTATGTGCTGGACTCCCGGCTGCACCTGACCGCGCCCGGCGTGGTCGGCGAGTTGTACCTGGCGGGAACGCAATTGGCGCGCGGCTACCTGGCGCGCACCGACCTGACCTCGGATCGGTTCGTCGCCGACCCGTACGGCCCGCCCGGCGCGCGGATGTACCGCACCGGCGACCTGGTGCGCCGCCGCCCCGACGGCGTCCTGGAGTACCTCGGCCGGATCGACTTCCAGGCCAAGATCCGCGGCCACCGGATCGAACTCGGCGAAATCGAAACCGCGCTGCTGGCACAGCCTTCGGTGACGCAGGCGGTCGTCGTGGTGGCGGCCACCGAGACCGGTGACCAATTGGTCGCCTACGTGGTCGGCGGCGCCGACGCCGACACGCTGCGCGAAGCGCTGGCCGGGCTGCTGCCCGGATACATGGTGCCCGCGGCCTTCATGGTGCTGGACGCCTTCCCGGTGAACAGCAGCGGCAAACTCGATCGCGGCGCGTTGCCGCGGCCGGTGCTGCGCGGTCGCGACTTCGTCGCACCGGCCACCCCGGCCGAACAGGCGGTCGCGGCCGCCTTCGCCGAGGTGCTCGGCCTGGATCGGGTCGGCGCGGAGGACGATTTCTTCGAACTCGGCGGCACCTCGTTGCTGGCGTTCACCCTGCAGCGGGCCCTGTCCGCGCACCTCGGCGCGGATGTCCCGATGGCGGCGCTGTTCACCGCGCCCACCGTGCGCGGCCTGGCCGCCCGCCTGACCGATCCGGAGCAGGCGGCCGCGACGCCGCTGGACGACGACGCCGTGCTGATCGCCGCCGACGCGGTGCTCGACGCGGACATCGACGTGGCCGGTCGCGCGCCCGCGAACCGGGGGCCCGCCCGCCAGATCCTGCTCACCGGCGCGACCGGATTCCTGGGGGCGCACCTGCTCGCGGAACTCCTGTCGACCACCGCGGCCACGGTCTGGTGCCTGGTGCGCGCCGACGGAAACGAGCAGGCGCAGCAGCGGATTCGCGCCGCGCTGGAGAAGTACGGCATCTGGCATCCGCACCACGAAGGCCGGATCGTCGCCGTCACCGGTGATCTGGCCGCGCCGGAGCTCGGACTCGACCCGGCCGACTACGCTCGGCTGGCCGACCGGATCGACGCGATCTACCACAACGGCGCGCGCGTCAACCACATCGAGCCGTACGGGCGACTACGGGCGGCCAATGTGGAGGGCACCCGCGCGGTGCTGCGGCTGGCCACCACCGGCCGGGTCAAGCCGGTGCACTTCGTGTCCACGGTGAACACGGTCGTGCCGGTCGCTCCCGGACCGGATTTCCACGCCGGCGAAGACACCGTGCTGGACGCGAGCGAGGTCTCCCCGAACGGGTACGTGGCCAGCAAATGGGTGGCCGAGCAACTCGTGCGCCGCGCGGGTCAGCGGGGCGTGCCGGTCAGCATCTACCGGCCCGGCATCATCTCCGGCGATCCCGAGATCGGCGTGAACAGCGCCGACGACTCGTTCTGGAACATGATCCGGGCGGCCGCCATTCTCGGGCTCGCACCCGAGACCGGCGACTTCGCCCAGCAGCTGGCGCCGGTGAACTATGTGGTCGCCGCGATCGTGGCGCTGGCCGCCAAGCCGGCCGTCGGGGCCGCCTATCACCTGCTGAACGCCGAACCGGTGCCGGTGGGCGAAGTGTTCGAAGCCTTGCGCCGCAACGGCATTCCGGTGCGGATCGCCCCGATCGAGCAGATCGCGGCCCGGCTCGCCGAGGAAGCCGCCGCGCGCGACGCCGACGGCGACGACTCGCTGGTGCGCGCGGCGCTGGTCAGCGGCAATTACGGCGGCACCGCCTACCAGGTGTCCGACGCCGGGACTCGAGCCCAGCTGGCCTGGCACGGGCTGGACTGTCCGAGGGTCGACGCCGCGGCCCTGGACGCCTACGTGCGGGCGTTCATCGAATCCGGCTTCTTCCCCGATCCGGAGGCCGCGCCGCTGCCGTCCACCCCGTGAGTAACCGACAAACCATTGGGCCGCTTAGGCTTTCCGCAAAGAGGTTCGAAAGGAAAACATGACCACCGAAACCGCCGCCACACCCGCCGCCGCCTCGGGAACCTTCCGCCTCGGCGGTGACCTGCCGGTCAATCGGCTCGGCTACGGCGCCATGCAGATCACCGGCCCCGGCGTCTGGGGCGACCCCGCCGACCCGGACGAGGCGGTGCGGGTGCTGCGCCGGGCCGTGGAACTGGGCGTCACTTTCATCGATACCGCGGATTCCTACGGCCCCTTCGTCAGCGAGAACCTCATCCGCAAGGCGCTGCATCCCTACGCCGAGAACGTCGTGATCGCGACCAAGGGCGGACTGACCCGGCCCGGCCCGGACGCCTGGCTGACCGTCGGGCGGCCCGAATACCTGCGCCAGCAGGTCGAATTGAGCCTGCGCCACCTCGGACTCGAGCGCATCGACCTGTACCAGCTGCACCGGATCGACCCGAAGGTCCCGCTCGCCGACCAGCTCGGCGAGCTGGTGCTGCTGCAGAAGGAAGGCAAGATCCGGCACATCGGCTTGTCGGAGGTCTCGGTCGCCGGAATCAAGCAGGCGAGCAAGATCGCCGACATCGTCTCGGTGCAGAACCAGTACAACCTGGCCAACCGCGGCGCGGAGGACGTGCTGGACTACTGCGCGGCCAACAACATCGCCTTCATCCCGTGGTTCCCGATGGCCACCGGTGAACTGGCTCGCCCGGGCGGCCCGCTGGACAGCCTGACCCGCGAGGGCGCCACCGCCTCGCAGCTCGCGCTGGCCTGGTTGCTGCGCCGCTCGCCGGTGCTGCTGCCGATTCCGGGCACCTCCAAGGTCGCGCACCTGGAGGAGAACGCCGCGGCTGCCACCATCGAGCTCACCGACGACGAGTACGCGGCGCTGTCCGCGCTGAGCGCGCCCGGCCCGGCCGCGCGCGGCGGCGGCCTGCTGTCCCGGCTGGGAATCGGGCGCAATGGCTGACACCCAGCTGGCGGCCAACGACGCCTCCTACTACTACCTGGCGCGCTCGGGCCGCAACACCGACTGGCCGATGTGGTGGGTGTTCGAGCACGGCGGCACGCCGCCGACCGCGGCCGAACTCACCCGGCACTTCGCCGACCGGGCCGAGTCGCTCGAACCGCTGCGCCGGCGGATCCACGAGGTGCCCGGCGGGCTCGGGCATCCGTACTGGGCGGCCGACGACAGCCCGATCGAGAGTCACCTCACCATCGAAGCGGCCGAGCTGGACTGGGCAGGCTGCCTGGCGCGCCTCGGCGAGGTCCTGTCCCAGCCGCTGGACGCGCGGGTGAGCGCCTGGCAGCTGCACGTGTTCCCCGCGGTCACCGGCATCGACACCGTCACGGGCACCGGAACCGTAGTGGTGCTGCACGTCAGCCACGCGCTGCTGGCCGGTCCGGCGATGACCGCGGTGGGCGACACGTTGTTCGCCACGGAATCGCGGGCGCTGCGGATCGCGGGGCAGGGTCCGGCCGCGCGCCGCCCGAGTGCCGGGGTCACCGCGCTGGCCGGCGCGTTGAGCTGGCCGGCGCGGATGCTGCGCTTCACCTTGGGCGTGCGGGCGGAAACGCGGCGGCTCGCCGCCGACGGTGACGCGGACGCCTCGAACATCACCCCGCGCACCGCGACCGCGCTCAACCGGCGCATCGGTTCCGGGCGGAGCGTGCGGACGATTCCGTTGCCGCTGGCCCAGGTTCGGACGCCGGGGAGCACGGTGACGGCGGTCGGCCTGACCGCGATCTCCCGGGCCCTGGAGCGCTATCTCGACAAGCGCTCCGGTTCCTGTCCCGACGATCTGGCGGCACTGGTCACCGTCGCGCTGCCCGAGCACCCGGTGCTCGGCGTCAATCACATCGGGGCCGCCGGGGTCGATCTGTGCCCCGCCGAAACCGATCTCGCCGCGCGGGCCCGGGCGGTCGAGGCCTCGCTGCGGGCGCATCGCGACGCGCCGTCGAGCCGCCGGGAACTGAATCGGCTGGCGCTGATCGAAGGTTTGCCGAGCCGGGTGTTCCGGGCCCGGTTCGGCACTTTGCCGCCGGCCGATCCGGCCGGACCCGCCTTCGGTCACACCATTCTGACGAGCATCCGGTGCACTCCGGACGGCGCATGGTCGTTGCTGGGCAACACTTTCCGGTTCGCGGGGATGCTGCCGCCGGTGTTCCCGGACATCGGGCTCGCGCATTCGTTCGTGGGGGCGGGCGAGAGTTTCGCCGTGTCGGTGGTGGGCGATCCCGCGATCATCGACGACCTCGACGAGTACGCCGACCTGCTGCGCGCGGCAGTGGCCGAGGTGACCGACGCGCTCACCGCGTAGCACCGACGCCGAATGCCCCGCGAACGACAGTGTTCGCGGGGCATTCGTGGCATTCGCCGGTCCCTCATCGACCGGCGCGCACAGGGTGGCGCTTATCCGCCGCCGAGGCTCTCGATGGCGACGCCGCGCCCGCCGAGCCACGGCGCGGGGTCGATCGGGCCGAACTCGGGGTGGTGCACTTCGTAATGCAGGTGCGGTCCGGTGGACTGGCCGCGGTTGCCGACGGTGGCGATGACATCGCCCGCGCGGACCTGCTGGCCGACCTGCGCCAGGATCTCGTTGACGTGCCCGTAGACGCCGACGGTGCCGTCGTCCTGCTGCACGCGGACCCACAGGCCGAAGCCGGAGGCGGGGCCTGCCTCGATGATGACGCCGTCGGTGACCGCGGCGATCGGAGCGCCGATGGCGTCACCGAAGTCGAGGCCGTTGTGCATCGCGCCCCAGCGGCTGCCGTAGTTGGAGGTCAGCGCACCCGCGACCGGGCGGACGGTGTGCGGCCGGGTCTCGGTGGCCGGCTTGTGCGGCTCCCAGGGCAGTGTGCCGGGCGTGAGGCCGGGGATCTGCGGGAGCTGCGGGATCTCGAACGCGACGGCCTGCGCGGCCGGCCGGGCCTCGGCGCCGAGGTCGACGGTCTTGGCCGCGTTCAGCCGGCCGGTGTCGGCCATGTGCTGATCGGCGCCGGCCAGAACGGCGAGCGAGGCAGTGACTACCGCTGACACGGTGGCCACTTTGGTGGCGGTGCGGCGGCGGGTAGACGATGTACCGCCGGTCCGCCGCGAAGATAACGGATCGGTTACGGGCATGATTTGAACGTACGGGAGGGTTCTCAGGCTCCCGTAATCATGTGGCAACCGTCACAGACGGCTAAAAGCCCTGTTCGAAGATCACGAAGGGGTAACGATCAATCCACTATCCGAAAACGACCTGGGAAAACATACCCTTTCCCCGAATTCGCCAAAAGTATGCCAAACGATCACACTATTTAAGTGCCGACTAAAGGAGTGCGAGCGCTGGTGGCGCTCGCCGACCCCACCAGGCGGGCCGTCTTCGAGGCCCTGCCCCAGGCCCCGCGTGCGGTCGGCGACCTGGCGGCGACTCTGGGAATCAGCAGCTCAGCGGTGTCGCAGCACCTGAAAGTGCTGCGCGAGGCCCGGCTGGTGATGATGCGCCCGGACGGAAACCGCAGGCTCTACTCCCTGGACCCGCGCGGTCTCGCCGACGCGCGTGACTACTTGGAACAGTTCTGGCCCAGCGCCCTCGCCGCCTACTCCGCGGCGTTGAGCGAGGCCGAGGGCCAGACCTAACCCACTCGGCGATACGGCGCGCGCCGGCGCTCGGTGCCCGGCCAGTGCCGCTGGCTGAGCTGTTTGTCGACGGCGGCCACCACCTCGGTGACGCCGATCCGGAGCAGTCCGGCATCGGGGGTGTCGGCATCCGGGTCGCCGATCTGCCCGGCCCACAGCACCACGTGCCGGCCGAGTAGATGCGGCGGCGGCCCGCCCCAGCGCGGCGGCGTCGGTCCGAACAACTGCACCGTGCGGGTGCCGAAGGCGGTCGCCAGATGCGCGGCGCCGGTGTCACCGCACACCACCAGCGCGGCCTCGGCGACGGTGGCGGCGAACTCCAGCAGGCTCTGGTCGCCCGCCAGCACCCGGCTGCTGGGCAGCCCGGCCCGGGCGGCGACGCTCAGGGCGATGTCGCGCTCGGACTCGTCGCCGGTGAGCACGACTTCCCTGCCCAGCACCAGCAGATGCCGGACCACGGCGGCGAATCTGTCGGCGGGCCAGCGGCGCGCCTTCTTACCCGCCCCGACATGCACGACGACGCTGTCCCGATGGCTGGTCGTGGAGACCGGCGGCACCAGTCCGAGATTGCGCCGGTCCGCGGTGATCCCGTCCGATTCCAGCAACCGGCACCAGCGTTCCACCGGATGCATATCGGTCTGCCACACCGGGCCTTCCAGATCGGGGAAGGCGGGATTGCGGTAGCTCAGAATCCGATCCGCATCGGTCTTGGTCAGCTCCACAATGCTCTCGGTGCTCGGCCAGTGCAGATTGACCGCGAGCTGCGGCGGCGGCTCGTCCCAGCGCAGCGCGCCCAGCTCGGGCGTCGGCGCGATCGCGTCCACCGCGGCGGTGAGGTCGATGATTGGTTTGAGACGGTGCGGAGCGGCTAAGACGATATGGTCGCGCGGCTTGGCCCGGCGCAGCGCACGAAGCGCCGGGACCGTGGTGAGCAGATCACCCAGTCCGCGTGCCTGCAGCACGAGTACTACCGCCACCCTCTTCTCCTAGCCACCCGATAGACGCACCGAAACCGACCCCTCACAGAGCCACTCTGAGATGACTTCCCCAGGGGCTCAGGCGATAAACCCCGGGGTAGGTATGCGTTATCCATCGCACACCTGGGCCCGGCGCAGTAACCTGCACATGGCACCTACGGCAAGGAGTTTCCCCATGGTCTCCAAGCTCAACCCCTACCTCGGATTCGGCGATACCGCCCGCGCCGCCCTCGAGTTCTATCGCGAGGTCTTCGGCGGCGAGCTCGTCGTCAATACCTTCGGCGAATTCGGCGACCCGGCCGGCGAGGGCGCGGATCTGGTCATGCACGGCCGGCTGGAGACGCCCAGCGGCTTCACGCTGATGGCCGCCGACACCCCGCCCGGCATGGATTACAAACCGGGCAGCAGCATCTCGGTCAGCCTCAGTGGCGACGACGCGGAGGAACTGCGCGGCTACTGGGCGAAGCTGATCGCGGGCGGCACCGTCACCGTGCCGCTGGAGAAGCAGATGTGGGGCGACGAGTTCGGCATGTGCCAGGACAAGTTCGGCGTCGACTGGATGGTCAATATCGGGGCGTCGGCACCGTAGCGGGTTGGTCTCACCTCGGCGCGTTGTCTGGCAAATATCCAGCGAACGCTATTTATGCGGCCTAACATCGGCCCATGACGACGACAAACAATGGGATCGAGGGGCCTCTTCAGGCGCTTGCTAAAGGGGCTTGGCAAACCATTCTGCTGATGGGCGTCCTGTCGGTGGCGCTCGGCGTGCTGATGCTGGCCTGGCCTGGCCAGACCGCCCTGGTCGCCGGCGTGATCTTCGGCGTCTATCTCTTGATCAGTGGTGTGCTGCAGCTGATCGCGGCCTTCGGCGCACCGGCCAGCGCCGGAATGCGAGTGCTCGCGTTCGTCAGCGGCGTGCTGTCGATCATCATCGGCCTGTTCTGCTTCCGCGACGAGCTCACCGCCGTGTGGCTGCTCGGCCTGTGGATCGGTATCGGCTGGCTGTTCCGCGGCATCAGCTCGCTGATGACGGCGGTCGCCGAACCCCGGCTACCCGGCCGGGGCTGGATGGGCTTCTTCGGCGTGCTCACCGCCATCGCCGGCGTCGTGCTGATCGTCTGGCCGTTCGCATCGGCGGTCACCCTGGCCTGGGTCGCGGGTATCTGGCTGGTGGTCCTGGGCATCATGGAGATCATCACCGCGTTCCGGGTCCGCTCCGACGCCCGGCGCCTGGAGGTCAGCACCGAGTACCGGCCCGCCCAGCATCGGACCAGCGATTACCAGTCCTCCTCGTACGACGCCACGATCTATCGTTCCGGTGACAACGAGCCCGCGGCGCATCGCAAGCCTGAATCTCACGACAGCATGTAGACGTTCAACGCGCGCCGAAGGCTCCGCACCTCGTGCGGAGCCTTCGGCGCGCGAGAGGCGTTCCTCATCGCGAGGCGACTACTTCCGGACTGTCCGCCTCCTCGGCCGGGGATACCACGGGGTCCTTCGGGCCGCGGGCGACGATATAGAGGAACAGCGCTCCCATCACGGCCGCGCCGACCCACAGGGCTTGCTGCCAGCCGTCGACGAAGGATTGCTGGGCCGCCCGCACCAGATCTCGCGCATCACCGGCGGCCGCCACCGCGTTGGCGATTCCTTCGCGTGCGGTGTCCGCGGTGTCCTGGGGGACGCCGTCGAGCGCACCGTCGATCGAGTTGCGATAGCCGGTGGCGACCAGCGCGCCCAGCAGCGCGACGCCGAGTGCGGTGCCGAACTCGCGGGTGACGTCGTTGAGCGCGGAGGCGACGCCCTGCTCGGCCCGCGGCAGTGAGCTGGTGATGACCTCGGTCGCCGGTGTCATCGACAGGCCCATCCCGATCCCCATCGCGAGCAGTCCGGGCAGGATCGACAGGAAGCCGCCCTCGACCGACGCGAACAGCGCCATCAGTACCAGCCCGGCAGTGGTGAGCGCGATCCCCGTCGCCATGGTCGAGCGGAAACCGAAGCGCGCGGTCGCCTTCGGGGCCAGCGTGGAGGCGAGCATCATCGCGCCGGCCATCGGCAGCATCGCCACCGTGGCCAGCAGACCCGACCAGCCGAGCACCGCCTGGAAGAACGGGAACAGCACGACGGCGATACCCGCCTGCACACCGAAGACCACCAGCAGCGTGAGGGAGCCGCTGGCCAGATCGCGCTCGGTGAAAAGCCGGACATCCAGGAGCGCGGCCGCGGCGCGACGACGTTCCCAGATCACGAATCCGAGGGTGGCGAGCAGGCCGATGGCCAGGCTGAGCAGGGTGGCGGGGGCGGTCCAGCCGCGCTCGGGTCCTTCTTGCAGCACGAAGATCAGTCCGGCCACGGCGAGGAGGGACATCGCCGCGCCGACGGTGTCGAAGGCGTGCGGGGAGCGCTCGCGCGAGTTGGGAACCGACGTGAGCGTCATGGCGGCGGCGATCAGGACCAGGACGACCGGCAGCGCGAACAGCCAGCGCCAGTCCGCGACGTCGACCAGCAGCGCGGACAGGAACATGCCCAGCAGGCCGCCCGCGCCGGCGACACCGGTCCACACGCCGATTGCCTTGCCGCGCTGGTCATCCGGGAAGGTCGCGGTGATCACGGCGAGCGTGATGGGCATGATCATGGCCGCGCCGAGACCGCCGGCCACACGCGTGGCCAGCATGACCTCGGCGTTCGGAGCGAAGCCCGCCACCAGATTGGCCAGGCCGAACACCGCGAGACCGGCGAGAAGCATCGGCTTGCGGCCCAGCCGGTCGCCGATCGCGCCCAGCGGGAGCAGGAGCGCGGCCAGGGTCAAGGTGTAGACATTGATGATCCACAGGATCGTGTTCTGCGACGCGCCGAACTCGACCGCCAGCTGAGTTTGCGCGACATTGAGCCCCGACACCGACGCGATGACCGCCATCAGCGCCACCGAGACCGCGATCAAGATGGTGCGTAGCCGCCGCGCGTCCAGGACGGCAGGTGGGTGCGTAGTCATGAGTTCCTCTCGAAGGCATGCGGGAGCACAGCGCCGCCCGGGGCGGTCGCTGGGGGCCGAAAGTGGTTGGGGGCGCTGGGGGCCGAAAGTGGTTGGGGGCGCTGGGGGCCGAAAGTGGTTGGGGGCGCTGGGGGCCGAAAGTCATTGGGGGGCTGCTGGGGCGAAAGTCATTGGGGGCCGCTGGCGGGGAAGTCGTTGGGGCGCTGGTGGGGAGATCGTTAGGGCGCTGGTGGTGAAATCGCGCTGGGTGGCTCAGGCGCGGCGCGCGAAGAAACGCGCGTTCAGGGCTTGGCGTCGGCCTGCGCCGCGGCGAGCGCGGCGTCTGTGTCCGCGGAAACCAGCAGCGCGTTGATGTGCGCGCCCGCCAGCGCCCCGGCCGCGGCCGCGGCACCGACCTGTGCGGCGAGATCGGTGGCGTTGCCGGCCACCCACACCCCGGGCACCTCGGTGGCGCCGGCGAGACCGGAGGCGAAGCGCCGGCCCATGTCGCCGGGCAGCTCCTCCATCGGCAGCTGCAGCCCATCCAACCCGTCGGTGCGGGCTTCCATCCGGGTCGCGACCGCCAGCACCCGGCGCGCCACGAAGCTGCCGTCGGCCAGGCGTACCCCGGTGAGGCCGGTGTCGTCGCTGAGCACTTCGACCACGGGGGAATCTTCGACGCGGATACCGCGCGCGGCGAAACGGGCGCGCGTGCCGGCGTCCAGTTCGGTGTCGCCGGTGAAGTAGATCAGGTCGTCGCTGAGCTGGCGGAACAGCAACGCCTGATGCGCGGAGTTGGCGCCGGTGGCGAGGACTCCGATCGGCTCGTCGCGTACTTCCCATCCGTGGCAGTAGGGACAGTGCACGACACTGTGACCCCAGTGCTCGCGGAGCCCCGGCACCTCGGGCAGCACGTCCTGCAGGCCGGTCGCCACCAGCACTCGCCGCGCCGTCACCACACGGCCATCGGACAGGGTGACGGCGAACCGCAGGTCGCCGTCGTCGGCGGGAGCGGCGGGCTCGGCGGCGGCGACCGCGCCGAATACCACCCGTCCACCGTATTGGCGGACTTGCTCCCGGCCGCGCGCCAGCAGCTCACCGGGAGCGGTGCCGTCGAGGACGAAGAAACCGTGCATGGCCGCGGCGGGCGCGTTGCGCGGGTCGCCGCTGTCGATCACTACGACCGAGCGACGCGAGCGCGCCAACATCAGCGCACCGTTCAACCCCGCCGCACCGCCGCCGATCACCAGGACGTCGACGGTCCCCTCGGGCAGTGCGTCGGAGACAGGAGCATTCGCTGTCATCGGTACCCCTTCGAAATCGGTCCAGCCGTTCCGGACCTCGGTAGCCGACCATAGCCACACTTTGCATGAGAGGCATACGCTCTTGCCTATGACGCAAGAACAAGGCGATTTGGACGGCCTCGTGCGCAAACGCATCCGCGCGCTACGCGTAGCGCAGGGCTGGTCCCTGCGCGATCTCAGCCTGCGCGCCCACCTGAGCGAGTCCAGCCTCTCGCGTATCGAGAACGGTCAGCGCCGGCTCGCGCTGGACCAGCTCGTCGCATTGGCGCGCGCCCTGGACACCACGCTGGACCAGCTGGTGGAAACCGCCGCCGACGACGTCGTCAGCAACCCCACGATCCACGCCGCCCACGGATCGATGCGCTGGACGATGAAAGGCGAACCCGCCATGAGTGTCGTCCGCCGCCGGATCACCGACCCGCCCCCGGACAACCCGGCCCGCATGCGCGCCCACCCCGGCCGCGAATGGCTCGTCGTCCTGTCCGGCACCGCCATCCTCATGCTCGGCGACCGCCGCTTCCGCCTCGAAGCCAACCAGGCCGCCGAATTCCCCACCATGCTCCCGCACGCCATCGGCGCCGAAACCGGCCCCTGCGAAATCCTCGGCATCTTCGACCGCGACGCCAGCCGCGGACATCAACGCGACATCGACGGCGACTCCGAATGACGCAGCCCCGCTTCGATGTCCAGGACCGGCCGGGATGTCTGGACATCTGGTAGTCGAAGGATCGGCTGAGGTAGCGGGACGCGCACGGAGACAGCGGATTTGGGTTGTCGTGCGGGGGAGTGGACTGTCAGTATCGCTGGTATGGATGTCGAGTCGCGGCCGGCTCTGGCGGCGGGTGTTGTTCTCCCGCAACGAGTCGCGGTGGATGAGCTGCTGCTTCGTCGCTGGCAGCCGGAGGATGCGATGGCCCGATATCAGGCGATCACCGCATCCTACGAGCACATTCATCCCTGGGTGGAGTGGCTGGCCGAGCCGACCACTCTGGAGAAGCAACGCGCGAGCCTCGGGAAGTGCGCCGAGAGTTGGCCCTCTGCCGAGCGCAGCTTCGACTACGGCATCTTCGACGATGACGGCACAGTGCTCGGCGCGATCAGCGTGAACGACTGCCTCGGACCCGCAGGGTTGGAAATCGGGTACTGGGGCAATGTCACACACGCCGGTCGAGGCGTCGTGACTCGCAGCGCGGCTGTGTTGACTCGAATTGCCTTGGCACTGCCAGGCATCGACAGGGTCGAGATCCGCTGCGATGAAGCCAATCTCCGCAGCGCGGCCGTCGCCCGCCGGCTCGGCTATCGCCTCGATCGGATCGAGCCCCGGAAGAAGCGCGCCCCCGCCGAATCCGGTCGCGGGATGTACTGGGTCAAGCACCGACAGTCCTAGTGACGCGCCGACCGGTAGGGTTGCGCCGGTGAACTACCCCGGGGGAAGCCCGCACTATCCGAATCCATCGCAACAGCCTGGACCCTTCTATGGCGGTGTGCCGCAACAGTTCCCGTCGGGGTACCCCGACCACGGTGCTTACGGTCCGCCGCAGTACCCCACCGGAGGGGTTGGCGCCGCTTATGCCGGGTGGGCTGCTCGGGTGGGGGCCGCACTTCTCGACGGCCTGATCGTCGGAATTCCCGTCGGGATACTGTTCGCCCTCGCTTTCACGATGGGGATCGATCCTGGAGACAGCCGACTCGTCCTGAAGAACGACGGCACCTTCGAGCCCACGACCGTCGGCGGTGGCATCGACGAGGTCGGCATCGCGCTGATCGCGAGCGCGGTTCTGGTCTCTTTCGCCGGGTCTGTGTTCTTGATCTACCGGGAGGGCGCCGTCGGCCAGACCCCGGGCAAGGCGCTGCTCGGCATTCGCTTGATCAGCGAATCCACCGGTCGCCCTATGGGATTCTGGGCGGCCCTCGGTCGAAAGTTCTGCCATATCGTCGACGCATTGCCCTGCTACGTCGGATACCTGTTTCCGCTGTGGGACGCCAAACGGCAAACCCTGGCCGACAAGATCACCAGCAGCGTCGTCGTCCGCGCCTGACCTCGCTGGCGTCTCCGCGCGCGACTGCCGCTCCTACGTGCTCTCGCCGCCCGTGACCAGCGGCACCGGGCCGTCGAAGAGCCGGTCGAGGTAGTAGTCGATAGCGGCCGACGCGGCGTCGGGATCGATGACGTCGAGATCGAGAAGTGGGGTGAAACCGGTCAGCGCGAGCAGGAGGTTCGTCTCGATGACCGGATCGCGATCCGGCGGGATGTGGCCTTCGGTGATTGCTTGCCTGATCAGGCGTTCGGTCAGCGCTCGGCCGTTCTGGAGTCCGAGGCGGGCCCGTTCGTGCAGCTCCGGATCGTGCAGGGCTTCGAGGGTGTAGGCGGCGCTCATCCGGCTGGTGGCGCGCGCGTCCGCGTGCAGGGGGAGCATCTCCATGAGGGTCACGCGCAGGGCGTCTCGGGGATGCGGAGGCGAACCGAGTCGGTCGAGGCTTCGGATGATGCGCTGCGCGGTCTGTTCGGAAGCGAACTCCATCGCGAATTCGAGCATCGCTGTCCGAGAAGCGAAATAGTGCTGGACCTGGCCGAGGGAGACGTCCGCCTCGGCCGCGACCTCGCGCATCGTCGCCCGGGCCCAGCCTTGGTGTTCCACCACTCGCCACAGTGCGCGCGCGATGGTCTCGCGGCGCTCGCGGTGATCGACCTGTTTCGGCACGCGAATCCCTTTCCTCTGTTCCAATACATCTGACATAATACAGGTGACTTGGAAAGGAGTGGTGCAGATGACCAGTCGGACGAGGGGGAGTGCGCGATGACCGCATTCGACACCCCTGAACTGGAGAAAGCCTATTTCGCGGCCTACGACGCGGTGCTGTCGAATTGGCCGGTACCGGCCGAGACGGTAGATCTTCCGGGTAGATACGGAACGACGCGAGTCACCTCCGCGGGCCCGGCCGCGGCGCGGTCGCTGGTCCTGCTGCACGGATACGGCGGGACGGCCGGACTGTGGTACCCGGTAGTCGGTTCGCTGGCCGAGGAGCATCATGTGCGGGCCGTGGACACGATCGGCGAGCCGGGCCGCAGTCGGCACACCGGCGCCGCCCTGACCAGCATGGACGATCTCGTCGACTGGCTGGCGGAAACGTTCGATCTGCTCGGGCTACCCGCCGCCGACCTGTGTGGCCAGTCGCTGGGCGGGCACCTCGCGTTCCGGTTCGCGCTCGCCCACCCGGAGCGGGTGCGACGGCTGGTCCTGCTCGATCCGCCGCTGGTCTTCGCCGGGCTCAGCCCCGAGTTCGAGGAGCTGGGCCGCAACCGCGACCCGCACCCGACTTTCGAGGATGCTCGCGCGATGCTGGGCGTCCCCGGCAGCGCGCCCGCGCCTGTGGAGGCCTACCTCGACCTGCTCGCTTACGGAGCCGCGTACTTCCCGGCCTCGCCGATCGTTTATCCCCACCTGCCGGACGGGCTGACGCAGCTGCCGGTCCCCACCCTGGTCGCCTTGGCGGGAGCGAGCCAGGTGCACGATTCGGCGGCGGCCGCGGAGGTCGCGCGGCGTGCCGGGGCGCACACGGTGGTTCTTCCCGGTGCGGGGC
Source organism: Nocardia sp. NPDC051832 (assembly GCF_040681285.1). Lineage (NCBI taxonomy): Bacteria > Bacillati > Actinomycetota > Actinomycetes > Mycobacteriales > Nocardiaceae > Nocardia > Nocardia sp. NPDC051832. Next base: position 1,732,339 of record NZ_JBFAYL010000002.1, read on the forward strand.
ACGGCCTCCTGGCCGACGTCGAACCGGTCCGCAGCCTTGTCCTCGAACACCTCCGGTGAACAGACTCGCCGACCTCGGCGGCTAGTCGGTATCAAGGGCACGCCGCCGGGACAGCACGAGCGCGCCCACCAGGGCGGTGAGCAGGACCAGCGCCAGGAACAATTGTCCGTGCAGCCCGAGAATGAAGACGGTCTGAGCGGCGAACTCCGGGTCGTGGGTGGCGGTCTCGGGGAACAGCAGCGCGCCGGCCATGCCGAGCCATGGGGTGGCCACGACGGCTGCCGCGCACAGTGTCGAGCGGAGTGCGTCCCGGCCTGGCCGCAGGATGAGCGCCAGGCCGATGAGGCCGAGCAGCACCGTCATCACCATGTACTGCGCGTCGTGAAACTTCGCGTGCGGCGGCCAGTTCGGGTTGAAGGCGTGCTGTGCGGCCAGGTCGGGGATGACCAGGTCGGCGAGGACAGGGCTGACCATCGTGATCACCGCGACGACGGCGATCACGATTCGAGGCAAAGGCATCGTTTCGTCTTTCGGGTGGGTGTCAGAGTGCCCAGGAGTAGGCGGGTGTGATCGAACGACCGAGCAGTGCGCTGGGCAGTCGGGGGAGTGCGGTGTCCCGCAGGGCGGTGGCAAGTGCCGAATCCCAGTGCGCGGGTGCGCCGACGCGGCGCGAGAGCTGGGCGATCTTCTGCGTGCGCGGTCTGCGCAGGTGGTCGTACTGCGCCAGCCCCGCCTCGATGCCGCGCGCGTCCACCTCCGCCGCGAGGGTGACGGCGTCCTCGAGTGCCTGGCAGGCGCCCTGCCCGAGGTTCGGGGCCATGGCGTGGGCGGCGTCCCCGAGCACCGCGACGTTCCCGCGGACGTAGGCGTCCATGTTCGGTAGCTCGTAAGTATCGTGCTGGAGGACCTCGTCCGGGCGAGCGATCCCGAGCAGTGCCGGGACCGGGTCGTGCCAGCTCGCGAAACGGTCACGCAGCTGTTCCAGTCCTGTCCGGGATCCGGCCGGAGCATTGGCCATCAGATAGCAGTAGACACGGCCGTCCGGCATCGGAACGTAGCCGAATCGTTCACCCTTGCCCCACATTTCGACGCTGCCGCGCACCGCGTAGGCCCCGGTGAGTAGACGCCAGGTGGTGTAGCCCAGGTAGCGCGGACCGGCGGCGTGTGGCCAGATCGAGCGCCGGGTCACACTGTGCACGCCGTCGGCGCCGATCACCAGGTCCGCGGTGGCGGTGCCGCCGTCGTAATGGACTGTGCCGTCGACCGACACCGCTCGCACCGTGGTCCCCGGACGCAGCGCGGACGCGGGCAGCTCCGCGCGCAGATATTCGACCAGCGTGGCGCGGTGAACGATCGCCCACGGGCCGAAACGTCGTTCCAGTTCGACGATATCGTTGCGGATCAGCCAGGTGCCGTCGGTGCTTCTGATGCCTCGCGGCGGTCCGGCCGATCCGCCGGCGCGGAGTAGGTCGCCGAGACCGAGCGCGTCCAGGGCGCGCAGCCCGTTGGGCTGAATCGACAGCCCCGCGCCGATTTCGGTGACTTCCGGTGCGCGTTCGAGCACCTCCACCGTCCAGCCCCGCTGGTGGAACGCCAACGCGGCGGCCAGCCCACCGATACCGCCGCCCACGACGAGCGCCTTCATCTCTGGCCCTCGCGATCGGCGCGCAGCCCAGCGGCTCGGGACTGCCGCCACCACTCCGCTGTCAGGACCAGCGCCGCCATCAGAACCAGCCACCACCAACGTCTCATGCCAACTCCCTAGAGTCTCTAGATAATTTAGAGATATTAAGACACCATAGATGCTCTAGGATGTCAACGACGGGCGGCGGAAAGGCGACGATGGCGACGAATACCGGTGGGCGACGGGAGCGGCTGCGCAAGGCGACCTTGCGGGAAATCCACGAAGCGGTACGCACGCTGCTCGTAGAGCAGGGGGCTGCCGCGGTGACGATCAACGCGGTAGCCCGGGAAGTCGGGATGAGCGGTCCGTCGCTGTATCACTACTACGCGGGCCACGAGGCGCTGGTCGGCGCGGTAACCGCGGATTTCTTCGACGAACTGGCCACCTCGATGGAACAGGCCCGCGACGCTGACACCAAAGCTGCTGTCGGCGAACGCATCCTGACGGTGTGCCGTGCCATGCGCACCTGGGCCATCGCCCACCCGGCCGAGTTCGGCTGGATCTTCGCCGCCCCCATTGCCCCGCTGAACCGGCAACCCGATTCCGAACGCCATCGGGCCGGCCTGCGATTCGAACGAATCCTCCTGGACCTGACGGTCGAGCTCTGGCGGACGCGCCCGTTCCCGGTCCCCGACCTGACGGAGCTGGCCCCGTCTTTACGCGAGCAGCTGACCACTTACTCGGCGAGTATCGGCAACCAGCTGCCGCCCGCCGCCGCGCATGTCTTCCTGTCCTGCTGGATCCGGCTCTACGGCCTGCTGTGCATGGAAGTCCTGCACCAGCTCGACTTCGCCTACACCGACCTCGAACCGGTCTTCGAAGAATGCCTGCGCGATCTCACCGACACCCTCGGCCTGAACTTATCCGGTAAGCTTACTGAGTAACCTTGACCAGGCCGAAGCGAGGGAATCGAGATCGTGACATCCGCATCCGGAACTCGCTGCTTGACAATCCTTGTGTGCTGCGGTGGCATCGCAGGGCAGGCGACGGCCTACTGGCTCGCACGCGGCGGCCATCGAGTAGTCGTGGTCGAGCGTTTCCCGTCCTTGCGGGCCACCGGTGCCCAGGTTGATCTCCGCGGTCAAGGCATCGAGGCGGTCAAGGCCATGGGGCTGCTCGATGTCGTGCGGAGCAAGCTCGTGGACGAGCCCGGCGTCGCCTTTGTGGACGCCCAGGGCAAGGCGAGAGCGACGATCATGGCCAACACGTCCGGGCGAGGCCGCCAGACGCTGACGTCCGAGTACGAGATCATGCGCGGCGACCTCGTGCGCATCCTGCACGAGGCGACGAAAAACGACGTCGACTACGTCTTCGGGACCGGCGTCGACCGCTTCGAACAGGATGAGAACAAGGTCATCGCCTACTTCTCCGACGGCTCGTCCGACGAGTTCGACCTGCTCATCGGTGCCGATGGGCAAGGGTCGCGCATCCGGCGAGCGATCTTGCCCACCGGGGTGCCGGAACCGTACTGGCGGGTGGGTATCCACATGGCGTATTGGTTCGTTCCACGCATCGCGCCGGACAGCAACATCCGCGACACCTATATCGCGCCCGGCGGCCGAATGATCATGCGCAGAAGCCACAACCCGGACGAGACCCAGGTGTACTTCGTGCTGCGGGAGACGTCGGAGGAGGCCTCGGCAATCCATCGCCAACCCGTCGAACGCCAGAAAGAGTTCTGGGCCGAGCGTTTTCGTGGCGCGGGATGGCAGACCGACCGGTTCCTCGAGGGCATGCGGACGACCGCGAGCTTCTACTCCCAGGAGGTCGTACAGGTCCGAACGGATACCTGGTCCGACGGACGCGTGGTCCTGGCCGGAGATGCCGCGCATTGCGCCTCGCCGTACAGCGGCATGGGGGTTTCCGGCGCTCTGGTCGGCGCCTACGTCCTGGCCGGCGAGATCAACCGGCGCCCCACCGACCTGTCTCGGGCGCTGGCGAACTACGACGCCGTACTCCGGCCGTTCGTCGACGAGATTCAGGCTGCGGTCAAACCGCGCCTGCTGCGCCTCGGCCTGCCCAGGAGCCGGTTCGGGATCAACGCTTTTCTCACCACCACGGGACTGGCTACCTTCCTGCACATCCCCGATCTCGCGGCGCGGTTCGCCAAGGCGGACCGGGGCGGCGACTGGCAGCTCCCAGAAAGCCCGGAACTATAGCGAGGGAGTCCTTTCACATGCCGAATCGAGGAGATCGCGGCGGGTCGAAGACGCGAGCGCGCATCGCTGAGGTCGCGACCGAACTGTTCCTGGAGCGCGGTTTCGACGCCGTCACGATCGCCGAGGTCGCAGCGGCCGCCGGCGTGTCCAAGGTGACGGTGTTCTCGCACTTCGAGCGGAAGGAAGACCTGCTGCTCGACCGTCTTCCGGACGTCGTCGACCTCGTACGATCCGCCCTCCGCGAGCGGGCCGGGGATATCAGCGCCGTCGAGACGCTTCGTCGGACCGCTCTCGCGCTCGCGGGGGAGCGGCACGTGCTTTCGGGCCTGGACGGGGATATCGAACCGATGATGCGGACCGTCACGGCTTCACCCGCCTTGATCGCGCGGCTCCGCGCATTCGCGTACGAGGTCGAGACGGAGCTGTCCGCCGAGCTGGGCACAGACGCCACGTTCTCCGGCGACAGCGCCTTGGCGGCGGCCCTGCTCGTGGCCGCTTACCGGACAGTCGCCGTCGAGACGGTACGACGTCGACTCGCCGGAGATGATCACACCGATATCGCCACGTCGCACCGTCAGCGCCTGAACCAGGCTTTCGACGCCGTCGAACACGGCATCCGCGGCTGACCCGACCGCAGCACAGTGAGGACGCACCGAACGGCCGGATCGAGCCTGTTCATCGGACGGGTCAGCTGTCGCGCTCTGTCAGTGCGGCCGTCGTCAGGGTGAGGTGCCGAGTCAAGAGGTCGGCGGCGGCGTCGGAATCACGGGCCAGCGCCGCCTCCTCCAATCGGCGATGCTCGTCCACGCCATCCCGCTCCGGATTACGGTGTGCCGACCAGCGACGAGCCAGCTCGCTCGCCACCCACAGCCGGTCGAAGGTTTCCAGCAAGACCGGGTTGCCGCACCCCTCCACGAGGGTGCGATGGAACACCCGATGGGCCTCGGCCCATTCTTCGCTGTAGTACACGTCGTCCGGCGGGGTGAACGGCGGTGTTCGTGCCAAGCGGTGGTGCGCAGCGCGTACGTCGGCTTCCCATTGCACGTCACCCTGGTCGATCGACATACGTAGAAGGACCGGCTCGATGGTCCGGCGGGCCTCCCCGATCTGTTGCCAGCGGCGAGCGGAGAAGCTTGGGACCGCGAAGCCGCGATTGGTCAGCCGTTCGGCCAGGCCCTCGCCGACCAACCGCACCAGCGCCTCGCGCACCACCGCCAGGCTCACACCGTGTTGCCCGGCTAGGTCCTGCGGCTTGAGCGCGGCACCGGGCGCGTACTCGCCGCGCATGATCGCGCTCCGCAGTTGTGCGTACACCTGCTCGGAAAGCATCTGCTTCGGCGGCTGGGCTGGGATGGTCCGGGTCATCTCTCGATCATAGACGATTTGACAAATAATCGATTATTTCTGTTATCGTCGATCTTGCACATCCGGTACGACTCGAAAGGCGCGACACGATGAGCGCAAACAATCCCTTCGCCCGCCTCCCCGAGGCCGCCACATTCACGGTCACCAGCGCCACGGTCGGCGACGGCGCCGCCTGGCGTCCCGCGCAGTGGTCCTCCGCCACCCCTGGCGGCAAAGACGTTTCCCCGCAGTTGAATTGGAGCGGCGCCCCAGCGGGCACCCGGAGCTACGCGGTCACTGTGTACGACCCCGACGCTCCCACCGGTTCCGGTTTCTGGCACTGGGCCGTCGCCAACATCCCGGCCACGACCACCGCTCTCGCCGAGGGCGCCGGAGACGACACGGGCAGCGGCTTGCCGGTCGGCTCCTTCCAACTGCCGAATGACGCGCGCCTACCTCGATACATCGGCGCGGCACCGCCTGCCGGGCACGGTGAGCACCGCTATTTCGTCACCGTGCACGCGCTGGATGTGGATGACATCGGCATCGCCGCCGACTCGACCCCCGCTCTGCTCGGATTCACGATGGCCGGCCACATCCTGGGCCGGGCCACGCTCGTCGCCACGGCTGAGGCAATGCAGTGAGCGACATCCGTATGGACAACAAGACCGTGCTGATCACAGGCGCGACGGACGGACTCGGCCGTGCGCTGGCGGTGCGGCTCGGCGCGGCCGGCGCCCGGCTGATCCTGCACGGCCGCAACCCCGATCGGGCCACGGCGGTCGCCGACGAGGTCGCAGCCGCGGGCGGACACGCTCCGCTGATCATCCTGGCCGACCTGTCGCGATTGGTGGAGGTCGACCGGCTGGCCGACGAGATCATCGCCCGCACCCCGCGATTGGATGTGCTCGTGAACAACGCCGGCACCGGCGGCCGACCGGACGGAAGACGCGAACTCAGCGCCGACGGGAACGAATTACTGTGGGCGGTCAACCATCTGGCCCCCTATCGGCTGACCCGCCGACTGCTTCCGCTACTCCAGGCATCGGCTCCCTCGCGAGTGGTGAACATAGCCTCCGCCGGACAGTTGGAGATCGACCTCGACGATCCCACCCCCGAGCACGACTACAACCCGTATGCCGCCTACTGCCGAGCCAAGCTGGCGATGATCATGGCGACCATCGAGTACGCCGGGGAACTCGACGGCACCGGTGTCACCGTGAACGCCCTGCACCCGGCAACTCTCATGGCGACGACCATGGTCCTGGAATCCGGCGTGACGCCGATCAGCACCGTCGCCGAAGGCGCCGACGCGACCCTCCGGCTGATCTGCGATCCTGGCCTTTCTCAGACCACAGGCCGGTACTTCAACGGCGCCAGGCCGGGCCGTCCGCACCCGCAGGCCGATGATCCGCACGCGCGCCGTCGCCTGCTCGAAATCAGTGACACCGCAATCATTTCAGCCGTGATCAGGATCGATCCGACGCCCGCGGACCGTCCATGACTGCCCGAATGCCGGGCGAAGTCGCACTACTACGTCGGCTGCTCGGCGAGGGCTGCGCGGACCAACGCGCGGGCTGCCCAGCTCATGACCTCGATCGCAGCGTCGGGATTCCGGCCTTTGAGTAAGACTGGGTTGTTTGGTCGGCCCTCCCGCGGCGCAGGTCGCGTCATGGGAGGGCGGCGACCGAGCTATCCAGGCACCGGTCCCGGATCTCAGGGAGTTGCCGGAAGCCTGCCGACTTGTACGTCGCGACGGCACCGACATTGGAGCTCGGAGTGCACACGATTGCGCTCGATGAGCCCAGATCCCGAAGCGCAGCCGCCGCGGCGCGGGTGATCGCTGTGCCGTAGCCGTATCCGCGATGTTCTCGATGCACGCCCATCGGCTCGAGTAATCCCGGTTTGCCCGGACCTGCCGACCACACCGTCACCGCCGCCACCGGATTCCCCTCGACGTCGTAGGCGACCAGACACCGAGCGTCGACATATGGCAATCCTGCGGCCATCGCGTGCCAGCGCTCCGCGGTGAACGTGGACCCGCTGAACGACGCCCGATGGACCGCGGCCCGCGCCTCGGCCTGCTGCGGCCCGATCACCTCGATCCGCATGTCAGGGCCGGGCAGCGACTCCATGAGATCGCACCGCAACGGTGTCCACGGCTCGCCTTGGCGCCAGCCGGCATCGGACAGCAGATCGTTGACCAGTGCCCCCGCCGGAGCCTCGACAGACACTTTCCCGGCTGCGAACATCTCGCGCTTCGGGTCGGACACATCCGCAACCACTGCCCGCGCCAGCTCCTCGTCGTGCAGTGCGTCCGGCGCGGCCGTCATCCGCAACAGGGTGGGCCCGTCCAGCAGCCCGATGGCGAGGATCTGTCCCTTCCGGAGCCAGGTCCGAACCGCTGCTGCTGCTGTCGCCTCGGCGCCCCAGCGCGAGAACCAACCGACATCCCCCGGGTGCAGTTGCATCGGCGCCCCCTCGTGCTGCCACTCGCGCAGCACTTCCACAATCCTGCTCCGACTGCCGGCGTCCGGCCCCGACACGATCGTCATGCCCCGATCACACACCACCACCCCGCACGTCCGCATCCGGATTTCGGGCCGATTCTCGTGGTGCGAAGGAGTCCTGTAGTGCCGCTTGCGGCCGGGTTTCGAACGGCTGGGCGGTACTAATCCATTGCCGCACTGTGGCATACGTCGGTCGGCTGCGTTGGCGGCATGGGGGGCGAGCCGGCTATGGCCGTCAGGGCGTTTCAGGCGCATCCTGTGAAGTGTGCGGAATGGGCGAGCACGGTCGGCATGCTCGTGTGCCGGTCTGTGAGGAGGGATGCATGGAAAGCGCGCCGAGCAGGACGGCGATGTTTGCGGCCGTGTCGCGTGGGTTGTTTCGCCTGGAGACGGCGTCGCCGTGGGTACTGGACGATGCGCTGGCCCTGGTGCTTGTCGGCCCGGTATGGCAGCAGCTGCGAGACCGGTTCGATCCACTGTTTCCCGGCCCGGTGCGTCGCGAATCCCGCGCGGCTGTCTGCACCCGCAGCCGGTACGCCGAGGACCGGCTCGCCGCGGGCGCCTTCACGCAGTACGTGATTCTCGGCGCCGGGCTCGACTCGTTCGCCTGGCGGCGGCCGGATCTGCTCAGCTCGCTGACCGTGTTCGAGGTCGATCACCCGGCCTCCCAGGCCTGGAAGCTCGAGCGGGTCAAGGAGCTCGGCCTGCCGCGCAACGACTCTCAGGTCTTCGTGCCGGCTGATTTCGAGGCCGGACAAGTTCGGGACGCGCTGGGCCCGGCCGGGTTCGACTGGGCGCGGCCGGCGATGTTCTGCTGGACGGGCGTCGCTCCCTATCTGACGGCACCGGCGATCGAGTCGGGGTTGCGCACGATCGCGGCGGCCGCCCCCGGGTCTGAGGTGGTGTTCTCCTACCGGGCCGAGGACGCCGCGCTCGACGAGGTGGGAACGGAATTCGCCCGCATCTACACGCCGATCGCGGCTGCTGTCGGCGAGCCCCTGCAGCCTGGCTGGCCGGTCTCCGAGATCGAGAAGCTGATCAGCCGGTGCGGGCTGAAGGTCGTAGACCATCCCACCCGTGCAGACCTCCAGCAACGGTATTTCGCCGGCCGTACCGATGGCCTGCGGCCCTACACCTTCGAAACGCTGGTGGCTGCACAGGTCACCTGAGCGAGCAGTTCGGGTCAACTAACGCCCGTTGCGACGCCAACCGTCGCAGAGCCGGCGAAGCCTGACGCGTTCGTAGCGAATGTGCTCCAGGGCAACGAGTTTCGTCTGGCCTGGCCGGAGGAGGTTGTGCCATTCTGACGGAGTGATCGCGAAGGTGGGGACTGATATCCAAGGCGGGGCCGGCACGGTCGGCTCGCCGGCAACCGAGGGTCGACCGGGAGACTCGATCTGGGTCGCGGTGGTAGCGCTGCTCCCGCTGTTGTTTCTTACGGCATCGGTCATCGCCGAACGCGTCGTTGCCGGACCCTACACGCGGGTGGGCAAAGTTCTGGCCCTGTCCAACTTCGTCGGCGTGACTTCGCAGCTGGCGCTCGCGATGTTCACCGTGGCGTCGTTGATCGGCGCGGTTGCTTTGTGGCGGAGAAACGTTCGCACCGGACGCTGGTTCGCGAAGGTCGGCAGTACGGCGGCCGTGCTCGCTTACTTTCTCGCCGTCGTGGGCGTTCTCAGCACAGCCGCCGGTCCCGATCCCGCTCAGTACGAGTGGAAACCGCTCTACTCGATGCCTGCGGCGCTGCTCGCGGTCGCCCCGCAGCTCCTGACCGGCATCGCCAATGTGTATATCCTCGTCCGGCTTTCGCGGCGCAGCACATGACGGCAGCGACGGACCGGAAAATCAACTGGCCGTTCGCGGATCGGCGTCATAGGCCCGCCGCGATGGCGGGTGCTGTTCGCGATTGGTGCTAAGTTCGACACCCGTCGAGCAGTAGCCGAATGGTGAGGCGCGGGTCGTAGTTCGGGTCGGTCATCTCGGCGCCCGCGCAGATGTCGCCGATGGCGCGCATCAGTTGGTACGCGGTGAAATCCGCAGTGACCTCACCCGCGCCGCGGGCCGCGGCGGCGAGGAGTCGGCCGGACCCGCCGCAGCGTTTGAGTAAGTCACGCACCGTGGAGGATGCCGGCGCATCTCCCGAGCGAGGACCCTGATCGCTTGCCCGGACCGCCACCGCCGCCACACCTGCTCGACCTGAGCCTCGGTCAACGGGGTTCTTCTCTCCGACAGTGGTCTGCTTGAGGCCATTGCGCATCACATCCGTTCCTCACCAGGAGATTCCAGTGTGTTGCGCTGACCTATTGAGACCAAGCCGCGGAGTGCGCGGTCGGTGAACGCCCGCAATTGGCTCTGAGCGGGCCGAGCGAAGCGGACGTACCGCGGTGGCGGATGGCCACGACGGAAGGTTGAGAACGCTGGGTGTGACCGCAACAGTCTGTCCGTCGGTGACGAGAATTGCGGTTAGTTCAACGGGGGCTACCAGGTACCAAGGCTTTTCACGTCCCACGACAGCCGGATCTGAGGTTTGGTTTGCAGTGTCACGGGCTCGTTGGTGACATCCCGAATCCAGAGCCGTAGGCCTTCGCAGGCATGAACACCGCGCCGAGACTCAACCAACCCCGCACCACGATGTCGTGGGTTTCATTGATGCGCGTCCACAAAAGCGATGCCGCACTTGAGAAAGACGTCCGCAACTGGATCGCTGACTGGAACCAGCACCCGAAACCATTCACCTGACGGAGAGCCGCAGAGCCGAATATGGCGAAGATATCAGGACCAGGACACTAGAGCGTTCGCGGATTTCGCACAACATGAGTGAATGAGAGAAGAGCCAATGCCGCGAAGGCCCATGCAAGTAGGCGTAGGCTCAAAAATGCTGACATGGTCATCCATTGAATGCCGTTTGTAGGCGCTGCAACCCACGTATCTTTCATGCCTAAAGAGGCGAATGGAAGAAAATTGTCAATCACTATCCTGAGTGAGTTCGACCAACCTAAATCTTGCCCTGCGCCCGGCAGAGAGCCAGCAGGTGGCTTAAGTGAGAAAATTGGTGTTCCAAATTTGACGACCACGGTTGCAAGTGCTGTGACTATGAGTAACCAAACTAGGGCAAGCCACGCTGAATATCCATAGCCGACCAGGGATCCGTATATCCGCCGCGCTAAACCGCTCCTAGAGAAGAATGCTTGCTCCTTGGTGATCCGTCTTTCCATCGCTAGTAATGTGCGCCTCCGGGTTGTCAAGTCGCCTATTGTCGAGCAGTACGACGCCAACTGAACATACGGCTGGGAGTAGAATTCTTTTGCTAATTCTAGAACATGCAGCATTTCTGTGGCTGATATATTCTGTAAGCGATCGTATGTCAACCCTTCCAGATTCGCATCACAGGAAGCAAGTTTCTCTTCGGTAGCGTAAATCGTCCCGCATGAAGTGCCGCGCAGGTCGAGACCATCTGCTTTGAAATAGTCTAGAGTCTTGGTGCAGACGTAGAGGCTGCCAGAAATGTTGCAATTTCCAAGCCCTATCGCGCCGCGATAGTCGGGTCCGGTCTGCTCCCATCCCATGGCTATGCGAGAATGAAAATCACCCCCTTGGAGGCGAACATGGCGATCGACTGTCATCGCGTTGGCGAATATTCCTCCTTTGACAGTTGCCGAATATAGATACAGATCACCCACCTTGGCACGGTAGAGTCGCACAGCGTAGGAACTCTTTTCCTCCGGCAATGCCGTGAATACGGAGTGATGCATATTCAGTCCACCAGTTACGACCATGCCGGCCCCACCGAATCCCCCCTCGAATAGTTCGGCGCGGCGAATGTTGAAAGTTCCTTCAATTCTTGCATAGCGTGCCGAAACATATCCGATTGAACTTCGATCGAAGGTCACCTCGCCAGTCACATGGGCATAGTTCATGTTGATATCGCCTTGAATGTAGCAGTCTTTTAGATGGAGTGCACCCTTCCATGTTAGATTACTGAGATCTATGTCTCCGCGGATGCAGAGACCTTGCAGGCGCAGCCCGTAGCGATGTAGCTGGCCGAATCTTCCCGCTAAGATTTCTGATATTAACTGGCCGTCGATCGAATTGTCGCTGTTGGCCATTTGTGGGCGGGTACCCGCTATCTTAAAGACCAGACCGGTCGTGCCTGCTTCGATCACTCGCCGCCTAAGCTGCGATGTGCGCTTCACCCTGGCCGCTTCACGCAAGACTCCTAGAATCGAACTCATCGCACCCCTCTCGTAGGGTATCGGGCGACATGCTTGGTACGACACCACACCCCCCGCGCTCAACGGCCAAGCCTCCGCAGACTAGCGGACCAATCGGAGGCAGAACCTAGTGTGTTGCGCCTAGGTTGTGTCTCGAAGTGAGTGTTGGGGGGGGGGGGGCGGGGGGGGGCCCCCCCCCCCCCCGCCGGGGGGGGGAGTTTTTTAGGCGGGTGGTATTTGTTTTTTGTGAGGGGTTTAGGTTTTGTTGATAGTGATAAAAATTAAAAAACAAACA